>NZ_JANYUY010000004.1 GCF_025060755.1 Paenibacillus doosanensis
CAGCGGCAGACGCGACCGCTGCCCCGGGCGGGCCCGGCGGCGGCCAGGCCGCGGCGGAGCCGCTCAGCGGGCTGCCGGAGGCGTGGCAGCCCGAGCTCGCCCGCGCGGCTCGCGACCTCGCCAAGTGGCGGCGCATCCTGCCTTGGCTCGAGCAAGCGGAAGAGCCCGGCACGCTGCGCCGCGAGCTGACGCAGGACGAGGCTTGGCAGCTGCTGACCGACGGCAGCCTGCGCCTGATGGAGGCGGGCTATTCGGTCTTCCTGCCCGCCTGGTGGGAGCGCATCCGCCGCTGGCGGCCGCGGCTGAAGGCGAAGATCAAATCGTCCGTCGGCTCCGGACCGCAATCGATGTTCGGGCTGGAGCAGCTGATGCAGTTCGATTGGAAAATCGCGCTCGGAGATATCGAGCTGACAGAAGAGGAATTCCGCGCTCTGCTGGAGGAAAACCGCAAGCTGGTGCAAATCCGCGGCCAATGGGTTCAGCTCGACCCCGCCCACCTGCTGCAGCTGCAGCAGGTCATGAAGCAAGTGCAGAAGAAGCAGGGCCTCTCGCTGCGCGACGTGCTGGAGCTGCATCTGCTCGGCTCCTCCGAAGGCGAGGAAGAGTTCGGCTTCCAGCGCTCGCTGCAGATGGAAGTCGAGCTGAACGAACAGCTGCAGGAGATGGTAGACCTGCTCAATCATGCCAAGCGCCCGCCGCTGGTGGAGCCGCCCGCATCCTTCAGAGGCACCCTGCGGCCTTATCAGGTCGAGGGCATCTCCTGGCTGCTGTTCCTGCGCCGCTGCGGCCTGGGGGGCTGTTTGGCCGACGATATGGGCCTCGGCAAAACGATTCAGATGATTACCTATCTGCTTCATCTGCGGGAGCTGCAGCGCGCCGGCGGGGCTTCCGAAGCCGGAGCCGAAACGGCGCCGTCGCTGCTCATCTGCCCGACCTCCGTTCTCGGCAACTGGCAAAAGGAGCTCCAGCGGTTCGCCCCCGAGCTCAACGTCCATCTTCATTACGGACCGGGCCGGGCCAAAGGCGAAGCGTTCAAGTCGCGCTGCGAAGGCTATGATCTGGTGCTGACCACCTATACGCTTTCCCATCTGGACGAAACGGAGCTGACTCAGCTCGAATGGAGCTCCATTTGCCTGGACGAAGCGCAAAATATTAAAAACGCTTATACCAAGCAGGCGACCTCGATACGCAGCTTGAAGAGCCGGCACCGGATCGCGATGACCGGCACGCCGATCGAGAATCGGCTGACCGAGCTGTGGTCGATCTTCGATTTTCTGAACCCGGGTTACCTCGGAACGCTGCGCGAGTTTACGCATCGTTACGTCGGGGCCATCGAGCGCTCGAACGATCCGGAACTCGTCTCCAAAGTGCAGCGGCTTATTCGCCCGTTTCTGCTGCGGCGAGTCAAGAAAGACCCGGCCATTCAGCTCGACCTTCCGGATAAATACGAATACAAAACCTTTGTTTCGCTCACGGCCGAACAGGGAACGCTGTACGAAAATTACATCAAAGAGATGTTCGACAGGCTGGACAGCCTGAGCCCGATGGAACGGCGGGGATTAATTCTGGCCGCGCTGACGAAGCTTAAGCAAATATGCAACCACCCGTCCTTGATGCTCAAGGAGCCGGCGGGAGCTCCGTGGCAGCAGCGTTCCAACAAAGTCGAGCGGCTGCTGGAGATGGTGCAGGAGCTGCGGCAGGAAGGCGATAAATGCCTGATCTTCACCCAATTCGTGGAGACCGGCCACATGCTGCAGCGCATTCTGGAACAGGAGCTCGCCTCCCGCGCGCTATTCCTTCACGGAGGCACTCCGAAGGCGGCGCGGGATCGCATGATCGCCGAGTTCCAGGACGATGCGCAGCCTGCGGAGCAGCAGCCGGCTATATTCCTGCTGTCGCTCAAAGCCGGCGGGACGGGGCTGAATTTGACGGCGGCCAATCACGTCTTTCACTTCGACCGGTGGTGGAATCCGGCCGTTGAGAACCAGGCCACGGACCGCGCGTTCCGGATCGGACAGACGCGCCACGTGCAGGTTCACAAGTTCGTGACTCTTGGAACGCTGGAAGAGCGAATCGATGAAATGATCGAGAAGAAGCAGGGCTTAAGCCAACAAATCGTCGGCAACGGCGAGCAGTGGATCACCGAACTGTCTACCGACGATTTGAAAGAGCTGTTTGCCCTGCGCAACGACTGGGTCGAGATGTAGCGGCATACTCCGGCAGCAGGCTAGGCCTGCAGATCGAGAAACAAATAATGGGTGTCTCCGATCGGGCACGAGTACGTCTGCATCGGCCTGGAGGTGTCCAGATCGGTATATTCCTGCGACAGCATGCCTTGCCTCTGATGGCTCATACGCAGCATGTTCGGGATGAAATAAGGACGCCATATCCAATTGGAGCCCCGATAGCGGGCATCCTTCTCCCATTCCCCGATCGCATCGCGGACATAGTTGGAGGAAACCTGACATCCGTCATCGCGGCAAATATAAATTCGTACGACATTCAGTTCGATGCCCGGCAGCAAGCTCTCGATCATCGCATCCGCCTCTTCCGCCGAGGCGATCTGCGCATCCGGCCTGACCAACCCGCTCAGGCCGTTCTGCACAGAGAACAGCTCCCGGTAACGGGCAATTTCCTGTTCCGTATATCTCCGAAGCTCCTCCTTCAACAAGCTTTCGTACGCGTCCTCTTGCTGCAGGCAAGGGCCCGCTTCGGAGAACAGGAAACCTTGCACGTACCTCGCCCCCGCCCTCAGCGAATGGTACAAATCCCGCTTCGTCTCCACGCCCTCGATCAATAATGAAGAACCCATCTGGGACGATAAAATGGAAAACGAATTGAGCAGCGCCTTGTAGCCGTCATGCATAGCGCTTTTTTTGAGCAGCTTCAAATCGATTTTCAAAATATTCGGCTGAATGGAAGCGATTCTGTCATAGTTGCTGTACCCGCTTCCGATGTCGTCTATAGCAACCAGACAGCCATGACGGCGGTAGACGTCGACGACGGACGACAGCTCGTCCAATCGGCCGTGAAATTCCTCTTCGGTTACCTCGATGACGACCCGGGACGGGTCCAGACCGTGCTTCTCGATAAACTGCAGCGTCGGAAGTTCGCCCGTCGCCTTATACATCCTGTAGATCCAGGAAGGCTTCAAGTTCAGAAACAACATGGCACCTGAACCGGCCCGGGCCATCCGGGCAATCGCCTTTTCCCGCAAAATGCGGTCGACATGAAGATGCTGTTCATCCGTAATGACATCGTTTTGGAAAAACGGGCCTAGGCTCCGCACGCCCCCTTCATCTACCATCCTCCCCAATGCTTCGTAAGCCGTAATTTTTTGG
Source organism: Paenibacillus doosanensis (assembly GCF_025060755.1). GTDB lineage: Bacteria > Bacillota > Bacilli > Paenibacillales > NBRC-103111 > Paenibacillus_S > Paenibacillus_S doosanensis. The sequence goes on from NZ_JANYUY010000004.1 coordinate 3,342, forward strand.
GTTTGCAGCGATAGGATCGGTTGAAAATAAGGAACCAACTGTTCATCCTGCGGCATCCGATACCCGCTTAACATGATGTTTGCCCTCCTACAAGCCCACACGTCAGTTTCGTGATACATTTTCTAACATATTCCTTATTGTAAGTGACAATCGTCCGACTGGCAATTCATTATGTATCAAGCCGCAGCAGGCGAGCTGCCCACAACGCATTGGAAACGAAAGGATTTTGTCGAAGCTTTGTCGAATACGTTACATCGTCATCATCCGGCAACGGCCTTGCGCCGCCCAACCGGCGGCAAGACGCAAGACATGCTTTTTCAAATCATTTAGGCGGTGTTGTATGAACGTTACCCGATCCAACGTGTCCTTGCTTTATGTCATCCTCATTATCTTCCTGCTCGCCTGCATCAGCATTTCCAGCTTTGTCGCATCCACGAATATGGAAGCCGAGCTGGACAGCTTCGTGAAGGAAACGATCCCTCTTTCCTCCGTCGCGGAAAATATATTGGGCGACATGATCAATCAGGAGACCGGGGTTCGAGGCTTTGAGGTCACACATGAAGAGAAATATTTGGAGCCCTACAACCAAGGTAAAGCGCAGCTCGTCCAGGACCTGGAAGCGATAGCCCGATACGAAAGTCATTACCCCTCCCTAAAAAGCTTGATGGAGGGAGATATCGTCCCGCAAATTCATAAGCTCCAGGATTATTACGAATCCCAGATCGCCTTAGTCCGCGGGGGCAAGACCGATGAGGTGCTGAGCCGGGTGAATAGCGGCAGACAGCTGATGGACCGCTTCCGCCAGCTTCATGTGAAGCTGCGCACCGAGATCGACTCGATCGGCACCGATGTCTACAGCCATGCGCAGAAAACGGGCCACTATACGCGGATCATCATCGCCGGCGGCGGAGCTATCGCGATCATTATCGGCATTTGCTGTGCGTTTGTCTTCAAGCGGGCCGATCGGGCGGAAACCGCTTTGCGCAGAAGCGAAGAAACGTATCGCTACATGGCGGAAAGCCTGGAAGCGCAAAATGAAGAGATCATTGCCCAGCAGGAAGAGCAGGAGCAGACGCTGGAGAAGCTGTCCCAACGGGAGCAGGAGCTGGAGACGATCAGCACGTACCAAGAGAAGCTGACCGGGGCGCTGAATATGGGCCAATTTCTCGACTCGTCGATACCGGACCTGCTCCAGCTGCTGCAGATGGACGCTGCCCTGCTGGTCGTGAAATCGCCCGATCGCCAGACGCATGATTCGGGCCGCAGCCAGCCTGCCTACGACATTTTATATGCGGTAGGATATCCGAAGCAGCTTCCCTCCCGCATTGAGCAGCAGTTGTTCGGCCCCGCGCTTCGCGTATTCCGCGAACGGACGCAGATCGATCTGCGCAGGGAGCTGTCCGCCGAGGAAGTCGGCGTCCACCAATCGATGACTTATGCGCTCGACCAGTACCATCCTTTGTTCGACGATCATCAGGAAGTGATCGGCTTTTTGCTGCTGACCGGGTACTTGTCCTCCCACAGCGAGCAGACCCTGCGCGCCGGCAAAGGATTGGTCCGCCAATTCGGACTCGCCTTCCTCGCCCAGCTGATGAACGAGGAGCGCAGCCGCCAGGCGGCAAGATTGGAGCAGTTGAATGAGCAGCTGCTCCAAGAGAAGCTGCTTATTGAGGAGCAGCGCGATTTGATCGAAAACATACTGGAATCGACGCACGAGGGCATGATGATGTGCGACGCCTACGGCACGCTGATGTTCGCCAATCATCGCATGGAAAGCTATTTCGCCCTGAACCGCCGCATCGGAGAAAACTGGGTGCAATTAAGCAAAGACATCGAATCGCACACCCCTTCCTTCTCTCCTGTGCGAACAGCTATTGAAGGACTTCTCGAAGGCTCTCTGGACAAGCTGACCGAACGGTTCGTCTTGACCGGCGGGGAGGAGCACCGCTATATCGAGCTGTACGCCACCCTGGTGGGCGATAAGAAAAACCGGCAGGAGCAAGGCTACCTCTTCGTATTCCGAGACCGTACGGAAGAAGAGAAGGTTGACGAGATGAAGAACGAATTCATCAGCATCGTCTCCCATGAGCTGCGCACCCCGCTGGCCAGCGTACTCGGCTTTATCGAGATTTTGCTGCACCGCAAGCTGACTGCCGACAAGCAGCAGCGGTATTTGGAGACGATCTACAAAGAAGCCCACCGCCTGTCCACGCTGATCAACGACTTTCTCGATCTGCAGCGGATGGAATCCGGGAAGCAGGTTTATCACTTTACCCCGGTCGATTTGGCCGGAGTAGTCCGGGATGTGGCGGACCAATGGAAGGAAAAGCACAGCCACGCGATCCTCGTCGACGCTCCCGATGCGGAAGTTTGGGTTCGCGCCGACAGCGACCGCCTCAAGCAGATCGTCCACAATCTGCTCAGCAACGCGATCAAATATTCTCCGCAGGCCGATCGCGTAGATATCGCCGTCCGGCAGGAGAATGAGCGCATCAAGCTGCTCGTGACCGACTACGGCCTCGGTATTCCCGAAGAGTCCCGAGGCAAGCTGTTCTCCAAGTTTTACCGGGTCGACAATTCGGACCGGCGGCAGATCGGCGGCACCGGTCTGGGGCTGGCCATCGTCAAGGAAATTGTCGACGCGCATCAAGGGGCTATTTCCTTCGACTCGGTCATGGGCGAAGGCACGACCTTCTCCGTCGAGCTGGACAGCTACACGGTGCCTCATGCGGACGGCAGCATCATCGTACTGGAAGACGACGAGAACTTGGCCAAGCTTATCCAAGTCGCTCTCGGCAAGCTGGACATCCCGACCGTACATTTGCGTTCGGCAGAGGAAGGCATCGTAGCGCTGCGGCATATACGGACGCATCCTCCCCGGTTGTGCATCGTCGATATCCTGCTGGAGGGGACGAAGAGCGGCTGGGATTTCATGGCCGCGCTGTACGACCATCCGGTGACGTTCCGGACCCCGGTCATCGTCTCCACCGCGCTTGAGCCTCCTCTGAACTACCATGAGAAGGACATCGAGAAATTTTTGCGGAAGCCGTTCTCCATGGAGAAGCTGCTTCAGGTTGCCGAGCAGCTGCTGTATCATACGGACAGCTATCCGTCCTACGTGTTTCCGAAGCAGGACGAAGCCTTGATCACCTCTTCCTTGAAAAGGAAAGGCATGGAGGTCAATGAAATCACCCGCGGCCAGGATACGATCCGAATCGAACTCAAACGCAAGGCTCAGTCCGATCCGCAATAGAACGGCCTGCTATCGTTAACCGCCGGAGCATGTTCCGGCGGTTTTTTGCATAAAAGGCGTACCATACATTGTAAGCGCCTTCCCCTTTTGCGGGAGCGGCTGCATATGATATGGTACTTGTATAGCTGCAAGAAAGGGGTGCTTCCTATGCCGCATTTCAGCCAAGAGGAAAAAGAAGCCGTCTACAAAGCCATCTACACCCGCAGAGATATACGTACATTCCGGCCCGATCCCGTCGCTCCGGATACGATCCTGAAGCTGCTGGACGCCGCTCATCACGCCCCGTCCGTAGGCTTCATGCAGCCCTGGAATTTTATCCTTGTGCAATCGGCGGACGTGAAGAAACGGCTGGCTTGGGCGGCCGACAAAGAAAGACGGGCGCTCGCCATTCACTATGAGGGAGAGCGCGAGACCCGGTTCATGTCCTTGAAGATCGAGGGAATCGAACAAGCGCCGCTGACCGTTTGCGTCACCTGCGACCCGACCCGGGGCGGCTCACATGTGCTCGGGCGCAATTCCATTCCGGAGACGGATATGATGTCAACGGCCTGCGCCATTCAAAACATGTGGCTGGCCGCCTGCGCAGAGGGACTTGCCATGGGCTGGGTCAGCTTTTATAAGAAAAACGATGTCCGCGACATTCTGGGCATACCGCCGCACATCGATCCGATTGCGCTGCTCTCCGTCGGCTACACCGACCATTATCCGGACATACCGATTCTGGAATCGTCGAATTGGGAAAAGAGACGGCAGCTGGAGCCCCTGATCTACGCCGAACAATGGGGGCGGCAGGCTTGACCGGGCAGCCCCGCCGTCCTGCCGCTGCTCCGGCTGCAGCGGAACGGTGCTGAGCGGGCCGCCCTCGGCCGACGATTCAGCTGACGCTCGGGCGGCTACAAACGGTGAAAGCAAGCAAGCGGCCGGTTCATCCCACAGACCATGCTGTGCGCCGTGACGAAACGGAACAAATCCCCAAAAAGTGACGTGATGCTCTGAAGCCTATTCCGTCCGCATCCAGCCTAAGCTGGATCGGCGTCTACCCCTTCCTCTGGGATCGTTCTATGGGTAGACATTCCTTTCGGGGGTGCCCCCGGATTTCCACAGGATATGGCTGCGCATCATTTCCTAAACAAGCAGCAAAGACGCCTCCGCCGTTGATCGGGCGGTTTGGGGGCGTCTTCTTTGCGTGCCGGTCTCCGATGCGGGATGGGGCTGCATACAGCCGCGCCTTACCGGCGCGCCTATGCCGAGGACTTCCGCTTGCCGTATCCCGCATCCGCTCTGCGGCGATTATCTTCTCCGCGCCTCCCGAAGCCGGAATTGGTTCACAAGCTGCTGCAAAAAACCGCTGATCGCTTCAACATGCTGTGACGTATGACGGGCATTGACGGTATCCAACAGAAGCTCCTGCACCTTGCCTTCCACCTCGGTCGATATTTTGCGGTTTTCCATACTGACCGCAGCGATCTTCTCCATCAAACCGACAACTTCATCGACCACCTGCGTTTTTTGCGAGTCAACGGCGGCCGCATTCAAAATCCCCGATGCCGCGGCGGCCAGCTGCGTGCCTTCCTGGACGACCTGAGTTCCCTCCTCCATCGAAGAGAACGCCTCTTGGGCATTTTGGTAAATCTGCTGCACCGTGCCGTGAATTTCCTCCGTCGATTTGCGGGTTATATCGGCCAGCTTGCGAATTTCACCGGCTACAACGGCGAAGCCTTTGCCATGCTCTCCTACCCGTGCCGCTTCAATCGATGCGTTCAAGGACAGCAGATTCGTCTGATTCGAAATTTCTTCGATCACCTGCAAAACGTTCTTGATCTGCTGCGTCGTCTCCATAAACGTCAAAATCGTCCGGTTCGTTTCGGCAACCTTGACGGAAATTTGCTGCATTTTCCCGCCGATGCGCTCAACCTCCGATTGAGCGACGGCAATTTGCTCGGACGCTCGGTCTTCCATCATACGCAGCTTCGTCTGCATGTCTTCGACCGCGTCCTTGGCGACGTCGATATCCTTCAGCTGACTGCGGATGCTGCGGATCATATCGTGAATCTTGCCGCTCATCCGCTCCGTGGAGCCGGCGGTGCTGTCCGTAGAAACGCTCAGCTGCCGCTGGTTGTCCAGCACGTCCGAAGCCGCCTGCTTCACCTGCAGCATGATCCCTTCCAGCGAATCGATCATATTATTGATCCATTTGGCCAGCTCGCGCGTCTCGTCCTTGTCGAACCGCGTCACATCGAGCCGCTGGGTGAGGTCGCCTTTGCCTTCGGCATTGATGCGGATAAAACGGTTGATCGCATGCAGGCTGCCGACGATTTTCTGCGTACCCCGCTTATGAACCGTCCGGGCGACGATCAGGCCGCACAGCAGTTGAAGCGCTCCGAACCCGCAGGCCAGCGCAGCCGGGGAGAGAAGCGGCTTGCCCGCCGCCAAATAAATCAATACGCCCGACAATACGGCGAATATTGCGATCAGCGGCAGCTGCAGCTTGGTCAGCTTCCAGCCGATGCCGCGGACGCGGTACACCTCCTCGAGATCGCCCTCGCACATCATGCCCCATACGTCCGGACAATGCGGGAGCTGGAACGTTACGCCCTTCCCGATCACGGGAATGTGGCGGTAGTCGGAGTAACCGGGGAACGCGACGAATAGATTGCTGCCATTCGCAATCGTATCGGCGACGCCGGGATGCAGCATGCCTGTCGCAGGATCGGTGAATACGAGCTCCAGCTCCGTATGCTCCTTCACGGCAACGACGCCCCAATCGGTGGCGACGCCGTCCTTCAAATTTTCCCCGTGCGTAAACGTACGGTCTTCGAACCGGCTGCGCGACAGCGCCGTTCCCGGAGCAATATGGGCGTTCAGCCCCGCCCGCGCCATGAAAATATAATTATCCCCGGAATCGGGGTACACATGCCCGGATTCGCGCTGAATCAAATCGCCGATCACGTCGTTCGGCACTCTGCCGCAGAGCGCACCCTTCCACTGCCCTTCGGAGATGAGCGGCACGATGTAGAGCAGCGTCATTTTATCGTGAAAAGCCGAGGTCGTCGGCCCTATTTCCAGCGTTAGCGGATCGGCGTAGGGGCCGAACAAACATTTTCTCCCGACCTTTGCATATTCCAGACCTTTCGACAGCAGCCCGCTCCCCTTGTAACTTGTTCCTATATGACGCGGATAGGAGGAAAATATGACGTTGGATTGTTCATCCAGCAAGAACAGCTCCGAGAAATCCGCAGCCCGGTTCCGAACGGCCGCAAACAGCTTGCCTGCCATCTCGATTCCGCTCTCTTGCAAGCCGCCGGCGCTCCATATTCCTTCGGCCGCCATCTGGGTAAACAGCCGGTCGAGATGGGACCAATACTCATTTGCCCAGCCTCTGAGCAGCTCCATCCGGGTGTTGGCAATCCCCTCGAATATATCTTCGACATCCTCTTTTATGCCGCGATTTAGCCGGTAAGACCACCAGAGAGGAAGCCCCTTTCTGAACCCTAACCAATCAAACATATATCTCTCCCCCGTCCCGTTGCACATGTTACAGATATGTAAAATACTATAACACAAACTCCGTTTTGATGTGAGATAAATTTCCTATTTATCGCATTAAATTTATCATATAATCTTAAATTGCAGAAAAAAAGACCCATCCCGCTGAGGATAGGTCGGCAAATAACGCATCAATCTTATTGAAAACCGAACGTTCGTATAAATGTCAGGAAACCTTCGCGTCCTTTTTCCGTACGTTTATAAACCCCCGCATCCCGCAATACATCGGAGAATTTCTCCCCTATCGCGGTTTGCAGCAAGGATTGGGCCGCTTCAGGTGCAAGCCGGTTGCCGTGCGCGGCAATCAGCTCGTCAATCCAGCTCAGGTGCTTGTGCAGCGGATGCTCCGGATTCGAAGTTATTGCCCCGTCCAAGGGGAGGGAACCTGTCAGCACTTGGGCTAAAAGCTCCATCTCGTCTTTCAGACGGCCCGGCAGAACAGCCAGCCCCATAACTTCGATCAAGCCGATGTTTTCTTTCTTAATATGATGCAGGTTCCGATGCGGGTGGAAAATGCCGTCGGGATGCTCGTCGCTCGTCCTGTTATTGCGGAGCACAAGATCCAGCTCGTACTCGCCCGACGCATTGCTGCGCGCAATCGGCGTAATCGTATTATGCGGCGCTTTGGCCCCGTCCTGCTCCGTATAAGCATAAATATCATGCTCGGGATCGCTGTACGCCTGCCAAGCGGTCAGAATCGTCTCCGCCAGCTTGAGCAGCTGCAGCTTATTATGTCCCGACATACGGATGACCGACATCGGCCACTTGACAATCCCGAGCTTCACATTCGGGAAGCCGGGATGGGTCAGGCTGCCCTCAACGGGCGCTTTTTCCATCGGGAAGCAGTGGCGTCCCCCCTGGAAATGATCGTGATTCAGAATCGATCCGCCGACAATCGGAAGATCGGCGTTCGAGCCGATAAAATAATGCGGAAACTGATCGATGAAATCAAGCAGACGGTAGAACGTTTGCCGGGATGTCTTCATCGGGCGGTGTTCGCGGTCGAAAATAATGCTGTGCTCGTTGTAATACACATAAGGAGAATACTGAAAATACCACGGCTCGCCGTCCAGTTCCAACGGAATGACCCGCAGATTCTGCCTGGCCGGATGGTTCAGTCTCCCCGCATAGCCCATGTTCTCGATACACAGCAAGCATTTCGGATAATGGCTTTGCGGCGCTGATTTAAGCAGCGCAATTTCCTTAGGGTCTTTCTCCGGCTTCGACAAATTGACGGTAATCTCCAAATCGCCGTATTCGGTCGAGGCGAGCCAATACTGGTTTTTGGCGATCCGGTCCATCCGAATATAGTTGGAATCGATGCACATCCGGTAAAACTCGCCCGTCGCCCGCTCCACGCTGTCCCGCTTCGCCGTGCTCCAAAAGCGGGAGGCCACCTCGGACGGCCGCGGCATCAGACAGCCCATCATTTTGGCGTCCAGCAAATCCCGGAGCGTCGTGTTGTCGTCCTCCAGAATGCCGGCCGCCGCCGCATAATCCAGCAGCAGCTCCAGCAGCTCTGCCGGACTGTCCGCGTCCGTCTCCTTAACCTCGCCGCCCGCGTAGGGCTCGCCAAGCTGCAGCAGTTCCAGCAAAGCGTTGCGCGCAGCGAAGCAATCGAGCGGCTCCAGCAGCTTGCGCCGAACGCCGAATGCCAGCAGCTGCTCCACAGCCAGCCGTGCGGCTTCTTTAGCTGCATCCGACGCCGGATGGCTCCCGGTAGCTTCCTTCATAGCTATGTCCTCCTTTTCCCCATAAGCCGGTTTACTTCGCATATCCGTTCGGATGATTTTTGTGCCAAGTCCATGCCGAATTAATAATATGTTCCAGACTGTCCCGCTGCGGCTTCCAGCCAAGCTCCGCCTGAGTCCGGGCTGAGGATGCGATCAGCACGGCCGGGTCGCCGGCGCGGCGCTCTTGAACGACCGCTGGAATCGGGTGCCCGGTCACCTGACGGGCGATCTCGACCACTTCTTTCACGGAGAAGCCCTTGCCGTTGCCCAGATTGTAGATACTGCTGTCGCCGCCCTTACGCAGCTTCTCGACCGCGAGAATATGGGCGTCGGCCAGATCGGTAACATGAATGTAATCGCGGATGCAGGTGCCGTCCGGCGTCGCGTAATCTTCGCCGAAAATCGAGATGTGCTCTCTTTGGCCCAATGCAACCTGCAAAATAATCGGAATCAAGTGCGTCTCCGGCGAATGATCTTCCCCGATCCGCCCGCTTTCATGGGCGCCCGCGGCATTGAAATAGCGCAGCGACACATATTTGATGCCATGGGCGGTGTCGAACCAGCGCATCATTTTTTCCATCGCCAGCTTCGTTTCGCCGTATGCGTTCGTCGGCAGCGTGCGGTCGCTCTCCACAATCGGCACTTGTTCCGGTTCGCCGTAGGTTGCGGCCGTGGAAGAGAAAACGATTTTCTTCACGCCGTACTCGTTCATCTTCTCCAGCAAACATAACGTACCGTACACATTGTTATGATAATATTTCCCCGGATTTTGCATACTCTCGCCGACCAGCGAGTTGGCCGCAAAATGGATCACAGCTTCAATCTCGTTTTCCTTGAACACGGTATCCATGAAATCGGCATCGCGCAAATCGCCGACGTACAGCTTGCCGCCGAGCACCGCCTCACGATGCCCTTGCTGCAGATTATCGACGACGACCACCTCTTCGTTTCTTGCCAACAGCTCGGCCACGGTATGCGAACCGATATAACCCGCCCCGCCAGTAACCAAAATTGCCATATGAACCTCTCCTCTCCTGATCCAGCGATAATAGCTTTACGTAATTTATAGCTCCTCTACGCCATTGCCGATATCGCAGACGTAGAAATCGGCGGTCAGCCCCGTTTTTTCCTTATATACTCTTCCGACCTGATCAATGAACGTCGTCACGCTGTCTTCGTGAACCAGCGATACGGTACATCCGCCGAAGCCCGCTCCGGTCATGCGCGAGCCGAGCACGCCCGGTACCTTCAGCGCTTCCTCGACCATAACGTCCAGCTCCAGGCAGGTCACTTCGTACAAATCTCGCAACGAATCGTGCGAACCGATCATCAGTTTGCCGAACGACTCCAGATTTCCCTGCTCCAGCACTTTCATCGATTGCAGCACGCGGTCGATTTCCTCCACGACATGGCGGGCACGCTTGCGCACCGTCTCGTCCTTGATCAAATGCTGATACTCGTTGAATTGCTCCAGCGTCAGCTGGCCGAGCAGCGTAAGCTCGGGGAATTGCGCCCGCAGATCGCGCACCGCTTGCTCGCACTGCGCTCTTCTCTCGTTATAGGCGGAGTCGACAAGCCCCCGCTTCTTGTTCGTATTGCCGATCACCAGCTTGTAAGCGCCGCTGCGGAACGGAACATGCTTATATTCGAGCGTGTCGCACATCAGCAGAATCGCATGATCCTTCTTGCCCATCGCCACCGCGAATTGGTCCATAATGCCGCATTGGACGCCCATAAATTCGTTTTCGGCCTTCTGCGAAAGCAGGGCGATCTGCACCTTGTCCGCAGGCTGCCCTTCCATGGTAAGCAAGCCGAACGCCGTGACGACCTCGATGGAGGCCGAAGAGGACAGACCCGAGCCGTTCGGGATCGCGCCGCTGTACAAAATATCGTATCCTCCGACATTTACGCCGCCAAGCTGCAGCTGGCTAATGATGCCTTTCGGATAATTGATCCAGTCGTCCGCCGGATCGAAGGCAATATTGTTAATGGAAATATGTTTGTGAAGCGGAAAGTTGGTCGAGGCGAAGCCAACCTGATCGTCGGCGCGCCGCCGGATCAGCATCGTCGTTCCGAACGTCAGCGCCGCCGGAAACACATAGCCTCCGTTATAGTCCGTATGCTCGCCGATCAGGTTGACGCGTCCCGGCGCGTGAAAAGTATGAATTTCTCCGACTCCTTCACTGCCGTACAGCTTCACGAATTGCTCTTTCAACGCTTGTAGCTCTGCCATAGGTACACCACCTGTTATAAATTGGTCGCTGTTAAACTCGCAGCTGTTATTCTTGCTTTCAGTATACTGCCCGGACTTCAATCCCACTATGGAACGATGTCAGCATCGCATGGAAAAATGTTAGATCGGCAGGTAATGAATACCCCTCTATCATGATATACTGAATCTATCCGGACAACAACCGAGCTCTGAACGCCGCTTACGGCCTCTTCTGAACAAACCGGAACCAATCGATACCAATCGAGCCTTAGTATAAGCAACCGGCAAGCCTTTAGCCCATCGACTAATGGGAGGAGATGTCATCCATGTCCAATTCAAAAAAAAGCGACAGCTACTACGTCGTATCGAACCCTCAGCCCGCAGCGGACGACGAGCTGACCGTCCTGTTCACAGGCAGCAGCCAGACAAAGCCCGGGCATAAGCCCGGGCCCAAGGTCGTCGATTATTATTTGCTGCATCACGTTCAATCCGGCCGAGGCACTTATACATGCCAAGGTACGACATATGCGCTCGGGCCCGGGGACAGCTTCCTGATCGAGCCCGGGAAGCTGATCAGCTACCAGGCGGACGAAGAGGAGCCGTGGTTCTACCGCTGGATCGCCTTCGAAGGGCCCATGGCGGCCGCGATGCTGCAGCAGATCGGGCTTTCCTCCCAGCAGCCGGTCGTCCATACCGGCCGCAAGCGGTCCGTCGGCGTACTGTACCATCACGTCCAGACCGTGTTCCAATCGCGCATGATTCATGCGAACTTGAAGGCGAACGGCTACCTTCACCTGCTGCTCGCCGAATACGCCGAAGCGCTCCAGCCCGGACAGCGCAGCTCGCCGCAGCTCACGAGCAGCGGCGAGCATATCGTGCAGCAGGCAATTCATTATTTGTCCGCGCAGTATGCGGAACCGATCACGATCGAGCTGATGGCCGAAGCTCTCGGCTATAACCGGGCTTATCTCTCCACACTCTTCAAACGGCATACGGGGCTTACGCCCGTTACGTTCCTGCTGCGGCTGCGTACGGACAAAGCCCGGCTGCTGCTGCGCGAGCGGCCAGAGCTGACGGTAGAGCAGATCGCCTCCTCGGTCGGCTTCCATGACCCGCTTTATTTCTCGAAGCAGTTCAAACGAATTTACGGCCTCTCTCCGACCGATTACCGCCATGCGATGCAGCGGCTGGAGAGCTAAAAGCCTTAACCCAAGACGCGGGCCGGCTGCAGCGGCAGCGCAAAGCAGATGCAGGCTCCTTGCCCGAGCCGGCTTTCGGCCCAAATGCGCCCGCCGTGGAACTCCACGATCTCCTTGGCGATGGCAAGCCCCAGACCGCTGCCTCCTTCGGCGGAGTTGCGGGATTTATCCTTTTTATAGAAACGGTCGAATATATAGGGCAAATCTTCCGGATCGATCCCGCTGCCGTTATCCTGAACGCGCATGACCAGCGACGGCGTATCGACGGTAATCTGCAATTGAATGAAGCCGCCGACGGGGGTATGCTTAATCGCGTTGTAAATCACATTCGTCAGCACCTGATCGATTCGGTCGATATCGATAAATACGGTGCCCGCCGCGCCGCGCCCGTCCTGAGCTAAGGCCGCCGCCTGCACGCTGAAGCGCAGTCCGGCGTTGTTAACCTCCAGATCGTACCGGTCGCTGTAGTAGCCGATGACATCCTCTACCGTCATTTCCTGCATGGAGAAATCGATTTGCCGCGCCTCCAGCTTGGACAGTTGGAACAGATCGGAGATCAGCCGGCTCAGGCCGGTAATTCTGCCAAGAATGAGCCGCAAATATTTCTCCTGCTGATCGGGATCGACAACCACACGATCGATCAATGCCTCGACATAGCCTTGAATCAGCGTCATCGGCGTACCCAGATCATGAGAAATATTGCTCAGCAAATGGCGTCTGGAATTCTCCAGACGGCCGAGATCCTCGTTCATCTTCTCCAGCCGCCGGTTCGAACGTTCGAGCTCCGCCGTCCGTTCCTTGATCCGGTTTTCCAGCCCCATATTCAGCTCCCGCAGTTGTCTGGACAATGTCTCCACAGAAGCAAACGCTTTGAACGACTTCAGGCTAATAATAAAGGACGTCATAAAAATGAAGAAGAACAGCCCAAGCGTAGCGAAATCTCCGACATGAATCCATTGGTTATAATATAAAATATCCAGCATAATCGTAATGGAATATACGCCGCCTCCGAGCACCGCGAACATGGAGCCTTCCCGCCTCTGCAGCAGCGCCCTGATCATGCCCGCCATCACATAGGCGCATACGATGCCGGTAATCGCCTGGTACAACGGAGCCGTATAGGTAAACAACCACGAAGGAAGCGCCAGCACAGCCAGCGAAAACAACGCTCCGGCGCACTGCACGCCGCGAATGAACCAGAGGGGAAATTCCCGGGGATATAATGTGCGGCAGAACATCACGGCCAGCGGTACGCCGATGTAATAGCACCAGTACTCGATTCGCAAGCCGGTTAACCAATGAATGGAGGGAAACAGCTCGAAGACGGCGCCTTCCCCGACGAACATCGCGCGAATTCCGATCACTACGCAAAACATGGAAAAATACAGCGCCCCGATCTCCTTGAAGCGAATCAGAAATAATCCGAGGTGGTACATCCCCATCAGCAGCAGGCTGCCGACCAGCATCAGATCGAGCCCCATATGCAGACTATGGTCAGATGCCACCCCTGCAGCCTCTCCCATCTTCATATCTTTCCATATGCCGCCGAGCCGGTGATCGAAATTGGATACCTGAATGACAATATCCTGTATCGTGCCGCTCGTGTTGAAATAAACGACCTGCGGCATATAGCCCGGTTTGGACGAGGCCGCATCCGTGCCTACGGTCCCGCTCTCCGCCACCGGCTCGCCGTTTATCCAGAGCCGGTAGGCCGTGCGGATCGTCGGCAGTTCCATAGCGAGCACGCTGCCCGTAGGCTGCGTCATCACCCGCAGATGGAAGGTGGCGTAGCCTCTCCCGGTTCGCTCCCGCCCGTCTGCGGCTTGACCGTTCCAAGAGCCGGGAAGACGGATCCAGTCTGCCGATTGGCCGGCCGCCGCTTGACCCGCAGCTTCATCCGGAGCCAACAATCGGTTCCAGTAAAAATCCCATTCTCCGTTCAGCGACACGTTGCCGTCTTTTTTAAAATCCCACTCCCTTAAATCCATCACTCCGTGCTCCGCGGCGGGGGCCGTACGCCTGGATTGGTCGTTAACGCTGCTGCAACCGCCCAACAAAAGGATAGCTAAAACAGTTGGAATCCATATATAATAGAGATAGATTTTGGAAATGGATACCACATTCTTTCTTATCTTTTTTCTCTCATCGTAACGCAATTTTTGCCATTTGGAAACTAGATTGATAGAACTTCGATTGGAGATGGGGAGAAGCAATGTCAGCGGAAAAAATTTTAATTGTCGACGACGAGCCGGAGATTATCGAGCTTATTCGACTGTACCTGGCCAAGGAAGGCTATGAAATCATAAGTACCGACAACGGGCCGAGCGCTCTGGACTATATGGAACGTTACAAACCCGACATGGTCATCCTGGACATTTTGCTTCCGGGCATGGACGGTATTGAAATTTGCAGACAAATCCGCCGCAACTATCATATTCCGATTCTGTTCATCAGCTGTAAAAGCGAAGACATGGACATCATTCTCGGCCTTAGCATCGGCGGGGACGATTACGTAACCAAGCCGTTCAGCCCCAGCCAGCTTGTAGCCCGTGTGAAGGCCCATTTGCGCCGCAAGCAGCTGCTCGACCAGCAGAAGGAGGAATCGCAGCAGCTCTCGTTCCCGGGTCTTGAGATCGATCTGATCAGCCGCAACGTGTGGGTGAACGGTTCCATCGCTCCGCTTTCCTCCAAAGAATTCGATCTGCTCGCGCTGATGGCCAAAAAGCCGAACAAAGTCGTGCCGATCGAGCAGCTGTATCAGATGGCATGGGGCGTGGACAGCAACGGAGACACCCGCACCTTGCTCGTACACATAAGCAATTTGCGCAAAAAAATCGAGCCGAACCCGACCGAACCCGTATTCGTGCAAACGGTGCGCGGAGTCGGCTATAAATTCAACAGCTGTATCTAACTATAAGACTGGGCCTATATAACTGGCTGCATTACGGTTGGCGTGAACGCCGGAAGCGGCCGGCCATAACAAATCCCCCAAAAGTGACGTGATGCTCTGAAGCTTATTCCGTCCGCATCCAGCCTAAGCTGGATCGGCGTCTAACCCTTCCTCTGGGATCGTTCCATGGGTAGACATTCCTTTCGGGGGAGCCCCCCGGATATCCACAGGAAATGGCTGCGCATCATTTCCTAAACAATAAAAAATAAGAGCGATGTCCGTTAAGACACCGCTCTTTGGGTTTGCCGCGTTCGCTTATGCCGTTAACGTTTCCACGGCAGTCTTTCTGACGATAATCCGGGAAACCCGCAATTCATCCGTTTCTTCGACGATAAATTCATACTGATCGTTGAACGCGATCTTCTGGCCCCTCTTCGGCGGAATCTCGATGTGGGAATACACCCAGCCGCCGATCGTATCGTAATCCTCCGAATCGATATCCAGACCGAACCGGTCGTTGACTTCGTCAATCAGCATCCGGCCGTCGATAGAAAACGTTCTTTCGTCTCTTTGCTCCAAAGCCGGACGTTCATCCGTATCGAATTCGTCCTGAATCTCGCCGACGATTTCTTCGATAATATCCTCCAGCGTCACCATCCCCGAAGTGCCGCCGTATTCGTCGATCAGCAGCGCGATCTGCGCTCTTTTCTTCTGCATCAGCTTCAGCAGATTGCTGATCGGCATCGATTCGGGCACCTTGGTAATGGGACGGATGATTTTACGAATGTCCGTGCTATTGGCGTTGGCCTTCAACAAATCTTTTATATGGACAAACCCGATAATGTTATCTTTATCCGGATCGCACACCGGGTAGCGTGTTCGCATCTCATCCAGCGCAATTTTCATATTTTCCTCGAACGACAACTGGACGTACAAGCAGCCCATATCGGTCCGGGGAATCATGATCTCGCGGGCGTTCGTTTCGGTAAATTCAAATATATTGTCTACCAGCGTAAGCTCGGTATTATCGATAAGTCCGTTTTTGTGACTCTCCTTCATCAGGACGCGAATTTCTTCCTCCGTATGAGCCGAGTCATGCTCGGACCCGACTTCGATGCCGGCTTTTTTCAGCATCCAGTTGGAGATCGTATTCAGCAGCCAGTTGAAAGGGAACATCACTTTGTAAAAGACGATCATAGGTACGGCAGCCATCATCGTAATCTGTTCCGGCTTGCGGATCGCATACGTTTTCGGGAACTGCTCGCCCAAAGTGATATGAAACGTCGTAATAACGGAAAATGAGATAATGAACGAAATCGTATGAATCAACGTAGCGTTCAATCCCATATCCTTGAGCACCGGCTCAATGATTCTTGATACGGTGGGCTCGCCCACCCAACCTAAAGCTAGTGACGCTAATGTGATACCCAATTGACACGCGGACAGGTACGCATTCAAGTTGCCCGTAATTTTTTGCGCAAACTTGGCACCTGTGTTGCCGTCCTTGACCAATGTTTCAATCCTGCTGTTACGAACCTTAACCATCGCAAATTCTACTGCGACAAAAAAGCCATTCAATAAGATTAAAACAACAATCAATACAAGATTCCACAATAAAGGTAACGGGTCACTACTCAATAATTCCCTATCCCCTCGGTGAGGCGGATAGGTACACCTCCCTTAAAAATTCCGATTTTTATAATCATACTTTAGTAACACTTATATTTATTATATCGCAATTTATGACGGCATCCAAGGAACGAGTTGCCGATAAAGGACGTTATATTTAAAGATAAGAAGGATAAAGTATAGGTATACAAACTATTTTTCATTATTTTTGAGCTGTTTTGCATCGTTTTCGTCTCTAGAACACCTTCAATACCGATAATTCGGATGAATGAGACCAGGAATACGCGGTGTAGTATTGACAGACATTGTACATGACCGGGCTCCGCCGCGCAAGAGATGGGAATGAATAAATAAAGGTTACTGATTATGGAAATACGAACCGCGGCAAACCTCCGGCAGGGCGGAGGAGCAGTCTCTCCAAGTTGGGACCGTTCCTTCCTGCCCTACGCAGCCGATCGCCGGATTATTTATGCTCATGATCGATGCTGCGGAAGAGCTCGTTCAGTTCGCCTTCCGTTAAGTCGCGCCAGCGGCCCGACGCCAAGCCTCCGAGCCGAATATTCATGATGCGCACCCGCTTCAGTTTTCTCACCTCATAGCCGAAAGCGCTGCACATTCTGCGGATTTGCCGGTTTAAGCCCTGCGTAAGAATAATGCGGAACACACGCTCCTCCTGTTTAAATACTTGACAGGGCTTGGTCACGGTACCCAGAATGCGAACGCCGCCCGCCATGCCTTGCAAAAACATCGGCGTGACCGGCTTGTCCACCGTAACGATATACTCCTTCTCATGATGGTTCTCGGCGCGAAGAATTTTATTGACAATGTCTCCGTCGTTAGTAAGTAAAATCAGCCCTTCGGAATCTTTATCCAACCGGCCGATCGGAAAAATCCGCTCCTGATGGCCTACGAAGTCGACGATGTTTCCGCGGATGTGGCGCTCGGTCGTGCTTGTAATGCCGACAGGCTTGTTAAGCGCGATATAAACTCCCCGCTTCTTATCGCTGATCGGTCTGCCGTCGACGCGCACGTCGTCGCCCTCCTCTACCTGGCTGCCGAGCTCGGCGGGCTTACCGTTGATCGTCACGCGTCCGGCTCCGACCAATTTGTCCACTTCGCGCCGGGAGCAGAAGCCGGTTTCACTAATGTATTTATTGATTCTCATCCTTCAGGTCACTCGCTTCATCAAAAGGTTGCCACCATTATATCATGTCCGGGAGGAATGGAACAAAAAGGTACCCGAAGGCTCATCGGCTATTTTCACGAAATCCCTCGTTTGGTAAAATAGTCCTATGTAAAAAGCGCAGTTTACGAAAAGCATCCTATCGAAAAAGAGGTGTATTCCATTTGCTGTCCCATCTGTCTTATCCCGCGAAAACAGTATTTTATTTCAGCCTGTATATGTTCGTGCTCAGCCTGACTTTGCTGATCGTGCCGGGCCTATTGGCTCCGCTGCTCGGATATACGGCCGAAAGCGAAATATGGATTCGCGTTATCGGCATGTTCCTGCTGTTCCTTGCGTTCGATTACTGCGCCTCCGCTCTGGCGGGAATGTACCGCTTCTTTTACCTCACCGTATATACGCGGGCCTCGATCATCGTCTTTATGACGACCTTCGTCCTGCTCGGCATGCTGAAGCCGATTTTCATCGCTCTGAGCTTGATTGACCTGGGCGGAGCCGTCTGGACCTTTACGGCGCTGCGAGCCGCCAAACGGCGCCACAACAAGCATCCTGTCCATTCCGTATAAAACGCCTGCCGGCGGAGAAGCCCGCTCTTCGGGAGGTACTCCCTCGATGGCCGGGGCCAGCTCCCGTTCTCTCGCTCCACCGCCCCTTTCTCCTCCTGCAATTTGGACGTCCGGCACCGGCATCTCCGCAGAACCTCGGAAAATAACGCCGGCGTCCGAACATTGTAGCAGTACACAGCTTCGTTCCGCCCGTACGGGCAAGCGGCAGCACAATGCACAATGAGGGGTCCTTTATGTCCAATACATCTTTATTATCTCTGCTTCGCAAACGATGGCGCCGTAAGAAGACACAGTCCGCGGCCCGGGCCGCAGCCGGAACAGCGGCGGAAGGCAGCCCGTCCTCCGGCGCTTCGAGCAGTTCAGCCGCGGGGAAAAGAACTCGCCGAGGCCGGCTGCGAATCGTCCTCGCCACGGGTGCAGCGGTGCTAATCGCCAGCCTGGCTACCGCGGGAGCGGCGGCCGTCTGGGTCCGCGGGCTCGACATCGGCAAGCTTGAGCATCCGCTGCCCGAGCCTACGCTGATCATGGACCGCGACGGCCGGCCCGCCTCACAGCTATCCTCCTCCCGGATCGATCCGGTGCCGCTCGAACAAATTCCGGCCGATCTGCGCAATGCAGTCATCGCCGTCGAGGACCGGCGGTTTTACGAGCACGCCGGTATCGACCTGTGGTCGACGGCCCGAGCGCTGCTGCGCGACCTGAAGTCGGGCGAGCTCAAGGAAGGCGGCAGCACCTTGACGCAGCAGCTTGCCAAAAACCTGTTTCTGCAGTCGGATAAAACGTTGAGCCGCAAGCTGAAGGAAGCCGGCTATGCGCTCAAGATCAACGCCACTTACAGCAAGGATGAAATTCTTGAGCTTTATTTGAACAGCGTGTATTTCGGCGAAGGCCGATGGGGCGTCGAAGGGGCGGCCGAAGAATATTTCGCCAAGCCGGCGCAGCAGCTGACGCTGGAGGAATCGGCGCTCATCGCGGCTCTGCCGAAAGCTCCTTCCGTTTATTCGCCGCTGCAGCATATGGATAAAGCGCTGGAACGCCGCAATCTCGTGCTGTCGCTGATGAAGGAACAGCATTTCATCAGCGATGCCGCCTACGATCAGGCCGTTTCCAAGCCGATCGTCCTCAAGCAGCGTAACGAAGAAGAATCGTTAAAGGGCAAATATCCTTCGTACGTCGATTACGTCATTCAGGAAGCCGCCGATTTGTACGGCTTTACCGAGGAGCAGATCTTAACGGCAGGGCTGCGCATCTATACCGAGCTGGACCCGAAGGTGCAGCAGGCTGCGCAGGACGTATACTCCGATGACGCCTTGTTCCCCGAGAGCCAGCCTGACCAGCTCATCCAAAGCGGAACCGTCCTCCTAGATCAAACGACCGGCGGCATCCGCGCTCTCGTCGGCGCTCGCGGGACGCAGGTATACCGCGGCTTCAATCATGCGACCCAGCTGAAGCGCCAGCCCGGCTCGTCGTTCAAGCCGCTTGTCGTATACGGGCCGGCGCTGGAGCGCGGGTACAAGCCGAGCTCGCCGCTGTACGACGGCGAGCTCGACATCGCGGGTTACCGTCCCCGGGATTGGGACGGTCAGACCCGCGGACAGGTCACGCTGCGCGAGGCGATCATGCGCTCCTGGAACATCCCCGCGGTCTGGCTGCTTAACGAGATCGGCATCGACGCCGGCGTCGACTTCGCGCGGCGGTCGGGCATCGAGCTCGGCGCGGCCGACCGCAGCCTGAGCATCGCCCTCGGCGGCCTGTCCGAGGGCGTCTCCCCGCTTGAGATGGCGCAGGCCTTCGGCGCCATCGCCAATCTGGGCGTGCGGCAGCAGGCGCACGCCATCGTGAAGGTAACGACCAAGGAGGGTCTCCCCTTGGTCGAAGCCAAGGCCCAGCCGGCGCAGGTGACGACGCCGGCCGTGGCCTATACCCTGACTTTACTGCTGCAGGACGCAGTAAAGTCAGGGACCGGGCAGGCCGCTAAGCTGGAGCGGCCGATCGCAGGCAAGACCGGCACGACGCAGCTGCCGGGCACCGCGGAGTTCGCGGATATCGGCGCGAACGGCATTAAGGACGCCTGGTTCGTCGGCTACACGCCCGAACTGACGGCGGCGGTCTGGATCGGCTACGACCAGACCGACAAGAACCATTATTTGACGACAGGCGGAGCCGCGCCTGCCGGGCTGTTCAAGGAAATCATGAGCCGGGCGCTGCAAGGCGCACCGTCCGCGCCATTCACCGTACCTCCCGATTATGAGCCCGAACCGGAGCTTGAACCTCAGTCTGAGCCGAAGTCCGGTCCGCAGCCCAATGTCCGCTCGTCCTGGGAGCAAACGCTTCGGGAGAAGCTGGGCTTGGGGAAACGGGAAGCTAAGGATACGCCTGGAAATTCCCGCGGATCGTCCAAAGGAAAAAACAAGCCGAAGGAGCATTGACGCCTTCCGCAGCCATACGAGAACAGCCCTGTCCGCCGCCCAATCGGGCGTTATGGACAGGGCCGTTCTATTTATACCGCCTGCACGCAGTTTTATTTACCAGTATTTGGATTTCCAGTCCAGGCGGGCCGCCCGTCAATCATCGCGCGCCCCGTACTTCCCCTTGCCATAATCGTTCGCTTTCTCTTTATTCTTATCGTAACCTTTAACCTTGCCTCCAGGGGTCGTCCCAGGCGGATTTGAATCTGCGGGCTTTTTTTCGGGCCATTTGACGTCAACCTTCCAATCGGCCGGCACGCTCTTTAACCGGAATTCCGAAGCGATCTTTTGCTTTAACGCTTGTTCAAACGATTTCGGCTCCATCGGAAGCCCCTGCATAAGCGTACGGATAAAAGAGTCCGCTTCGTTTCCGTCCAGATGAATGACGGAGCGATCGTCCGTCTTCAAATACAGCTCGCTTTTTCCCTTGGAGGAAGCTCCCTGCTTACCCGGCTCCTGCTTCACCTTCAGTTCGAAGCCGCGGCTCTTCCAATCGAAGCTCAGCTTCTCCCAGCCGCCCGCATTCGCGGAAACCGGCGGAGATGCCGACGCTCCGGCCCCGGAAGCCGCGTCTCCTCTCGGCTGCTGACCGGAGTCAACCGGGCTGCCGGCAATCCCCGCTGCCGGCGCCTCGTCCGCCCGGAACGATCCTTGCGGCAGCTCCGGACCGATCAGCTTCTGATCGCCGGTCGCCGAATCCATCGGCGCTTTCTGAGCCGATGGGGCCGATAGCGACGCTTCTTCTCTTTCCCGTGCAGGCGCCCCGGAGGCTTCGGGCGCTTCGGACGCAGCCGATGAGGCTTGTCCCGTGCTTGCGGCTTTTATATACGCGACCTGATGCTTGCTGTTCAGGATAACATCCAGCGTATCGCCGCTTTGCAAGTCGCCTGTACCCGACTTTTGATTATCGCGGTATACCCACACGGTTGACGAAACCGGATAAACCTCCTGCTGGCCGCCAACGGTCATAACGATCTTCTTCCCGTCGTCATCCATCCGCACGAACTGCCCCGCGGCTTCCTGAGAAATTTCCGCCGACGCTTGGTCGTCTCCATAGCCGAAAACGCCATAGGAAACCAGCCCGATACATATGCAGCCGATGATGATCCATGCGATTGTTCTCATAGTCCCCTCCTGCACTCTTTGTCTTTCTGTAGGTTACTATAAGCTTCGCAACCGGACGGCCGTTTTGGGTCCTTGAGATATCCGAATTCAACCGCGCTGGATGTCAGCCGGCGATACTTCCGTTCCGGGTTCATCCGCAGCATGCCTTGCAACCGACGGCTTATTCAACCGCATCCCATCTTCCGGCAGCCTCCCTGAGCCGGGGATGAAGCTCTTGCGGCGTCTGCCCCGCCGACTTCAGATCGATCCAAAGCCGCAGTTTTTTAATCCACTCCTTGAATGATTCGAAGGAAGCGAGCTTGCTCGCCATTTCCGCCGTAACCCAAACAAAATGAGGAGAAGCGTATTTCTCCGCCAGGTAGCGGAAGGCGGTGTCGGCCGGAGTATATTTTTTGCGCTTGCTTTCGAAACGGTCCAGGACGATATCGACCGGACTTTCCGTCCGCTCTATAAGCAGCTCAAGCTCCTCGGCTCTGCGGTACCACGGGGCCGTATCGCGGTATCCCATCCTTTTTAACGTCTCTTCATGCAGCGGATAAAATACAAGCTTAGTTACTTGTTTGTGCTCGGCCATTCCGATCAGCCTTGCAAGCTGCTCCGCTCCGAATGCTTCGAAGCTGTCGTATACCCATACGGTGCCTCTCGCCTTTTTGCGTACATCTTCCTCCACATAACCGAAAGGAACTTTACCCGTCTGTCGAGCCATATCTCCATCTCCCAGCATCGGTCATTTTTACTCTTAAAACCTGCGTTTGAAAAAAACTTCGCTAAGCAAAAAACGTCTATAGAAAGTTGGCATATCCCTTTGTTCCCGGGGTTTCAAGAAATCGGGGGAGGGCCGAGACTAGAGGACGTTTTCACATGCGCAGTGATCGTTTTCCGCTACACTTTAGTATACCAACAGCGTTTCTAAACATGCCGATGCGGCCACGAAGAATAAATGTGCACCGTCAAGGCAAGTTTAAGAACAGACGCCGCTTCGCATCCTGTAATGCCGTCGGCAGCGGGCGCGGACGACCGAGGCAACCGCTATTGTCAGTTCAATAGAAAAAGGAGTTGTGGCAATCATGTCCGAAAACAAAAAGCATCAAGGCAATTACGAAGGAACCGCTTCGATGAAAGCGGAAAATCAGGATATGGAGTTCGTTAACGATACCGTCGAAGGCGTAAAAACGACCAAAAATTTGAACGGGGCCATTAGAACAAATCCCCCAAAAGTGACGTGATGCTCTGAAGCTTATTCCGATTACTTTCGGGGGAGCCCCCGGATATCCACAGGATATTGCTGCGCATAATTTCCTAAACAACGAAAAAGAAGCCGTAACACACGGCTTCTTGCCGCAGCAATCAGAGAAAGATCGCTGCATCACTGCGCTTATGCAAAAATGACCCCTTCGCCGCGGCCATGAGGTATCCAGTAAAGCGATGCAAAGCGTTATTGCATAAAGAGGGCCTTATCGGCCCTCTTTGTCGTTCCGGTAGGCGCCGATGCTTAGCGTTCGCCGTCGGCGGCATCCGTTCTTCCCTGCGGCATTTCGGACCGCCCGGCATCGCGCAGCTGCCGCCAAGCGGCAAGCTTCTCTTCGAACCGAACCGTATGAGCCGGGCTGGAGGAAGGCAGTACCGCGCAGCGAATCCGATCGCCGAGCCCCTGTTCCTTGAGGCGAGGAGCTACCTGTTTGTGAAACAGCTCGCCTGCCGCCTTTCCGTTAAAGAACACCCTGTCGATCGCCGGGTACGCCCGGAAAAATGAGGGAAAATCATTTGCTTCCGGTCTGCGGATATCGGTATCCAGACTGCCTTTCCGTTCGCAAGCCTCCAGCACGTCCCACAAGGCAATGCCGTGGGACAGAGCGAAGCTCAACCGCTGGCCGTAGCTGTCATCCGGCTCCGGATACTCCGAGCCATTCAAGCCGTCCCCGGCTTCGAACACCGCATAGAGCAGCCGCCAGAAATGGTTGCGGGGATGGCCGTAATATTGCTGCTTGGCAAGCGATGCCGCTCCGGGCATCGAGCCGAGCACCAGCGTCCTGCACGCAACGCCCGCTACAGGCGGCAGTCCTTGCAATTTCTCTCGCTCCGTACTCAACGTAACTCCCCCTCACCTCTTCCGTTGTTGCGGCGGAGGGTTCGCAGTCGCCCGTATCCGCCATTAAACGGATGTCATCCAAGCGACAACGATAACCCCCGCAAGCGGTCTATCCTCGAACCGTCCCGTCCTTCCCGGTTTGATCTCTTGCTTTACAAGCCGACTCAGCAGCACTTCGCAAATCAGTTGAAGCTGAGTCCCGTAATCGGCCCGAGACCGATCAACGCGGCGAGGGTCCAGCCGTTCGCCGGGCCGAAGGAATGCGCCCGAACGGGCACCGGTCAAACCTTGAACCTGCCCACCGTTTCCTGTAATTGCCGTCCCGCCTCGCCAAGCTTGTCCGATTGCTCCCGGGTCGCCTCCGATTCCCGCAGCTGCTGCTGCGAAGCGGCCGCCACCTTCCGGGAGTGATCGGATGCCGATCCGGCAATCCGTGCCATCTCTTCGATGCCGGCGGTCACTTCCTCCGTGCTTGCCGTCATCTGCTCCGCCGCAGCCGACGCTTCCTCCATCTGCTCGGAAATACGGTGAATCCTTTCGCTCATCTGGCCCAAGACATCGCGTACATGTCCTACCTGGCGAACGCTAAGATCGGCTTCGCGCCCGCCTAGCTCCATCGCTTCGACTGCCTCCTTCATCGAAGCCTGCAGTCCGTCGACCCGCTCATGAATGCTCGTGGCGGAAGCCTCCGATTGATCCGCCAGCTTCCGTACTTCGCTTGCCACTACGGCGAAGCCTTTGCCGTGCTCCCCGGCTCTTGCCGCTTCAATCGCGGCATTCAGTGCAAGCAGCCCCGTTTGCGCGGCGATGCCGGAAATGACATGCGCCATATCCCCGACCGTCTGCATGCCCTCATCGAGCTTGCGGATCGCCTCTCCGACCTTGCGGGCGGCCTCGCTCATCGTCCCCATCTGGTGCATAGCGTGCTGCGCGGCGCCGCTCCCTTGCTCGGCTTCTTGCACAAGCTGCTGCGTCGCCTCCGATACGCGCGCCGAGGCTTCGGCGATACGCTGAATTCCCGCAGCCATTTCCTCCATCGCCTTGGCGCTGTCCTCCGCTCCGATAGCCTGACTCTCGGCTCCCGCAGCCATCTCTCCCACTGTCCGGGATATGTCGGAGGCCATTGCAGTCGACTGGGAGGCGCTCTCGGTCAGCATCCCGGAGATACCGCCGATTCGGTCGGACATGTCCCGTACGGTACCGATCATCGTATGCAAATGAACGATGAACCGGTTCACCTCGGCGGCCAGCATAGCCATCTCGTCATTTCCTTTCACCGGAATGCGGTATGTCAAGTCGGCTTCATGCGAGTTCAAATTCGCAGCCGCCTTGAGCACGGATTGCAGCCTGCGGGCAACGATGAACCGCGACAATAGGAACAGCAGAACTAGAATGGCGGCGTACAGGGCTGCGAACGCCCCGCCCATTAGCGTACGCTGCTTCGCAACCAAAGCGTCGGAGCCCTCTTTGGATAAAGCGACCCTAACTCCGCCCCAATGCTTGCCGTCGATCACAAGCGGATAGGAGATATTCCACGTTTCGACCACTTTTCCGCCCATATTGCGGGGATACTTTTGCAGCAGAGCTTTGGACGTATCCTGGCTTGCCGCCGAATTGTAGCCGGTTTCGTCATTGAATACCCGATTGGCGCGATACTGCTGGCTCAGCAGTCCGGAGGCGCCCCATTCGTCCTTGGAGTTCTCTCCCTGCAGGCTGTATTTGCTGTTATGGGTAGCTATGTAGCCGGCAAAATCCGGATTGCTCGAATTCATCGCCGGGACGGCGAACAGCACATTATCGTCGGTCAGAAAGCTGTCGATGACCGCCTGCCAGCGATCGTCGGTATAATCGTCGAAAGCGCTTATATATTTGAGCTCATATTGGGAAAGCGGGATGGACCGGCCATCATACAGCTTCTGCGTCTCTTCCCCATAGCCGCCGCTCTTGGAGCGCTTCTTGGCCTCCTCCTCGCTTTCCGGTACAACCTGCAGCCGATCGTCGAACAAACGCTGCTTCAGTTCCTCTCCGGACAGCCGGGTCCCGTTTTTCATCACGATTCCGTTGCGGATATCGTCCTCGGTAATGCTTTGCAGCGTTTTGGACAGTGCAATGGCCAGGCTGCTTCCTTTATCCAACAGCTGAGCCTCTGCATCCCTGCTAATTTCGTGCCATTCCACAGCATAAATGCCGCTCATGAGCAATAATAAAATAACGCCGGTATACATCATAAATTTTCCCGTTAAAGATGAGAACCAGTTCATCGTAAGAGCCCCCCGTTTCCTGACAAAACATACCACCCATTATACAATGTTTTTAGGAAAATAGGCCTAGTATCAACTGGACAAATATGACATTTCATGTAACAATTCGACAATTCGCTCCGGCGTTTCTTTTGAGCTCCAACCGATTACAGCCACTTTGAAACTAAAGCGCTTAGCAGCATCAGAACGATAATGATGGCCAGCACGACGAAGAAGGCCTTGAAATATCCGGCCCAAAAGGAAGGCTCCCTGCCCGCGGCGCCGTCTCGCTCGATCCACTCCCGCAGCCACAATACCGCCGCAGTGCCAAGGGAACAACCGGC
Organism: Paenibacillus doosanensis; assembly: GCF_025060755.1. Lineage (GTDB taxonomy): Bacteria > Bacillota > Bacilli > Paenibacillales > NBRC-103111 > Paenibacillus_S > Paenibacillus_S doosanensis. Next base: position 29,819 of record NZ_JANYUY010000004.1, read on the forward strand.
TGCATACCGCAGCAGCTTGAGAATATAATCCCTCATCGGCAAATCCCGGCTCGCAATCACGTTCCCCGCCTGACGGACCGTCTCTTTGTCGGAGCAAAACAGCAGCGCCAGCAACAAGCCGATAACAAAGCCGTACAGGCCTCCTTTAACCAGCTTCTTCTCCATTTCCGGCTCCCTCCTTGTTTACAAAGGTCTATGTGAAAGACGCCGACTGCGCCTGCAAAAACGTTCTCCGCTCGCAGCTGCAGCCGTGCTTCCGGGATGGTTAACCTCTTCCGGCCGCCGAAGCCGGGGCATATGCTTCCAGCAGCGGCTGAAGCTCTTTATGCAGCGCCCGCTCCAAATACGGATCGGCATGCAGAAACCTGCGAAACTCTACGTAGCTGCCGACAAGGGCGGCAAGCTCTGCGGGGGCGGGGCGTTTACCTTTAACGGCGCGGATCAGCACATTTTTGGGCGTATGCTCCATATCGATAAATTCCAGCAGCTGCGTCTTGTAACCCATAATATCGAGCAGCTTGGAGCGGAGCGCATCGGTCGCCAGCGCCGAGAAGCGCTCCTTCAGGATGCCGTGCGCAAGCAGCGGTCCGAGCACTTCGCTTTCGACCTGACGGAACAGCTCGTGCTGACAGCACGGCACCGACAAAATCACGTCCGCCCGCCAGCGGATTGCCTTCTCTAAAGCGGCGTCCGTAGCCGTATCGCAGGCGTGGAGCGTCACGACCATGTCTACGCGTTCCAAGCCTTCATATTGCGCGATATCGCCGACGAGAAACCGCAGCCGGTCGTAGCCGAACTTCTCCGCCAGCCCGGCGCAATGCGAGATGACGTCTTCTTTCAGATCCAGTCCGATGACCCGAATGTCCAATCCTTGAACTACCTGCAAATAGTAATACAAGGCGAAGGTCAAATAAGATTTTCCGCACCCGAAATCGACAATATGAAGCGTTCTGTCCTTGGCTAAATGAGGAACGACATCGGCGATCATTTCAACGAACCGGTTGATCTGACGAAACTTATCGTATTTTTTGGCCAGCACTTTGCCCTCGGCATTCATAATGCCCAGTTCGACCAAGAAAGGAACAGGCTTCCCTTCTTCCAGCACATAATTTTTTTTGCGGTTATGGTCCAGCTGCACCGCCGCTTTCTTCGTCGGAGGCTTCTTCAGAATGCCGGCCTTTCCTTTCTTGCTGATCAGCACCTGATAGTCCGCTTCCGCCGCTTGAAGCAGCGCCTGCCGGAATGTCTCCCCCAGCAAAGCTTCCATCTTCTCCGCGGCTTCCTCCGGTCTTACATTATCGTGGAGCACCTTCTTGCCGACAAAGGAGCTGAATTGATAGAACAATCCCCCCTTTAGTTCCACCGGCTTCACGGTTACTTTGGCGCACCCGTCTTGCTCGCGTTTCCTTGGCTGGCTGAACGTGCCCTGAATAAGGGCGCGGCTCTCGGCAAGCTCTTGCAATAATGAAGCTATCGATTCCATGATGATTCATTCTCCGTTCTTCTGTTCTTATCCCGTCTTCCTTATTATACCTAAACGCCCCTTGGGAAAGCGAGCCGCGGCATTTCCGCGGAACAATTAAAAAACGCCCGCCAAAAGCGAGCGCCGTCATATTGTCGATTATGAACCCAAAAACGATTTCAGCATCCAGGTATGCTTCTCCAAACTCGATTTGATCCCGAGAAGCATATCGGAAGTCGATTCATCCCCGGACTGCTCCGCAGCTTCCATACCCTCCTGCAGCTCTTTATTGATCGTATTGAAATCCTCGATTAAATGCCGGACCATCTCCTCGGCCTTCTCCCGGCCGGCGGCTTCCTTGATGGAAGCTTCCTGCACCATTTGCTGCATCGTAGCGACCGGGCTACCGCCCAACGTAAGCAGCCTTTCGGCGATTGCGTCCAGATGCAGCGTAGCCTCGTCATACAGCTCTTCGAATTTGACATGCAGCGTAAAAAATTGCTGTCCCTTCACATACCAGTGATAGTTATGCAGCTTAATATAGAGCACGCCGAAATTGGCCACCTGCTTATTTAACACCTTTTCAACCGACACCGTAGTTGCTGTCGCCATAATTGTTCACGCTCCTGTCTGTAATAATTGATCTTAAGCCCATTTATTTGTCGCCGCGGTCGATATGCAGTCTGGATTTGGTATTGCCGCTCGTATCTTTATACATTTCCTGTTCCTGGCTTTCGAGAGGAAAGCTTGTCAGCTCCCACTCGGTTTGGCCCATGACCGGATCGAAAGGAAATTCGTCGCCGCGCTTCAGCGTTTCTTCCCGTCCCCATTCGTTTTCGTAAATTCCGTCCGTTTCAACCTCTTCGCCGGATACCGGCTTCATGCTTTTATCATCAGCCATAGTTGACAATACCCTCCTTAAGTTGTCGAACTCGGACGTTATTATGCCCTTATTGCCGGTGAAGTATGTTGGAGGTTCAGTGAAGAACAACGGGAGAAAAACAAATTTTAAGCATACTTTAAGGCTGCGCGAGGCGCTGTTCTGATAAAATGAAGACAACACTACGTCATGTAGTGAGTAAAAGCCTCAATAGAACTACATAATGTAGTGTAAAAAGTTCAAAAAAAGCGAGTGTGATGCTCCGTTCGTTGAAATTTTGCCGAGATCTGTTTAGATGTATGAAAAAAGAAAGGAAGAACCGCATGGATTATATCGTGAAAAATTTGCATTTTATTTTGATTCATATTCCGCTCTCAATGCTCATTTTCAGCTTCATCTTCGATCTGCTCGCTTGGACCTTGAACAAACGCGAATGGCACACGGCGGCGGCGCTCTGCCTGTTTGCAGGCACGCTAGGGGCCGTGGCATCCGTGCTGACCGGCCCTTCCATGCCGAATCCGGCCGTCCAAAAGCATGCCTTGTACGGCCAGCTGTCGATGGCGCTGTTTATCGTTCTGTCGCTCGTACGTCTGTGGTTCATATGGAAAAAGAAAACGGCAGGAATCCCGCTTATTTGGCAGCCGCATTGGTGGGCGTTTTACTCATTACCTACACGGGGCATTTGGGCGGGCAGATGGTGCATAAGGAGAAAGGCCCCGGCATGCAGCGGCCTAACGGGCTGCCTGCATCGCAGAGCGGAACGCCTCCCGAAGGCGGCGGCAGAACGCAGCCTTAAGCCCCCGCCTGCCGCCAGGGGCTCATCCGAAAGGCAAAGCCTTCGCCTATGTCCGGTATGAAGCGCACAGAGCGGCATCTGGGCTTTCCGGCAACGGAACCGGCAAAAAAAAGACCCGGAAAGCCGGATGACTCCGGTGATCCAGGTCTAATGCTTATCGTGATTTGCGGCGCAAGCCGGTTTATCTCGTTTCCGTTTCTTCCGGGCTCTCCATAGGCGCCAGGCTTTGCAGCGCCGCCCGGTCTTCCGCCAAATCGGCGCGCGCTTCCTCGACCGCCTGCCGGTTTTGGCTTAAGCCCGCCTGATCCACTGCGCGCTCCCCGCGCTCGACTGCGGTCTCCGCCTGCTCGATCAGCTGCGCGCTCGGATGGCTCTGAGCCTGCTTGACGGCATGATGCGCCGTATGAACGGAGTTCTGTGCCTGCGAGATCGGATTTTGCGATTGCAAGCTGGAATCATGTCGTGCCATATAAGAAACGCCTCCCTTGATATAAACTTCATTCCCTGCTTACTATGGAACAAAGGGAGGCCTTTTATGCCACCTGATTTGTTATAAAGCGGCGGTTCGATCCTCCGTCTCAAACCGGCTCGTCTCATAGCCGAGCAGCTGCGGGTAGGCATGAAACCGCCAAATTTCATTGATTCGCTTCGGAAGCGGCGGGTGGGTGGATAACCATTCGTACCACGCGACGAAAAAACCTCGCTCATTGCGGCTTTGTTCGACATATTCGCCGATATTGACGCGCGCAAACAGCTGCTTGCCGACGGCAAGCACCGTAAGAGCACGAACGGCCGCCGCGGCGTTGCCGGTGTAAGCCGTCGCGATCCGGTCGCAAGTATATTCGCAGCAGCGCGAGTAGGCGTTGCCGAGAAACGGAATCCACAGCGCCGGCCAAATCCATACGTGCTTACGGATATGGTTGCGCTGAATATGCGCCAGCTCATGCGCGACCACAAAGCTCAGCTCCTCGTCGCTCCCCTGCTCGACCAGTTCGAAAATATCGGAGTATAGAACGACGAAATTCCGTCCCATGAACCGGGTAGCGAAAGCGTTCAGAATGCCCCCCGACTGGACGATGAACACATCGGGCACCTTTGCGATCTCCATATGGACGCACAGCTCCTGCACTTTATCGTAAACGACCGGAAATTGCTGTGCGGACAGCTTCACCCCCGAGCTGCGGATACCCGCTACGGCAAGCCCGTGAAAAATAACGGAAATCACGACTCCCAGAATAATATAAAAAATACCGATCACCGAAAAAATCAAGCTTACATAGATCAGCGAGCTGATCACCACACAAATCATAAATAAAGCCGTCTCATTTTCATGCACCAAACGGTGGTTCATGATCAATCAATCACGCCTCCTGTCAAAATAAATCAAGCTGCTTCGGGGCAAAGCCTTCAGGCTGCATGCCGAGCATCTCCATCAACTGCTTGGCGTTCGCCGCAGCATCCCCGCCCGAGTTGTTATTGAATATGACGCACAGCTCCTTCGTCTGCTCCTGCAGGTGCAATAAACGCCGTTTCCACTCCGAAAGCTCCTCGCTGTTATACCGGTACAAATACCGCACTTCCCTCCAGTTAGGCGCTCCTCCCTGATTCCAGCCTTGCTGATTGCGGCCGTGCATGCGAACAATAGTCAGCTCGCGGCTTGTCGGATGCGGCACGATCGGCACCGATCCCTCTCCCGCCTGCGGCTCGTCGCAGATGCTGTGAATCCAGCCTTCCTTCATCATAAAGTTCAGCGTCCGCTCCCTCATATCGGCGGTAAACCAGCTCTGATGCCGGAACTCCAGCGCAAGCGGGATCGATCCCATGCGTTCCCTCGCCTCGCGCAGCAAATCGACATGGATTCGCGTGCAGTCGAACCAGGGCGGGTACTGGAATAACACCGCTTTGAGCTTGCCCGCGGCCTGCACCGGGCGAATCGATTCGCAGAACGAGCGGAACATCGCTTCCTCGGAATCGAACGGATTTTTTCCCCGAAGATGGCCGGTCATGCCTTGATACGCCTTGACGATGAAACTGAAGCCGTCCGGCGTTTCTTGAACCCATCTCTCGTACGTGGTCTCCGCCTGCACCGCATAAAAGGAGCTGTCCACCTCGACGATAGGAAAATGCCTGCCGTATACTTTCAATTTGTCCCGTGCCGGGGTCCCTTGCATATACAGGTCGTCGTGATCCCCCCAGCCGGCGAGCCCGATCTGTATCATAGAAGTCACCTCTTGTTTCGGCTTGCTCGTCCGAATTTCATTGTATAATGGAAACCATTCCCTTTTCAATCATAAAATCGGAGACAACAGCCGCGCCACCGATTCGGCGGCCCGCTTCAGCGCCGGCCGATTATCGTAATGCTCCAGCGTCAGCAGCTGGCAGTGAAGGATATCGCGTTCGAAAATATGCTCGAGCCGCGAAGCGACGTCCGCATCGAATAAAAATGCATTGATCTCGAAATTCAGTTCAAGGCTCCGGCGGTCCATATTGGCCGTCCCTACGGACGCGGCCTGCCCGTCCACCACCATCGTTTTGGCATGCAAAAAACCGTTATCGTATAAATAACAGTTCGCCCCCGCGCGCAGCAGCTCCCCCAGATAAGCGAAGGAGGCCCATTGCACGAAGCGGTGATCGCTCTTCCTAGGAATCATGATCCGTACGTCGATGCCGGATAGCGCAGCAATCTTCAGCGCATTCAGCAAGCTGTCGTCGGGGATAAAATAAGGCGTCTGAATGTAAATGCGCCTCTGGGCTTCAAATATAAATTTGATAAACCCGTTCTTGATTTGCTGCCTGGCCGAATGAGGGCCGCTCGCTACGATTTGCACGGCGGTCTTGGCATTCCCTTGAGTTTCCGGAAACATCCCCTTCTCCACCATCGAGTCCTGATTCGAGGCGATGCCCCAATCGAGCAGAAACTGGATTTGCAAACGGTGAACGGCGTCCCCCTGCAGCTTCAGATGCGTGTCCCGCCAGTAGCCGATGCTGCGGTCTAAACCCAAGTACTCATTCCCGATGTTAAAACCGCCGATAAATCCGCTCCTCCCGTCGATGACAGCGATCTTCCGGTGGTTGCGATAATTCAGCCGAAAGTTCAAATAAGGAATTTTGGCCGGAAAGAAGGGAAACACTTCTCCGCCCGCAGCCCGCAGCTCATCGAACATGCTCCGCTTCACTCCGAGCGATCCGATATCGTCGTACAGCAGCTTGACCTGCACGCCTTCCTTCGCCTTGGCCGTCAGCGCCGCCACCAGTCTGCCGCCCGTTTCGTCGCTGCCGATCTTGTAATACAGCAGATGAATATGCAGCCGCGCGCCGGCAATCTCCTGAATAAGCGCCTCGAATTTCTCGACGCCGTCGGTATACAGCGTCACCTCATTGTTCTGCGTCAGCGGAGAAAACCCGTTCATTAAATTCATGTAGATCAGCCTTCGGTGATCTCGAACGGCCGGATCGTTATAGGCAAACGTATTGCGCTGCAAGCTCTGCGCCTGCTCCCGCATCTCCTCGCGAACCGTCTGCTCTATTCGCGGACGTATGCGGTATACCTTCTGTCTGGCTAAATTTTGCCCGAGGAAAATATACAACAAAAAACCGGCGACCGGCAGCAAAAGCAGCACCATCAGCCAAGCCCATGTAACTCCCACATTGCGCCGTTCCAAAAAAATGATCGCCGCCGCGAACAGCAAATTAATTAGCGGCAGCCAATCGTTCAGCGCCTTCCATAGGCCCGCCGTCCATACATGCATCGTGTTCACCCCGGGTTGCTTTTGTTATCATGCAGCCACCTCTTCTTCATATACTCTTGTTCACTGATGTACCCGCTGCCGCGAACGTCATGCCCGGCCGGCACAGGCTCCGCAGATTTCCAATCCTAATCGTACTATACCCTAATGCCGCCTTCGCGAACAACGGATGTTTATAATCTAGCAGATTCGGTAAATCTAGTTACTAGAATCGATTCAAGTAAGGAGGATAACCGATCATGCCCATTAAACCGAATCTAACTCTGCTTGTGCTTGTGTTGCTCGCCATAAACCTGACTGTAACCTCTTATGTCTATGCGTATCATGTCTCCGACGACGGCGACGATCTGCTGGAGATTACGTCCTATCATCTATCGCTGGACAGCGATGACCCGGCGCCGGAGGAAGAGGCTGTTCCCGAACCTCTTGTCTACCAGATTAATAGCGGTGATACGCTGTACCAAATTGCCCGCGATTTCAATGTGAGCGTCGCCTCGCTCATGGCCGAGAATGATATCGTCGATGCCCGCCTGCTTACCGTCGGGCAGCAGCTGAGAATCCCCGACTCCGAGGCGACGCTGCCGCTCCCGGACGGACAGCAGAAGGTCATCAAGCAGGTGCTGAGCTCCACGCTCACCGCGTATACGGCGGGTATCGAATCGACAGGCAAGACCCCTTCCAGCACCGGCTACGGCATTACCTACAGCGGCAGCAAAGCGGAGGAAGGACGGACGATCGCCGTAGACCCGAAGGTCATACCGATAGGCTCTACCGTTTTTATTGACGGCGTCGGCATCCGCACCGCGGAAGATACCGGATCGGCCGTACGCGGAGCTCGAATCGACGTATTCATGGACGATGTGACGCAGGCTCGGCAATTCGGCGTCAAGAAAAACGTCAAGGTGTATGTGTTGTCCTAAAGTATAAGCAAACCTCGGGATTTCCCCCAAAAAATTCATAGATTCAAAGACGGGACCATTATATTTCAGCGCATTTTTGTGTATTATATTAAGATAAACTATTACGTAAGAAAGGTTGATTCTGTTGGAGAACCCGTCTGCATCATCCAATTTCATCAAAAACATCGTCATGGAAGACTTAAAATCCGGCAAAGTCGACCAGATTGTCACCCGTTTCCCCCCGGAACCGAACGGTTATTTGCATATCGGGCACGCCAAATCGATCTGTCTGAATTTTGAGCTGGCCGATGAATTCAAGGGCAGAACCAACCTGCGCTTCGACGATACCAACCCGTTGAAGGAAGATACCGAATACGTCAAGTCGATCAAAGAAGATGTCGCTTGGCTTGGTTTCGAATGGGACGGATTGTTTTTCGCTTCGGATTATTTCGAAGAAATGTACAGCCGTGCCGTGCTGCTGATCAACAAGGGGCTTGCCTTCGTCGACGACTTGTCCGCGGACGAAATCCGTCTGACCCGCGGCACCTTGACCCAGCCGGGGCAAAACAGCCCTCACCGCGATCGCTCCATTGAAGAGAACCTCGATTTGTTCGCAAGAATGCGGGCCGGGGAATTCAAGGACGGCGAAAAGGTGCTGCGCGCCAAAATCGATATGAGCTCGCCGAACATTAACCTGCGCGACCCGGTCATCTATCGTATTTCGCATACGACCCATCACAACACCGGCGATAAATGGTGCATTTATCCGATGTATGCTTTCGCTCATCCGCTGGAGGATGCGATCGAAGGCGTTACCCACTCGATCTGTACGCTGGAGTTCGAAGACCAGCGTCCGTTCTACGATTGGGTCGTGGAACAATGCGAGATGGAGCATAGACCGAGACAGTACGAATTTGCGCGCCTGAACATTACGAATACCGTCATGAGCAAGCGGTTCTTGAAGCAGCTCGTCGACGAGAAGATCGTCGACGCCTGGGACGATCCGCGGATGCCGACGATCAGCGGCCTGCGCCGCAAAGGCTATACGCCGGAAGCGATCCGCAGCTTCGTGCGGGAAACCGGCGTCGCCAAAAGCTACAGCGTCGCCGATGAGCGGATGCTGGAGCATTTTATCCGCGAGGATCTGAAGCTGAAGGCTCCCCGGACGATGGCGGTATTGCGCCCGCTGAAGGTCGTTATCACGAATTATCCGGAAGATCAAGTGGAGATGCTGGACGCCGAGATCAATCCGGAAAACGAGGAAATGGGCATGCGGCAAATTCCGTTCTCCCGGGAGATTTATATCGAGCAGGACGACTTCATGGAAAATCCGCCGAGCAAGTATCACCGGCTGTTCCCCGGTAATGAAGTCCGCTTGAAGCACGCTTATTTCATTAAATGCAATGATTTCATCAAGGATGCGGAAGGCAATATTGTTGAAATCCGCTGCACGTACGATCCCGAAACGAAGAGCGGCAGCGGCTTTACCGGCCGCAAGGTAAAAGGAACGATCCATTGGGTCGACGCCAAACATGCGCTTCCCGCCGAGTTCCGCCTGTTCGAGCCTTTAATTTTGGATGAGGAAAAAGGCGACAGCGACAACTTCATGGAGCACATTAATCCGAACTCGCTGGAGGTCGTTCAAGGCTTCGTCGAGCCGAATATGAAGGACGCGAAAGCGCAGGATAAGTTCCAAATCTTCCGCCATGGCTACTTCAATGTCGATTCCCGCTTAAGCAAGCCGGGGCATCTCGTATATAATCGCATCGTATCGTTGAAAAGCTCGTTTGCGCTCTAATCGCATCGGGTTATGCAGCAGATCCGGACGCCGTTACAGGCGCGGGTCTGCTTTTTTCAATTTGAACGATTTTACTTTAATTATAAAACCGTTATGGTAATATAAATGAACAATACTGAACCCCAGCTCTGTGCAGCGCCGATGAAATTGGCAGCGCATTCATCATATCTTAATATGAACGATCGGGAAGGTGATTCGCATGGAATTCGATTATTTGCTTAGAGTGCTTCTGGCCGGAATATGCGGGGCGCTGATCGGGTACGAACGGAAAAACCGGATGAAAGAAGCCGGAGTCCGCACCCATTTTGTCGTGGCGGTCGGCGCTTCCCTGATGATGGTGATCTCCAAATACGGCTTTCAAGACCAGACCGGCTGGCATAATTTGACGCTGGACCCGTCCCGGGTAGCGGCTCAAGTCGTCAGCGGCGTCGGATTTCTCGGCGCCGGGATGATCTTCATGCAGAAGCAGACGGTCAAGGGGCTAACTACGGCTGCAGGCGTCTGGGCGACGGCGGGCATGGGGATGGCGGTCGGAGCCGGGCTGTACTGGGTCGGAGGCGGCGTCACCTTGATCATTCTGGCCGCCCAGAAGCTGCTGCACAGCCGCTTTCATTGGCTGGCCGCGCCCAAGACGGAGCATTTGACACTGCGCGTAGCTAACGAACCCGGATGCATCGAACGGGTACGGCAGCTGCTGCAAGACAGGAACGTGTCGATACTCAGCTTTCACGCCGAAACGGAGGAGAAGGATGCGGACGAGATCGTCCTGGACATGACGGTCCAGCTCCCCACCTCGACCGGCGCAGGGCCGCTGCTTTCGCTGATTCAGGACTCCTCGTCCATCAAAGCGGTAGAGATTCAGTAGGTGCGGCAAAAAGCCCGGCTCGCGGAGATCCCCTCCGGATGCCGGGCCTTTTTGCGCTTTATTCCCTCTGGTTTTTCATAGACCGCAGAGCTTCGCGGAACTGCTGATCGGTGGGGATTTTCCCGGGCGGCGTCTCCGCCGACTCATCCTGACGCTCCTGCTCCCCTGTGCCGCCGAAGTTGCGCAGCGCCTGCCGGTAATCGCTATCGCTATGCGCCTTGGCGGAAACCGCCGGAGCGGCGGGCGGCTGCGCCGGTTTCGGACGCTCCGCCGCAGCTTCTCTTACGACGGGGGCTGCTGCGGCCGGCCGCGAAGCAGCGGCTTCCGCCGGCACCGCAGCGTGGGCAGGCTCGGCCGGAGGCGCCGGTTCCTCCTGCGCAGGCCGGGCCGCACTCTCCTGCTCCATCGCCCGAACGGGCGGCTCGCCGGACCGCTCCGTCGCCTGCTCCCGCTTCTTCCGTGCGGCATCCACCCGCAAATTATACACGATTAAAAAGGCTAAGCCGACTACTGCTATCGCGCCAAAAATAATATATAGCATATGCAAAGCACCCGATTCGTTGTTATTTTGGATTCATTTTGAAGGCGATCTCGGCGACTCTTTTCCCCAGCGCCCGACCCAAAGCCAAATCGTTTGCCTTAGGCAAATTCGGCGGATCATTGGGCGAAGCCTCGACAGGACAAGTGACGCCGACCCCGTAATAGGAGCCGTACAGCGCATTTTCCGGAACATTGCCGGGCAGTCCGACAATAATCATCCCTTGATGGAGCATCGGCGTGATCAGATTCAGCATCGTCGCTTCGATGCCGCCATGAACCGTAGCCGTCGTGCAAAATACGGCGCCGATCTTGTTCATCAGCTTGCCCTGCGCCCATAAATAACCCAATTGGTCGATCCAGGTTTTCATCCCGGAGCTGATCGTACCGAAATGGCCCGGGCAGCCCCATATAATCGCATCCATATGGACCAAATCGTTCGGATTGGCCTGATTGACGTGCTGCAGATGCACCTCGGCGTACGGATGACTCGTCGCTCCCTCATAAATGGAGCTGGCGAGTGCTTCCGTATGGCCGTTCTCACTATCGTAAACCACTATGATTTTCATGGTATGTCCTCCCTGTCCTAGTGCTTCCTCATCAATTTTCCCCATGAAGCGACAAAGTATGAGAGTTCTCGCAAATTAACGAATTAGAAATTGCTGCATAAACGGCCAGCCGATCGGGGAAAATGTCTACAGAAAATCGGATGTTTGGAGGATGAAAAAAACATGAGCAGAGTAATACTGATCAATATTTTGGTTTTGATCCTTATATTGGGCGGTGCCGGCGCAGCAATTTACTACTATAACCGCTCAATTAACTATGTCACTACGGACAATGCGAAATTCGACGGCCAGCCCGTTACCGTAGCCGCCATAGCTTCAGGCCAGCTCGTCGAATGGACGGGCCAAGTCGGCAAAGCTTACCGTTCCGGAGACCGCCTCGGCAGCATACAAACCGCCGGAGGCGCATCCAAGGTCGATTTGACGCTGCCTATCGATGCAACGATTGTACAGCAATCGGTCGTGCCAAACTCGTTCGTGTCGACCGGCTCCACGCTGGCGCGCGGATTCGATATGGGCCATCTGTGGGTAACGGCCAATATCGAAGAGACCAAGATCAATAACGTCAAGATCGGTCAGTCGGTAGACATCTACGCCGATGCCTTCCCGGGAACGACGCTGACGGGCCGGGTGGATAAAATCGGCTTGGCGACGGCAAGCACGTTTTCGCTGCTGCCGAGCTCCAATACGAACGCAAACTATACCAAGGTCACTCAAGTTATTCCTATTACGATAACGCTTGACGGCTACAACGGTCTGGCCATCGTACCCGGGATGAACGTATCCGTACGAATTCATATTTAGCAGGGGGTTTGAATGGAGAATATATCGATCGGCCGCACGCTGACGGTGCTTATGGCCGGGGCGTTCGTGGCCATATTGAATCAAACGCTCATCAATGTAGCCATTCCCCATATGATGAACGATTTCAACGTCTCTGCCACGACCATTCAATGGCTGTCCACCGCTTATATGCTTGTGAACGGGGTACTGATTCCGATTACGGCGTATTTGATCGAGACGTACGGTACCCGCTCGCTGTTTCTGTTCGCGATGGTTGCCTTTACAGTAGGCGCCTTGATCTGCGCTATCTCCCCTAACTTCTCGATCATTTTGCTCGGGAGAATTATACAGGCGATCGGAGCCGGTGTGCTTATGCCGATGATCACCAACGTGTTCCTGGCCGTATTCCCTCCGGAAAAACGGGGGGCGGCGATGGGAACGATGGGGATCGTCATGATCTTCGCTCCGGCTATCGGTCCTACGCTGGCCGGATGGGTCGTGCAGAACTATACTTGGCGTATTCTGTTCTACGCCATGATTCCGCTCGGCATCCTGGACATCTTGCTGGCGGCCAAATGGCTTAAAAACGTCACGAAGCTCACCTATCCGCCCCTTGACCTGTCGGGAGCGATCTTCTCGACGATCGGCTTCGGCGCTCTGCTCTACGGCTTCAGCGAGGCCGGAAGCAAAGGCTGGACCGACGTTCTAGTCGTGTGCAGCTTCATTATCGGCGTCATCTTCCTGCTCCTGTTTATTTGGCGGGAGCTGACGACGGCCCAGCCGCTGCTCAATCTGAGCGTCTTCAAATACGATGTGTTCACGATGAGCACCATCATCGGGGCGGCGGTCAATATGGCGATGCTCGGGGCGATGATTTTGCTGCCGATCTATTTGCAAAATATCCGCGGCTTTACGCCGCTCCAGTCCGGTCTGCTGCTGCTTCCGGGCGCGCTGGTCATGGGGGTCATGTCCCCAATCTCAGGCGCGCTGTTCGATCGTATCGGCGCCCGCCCGCTCGCGATTGCGGGGCTCATTATTACCGCCGTTACAACGCTGGAATTCAGCAAGCTGACCGGCGATTCAAGCTATAACCATATCATGCTGCTGTACACGATTCGCATGTTCGGCATGTCGCTGCTGATGATGACCGTACAAACCGCCGGCTTGAATCAGCTCCCGCGGCATCTGGGAAGCCACGGCACGGCGATGTCCAATACGACGAGACAAGTAGCGGGCTCCATCGGTACTGCGCTGCTCGTCACCGTGATGTCCAGCCGCACGACGATCCATTTGGCCGATTATTCCAACGAAATCACCGAGACGAATACGACGCTGATGCAAAATATCGGGGAATTCGGCCAGCAGCTGGCGCTCGAATCGGGCCAAGCGGTTCAAGCCGGAGGCACTCTGGCCGTTCAAACGCTGTATTCCTTGGCGGCGACCCATTCTACTATTAACGGCATTAACGACGCGTTCATGGTAGCTACGTTAATCACCGTGATAGGCTTATTTTTCTCCCTGTTTCTGCGTAAGGCCAAGCATGCGAAGATACCGCAGGAATAGCCCGCTTGTCTGTGGCGCCCTCCCAAGCGTATTCGGCTGCAGGGGCCGCAGGCCTTTTCCGGCTTTGCAAAATCCATTGCGATTCGCTAAGATGAAAAGAAGCCGCAGCGGCCGGTACGGGGCTGTCACGCTCCTAAGCCGGATTCCGGCGGCATAACGGCATTATTTTCAAAAAACGGGGATGAAACGATGGAAGTCGGAACGGCGATTCGGGCGATTCGCAAAAAAAGAGGCGTTACGATAGGGCAATTATGCGAAGCTACCGGACTGTCCCAAGGGTTTATGAGTCTGGTGGAGAACAATAAAACCTCGCCCTCTCTGGCGACTCTGGAGTCGATCGCGGATTACTTGAAGGTTCCCCTTGCCTTTCTGCTGCTCAAACAGGAGGAACGAATGAAGGTCGTCCGCAAAGGAGAACGGACTTTCAGCCTGTTCAAGGATAAGCTGAAGGTAGAGCATCTCGGCGACGAAGGAGGCCTGCGCCTTATGCTGATCGAGATTCCGCCCGGGCCTCCCGCAAACGAGGAGACCCACGTGCACGAAGGCGTCGAAATTCATATGGTATTGAAAGGAACAGTGATCGTCTCCCAAGGGGAAGACGAATTTACGTTAGAAGAAGGAGATACCTTCTCCTGGCAGGCTTGCGTGCCCCATAAAGTCGTCAATGCGGGAGATGAACCGGCGGCCATTCTGATCGCCAGCTACAATGAAAGCAGAATTAAATAGCCCTCGATAGGAACAAAAATAAGCCGCAGCGCCCAACCTAAGGGCTCTGCGGCTTCAGTCGTCAGCTTTGCTCAAGCCGCCTCCTGTACTCGGTAGGGGTCAGCGTCAGCTTCTTGCGGAATACTTGCGTGAAATGCCTCATATCCTGATAGCCGACCCGCTCCGCAATGTCGGCGATTTTCAGGTAAGGGTCCTGCAGCAGCTCCTTCGCCCGTTCCATCCGCAGCTGAATAATATGTTCCTTAAACCCCTGGCCGGTCTTCAGCTTGAACAGCTGGCTGAAATAAACCGGATTCAAATAGACGACGGACGCGACCTTCTCCAACGACAGATCTTCCTCGTAGTGCGTCCGAATGTATTGCAGCGCCACATCGATGGCGCTCTCGTTGCCTCGGTCGTAAGTGACCGGGGACGAGCCGCCCGTCTGCTTCAGCTTCTTCACTTCGTCCGGTATGCCTGCGAAGTGGCTGAGCAATCCGCTGCCAGCGAGCTGAAACGGCACCTTCAAGTATTGGTGCAGATGGCTGCGCAGCTCTGCGGCGAACGTCTCAAACCCGGCCCCCTCCTGCAGCGTCACGAGCCCCAGCAGACTATGGGTATCCAGACTGACGACGAAGCCGCAGCCTTTGCGCTCGATCAGCTCGGAGAGCACATTGTCCACGATAAAATGCTCCAGATGCGTCCTGCCTTCGCTCTCCAGCCGCACCATGATCAAGTAATACTGCGGATGCTCGCGGGTCAGGGCGGACATATCGAAGCGGCCGATATCCAATCCCGACGCCCACCGCTGAAAGACGGCTTCGCGCAAATATTTCAAATTCGACTTCAGCAGCTGCGCTTCCTGGGTGAGCCGGCTGTCCCGCTGCAGCTCGCCGTCCAGCGCCGCAATCAGTCCGATCAGCTTCTCCTTGCCGATCGGCTTGATCAGATAATCGCGTGCTCCGAGCCGCATCGCTTCCTGGGCATAGGCGAACTCCGAATAGGCGGAGATGACGATCCACTTCACGTGGGCATGGCGGCGTCCGGCCAGCCTCATCAGCTCCAGCCCCGTCATCCCGGGCATCAAAATATCGGTGAACACGATATCGACATGCTCGCTGCGCAGCACCTCGATCGCCTCCTCGGGCGATGCCGCCAAAAACACACGGAAGGCCGGATATCCGGCCAAGATGGCCCGTTTGACCCCTTCGCGTATAATTTTCTCATCATCCACCACCAGGATGTTCATGCAGCGGCCCCCTCTCCTGCTCTTGACGTACGTTCAGCGGAATGGTAACTACGACGGTCGTGCCTTGCCCCTGTCCCCGGCTCTCCCCGTGGGCCCGGCCTGCGCTGCGACGGCTGCGGATATCCAGGCCGTACGGCTCGCCGAACATCAGCACGAGGCGGCGATGCACGTTCTGCAGGCCTATGCCTCGCCGCGGCTTTGCAGCCGCGGAGGCATGGGCGGGCGCGGCGCGGTCTTCCGCAGCCGCGGCGCTCTCCTCCAGGGCTCGCTCGCCGCCGCCCTGCGCCAAGCTGTCGCTTAGCGTGCGCTTAAGCCGCCGCA
The DNA here is from genome assembly GCF_025060755.1 of Paenibacillus doosanensis. GTDB lineage: Bacteria > Bacillota > Bacilli > Paenibacillales > NBRC-103111 > Paenibacillus_S > Paenibacillus_S doosanensis. Next base: position 45,989 of record NZ_JANYUY010000004.1, read on the forward strand.
GCGTCGGCTCATCCATGCCCGGCCCGTTGTCTTCGACAAACAGCCGGAGCATGGCATCGTCCGCTTCGCCGTACACGCGAAGCCGCCCCGCCTCATGCATCGGCTCCAGGCCGTGCTTGACGGCGTTCTCGATCAGCGGCTGCAGCGTCATCTTGGGCAGCCGCATCGCCAGCCACCGCTCGTCGACCGCAATCTCCGTGCGGAGCCGCCCTTCCAGCCTCGTCTCGATAATCGTCAAATAATGGCGGATTTGCTCCAGCTCTTCGCCGAGCGAGACGACGGAATCCCCTTCCCAATGGCTGCTGTAGCGGAACATATGGGATAAGGAGAGGACGACCCGGCCGAGCCGGTCGTTCTCCTGCTCATCCAGCATCCAATAGATCATATCGAGCGTATTGTACAGAAAATGCGGATTCACCTGGGATTGCAGCGCTAGCAGCTGAGCGTTCTTCTCACTCTCCGACACCGCACGGATGCGGCCGATCAGCTCCCCCATCCTTGCGACCATCTGATTGAACGAGGCGACCAGAATATTGATCTCTTCATAAGAATTAACGCTGACGACTCCATGGAAATTGCCTCGCTCCACCTGTTTCATTTGATGAATAAGCCGCTTGAGCGGAGCCGCGAACGATTTGGACACCAGCGTCGCCATCACCGTCGAAACCGCCACCAGAATCGAGCCGACCAACAGCAAATAATGCTTCATCTGATCCATCTCCACGTTCATATCCTGCGAAGGCGTCAGGCTGACGAACTGCCAGTCGGCCAGCGCCGGGCGCGAAGCGACGACCAGCAGTCCGGCCGTCTCGCGGACGACCACCTCGTGCTCCTGCATCAGCGGCGGCCGGCCGCCAAGCTGCTTCAGCAGCTTCGAATCGCCCGGGGACGAGCCGGCCGAGCCCATGACCTCGCCCACCTTGGACAGCATGTATACTTCGCTGTGCGCCCCGAGGCTGAGATTGGACAAGGCGGATACGACCGGTTTCGGGTTCATCTCGATGAGCAGAACGCCTATAGGCTGGTGGGTATGAAAATCGTAGAGCCGTCTGCCGAACGAAAACACGGGCTGGGTCTCCTTCTGATCGATTAACGAATGCTCGTGAACCCCGAACCAGACAAGCTCCCCCGTCGATCGTTCTGCGGCCCGGTACCAGGACGACTCGGCATATTTCGGATCGATGACGCTCATCATGCTGCCGTAGCTGTACAGAGCGCCCCCATTCGAGATGACATGAATCCCGATCAGATCTTCCCTGGAATAGAAGATGCTGCCCAATATGTTGACGATCGTCCGCTCGTTAATCGCTTTCAAAGCAGAATCTTTATTATTCTCATCGGCCATCAGCCGCTGCATATCCAGATTGCCGGCAATCGATTTGGCGAGCGAATTGTAGCCCTGAAGCAGCAGGTCGAACAGCTCGACCGTCTGATAGACGTTTTTTTGCGCAATATCGCTGAATTTCTGATGAAATTGATCCGTCCACCGCTTATAATACAGGCCGCTGACGACCAGCAGCAGGCTGAGCATACAGATCAGAAACAGAAAAAACAGCCGGTTATGAATCGAATGCAACCCTCGCCGCACGGCCGACGCCCCTCTCCTACCGTCTGATTTAACTATACAACAATAATCCGCTTTTAAGCACCAACGGAAATGTTGGGAGAATGGGCGGGACCGCGCCGCGGGCGGGTTATGGCGCAGGCGGTTGGACAATCCGCAGCCTGCGCTCTGGAGGCCGGGTTCGGCCGGCATGTCGGGCAGCGCCGCAGCGCGCGCTTTGGGCGGGCTTGGCCCTAAGCCTGAAGAGGACGAACCGCCTGCCCAAGACTCAGCCTTTGACAGCCCCGGCGACCATCCCTTTGGAAATTTTTTCGGACAAAATGAAATAAATGACGATGACCGGCGCGGCGCCCATGACCAGAAACGCCCCGATGGCTCCGTAATTGACCGAATATTGGCTGACGAAGCTGTAGACGCCGAACGGCAGCGTCTTAAGGCTCTGCGATGAAATGAACGTGGCGGCCATAATGTATTCATTCCATACGGAGATGAACGTCAAGATGCATACGGTCATGATCGGCGGCGTGGAAATAGGCATAATGATACTGCGAAACATCCGGGTCACGCCGGCACCGTCCATAATAGCCGACTCCTCGATCTCGACCGGAATCGACCTCATAAAGCCCGATAGTATAAAAACGGCAATCGGGGTGGAGAACGTAATGTAGGGCAAAATCAGCGCCAGGTACGTATTTAAAATGCCGAGATGCTTGAAAATAATCATATTCGGCAGCAGGGTCGCCTGCAGCGGAATCATAATGCCGACAAGAAATACCGTCATAACCGCGGGGCCGAGCCGGAACCGGAAGCGTGTAATCGCATAAGCGACCATCGAGCACAAGACGATGACGACCAGCATCGTCACGGAGGTGACGAAGAAGCTGTTGAACAAGTATCTAAGGTACGAGCCCGAGACGTAAGCATCCTTATAATTGCCCCACATCAGCGTCCGGGGCAGGGAAAAGAAGCTGCCGCTCAAAATTTCCTCATTCGTCTTAAGCGAATACAGGAGCAGCCAGAGCAACGGGTAAATCTGGGTCACGAACAGGACGGATAACAGCAGCCACACGAGTCCCTTGCCCAAGGAAAAGCGGCCTCGGCGCACCGGTACGGTACGCGGCGCGGATACTGCATTCGGAATTTGGCGCATCGCGCTCCCCTCCTTTCGATATTAAGCATATTTATTTTCCAGCCAGCGGAACAGGGCGTTGAGCAGCATCGTGACGATCAGACATTCCACGACGAGGAAGGACGCGAGCGCGCTGCCGTATCCGTATTTCATGGACAGGAACGACATATTGTACATATGGGTCGAGATAACATCGGTCGCATGAGCCGGCCCGCCTCCCGTCATCACCATAATCATATCGAAGGCTTGCAGCGAGCCGATGACCGACAGCACGATCGATATTTTGAAGATAGGAAGCACCATCGGCAGCGTAATGTAGCGGTCGGCCGTCAATCCTTCCGCTCCGTCAATGCGGGCGGCTTCATAAATATCGGCGGGAATGTTCTGTACGCCGGTGAACTGAATCAATACGTGATAGCCGAGGTACTGCCACAGCGCGACGAAGAACAGGGCGAAGATCGCAACCTTCGGATCGGTCAGCCAGGACCGGGTCCAATGCTCCAGTCCCGCCGCCGTAAGCAGCTGATTGAGCATCCCCCCGAGCGATGCCGGGTTATAGATCGTCTTCCACAGCTGGCCGATGACGACGACGGACAAGATGACCGGCAGAAAATAGCTGGAGACGAGAAAATTCGGTTTGCGCACGAAACGGCTGATCAATATGGCAATAAACAGCGCAACCGGAATTTCCGCCATCGAGAACAAGGCGAACAACAGCGTCCTGCCTACCGACGGCCAGAACACAGGGTCGTTCATAAATATTTGCTTAAAGTTGTCCAATCCGACGAAGGTCGACGTGCCGATTCCGTTCCAATCGAGCATAGCGCTGTAAAACGATACGATAATGGGAATAAACACGAGTGTTATATAAAGCAGCAGGCACGGCAGCACGAACAACGCGATCGTCCGCCGGGGAACCTTTAACACATTCACCCGCAACACCTCCTAATCAAGTCCATTTCGGAAAACAGAAGGGAACCGTCCAGGTTCCCGGTTCCCTTCGCAGCCCATTCGCTTATTTATTGTTCGTCTCGAAGGCGGCCTGATGCTCCTTGGCAACCTCCTTCGGATCTTTTTGCTGAACGAACAGGTTCTGAATGCTGGTCAGGTGGGCTTGCGCCATTCCCGGATTCATCGTGTTGTCGAAAGCCAAATCGCCGCCCTGCACGTTTTTAAACAGCTCCAGCACGTCTATCGCCAATTGGGAATATCCTGCCGCTTTGAAGTCGCCGTCCACCTTCTGGGCTACGCCTACGGCATTTTTCATCTCGAACGAAACTTTAGGGAAATTGGTCATGAAGTAGTTTAGGAAGTCTTTCGTTTCTTTCAAATGCTTGCTGTTGGCGGATACCGCAAATCCGCTGCCCGGAGCGAGCATGTATTGATCGGGATTGCCCTTGCCGTCCACGGTAGGAAATTTGAACACGCCCACCTTATCTTTTACCGAGGAATCGTCGATCCCTCCCGTCGCCCACGTTCCCATGAAGTACATCGCGGTCTTGCCGCTCTTGAACAGATTCTCGCCGGCCGTATAGTCGAAGGAAGTTGCGCCCTCCTGGAACGCTCCGGCCTGCACCAGATCCTCCAGCTTCGAAACCGCCAGCTCGAATGCGGGGTCGGTGAACGTTTTCTTTTTATCCAGAACGTCCTTCAAGAAATTCGGCCCGCCGTTCGTGCGAAGCACCATATTCATGAACAGGAACGAACCGGTCCACGTATCTTTCTCGGGAATCGCGATAGGCGTAATGCCTTTGGCCTTCAGCTTCTTGGAGATATCGACCAGTTCCTCGAATGTTTTCGGTACCTCGACGCCGGCCTGTGCGAACAGCTCTTTGTTGTAATACACCACCGCGATATTGTTGCCGTCCGGCAGTGCGTAAACATTGTTATCGAACGTGTAATAATCGAGGATACCCTTCTGGAACGTATCCTTCAATCCGTTTTGCTCCAGCATGTCATTGAGCGGCGCCAGCAGCCCGGCATCGACGAAAGGCTTCATCTGCGCGCTCGGGTTGACGATGGTAATGTCCGGCACTTCCTTGGAAGCGGCCTGCGTCTTCAGCTTCATCTTCTGCTGGTCGGTGTTCAAGGAGTCGAGCTCGATCTTAACATTCGGATTGGCGGTCATGTAATCGCCTACAATTTTCTTCAATATTTTGTTTGTCGGGGTCGTCGGGTCCGGATAAATGTTCTGGAACGTAATCGTGATCGGGCCCTGCTTCTCCTTATCCTTGGACGCTTCGCCGGAGCTTGCTCCCTGGCTCGCAGGTCCGGCGGCTCCTCCGCCTCCGCTTCCGCAAGCGGCAAGACCGAACACGAGCGTTCCGGTTAAAGCCAGATTGACTATTTGCAGCTTTTTCATCATATTGCTTCCCCTTTCCTTCGGGTGTCCCCGTTACATGCTTATTATGGCATTCGCGCAGCTCATTCAACAATGAAGAAACTTAAGACATTAGGTTTGTTTTTTATAGCGGCCTAGTTTATAAATATAAATTAAATATTTGTATGATAAATATTTCTTCTTGACTGGCTAAGGAAATCATGGTACTTTTTTATCAAAAGTAATTTACTTACTTAATTAAAGCTTGATTGATTAAAGCTGTAATCACGCTACAAGGAGAGGATATTATGTCTATCGGCAGTATCATTCATACGATCGTACGCATCCTGTTCGGAGCCATGTTCATGTTTCACGGCATCGCCAAGCTGCAGATGGGCCTCAGCAACGTCGCAGGCTGGTTTAACAGCATCGGGCTGCCGGGCAGTCTCGGTTATGCCGTCGCCATCCTGGAGCTTCTCGGAGGCGTGCTGCTGATCGTCGGATTGGCTACCCGCTACATTTCATTGGCTTACATTATTTTGATGGCCGGAGCCATCATCAGCGTCAAGCTGCCTATGGGGCTGCTCGGCGACGGCAAATCGGCGGGCTTCGAACTGGAACTGGCCTATATGCTGATCGCTTTGTTTCTCACCGTGGAACCGAAGAAAGGCTGGGGACTGGACCGGCTGGTCGGAGGCTCTTCGAGCGGTGCGCAGGCGTAATGCAGCAAATATCGGATAATTCCCCCCTATACTAAGGAGGCGTTAATGATGGGAACTTCACTATTTATCGGTCATGGCTCGCCGATGCTGGCTTTGCAGGACTTGCCGTACACCAGAGAGCTGCGCAGTCTTGGCGAGCGGCTCGGCAAGCCGGAGGCGGTCATCCTATTCTCGGCCCACTGGGTCAGCCGCGGGCAAGCCGTTACTTACACGGACGGGGTCTATGAAACGATCCACGATTTCGGCGGATTTCCCGATGAGCTGTTTCAGGTTCAATATCCGGCCCGCGGCTCGCGCGAAATCGCCGATGACATTCACTCCTTGTTCGCCGCATCGGGCATCGCCGCCGAGCGCAATGCGAGCCGCGGGCTCGATCACGGCGTCTGGGTGCTGCTGCGCCATATGTACCCGGAAGCCGACGTGCCGGTTATCGCGCTGTCGGTGAACCCGCTGCTCCCGCCGGATCGGCAGTACCGTATCGGCGAAGCGCTGGCGGAGCTATGCGAGCGTCGCAACGTTGTGATCATCGGCAGCGGCGCGACCGTGCACAATTTCCGGGCCATGGACTTCGGCAAGCCCGATCAGGCCGACGGTTGGGCTAAGGAGTTCGACGACTGGCTCATCCGCCATATCGAAGCATGGGATACCGAAGCGCTGTTCGATTTCTTGAAGCAGGCGCCCCATGCCCGCACAGCGACGCCCGATTACGAGCACTTCCTCCCGGTCTTTCTCGCTATGGGGGCCGGGGCTTCCAACAAGAAGGCGAAGCTGCTCCACCAAAGCTATCAGTACGGCTCGCTGAGCCATTTGATCATCGAATATTAACCCGTCAAGACGGCCTTCAAGAGGCCGTCTTATTTTTCTATGGCCTCCGTTTCATCCCGCAACCGCCGGGGAAGATTGAAGCTTACATTTTGTGGAAATCATATGTAGTATGGCGAAGAGCCATCCATTGGAAAGGGGCTTGCGGATGCAATATAATCTCACGACCAAACATGATCTGAAAGAAATCATTCAATCGGCGGTAGAGCAAGAAAAATGGCAGGCGGCGATCAAATTGATACAAACGGTCCTCGAGATGGAACGCAGAGGGCGCGAGACGATTTTGATCGAAATCAAACAAGCTCCGACCGTTTCGGATTAATCGATTTATTGATTCTGACGCATCTGGCGCGGTGAGCACGGGCGACAGACTCGTTTTTTCGTATGCCAAGGTACCGCCCTCCCCTCCTCCTCATACGCTATCCCATGGAGGGGGTCCGCTTATGTCTTGGAACCAAGGGGTTTATCATTTGAATATTTGTACCATACCCAATTCGCCACCAAGCATTATCCGCTCAGCCAAATCCGGCACATTCTCCCGTATCCCGGATGCTATGCTCCACAACAACCGCTGTCATCTCCTGTGGGCCTGCGGCCATAAACCGTATGCATTCCGTTGACGCCGCATCCGAGCTGCCGGTGATGGCATCGCAAGCTGTCTTTCCGGGCTTCAGCATCGGGGGCAGCTTTTTTATGCCGAATTTTCAGCAAATGCTCAGCTTCGTTTAATCGGCGCTTTATAAATACCGGCTATACTAGGAGTTAACTTATAACAAGAGGAGCATTCCGATGGAACACTCTAATACTTCGGCAGTCAAACGGCGCCCGTCCTTCATCCCCTCCCAGGACAGAATCCCGTTCTACGCGGCAACCGCCACAGCGGCCGTCATTGCGGTGATGGGGCTATGGAACTTGCTTCACACCTCCCCGGATATGGTTCATGCCAGGAGCTTTAAAGAGGAATTTAAAGCATTCGGTTCCTTGGCGCGCATCGCGTTATTTGCGGTTTTGTCTCATTACGTTCTCGTTGCTATTATGAAAAGGCGATGGCTGACGCGCTGGGCGAGGGTGAAATCATTCATCGCAGCCTTGTCCAGGCTGGCAAGGAAGTGGCATACTCCTGTCGCCATTCTATCCCTTTCCCTGATCCTGCTTCATGTCGTCGGGGCGTTCATGTACGGATTCAAGCCCGATTTCCATAGTATCAGCGGGCTGCTGGCTCTGCTTGCGCTGCTTCCCGTCCCCCTGTCCGGGCTGTTCCGATACCGGCGTTTGGACCGCCAATGGCATTTGCGACTGGGATTGGCCTTTGCCGTTCTGTTTCTTATTCATGCCTTCGTATAACTCCTTCGCCGATCAGCGGCAGGCCGGTTCTCTCGAACCGGTCTTTTTGCGTACGCGGACGGCGGTCCAGCCGACGATGGGCACAGCGTTCAGCCCCGTTTACATTCAGTTTATAAAAGTATCGTATACTTCTTTCATATAAGGGTATTAAAGGAGAGATGCTATCGATGTCTTCCGTGAAACCGAATGTTCGTCCGATCTTGAAAAGCTTACTGCCGGACTTGCCGCCGCGCCCCGCTGACGGCTTGTCTTCGAGCCGAAGCTCGTAACGCAGGCGGAACTGGTGTATGCTGTTTCATATCCCGTTTTTTATTCCGTATGAACCGTTGGAGGATATTGCAGAAAGGCGGCTGTTATTATCGATGACGAAAATTATGATCGTAGATGACGATCCGCATATTCGGGAGCTGGTGCGCGTATTTTTAGGCAACGAAGGCTTTGACGTGTATGAAGCTTCCGACGGCCAGGACGCGCTGGTTAAGCTGGAGTCGCTCACTGTAGATATGGTCATTCTCGATATTATGATGCCTAATATGGACGGCTGGGAGCTGTGCCGCGAGCTCAGGGAACATTACGAGCTTCCCCTGCTCATGCTGACGGCCAAAGGGGAAACTTCGCAAAAGGTCAAAGGCTTCGAGCTCGGCGCCGACGATTACCTCGTCAAGCCGTTCGATCCGCCGGAGCTGGTCGCTCGCGTAAAAGCGCTGATGAAGCGGTACCGCATCGCCGTCTCGCAGACGATCCAGATCGGGGAGCTGTCGATGAACCGCAAAACGTATGAGCTGACCGTTGCCGGGGAAAGTTTGACGCTGCCTTTAAAAGAGTTTGAGCTGCTGTTCAAATTGGCCAGCTACCCGGGCAAAACCTTCTCCCGCGAGCAATTGATCGAGCAAATCTGGGGCTATGATTTCGAGGGAAACGAACGTACGGTCGACGTTCATATTAACCGGCTGCGCGAACGATTTCCCGAGGAGCAGTGCGCCTTCCGGATCAACACAATCCGCGGGCTCGGCTATCGCCTGGAGATCGTTACATGAAGCTGCTGCGGATCATATCGGGCATCGCCGGCTTCTTGGCGTTTTCCATCTTCGTCTGGACTCTCGCTTTTCTCATTACGACGTACGCCTACAATGTAAAAGATACCGAAGCGCGGTGGAACGATATGCTGGAAGGCGGGAGGACGATCGCGGCCCTGCAAGGGGCGAACGAAGCGAGCACGGAGCTGCTGATGAAGCAGCTCGCCCTGCTCAAGCATGAACGGCTCGTGCTCATCGACGGCTCGGGCCGACGGCTCGTGTTCGGGGGAGAAGCTGCCGAAGCGTTCGCCGCCGGCATCGATTCGGAGGATGTCGAACAGGTTCGCAGCGGCGCCGACGTGAAAAAGTTCGAGCATCCGCATCTGCTCGGCCCGGGCCTGACCACAACGGGCCAGGCCGTTACCGTCGGCGGCCGTCAGTATGCGCTGTTCATCCAGCAGGAGACCGACAGTCTGTTTCACGATTACGGCAAGCAACTCGTTACCGTCGTCGTCCATCTGCTCATTTTCTTCCTGCTCCTGCTATGCACGACGCCCATGCGTAAAAAACAGATGCACATGTTCCGGCGGATGATCGCGCTGATTCGCCGAATCGGCAAAGGCGACTTCAGCGTCACCTTCGATATTACGAAAGACCGCCACGGTCCATGGGGCGAGCTCGCGGAGAGCTTGAATCATATGACGCTCGAACTAAATCAGATGGAGCAAATGCGTCAGGAATTTATTTCCAACGTTTCGCATGAAATTCAATCTCCGCTCACGTCCATCGGCGGCTTCGCCCGCGCGCTTCACAACGACAATTTGAGTGCCGAGGAACGCCGCCATTATCTCGATATTATCGAAACCGAGAGCCGGCGGCTGTCCAAGCTCAGCGACAATCTGCTCAAGCTGACCTCGCTGGAATCGCGGCATCACCCGTTCGATCCGAAGCCGTTCCGGCTGGACAAACAGCTGCGCCGCCTGGTGCTGGCCTGCGAGCCGCAATGGCTGGACAAAGGCATCGAGATGGACGTCTCCCTGGATGAAATCACGATTGTCGCCGACGAAGATATGATGAGTCAGGTATGGGTGAACCTGCTTGGCAACAGCATCAAGTTTACGCCGGCCGGAGGCACGATCGGCGTACAGGCCGGGCAGGAAGGGCCGAATGCCGTCATCCGGATATCGGACACCGGAATCGGCATTTCCGAGGAGGAGCAGGAGCATGTCTTCGAGCGCTTCTACAAGGCGGACAAATCACGCAGCCGCGCAGCCGGCGGCAGCGGTCTTGGCCTGTCGATCGTGAAGAACATCGTCGAGCGGCATCACGGCTCGATCCGCGTGCAGAGCCGGCTGGGCGAAGGCACCTGCTTCATCGTGACCCTGCCGCTCAAGCCGCAGCAGGACAAAGCGTGAGCCCGCCACAAACCGCGGCGGCTTCTTGTGACAAACAGGATGCTGCTTCGCCCAGCGTATCGTCGTAACGTTATCGGCTGCACAACATTTCGGAGAGACGGCCCGCCTACCGGCAGGGCCGTTTCATTTTGCTCTTTTTCGTTTCTCCTCGAAAGTTAACGCCATCCGTTATAATCCCGCAAGCCGCCCTCGCAAAGCAAGAGACTGGCATGCCGTTGTTGTATGCAAGCCAGGGTTATGAAGAACACACTCTAGTACAAATTACCCAATATCATCCAAATGAACATTTCATTCATGAAAAGTCACAAACAAGGAAAATTTTCCCGAAAATTAGAGGGATCTCAGGTTTTGAAATGATGTTATCGTGTCATTTTTCACAAAAACACCGATTGCTTTACAAGTCCCGACCTCACTATAATAGTACTTATGGACTATTCCGGTCTTGGCTTACAAACTTTGAAGTAAAGAGGGGAGCAGCAATTGGTTAATTTAATGCAAAGATGGATTTTCCGAGTCATGTTGTCGGTTATTTTTCTTACCGCCGGATTGACTTTTATCCTCAGAAACGACCAGGTTCATGCGGAGGGAAGCCGGGAGCTTGTGCAGAATGGAGGGTATCGACCTTATCTTGAATGGGATGTTGGAAACTTCACTTCCGGGATAGAAAGGAAAGCGACGCTATATACATACGCAATCAGCGGGGAGACTCTAAATTTGGGCTCGAGTGTCCCGGTTTCAAGCGATGGTAGAGATATCGTCGTCACTAAGCCAAGCGGGGACGTCATAAATCTAGACGTTACAACAGCCGATCAAGGCCTGATCAACACCGTGGCCAAAGAAACCGCCGGCCCTTATGTCGCTAGTTCGAATACCGCAGGATATAACCCGCTGACTGTTCACGCGGACCAAACCGGCTGGTATAAGGTAGAGTTCCACTCGCCGGGCGGTGGTACAGGCAACCCGAAAAAGCTCCTCGGAAATCAAAACGGATTTTATAGCAGCACAACCACCGCCAATAAGACGATTCAGTCGAAGACCGTCGGCGCCTGGGATATTACCGTTAAAGATGCGTCAGGAAATATCAAAAATGGCCGTACATTCAGTTACTATCTTCCTCTAAACATGGGGAGCAATGGTATCAACTTAAACTCCAACCTGTATGTTCTGACTAAGGACGGATATCTCTATTTAACGGATATGAACGGGATCGACCCGTGGGGCTTCATTTTCTTTTCGAATAATCGCGGGTATATTGATGGGAATACCACCCTATACCGTTCAATCAGCTTTAGCAAGCTTACTGATAGCGGTGTTACGGTTCAGAACCCCGGAGAAGCGGATACGGAAACGGATAAGACCCACCGGATCTTTTTTAACAAGCCCAGTGCGGATTTGCCGGCAGATGTCCCTACATCTCCTGTCGATCTGCCAACCATTTCCGGCTTTCAGTTTAAAAACAAGCAAGAAACGAGCAATATGGCTAAACCCGGGGACGGCGGTACGTTCGAATTCGTTTCGGATAAGTCCGGAACGTACCAGCTTATTATAGACACCGATGGAGATAAAGAATTCGACCCGACCAAGGACGTCGTCCTGGAAAATGTCTTAAGCAAAGGTCTTAATAAAGTGAATTGGAACGGCAAAAACCGGAGCGGTACGGCTAATCTCCCGGTAGGTACTTACCCGGCGAAATTAATTATTAAGGGCGGGGAATACCACTTCCCGCTGCTGGACGTCGAGGTCGCGACTAATGGAATTAAAATCAATATGGAAAACCCTCCGGGCCATTTTCCCAGCGGGATTACTAGCAGCACAATCTACTACAACGACAGCAATTATACAACCTCTAACGGAACTTTTTTAAACGATATCAACGGCACAGATGCAAGTAAAGGCGTCAATAGTACGAACGGGGCGCATGCTTTTCCAGATGGAAATAATATCGCTATGGATACCTGGACCTATTTCCCGGGGCCAACGGCAACGGCCGATGTTGTCATTACCAATACCACCATATCGGGAAATATTTATAACGATATTAACGGCAATGGAGTTAAAGATACTGGCGAGAGCGGGCTAGCCAATGTCACGCTGACGGTTACCGATTCCGCCGATATTGTCCAGACGATCACGACGGACACCAATGGAGATTACAGTACTCCGGTAACTCAAGGGTCCGTAACGGTTCAAGTGACTGGAGGAGCCGGTCTAACGGGTTATTCCCTCGTATCCGGCAGCGCCTCCCAGACAAAGTTGGCAGCTGCCGACGGGAATACCGCTTTCGAGCTCGTCGGATACGCGATGGATACGACGCCGCCGGCACCGCCTGTGATTACAGGGATCACTAACGACACAGGGAACAGCGGGAGCGACGGCCTGACTAACGATAATACACTGGAAATTAAGGGTACGGCTGAAGCCAATAGTACCGTATCGGTTTATAAAGATGGCCAGTTTATTGGAACAGTAACGGCAAACGAAAGCGGCTCATGGAGCTTGGACTACACCTCCACAGCTTTGCCAGACGGATCGTTCTCTCTTACGGCTACGGCAACAGATAGATCAGGGAATACAAGTGACCCTTCCGCGGCTTTTCCAGTAGCGATCGATACGGCGACTCATGTGAGTATCACGTCTCCAGTCAATGGAAGCTCGACAAAAGAATCCAAGCCGGTCATCTCCGGTACTGCCGAACCGGGCGATACTATAGTGGTGAAGATCGATGGCATTATGGTATCCGATTCCGTGATCGCTGGTAACGACGGCAAATGGTCGTTCACGACTACAGATGCGTTGACGGAGGGCGTCCACACGGTTGACGCCACGGCTGCCGATGCTGCTGGCAATACTGCCGATGCAGTGCAAGTCAGCTTTACCATTGATTCAAGCACCTTTGTTGCCATCGCGGCTCCGGCTAATGGCAGCAAGACAAAAGAAACGAAACCGGTTATCTCCGGTACAGTCGAAGCCGGCGATACCATCGTACTGAAGATCGACGGCGTTATGGTATCTGATTCCGTGATCGCCGACACCGACGGTAAATGGTCGTTCACGACTACAAATGCTTTGACAGAGGGCGTTCACACCGTTGACGCTACGGCAACCGATACATTGGGCAATACTGCCGATGCAGCGCAAGTCAGCTTTACTATTGATTCAAGCACCTTTGTTACTATCGCGGCTCCTGCGGATAGCAGCACAACAAAAGAATCCAAGCCGCTGATCTCCGGTACAGCTGAACCTGGCGATACCATTGTCGTGAAGATCGATGAGGTTGTGGTATCCGACTCCGTGATCGCAGGTAACGACGGTAAATGGTCGTTCACGCCTTCAAATGCTTTGATAGAGGGCGTTCATACCGTTGATGCCATGGCGACTGACACACTCGGCAATACTGCCAATGCCGAGCAAGTTAACTTTACTATTGATTCAAGCACCTTTGTTGCTATCGCGGCTCCCGCTAATGGCAGCACAACAAAAGAATCAAAACCGCTCATCTCCGGTACCGCCGAAGCCGGTGACACTGTCGTAGTTAAGATCGATGGCGTTATGGTTTCCGATACCGTAATCGCCGGTAACGACGGCAAATGGTCGTTCACGACTTCAGATGGGTTGACGGAGGGCGTTCATATCGTTGATGCCACGGCAACCGATACATTGGGCAATACTGCCGATGCAGCGCAAGTCAGCTTTACCGTGGATACGAGCACCTTTGTTGCTATCGCGGCTCCCGCAGATGGCAGCACTACGAAAGAAACCAAACCGGTCATCTCCGGTAACGCCGAAGCTGGCGACACCATCGTACTGAAGATCGACGGCGTTATGGTATCCGACTCCGTGATCGCTGGTAACGACGGCAAATGGTCGTTCACGACTACTAGCGCTTTGACAGAGGGCGTTCATACGGTTGACGCCACCGCAACTGACACATTGGGCAATACCGCCGATGCAGTGCAAGTTAACTTTACTATTGATTCAAGCACCTTTGTTGCTATCGCGGCTCCCGCAGATGGCAGCACTACGAAAGAAACCAAACCGGTCATCTCCGGTACAGCCGAAGCTGGCGACACCATCGTACTGAAGATCGACGGCGTTATGGTATCTGATTCCGTGATCGCAGGTAACGACGGTAAATGGTCCTTCACGACTACAGATGCGTTGACAGAGGGCGTTCATACCGTTGACGCTACCGCAACTGACACACTCGGCAATACTGCCAATGCCGAGCAAGTTAACTTTACTATTGATTCAAGCACCTTTGTTGCCATCGCGGCTCCGGCGGATGGCAGCACAACAAAAGAAACGAAACCGGTCATCTCCGGTACCGCCGAAGCCGGTGACACTGTCGTAGTTAAGATCGATGGCGTTATGGTTTCCGATACCGTAATCGCTGGTAACGACGGCAAATGGTCGTTCACGACTACAAATGCGTTGACAGAGGGCGTTCATACCGTTGATGCCACGGCAACCGATACACTCGGCAATACTGCCGATGCAGCGCAAGTTAGCTTTACCATTGATTCAAGCACCTTTGTTGCCATCGCGGCTCCCGCTAATGGCAGCACTACGAAAGAGTCCAAACCGGTCATCTCCGGTACTGCCGAAGCCGGTGACACCATCGTACTGAAGATCGATGGCGTTATGGTATCTGATTCCGTGATCGCAGGTAACGACGGCAAATGGTCCTTCACGCCTGCCAGCGCTTTGACGGAGGGCGTTCACACCGTTGACGCTACGGCAAACGATACATTGGGCAATATCGCCGATGCAGTGCAAGTTAGCTTTACTGTGGATACGAGCACGAATGTAGCCATTTCGGCTCCAGCGAACGGCAGCACTACAAAAGAAACAAAGCCAGTCATCTCCGGTACTGCCGAAGCCGGTGACACCATCGTACTGAAGATCGATGGCGTTATGGTATCTGATTCCGTGATCGCGGGTAACGATGGCAAGTGGTCTTTCACGACTACAAATGCTTTGACAAAGGGCGTTCATACCGTTGATGCCACCGCAACCGACACATTGGGCAATACTGCCGATGCAGCGCAAGTTAGCTTTACCATTGATTCAAGCACCTTTGTTGCTATCGCGGCTCCGGCTAATGGCAGCAAGACAAAAGAAACGAAACCGGTTATCTCCGGTACTGCCGAAGCTGGCGATACCATCGTGGTCAAGATCGACGGCGTTACGGCATCCGACTCCGTGATCGCCAACGGCGAGGGCAAATGGTCTTTCACGCCTGCCAGCGCTTTGACGGAGGGCGTTCATACGGTTAACGCCGCGGCAACCGACACATTGGGCAATATCGCCGATGCTGCGCAAGTTAGCTTTAACATTGATTCAAGCACCTTTGTTGCCATCGCGGCTCCCGCTAATGGCAGCACAACGAAAGAGTCCAAACCGGTTATCTCCGGTACAGCCGAAGCTGGCGATACCATCGTCGTGAAGATCGACGGCGTTATGGTATCCGACTCCGTGATCGCCGGTAACGACGGTAAATGGTCGTTCACGCCTGCCAGCGCTTTGACAGAGGGCGTTCATACCGTTGACGCTACGGCAACCGACACATTGGGCAATACTGCCGATGCAGCGCAAGTTAGCTTTACCATTGATTCAAGCACCTTTGTTGCTATCGCGGCTCCCGCTAATGGCAGCACTACGAAAGAGTCCAAACCGGTGATCTCCGGTGCTGCCGAACCTGGCGCTACCATCGTGGTCAAGATCGACGGCGTTACGGCATCCGACTCCGTGATCGCCAACGGCGAGGGCAAATGGTCGTTCACGACTACAAATGCTTTGGCGGAGGGCGTTCATACCGTTGACGCCACCGCAACTGACACACTCGGCAATACCGCCGATGCAGCGCAAGTCAGCTTTACAGTGAATACACTGCCCGATAAACCTGCTGCGCCGATCCATCTGGCTAGTTCCAACACCACTCAAACAACAACCGATTTGAGTTGGGACTCCGTCAGCGGCGCAACGTATTACACCATCTATAAAGACGATCAAGTGTATAAGACAAATGTGGCTAGCCATGTATTTGAAGTAACCGGGCTAACTCCCGATACGACTTATGAGTTCACAGTGAGCGCCTCCAATGCAGGCGGAGAATCGGTTCCAAGCAACACCGTTCAGGTGACGACACTCCCTAGCTGGTCGCTAGCCTTAACAGCCGGCGACACCACACAAACGGCCGTAAACTTAAATTGGAATACGGTCACGGAAGCCACTTATTACATTTTGTACAAGGATAATGCCAAGTTAGCCACGGTCACCGATACAGTATACCTGGCAGACGGCTTGTCATCAGGAACGACGTACACTTTTAAAGTCGATGCATTCCAGAACGGGAAATGGATGATTACATCCAATACGGTTACCGTAACAACAGGAGTTCATTATACGGATTCCGGAATTTTTGGAACCATCTACAGCGCTACGGGAGGTAGAGTAGCGAACCTGGGGGTAGAGCTTCTCGACGGCACCGGTACCCGAGTCATCGCTTCTGCTGTGACAGATGCCTCCGGACAGTATACATTCACCGAATTGGAAGCGGGGACCTACAACGTAGTAGCTCCCAGACTGACCAAGCAATTTGTAAAATCACAAGCCGCTATCCAGCGGGCGGAACATGTTAAAGTCGATCTAATACTGCCCGAAAACGGCGCACTCGGCTTAACGGCTGTTCCTGACCAAATTGTCGGAGACGGAGTTTCGACTAGCGAACTGCAGGCTACGCTCTTCAATAAAAGCGGTCAGCCGGTTCAAAATGTACCTATCCAATTTTTCATCTCAGCCGGCAGCATCAGCGATGCTAACAAGAATACCGATGCAAACGGCTTAGCCAAATCCATACTGACCGCTCCGGTTATTGAAGGTGTTTTGCCTCGTGTGGAAAAAGCCAGCGTTATGGTCCGGGATGAAGAACACGGGATTTTTGCTGAAAAAGAGATTGCCATCACGTTCCTGCCTGCATCCGTGGAAGGGATAGTAACGAACGGCGGGCTCCCTGTGGCTCATGCAATCGTTCATATTGCCGAGGATTTCGATGGCGACGGGGTAATTGACTACGACGCCCAAGTGGTAACAGGAGCAGACGGCAAGTACAATATCGTCGTTCCGCGCGGGGATTGGGAATATACAATCCATATCGCCGCCCCGGTGAAAGTAGGAAATAAAACCGTAACTGTGGAATCCGAACAAACCAGCAAGGTGGGCACATTAACAGGTAAAGGTGAAACGGTTCAGGCTAATCGCCAAATTACGGGAAGCGTATTTGTCGCAGACTCCAATAACGGAGACCCGCAAGAAGTGAACCGGGTGTTTACTCAAGGCGAGCATTTATCCGGCCTGGTCTTGGATCAGGATGGCAGGCCGTTAGATAAAACCATCACGATTCATTCTAACGGAAGCTATAAAGTAGATAATATCGAACCGGGAACGTACAACATCATATTCCAAGTCACTGCACCTACGGGCGAAAAGCTGGCGGGTGCCCGATTGCAAATAACTGTCAAGCAAAACGGCGAGCTTGCGATCGCGACGACGTTGATCGACCCTTACGGAACCGTAACCGATAAGACGACCAATCAGCCCGTAAGCGATGTCCATACGGAGCTTTACTGGGCGAATACGGCACTGAACATTAGCAATGGCAGAACACCGGGGGAATTGGTGCCGTTGCCGGAGCTGCCGGGCTTTATGCCGAACATGAACAAAAACCCGCAGTCCACGACAAACACCGGTCAATACGCATGGATGGTCTTCCAAGATGCCGATTACTATATCAAGGCTGCCAAAGAAGGCTATGCAGCCTATGACAGCCGGGTGGAAGGCAGAAATCAGGCGGCTGACCCAGGAGAGGACAGCTATATCGCGAACGGGATCATTCATGTAGGCAAATCGATTGTATTGTATAATTTTTCAATGACACCTAATGTCGTTAGCGACGACTCGTCATCCGATAGCAGTGACGATAGCTCCAGTCCCGGCACCTCGGCGGGACCTGCTCCAACGGCTCCAGAGACACCGGAAGAGACTCCAACGGAGACAGGAACACATTTTTATTACGTGACCGGTTATCCGGATGGAATGTTTAAACCGGAACGCAATGTAAGCCGCGCAGAAGTGGCGACCGTATTTACCCGCATCTTGTACGATACCATTGATGCGCCGGAAGCCAAGAGCGCCTATGCAGATGTACCGGAATCGCACTGGGCCAAGAACTATATAGCGGCGGCCACGAAGGAAGGCATCATGCAGGGCTATCCCGGGAATGTGTTTCTTCCGGAAGGCCCGATTACCCGCGCAGAAATGGCTGCGGTAGTCGTTCGGTACAAGCATCTTGCCTTGCTGCAAGAAACGGGATTCAACGATACGGAACAAAGCTGGGCCAAAGCATACATCAGCACGGCGAAAAAAAGTAACCTATTAGACGGATATTTGGACGGTTCCTATCGTCCGGATCAACCGTTAACAAGAGCCGAGTTCGTAACCATCGTCAATCGGCTGCTTTCTCGGGGACCTCTGAAGGGGGTTCTTCAACCGAGCTGGCCGGATGTTCCTAAGAACTACTGGGCATGGGAGAACATCGAAGAAGCTTCCCGCCAGCATGAGTATGAGAAAACTACAGAAGCAGAACGTTTAATTCGATTTATAGACTAGCAAAAGGAAGAAGCCGCCCTTTCGGAATTCAAGAAGGGGCGGTTTTGTTTTATGCAGCGTCATAATGACCGGAAACACCGTCATGAGCACGATGCGTTCCGAGTATTTGCTTAGCTTGGACGCGCGCTTGTGTCCGGCATGGGCGATTGCCGATGCGCTATCCATCATCTTTGCTCTCCTTCCCAGCACCGTAATCCCAATCCGATATACCAGAACTTTTGCGCTTCGTCGGCTCCTTCCGCGCCCCCGTTCGAGCGATCCTATTGATTACCGAAGGTGTAGGATATGCGATATTTATCGAAAACGCTGTCTCGTCCCGGCCGTCTAATCCAAGTATCTAACGGCCGCCGGGTATGGTACACTATAAGAAGTTTGCTAGAATCTGCTAGTAGGGTAATAGCGAAGCTAGAGTACCGCATTGCAGTAAAGGAGAATTTTGCAGCCCTATGATTCGCCATCTTAAAAAAATAGATTATCCCGTCGTCATCATCCTGCTCCTGTTTATGCTTATCAGCACCTTGCTCATCAAGAGCGCCACGGTCTATGATCCGCAGTACGAAAGCTTGCCAATGAAAAACATCATTAACTATGCGATCGGATTCGCAATTCTGCTGCTCACCGCCGCCACCGATTATCGGATTTTCGTCAAAATAGCGTATTATCTGTATGGCATCGGCGCTCTGCTGCTGCTGCTCGTCTATAAGCTGGGCGACGAGATTCACGGAGCCAAAGGCTGGTTCTCTCTGCCCTTCGGCTTCACCTTTCAGCCTGCCGAGCTGATGAAAATTTTTCTCATTTTGGCGCTGGTCAAATATCTCGAAAACCGCGAATACGATCATCTGCGGCTGATCAAGGACGTCGGGCCGCTGACATTGCTTACGCTGCTGCCTTTCGCGCTGGTGCTGATCCAGCCCGATCTGGGCAATGCAATCATCTATATCGTCATCTTCCTTAACCTGCTGTGGGTCGGCAATCTGAAATACAAGCATTCCGTTGCGCTCATTCTGGCCATTGCGCTTTCGTTAACGGCTTTCGTCTACAGTTATATTCATTATCATGAGCCGATAGAGGAGTACTTGCTTAGCAAAAAACTCGGACACTGGTCCGAGCGGATCGATACGTTTCTCGTGCCGGAGAGCGCTTCGCGGGATGCCCGATATCATGTGGAAAATACGATTACCGCCATCGGCTCGGGCCAATTGAAAGGCGAGGGCTACTTGCTCGGCGATTCCAAAAACAACGGCAGCATTCCGTTCGCCTATTCCGACTCGATCTTCGCCGTGATCGGCGAGGAATTCGGCTTTATCGGCAGCTCCCTGCTCATCGCGCTTTACTTGGTTTTAATCAGCAAGCTGCTTTTATTCAAGCTGCAGGAGAGCTATGCCGCCGCCTTTATCGCGGCCGGCGTATCGGCCATGCTGCTGTTTCAAATCTTCGAAAATATGGGGATGCTGATGGGCATCATGCCGCTGACCGGGATTACGCTTCCGTTCATCAGCTACGGGGGAAGTTCAATGGCCATTAACATGTTCTCCATCGGGCTGATTCTCAGCTCGCGCATTCATCAGCGGCCGTAAGACAGAACGGCAGAAAATCGATGAGGGTAATATTTGCTTTACTCGCGGACACTGACACTATTCCATGTGGCTTCGATAAGACGTTTGATTTCTTCGTCCGAAAGCGTAAGCTTCCCGTGCAGATAGGCTTTAACTGCGTATACGAAAGAACCGTAATGCATTTGAGCCATGAGCGATGGATTCATTTTGATGAACAGGTTCTCCTGAAGCGCTAACTTCGTGCCTGCGTAAAAATATATCCTTATGCCGCTCTGGCCAGCGACAGCGCGATCCGATAATGAAACAAATTGTCGTAGCATCTTTGCTGAAACGACAAATATTGCTCCACGTGCAACAATTTTTTCATTTTTTTCTTCACGTTTGTCAGTTCTTGTCCTTTATTCAAGCAGAGCCTGCCCGAGCACTTGTCCAAGCTGATCGATACGGCTAACGAGCGAAACGTTACCGTCAAAACCACCCTGCAGGAGCTTCACCGTCAAATGAATGAGAGAGGAACGACGCTTTCCATTTCCGAGATGTGAAAAGAAGCCAAGGACCATTGGGGCGAGGCGCTGGTCCGCTCGGTCATCCGCGTCACCTTCAAGACGGAAATCGCGAAGATAGGACCGATTAGGCACAATATACTGCGGCGGTCTGCCGCATTCTTCGCCTCAGTAAACAAGAGACTGCCCTCAAGCGCTCGTGCGCGCGAATGGCAGTCTTCGTATGGTTATACTATAGGTTTATGCTATGAGTACGCTATAAGATCTTTTACAGCAGCGCTTCAATCGCCGGCTCCATATCCATCGGCTCCACAGCCGGCTCATACCGGCCGACGATCCGGCCGCTGCGGTCAACGAGGAACTTGGTGAAATTCCATTTGATCTCGTCTCCGATCAACAGTTCCGGCTGCTTCTCCTGCAGGAAGGCGTGAAGAAGCCGGCCGCTGGCATTGCTCAGGTCGAACCCTTTGAACGGCGCCCGCTCCGTCAAGTAGCGAAACAGCGGATGGGCTTCGCGGCCCCGCACATCGATTTTCTCAAACAACTGGAACTGTACGCCGTAGTTCATCTGGCAGAAAGTATGTACCTCTTCATGACTGCCGGGCTCCTGCTCGCCGAACTGATTGCAAGGGAAACCGAGGATTTGCAGCCCCCGCTCGCCATACCTTTCATGCAGCTTCTGCAGATCCGTATATTGCGGAGTGAATCCGCATTTGCTCGCCGTATTGACGATAAGAAGCACTTGGCCCTCATACTGCCCCAGATTGACGTCCTTGCCTTGAATGGTCGTTGCCTGAATATCATAGATGGACATGGTTCATTCCTCCGTTGTATGGTGTTGGATTCGGCGCAGCAGCTCAGCGCGCTTCTCCCGTCGCTGCGCCGCTGGCGCCTCGTCAAGCTCGACTTGGCATTTGTCAGCGAGGCAGACGGTACACGGCGAACGGTTCGCCGTAGCGGAACGGCCGGCTGATCTCCTCCAGCATCTGCAGACGCTCCGGATCAAGCTGAATGGACAGGCTCCGCAAGTTTTCCTTCACTTGCTCCACGCGTGTCGCCCCTACAATAACGGTCGACACGGCAGGCTGCCGCATCAGCCAGGACAGAGCCAGCGCTCCCGGCGTGCAGCCGGCCTCTTCTGCCAGCTTGACGGCTTCCCTGCCTAACGCGATTCTTTCTTCGCTTAGAAATTTACGGAAGTTCGGATCGGTAACGGCACGCGAGCCTTCAGGAGCCTCTCCTTCGGAGGCATACTTGCCGGTCAATATCCCCCCGGCCAGCGGGAAATAAGGGATGATGCCGACGCCTTGGTCCAGGCAAAGCGGCGCCAGCTCCTGCTCGGGAGTCCGGTCGGCCAGCGAATAACTGGTCTGCGTCGATACGAAGCGGTTCAGACCGAGCCGGTCGCTGATTCCTAGCGCCTTCATCAATTCCCAGGCCGCGTAATTGGAAGCCCCGATATACCGCACTTTGCCGGAGCGGACCATATCGTCGAGCGCCCGCAGCGTCTCCTCCAAAGGCGTATCCGGATCGAATGTATGAATCTGGTACAAATCCACATAATCCGTCTTCAGTCTGCGCAGGCTGTCCTCCAGCTCCTTCTGGAGGTGATAGCGCGACGACCCGCTTTCGTTAGGCCCCGCACCGCGAACCAGCCCCGCCTTGGTGGCGAGAACGACGTCATGGCGTCTGCCTTCCAGAGCCGAGCCGATGATCCGCTCCGACTCCGTCTGGGCATAAATATTGGCCGTATCGATGAAATTAATTCCTTGATCGATCGCATAGCGAATGATTTGCTCGGAAGTGTCCCGATCCGCCCGCTTGCCGAACGCATTCGTACCGAGTCCCAGCGCGGATACTTTCAATCCGCTGTTTCCTAATCGCCGAAATTGCATGAGCATAAGCCTCCTTTTATCCGGTTAACATGCTTCGGGCTTCTCTGCCGCGCTTCGCCGCGAGGATGTCGGATTACTCCAGCGCCGTCATAGCGGCCCGGACCATCCCCTCCAGCTGCTCCCTGTCTTTGCTCGCCCTGGATACGACATTGATCCCTTGGGCGAGCCCGAGCAGCATTCGCGCTATGCTGCGAATATCCTTATCCGCGGCGATCTCACCCGACTGACGTCCCCGTTCCAAAACATCGTACAACTGCTGTTCCAACTGGTTCAGACTATGCAGAACCGTCTGCCGAACCGACTCATCCGCCGTTTCCAAAGAGGTTGCCAGGTTGGTGAACAAGCAGCCTCCGGGATGCGTTCCGTCGCCGCTAAGCGCCGTATCGACCAGCAGCTGCAAGTAGCTCCGAATACACTGCTTGGCCGAATCGCTCCGGAGCAGCGGTTGACGTTTGGACTCCCCTATCGTCTGCCGGTAATGAGCGACCACTTCATGGAATAGCGCCAGCTTGTCCCCGTACGCGTTGTACAGGCTCGACCGGCTGACCCCCATCCCTTCCAGCAGATCGGGCATCGTCGCTCCTTCATACCCCTTGGACCAAAATATATGCATAGCCCGCTCCAGGGCCTGCTGCCGGTCAAAATCTCTGGGTCGCGCCATAACGTCCCCCTCTCTCGCATTGTAACATCTATTATATTATTTTGGAACGAAAAGTACAGAATTATTCGCCGCCCACGGCTTTGCCGGATAGATTCGGCTTCTTCCCGCCTACTTCGGGCGTTCTCGCATATAGTAGAGTATCGGAAAACCGGCCCGGCAGCGGGTCGTTCTCAGTATTCTTAGGGTCACCAAAGGAGCGGAGGCGGTCTTGTTGAAAAAGAAGCCCAATATTCTTCTTTTCCTCGTGGACGAGGAGCGATTTCCCGTCAGTTACGAGAACGAAGCGCTGCGCGCATGGCGCAGCAGCCATCTTGTACTGCAGGAGCAATTGCGCGAAAAGGGGATGGAGCTGAAGCGGCACTATATCGGCAGCGCCGCCTGCTCTCCGAGCCGGGCGACGCTCTTCACCGGCCAGTATCCCTCTCTTCACGGGGTGAGTCAGACGCCGGGCGCAGCCAAAGGGGATTTCGACGCCGATATGTTCTGGCTCGATCCGAACACCGTGCCGACGATGGGCGACTATTTCCGCGAGCTCGGCTACCGCACATACTTGAAGGGAAAGTGGCATGTGTCCCAGGCCGACCTGCTCATACCCGGTACGAAGGCGCCGCTTCTTAGCTATGACGAGCGCACCGGCGTCCCGGACCTGCAGAAGGTGCGCCAGTATCTTGGAGCGGACCGGCTCCAGGACTACGGCTTCCACGACTGG
Organism: Paenibacillus doosanensis; assembly: GCF_025060755.1. GTDB lineage: Bacteria > Bacillota > Bacilli > Paenibacillales > NBRC-103111 > Paenibacillus_S > Paenibacillus_S doosanensis. Next base: position 70,312 of record NZ_JANYUY010000004.1, read on the forward strand.
GTCGGGCCCGAGCCGTTCCACCGGAGCCCGCGCTCCACAGGCGGTTCGGCCGCCTATGGCGTCAGCGGCAGAGATCCCGTCTATGCCGAGGAAACCATCGAGCTGCTGGCGAGTCTAGAAGCGGAGCGGCAATCGCTGCCATTGGGGTCATCCTATACGCCGTGGCTCATCGTTTCTTCTTACGTAAATCCGCATGACATTGCGCTGTACGGAGAAATTTCGAAGCATGTCCCGGCCTTCCGATTCGATGCCGACCCTTCCGTCCCGGATGTCCCTCCGGCGCCGACCTCGGGGGAATCGCTCGATACGAAGCCCTCCGCGCAGCGAAGCTACCGCGAAGTGTTCCCTCATGCATTCCAGCCGACCCGGGATACGCTTCATTACCGCCGCCTGTACTATTCCCTGCAAAAGAAGGCCGATCAGCAGATGCTGAGGGTGTTTCGGGAGCTGCAGCGGTCATCGTTCTATGAAGATACGCTGGTCGTCTTCACCTCGGATCACGGAGACCTGCTGGGCGCCCATGGCGGCTTGTTTCAGAAATGGTATCAAGCCTACGAGGAAAGCATTCACGTCCCGTTCATCGTCCACAATCCGGTATTGTATGCCGGCCGATCCTCCGCCGACATGCTTACAAGCCACGTAGACCTGCTGCCGACCTTGCTCGGTCTGGCCTGCGCCGACATTCCGGCCATCCAGGAGCGGCTGCGACGCACCCATAACGAGGTGCGTCCACTCGTCGGGCGCAATCTCGCGCCGCTGCTGCTCGGTCAAGGCCGACCGGACCGGGCCGGCGAGCCGGTTTATTTCATGACGGACGACGACGTAACCCGCGGGCTGCATCAAGTTTCGCTTTTCGGCGTCCCCTACAGCTCCGTCGTTCAGCCGAACCATGTGGAGACAGTCATAGCGGAGCTTCCTAGCGAGAACGCTGTAAAAGTGTGGAAGTATACCCGCTATTTCGATAACCCGCAATTTTGGAGCGACCCCGTCGCAATCACAGCGCATACGGCAAACTCCGTCTGCGTTACGGTTACAAGAGAAACCCCGGCGCCCGATGAATTCGAGCTGTACGATCTGTCCGACGATCCTTGGGAGCAGCGCAATCTGGCCTGCCCGGTCTACGCCACCGCCGAAACCAGGCGCATCCAAAGCGTCCTCGACCGGCTGCTGAAGGAACAATGCGCCGCGAAGCGGCTTATCCCCAGCAGCGGCAGCGTTCCCGGCGCGCCGGACTGCGGCGTTCCGCAGCCGCCGAATGCTCCGCAATAAATCATGCAGGGCCGTTAGGTAACGGCTCGGAGCCACCTAAGCGCCACGGCAACCGTTACCCTTGGGAGTGCGGCCGATTGGAATCCGTTGACCGCCGCTGCGGCCGCCCCTCTTCACAGACCGATTCATCGAAGTTTCCCTGCAATCCGGTTCTCCCCTTCAAACAAAAAAGGCAGAGGTCCCCCTCTGCCTGCCGCTTTGGCTCTAGCTCGTTCTATTGCGGATGAAACAACCCTTGCTTCACAATCGCATCGGCCAGTTCCGCGTCTTTCATAGTAATATCGACATCGGGAATGCGGACGATAAAGCGCCGTTTGCTTGCATCGTAGGCCACTTCTCCGATCGGGTGAATCCGGTACAGCGGCATGCGGTCCACAGGTACTTTCTTCATTTGGTGAAGCACTGCAAACACTTCCCCCCAGAACGGCAAATCCGCATTGGCTGCGCACTGCCTTATCGTCAGCTTCAATTGCTCGGCAAGCGCTTCTTGGCCGGCGGACGTAAGCGGCTCTTCTCTGCGAAGCATCGTCATCGCTTACTCCAGCTCCCTTGCCGGAAGCTGAAAGGCGTCCGCAAGAAGACGGTACGACTTAAGCCTCGCTTCAAAATCATGGGTAATCGTGACCACCATCATTTCGCCCGTGCCGTAACGTTCCGCCAAGCGAAGCATACGCTCCTTGACCTGTTCCGGCGTGCCGACAATCATTCGTTTGCGGTTATCTTCAATCCGGCTCAGATCAAACGGCGTATAAGGATAACGCTTCGCCTTGTCTATCGAGGGCGTCCCTTGCTGGGAGCTGCGCCCCTTCTCTAACAGCAGCAGCGTCAGATCAAGGCTCGAAGCCACGTCGTTCGCCTCTTCCTCCGTCTCCCCGCAGATAACGAAGACGGCAAGCAGCGAACTCGGCCGCTCGCCCAACACAGACGGCTGAAACTGCCTCTGATAGCCGCGCATTTCATCCGCGCCGCCGTATCCGTTAATGAACTGGGCAAAGGCGAAACCGGCTCCGGTACGGGCCGCAAGCCTGGCGCTCTCCCCGCTCGAGCCGAGCAGCCAAAGCTGCGGAGCCGAATCCACTACAGGGGTTGCCCGCAAGCCCGCGAAGCGGTGCGAATCCCCCAGCGTATCGTGAAGATACGCGATCAGATCTTCGAGCTGTTCCGGATACTTGTCGAGCGTTCCCGTCTTGCCTTCCTGCAGCGCCATCGTAGCCAGCGGCATGCCTCCCGGCGCTCTCCCGATCCCCAGATCGATGCGGCCCGGATACAATGCTTCAAGCAGGCGGAAATTTTCCGCCACTTTATAGGCGCTGTAATGGGGCAGCATAACGCCGCCCGAGCCGATACGGATCTTCTTCGTCTTAGCTGCCAAATGGCTGATCAGCACCTCCGGGCTGGAGCCCGCCAGACTGATCGTAAAGTGATGCTCCGAAACCCAGAACCGGTGGTAGCCGAGCTTCTCCGTCTCTTGAGCCAGCCTGGCCGTTTGCGCCAGCGCTTCCGACGCGGTACTGCCCTCCGCAATCGGAGATTGGTCCAGTACACTTAACCGCACGGGGTATCCCTCCTCATTCGTCTATGTACGCACAGCTCCCGGCAGCCCGCTTCCAAGCTATCCGCAAATAGCCGGAACCGCAGGCGCGGGACCCGAAATTTCAGATTTCGACATTTATAGTATACAATGAGAGCAGCATTTTATCGAAGAATTTCGCTGTGAACGGAGGAAAGCAGATGACAATCAGAACCGCGCAGCCGTCCGATGCCGTAGCCGTCGTACAGCTCTTGTTCGATGCCATTCAAGATATCGGGTATCAATTGACGGGAGCCAAGACGCAAGAAGAAGTACTGGATGCGCTTCAACAGTTTTTTCTGCAACCGGGCAACCGGTTCAGTCATTCCAATATTTTGGTAAAAATCGCCGGCGAGAATGTCGCCGGAATGATCTTATGCTATCACGGCTCGGAGGCCGAAGCGATAGACAAGCCCATAAGAGACCGGTTGCGCCGATTGAAGAACGACCCTGCGCTGACTCTCGATAAAGAAGCGGACGAGGACGAATATTATATCGACGCTCTCGCCGTATCCCCCGTATGGGGCGGGCGCGGCTTCGGCACCGAGCTGATTCAAGCGGCGGAGAGGCAGGCGCAGCGGCGCGGCTACGACAAAATCGCCTTGAACGTAGAGGAATATAACGAACGGGCGCGCAGCTTATATACGAAGCTCGGATATAGCACCGATAAGGAAACGATCATTAATAAGAAAACTTATTATCACATGGTCAAACAGATATAGCTTTCTGCCCACAATAACCCTACGAAGCGAGGCCTTGGCTTCGAAGCTGCTTCAAGCAAAAAAGGAGCACTTCAATCCGGCATGAAGTGTTCCTCTTTGCGTGCCTATATCTTCCTACAGTTATCGGTCCGTTTTATGCCGCAGTAAGCTTCTTCCGCCCCTCTTGCGCGTGTGGCGGTTCTCCTGTCATAAATATACGAAACGGGTACGGCCAGCTCCCTACGGCTCCTGACTTACTTGATGTACAATTTGCTGCAGCGTTACTTTTCTCAGCTCTTCCTCCATCGCCTTCTGCGCCTGGGCGAATGTTCCTTCCAAAGCCCCTTGAATATTCCTTCCCACCGGACACTGCGGGTTCGGATTGTCGTGAAGCGCGAACAGTTCCTCCTCCGGATCCGACTGAACGGCACGGTAAACATCGAGCAGCGTGATACGGTCAATGGGCCGCGCCAGCTGCGCTCCCGCCACTCCCGGATTCGTAATCACGAGCCCGGCTTTGCCGAGCATCCCGATAATCCGGCGGATCACGACGGGATTCGTATTGACGCTGCCGGCGATGAAATCGGAGGTGATGCGCTCTTCTTTATTAATCTCAAGCAGCGAGAGTATGTGAATGGCGACCGCGTAGCGGCTGCTGATTGTCATTGGGTTCACCACCTAAAATTTTGCGATAGCAAAATTAGCTTCGTAAGCCTATGCTCGGTTTGCGTTAACAAAACTGGCTTCGTACGCTTGTGCTTAAGCTTTGCCTTAGCAAATCATCCGCATTGAACGGTCTCATCGAACTTGTAATGATTTTAGTTACAATGCTCCGTTTTGTCAACGTCCTCATTGCTTGCTCTCTTCCGATCTTTGAACCGTCCTATTATCTCCCCGGCCCTATTAAAAAATAACCGGCGCGCTTTAATGACACGATGCTCATGGACAAAGTAATCTTCCGGAACCGATTCTTGATCTGCGTCGATAGCGCCGATAAAAACGCCCATTCACGCCCATTCAATAAAATTCATTTGACGCTGCCCCAGACTCACTTTTTTTTGGAGGGAGCGTTGACGCCGAGGCTTCCACTGTTTTACAATTTGAATTAGTCGGCTAATTAAATAAAGGAGGACAATCGGTGCATCCCAACTCTTCCGAAGCGTTGACCCATACGATGTCGAACATCATGAGACTTCATCGCCACACCTTGCATCTGCTTTTGCAGCAGCAAGGCATCGAAGTGTATCCCGGCCAGCCGCCCCTTCTGTTCCGGCTCTCCGAGGAAGACGGGCAGAGCCAGAAGGAGCTCGCTCGCAAGCTGCGGATTAAGCCCGCTACACTGACCGTTATGCTGACGCGCATGGAGAAGACGGGGCTAGTCCGGCGCATGTCGGATACGCGTGACCAGCGCATATCGCGGGTATTTCTCACTGAGCGGGGCCGTCAGGCCATTCAAGCAGTGAAGGAGACGATGCAGTCGCTTGAGCTTCATACGTTCGAGGAGTTTACGGCAGAAGAAAAACTGCTGCTGCGGAGGTTCCTTCTTCATATGCAAAACAATCTGAAACAGATCGAGGAAAGTATTTAGTCGACAAAATATTAGCGAGGTGCAAGGCTGTGTTGAAATTATTTCGTTATTTGAAGCCTTACTGGAAATCGGCGCTGTTGGCCCCTCTTCTTATGCTGATTGAGGTCTATATGGATTTGCTTCAGCCTAAACTCATGGCCAGCATTGTGAACGAGGGCGTTCTTCAGGGAAATCTGCCGCATATTCAAACAACCGGGCTGCTGATGCTCGGCACGGCGCTTATCGGCCTTATCGGGGGGATCGGATGCACCTACTTTTCCAGCATCGCCTCTCAGCATTTCGGGGCTGACATTCGCAGCGATCTTTTTCAAAAAGTGCAATCGTTTTCTTTCCGCAATCTCGATCAATTTAAAGCCGGATCGCTCGTCACCCGATTGACCAACGATGTCGTGCAAATGCAAAATCTGGTGCAAATGACACTGCGCATCTTGGTCCGGGCGCCGTTTCTGGCGATCGGCAGCTTGATTATGGCCGTTACGATCAGCTTCCGTCTGGCCGGTATTCTGGCCGTCGTCATTCCGGTTTTATTCATCGTCTTATTCCTGCTTATACGCTATGCGTTTCCGCTCTTCTCCAAAGTGCAGAACAAGCTGGATACGGTGAACAACGTGCTGCAGGAAAATTTGGCGGGCATTCGCGTAGTCAAAGCGTTCGTGCGCTCCCGCTATGAAACGGGGCGCTTCGGCAAAGCCAACAACGATTATACCGACATGGCGATGAAGGCGACGCGGATTGTCGCTTTGAATATGCCCGTCATGACCTTGATCATGAACGTCAGCATCGTCGCCGTGCTCTGGTACGGGGGCAATCTGACTTGGGAAGGGTCGCTTCCTGTCGGGGATTTGATCGCTTTCATCAACTACGTGACGCAGGTGCTATTTTCCCTGCTATCGGTAGGGATGATGCTCATGTTCATTTCGCGGGCCAAAGCTTCCGCCGACCGGATTCACGAGGTGCTTCGGACCGAATCGGAAATCGCCGACGCCGGGCCTGCCGCGCACAGCGCCGTGCGCTCGGGCCAAGTCCGCTTCGAGCGGGTGTCGTTCACGTATAACGCAGACTCCTTCGCCCCGGCCGATACGCTGGCAGAACAAAAAGAACTGGTGCTGAAGGATATCGATTTTACCGCCGAGCCCGGACAGACGATAGCCATTCTCGGAGCGACCGGATCGGGCAAATCGACCCTGGTCAACCTCATTCCCCGCTTGTATGAAACGACCCGGGGCCGGGTATTGATTGACGGCACCGACATTCGCCATATCGGGCTTGAGCAGTTGCGCAGTCATATCGGCATGGTGCTTCAACAGGCAATACTCTTCACCGGCACGATCCGCGACAATATCCGCTTCGGCAGGCCCGACGCCGCGCAGGAAGAAGTCGAGGCGGCCGCCAAAGCCGCCGATGCGCATGATTTCATCATGCGGATGCCTGACGGCTACGACACCCAGCTCGGACAGCGGGGCGTCAATCTGTCCGGCGGGCAGAAACAGCGGGTCTCAATCGCCCGCGCGCTGCTCCTTCGGCCGGCCATTCTCATTCTCGACGACAGCACCAGCGCCGTCGATCTGGGCACCGAATCGCGGATTCAAGCGGCGATCAAATCGCTGATGCAGGACACCACCTGCTTCATCATCGCGCAGCGCATCACCTCGGTGCTCGACGCCGACAAAATTCTCGTGCTGGACGACGGCCGCATCGTCGCCGAAGGAACGCATGACGAGCTGATCCGGCGCAGCCCGGAATATCAGGACATCTACAACTCACAGCTTGGAAAGGGGGCGGTGGCCCATGGCTGAGTCGAACCGCGACACGCAATCTGCAAGCTCCGCAAGACCGATGAGCCCTCCGATGGGAATGGGCGGACCTATGGGCGGCGGACCTGGGGGGCCGGGCCGCGGCATGATGGCCAAGGTGCGTCCGAAGAACACGCGGGCTACCCTGCAAAGAATATGGCACTATTTGCGCCGGCAGCGGGCCGGGCTGATTTCGGTGTTCATCCTGACCGTTATCGGATCGGGCTTGGCCTTGGCAGGGCCTTACATGATCGGTCTGGCGATCGATAAGTACATTATTCCGCACGATTACGGCGGTCTCATCCGGTTGTGCGCCGCCTTGTTGGCCATTTACGTACTCAGCGCCGCTATGACCTGGGCCCAAGCCTATGTCATGACCGGGGTATCGCAGCGCACCGTCTGCGAGCTGAGAGCAGATTTGTTCGCGAAGATTCAGAAGCTGCCGCTGCAGTTTTTTGACAGCAGAACTCACGGCGAGCTGATGAGCCGAACGACCAACGATATCGAGAATGTGTCCAACACGCTGAATCAAAGCGTAACTCAGCTTATTTCAAGCGTCATTACGGTGGCGGGCGCGCTGCTGTTCATGCTTAAGCTGAACATTTGGCTGACTCTGCTCAGCCTGATCACGATTCCGCTCGTCATGCTCGTCACAGGCAAAATATCCGGGTATACCCGGAAGCATTTCAGCGGACAGCAGAAGCATTTGGGCGAAATCAACGGCTTTATCGAAGAAACCGTCTCCGGGCAAAAGGTCGTGAAGTCGTTCCGGCGCGAGGCCAAAACCATCGAACAATTCAACGACATTAATACGAAGCTGCGGGACGTCGGCACGAAGGCGCAAATCTTCAGCGGCATGATGGGGCCGGTAATGAACGTGCTGAACAACATCAGCTTCGCCTTGATCGCCGCCGTCGGCGGCTGGATGGTCCTAAACGATATGTCCACCATCGGCATCATCGTCAGCTTCCTGAACTATTCCAAACAGTTCGGCCGGCCCATTAACGATCTGGCCAACCAGTTCAATATGATCCAGTCCGGCGTGGCGGGAGCCGAGCGCGTATTCGAGATTATGGATACAAAGACCGAATACGAGGACGCTACGGCCAGCCGGGAGCTGCGCCAGGTGAACGGGGAAGTCGTCCTGAGCGGCGTGTCGTTCGGATACAAGCCGGACATTCCCGTGCTGAAAAATGTATCGCTCACGGCCAACCCCGGCGATACGATAGCCCTGGTCGGACCGACCGGCGCCGGGAAAACGACCATCATCAACCTGCTGACGCGCTTCTACGATATTCAGGAAGGCACCATTACTATCGACGGCCAGCGGATACGCGACCTCGATAAAGACCAGCTTCGGCGTCAGCTCGGCATCGTCCTGCAGGATGCGTATTTATTCGCCGATACGATTCGCGAAAATATTCGCTACGGCCGGTTGGACGCGACGAATGAGCAGATTGAGGATGCGGCGCGGCTGGCCAACGCCGACAGTTTCATCAGGAAGCTTCCGCAAGGCTACGATACGGTGCTGTCGGCCGAAGGCAGCAACTTAAGCCAGGGGCAGCGGCAGCTGATTACGATCGCCAGAGCGATCCTGGCCGACCCGGCCATCCTGATCCTGGACGAAGCGACCAGCAGCGTCGATACGCGCACAGAAATGCATATTCAGGAAGCGATGAATTCCCTGATGAAGGGGCGCACAAGCTTCGTCATCGCTCACAGGCTGAGCACGATTCGCGAAGCCGATCAAATTCTGGTTATTAACGGCGGCGAAATTATCGAACGCGGCACTCATCAACAGTTGTTGGACAGCCAAGGATTTTATTACGAGCTGTATAACAGCCAGTTTAAACGGGTCGGGTGAAATCCGCTCTGCCGACGAGAAGCCCCAGGCATATATGCTTCATGCCGCGGGCTTCTTTTTTTGCCGTTTCATAGTCCGAATAGAGATCTTTCTTACAGCCTCCCCGTCGGTATCCCGACCGGCTTGAATCCATCCTTCCGTCGTCACCTTCCGCCTCATTCGTCCATAAAATAATTACGAAATATACCCGCAGCAGCCCGCAGGCTTGGACGGGCGAAACCGGTAAACCGGGACACCGAAAGGATGGAGCGCATGAGCAGCAAACCGTTTGTCGTATTTCCCCATTGCAGTTGGAGGGCGTTCCCGTTCCAGAAGCTGCTTCTCCTCTTAAGCAGAGAAAGCGAAGTTTGGTTTGTGCACGACGGTTCGGAGGATGCGGTGACTTCCCTCCCACCGTCGCTCTCCCCTTTATCCAGAAGCAGGCTCGGTTCCCTGCCGCAGCGGGAAATGACCGCCATCGTCACCCATCCTTACTGGGTGGCAGACGCAGCCGCCTTGCAGCCGGCCCGCTTGATCGTCATGCTGCCCCATCCGTCTCGCGAGGAAGAGACCCCTTTATGGGAAACATGCTGGCGCCGTTTGACCGCTCTGGCGGATCTGGTCTGTACGGAATCGGAGACACGCTATCTGGACCAAAGCTTCCGGGCACCCGGAGCGCTGTTTCTGCAAGGAGAGAATTCTTCTCCCTCCGGCGACGCCATCGTCGGCGGCGAATCGGTACCGCTGCGCGATTATGAAGTGTTATTCCTAAAATGCATGCGCGAATTGACGGATCACGGACCGTCCGCCGCCGCGCAAATCGCCGCGCTGCAATGGGAGCTGCGGGCCGATTATTACGGACGGCTGCGCGAGCAATCGGGAGCGCACGAAACGATCTCCTTCCTGCTTGCGGTGTACTTGTATTTGCTCGGCAAAGACAGCGCGAAACGGCATTTGATCGAGTCGTTCCAACAGGCCGCAACGGGAGGGAAAGCCGGCAACTCCCTGCATACGCATTATCGTTTCCTCTCGGCCATCCACGCCAAACTTGACGAGCTGGAGGAAGCGGTGACCGTCTACGGGATTACCGCCGTGTCCGAGCCGGATGCGATATGGTATGAGCATCTGTGCCGATGGATGGAACAAGGGCAGCGGGAGCTGGTGAAAGGAGAGCTGTACAGGCTGAACGACGACTTTCGCTCCGCCATTCAGACGCTTGAAGTCCTTGATCCCTTGTCTGCAGAAGCGAGACGCCTCGGCCTGCGAACCCATCTGGTTGCCGGAAACATGGAAGCGGCGTTGGCCTGCCTCGATCCCGAAGAGCTGACGATTCCTGCCGATAAAAGGGATTACCTTCTGCTGTGCGGAATCGTTCTCGCGCTGAAAGGGAACCGGCACGAAGCCATTCATCGCTTTCTGGAAGCCGCTTTGGACGAAGAAGAAGCATTGGTCCAAATCCTGGAAATGAAAGCCATCGATCAGGGTCTGGAACGAATAGGAGGAGAATCGGATGATTGACCCTACCTCTGCGCACAGAGACGATCAGCCGGAGCGGGAACTGCCTGCGGAAAGCCGCCGAAGCGACGAGTTCGCGACGGGCTTGCTTCCGCAGGATGCCGGAATCGCCGACACGGACGACCGTTCCGGCGTCCATCCTCAAGCGGCGGCGGCAGAAGCCGCCAGTGACCGGCCGCGGCCGCATCGGCCATTAAGGAGAGTACGCAAAGCTTCCGGCAATCGATTGACCGCCATGATGCAAGTGCGTAACGAAAGCGGCCGCTATTTGAAGCAAGTGCTTGCCGAGCTGTGCACGTTCGTGGACGACATTGTCATAGTCGACGACGGAAGCACCGACGACACCGTTGCGATATGCCAAGCTTGTCCCAAAGTCGCCAAGCTCGTTGCCCTGGAGACGTCCCGCTTCGGTCAAGAGTGGGAGCTGCGTTCCCTGCTCTGGGAGACCGCCGTATCGACCAGCCCCGATTGGCTGCTGTCGGTCGATGCCGACGAGTTGTATGAGGATAAGGCCAAGCGCCAAATGCGCGAGCTGATCGATCAGGACCGGTACGATTGGGTCGGGTTTCGCTTCTATGATCTGTGGGACGGAACGACCCACTACAGGGAGGATGAGCATTGGAACGTGCATAAGCATCATACGATGGCGCTTGTCCGCTATTTCCCGCAGTTCCCTTACGCCTATCCGCAATGGGATCACCATGTCCCCCGGCTTCCTTTGCCGTGCATCGCGCTGCCCGGCTTGCTCACGGACCTGAGAGTCAAGCATCTGGGCTGGGCGGGAAGCCTGGAGGATCGCGTGCGCAAATATCTCCGATACAAGCAAATCGATCCGGAGGGCCGCTGGGGAAGCCTCGCCCAGTATGAATCGATTCTTGATTTGAAACCGAATCTGATCGAATGGAAAGAGGATCGCTAAATGGGCAAAGTCAGTATATTTACGCACAGTTTTCTTGACGGCTACAACCGCGATTTGAGCCGTATTTTCGGCGGAGGGCTGGAGCGTTACATTTATGACCTGTGCGGCGTTATCCGCGATATGGGTTACCAGCCGCAGGTTCATCAGCTCTCGTTCTTCGAAGCGTTCCATCGAACGGTAGAGCATATCGAAGTATTCGGCTATCCGTACGATCCGGATCGGATCGACGAAGCGTTCAACCGGATGGCCGAGCAGGCGGAGGGCCCGCTCCTTTACGCCAGCTGCATATGGCACCCGATCCGCTACCGGCCGGGCAGCCTCGGCATTTGTCACGGGATCAACTGGGACCGTCCCAGTCTGCCCGAAGAGGTCAAGCGAAGCGTCGCCGACCAGATCGGGAACGCGGTTCGCAGCCTGAGCAAAATCGTCACGGTCGATTCGCATTTCCAAACCTATTGCCGCTCCGTATGCACCTATAACGACCCCGAACGCATCGAGCTGATTCCGAACGCGGTCGACACCGGTTATTTTTGCCCGGAAGCGGTGCAATCGGGCGATACGCCGCAGCCCGAATCTGCGCCGGTAAACGAACCGGACGCCGCCGGCGCGGAACGGGGCCTGGCCGCCGAGACTGCGCAGCGAACCGAAGCCGCGCCGGACTCCCAGCCGCTGCGCATCCTGTACCCGCGCCGCCTCAGTATGGAACGGGGCATTATCGCCATGATGCTCGCCGCAGACGAGCTGCTGGCGCAATACCCGCAAATCGAAATCGAATTTGCCGGAGAGCAGGTAGAGGGGAGTACGATCAGCGAAGCTTTTTCCATATGGCATAGCGCCCACCCTCACCGCGATCGCATCGTTCACCGCACGTATTCCTTCGAAGAAATCCGCCGCGCCTACCGGCAAGCGGATATTGCGGTTATCCCTACCCTTTATTCCGAAGGAACGTCCTATTCTTGCCTGGAAGCGATGAGCTGCGGGCTGCCTATCGTCGCCGCCAATGTCGGCGGGCTGAACGATCTGATCATCGACGGATACAACGGGCTGCTTGTCCCGCCTACGGTAGAGCGGCTGTGCTCCGCCCTCCGCCGGCTGCTGAACGACCGGGCTCTGCGGCAAAGACTGGGAGGCAGCGCCAGGCAGGTTGCGCTCGCCTTCGATAAGAAAGAGTGGAGGCGCAAGTGGCGGGCCGTGCTGGAAGCCTATTTGCCTCCGGCCTCCGCCGCCCCGGAGCCTCTCCCAGCGGAGCGTAAACGCCGCGAGCGGTCACTCGGCGAGGAGGACCGCTCTGACTTCGCTGGTTAACATCGGCGGAGCCAGCCTTGCGCCGCTGCCGCGAAGGCTGCGGGCCGCAAGCTGCGTCAGCGCGTGCAGCACGCCCACGGCGGCGGCGCCAGCCTCGGGCATGCCGTCCGCCTGCTCCCGCGCGGCCCAGAACAGCCCCAGCGCGTCATGACTGCGGCCGCGCTCAAGGGCAAGCAGCCCGGCCAGCAGCAGGCCGGGACGGTCCGTCTCCGGCTGCCCGGACGCGAGCAGCCGCCCGATAATCCGCTCCTGCACCGCGGCAGGAGCACGCAGCAGGCCGCAGCGCAGCGCGGGCGGCAGTACGCCGAGCGGCTCCGGCTGCGGCAGCGCCTCCTGCAGCCGGAGCCAGCCGTCCCAGGCGCCGGTGCGCAGCAGCGCCGTCCTCGCGCCCGCGTAGACGGCCGGCGGCAGCGCGGCGCCGGACGCAGGCTGCGCCAACGCGGCGTAGGCGCCGTCGGCGCGGACAAGCCGCTCGAGCTGCCGGCGGGCTTCCGCCTCGGCCGGCTCGCGGTCCGGCCCGCCAGCGGCATCGGCCCGCTTGACGGCCAGCGCCCAGCGGTAGATCAGCGCCTGCCTCCCGTGCTGCGGATGGCCGGTCCACCGCTCCCATGCCGCCTCAGCCTGCGCATCGTCGCCCTGCTGGGCCAGCAGCAGCCCTTCCGTCAGCGGCTGGCGGGCGAAAGCCGCCTGCAGCAGGCTTCGGCCCTGCAGGAGCCATTCCGGCCGCTGCGCATCGGCGGCCGTCTCTAGCAGCGCCAGCTGCGCGTGCAGCGGCAGCCGAGCGGCATGAGCCTGCATCGCAGCCATCAGCCGCTCCTGCTGCCCGAGAGCCGCGCAGACGGCAGCGAACCGCTGCCAGGCGGGGGTATAGCCCGGCTGCCAAGCGAGGGCCTGCTCGTAGCTGAGGCAAGCGTCCTCCCAGCGGTACAACCGCTCGTAGACGATACCGGACAAATACCGGCTCCGGTAAGTGCCTGCCCCCGAACAGGAAGTGTATTGATGCGACACATCACCGCATGCTATCGCCTTCTCCAAAGAACGCAGCGCCTCGGGGTATTGGCGCAAATCGGTCAGCACGATCGCCTGAAGCTCGAACAGGTCGGTAAAATCCGGGTACAGGCGCAGCGTCTCCTCAATCATGCGAAGCGATTCGTCGCGGCGGCCGGTCTCCCGGTAGGCAAAAGCCATTTTTAGCAGCAAATCCGACGTATAGCCGCCATAAACCGGCACCTTCGGAAGCATCGTTTCAAATACAAGCAGCGCCCGTCCGTATTGGCCTTGCTGATAATATTCCGTGCCGAGCGCGTACATCAGCTGCAAGTCGTCCTTATTCGCTTTTAATGCTTCGCGGATGATCGTCAAATTGCGCTCGCTTTTGTTTTTTTGCGCAATGATGCGGTCCGTATAGCCGTAATGCACGATTTCCAGATCGGAGAATTCGAGCGCCCCGGGCCGCAGCGCCAGAATACCCGAGGCGACGTCTTCATGAATCGCTCCCTTATAGCGGATACCCGGATTGTTGCGGAACAGGCGGCAGACGGCATCCGTCACATACTCCTCCCCGGCGGCCCCCACATAGCTGAACAGCCGGACGTAATAGCCTAGCGTCCCCTCTTGGCTGAGCAGCCTCTCCAGCTTCCCCTCTTGCGGTTCGACCCACTCCTCATCCGCATCGAGCACCAATATCCACGGCTTGGTCGCCAAGTCCAAGGCCACATTGCGAGCCTTGGCGAAATCGCCGGTCCACGGCACGGAGACTACCCTGGCTCCGAAGCTGCGGGCGATCTCCACCGTCCTGTCGGCCGATCCGGTATCGACGATGACGATCTCGGATACGGTAGAAGCCGCGGAAGACAGGCAGCGGGCCAAATGCTCCTCCTCATCGCGCACGATCATACACAGCGAGATTTCCGTTCGTCCCATCAAGACCTCCTCCCCTCCATCCAATCATCCTTAGAAGTGTGGTGAAAAAGTCCGCTGCGGCGCCCATTTGATCCTCCAATCGCTGTTGCTTTCAAAGGCGAACGCTAACGCTTTTCCAGATTCAAATGGCCCCTCCGCTCTTTGTTCGCCGGACTTTTAGATGCGTGGCGATTTATGCATGGCCTGCGGTCGTTAGGGGCTTCACTCGCTAATGCAGCCGGATTTTTTGAATTTCGGCCCCATGGACAGGAAAAAATCCGACTGCCAAGGCGATCGCTTACGCCGTTTCAGCTCCCTAGCGGCTATCCGGCCGTATTTTCACGCAGACTTCGCTCAAAAGCCGTCCATACAAGGCAGTCCCAGACGAACGGCCTCGCTCCACCGTTGATACGGCATCGCCGCAGTCAGCCGGTTCCGTTCATCCGGCTCCCCGGATGAGGCGGTCTGACCGGCCCCATTCGATTCCGGGTTCGGCTGCTCCCGATCCGCGCTGGATCGCTGCCCGCTCTCTCCGCCATCGGAGAGCGGCATACCGCTGCGCCCCAGCTCAGCGGCATGCCGGTCAGCCAGGGCAGCCAATCCCCGTACAAGCGAAGCCGCTCCCGATGCCTGCGCAGCTTTCCCGCACGATTCCAGCGCCCCGTTCCAAGCGGCGAGAATGTGACCGGCGGCTTCATAGCGCCCCGACTGAGCGGCGGCCAGCAGCAGATTCATCCACTCGTCCCACGGATCGTTCGCGCCGTACAACGGACCGGCAGCCTTCTTTGGCAGCGGCCGTTCGCATGGCGGGATAGAGAAGCTTCTCGCAGCGACTCCTTCTTCTCGTCCTTCGGTTCTCCTCATTCTTTTTCCCGAGGATGCAGCGGATGAAGACGATTCGGCCGGACGCATGGCGAGCCCCGGCTCCCGCTCCGGTTCCGGTTCCAGGCTCGCTCCAGCCAGGTCTTCTTGCACGTGAGCGTTCCCGGCCAGCCTGCCGACGATCCGGTCTCGACCTTGAACCGCTCTGCCTTCGAGCCAGTTCAAGCGAAGGAGCAGCGCCTTCAGCCTATCGTCTCCGGATTGCTTGCATTCCTTGTTCAGCAAGCTCCTCAACCGCCCAAGCTCGCCGGTCTGCATATACGCCTCCGCCCGGATACGGCGGTTCAATTCCCTAGGCAGACGGACGTCTTGATCCGCGGCAAGCAGAAGGAGCAGCGCCCGCCCGCAGCGGCATTGCAGCATAATCGCCGCAACCTTCCACAGCGCCTCCGGCGAGCGGATTGCAAACCGCCGGTTCACCCACTCCGGAATCTGTTCCTCTCGCCCCGTAATCCGGAAAATATGAAAAAGCCGATAGAGCGGCGGCGTCAAGCTGGGCTTGAAGCGGATCGCCTCCGTGTACCAGTGCGCCGCCTCGATCGCCTCGCCGTCCTCCTCCATCAATTGGCCCAGTAAGTAAGCGCTCTGGAACGTGCCCATTCCTTCCTCGGTATGATACATAGCCGGCGGAGGGCCGAGCTCCAGCGCCTGCAGCAGCGACCGCTTCGCCTCTCGGCTGCGCCCGAGCGCCTTCTCGCATACCGCCTTGTACTGCAGCAAATCGGTATATTCCGGGAACAACTCCAGGGCCGACCCGATCCGGTTCAGCGCCTCCTCCCACCGGCCGAGAGCCTGATAGCAGCGAACTTCATACTTATAGAGAAGATGCGCGTAGCTGGCCGTATAAGGATCGATGCGACGGACCGCTTCGCCGAAGGAGTCTAACGCCGCCAGCGGCTGGCCCGAGCGAAGCCGCTCTACCCCCATGTTATAGCGGTAAAAAGCGTTCTCCGGCTCTGCGGCGATCGCTTCTTCGAGCAGCCGGATGTTGCGGCGCACCTTATCCTTGCTTACGACGACCTCCTGCCGATAGCCGTAGTGATGAATCACGATATCCGTAATATGAAACGCGGCGGTCGGATTCCGGCGGCAAATCGCTTCGGCGATCTGCTCGTGGATGCGCCCTTCGAAACGATGCTGCGGATCGCTGCGGAACAACCGCAGAACCGGATTGATCGTCGCCCCCTGATGGCCGCTGCCGACGTAGTTATGAATCTGCAGAAAAAAACCGTCATACCCCGCAAGCTGCACATACTGCCGCAGCTTGCTCCGGTCGGCCCGGTTCAGCTCCTCGTCGGCATCGAGAAACAAGATCCACTCGCCCGCCGCTTGATCGATACCCGCGTTGCGGGCTGCGGCGAAATCCCCGGTCCAGGCCGTCTCGATCACTCGGGCCCCGAACCGGCGGGCAATCGCCGCCGTACGGTCCGAGGAACCCGTATCGACGACGATGATCTCGTCCACCGCTCCCTGTACGCTTGCCAGACAGCGCAGCAGCTGCTCTTCCTCATCCTTGACGATCATGCATAACGAAATCCGATTGCGCCGCATCCGCGTTCCTCCTTTGCCGGCCGCTGCGCCATGTTTTCCAGCCAAGGCCGCCGAACCGGCTCACAGCTTGATCGAGCTTCCGCAGGTCTTTCTTTAGCGGTTCCATATCCTGCAGCTTGCCAATGCTGTCCGCCGCCACCTCGCGGGCCAGCTGCAAGTAGCTGAGCGCAGCCCCCGTATGAGCCCGCGGCCAGTCCGGCTTAAGGACGAGCGCTTGCTCGAATAGAGCGGCGGATTGTCCGTAGAAGCCTTTGTCGTACAAAATTTCCGCCAAGTCGAACAACCCTTCGGCATCCAGCCCTCCCTGATCCATCAGGGCAAGAAGGCGATCCGCGGCAGGCAGCACATAACCGTGCCGGTACAGCGCCTTGGCTTGCCGCAGCCGAAGCGGCTCCGCCAGCTCGGCGAGCTGCTCCGAGAGCTGCAGAAGACGCAGCTCCACCGCGCGTTCGAGCTGCTGCGCCGCCAGCTCCAGCAGTTCCGGCCCGGCCTGCGGCATAGCCCGCTCCCCGCCGCCCGGGCCGGCCGACAGCCGGCGCTCAAGCGCCGCGTAAGCGGCATGACGGCGCGGATCGGCCGCGGCATAAAAGCTCCTCGGCAGCGTTCCTTGCTCGCTCCAGCAGCACAGCGCCCAATCGGCTATGCTGCCCGCCGGGAGCTCCGCCCCGCCCTCCTGCCGCCATGCGGCAAAGCGCAGCGCGGCGGCGCCGAACTGCCCCGTCTGCATGAGGCACTCGCAGACGAGAGCCCGCTCTTGCTGCGCCCCCGGGCTCTGCAGCATCGCCAGTGCGGCCGCATACGCTCCGCAGCTTGCCAAAGCGCGGGCTGCAAGCGCAGACGAACCGTCCGGCTGCAGCACCTCCAGCAGCCGCTGCTTAATGTCCTCGTCGTCCATCCCGCGCAACTGCAGCAGATCGGCCCAGCCGCATAGCGCAGGCTCATAATGCGGATGCTCCGTCAGCGCCTGGCGGTATAGCCGGTCGGCGAGCTCCTTCTCGCCTTGGCGCACGGCGATCCGGCCCAGCCCAGTGCAAGCGCGGTATCCGCGCGAGCCCGATTCCGTAATATAGCCATCCGCCGTTTGCTTGTCGACGGTCAGGGCGCAGCCATACGCCGAGAAGGCGTCCGCCAGCAGCCCCTGCTCCTCCAAGCATTGCCCGAGCAGCATATGAAGGTCGGGATAATGCGGGTACCGCTTGACCTCGCGCTGCAAAAGCTCGCCCGCCTGGGCGGGCTGCCCCAAAGCAAGCAGGACCTTGGCGTAATCGCGGATTAAGGTAGGCCGATAAGGCGCATCCGGGGCGGCATCAAGAGCGCAGCCAAAAGCTTCCGCCGCCTGCGGCCAATCCCCCAGCTGGCAGTACGTCACCGCCAAATTATAAGTATGAAACGGGTCCCCCGGGCTCTCAGACAAGCATTTTCGGATAATTCGCAGGTTTCGTTCCGGTTTCCGTTTGCCCTCCAGTTCGGCCGGCAAATAACCGGTATGGTTTAAAAGCAGCGGGCTTAAAGGGATGCTTCGGCCGCCTAAAGAGCTCTCTTCTCCAGCCTCTTGCTCTCTCTCCGCATAGTCCTCGCCGCGTATCAGCTGCTCGTGAATGCGTCCGCTAAACCGGTAGCCTTGGCCCGTACGGAACAATCTTACGCTTTCATGCTCGACTCGCTCCTCATGCCGATCCCCAACCGGACTGACAATGCGGACGCTGCATCTCTCGGCGCCGGTTTGCCGTAAAAAGGCGGGAAGCTTCTCTATGCCTTCCATTACCTCTTCATCCGCATCGATGATCAATACCCATTCGCTGGCGGCATGGGAAAGCCCCGTATTTCGCGCCTGCGCGAAGTCGTCCTGCCATTCGCTATAAACGACCTTTGCCCCGTAAGACTGCGCTATTTGCGAAGTACGGTCGTCGGAGCCCGTATCTACGACAATAATCTCGTCCGCCGCCGCGCGGATGCTTTCCAGACAGCGGGCCAGCAGCGCTTCTTCATTTTTGACGATCAAATGAACGCCTAACAACGGCTTCTCCATATGCACTTCCCCCATAAAAGTAAAGAGTACATGAGATCCCCTCCCGAGGATTCCATGTACCTATATGTTACAGCGACCTATTATGTGCCTTGTCCATTGAAAAACACATCGATATTCGTTGAATCGCCAGCCGAACTGGAGCGATACGACAACCGCGTGTATTTCAAAAATCTTTGCGGCACAAGCACATCGACCGAACCCGAAGCGATCCCCGTAACCGTATCGACCTCGTCGTACCAATGGGACCCATCCGCGCTAATTTCAACGCGCGCATCCGCATTATTTGTCCCCCGGTTATATACGAAGAACGAATAGTTGCCGAACACGCTTGTCGTCACGGCCGGCAGAGCAGTGAAGTCATCTCCGGTAGGAATATCCAGCGTCTCCTGCTCCTGGAAGGTTTTTTGCGAGATAGAGGTTACGCTGCTCAGCGTTCCCGCCGTGATCGTCGCTCCCATGACGCTTGTCAGCGTTCCGTCCAGCAGGTTCGTCAGCGTTCCGGCTGTAATCGTCGCTCCCAGCACGCTGGTCAGCGTACCATCCAGCAGGTTCGTCAGCGTTCCAGCTGTAATCGTCGCTCCCAGCACGCTGGTCAGCGTTCCGTCCAGCAGGTTCGTCAGCGTTCCGGCTGTAATCGTCGCTCCCATGACGCTTGTCAGCGTTCCGTCCAGCAGGTTCGTCAGCGTTCCAGCCGTAATCGTCGCTCCCAGCACGCTTGTCAGCGTACCATCCAGCAGGTTCGTCAGCGTTCCGGCTGTAATCGTCGCTCCCATGACGCTTGTCAGCGTTCCATCCAGCAGGTTCGTCAGCGTTCCAGCCGTAATCGTCGCTCCCAGCACGCTGGTCAGCGTACCATCCAACAGGTTCGTCAGCGTCCCGGCTGTAATCGTCGCTCCCATGACGCTTGTCAGCGTTCCATCCAGCAGGTTCGTCAGCGTTCCCGCCGTAATCGTCGCTCCCATGACGCTCGTAATCGTCCCGTTCAGCAGGTTGGTCAATGTTCCCGCCGTCAACGTCACACTTTGCAAACTTACAGTCCCGTCCATAATAACGGTCAACAGATTGCCGTCGGTATCCGTTGCAAGAGGATGGTTAACAGCTGCGCTGTCCTGACCGAATATCAACGTACGCAATCTGTCCGGGTTTGTATTAAACGTTGAAAAGTTAGGCAAGCCGCATTTCTCCCTTCACAGAAAATGTAAAACTAACGAAGACACTCCAGGCCGTTTACGCTACGGTCCTTGCCTGGAAATACACATCGACCGTCGAGCTCTGGTCAGGGTCCTCGGCACGGACAGCGACTCGCGCATAATACAGGAAGCGGACCGGCACCAGCGCCAAAGTCGCACCGCTATCAATGACCTCTTCTACGTCATCGGCAAAATCGTGGCGGTTGGGACTAATCTGAATTTTGGCCACGATCGGATGTTCGCCCCGATTTACGATACCGTAAGAGTACATAGTCAATTGCGATACGTCCTGAACGGGAAGTACCGTAAATTCACCCCCCGCTTTAATATTAAGAAACGTATGGGGAGCTTCCTTATGACATGAATGGCGGCATTTCCGCTTTTTTTTGCGCAAACATACAGCACAAGCCGGTCTCAGCAGAATTCGGCACTTGTTTTTGCACTTATGCTTGCTTTTGCCCGTCTTGGCTTTTTTCCGTTTGCGCATATCGCAATCCATTCTTGATCCCATAGTAACTCCCCTTAAAAGTTGTGCTGCCATAGTGTATGGTTTCTCAAACGAAGGTGAAACGGCTCATGCCTCCACAAAATGTAAATCGTTACCAATAAACCCAAACAACGCAATTCTATACTTACATATTGTATAGTATCGCGCGATGAATGCAGTTAGCCTATGAACTGAAAAAAGCAGGTGTGCCGATGACGAATTATTCCGTATTCAATAAATCGAACAGCCCTTTGTACACCCAAATGACGAATACGTACACTTCACCGGGAATCGAATCCGAACCCGAAGGAAGCGCAGCCAAATCCGGAATTCTATACACGCTCTCCTCCGGCAGCGTCAGTGTTCCGGCAAGCCAAAGCTTGCTGCTGCAAGCAGTCAATCCCGCCGGCAGCGGCAAAACCATGTACGTATCGCGCATTATGGGAGGAGTCACGGGTTCGGCTGCGGTTTTCGTCTACTCCGGCGGCACGATAACGGGCGGTACGAACCCCGTTCCCGTCAATATGCTGTTTGGAAGCACGAGTAAGAGCAGCATGACGACGAAGCAGAGCACAGGCACTTTGGGGGCAACCTTTATCAACGTGATCAGTCTGCCCGTCTCCTCAGGTCTGTACAGCATCCCGTTGACCGGCAGCATCGTCGTCCCGGCAGGACAAATCTTAACGGTAACGGTAGGTACCGGAGCATTGACCGCGTCCATTAACATAGTCTGGTGGGAATTTTAAACAACAGCCTTGCAAGGAGAGGAGAACTATGCCGAACCATTCCGTCTTCAATCCGCATAACCAACCCGTGTTTACCCTTATCACCAATGCTTACAGCTCTCCCGGAACGGTCGCCCCTCCGGAGACAAGCGCCGGCAGCAACGGCAGCATGTATATCTCAACCGCCTCCAATTCTTCCTCGCTGGGGCTGTTGGGAGGGTCCGTCACCATTACATTGCAAATCAGCAATCCCGGTTCCAGCGGCAAGACGCTGTACGTGTCGCGCATTGCAGGGGGGACGGGGATTTCGCTAAACCTTTTGTCCTCCTTCTCCGCCAACTTTACGCTGATCAAAGGAGGAACCCTGACTTCCCCTACGTCGGCAAGCAAATTGAACACCAACTTCTCCAGCGCCAACGTCAGCGTCATGACGGCCAATTCCTCCACCTCGGCCGTCTCCGGCGGCACGGCCTTTTTTGCGCTTCCTGTCAATGCCGGACAATTCGCGCTCGAGCAGACGGGGAGCATCGTAGTGCCGGCAGGACAATCGATAGCTGCGACGCTCAGCGCCTCTTTGAGCGTTGCCGGCGTCCTTTCGACGACTTTGAATATCGCATGGTGGGAGGCATGATGGAGGAGGGCCCGTACTGCAAAAAAAGAGCCGGGGCCTCAACTAGAGGCACTCGGCTCTTATTCTTCAACTATCGTTCTTCTTACCGGCTCCAGACACAGCCTTCCGCACTACGGGGCTACCCGCTCCACTATGGAGCGCGCGATCCAGATGCCCGCGGCTCCGGCCTGCGCCAGTCCCCGGGTTACTCCCGCGCCGTCGCCGCCGCAGTACAAACCGCCGATCTCGCTCTCCAGCTGCGTGGTCAGCTTCGGCCGAGCGGAATAAAACTTCGCTTCCACGCCGTAGAACAGCGTATGCTCGGAAGCGATGCCCGGCGTAACCTTGTCGAGCGCCTCGACCATTTCGATCAGACTTTTCATCGTATTGTACGGCAGTACAAGGCCCAAATCGCCGGGCACGGCCTCTTTGAGCGTCGGCTCGAGGAACCCCTCCTTGATGCGCCCTTCGGTGGAACGGCGCCCGCGGATAATATCGCCGTACTTTTGCACGATCACGCCTCCGCTCGATAAATCGTTGGCCCGCTTGCATATTTCCCGGGCATATTCGTTCGGCTTGTCGAACGGCTCCGTGAAGCGATGCGAGACAAGCAGCGCAAAGTTCGTGTTGGCCGAACCGAGTGCAGGGTCCTTGTACGCGTGGCCGTTGGCCGCCATAACGCCGCTGTGATTCTCCACCACCACATGGCCGGACGGATTGCTGCAGAACGTGCGGACGCGCGTCCCGACCGACGTATTGAAAATAAATTTACCCTCATATAAATGCTCGTTGATTTCCTGCATCACGACATCCGAGGTTTCCACGCGCACTCCGACATCCACCTGGTTGTTAAACATCGGGATGCGCCGTTTCTTCAGAATATCCGTCAGCCAAGCGGACCCGTCCCGCCCCGGCGCAACGATAACGTAATCCGCCTCGATCTCCTCGCCGTTTGCGAGCGCGACGCCTTTCACGCGTTGGCGACCGTCTTCTTTGACCGTCAAGATGTCGGCCGCCTCCGTCTTGTTCATCATATCGATATGCCGCTTCAAATGGCGGTTGATCGATTGCAGAATCTCCAGATTTTTCTCCGTGCCCAGGTGGCGCACCTGCGCCCGCAGCAGCTTTAGTCCCGCCGCGTAGCCGCGCTGCTCGATCGAGCGGACGACGTCGGTCAGCGGGTCCGTAATCGTATCCGGAGCGCCGTGCTCCAGGTTGAGGCGGTCTACATAAGTGATCAGTTCAAGCACTTTGGACGGAGCCAAATAATCGGTCAGCCAGCCTCCGAACTCCGTCGTAATATTGAACTTGCCGTCGCTGTACGCTCCCGCTCCTCCGAACCCGCTCGTGATGGAACAGGCGGGAAGACAGCCTGCATAAGATTTTTTGCCCGCTGGCGGCGGACACAGCTTGATCTTCTCCTCCAGAATCGGACAGCGCCGGCTGTCGATATCATGACCTTTATCCATAAGCAGCACCTTCAAATGCGGCGCTTTCAACAATAATTCATAAGCGGCGAAAATCCCCGCCGGTCCGGCTCCTACAATAATGACATCATAACGTCTGCTCATCCTTCTTAGCTCCTCCGCAAGATAGAATTCATTGCCATACCGCTGCGAGCAACCGAAGACCCTTCGAGAAAACGATTTCATTGCATTTCGGGATATTGCTATTCGGCGGCAATACCCGATAACAACAAAAAACCCCGGCTGCGAGAAGGTACGGTAAGCCCGCCCACTCGTAGCCAGGAATTTAAGGTTCCTTGTAGAGACCTCCGGCCCATATCGCCGAAGATATACGAACAGTTGTTAAGTTGCGTCATATTCCATTGCCATCTAGAATGGTAAATCAGTTCATTACAATTGTCAAGAGCTTCAGCGGAATTCATTCGTATTTAGGCGAAATATAACAGGTTTTATCTTTATACCATGGAATTTTCGATAAAAAACACGAACGTTGTTATCTATCGTCCGATGTTTCTCGGGCCGGCTTTTTCCAGTAAAAACGCTGCCAGGTTCATATTCGTATTTTACGATGGATTTTTGACATGCATTCTTTTCTGCAATTCGCGAATCGTCGCTGCAATGCCGTCGGCCGGCTTCGTTGTCGGGATCGGGCCGATATGCCGCTTGTATTTGTCTCCGCTTAGGCGCAGCGGCTCTTCGGTTAAGTACAGCATTTCGACAACCTCCTTCATGACGGGGACAAATAAACCGAGCAGCCTTAACCCGGTCCGGCCCAGCGAAATGACCGGTTTCTTCAAGCCGCTCGCTTGCCGGGCGATCCGAACGATTTCATATCCGGAAATGATATCGGAGCCGGGAATATGCCAATTTTGACCATACGCCTGATCGCGTCCCGCAAGCTCGACAATCATTTCGGCCGCGTCCGGCAAGTACACATATTCACGGGGAACCTTCATGTTTCCGATGAAGAAGGCCGGTTTGCCCGCAGCGATCGCTTCGAACGTTCCGCCCAAATACGAAGCTTGATTCGCGGTCGGTCCGTAATAGTCCGGCAATCGGACAATCATTGCGCGCGCATGCGGCCATCTGCCGCTAAAGATCATCTGCTCAAAAGCAAGCCGCACTCGCCCCTTCTTCGTATGAGGCTGCTTCGGATGCTCCTCGGTTATCCAGTCCGACCGTCCCCGTCCGTAAGGGTAAATGCCGTCTACCGCCACCACCTTCAAGCTCAATCGGTTAGCCGCTTCCATGACCGACTCGCCCAGCGGAATCAGTTTGCTTTCCATCTCATGGTAAGGGACGTTCGCGCAATGGAACAATACATCCGCTTCTGTCGAGGCTACGGCTATGTCATCGGGCCGGAAAGCGTCCCCGACGGATAATGACAGATGCGAAGGATGGCCAAGCTCATCCGCAAGCTCCTCCAGCTTACGGCGTGAACGTCCGAAGGCAATGACGGGCACACCCCTTTTGACCAACTCGGCCGTAACCACCGCACCGGTTCCGCCCGTCGCGCCTAATACAATCGCTTTTTTCATCAGACAGCAACTCTCCTTCGAATTGTAATTGATCAGTCACTAATTAATGATTAAACTATATCAATAGGTTAGTGATTGGTCAATAACTAATTTTCAAGAGAAGGCACCGTTCTGTGCTTCGGCAACACGTCCACCATGACCGCGTTCACATCTAGAAGTCCGGTGAAAAACGAGCGGAGGGGCCATTTGAGTCTGGAAAAGCGTAAGCGGTCGCCTTTGAAAACGGATTCTCTCCACAGAAAAACGAAAGAACAATCCAAAGCATCCGTTTTCAACAGCGATTGGAGGATCAAATGGACGCCGCAGCAGACTTTTTCACCACCCTTCTAGGAACGGCAAAAAAGAGGGCCGATTACAGCCCTCTCTCTTGTTCCCGTCCGTTATTGCTGCTGCAAATACACCTTGAACAACGCCTGCGTGCCGCTATCCTCTTCTCCCATTCGGGCCAGCCGTTCGTATAACGAAAGAGCAAGCGACAATCCAGGCAGGTCCAGATTCATTTCCTTCGCAGAGTCCAGCGCAATTTGCATATCCTTAATAAAATGCTTCACATAAAATCCGGGCGCATAATCGCCGTTGATCACCCGCGGAGCGAGATTGCTCAAGGAGAAGCTCCCTGCAGCCCCCGACTGGATGCTTTTCAATACGGTCGAGGGGTCGAGCCCTGCCTTCTCGGCATAAATCAGCGCCTCGCAGACGCCCATCATATTGGATGCGATGGCAATCTGATTGCACATCTTCGTAAATTGGCCGGAGCCCGCAGGCCCTTGATGGACAATCTGCGTCCCCATCGCTTCCAGAACGGGTACGGCCTGCTCAAAGGCTTCCTTGCTGCCGCCCGCCATAATGGACAGGCGCGCCTCTCTGGCCCCGATATCCCCGCCGGAAACGGGAGCGTCCAGCGCCCAGATTCCCCGCTTCGACGCCTCTTCCTCAATCCGCTTGGCGAGCGAAGGACTAGAGGTCGTCATGTCTATGACAAGCGCTCCCTGCTTGGCGAACGGAATGACGCCCTGGTCTCCCAAATACACTTCCTCAACGTCGCGGGGATAGCCCACCATCGTAATGATGACGTCGCACAATGGAGCCAGCGCGGCAGGCGATGAGTGCCAGGATGCCCCTTGGGCTACCAACGATTCCGCCTTCTCCTTCGTACGGCTGTAGACATGCAGCTTGTGGCCTTTGCTCATCAGGTGGCCGGCCATGCTTTTGCCCATAACCCCTGTGCCGATAAAACCGATTACCGTGTTTTCCGCAGTTCGTTCCAAGATGAAGTCCCCTTTTCGTTTGAAATCTTCAGCTGGGATGATGCAGCCATCCTGTAACCAAACTAACACTGCGGATTAGGATTGTCAATTTGTGGAGAGCAGGGCAAAAGGGCGCAAAGAAAGCGCATTCGAATTATTCCTTCGGTTTCTCCAGCATCTCTTCTTTCTCCCAGCTCGTAAAACGGTCCTCCCAAATGATGTGATAGAAGCCTACCTCCGCTTCGGCTTCCACAATGACGCCCTTGGCGCCATCAAGCACAAACACGACGCGATCGCCTACTTCAAACATTCCGGTCACCCCAGTCTAAAGACGATTCCATGACCGCCCTTCGGGTACTCCCATTTAATGTTTTGGTGGGGGCACCCGATCCGGCAGCTTCCGCATTCGTGACATCCCTCGTAACCGACATGCATGCGGATATCTTCCCACTTGTATACTTCCGCCGGACAAAAAATCGTACAGATTTTATCCGGGCATTGCGTCAAACACGTATTTGCGTTGAGAACGGTAAGATGGGATTTCGTATCTGCGTTGAAGCGAAGGAGGTACTGTTTCTCTTCGATGCTCGCGGCTTTCCCCTGCTCGCTCATCACTTCATCACCTTCCATGCCCGGTACATGTCGCGGGCCAATTTCAGTTTCTGCTTGGCCGTGCCGATGTCTCGCCATATTTTTCGCTGCTTCTCCCGCTTGGAGGTTCCGTCTACGGTGAACATCTGGCTGGCCGCTCTGTTCATCATCGGGATGTATTCCTCGAAATATTGCGGGAATTTGTCGAAATGATGGGTGGCATCCTTGTATTTATGCAAATCTTGACCGACGAAGCTCTCCATCAGCCGCTGCCGGTAATAATCCAGCATGTCTTCGGAGAAATTGCCCGCCTGTTTGGCCATGACGATCGTCTCCGCCGCCAGCCGCCCGGACGTCATAGCCATGTTCGAGCCTTCCCTATGAATCGCATTGACCAGCTGCGCCGCATCCCCGACGACCAGAACGCCGTTGCCGGCGACTTTCGGCATCGAATGGTAGCCGCCCTCGGGAATAAGATGGGCCAGGTATTCCTGCGGCTCGCCGCCTTGCAAATACGGCCGGATCATCGGATGACGCTTGACGTATTCGAGAAGTTCGTACGGTTTTATTTTATGCTTGATCAGCCCGGACAGTAACGTGCCGACGCCTATGCTGAGCGTATCTTTATTGGTATATAGAAAGCCTGTGCCTAGGATGCCTTTGGTCGCGTCGCCGAACAGCTCGATCGTGCAGCCCTGGCCTTCCTCCAGGTTAAAACGGTCCTCGATCACCTTGCGGTCCAGCTTGACGATCTCCATCGTCGCCAGCGCCACTTCGTCGGGCTTGAATTCCTTGTGAAAGCCGAGCGATTTCGCCAGCAGGGAGTTCACGCCGTCGGCCAGCACGACGACATCGGCGTACAGATCGCCGTCCGGACGGTCCGTACGCACCCCGACGACCCGGCCCTCTTCGACGATGCATTCCAGCGCCACCGTTTCATTGATCAGCAGCGCGCCCTGATCGACCGCCTTCTGCGCGAACCACTGATCGAATTTGGCCCGCAGCACAGTGAAGTTATTGTACGGCTCGCGCGCCCACTCCAGTCCCTTATAGCCGAAGGTCAGCGCCGACTCCTTATCCAGCATCATAAACCGCTGCTCGACAATAGGCCGCTCCAGCGGAGCTTCCTTGTAGAACTCGGGGATGACGTCCTCCATCATCTTGCGGTACAGCACGCCTCCCATCACGTTTTTGGAGCCTGGGTACTCTCCCCTCTCCAGCAGCAGCACGTCGACGCCGGCTTTCGCCAGCTCGTAAGCGCAAGCGATGCCCGCGGGCCCCGCGCCGACGACGATGCAATCAAACTTTTCCGACATAGCCGTCTTCCTTTCCGCCCAATGCCTTGGTAAACTGCTCGATCAGCAGCGGGATAATCTCGAACGCGTCGCCGACGATCCCATAGTGGCAGGATTGAAAGATCGCCGCCTCCGGGTCCTTGTTGATCGCAATGATCAAGCCCGAATTTTGCATCCCGACAATATGCTGAATCGCGCCGGAAATACCGATGGCAAAATAAATTTTGGGCGTCACCGTGACCCCGGTCTGCCCTACCTGATGGTGATGCTCGATCCAGCCCGCTTCGACGACATCGCGGCTCGCCCCGACGGCGGCTCCGAGCACCCCGGCCAGCCGGTGAATCAGCTGAAAGCCTTCCGGCCCGCCCATTCCCTTGCCGCCGGACACGACAATATCGGCTTCGTCAATGCGCACTTGCTGCGTCGTCCGGCGGACTATTTCGAGCACCTTGGTTCGCACATCCTCTTCCTGCAGCGGAATGCTCTCTTCGATGAGCTTCCCTGTGCGCCCTTCCTCCCGCGGCAACGCTTTCATAACTTTGGGGCGAACGGTAGCCATCTGCGGTCTGTACTTCTTGCACAAAATCGTCGCCATAATATTGCCGCCAAAGGCAGGACGGCTCGCCAGCAGCAGCCCCGTATCCTCCTCGACATCCAGCAACGTCGTATCCGCAGTCAGTCCCGTCGGCAGATCGGTCGCTACCGCGCTGGCCAAATCTTTGCCTGTGGAGGTCGCCCCGTACAAAATAATTTCCGGTTTATATTTCTGCGTACAAGCGAGCAGCGCTTTCATAAACGTTTCCGTGCGATAATGGGTAAAGATCGGATCGTCGTAGACGTATACGGTATCTGCGCCGTATTCGAATGCCGCCGCCGCGAGTCCGGTCACCCGATGGCCGATGAGCACGCCGGCCAGCTCCGTCTTCCGCTTGTCGGCAAGCGTCCTGCCCGCTCCCAGCAGCTCCAGAGATACGGGAGCGACCGCCCCGTCCTTCACTTCAATGAACACCCATACGCCGCGATAATCGTCAAAGCTCATCCGCAGCACCGCCTCCCGTTTGGAACAGCTCCCGCTTCGTAAGCAGGATGCCGATGAGCCGGTCGATTTGCTCTTGGGGCGTTCCCTGTAATAGTTCGCCGCCCTGCGGCTTCGGCGGAGCCCACACCGAGGAAACGATCGTAGGAGAGCCCTTAAGGCCCAACTGGGTCCGGTCTACGCCCTCCAAATCGTTAACCGACCAAATATGCGGCTGGTAACGGGCGGCTCGAATGACGTCGGGCATGGCCGAATAAGGCACCTCGTTGATCTCCTTCTCCACCGACAAGAGGCACGGCAGCTTGGACCGGACGACCTCATAGCCGTCCTCCAGCTTGCGGTGTACGATGGCGTATCCCTCCTCCCGGTTGACTTCCGCAACCTTGTTCACCGAGGTGAGCGGCGGGATGTCCAGCCGGCGGGCTATGCCCGGGCCGACTTGGCCCGTATCCCCGTCGATCGTCATTTTACCGCAGATGATCAGATCGATCGGCGCGCTTTGCGCGATCTTCTCCAGTGCCTTGGTCAGCGAATAGCTCGTAGCCAGCGTGTCGGCCCCGGCAAAAGCGCGGTCGGTGATCAAATACCCCTCGTCCGCTCCGATCTCGATGCATTTCTTAATCGCCTTGACGGCAGGCGGCGGCCCCATCGTCAGCACGGACACCGTCCCCCCGTATCTGCGCTTAAGCCGCACCGCTTCCTCTACCGCGTGGGCGTCGTACGGGTTCAAAATCGCCGGCGCGCTCGCCCGGTCCATCGTATTCGTCTTCGGGTTCATCTTGATGATCTTCGTATCCGGCACCTGCTTAATACAGGCGACAATATGAAGCATAGACGCAGCCCCTCTCCATGATCGGCATCAATCGCAAAGCTTGCCTTGCTATGAACACCCAATACTTTAATATATAAGCCGCGGCGGGATAAAATGCATAACAGAACCGGGCCGCAGCGTCCGGCCGCGCTTTTATTTCCGCACGGCCGGGAACATGCAGTAAACCCGCCCTGACCGGGCACGTCGACGCCAAAAAGACACACGGCCATCGGTCGTGTGTCTCAATGTTCCTTTACAATCTGCTCCTGCCTATCGCTTAAGCAGCCTTTACAGAGTCAACCCGCCGTCGACAAGCACAATGGAGCCTGTCATATAGCTGGACTCCTCGGAAGCGAGGAACGCCACCATGCCGGCGATCTCGTCCGGCTGCGCGAAGCGTCCCATTCTCATAACCGATACTTCCTCCGGCACATAGCCGGTTTGCTGCATGGTCACGGGAACGCTGTCCGTCAGAGCCGTTTTTACGCCTCCCGGACAAATGGCGTTGACGCGAATGCCTTTTTTCACATATTCCAGCGCCGCCGATTTGGTCAATCCGATTACCGCATGCTTGCTTGCCGAGTACACGCCCGCGCTATGCTCGCTGCGAATTCCCGCCGTGGAGGCCGTATTAATGATCGTGCCGCCGCCTTGGCTCTCCATCACTTTCAACACATATTTCAAGCCGAGGAACACCCCTTTGACGTTGACCGACATGATGCGGTCGAATTCCGCTTCCTCGGTATCCGCAAGCATCGAGAACGGTTGAATAATTCCCGCGTTATTGAAAAAGACATCGATCCGTCCGTATGTCTTCACGGCTTCGTTCACATAATATTGGACATCCTCGCTCTTGGCGACGTTAGCCTGCACGAAGATTCCTTCGCCTCCTTGCTCCTGCACGAGCTTCAAGGTTTCTTCTCCGGCTTCTTTATTGTAATCGACCAATACCACCTTGGCTCCGTTCTTGGCGAGCTTCAAGCTGCTTGCTCTGCCTATGCCGCTTCCTGCTCCGGTAATGACTGCAATCGGGTTCGTATTTTCCACGTTCATCCAGCTCCTTTAGCAGTATGGGTGTTCTATCCTCGGAGGATAAGATAAAATAATGAGGTATGATACTCAAACAATCATCGTGATAGTATTAATATCATTACAATACTCATTATATCACCGCTTATTTTTCTTTTCAATCCCGCCTCCCCGCATTCAAGCGAGAGAATGCCTTCCAACATTGACAACGATTGGTCCTTTTGATAGCATGGCATCGATTATGACATGACTTGGTTGAGGAGTTGAAGCGCAAATGGACCCCAAAAGCAGATGGGAACAGGAACGGCTTGAAGGCAAGCAGCAGCGACTCAGCAGCATTATCGCGTCCGCGGAACGCGTGTTTCTGCGCAAAGGCTTGGAGAAAGCCACCATGCAGGATGTAGCCAAGGAAGATAACGTAGGCATCGCCACCTTGTTTCGCTATTTTCCCAAAAAAGATAAATTAATCGTCGCGGTCGCTACGAAGCTTATGGAATCTCAAGCCCCTGTCTTCGAGGAAATCGCCCAGAGACAAGAAAGCTGCCTAAGCAAGCTTGAGCGCGTGTTCGATTATTTCGTCTCCTTCAGCAGAGAAAGCCGCGAAGAGCGGACGAAGCTGTTGGAAGCCTTCCAAAGCTATGCCGCCCAATCGCCGGAGCCTCTGGAGGATATCGACAAATATAACGCCGTATATCACCGGATTTCGGCGATCTACCGTCGTATTATCGAAGAAGGCATCCGCGACGGCTCGATCCGTTCGGATATTCCGATCCAAGAGACGCTGTCGACTATGGCCAACGCGTTCGGCATATTTGCGCAGAAGCTGTCCTTGCAAAAAAACATCGTCATGCTGGAATCCGATATGGATGCCGAAACCCAGCTGCTGCTTATGAAAAGCATATTTTTGGAGTATTTGCGGGGGCCGCGCGGCTCCGGAGCTGCTTCGGATGCATAGAACGCCAATATCGGCTGTTGCCGGTAGCGTTGCAGGCTCTGCCTTTTGGGGCAGGGCTTTTTCTTTAGTGCAAAAAAGCGCCGCAGCGCGGCGCCTTCCCTTACAGCTAATAGGTTCTCTTCTCCATCTGATCCAGGCTTTTGAACTCATAGCCCTGTTCCCGCGCAGCGGTAATGATGCGTCCGAGCGCTTCGGCGTTATCGCTGGAGACGGAATGGAGCAAAATGACGGCGCCCGGATGCAGCTGGCCCATCACGTTATCGTAAGCGTACTTCCAGCCTTTTTGCGCTTTCGGCTCCCAATCCCGGTAGGCGACCGACCAAAAGACGCTCGTATACCCGAGCTCCTTGCTGGCCGCCAGAATACGGTCGTTGAAGATGCCGCGGGGCGGCCGCAAGTAATGCATCTCCTTCTGGCTGGTCAAGCTGCTGACGGCGGTCTGTACCTTCGCCAGTTCCTCCTGCAGGCGGGCGTTGGAAATTTGACTCATATCCGGATGACTCCACGAGTGGTTGCCGATCAAATGGCCTTCAGCGACCATCCGCTTCACCAGCTCCGGCTGCTCCTTCACGAAATGCCCGGTGACGAAAAAAATCGCCGGAACCTTATGCTCCTTCAAAACGTCCAAAATTTTCGGAGTATATCCGTTCTCATAGCCGTTGTCGAAGGTGAGATAAAGCTCCTTGCGGGAGACGTCCCCGAGAAAAATGGCTTCGTTTTTCTGAATAATGTCCTTGAAGCCTTCTTCATTGATAGAGGCCAGCTGCTGGTTCTTGCTTTTTTTGAACCCGAAATGATACGGGTTGCCCGTCGCCGCTTCGCCGGCTTGCACAGAGAACGGAATCGTCAAGGCAAGCAGCAGCAGTGAAACGGCAAGTACAGCGACTCGTTTCAAAAGCGATTCACCCCTTGGCGTTAAAATAAGCTCAGCGATAATATGCCCTATTCGGAAACGGTTATGTACTCGGGGGAAGCGGAATACCGCCGCTGCAGCTCCTTGGCCGATATGGCGAGCACTTTGGGCGTCAGCAGCTCCTTCTTCACCTCCAGCCGCTGTTTCCCCTGGGGATGAATGACCAGCAGCAGAAGCCGCAAGTACAGCTTGCTGACGATATAGAACAACCCTTTGGGCAGATCGGTGACGGTGAATCCGAACTGCTTGGGACCGCGGTTAATCATGGTAATGCCGTAGATCCCCTTAATGTCGCGCGTCACGGCGTCGCTCATAAGCCGCTCCGCCATCTTGGGGAGAAGCTCCTGCACCGCCCGGATGAGCTGAACGGCCAGCTGCATCATCGACCGGGTCCCCCCTGCGATATGGAAGATCATTTCATTGTTGAAATGCAGCTCGATCACGCGGTCGCCCTTGCGGATTTCCTCGCCGTCCGGCAGCAAAATGCTGCGTCCGTGATAAGTGCACACCCGGTAATACAGCAGCTGATTGTCGGGATCGACCGGCTCCAGCGCAAACAGCGCATGATAAACCGCTTCCCACTTCAGCCACAGCGCAACGGGGAGTCTGCGATACCAGGCGAGACCGGACGGCTTCCCCTTCTCCCGGTTCAGCTCGTCTACCCTAAGGAACGTATACTGCCGCTCGCGCATGCCGCCGATGAACTCCTCCAGCGCCTGCAGCATGTACTGCGGAGCGTCCTCGTCCGCCCCCAGCGTCTGTCCGCTGTCGTGAAGCACGATCACCGCTCCGTCCCTAAACCGCGACTCCAGCCTGCGCTGAATTCTCGCTTTGCCTCCGCGGCTGCGCCAATCCCCCGGAATCAGCGACCAGAGCACCATGCGGAATTCCCGGAGCAGCCCGAAGTCAAACAGGTTGATGATCCCCCAAGGAGGCCGGTAATACACAGGCCGTTCCCCGGTAATTTCTTCGATCACCCTGGCCGCCGCCGCAACCTGCCGCCGCACTTTCCCGGGCGACATCAGGGCGTTGGCCCAGTGGGAGTAGTTATGGATGCCGATCAGATGCCCTTCGCCGCGCATTCGCCGGATCAGCTCGGGATGCTCCTGCGCCTTGGCTCCGAGCACGAAGAACGTCGCCTTGACGCCGTACTGCCGCAGCAGATCAAGCAGCTTCGGCGTATATTCGGGGTCCGGGCCGTCGTCGAACGTCAAATACGCCGTCCGCCGCATCTCTCCCCTCCGGTACACTCCCCATCCGAGCAGCCGCACCAGCAAAGTGGGGATTACCGTATAAATGCAGAGCGCAATCAGGATGAACCAGAATACAGGCCCCATGGCCATTCCTCCTTCCTAATGTTCAACTGCGGCCTGTGAAGCGGAGCTTTCCGGCGGGGACAGAAAGTAATACACGGCGATGGCTCCCAGCAGGACGGCGCTTGCCAATACGGTCATGCTTTCGCTGAATGTATCCGCTATCCATCCTCCCAGCACAGGACCGATAATGACGCCTATGCCTTCGACGCTGGAGAACAACCCCCATCCCATTCCCTCATGATTTTTGGGGACGTAATGAGCGATCAGAGCGTTCCAGGCCGGCAGCACGGCGGCATAGGAAATCCCGAGCACCGCGGCAAGCAGCATGGCGACCCAGAGATGAAAGGCAAGCGTCAAAGAAAACAGGGTCAAAGCGAAGGCCGCGAAGCCTAAGACCAGAAACCATTTTTTACCGAATCGATCGGACAGCCGCCCCATAGGAATGAGCGCCCCGACGGTTAACAGACCGCCGGCAATAAGCAGGTAGGAATATTGGGAATAATTGAAGCCTAAATAATTGGTGGTGAAGCCGGGCAGCACGGGAACGAGCATGCCTGCCGCCATCGTTTGCAGGGTCATGCCGGGAACCAGCTTCTTCATCGAGCGAAGCCGTTCCCAGAGCATGGCGATTTGTTGTTGAAGGGGAATAGGTTCAGGAGCGGATAACTTCGTATTGGTGATGAGTAACGATAAGGCCAGACCGATTCCCCATAAGACCAGCATGATCCAGAAAGACAAGGAATAGCTCTTATCCATAATAAAATTAAGCACGATGGGCCCTGAGCCCAGACCGGCGAGCCAGCACGTATACAGCATTCCCATATGCTCCGCCCTATGCTCGGGCCTCACCTTGCTCAGGCAGACAAGCCAGATCGGCGACAACCCCATGCCGAACAATGCCGAGGCGGCGATAAGCAGCCAGAGCGAATGTACGCTGTACATCAGCCAAAGACCGCCCATCGATACGGCGAGCCCCAGCGGCACGATAAACCGCAGCGGAAACCGGTCGAGCAAGTAGCCTGCGAAGCATTTGATCAGCGTATCCGTTATGTAATGAATGGAAACCGCCCAACCTACCGCCGTAACAGAAAAGCCCAACGCTTTCACCGCATACGTCGGCAGGAACGATACGAGAAAAGCTCCGCGGACAAATTCTACAAGGAATAAAATAATACCGTATAACATCATATGTGCAGCAAAGGCTTGTTTATGAGAAACTTCGGACAATTCGCCCCACCTTCTTCCTGCATAATACATTAACCTGCATTATACCCTGACTCCGACAGGATTATTTATGCGCGCCGACCGTCCGGTTCACGGTGCGAAGCACATCCTCCGCAATAAACTCCGCGGCGCATTTCGGCTGCAGCTTGGTCATCCGCGCTTTAATGTCGGCCGCCAGCTTCTCGTCGGAGAAGAACGAACGGATTTGGCTCACAAGCTCCTCGGTATGGTTAGAAATCGCAGCCACTCCTTTGTTGGCAAGAAACAGCGCGTTTTCTTTCTCTTGTCCGGCGAACGGCTTGTAAATAAACAGCGGTATTCTCAGCGCCAGCGACTCGGATAAAGTCAGCCCGCCCGCCTTTGATACGATGCAGGAGGAGATCGACATCAATTGATGAATGTTTTCCAAAAAACCGAAAATATGCACGTCCGGCTGATCCGCGTATTGCGCCAGCAGCTTCTGCTCCAGCTTCCGGTTGCGGCCGCAGACGACGGCCACCTGGCAGTCATCGATCGCCAGCAGCTCGCGAATCATCTCGTCGACATTGCCGAGAACGCCGTAAGATCCGGCCAGAATCAGCACGCTTTTGCGCCAAGGGTCCACTTGCATGGCAAACTCGTTAGGCTGGCTGTAATCGTAATGGATAAAATCGCTGCGAATCGGAATGCCGCTTACTTCAACCTGCCGCGGGGCACAGCCTATGGAGACGAGCTGCTCCTTCAGCTCTTCCGCCGCTACGTAATACTTGTCGATATCCGGGTGAATCCAGCGCGAATGCAGAGCGAAGTCCGTCAATACCGTAAAGCATGGGATGCCAAGGCCGCGGCACAGCTCCGGCGTCGCTCCGAATGGAAACGTATTGATGATGGCGTCCGGCCGCTCCTCGGCGATAATTTCCTTCAGCTTCTTCTTGCCGATAATTTTAAAATAACGGTTCCAGGCGAGATCCGGCTTCGTCTCCCGCGTCATATAATAGCTCCAGCCGTAATAATCCAGTCCGAATTTGGATGTCTGGGTGCTGGTCAAGTATAAAGTCGTTGTAATTGTATTTAAAAAAGGATGCGCTTCTCTCATGAGATCGACGACCCGAACACATTCCACTCCCTGGTTCAGAAAGGATTGTTTCAGCGCCCGCGCAGCCTGTAAATGTCCGTCTCCATAACTCGCCGTCAGGATCAAGATCTTAGGTTTATGGTTCATGGCAGCCCCCCCTTTCTACAAAACCAAACATACTGATTATGATAGTTATTTCCCTGTTGAAAATAAACCACTCCGTCATCGATTCATCAATAATTCACTCCACATACATATCTACGTAACTCCGCATGAAAGCATGCCCCATTCCGGCATCCCGGCATAAAGAAGTTTGTTTTTACTTTGCCAAATAAAAAAAGTTTGCCGCACAAAACGTCCCGGCCGAGCCGACTGCGTTTTGCAGCAAACTTATTGTATCACGCTTTGGTCAGCCATTCACGCGAATCGCTGATTAGACGAACAGAATGAAGCCCATCCCTTCAATTTGCGGTAAACGGCAGCCGCTAACTTCCCGACTGCATCAGCAGACGGACCGTCTGGTCGACCAAGCCTTCGTGAGCCGCGGCATTATACAGCAGCGGGTCGTCATGGCGCACGAACAGACAGCGCTTCTTGCCGCGGCTCTGCTTCAAGCCCTTCCAACGGTCGGCGAGCTGCTCGCAGAACGATTGCGGCTTGGCCGCACCGACCAGAAACAGCACGTTATCGCAATCGAGCTTCGCAACATCGCTTAGCGAAGTGACGTCCAGCGCTCCGATATGCTGCGCCGGCCCCGAGGGAGGCATGACTTGCAGATCGTCGTAGAACAGATCCTTCATCTTCTTCATCTTCATGCCGAAGACGCGGAACCGCTCCTCTCCGGAGGCATGCACGAGCAGCATCGGCTCGTCGCCCAAATGCTGGCGAATATGAATCCGCGCATTCTCCACCTTCATATCGAAATACGAGAGCCATCTCTCGGCTACGCTGGACAAGCCGAACAGCTTGCCGATGTCGAGCAGCCGCTCTTTCCAGGGATACTGCTTCCAGGCGATCACGACGACGGGAGCGATGGCCGACAACGTTTCGTGCACATCGTCGGGCAGAGGCGGCGCAATGATGAGCTCGGGCTCGAATCGTTCGATCCGCCGGAGCGCCTTCTCCTTGACCGGCTCGTCGTCCATCCAGCCTCTGTCCAGAGACAGCTGGGGCGTAATGCCGAGCACGCTCAGATCGCCGCACAATACGGGGGACAGACAGGCAATCTTTTTCTTCGTCCGGGCGGCGTATTCCGTAGGGGTGATCCCCATATGCTTCTTGAAAAGCCGGCTGAAATAATATTCGTCCGGATACCCGACGGAATGCGCCACATCAATGACCGGGGAGAGCGTATTGGCGAGCATGGAAAGCGAAGCGTCGAGCCGGATCTTCGTAATGAATTTATTCGGGCTCAGCCCGGTCTGCCTGCGGAAAGCTTGGTAAAACCGGCTCGGGCTCGCTCCCGACAGCCGGGCGATGTCCTCCATGTCCATCGCTTCATGATAGCGCTGCTCCATGTACTGCCGGGTCCGTTCCACGTAGGCGACCAGGTCCTGTTCCATTTCGCGCGGATTTTGCACGACCATCATCAACGCGGCCACCATGGCGTACAAATGCGATTGCAGCTGATAGTACAGCGCGGGCTCCGGACTGCCGCAATCGCTTAAGAAATCTTGAATCCAGCTGCGAATTTGCGGCGTACGGAAGCAATACAGCTGGTAATCGTCGATCAGCTCGGCCTTCGCCGCGCACAGCGGTCCCGGCGTCTTATCCGCCCATTGGATCTGAGCGCAATGGAAGCGAATGAAAAGTAGCTGAACGGGCGCTTCCGATATATTTTCAAGCGCGCACCGGCTGTCCGGCGGGACGAGAAATAGCTCCCCGCACAGCGCTTTACCGGAGCGTCTGCGGTCTTGACCGGTCAAGGTTACTTTTAATTTTTCCTGCAATACGAAGCCGAAGGCATGCTCATCCCGAGTAGACAGCTCTTGGCTCAGCCCGGGCTGAAGCTTGAATTCCTCGGTTTGAGCATATTCCAGCTGCAGATGACGTATGGAATCGGACCTGTATAGCATCGGTTTTCACATCCTCCCATAAAAATGGCATTCATTTCAATATTAAATGAAAATGATTCTCAATGTCAAATAAATTTATATTGAAATCGGGGGTCGATTTGCTTTATAATCTTGATAATGATTCTCATTATTATCGGATGACGGCACAGTGTTCAACACATGATCAATCAGGCTTGCCAAAAGGAGTGGACTCATGGTGCAGGAGCGCTTATACACGAATCAATTGGATATTTCTTACGGGGAACGTTCCATTGTCAACAACTTAAATATCAGCATCCCTTCGGGAAAAATTACCGCCTTGGTCGGCTCTAACGGGTCCGGCAAATCGACGATTCTCAAGACGATGGCCAGAATTATGAAGCCTTCCAGCGGCGGCGTATTCCTGGACGGGAAGTCGATTCATCAGCAATCGACCAAAGAAGTGGCGAAGCAGCTCGCCATCCTGCCGCAAAATCCGGTCGCCCCGGAAGGGCTGACCGTGTCGGAGCTTGTCACCTACGGACGTTTCCCGCATCAGAAGGGCTTCGGATCGCTGTCCAAGGAAGATAAGGACATCGTCCGCTGGGCTATCGAAATGACCGGCATGAACGAATTTTACGACCGCCCCGTCGATCAGCTGTCGGGCGGCCAGCGCCAGCGCGCCTGGATCGCCATGGCCTTGGCGCAGGGAACGGACATCTTGTTCCTCGACGAGCCGACCACGTTCCTCGATATGGCGCATCAGCTGGAGGTGCTGAAGCTGCTGCAGAAGCTGAACGGCGAGCAGCGGCGCACCGTCGTTATGGTCGTTCACGACCTGAACCATGCCACGCGCTATGCGCATCATATGGTCGCCATCAAGAGCGGTCAAGTGATCAGCAGCGGTACCCCGGAAGAGGTCATGACGCTGGATGTGCTGCGCGAAGTATTCGGCATCGAAGCCGACATTATCCGCGACCCGCGCACCGGCGTTCCGCTCTGCCTGCCGTATGAGCTGGCTCACGATCGCTTGGGATCGGCTTCCGCTCCGGCGCAGAAGGAGCTTGTCGCCGCCGCCCGCTAAGCAGCCGGCGCCGCGCTGTGCCGCGTCCGCCGAACGGCCGGAATCGAACGGCCCCGAATCGTCCTCTCCGGCAGGAGCGGCGTTCGGGGCCTTTTTGCGCTAGCGCCCCCTTTCCACTTATTCCCTCGCAACATAATGAAACGCCGCTCCGTCTATACTCATGTCGGCATGTTGTTGCAGAAAGAGCATCTTTCCCCTAATAGATACAGACATTTAGAGAGATTATCCAAGAGATATGAAACAAGGTTTAGAATTTACGCCGACCCGGCGGGCGCACAGGAACCGCCGGCCGCGC
This sequence comes from Paenibacillus doosanensis, assembly GCF_025060755.1. Lineage (GTDB taxonomy): Bacteria > Bacillota > Bacilli > Paenibacillales > NBRC-103111 > Paenibacillus_S > Paenibacillus_S doosanensis. The sequence goes on from NZ_JANYUY010000004.1 coordinate 110,078, forward strand.
CTCCAAGGCAGAGAGAGAGAAAGTGCAGCAAGACCCTTTAGAGATTGCGATGCGGAGGAACAGTCCGCCGCCATCTCTTTTTTGTTATCGTAAGAAATTTGTAAGACTTTTTACCGGGCTTTTGTTAAAATTACCCTTTACTATAGAGATACAGCCGCGGATGCCAGCCCGGCAACTTATACATAGCAAGGTGGAGAAGCTGATGATAACGATGCAAGCCTATAATGTGTGCTGGTAGTGGACGACGAAGCGGAGATTCAGGATGCCATTGAAATCTATTTGCGGCATGAACATATGAACGTATACAAGGCGGGGAGCGGCCTGGAAGCGCTGGAGCTGATCGGCCGGGAGGACATTCACCTGATTATTCTGGACAACATGATGCCCGAGCTGGACGGCATTCTCGACCGTAAGTCGCAGCGGTTGAAAGTACTGATCGACGACTTGTTCGAGGCCTCCAAGATGGCCAGCGGCGCGGTCGAGCTGACGCTGGAGGACGTCAATGTGTCCGCTCTGCTCGGTCAAGCATTAGCCGAGTATAGCGATAAAATCGAAGCTGCTCCCCTGACCTTTCGGGTACACATTGCGCATCCGCATATCCGTACTCGGCTGGACGGCAAAAAAACGTGGCGCGTGCTCGAAAATTTGCTCAGCAACGCTTTAAAATATTCCTTGCCCGGCTCACGTGTCTATGTTGCTCTGACCGAAGACGATGCCCATGTCGTTTTGACGATCAACAATATCTCTGCTTACGAGATCGATTTTGAGGTCGAGGAGCTGTTTGAACGATTTAAGCGAGGCGACGCATCGCGGCATACGGAAGGCTCGGGACTCGGCCTGGCGATCGCCAGAAGCATCGTCGAGCTGCAAGAAGGGCGGCTGCAGATCGAAATCGACGGCGATTGCTTCAAGGCAACCGTCACATGGCCTAAAAACGCGAGCACCGCGGGGGCCGCCTCTGGTTCCGATCATTGCGCAGGTACGACCGCCGCCGCGCTTCTTTGAACACCAGCCCTTTTCCTCGCCAACGGAGGAAGGGGCTTTTTCGCACAGCATCGCTCCACCATTCCAATATTTGGGTGGTTACGCTATAATAAAGGGAATGACACCATCTTTTCCGAAAGGCGGTTATTTCCCGATGGCTATCATTCCTTTGAAGGACAGTCCGCGCAAAGATCAGCTTCAGGCTCTGCACGCCGAGCTGTGGGACAAGCTGCAAGAGCAGGACGAAGAGCTGGCCGTCCGTATGCTGGAGGACGGTCTTAAGTCGCTGGAGCGCGAGCCGGCAGCGAAGCTGGAAGTCGTTAAAAACTTTTTGCGAACAAAAGGATTTTGGATTTCCGTGACGTTGGGCGTCCTGACGGTTCCTCTGCTCTTTGTCCTGTTCGTTTGGGCTGCGCTCTGGGTAGAGTAATAGCGCAAGCCGGGCGCACGGCCGATTCGGCCTCTCCTGCCGCTTAATCGCTGTCCGCATACCAATGCGGAGCTTGCCGCAGCATTCGCTGGGTAAATGCGATCCATTCTTTGGCGGCGTACGACAAATAGCTGTTCTTGCGCCAAATCATCGCCAAATGCCAAGGAATCGTCGGCTTCGTCAGCGGAATCATCCGCAGCCGCTCCTCGTCCAGCTCGCGGCAGATCGTCTCCGGCAGCAGGGCGATTCCCAGGTTGGCCGCCGCCATCTCGCTGATGAAATCCCACTGGGAGCTTTTGTAGACGATCAACGGCTCGAACCCCAGCCTCCCGCACTCCGCGATAATCCGGTCATGGAGAGCAAAATCCTCATGGAACATCAGGAACGGCTCATCCTTCAGCTCTATAAGCGCCGCTTCCTTATGGCCGGCCAGCCGGTGGGAAGGATGCACGACAAGCATCAAACGCTGTTTGACGAAGGAAAACGAATCGAACACCTCCTCATCGGTCGGCAGCAAAATTACCCCGATATCCAGCTCGCCCGCGCCGACTTCCGCCTCTACCTTCTTCGAGCCGTGCTCGTACAGCTGCAATGTTATTTCCGGATACTGTTCTCTGAACTCCCCGATCACCTTGGGGAAGAAGCTCGCCCCGACCATCGGCGGCAGGCCGATGCGGATGCGTCCCCGCTTTACCTTCATTAATTCGTCCAAATGGGAGGTCATCTCCTCGAAAGAGGTCACGATATGCTGCGCTTGCGTCAGCAGCACCGTTCCCGCATCCGTCAGCTCGATTCGTTTGCCGATCCGGTCAAACAGGACGACCCCGAGCTCTTCCTCCAGATTTTTGACCATTTTACTGATCGTAGGCTGAGTAATATACAGCGATTGCGCCGCCTTCGTGAAGCTTTTCCACCGGGCTACCTCCAAAAAATATTGCAGATGCCGCATATCCATACCGCGATCCCCCTCATGCGCCATTCATAGACAAATGGAATGAAAAACATTCTGTATATGTATTTTACCTATGAAAGAAGCTGCTGTACACTTTCAATTGAAAGGAGCTAGCAGCGATGAAATCCGCATGGAAAATTATGGCCCAGATTATATTCTTCATTTTCATTTCTTATATCATGAATCAACTCGTCGCATGGCTCCATCTGCCGATTCCTAGCAGCATTCTCGGCATGATCGTCGTGTTCCTGCTGCTTCAGACAAAGATGTTGCGCCGCGAATGGCTGGAGGCGGGGTCCAGCTGGCTGATTGCCGAGCTGCTGCTGTTTTTCATCTCCCCTGCCGTCGGCATCATATCGTATCGCAGCTTGCTTATGAGCGACGGTTTGCAGATCGTGCTCGTCGTCGCACTCGGCACCGTCGTCGTCATGGTCTGCAGCGGCCTAGTCGCCCAACTGATCGCAAGGAGAAAGGAGCGTGCCCGTCCATGATGATCGCAGCACTGAGTCTCGTCGGGACGATACTCCTATATATGCTGTCCAAACGGCTGTACCGGTATAAACCGGTGCTGCTGCTGTCTCCGCTGATCGTTACTCCCGTGGTGCTGGTCGTCGTTCTCGTCTCTACCGGCACGACGTTCGATTCCTATAATTCCGGAGCCCACTGGTTGTCGGATATGCTCCAGCCCGCGACCATCGCCTTTGCGATCCCGCTGTCGAAGCATTTCGACCTGATCAAGAAACATGCCGCCGAGATTTTGGTCAGCGTTTTGGCCGGATCAGCCGTGGCGGTCGCCTCCTCCCTATGGATGGCGGAGGCGCTGCATATGAACGATCAGCTCATTTACAGCCTGCTGCCCCACTCGGTTACGACGCCGATCGCGATGAGCGTCTCGCAGACGATCGGAGGCATACCGACGATCACGGCCGTGGCGGTTATGATGACGGGCATTTTCGGATCGATCATCGGGCCGACCGTGATCCGGATGTGCCGTATCCATAACGATATCGCCAGAGGTGTCCTGCTTGGCACGAGCTCTCACGGCGCGGGCACGTCCAAGGCGTTCGAGTTCAGCAGCGTCTCCGGCACGGTGTCCAGCATCTCGATGATTCTTGCGGCCGTCATTACTCTGCTGGTCGCTCCATGGATGTTGGCCGCCGTGTTCTAAGTCAAATAAGTTCCCTGAGCGATGTTAATTAAACCCTCCGTTGACCCGAATCGTCTGCCCCGTTATCCAGCGCGCCTTGCCGCTGACGAGCAATTCGATCGCATTGGCGATATCCTCCGGTTCGCCGAGCCTTCCGAACGCGTTCATCCGGCGGTAGGAATCGACCAGCTCCGGCGTCTTTCCGTTCAGAAACAATTCGGTCGCCACTTGGCCGGGGGCGATGCAGTTGATGACGATGTCCTTGGGCCCGAACTCCTTCGCCAGTTGGCGGGTCAGTTGCTCCACCGCTCCCTTCGTTGCGGCATAGACGCTGTACGCGGGAAGCATCGCGCCGGACACGGACGTCGAGAAGTTGATGATCGTGCCGCCGCGTGCCATATGCTTCATCGCTTGCTGGCAGGCAAAATAAGTTCCCTTCACATTGATCGCGAAGTGGCGGTCGAATAGGTCCTCCGTCACGTCCTCAATCGCCTTGCACTCCATAATACCGGCATTATTGACCACAATATCTACGCGTCCGAACCGTTCAAGCGTATCTGCGAACAGCGCTTCGACCTCGCTTACCTTGCTGACGTCGGCGCGGATGGCCGCGGCTGCGCCGCCCGCTTGCTCAATCGTCTTTACGACTTCCTCGGCTTTCGCCGAATTGGAGGAATAATTGACGACGACCTTCGCTCCGGCTTGCGCCAATTGAATGGCCGCTTGCCTTCCGATCCCTCGGGAAGCCCCGGTAATTATGGCAACTTTTCCGCTTAAACTCATATTCATGCTCTCCCTCTGCCTTGGATTTGCGGCCGGCCGTTACAGCCGCCGCGCTTTATCCCGATGATTTCATTATAGTAATGTTTGTACCGGGCCGTTAGACCATACCTGGCTGATTCTTGCCTGATTCTCTTCGGTCCCGATATAATCGATATAATAAAAGGACTGACATCCTCCCGGAAAGGAGCCCGCAGCGATGAGCATAACGAACGATTCGCCGCGTATGGAGCAAGCTCTGCGGCAGCTGGCGCTCTTCATACGCCGCCACGCCCCGTCGCACGGCACGTTTCGGACAAGCGTACCCTCGTTGACGCTGATGCATGCCGTACAGCCTTCGCATCCGATGGAATCCGTATACAAGCCGTCGATTTGCGTCGTGGCCCAAGGGGCGAAGACGGCCTCGCTGGCCGATGAAACGTACCGGTACGATCCGTCGACTTACCTGGTCACTTCCGTTGAACTGCCGATCGTCGGCAGCATTGTCGAAGCTTCGCCCGAAATCCCGTATTTGAGCTTGAAGCTCAGCTTTGACGCCGACGTCATCCTCGACATCGTGAAGGAAGCGAACCGCCCCGGGTCCGCTGCCGCCGAAAGCTTTCGGGGCATCACCGTAAACCGGACGTCTCCCGCATTGCTCGAAGCGATCGTGCGGCTCCTGCAGCTGCTGGACGAGCCTGAGGACATCCCTGCTCTCGCGCCGCTCGTGATCCGTGAAATTTTGTATCGCGTGCTCCAAAGCGAGCAGGGCGCGCTCCTCCATTCGTTCGCCATGATCGGCAGTCATGCGCACAGCATCGCGCAAGCGCTCCGGCTGATGAACCGGCAATACGACCGCCCGCTTGCGGTCGACCAGCTTGCCAAGTCCGTGAATATGAGCGCTTCGGCGTTTCACAAGCATTTCAAGCGCGTCACGGCGATGAGCCCGCTGCAATACCAGAAAACGGTGCGTCTGCAGGAAGCCCGCCGCCTCATGCTGACGGAGTCCGTGCAAGTCTCCGATGCGGCCTTTCGCGTCGGCTACGAAAGCCCGTCCCAGTTCAGCCGGGAATACGCCCGCATGTACGGCCGGCCGCCGCTGCAGGACATCCGGGAACGGCGCAGTTCGATCGCAGACCCCGATGCGGACATCTAAAAGCCTGGTGAAAAACGAGCGTAGGGGCCATTTGAATCTGGAAAAGCGTAAGCGTTCGCCTTTGAAAGCGGATTCTCTCCACAGAAAAACGAAAAAACAATCCGAAGAATCCGTTTTCAACAGCGATTGGAGGAGCAAATGGACGCCGCAGCGGACTTTTTCACCACCCTTCTAAAAGCGCGGTGAAAAAGTGGCCGAAGAGTCGATCGAAGGGGTTGACGTTTTTCTTAAATTGTATTATCTTTAATTTAAGATATTCGATTTTGAGATTTCACCAGCGGAAGGAGGAGCAAGCGATGACGGAGAAACGCTCCTATGAAGAGTCACTCGATCTGTATATCGCGCTATCGCGGGCCAGTCAATGGGTGAATGCCCACGCCGACCGCGACATTCGCCAAAGCGGCCTGAACCGAACCGAGTTCGGCGTGCTGGAGCTGCTGTACCATAAAGGCGCTCAGCCGATTCAGCAGATTGGCGAAAAGGTGCTTATGAGCAGCGGCAACATCACCTATGTCGTCGATAAGCTGGAGAAGAAGCAGTTCGTGTGCCGCAGAGCCTCCACCGAGGACCGGCGCTTGATCTACGCGGACATTACCGAGCAAGGCAGGCAGTTTATCGAGGACGTATTCCCCCGCCATGCGGAGGTTATCGATAAAGCGGTTGGCGGTCTGACCCCCGAAGAGAAACGGACGGCGGCTCAGCTGCTCAAAAAACTCGGCAAATTCGCCCAGGAGCATTTCAAATAGCTATACGGAGTTCAAGTGTAACGCGTATAGCCTCTTTTTCGTCATATATCTTAAATTTAAGATTCTTTATTTATAGATTTTTAAAAACTCAAACTTAAACGGAGGGATTTACAATGTCTATTGCATTAGGATTACTGATCGTTCGGCTGGTTGTAGGTTTGATTTTCGCGGGGCACGGCTCCCAGAAGCTGTTCGGCTGGTTCGGAGGCCACGGGCCCAAAGGAACCGGAGGCTGGATGGAATCGATCGGCATTAAACCCGGCGTTCCTATGGCGGTCGCCGCCGGATTAATGGAGCTGATCGGAGGCTTGCTGCTTGCCGCCGGGCTGTTCACGCCTGTCGCCGCCGCGCTGATTGTGCTGACAATGATCGGCGCCATTGCGACGGTGCACGGCAAAAACGGTTTTTGGGTAACATCGGGCGGTATTGAATATAACGTCATTCTTATCGCTATCGCCGTTGGCGTTGCCTTAACCGGCGCCGGAGCGTATTCGCTTGACGCACTAACCCGTTAATGGTTCATTTCCCTGAAGGAGGAAATCAGTTATGAGCGATTTTACAGCCTTATTGAAAGCCCGCAGATCGGCTAATAAGTTTATTCCCGGTGTGGAGATACTGGATAAAGAACTCGACGAAATATTCAATCTGGTCAAATTCGCTCCGTCCGCCTTTAATTTGCAGCATACGCATTATGTCGTCGTGAAGGACCCTTCCCTGAAGCAGAGCGTCTACGAAGCCGCCTACAAGCAATATAAGGTTCAGAGCGCCTCGGCTGTCATCGTCGTCCTCGGCGACCTTCACGCATATCGAGATGCCGGTAAAATCAACGAAGGACTGCTGAATCTGGGGGTCTACAGCAAGCAGGAATACGATCAGGAAGTCGAATCGGTCGTCAGCTTCTACGACAACCGCGGTGCGGCGTTCATGCACGAGGAAGCGATCCGCAACGCCAGCCTCTCGTCCATGCTCTTCATGCTGGCGGCCAAGGATGCCGGCTGGGATACTTGCCCGATGATCGGCTTCGATGCGGAGGCGCTGCGCAAGGCGCTCTCCGTTCCCGGCCGCTACGTTCCCGCGCTGCTGATCGCCATAGGCAGAGAGGATACGTCGCGCCAAAGACCGCGCGGCTACCGCAGGCCGGTCGGAGAATTCGTCACCTATAACCGATTTCAATAACAACGGAACTTGTATCCGATAACTTATACGAGGAGATGGTATTTATGCCGCAACCGACAGCAGGAATTCATCATATTACCGCTTTTGTCCGCAATGCTCAGGAGACCGTCGATTTTTATTCGGGAGTGCTCGGCCTTCGCTTGGTGAAGAAGACGATCAACTTCGACGCGCCGGAAGTGTATCATCTGTACTTCGGCGACCAAATCGGCAGCCCCGGCACGATTATCACCTTCTTCCCTTGGGCCGGTTCCCGCAAAGGCCGGATCGGCGGCGGCCAGGTCGGCATCACGACCTATGTCGTACCGGCAGGCTCGCTCGGCTTCTGGGAGGAGCGGCTTCGCAAGTTCGGCATATCCGTGATGAAGGCAGAGCGCTTCTCGGAATCGTATTTGCAATTCGCGGATAAGGACGGATTGCGCCTGGAGATCGTAGAGCGCGAGGAAGGCACGCACAGCGAGTGGTCGTTCGGCGGCATACCGGCAGACAAAGCGATCAAAGGCTTCGGCGGCGCGGTGCTCTACAGTACGGCCCCGGAGAGGACCGCCCAAACGCTGGAGAAAGTGATGGGCTTGCAAAAAATCGGCCAGGAAGGCTCCTACGCCCGCTTCCGGGCCAGAGGAACGATCGGCAACATTATCGATGTGAACGTCACTCCAATGCCTTACGGCGCAGGCGGGGCCGGCACCGTGCATCATATCGCCTGGCGGGCTCAGGACGACGCCGAGCATGCGCAGTGGAGACAGCTCGTCGAGAGCAGCGGCTTTCAGCCTACTCCGATCGTAGACCGGCAGTATTTCAATGCGATCTACTTCCGGGAAGAAGGCGGCATCCTGTTCGAAATCGCTACAGATCCTCCGGGCTTTGCACGGGACGAAGCGCCTGAGCATCTCGGCGAACAGCTCATGCTGCCGGCATGGTACGAAGAACAGCGCACGTTAATCGAACAGCATTTGGACCCGATCGAGGTCCGAGTATTGGAGGAAGATCAGCGATGAAATATATTTATCAGCAAGGCACGGACCCGGCAGCCCCGGTCCTCGTCCTATTCCACGGCACAGGCGGCACGGAGCGCGATCTGCTGCCGCTCGCCAAAGTCGTATCGCCCTCTTCGTCCGTGCTCAGCTTAAGGGGCAATGTGCTGGAGAACGGGATGCCCCGTTTCTTCCGGCGGCTGGCCGAAGGCGTATTCGACGAGGAGGACCTCGTCTTCCGCACGAAGGAAGCGGCGGATTTCCTCGATCAGGCGGCGGTAAGCCACGGATTCGACCGCGATAACTTGGTCGCCGTAGGCTATTCCAACGGCGCGAATATCGCCGGCAGCCTCTTGTTTCACTGCCCCGGCGTATTCAAGGGGGCCATCCTGCACCATCCGATGGTGCCGCGCCGCGGGATCGGGCTGCCGGATTTGAGCGGCGTCCGCTGCTTCATCGGCGCCGGGATGAACGACCCGATCTGCTCGCCCGAGGAGACCGAAGAGCTGAGCGCCCTGCTCAAGGGCGCAGGAGCCGAAGTTACCGTTCATTGGGAACGGTTCGGCCATCAGCTCACCGCTTCCGAAGCGGAAGCCGCCGAGGAATGGTACCGCGAAGCCTTTGCGGACCGTCGTTAAGGAAGGAGCAGCGCAGCCGTGATGATATGATCGATCCTGCCAGCCACCAATCGGAACGGGATAATTAGAAGCTGCTCATCGGCAGCATTATACCGCAGCCGATCGGCCGCGGCGTTTGCTTCCATCCGGAGGAAGCGCACGACGACGTCAGCGGCCATATCGGTGCCGCCGCGCCCCGTCCGGTCGACCGGCTCGCAGGCCAATTCTCCACGATCCTCGGCGAAACATTCGCTCTGGAGAGGCCTTAAAGCAGCATCGTCTCCTCCGCGGCCGCAGCCAGCACAGCCCCGCCGTTTTCGCATGACGGCGGGGCTGTGCTTTATCTTTATGCTGCAATTTGCGCCTTGCGAATGTCGACTTTCAAGGAAGACTCCCTTTCGCCCCACCCAAGCTTCAACCCATATCCGTCCGCGCGCTTCTGCCGGTAAACTGGCTGTTATACAGATCGGCATAAAACCCGCCTTTGGCGAGCAGCTCTTCATGATTCCCCTGTTCGATCACCGCGCCTTTATCCATAACGAGAATCAAGTCGGCATCGCGGATCGTGGACAGCCTGTGCGCGATAACGAAGCTGGTGCGGCCTTTCATCAGCTCGTTCATCGCCCGCTGAATGAATATTTCCGTACGCGTGTCGACGCTGCTGGTCGCCTCGTCGAGAATAAGGATCGCCGGATCGGCCAATATAGCGCGGGCGATGGTGAGCAGCTGTTTTTGCCCTTGTGAAATATTCGAGGCTTCTTCATTGAGCACGGTATCGTAGCCTTCCGGCAGCGTGCGGATGAAATGATCGGCATGGGCCGCCCTGGCCGCCTGCACAATCTCCTCCTCGGTCGCCCCCTCGCGCCCGTAACCGATATTGTCGCGGATCGTTCCATTGAACAGCCACGTGTCCTGCAGCACCATACCGAACAGGCTGCGCAGATGCCCCCGCTTCATCTCGGTAATATCTGTGCCGTCAATCGTAATTCGGCCTCCCTTAAGCTCATAGAACCGCATCAGCAGATTGATCAGCGTCGTCTTGCCCGCACCGGTCGGTCCGACGATGGCTATCGTCTGCCCCGCCTTCACGTCGATGTTCATATTCCGGATCAGAACGGCCCCCTCTCCGTAACCGAACGTCACGTCGCGGAAGTGCACCTCGCCGTTGACCCGCTCCGGCATGACGGGCTGCGCCGTCTCCGGCACCTCCTCCGGCTCGTCCAGCAGCTCGAACACCCGCTCCGCCGAGGCGATCGTCGATTGAATAATGTTGGCGATATTCGCCAGCTGGGTAATCGGTTGGGAGAACTGCCGCGTATATTGGATAAATGCCTGAATATCGCCGATTTCGATGGCCCGGCGCGTTACGAGAATACCGCCGACGACGCTGACCAGCACATAACCGATATTGCTGACGAAGCTCATCAGCGGCATAATAATGCCCGAGATAAACTGCGCCTTCCAGCCCGATCGATACAGCCTCTCGTTAATGTCGTCGAACGCGGCGACCGATTTGGCTTCATGCCCGAACGCCTTGACTATGCGGTGCCCGGTATACATTTCCTCGACATGCCCGTTCAGTTCGCCAAGCGCTTTTTGTTGACCGGCAAAAAAAGCCTGCGACCGCGAAGCGACCGCCTTCGTCACCAGAAAGCTGAGCGGCAGCGTCAGAAATACGATGAGCGTCATCCAGCCGCTGATCGTGAGCATCATGACGATGACGCCGACCAGCGTCACGACCGACGTAATCAGCTGCGTCAAGCTCTGCTGCAGCGTGCTGCTGATGTTGTCGACGTCGTTGACGGCCCGGCTTAATATTTCGCCGTGCGTGCGCGAGTCGAAAAACGACAGCGGCAGGCGCGCCAGCTTCTCGTTCACCCGCTGCCTTAAGCCGTACACCGTCTTCTGGGCTACCCCTGCCATCACGTACTGCTGCACATAGCTGAACGCCGCGCTCAGCACGTACAGCACGGCCAAGAGGAGAAGGATGTCCGCGACATAGCCGAAGTCAACCTCAGCCCCCGGCACTCCCTTTATTTTTTGCATCACGCCTTCGAAAATTTTGGTCGTCGCCTTCCCCATAATCTTCGGGCTGACGATGCCGAATAAAGTGCTCAGCACAGCCGCCAGCAGCACGGTCAAAAGCGCATAGCGATGCGGCTTCAAAAAACCGGCAAGCCTCCTCAGCGTTCCTTTGAAATCTTTGGCCTTCTGCACGGGCATCCCCATCCGCGGTCCTCCGGGTCCTCCTCCAGGACCGCCTCCCGGCCTGCCGCCGCCGAAGCCCCCAGGCCCCGGCGCTCCTTTACGCTGTTCGCTCATGCTATCTCATCCTCCGAAAGCTGCGAAGCGACAATCTCACGGTACACTTCACAGGAATCCATCAGCTCGCGATGGCTGCCGATCCCGGCTATCCGGCCTTCATCCAATACGATGATCCGGTCCGCGTCGATAACCGTGGTGACCCGCTGGGCTACGATGATCACGGTAGCGTCTGCGGTCTCGCCTCGCAAGGCTGCTCTCAGCTTGGCGTCGGTCTTGAAATCGAGAGCCGAGAAGCTGTCGTCGAACACATAAATCTCCGGTCTTCGCACCAGCGCCCTGGCAATCGACAGCCTCTGCTTCTGCCCTCCGGACACATTCGTTCCGCCCTGGGCGATAACCGATTCGTATCCGTTCGGCATCGCCGCAATGAAACCGTCGGCTTGCGCGATCGCCGCCGCATGCCGCATTTCTTCATCCGTGGCGTCCTCCTTGCCGTACCGGATGTTCTCGGCGATCGTGCCGGAGAACAGCACCGCCTTCTGCGGCACATACCCGATCTTGGCCCGCAGCGTCTCCTGCTTCATCTCCCGCACGTCGACTCCGTCGATGCGAATGCTGCCGCCCTCGACATCGTAAAACCGCGGGATCAGGCTGATCAGCGTCGACTTGCCCGAACCGGTGCCGCCGATAATCGCCGTCACTTCGCCCGGCGCGGCGCTGAACGAAATGCCCGATAAGGCCGGTTCCTCCGCTCCGGGATAACTGAACGACACGTCGTCGAATTCAATATAGCCTTTTCTCGTGCCGGTCGGCCGCTCCAGGTCCGGGTCCTTCATGTCGGCCGTCATATCCAGCACCTCGTTAATCCGCCCCGCCGATACCGAAGCCCTCGGAATCATCACGAACATCATCGATACCATAATTAGCGAGAACATAATCTGCATCGCATATTGCAAAAACGCCATCAGATCGCCGACCTGCATATGGCCGCGGCTGATTCGGATGCTGCCGAACCAAATGATCGCCATCGACGAAAAGTTCATCACCAGCATCATGACCGGCATCATCGCCGCCATAATCCGGTTCACCTTGGTCGCCGTGTCGGTCAAGCTGCGGTTCGCCTCCTGAAACCGGCGCCCCTCGTGCTCCGTGCGATTGAACGAGCGAATGACCCGAATGCCGGTCAGCCCCTCCCGAAGCACGAGATTCAAGTGATCCAGCTTTTTCTGCAGCGCTTTGAACAGCGGCATGCCTCTGCTCGCAATAAGCCATATGGCCAGCGCCAGGACGGGGATGACGACGACGAGCACGAGCGACAGCCGGGCATCCTTGGACACGGCCATAATAATGCCGCCGATGCACATCATCGGGGCGCTGATCATCAGCCGCAGCATCAGCGTAAGCACTTGCTGCACCTGGGTAATGTCGTTGGTCGTTCTCGTAATCAGCGAGGCCGTGCCGATCTTGTCGAATTCCTGCAGCGAGAAATTTTCCACATGAGAGAACACCCGGCTGCGAACCGCCCGGCCGAAACCGGCGGCAATTCGGGACGACATGTAGCTCGCCGCCACGGAACAGACGGCGCCGGCCGCGGCGACGACCAGCATGAAAGCGCCGATCCGGAATATGTAAGGAATATCGCCTTCGACAATCCCCCTGTTTACGATGTCCGCCATCAGCGTCGGAAGATACAAATCGGATAACGATTGCAGGAAAATAAGAATCAATACGCCGGTGATGAACCACTTATACGGCTTAAGGAATGCCATCATCTTGGCCATGGGAATATCAACTCCTTCAACATCATAGGAACGATCCGCTTTTCTGTAGCGTTCTCCTATGATTCCTGCATTATGCAAAAACGAACCAGCCGGGCGGCGACGCGTACGCTGCATAATGATGGAAAAAAAGCCGCTTCGGACCGTTTTCTCATCCCCAGCAAAAAGCTTGGATAAAGCGGCGCGGCGTAAGGATTTTTTGATATATTCCAATATATACTGGTTGCCACATGTTTCGTACTCCCTCTATAATCAGTACCCGAAAGGGGAGATGCATTGTGAAATCTGCATTTTGGAAAACAGCCACCTTCTTAATCCTATTCAGTCTCATCCTTATAAATGGAAATCATCCTGCCGCACAAGCCGCTGCGGCTCCGGCACTTCAGCAAGGAAGCGCGAACGGCGACGTATGGGATTTGCAGTTTCGTCTGAGGCTGGCGGGCTTTTACCAAATGCCGCTCGACGGCCTGTACGGCGCCAACACGACAGCGGCGGTCAGCCGGTTTCAGGCTAACTACGGTCTGACCGCGGACGGCAAAGTCGGCGCCCAAACATGGACGGCGCTCAAAAAATATTCGTTGAACCAGCATGAGCTGGACATTCTGGCCAAAGTCATATACAGCGAAGCCCGCGGCGAGTCCTATGAAGGTCAAGTCGCCGTAGGAGCCGTCGTGATGAATCGGCTGCAGTCCGGTCTGTACGGGGACTCCATCGAGGACATCGTATTCCAGCCTGGAGCCTTTACGGCGGTAGCCGACGGGCAATATAACCTGACGCCCGACAGCACCGCTTATTGGGCCGCTCAGGACGCCGTGCGCGGCTGGGACCCGACCGGCGACGCGCTCTACTACTTCAATCCGAAGACGGCTACGAGCAAATGGATTTGGTCGAGACCGCAAACAGTCCAAATCGGCAATCATATTTTCGCTAAATAATTCAGGTGGCATAAGCTTTTCTATATTCACAACGCAAGCGTTGCGAAACAACGCCAAGAAGGCATCCTGCGCCGGGGAAACCGCGGAGGATGCCTTTGTTGTTTTTACCATGCAATCAACTGTACTTGATAATATCGGCCACGACGATGAAAATTGCGCCGATCACAATCCATGTCGCCATCAGCGGCCAAAAGAACCGGACCCACTTCTGATAAGCGATTCCGGAAACCGCGAGACTGCCCATAAGCGCCGACGACGTCGGCAAAATCATATTGGTGAAGCCGTCGCCCAACTGAAACGCCAGCACCGAGGTTTGTCTCGTCACGCCGAGCAAATCCGACAGCGGCACCATAATCGGCATCGTCGTAACGGCCATGCCCGTACCGGACGTGATGAAGACGTTCATCACATTTTGGAAAAGATACATTCCGAGCACCTGCACTGAGCTCGGCAGCTCGCCCACCAGAATGGACAGACTGTACACGATCGAATCGATGATATTGCCGTGCTCCAGCACAACCATAATCGCTCTGGCGATACCGATAATGAACGCGCCGTACGTGATGGCGCTCGCACCCTTCACGAATTCCTTGGCGACACGGCTCGGGCCGTAGCCCGAGCAGAAGCCGGAGACGACCCCCATCGTCAGGAACAAGGCGGCCAGTTCCTCCATCCACCAGCCTTTTTTGGACACGCCCCAAATGAGCAAAGCGAATCCGCATACGACAGTGATGATGGTCAAATAGTGCTTCAACTGCATCGAAGGCAGCTGCGAGAAGTCGACTTTGACGCCGTCGGCCTGCGCCTCCAGGTCCTGCACGAGCCCTTTAGACGGGTCCTTCTTGACTTTGACGGCATAGCGCATAATATAGAAGCTCGTTACCGCAATCAGACAAATCAGCAAAATAATGCGCAGCCACATGCCCGAAAACATCGGAACTTGAGCGATCGCTTGAGCCAGCCCGACATTAAACGGATTCAGGATACCCGCGGTGAAGCCGCAGGACGCCCCGAGCGAGATCATCGCCGTCCCCGTCAAGGCGTCGTAGCCGAGCGCCCGGGCAATCGCTATGCCGATCGGCACGAAGACCATGACCTCCGTCGACATCCCCATCGTGAAGCCGCCGACCGAGAATAAGGTGAGGAACACCGGGATGACCCACATTCCCTTATTGGCAAAAGCTTTGGCTACCCTGCCCGTAACGGCCTCGATCGTTCCGGTCGAGGAGATGATCTGGAACGCGCCGCCGATAATGAAGATGAAGAAGACGACATCGGCCGAATCGATCAAGCCGTGAACGATCGACTTCGGAATGTCCGTGAGCCCGATCGGGCTGGCTTCGACATGATGGTAAGACCCAGTGACAAGCAGCGATTTGCCTGTCGCTTGGTCTTTAATCCGGTCGAACTTGCCCGCCGGAATCGCGTACGTCAGCGCGGCCGCCACAAAAATAAGAATAACCAATATAACGAACGTGTGCGGCATCTTCAGCCATTTGCGCGGTCCGGCCTGCGCAGCTTGTCCATTAGCCATGATGTTGTCCTCCATTCCGCTGTTGTTTCCACTGCTCAAACTCGCTGCGTACGCCTTTTAGCGCTTCCGCGTCCGCACACAGATCGTAGACCGTCATCGCCAGCGCTTTGGCCGCCTGGTTCAGTTCAGTCATCCCTTCCTCCGACCCGGCGAGCCGGCAAAATTCCGGCGTATGCGTCGTCGCGTCGCCGATCCGGATATACGGATGAATCGTCGCCGTAACCTGTCCGACGTTGCCGATATCGGAGGAGCCGATCCCGCCCTTGGCCGGAGGCTCGACAACTTCAATCCCCATCCGTTCGAGATTGCTCCGGAATAAAGCGGCCAGCGCCTTATTGTTGTTTCGCTCCGCATAGATAAGCCCTTCGGCAATATCGACGGTCGCCCCCACTCCTTCCGCCGCATGGCGGACAGCGCGGTATACTTTCTCCCGCACGGTTTCCAGCTCGCTCACATCGGCCGCGCGCAGAATAAAGACCGCTTCGCACAGCTCAGGGACGACATTGGGGGCGTCCCCGCCTTTGGTGATGATCCCGTGGATGCGCACATCCTCCTTGACAAACTGGCGAATCGAGTTGATCGCCACAAAGGCGTTAATCATCGCATCCAGCGCGCTGATTCCCTTCTCCGGAGACGACGAAGCGTGCGCCTGTCTCCCGTGAAACGTAAAGGTCGCATCGACACAGGCGAGCGCGCCGCGCAGCACCATCGTCTTGTTCTGAGGATGCACCATCATGACGGCATCGATGTCATCGAACACACCTTCGTTGCACATAATAATTTTGCCGCCGCCCTCTTCTTCCGCAGGCGTGCCCAGCACGACGACGGTGCCCGGAAGCTCGGGATTCGCGTCCTTGAGCGCCAGCGCCGCTCCAACCGAGGCCGTGCCGATCAAATTATGACCGCACGCATGGCCGATGGCCGGAAGCGCGTCGTATTCCGCCAGCAATGCGATCTTCGGGCCCCCGGGAGCCCCCTGCCATGTCGCACGGAAGGAAGTCTCCAGCCCCGCGATCCCTTTTTCTACAATAAAGCCCGCTTCTTCCAGCGGTTCCGTCAGCCACTGCTGCGCTTGATGCTCATGGAAGCTCAGCTCCGGATGGCTGTGAATGCGCATCGAGATGTCGCGAAGCTGCTTGTCGCGCGCGTCGACGGCTTGCTCAAGCCGCCGCTTTGGATCGTTCCCGTCGTTCTTATGCAATACAATCCCCACCTGTCCATAAAAAGTACGCTTCGGCCAGGACATCATCCCGAACCGAATGCGAGCCGACCGAATATTTATGCATCTTTATTGCATTATTGTAAGACGCCCTCGGGGATAAGTAAAATGAATAGTTTTTTGCTCTGAACTTAAAATTATTTTATGACCAACGATTGGAAAAACCGTTACAAATCCGCATATTACAATTATATACCGGTAAAATGCAAGGCCACTCGGCGTTCGTCATATCGTAGAGACCGAGACCCTCGTCGCCGTCTCCGCTGCCGACAAAGACACAGCGGGACGGAATATTTATGCACAGCACACCACGCGGATCGCCTATGATCCGACCGTTAGGCCGCAGCATTCCCATAAGCGCGCGCTGTAACGCAAAAAAAGCGCAACACTCCTGAAGAGCATTGCGCAGCCTTATTGTCTATGCTGTTCCTTCATAAACGAGACGAATCGGTCCACAGTCGCCAATTGAAGCGAATGCTCCTTATAGAGCATCCAGGTATGGCGTTTCATCGGCTGGCCGTTTTTACGGAACAGCTCCACCTTATGCAGCCGATCCTCCGGCGATACGAATATGCCGGGGATAATCGTATAACCGAGCCCGTGCTTGACCATTTCCTTGCACGTCTCGTAGCTGTCCACCTGCATCGTGACCAGCGGCGGCTCATGGAATCGCTCATGCCACCAGGCGCTCACCGTTTCGCCGAACGGCAGCGGAGCGTAGCTGCCCGCGTAAAACCGGGGCTGTTTGTAGCATATTTGCGGCAGAGAAGGCAGCTCCTCCATCGCCAGTTCCTTTTGCGAGACAAGGCAAATATGCTCATCGTGCAGCAGATGCTTGCCTTCAAACCACGGATACTCCCCGCGAACCACACCGACTTGAATTTCTTCGCGGATCAGCAGCTCGATTATCTCCGTGCTCAGCCCGCAGGTAACGTTCATCTGCACCTCCGAGTACATGTCGCGAAACTGCTTCAGCAGCGGCGGAAGCTTATACAAGCCGAAGTAGCTGGCCACGCCGATTCTCAGATTTCCTTTGACTTCATTGCGCATATTGGCGATATATTCTTTCATTCTGCCGAGTTCGTCCAGCATTTTCTTCGAGTACTGCGCCAAATATTCGCCCTCCGGCGTCAGCCTGGTGCCTTTAGCGTTTTTCACGATAATCGGAACCCCGAATTCCTTCTCCATCTGATGAAGGCGATAGGTCAGGGCCGGCTGGGTAATGTAGAGCCGCTCGGCGGCCTTCGTTAAGCTCTGCTCCTCGGCGACATATTGCAGCATAATGCAGTCTTTCTCATTCATCGATCCACCCCTTCTCCCTGCATAGGCGGCGTAACGGCGCATCGCATGCAGCCGTCCAGGATTCAATATTTTCCCCAATTTCCTCAAAAACATGACGACGACGGGAAGCTCGAAAGCCAGGCCCGGCAGAAACACAGTAATTGAATACAAATCCGAAATATTGCGAAATGCCGTAAGTCTTTGTCAGCTCCAAGCTTCGGGCCATTCTCGTCCAGGCGATGGCCGACGCAGGAGACACACTCTTTAAATATATCAAAATCCGAGCATCGGCAAGACTATAATTTTTATTAACTTTAAACCAAATGTAATTGTAACGTCAATATATATTACACAAATTCTCTATTTTATTTTAAATTGTTATGTTTTATGACATTTTATTTAACATGCCGAAGAAGCACTGCGTTTTTCCCGAACGACAGCAGCTTCTTCACCGCCTCGCTCCCCGCGTATCATCGGCGACCGTTGTCCTTGTCAGCGTGTCCGCCAACAACAAATACGCCGCCGACAACGTGTCAGCGGCGCATACTCCCAGCAGCCCAAGGGGGGCGCTATTCTCTTTTGGAAAACCAGGTGGCCAGCACCGAGCCCGAAATATTGTGCCAGACGCTGAAGATCGCGCTTGGAACCGCGGCAATCGGATTAAAATGCGCCGCAGCCAATGCCGCGCCGAGGCCCGAGTTCTGCATGCCGGTTTCGAGGGTAATGGCTTTGCGCTTCGCCAGATTGAGGCCGAACAGCTTGGCAAACCAATAGCCAAGGCCAAAGCCGAGCAGGTTATGCAAGATGACGACGGCAAAAATAAGCGGTCCCGTCTCAATAATCTTCCCTTTGTTAACCGCTACCACAATGGCTACGATCAGTACGATAGCGATCGTCGATACGAGCGGGAGCGCCTTGACGCTCGCTTCCGCAGGCTTGCGGAACAGCGCTTTGACAATGACGCCCAGTACAATCGGAACGATCACGACCTGAATGATGTCCATAAACAGCGACTTGGCGTCGATATTCATCCATTTGTGCGCCAGCAGCGAGATGATCGCAGGCGTGGCGAACGGCGCAATCAAGGTCGATACCGAGGCGATCGACACGCCTAAAGCGACGTCGCCCTTGGCGAGGAAGGTCATGACGTTCGACGCCGTGCCGCTGGGACAGCA
The DNA here is from genome assembly GCF_025060755.1 of Paenibacillus doosanensis. Taxonomy (GTDB): domain Bacteria; phylum Bacillota; class Bacilli; order Paenibacillales; family NBRC-103111; genus Paenibacillus_S; species Paenibacillus_S doosanensis. The sequence continues at coordinate 129,203 of NZ_JANYUY010000004.1, forward strand.
GCCGACCAAGATGACGCCGACGGCGATATCGGGCGGCAGCTTGAGCGCATAGGCCAATACGAAGGCCAGCGTCGGCATGATCAGGAAATGGCCTACGACGCCGATCGCCACCTCGCCCGGCCGGCGGAATACTTCGCGGAAATCGGCCGAAGACAGCGTGAGCCCCATGCCGAACATTACGATGCCGAGCAGCAGGGAAATGTCTCCCTTCATGCCGACGAACGCTTGCGGCGCGAAAAATCCGAGACAAGCGAACAGGATGACCCAGACGGAAAAAGTGCCTCCGACGAACTTGCTGATTTTTTCAATTGTGTTCATTGACGTTCTCTCCTACTTGCCTTTTTAATGATGAGACTCATCTTACTACAAGCTTGCCCGATCCCGCCAGATCGGATTAAGGCCGATTAACGCCCGTCAGAAGCCGTTTTCCCGAAACATGATCGCATTATTATCATCATTCGCACTTTTTGGCATTTTTACTCCGCATCATGCTTGGGCGGAGGAAGCTTCAGGCGCTGCGGATTTACCAAATAAATGCTGCAGCCGATGCACACCGCCGCGCACCATACGTACCCGGCGATAGGCTTGCCCAGCAGGAGTCAGCCGGACATAGCCCCGAAGAACGGCACAAGAAACAAATAAACGGTCGCTCAAAAGAAAAACCCCCGGGCTTTGATCACTGCCTGCCCGAGGGACGAATGTGCGATTCGATTATACCAATACGTTGCGGAAGCCTTTCTTGCGCGGGCTGGCATCGATGACGGCGGACGCTTCCTCGAACGACTTGCCCGCCGGCACCGCTCGCTCGCGTCCCCAGGCGCGAATCTGGTCGATTTGTTCGGGACTCGTCTGCGAGAGAGGAACCACATTCTCAAAGAAACGAAGATACGTTTCATCGGTGATCGAGTCGTCCCCGCGCACTACCGCTTGCTTGACGACGTCGCGAACCGCCGCCTCCAGATCCGCCCCGGCAAAGCCTTCGGATAGGCGGACCAACCGTTCCATCAAGGAAGGACTCAGCTCCTGCTTGAGCCCTTTCTTCACATAGATGCGGATGATCTCCTCCCGCTCCTTCGGCGTCGGCAGATCGACGAAGAACAGCTCGTCGAAGCGTCCGCGGCGCAGCAGCTCGGGTGGCAGCTTGGATACATCGTTGGCCGTAGCCACCACGAATACCCGCGCCAAGCTCTCCTGCAGCCAGAACAGGAACTGGCCGACCATTCGCGTCGACGTTCCTCCGTCTCCGCTGCCGAGCGCGCCGGCCAAGCCTTTCTCGATCTCGTCGATCCATAGCACGCAAGGAGCGACATGATCGGCCGTGGACAGAGCCTCTTTGAGCCGCGCCTCGCTCTGGCCCAAATACTGTCCCTGGATCGTAGATAGATCCAGGCGATATAGCGGCAGCTTCCACGCGGCGGCAATCGCCTTGGCCGACAGCGATTTCCCGCAGCCCGGCACGCCGACGAGCAGAATACCGCGCGGAGGGCGAATACCGCGATCGCGCAAATCGGCGGTCAGCAGCTTCTCATTGGCGTCCAGCCAGAGCTTCAGCCCTTCCAGTCCGCCGATCTGGTAATCCTCCCTTACCTGGACGCGCTCGATTCCCGAGATATCGGCGAAGATCCGATCCTTCGCATAGGTCAGCTCCTTCAAGTCCTCGTTGGAGATGGAGCCGTTGGCAAGCAGCGTGGCGATCACATTCTCGCCCTCGATCTGGCTAATCCCGGCCAGAATGGCAGCGGCCTGCTTCTCTTCCTCCGGTCCCCACTCGATCGGAATTTCTCCGCGATACGGCTCCAGCTGGCTCTGGATAATCTCCAGCATCTCGTCTTCATTGGGCGGATCTAGCGTAATCGACATCCCGTGCCTCTGCAGCGGACCCCAGACCGGCTTGTTGGTGATGGCGATAATGCTGCCGCCGGTCTCCGTAGACAGCATGACGACATCCTGAAATTGCCTTGCCGTAGGCGTATCGTCCTCAATATCCTGAACCTCCGTGAAAATAAACGACAAGTTCTGCTGCTGCCCGATTTTTTGACTGGCAAAATCCAGTCCCCCGATCACCGAGCGGTCGTCGTTCGCTAGCCGGTTCGAGCCGATGTCGCGCGTTCCCTGAGAAATCGTATGGTAGAAAATCGGGATGTTCAGCTTATGCGCGATTTGCCCTAGCGCGTCCAGCGCGCGGGCCCGCTCCGAAGTGCGGATCGAAATGAACGGAATGCGCGCCTTCAAGTAACGTTCCAACGTTTCCAAACACCGTTTAAAATCGTTCATATTACAATATAACCCTTCTTTTTCGTGAATTGGGTCCTGCCGCCGGCTGCGCTGCCGGGGAGGACGGAAGCACTCCGTCATGCTTCACCTGCAGCTCCTCGTAGCGAAGCAAGGAATTGTTCTTGATCACCATGCGCAGCTGGCCGGTACGGTCGTTCTTGGCGCTGTCCTCCAGCGAAGACTGAGTGTCGCGCACATACGCAGCCACGATATCGGTCATCGTCTTTCGCACCGGCTCCGGGAAGGCAGCTATAGAAGCGAACCGCTTCACGACGGCGAATCGTCTCCGTGCGTTCAAGAGCGCCGTAACGACATCGGTATCCGCTGCACGGGCGCGCGACAGCTCCGCGGTCATCTGCCGGGAAACCTGCTGCAGCCGAAGCTCCAGCACCTCGTACATTCTCCGGGTTATCTTATCGGCGACACCGCCCGTCCATTCAATCGCGCCCCGTTCCATGCTCAGCAGTACCTCGTCGTCTTGCCCGCCCTCCTGCAGGGCGTCAAAGCAGCGCACCCAATCGGCATAAGTCGCCGGAAACCCGCTCATCGTCTGGTACTCCTCCTTCGAATCAGCTGAGCGGGCGGTTTTAAATCCCACTCCGGAAATTGGCTGGCTAAGGCATCGTTGGTGTTGACCTTCTGCACGCCTTCCGGCTGCATTGTCTCTTCCCCTTGCTTCGCTGGCTGCGGGCCTTTGCCGCGCTGCACGAGCATCGGCTTCGATTCCGTTTCTCCGTTCATGGTCTCCCTCTCCTTTGCTTACGATGAAATGATGCTTCGGGCGCTGTCAAAGCTCGAGAACGTATAGCGCTCGGCAGCGACGCTGTCGAGGAACTCCGTAACCCTCCCCGCCTTGCCGTCTTCCCGGGCATACTCCTGACGCCAGTCCACCACATCCGACAGCACCGCCCGCAAAATATCTTTGCAGCTTTGCAGCAGCTTCTCGTAATCTTCGGTTACCCGCAGCTTCGCCTTGGCCAGATTGAGCCGCGACCAGAAGAAATAAATGACGCCGAGAGCTCCGAGCACGAGCAGGAACGGCGTAGTGATGCTCATTAGCAGGAAGAGGACCCCGGCGATGAGGCCGAGCCAATGCTTCAGCCCGAGCCGCATCTCATCCAGCTCGGCGTCTCTGCGGTCGTGAATGTGCCGGGTGAGCGATTCGATCAGCTCATGCTCGTTGGTTCCGTCCTGCGTCGTTCCCGACCAGTGCTCGATGCTCATCTCGATATCCCGGGGAACCGCCGCGCGATTGTCCAAGGTCAGATCGTCATGAGCCTGGCGAATCCATTCCTTCGACAGCGCAATCGAAAACTTCTGTGTAGCCAAAGAAGCGTAGGACGTCTCCGGATGCATGGCGAAATTCGTCAGCAGCTGCGTGAAATCGACCCGCTCCTCCAGCGTCTTCTCGGAGTCGAAGCGGTGCTGGGCCGCGCCGCGATCGCCGTTCTCCTCCACAATCAGCGAGTTCAGCCGCTCTTCCCGGCGAAGCGGCAATTCCTCGTCGTCGAATTTGGAAACGAGCGTATCGAGCATCGCGTCAACGGCGACGGCAATGCTCTTGGCGGGAACGATCTCTTTATTGAATATATTGTGGAAATAATCATGAATGATGTCATGCAGCTTGGCTCCCTGAAGCGACTGCTCCAGATCGGACCATGTGCCGCTGTACTGCCGCAAATACGGATAAGCGGTCCCATCCAGCTTCTGCACTTTGGACAGCAGAGCTTCCTTCCATCGCCGCTGCTGTTCTTCGACGAAGCCTACCTTTTGCGCCAGCTCCTCGATCCAGGCTTCGACATGCTTGGCGCATTTGGTCCGCGCTTCCGGCCCGAATATGCCGTTCGTAAACCCGTCGATCAGGATAATGATCTCCCGCTCCAGCTCATGCGGATTTTGCAGCGCGAAGTAGCGGTCGAGCCATTCCCGGCTCGCCTTGTACCTTGAGCCTCTGCGCGTTACCAGCGCGAAGAACAGCGACGTCTTCTCGTCATCGCGGCGCAGCGCTTCCATCATCGCCCGCTCGGCCAGCTCCTTGTTATCGTTCAGCCAGGCCGCCAGCGCGATCAGACACGGCGCGAGCCAGTACCGCGGCGCCGCCAGCATATGCTCCTCCGTCGTGTTCTCGATCGTCTCCTTCTTGACCAGCCGCACGTCGACCGCCTGCAATATACCGGTGACGCGCCTGCGCACTTCGCCGTAATGGCCGAAATTCGTCTCCAGCTCCTGGCGCACCTTCACCAGCCGGGTTTCGGCCAGCTGCAAATTTTTGGCCATTTGGTCGCGCTGGACGAATTCGTGAAAATCCCGGGCAAGCGCATCGATTCTCGCCTGCGCCTTCTGCACTTCCTGGCCGACGTTCTCTACATATTCCCCTACCGATTGCACCTGATTGGAGACATATTGAATCTCTCCCCGCAGATTACTGAGATTGCTCTCGATAGCCCGCAGATCGGCCCTGTCGATAACCCGTTCACTGGACATTTCCGCCCCCCCTTGTAAATGCGACATAACCTTTCGCCGCAACGGCGCAAATGGAATCCGAATATACTTCTACGAACGAATAGCTCGGATGCATCGCCAGCCCGCGCGCCCGCTCCATGCCGGACGGCAAAGGCTGACCCGCTTTATAATGCTGCACGATCTCCTGCCTCATATCTAACGTATGCACCTCATACGGGGCACCTAAATAACATTTGGCTACAATGCCGATAAGAAACTGATGCGGCTTCAGCTCGCCGAATTCATTCTGAATCGACTGAATCAGCTCCTGAACCTTGGAGCGGTCGCAGACGGCTCCGGCCGCATCCAGACGGGTCATCGCTTCGATATAAGCCTGCGAACGTTGCTGTTTGAGCCGTTTTTCCAGCGCCAAGCCGTTGAGCTCCACCGTAGTCCGCGACACCGTCTCCGCGTTCAGTTTCAAGTCAACCTTCGGTTGTTGGTTTAGAATAGGTCTGCGCAAGCGGCAATCCCCTCCTTATCGAATGGAAATGAGGCAGCGTTCCGCCCGGAGGCTTGATGTCCGTTAAATTGGGGCGCGGCTGCCAAAATTAGATTTCAATGTCAACTTCTCATATTCGACATTTCTTGATACGGTTCCTTCTATTTCCACAAAAAAACGGGGCTTCCAAATGAGAATTCTTCGCTATCATCGTATGAGACCACGGATAGATTCATGAACAGCTTAATAGCTTTCGGGCAGCAAAAACCCGCCCCGGGTTATTCCCGGGGCGGGCCTCAAACAGCGTCTTTATTTATAATCTTTGGCAATCTCGCCGACCATCTCCGCTACGGATTCCAGTCCGCCGCCGGACAAATACCAGTAGTTTTGATCCAAATAGACGATATTGTTGTTAGTGAATGCTTTCGTTTTCTTCACCAGCTCGTTTTCAACCAGCGATTTGGCGCCTGTCTGAGCAGTCCCGCCTACAGCTGCACCGCGGTCTACGACGAACAAGTAATCCGGATTTTTCTCGGCGATGAATTCGAAGGAGATGCTTTGACCGTGAGTGGATACTTCCAGGTTTTTCTCTACAGCCGGCACGCCGAGCACATCGTGAATCAGACCGAACCGGGAGCCCGGGCCGTATGCGCTGATCGCGCCTTCGTTAGCCAAAATAATCAAAGCGTTTTTGTTGACGGATGCCGCTTTCGTTTTGACATCATTAATCTGTTTCTCGATCTTGGCTACTTCCGCGTCGACTTCGGATTCTTTGCTGAAAATTTGACCGATCATTTTCATATTCGTTTTGAACGATTCCATGAAGTTTTTGTTGTCTACGCCGACATAGATCGTCGGAGCCAGCTTGCTCAGCTCAGGATAAGCCGTTTGTTGTCTGCCGGAGATCAGGATCAGATCCGGTTTGATCGAGCTGATTTTCTCATAGTCCGGCTCCTGAAGCGTGCCGATGTTTTGGTACTTGCTGTCTTTGTATTTGGCCAGATACGGAGGCAGGTTCTTCTGTGCGACGCCGGTTACTTCGATACCCAGTTTGTCCAGGGTGTCAAGCGCGCCGTAGTCGAAAGCAATGACTTTCTTAGGGTTTTTCTTCACTTTGGTTTCGCCCAGCTGATGCTTGAGCGTAAGCTCGTCAGAAACCGCCGGAGTCGTGGCAGCAGAACCGGAGTCGGTCGACGATGCCGGAGCCGCTCCGTTCGATGGATTGGAACCGCTGGTTCCGCAGGCCGCCGCAAACACAGCCAGGCAAAGGATAAGGATCAGTACGGGCAATCTTCTTTTCATTTTTTCTCAACCACCTTTTATTTTTGTTGAAATACAACTTAAGCATTCCTAGGTAAAGTACACGCCGATCTTGTTGCCGTTGATCGTTTCGATCGGAATCTCCATATCGTATACTTCCTTCAAAACCGCCGAATCGATGATGTGCCCGGTGGCGCCTTCTTTGACGACGGCCCCGTTCTTCAGCGCTACAATGTAGTCGGAATAGCAGGAAGCGAAATTGATATCGTGAATGACGATCACGACCGTCTTGCCGAGCTCGTCGACCAGCCGCCGCAGCACCTTCATGATCTGAACGGAATGCCGCATATCCAGATTGTTGAGCGGCTCGTCTAGCAAGATATATTCGGTGTTCTGCGCGATGACCATCGCTATGTACGCCCGCTGATTTTGGCCGCCGCTCAGCTGATCCAAATATTTGTGCTGCATATCCTGAAGCTCCATATAAGCGATCGCCTCGTCGACATGCTTCCAATCCTCCGGCGTCAGCTTGCCCTGCGAATAGGGAAACCGCCCGAACGAGACCAGCTCGCGCACAGTAAGACGGACTTGAATATGATTCGACTGCTTCAGAATCGAAATTAACTTGGCCAGCTCCGTGCTCTTGTATTGGCTGATTTCTTTGCCTTCGATCAGCACCTCGCCGGCGTCCTTCGAAGTCAGGCGGCTGATCATGGAGAGCAGCGTGCTTTTGCCGGCTCCGTTAGGACCGATGAACGAGGTGATCCGCCCCTTGCCGATACGGATAGAGACGTTGTCGACGACTTGTTTTCCGCCGTATTGTTTGGTTAGCTGCCTTACTTCGATCATGATTTGTTCTCCCTCAGCAGAAGATATAGAAAGTACACGCCGCCGACGAGATTGACGACAACGGCTAGCGTCGTGGTGAATGTGAACACTCTTTCCACAATGAGCTGTCCGCCGACCAGCGCCACGATACTGATCAAGATCGAGGCCGGGATTAGCAGCGCGTGCCGGTACGTTTTCATGAACTGGTAGGTCACGTTAGCGACCAGCAGGCCCAGGAACGTAATCGGCCCTACCAAGGCGGTAGCTACGGAAATCAGCGCAGCGATGATAATCAAGAGCCGCTTGACGACGTAATGGTAATCGACGCCCAGATTGGTCGCGTGATCCTTACCCAGCGAGATGACATCCATATGCTTGGCGAACCGGGAATAATACAAGGTGACGAGCACCGCGACGATGAGGCAGATCGTAATCAGCTGCCCCTGCACTTTGTTGTAGCTGGCGAACATTTTACCCTGCAGCACCAAAAATTCATTGGGATCGATCAGCACCTGCATAAAGGTCGTCAAGCTGCCGAGCAGCGTCCCCAGCACAATCCCGATCAATAACAGGAAATAAATGTTGCTGCCTTCCCGCTTGAACATCAGCTTGTATAACAGCCCGGCGAACAGCATCATTAGCACCAAGGTCATGGCGAAGTTCAGATTGTTGTCAACCAGCAGCTTCGTAGTGGACCCGAAAAAGTAGACGACCGCGGTTTGCGCGAGCATATACATGGAATCCAGTCCGATAATGTTCGGCGTCAGGATACGGTTGTTCGTTATCGTCTGGAAGATGACCGTCGAGAAGGCGATGCAGGCGCCGGTGAGCACCATGGAGGCGACTTTCCAGCCTCTTCGCTCCAGCACGTAGCTCCAGTTGTCCCCGATCTGGATGAACATAAACACCGCAATGGCCGCAAGCGCGAGTACGGATAAAATGCCGAGCTTTGCCTTATAAGTCATATGCCTTTCTCCTCAACAGTAAATAAAGAAAAATTGCGCTTCCCAGCACTCCGACCGTCAGGCCGATTGGAATCTCGAACGGATAAATGATAACCCTGCCCAAGATGTCGCATACCAGAACGAACAGCGCGCCCAGTACGGCGGTGTGGGGCAAATTTTTCTTCAGGTTGTCGCCCTGATAGATGGTGACGATGTTCGGAATGATCAGCCCGAGGAACGGAATGGTGCCTACCGTCAGCATCACGACCGAGGAGACGAGCGCCACGATGACAAGCCCCAGGTTAACCACCTGCTTATAATTGAGCCCCAAATTGATGGAGAACTCTTCGCCCATGCCGGCAATCGTAAACCGGTTGGCGTACAAATAGGCGATAATTACGACCGGGATGCTGATATAGAGCAGCTCGTACCGGCCCTTCATCGTCAGCGCGAAATTCCCCTGAAGCCAAGAGGAAAGGTTCTGAATCAAATCGTATTTATAGGCAAAAAACGTAGAAAACGAAGTAATAATGTTACCGAACATCAGCCCGACGAGCGGGATGAATATCGCATCCTTGTATTTCACTTTGTCCAGTATTTTCATAAAAACGAACGTTCCCAGCAAAGCGAAGACGAAGGCTACGAGCATCTTTTGCATCGAGGTGGCCGAGTTGAACAGCAACAGCGACACCAGTATGCCGAGCCGGGCCGAATCGTCGGTACCGCCTGTCGTCGGCGACACGAATTTGTTGCGGCTCAGCTGCTGCATAATCAGCCCGACGACGCCCATGCTGACGCCGGCAATCAAAATGCTGATCAGGCGCGGCACGCGGCTAATGACAAGCACATGCAGCTGATCCTCGGTCAGCTGGAACACTTCCCACGGCTTAATCTCCTTGACCCCTACGAAGACGGACAGGATCGACAGAAGGAGCAGCAGCGGAATCATCACTTTAAGCTTCATCGGAACAATCCCACCTAAGCCTCATCGATCACCGTAATCAGTTGTTCCGCCGGTATTCTCGGCTGGGCCGGAGGCACCTTGGACGGATAGCCGACATGCAGGCTGCCGATTATTTTCTCGCCGGGCCGGACGCCGAGCGCTTCGCGGAATTCCGGCACATGCAGCAGCGGATACGTCTCCCAGACGAGCCCGAGCTCGCGCTCCCACGCCAGCAGGCTGAAGTTGTGAATAATGCAGCTCATCGAAGCGTAGTCTTCTTCCCGCACGACGGGATGCGTATTCTCTGTCATGATGGCGGCGACGAACAGCGGAACGGACATAAACCGGTCGTGAAACTTTTGTCCCAGCTCCCGGCTCTTCGCCGGGTCTTTCTCCCGCTTCTCCGCTCCGGCGCGGGCCACATCCGCCAGTCTCCGGCGGCCTTCGCCTTGGACAATGACGAAGCGCCATGGCTGGGTCATTTTATGATTGGGCACCCATACCGCCGTATCCAGCAGCTCCTTGATCAGCTCGATAGCGACGGGACGGTCCTCGAATTGATGTACGGAGCGTCTTTCTTTTATTAACCGGGCCAATTCCATAACGTTCCCCCCTGTCTCTCAACAACGTGCATGAACATGACTCAAGCGAAAGTGATAATCATTATCACCTTCACAATATTTTACACGAATTGCTTCGCACTGGAATGGACAATTCGTTTTTGGGGTTGGACTTTTCTTGATTCGAGGAAAAAATGCGTAAAAAAGAGAGCCTTGTCTCAAGGCTCTCTCCTGTTTCAACGCGCGGTGATTTAATCGTGTCCTGCGGTCGATAGAGGTTTCCATTCGCATAACAACGCCTGCTGCGCCATCGAAAACATCTTGCTATCGGTTTCACTGCCCCAGCTCCCGTTTAAGCCCGCCGAGCCGGGCCACTTCCTTGGCCGTTATCGCGTCGACCCCCGCATGAATCAACCGCAGCATATCCTCCCGCTCCTTCAGCGTATACACCCATACGGCCAGCCCCCGCTCATGCGCCAGCTCGACCAGCTCCCGGCGGCAAGTTTCATACTTCATATTCAGTCCGTAGCAGCGGCCCTCCGTCCCTGCCTTGCATACGCGCTTGGCAAACAGCATGTAATGCTCCGCCGTCAGCCTCGTCGGGGTATTGAGAACGACCCGGATATCCGGGTGACGCTCCGTGATCCCCTCGCTGCAGCCCGTTATAAACACTTGATCCGTCATCCCCTGCTGCCGTACGGTCCGGATTACAGCCTCGATCGCCGCGGGCGTCTTGATATCCAGATTCAGCTGAATTTGCCGCTCGCGGGCAAGCGGCAGCAGATCGCCGAGCCTGACGATGTCGCGCGCTTCATACGCCGGGCTGATCCCGCGCCTCACCTTCGCGTCGTTCAGCTGCTCATACGTGCACTCGTGCAGACTGGGATGATCGTCATGGAGCAGGACGAGCGTCCCGTCGCGGGCGATTCGGATATCGATCTCGACGATATCCGCTCCCAGCCGGATTCCTTCCATAAACGACTCTATCGTATTGTCGGGCGTTCCGTCGCAGCCCGTATGCGCGGCAATCCAAGGAAACTTCTGCACTAGCAATCCCTCCGGCGTAAATTTGGTTTGGCGGATGCAAACAAACGATTCGGGTAAGCGCTTACTCTTTAATCAAAAACAAATTATACTATACGCTTCCCGCACTGACAATCGCTTTTTTTGCCGAGGCATGCGCTTGGATAGAACCGCCCTGCAAGGTGCCGGTTTTAGTCTCGTGAAAGCGGCTAAGCGCACCATCGGCAGCAGCCGCCGCGATGATGCGCCCGTTCCTCAATCTTGCGTATACTTGCGCACGATCTTGCTAAAGCCTTGGCCGTACCTGCGGGCCAACTCATCCCCCATATCCCGCTGCAGCTCATGCATGACGACATCGTGAAAAAAGTTGTTGAGCAATAGCTCCACCATCGCCGGATGCTCGGTCAGCATCGCCTTGGCCGGCTGCCCGCCGCCGCGCGTGCCGACGATGGCCAGCTTGCGGTCGAGCAGCAGCGCGAACTTGCGGCCGCTGCGCTCCTGCCACGCCTCCTCGCGCTCATGCGGGAAGGAGAGCATGCCTTCGGGCAGATCGGCCCCGCCGACCGCCGAGACGAGGATGCGCACGCCCTGGTCATGGGCGTACTGCAATTCGCCCCGCAGAAGCTCCGCTTCTTCCGACCACAGGTCGCAGAGCGCCTCGCGCTTCACCAGCTTCAGCTCGCATCGCAAGCGCTCGAGCACCTTGGCGTCGCCCTCCAGGCTGAAGTACTCGGTGCGCTCCGTCTCCTGCTTCGGCATATGCGCCTTCACATAGCGGATCGACGCCTGCAGATCCGCCTCGATCTTATTGCCGATCTCGTCGATCGGCACGCAGTGGTAGTGCGTCGGCTCGCCCTTGCTGGCGAGCACGACCCCTTGCTCCGCGAGCTTCTGCAGCGCCGCGTAGACGTTGGAGCGCGAGACGCCGAGACGCTTGGCGATCTCGTAGCCCGTCAGCGTGCCGGAGTCCGAGAGCACGAATAAGCATTTGGCTTCCAGCTCCGTGAACCCGAGATGTTTGAGATGCTGTTGTAGGATGCCCTCCATCTTGCTGCCTCTTCCTCTTTCCAGGGTAACTGCTTAACCCGTTCTCATATTAGACGCTCGTTAATGCCAGAAGGACCGGCCGAAACCTAACAGTACGGTTTCGGCAGCCGCCCGCTTCAAGTCGTATAAGCTTCCGGCTCCATGCCGAGAACCTGCGTTTCATAATCCTGATACGCATTTTGAATGCCGTACAGCACATCCTTAATCCGGTAGTACCCTCTGCTGAATGCCGCCGAATCCTTCAGTCCTTCCCACATTCTATGATAAGCCGCCGTGTCGCCCGTCTCGCAGAGGACGAAATCGCTGCATCGGCCGCTGAAGGCGTCGGCGTCAAAATATTTCACCCTCACATGATCGGCATACCGCCCGATGATCTCATACAGTTCGGCTGCATATTCTCTGCGCTTCTCTCTGGACAGCGCGAGCCAAGCGGCATCCACCTCTAACATTACAACAAAACAATGGTTCATCACAACACCGCCTTCGACCTATTAGTAGTATTTTATGGTACTACTATAATGCACAGGCCGTAAAAAAACAATATCCGCAAGCCGGGATTACATTTCGCGGTTGTGATTTTCATCACATACTTTTATAACCGCCCCTCCTATAATGATTCTTAAAGAAAGCAATTCAGTGAAATGGGGGATTTGCCATGGAAACCGCAAAAAACACGACGCAAAACTCTTTTAACGGTCTCGGATTTATCATTACGCTGTTCAGCGTCATTATTCTTTGCCCGCTGGTCTATTTCATCATTAACTATTTGCTCGGAAACGAACGTCCATTCTACGGCTAAAGCGCTGAGAAGGACCTGCGGCTTCGCCCCAGGTCCTTCTCCACCGAGTGTACACCCACACTATCTAAGGTGAGAAATGACGGGGATGAGACTCCATCTCCGTGAATGTTGCCGCTATTTCAGCGCTTCGAAGAACGCCCTTTCGATCTCGTCCGCTTCCCCGGATACCGCCAGAAGCAGGAAGCGGCCTTTCTCTGCGATCACATGCCGCTCCAACAGTTGGTACTGCTCCGGAACATAGTCTCTGAACTTCGGAATCTGCTCCTCGATTCGCCGGGCCGCCGCAGCCTTTACGGCCTCGATCCGGGCCGGGTCCTTCACCTTGATCACCGCTACCTCATCGGCCCGCACGTTGGACAAAGACGTGAGCAGCATGAAGCTGTCGACGTCCCCGGCATCCAGATGATACAGCTTGTTCAGCTTGGCGAGATCTCCTTCCCTCAGTTCATCCAGCTTCACGGCCTGCCGGATTGCCGCGCTGACATCCGCCGCCGAGAGCTTGTCGCCAGCCTGATCCTCGTTAGTGCAGGCCGTTAGCCATACCGCCGCGGCTGCCCATAATGCGCAGAGCACGACGGCCGTTTTCATATGCCGCATCAAGCAGAGCATGAAGCTGTGATACCGAATCATCACGCATTTCCTCCCTTCCCGTTTATTCCTCATCGCCCAAGCGTACGACCGACGCATCTTCAAAAAACGTATTCGCATTGTACAGCAGCAGCATGTCGCTGATCGCATGCTCCTTCGTGAACCGTACGATGGAATCGGAATAGTACCTCGGATCGATGACGTCGATTTCGCTGAAATGCTCCGTTAAAAACGGAATCAGACAGTTCGCGTACGAATCCTTCACGATAAGCAGCCGGCCCCCCGCAAAGCCCGTCCGGATACGGACCCACGGATGATTGCCGTTCAGAAACACCGCGTACTTATCCTTCTTCCCGAGATTGCCGGGCTCGTAATAGGAGTCCGCGCTCAGCCCCTCCTCCGCATACTCCACCTGGACGTGCTCCGCCTCCTTCGGCATATAGATCTCTATGCGGTCGGGCTGCAGATGCCGAAATCCGCTCCTGGAATAAAGCGAGCCATAGAAGGCGCCGGTCGCTTCCTGTACGCTGTAGTCCTGCTCCGCCTTCGCGGCGAATCCCATCGCCCGGCCCAATTCGCGGTACCCGTAATACGCCGCCCGGGTCGTCCAGTGATGGTCTGTTTTATAAAATAAGGGCTCATCCTTCCGGGAATCCAATGCGTCATAGACGTTGACCCAGGCCGCCGACTCCCCCAGCGAACGCTTCACCTGCTCCATAACCTTCCGCTCGTCGCTCGCAGGAGCAAAGCGGGGAAGCTTGTCTCGCAGCAGCTCCGCGGCGGTCGGCACCAGCATGACGAACTTGCGCACATTCGGCGTCGCCTGTCCGAACGCCCGGATCGCCCCGATTCGCTTCTGCACCTCCTCGTCCTTCGGCTCGCTGAACTTTTGAATCAAATAGCCGTCTTTGCCCAGATAAACGCCGCCATTTTCCTTTTTCCCCAGCAGCCTGTCGACATCGGATTTCACGCCGATCCACATATCCCTCGCCGTGAATTGATCGGCCAAATACGCTTCATAACCGGACGTGAACCGTCCGCGGACAAGGGAGTCGAGCGAAAACGCCGGAAGCTGCGCCAACATCCGGTTCTCCGATTCGGAGAACGTCTTGGCGGGTACGGCACGGCTCAGAAGGAACAACGCGCCGAGAAACAACAGCATAATCCAGGCGATTCTCCGATAATAAGGCTCGTCTTGCCTGCCCATAAATCCGGTCCCCCCTTCTTTTTCCAATCCGCCCGTTCGTCAAAACCGGAAATAAAGAAACGGATTGTACGTCGCGTTGACCAAATAAGCCGTCGATACAAACAGGCAGCCTCCGTACAGAAGCGGAACCGCCGCGGCGCCGATACGGCCGAGCTTCCCTCGGAGCCGCAGCAGCGCCTGCCCGGGAAGCGGCGTTGCGCACAGCGCCAGGATAAGAAACAGCATTCCATACATCGAAAGGTCGTACCAGGACTGACGGTCGGCCCAGCCGTGCCCGCCCAAGCCGAACATCGCGGCCAGGAAGCCGCCTGCGGCGGTCAGATGCCCGAATTCGAACCATACCCATCCAATGATGACGACCAGCATCGTGTAAACATGGCTTACCGCTCTCGGCTTGCCGGCGAGCCAAGGCAGCAGAAGCCGCTTCTCCAGCGCAATGAAAACGCCGAAGTACAGCCCCCATAAGACAAAATTCCAGCTCGCGCCGTGCCATAGTCCCGTCAGCAGCCAAACGACAAGCAGGTTGCGCAGCCGCTTCCACGGCCCCGTGCGGTTGCCCCCGAGCGGAATATATACATATTCCCGGAACCAGGAGCCGAGCGAGATGTGCCAGCGCCGCCAAAATTCCGTAATGCTCCGGGCCGTATAGGGATAATGGAAGTTAAGGGGGAATTCGAACCCGAACATTCGCCCGAGTCCCCGCGCCATATCCGAATATCCGCTGAAGTCAAAATAAATCTGAAACGTAAAGGCGATGATGCCAAGCCAAGCGGACAGTGCGCTAAGGTCCTCCGCAGGCGTCGCCTTCACTTCCGCCCACAATAGCCCGATGTTATTGGCGAGCAGCACCTTCTTGGCCAATCCCCGGATGAACAGCTCGGCTCCTTCGCCGAAGCGCGCCAAGGTGATCTTCCGCATGCCCAGCTGCCCGGCGATATCCCCGTATTTGACAATCGGGCCGGCCACAAGCTGCGGGAACATCGCGACGTAAGCGCCGAAGGAAATAAGGTTTCGCTGTACGGGCACCTGGTTCCGGTACACGTCGATCACATAAGACATCGTTTGAAACGTGTAAAAGGAAATGCCTACCGGAAGCGGAAGGTCGGACACCTGCAGCGATAAGCCTGTCAGCCGATGAAGATTTTCGGCCAGAAAGCCGGCGTATTTGAAAAAGCAGAGCACCCCGATATTGACGGCGATGGAGCCGATAAAGATCAACCGCGCCGCCGCTGCGCGTTCTCTGAATTTATCGATCAACAGGCCGTTGGCATAGTCGAATACAGTCGAGAAGATCATCAGGAACACATACACGGGCTCGCCCCAGGCATAAAACACCAGGCTCGCCGCCAGCAGCATCATATTGCGCCAGCCGTGCGGAACCGAATAATACAAGCCGAGCGCCAGCGGCAGAAACAGGAACAAAAAGATGAGACTGCTGAATACCACGCTAACGCCTACCTCCCCGGGATCAGACCTGATCCTTCAGGAAATCCAGCAGCAGCGAGTAATATTCCGCGTTGAAATGAATGCCGTCCGCATCGTGCAGATTCGGATGCCCCGCGAAGATCGGGGATAAATCGGTGAACGCCGTCTGCTTCTTCGCGGCCAGCTCCTTCAATCCCCCGTTATAGTCGGCGATATTGCGGTACCGGGGTTCCTCCTTCTCCGCTTCCGCCGTGACCGGAGTGACGGTGAGGATCGTGATCTGCGCATCCGGAAGCTTGCTCCTGATTTGGTCGATCAACTGGCCGTAGAACTTAAGCGAGTACGCCTTCGGATCGTCCGTAGGCCACAAGATATCGTCCGAGCCCAGTTGAATGAACACATGCTGCGGCTTCCTCGCCGCCAGCTCCTCCACATCGTTCGAGGCCAGGGCGAATTCCGCCGTTTTCCCCGCGCCCGCTTGGACATTGGCTTCATCCAGAAGCTCATGGTAAGACAAGCCCTCGGTGATGGAATCTCCCAAAAATACGCTTTGGCTGAAAAGAGCCGCATACTTCGGCTTATCCGCCGCGGCCGCTGCGCCGGCGCCTTCCCCGGAAGCAGCGGATGTCGAGGCTTGTCCGTTCGCTGCCGCAGCAGGCTCCTTTTGGCCGCAGGCGGCCAGCGATAAAGCCAGGCTGCCTGCCAATACTAGGGCCGTCATACGTTTGATCATTTCGAATCTTCCTTTCTATTGCTTTTCGTACAGCGAATAGATTACCAGCGGCATGTAAAGATAAAGTGCAGATGAAATGAAAAAAAAGCGCAGAACCGAAGTTCTACGCTTGGAGCGGCAAATAGAAATAAAACATGACGCCGCATTCCGTATTCTCGACCCCGTAAGGCGCCCCATGCAGCTCCAGAATGTTCTTGCAGATGGCGAGCCCGAGCCCCGTGCCTCCGGCGGACCGCTGCCGGGAAGACTCTCCCCGGTAAAACCGGTCCCATATCCGGTCCAGCAGCTCCGGGGGAATCGGTGCGCCCTGATTTTCAACGCTGACCTTCACAAGGCCTTCCTCCGTAACGGCGGCGATTCGGATCGAGCCGTTCTCCGGCGTATGGCGAATGGCGTTGGTCATAAAGTTGGTGAGCACCTGCCCGATCCGATTTCGGTTGGCCGTCACTGCGGCATCGTCCAGACGGGTATGAAGCTGCAGCCGCTTCTCCTCCATATTCAGCGCCAGCTGCCCGCATACCGATTGTATCGCTTCGCGAATGGAGAAAGCATCCGTCTCCATCCGGTACGTGCCCGACTCGAACTTGGCCAGCTCCAGCATCTCGACGATCAGGAGATCCATCTTGCGCACTTCGTTCTCCACCGCGGCGAAATAATGCTCTCTTTTTTGCTCGGCGATGCCGTCCTTTAAGATCGAAATGCAGCTTTGGATCACGCTAAGAGGGGTTTTCAGCTCGTGGGATACGCCGGCGATGAATTCCTTCCTCGTTCTCTCCAGCCGCTTTTCCTTCTCAATGTCCTGCCGGAGCTGCCTGATATGAGAGTGGAGCGCTTCCGACATCTCGTTAATGTTATGCGACAACGCCCCCAGCTCGTCCCGGGAAGTAACGGGAAGCGTCTCGGAGAAGTCGAGGCTGGCCATCTTCTTCGTCGTCCGGTTCATCCGCAGCAGCGGACGCGCAATTTGCCTGGAATAATAGAACGACAGCAGCACAATGAGCAGCAGAGCGGCGGCGATGATATAAACATAGTAGCTTCGGATCATTCCAACCGCTTCATCGACCGGCTGCAGCGAGGCCATGGCGAACAAATAAGCCGGAGCGCCGTCTTGATCCGTAATTGGATCGACGAACAGCTTGTACGGGATATCGTTATCCTCCGCATTCATCACTGTCATAGCGCGGGGCTTCTCCTGCGCCGGATCTAACAGCAGATCGGCCTGAAACGCCTTGATCCGGTCGATAAACCAGCGATTCGTATAAATCAGCCGGCCGGAACCGCTGCCGGGCAGCTGCGCCTTCGTAATCCATCCATTCAGCCAGACGGAGGGAAACTCCTCATGCCACTTGGAGGGGTCCTCGAAGGTAGGGACAATTTCGTGCTCTTTTTTGGCGATTTGGTCATTTTCCCAGGCGACATTGAATTCAACGCCGAGTCGATAGGGCACGACCGCAGAGCCCTGCTTGATTCCCTGCACGACGACGCGGCTTCCCGGACGCAAGAAGGAATTGTTCGGAATCAATTCTTCTGCATTCGCAAGGCCGTACAGCGGAACAGTTATCGTTTGGTTGGAAAAAGCCTCGGCTTCGCCCTTGGATTTCTCCAGCTTCACTTCCAGATAAAAATCGCCGGTATACTTCAAATTGCCAAGCGCATCCAGCGTCGTCACCCAGGTGCCGTGCTTCTGATAGAACTCCTGTTCCAGCCTCCGCACCGCTTCTGCGTCGCCCTCGGCTTCCCGATATTTCTGTTCGTACTCCTGCAGGCTGGCCTGAATATCGTTTACTTTCTGGGTCACATAGAATTGCTTGAAAAAAATCGTCTGACCGGCAAAAATCGCGGCCAAAATCAACATGCACAGCGTTGTCGTCAAGAGAAACAGCTTCCATGTAATGCTTCTGTTCATGCCCGGTCCTCGAATTTATAACCGGAACGCACCACCGTAACAATGCAATCCGCCCGCTCTCCCAGCTTGGAACGAAGATTGCGGATATGGCTGTTGACGGTTCGATCGTCGCCTGCAAAATCATAGCCCCAGATTTTTTCGAGCAGCTGCTCTCTCGTGACGATCATTCCTTGATTTCTCATCAAGTAAGTGAGAATTTCGAATTCGGTATGCGTCAGACTGCTCGGAACTCCGTCTACGGCGACCGTTCTGGATGGAAAATGCACCTTAATGCCGCCAGCGGACAACGTGTCGGAGGCGGGCCCGGAGCCGCCATGTTCAAGGAGCCGTTTGACTCGCGCCAGCAAGATCGGCGGGCTGAACGGCTTGGTGATATAATCGTCGGCCCCCAGCTCGAACCCGAGCAGAGTGTCCTCTTCATCGGCGCGGGCCGTCAGCATAACGATCGGAATCCGGGACGTCTTGCGGATGCGCCGGCATACCGACCATCCGTCGAGCCGGGGAAGCATAATATCGAGAATGACCAGATGCACCTTTTGCTCTTGAACGAGGGACAGCGCTTCTTTCCCGTCCTCAGCCTCCAGCACAAGATAGCCCGCATGCAGCAAGTAATCTTTGATCACCTCGCGCAAAATCTGCTCGTCTTCGACAATGAGAATCGTGTTGGGCACAGCGCGCTCTCCTCCCTCCGATTTGAATCGAAACGCCTTGGAACATCCGTGTGTAAAGCAGGCAAAGGAAAAACCGCCTGTATGCGATATCCGGATGCTTCACAAGGGCGGCTATAGAAAAAAGTCTACCATGTTTGAGAGCGGCGCACAAACAAGCGGGTGCCGCAGAGGCTGCCGGACCCTGCCCCACGGAACGTTTTATTCAAACGAATTTTTCCGTATTCGCTCAGGTCCCCTCTATGATAAGCTGGCATGGAATATGACTTAGGAGGCGGAAAGCCATGCGGCAAAAAACAAAGGTCATTCGGGTACTGCTTCACATTCTAGGGGGAACCGCATCATACACCCTATAAACTGCGTGATTCCCTTCGAATAACGGAAGGGGTATCTTCTTGGATTACGATAAGCAGCAACAACCTTCGCCCGCGCTCGACGTCAAAAAGTCGGTGCCGTGGCTGATTTGGCTTATATTCTTCAGCGTGCTGAACGAAACGGTGTTTAATGTAGCGACGCCCGGCATCGCCAGGCAGTTCGCTCTTCAGCCGTCCGCGATCAGCATGGTGCTTACCGGCTTCTCCGTCGTCTTCGGCGTCGGATCGGTCGTCTACGGCAGATTGGCCGATATATACAGCTTGCGCAGGCTTATTCTGATCGGCCTGTCCATTTACAGCGGCGGATCGCTGTTCGGTTTCGCCGCGCACGAGTGGTATCCCGCCGTGATCGCCGCGCGCGTCGTTCAAGGGGCCGGGGCCTCTTCGATGGCCGGAATCATCATGGTGATGGTCGTCCGGTATTTCGCGCCGAAGGACCGCGGCAAGATGTTCGGCATCATCGGCTCGACCGTCGCCTTCAGCGAAGGGATCGGACCGGTCGTCGGCGGCTTCGTCGCAGGCCGCTACCATTGGTCGCTGCTGTTTCTTATTCCGGTGCTGTCGCTGGCAGCTCTGCCTTATTTGCTGCGGAGGCTTCCGAACGAGCCGCGCAAACCCGGCAAGCTGGATATACCCGGCGCGCTGGCGCTGGCTGGCGGCCTGGCCTGCCTCATCTTATTCCTCACGTATTTGAAATGGATATGGTTGCTGCTCGGCGCGGCGCTGCTGGCCGTCTTCGCGCTGCATATCGTACGCACGGAAGAGCCGTTCATCGAGCCGCGCCTGCTGCGCAACCGCCCGTTCGTCGGCGGCGTTCTGGCGGGAAGCGTAATGCTGGCCGCCGGAATGGGCCTTATCTTCATGATTCCGCTCATGCTAAGCCATGTGCATCATCTGGCCGCGGACGGAATCGGCTGAGTGCTGTTCCCCGGTTCGATCGGCGTCATCGCGTTCGGCGTGATCGGCGGCAATCTGGCCGACCGCAAGGGCAACGCCCTCGTATTCTATTCGGGCGCGGGACTGTTTCTAAGCAGCTTGCTGATTATGGCCTTGTTCGCCGATTTGACGCCGTGGGTACCGGCCGGAGCGCTGCTGCTTTCCTATAGCGGTATCTCCTTCGTGAAAACCTCCTTGTCCGGGAGCGTCTCCATGACGCTCGGCGAGCAAGAGGCCGGCATCGGGATGGGGCTGCTCAGTCTCGCCTGCTTCTTCGCCGAGACCGTAGGCGCGGCGCTGGCCGGCAAGCTGCTGGAGCAAAGCGCGCTCGCGCTACCGCTGCTGCCTACCGTGCGAAGCGATGCGGCTTTCCCTTACAGCAATCTGCTGCTTCTGCTGAGCGTGCTGATCGTCGTCGGCAGCTGGCTGTATGCCAAAGCGTTCGGCAATAATAAGCTGCACGCGCAGTGACATGGCGTGCAGGCTGACGCGCTGCGCCGCTCGGCGTGAAGCGCATAAAGAACCGGCCGGTAGTGATTCGCTCCCGGCCGGTTTGTCGTCTGCGTCGATGAGCGGGCTGCTGACTTCATCTTCGCCGCGCCGCTGTGCGTCAAGTGAATCGCCGGAGCCAAAACGGGAACAAATCCCCCAAAAGCCATCCATGCCGCCGACGCGGCACCACAGACAATGGAAATGGGGTACCAAGAGTAATTTCCAGGGTAGTGACGTGATGCTCTGAAGCTTATTCCGTCCGCATCCAGCCTAAGCTGGATCGGCGGTCTAACCATTCCTCTGGGATCGTTCTATGGGTAGACATTCCTTTCGGGGGAGCACCCGGATATCCACAGGACATGGCTGCGCATCATTTCCTAAACAACAAAAAACCAACCGCTCGCCCATAACGAGCCGGTTGGTTCCGGTCCTGTTCCGCTCTCTCAAGTCCGTCCGGCATAACTCTCGGCAAGACGCCCTCGCTTATCGCTCCAGTACGCTCTTCAGCGTTTCCAAATCGCGCCGGATCATAGCAACGTCCCGTTCAAAGCTGTCATCGGGCACCCCCGGCTGCTGAAACACGGCGAACACGACCTCCGCCCCCGAGCCGTTGGCAATCACCCGCATCGGGTTAAGCACCGGCTCCCCCCGGCCCGTATCTACGTAATGGTCCAGCACGCCGTAATCGTTTCGCTCCACGAAACGGATGTTCATGGGCCCCTCCGGAGTTTGCATCTCCCACCAGCCGTCCGCGGCAGGCGCGACAGCCAGACAAAAGCTGGTCGCCCAATCCGGGAATCGGTTCAGATCGGACACATAATCGTATACCCGCTGCGCCGGTTTCTCGATCGTTACGCTGACATGAATGGATTTCATCGTTGCCGTCATCGCTTCGGCTCCTCTCTCGCCTGTAAAATGGTGGTTATCGGTATAAGTCGATTATACTCGCTTACCCGAAAGGCGGATTGTAAAAATCGGACACTCCGCCGAATTCCTGGACGGCCGTGAGCGGCGATGCGCCGTAATAACGCTGGAAATCGCGAATCATATGCGACTGGTCGAAAAAACCGTGGTCGAACGCCAGCGACAATCCGTCGGCCGCACTGCGGGCCTCAATCGTCCGCAGCATAGACTGAAACCGGACGATCCCGGCGAATTTCTTGGGACTGAGGCCGATATGGCGCTCGAACAGACGGTTCATCCGTCTGACCCCGATGACTTCGGCTTCGGCCAGCTGAGCGATCGCAATAGTCCCCTTGGACGTAAACATCCGATGCAGCAAATTGCTTAACGCCGCATCCGGCGCCGGGCTCGTCCGGTGCAGCAGAGCGAGCAAATATTGCTCCGCGACGCGCACTTTACCGGTAAGCGACGGCTCCCGCATCACCCGCTCGCCCCATTCGGCAGCCGCCGCGGGCCGCCAAATGCAGCCCAGCGCGACATGCCGGTTCGTAAACCCGGACAGATGATCCCGGATAAAGGGATAAGCGCCCCCCGGCAAAAAACGGATGCCGAATTTGCGCACCGGCTTCGCCTCGTCATAGCTGATCGGGAACGGCCGCTCCAAGATGCCGCAAAACCTCACGGAGCCGCAGCCTTCCGCCGTATCGCACTCGAACAGGACGTCGGCGCAGCCGTCGGGCAGCACGCGGTCCTTCGGCGCAGTCTCCGCCGTATCGGCGTTACCTGCCCGGATCGTTGCGTTAGACCCGGCCTCTGCTGACGCCGGCTCCGATGCCCAATAGCAGGATACGTAGGGCCGCAGCGCGGGAGAGGGAGGCAGCTCCACATACCGCTGGAAAGCGATGCGGCCGTTGCCCTGAACCGGACGGAATAACGTGTGCAGATTTAGTGTCATAGCTTCCTCCTCTCCGGCGGCCGGGGACGCGGCAGCGCCCCGCCGTTACCGCAGTATGCCGCTTATGTTACTATACATTCTCCCGGCGAACCATGCCGCCGCCGTGAAGGCTTCGGCCCTTGGCCTTCACGGCAAATCTTCGCCTTCGGGCTTCGGCAAAATAAGCACATAACCGCGGGTCCCGTCGACGCGGATATAGTCCCCGTCGCGAATCCGCCGCGTCGCGCCGTCGATCCCTACGACGGCCGGCAAGCCGTATTCGCGGGCAACGACGGCGCCGTGCGTCATCAGACCGCCGACCTCCATCACCAGGCCGATCGCGGAATGAAACAGCGGCGTCCAGCCGGGGTCCGTAAACGGGGCGATCATAATCTCGCCCTTATTCAACCGGGCCTCGCTCGGCTGCAGCACGACCCGCGCGATGCCCTCCACGACGCCGGCGGATACCGGCGTGCCGAGCAAGGCCCCCTCCGGCGCGTCCTGCCGTTTGCGCCGGCCGGTTAGCATCTCGCCGTCGCTCGTCATGGCGCGCGGCGGAGTCAGCCCGCGGAAGCGCTCGTACTCGCGCTTCCGCTCGGCGATGATCTCGGCCAGCCGCTCGTCCGGCTGGCCCTGCACCGCTTGACGCAGCTCCTCCAGCGTCAAGTAGAACGCGTCTTCGGCGGCGTCCAGCGTCCCCGCCCGGACGAGCTCCTGCGCGTCTTCGAGCAGCGCGCCGCGCATCATGCCGAACCAGCGGATCATCGTATACTTAGGATGCTCCCTCAGCCCCATCGTATGCCGGTATACCCGCAGCAGCCTGGACATCAGCTTTGCCTTCAGCCGGCCGAAGGGCAGCGCGCGAACGCGGGCCGTCAGCTCCTCGGCGGCCCGTTCGGCCTCGCGGGCTCCCTGGGCGAACCGCTCGCGGTGCTCGCCGGGCTCCATCGTCCGCATATGGCTGACGATGGACGGCAGCAGCGTGCCCGCATCGTCCCGCCAGCGCGGTCTCGTAATATCGATCTCGCCCGGGCAGCGCATCCCGTACAGCTCCATAAAGCGGTCCCAGAGCGCGACGAATTCCCCGCCGTCCTTCGCCAGCCCGAGCCGGCCCGCATCCCCGTCTTGCAGGAGTCTCGTCACCTCCGGGCTGCGCCGGGCCGCGTCGGCCAAATCGCCGATCATCAGCCCGAGCTCGCTGGTGACGTTGCCCGGCAGCGACTTGTTCAGGATCGGCATCATGTCCGTTTCGCCGAGCCACCGCTCGGCAAGGCGGGCGATCAGCCGCGAAGATACAATGCCGGCCATCGGATACGCCATCACCTCGGTGAACAGCTTGCGCAGCACGGCTCCCGTCCGTTCCTGCAGCCCTACAATCCGCGGCTCTCCGCGCGTGCCGGCGAGCCGCTGTTCGCTCTCCCGAATGAACGTCTCCATCCAATCATTAAGCTCCGCAGCGGCCTGTTCGGGCCGCGCCGCGATCAGATTGCGCGCCAAGCGGAAGGCAATCGGCCGCATAAAGCGCAGCACCGTGAGCGGCAGCCCCTTCTGCTTCGGCAGGCCGCGGACAAAATCGTCCTGCCGAATGTATTCCGCGATGCCGCTAGCCATCTGCTCGTCGATGGCGGTCAGCAGCTTCGGCAGCAGCCGCCTGGCCGAACGCAGCGAGAACAGCGGCGTCATATCCAGAAATATCCGGCCTCCGGCGCTGTAGGCCAGGCGGCTCGGCTCCCGCAAGGCAGGCTTGCCGAAGGGGAGCATCGTGCGCAGCACGTCAATCGCCAGCGGCTTCATCGCATCGGTCATCATCTGCTGATGACCGAACGACAGCAGCACATGAGGCGATTCTCCCTCCGCGATGTCGATGTCCGGCAGCGGATACAGCGAGGTGATCGGCCGGCTCTGGACGATATACAGCCTGCCGTCCGCCCAGCACCATTCGATATCTTGATCCGCGCCGTAGTGCCGCTTGATCCGCTCTCCCAGGCCGGCCAGCTCCTCGATTCGCTCGTCGCTCAGCGCCTGCCGCTCCTGCATCGCCTCGGGAAGCTCCTGCGTCTGCGTGCCTCCTCCCGGCAAAGCGTAAATCGCCAGCTTCTTGCGGGCGATCTTCTTCGTTAGGATGCCACCCGAGCGAACCTGGTACAAGTCAGCCGATACCAAGCCGGATACGAGCGCTTCGCCTAGACCGAAGCTGGCGTCGATCGATACGGTGCCCCGGTGGCCGCTGACAGGATCGGCGGTGAACATAATGCCGGACACTTCCGGGAATACCATCTGCTGCACGACGACGGAGAGCAGCACGGAGCGGTGATCGAAGCCGTTCTTCGCCCGGTACGAGATGGCCCGGTCCGTGAACAGGGACGCCCAGCAACGGCGGATCGCCTGAAGCAGCTGCTCCTTGCCGCAGACGTTCAAATACGTATCCTGCTGTCCCGCGAAGGAAGCGGTCGGCAGATCCTCCGCGGTGGCGCTGGACCGAACGGCGTAAGCCTGCACTTCCCCTAACCGGCTCCAGCATTCGACGACGCGTTCGCTAACTTCCTCCGGAATAGCTACCGTCTGCAAATAGCCGCGGATGTCGCCGCCCAGCTCGGCTATCGCCTCCAGTTGATCCGCCCCGACGCCTTCGAGCCTGCGAAAATATCCTTCCATAGCGCCGCTTCGTTCTATGAAAGCACGGTAAGCTTCCGTCGTCACGCAAAATCCCGGGGGAACGGGAAAGCCCGCCTGCGTCATTTCTCCGAGATTGGCCCCTTTCCCACCCACTTGGGGCAGACTGGTCCTGTCGATATGCCGGAACTCCAGTACATAGCCGCTCATCG
The DNA here is from genome assembly GCF_025060755.1 of Paenibacillus doosanensis. Lineage (GTDB taxonomy): Bacteria > Bacillota > Bacilli > Paenibacillales > NBRC-103111 > Paenibacillus_S > Paenibacillus_S doosanensis. The sequence goes on from NZ_JANYUY010000004.1 coordinate 154,816, forward strand.
CCTTCACGCTCCTCTATTTGTTGTCGCTTGCCCGCAAGCCCTCAATAAACAGCGTAAACAAAGTATCTACGACTTCAACCATCGTATGGCCGTGCTTTGCGGCAAAGTCCGGGCGGACGAAATGCTGCACGCTCTCCAGCATGATGGATGCGGTCAGCTTCGGGTCCAGCTCGCGAATGAGTCCCCGCTCCTGCGCCTGCCGCAGCAGACTTTCCATGAAAGCAAGCTGCCGGGCGCGAAACGTCTCCAGCCTCTCCCATAGCGAGGGAAGGTACTTTTGTACATCCTCGATGAACAAGGGACTGAGCTTGACGATCTCTCGCTTGATTCCTCTGACAATGTCGGCGAACATGTCCAGCGGCTCCCCTTCGCGGCCGCGGATGTCCGCAATGGCTGCGGCGACCGCGTCCATCGTTCGTTCCAATACCGCCTCCGCGATTTCCTCCTTGCCGCTGAAATGCAAGTAGAGCGTTTTTTTGCTCATGCCGAGCCGGGACGCCAGTTCGCTCAGCGTCACGCTGCGGTACCCCTTCGTGCCGAACAGCTCCGCGGCAGACTGTACAATTCGTGATTTGATCCCATTTTCCATTCGCTTTAGATCCTTTCTTTTAACAAAAAACCTTGGAAACCAAGGAAACCAACAAAGAATACTATGGTTTCCATACTACAAACCATTCATCAGGCTGTCAAGAGAGCGCGCTTCCTATTGAACCCGCTTCCGCATACTTGTACAATGAACATGACTCGCTGGAGCGCAGCGGATTGGCAGCTGCAATGATTCCTTAATGAACGGGAGGATAAGAGATGATACCGGAAGGAAATTTAAAAAGTAATGTCGATCGCTTTTCGGGGTATCAGGATTATTACGACCAATACCGGCCGGAGGCGCCCGGACAAGCCGTGGAGATCGTAACGGCTTATGCCGGAGGAAAGCCGCGGCTTGTAGCCGATGTAGGCTGCGGAACCGGGCTGTCTTCCTTCGTCTGGCTGGGAAAGGCGGAACAAATTGTCGGCATCGAGCCTAACGACGACATGCGCGGCAAAGCCGAGCAAAAAGCCGCCGCGGTCGGCAGCGGCGCGATCTCGTTTATCCCCGGCTATTCCAATCAGCTGAGCCTCGCGGCCGGATCGGTTGACGTGGTCACCTGCTCGCAGTCGTTCCACTGGATGGAGCCGGAGAGCACGCTGAAAGAGTTCGCGCGCGTGCTGCGCGACGGGGGCGTGTTCGCCGCCTATGATTGCGACTGGCCGCCGACGCTGATGTGGACTCTCGAGGACAGCTACAACCGGCTGCTGGCGAAATCGGACATGCTTTTGGCTCAGCTCGTTCCGAAAGACGATCAGGCGGTCAAACGGGATAAAAACAAGCATTTGCAGCATATTCGGCAAAGCGGCCATTTCCGTTTCGCCAAGGAAATCGTCTTCCACAATATGGAGTCCTGCGATGCCGACCGTTACGTCGGTCTCGCCATTAGCCAAGGCGGATTGCAGACGGTGCTGAAGCTCGGATCGACGGCTCTGGACGACGACATCGCGGAGTTCCGCCGTCAGGTCGAGGATTATTTCCAAGGCAGAACGCTTGAAGTGATGTTCAATTACCGGATGCGGGTCGGCGTGAAATAAACGGAGCGTCAGCCGCGGGTCAAGCTCCATCGGCAAACGAAACAAGCATCGAAGACCCCTGCGGGTTTCCGATGCTTGTTTGATGCGGCTATTTTTTCGATTTAAACTGGTCGTAGGCTTGCTGATAAATTTCCAGGCAGCGCTTCAAGTTCATTTTATCGAGCGTGCTCAAGTAGTTGTCCCATTCCTTATCGATGTCCAGCGAGCCGGTAACCGCCTTCGCAAAAAACTCGGTTCTGTAGTCCGTGATCGTCTTCTCCAGCGATGCCAGCTCCTCCGCCTGCTCGTTGGTAAAGAACAATGGCGGCACAATTTTGCTTGGATCGGTTTTGTAGGGCTCGTATTTTTTCGTTTCATTGTACAAAATCAGCTCAAGCGAATTTTTCGGATCGGATGCCACGCTTAAACGCAGATCGTTCGTTCGCAGAGACGGCCCGATTTGCGCCCAGTGGACGTTTTGCAGCTTGCCGAACGTCGCGATCGGCTTCCATACCGCAGGTTTTCCGTTTATGCCCAGTTCGCCCGCCTCCGGTCGCACCCACTCCTGTCCCGGACGGCCCTGCGTGCTGCGCAGCGTCGCTTCTTCCGAAAGCAGCAGATCGGCCATACGGAAAGCGGCGGCGGGATTTTTCGCCTTATTGGTGATCACGAATTGCCCGGTGGATACCGCGTAAGGATTGTAAGCCGTCGAACGTATGCCTGCCGGCCCTTTCAGCGGCGGCACCGCCACGAAATCTTTGAATCTCGGATTGTCGACATCGACAAACACCGTTTGGTTTTGCGAAGCGACTGCTCCGATAATCGGAATCTCGGGGTTCATCCCCATCTGTTTCAGCTGGTTGCGGTCCTGCGTAAACGATTGCGGCGAGATTAAGCCGTCAGCATATAGTTTATGAAGATACTTGAGCGCCTCTTTCCACTCCGGCTGATTGTAGGCGACCTGCACTTTGCCGTCCTTGACGAACCGCAGGTTGAAATCCTTCTCGATAAACGCGCTGGTCAGAAACAAATCGAGCGTCGAGGACGGGCCGTTGGTCGCGCCTACAAGCGGAATTTCGTCCGCCTTGCCGTTGCCGTTCGGGTCTTTCTCCTTGAACGCTTTGAGCACCTGATAAAACTCTTCCGTCGTCTCCGGCATTTTCAACCCGAGCTTATCCAGCCACGGCTGATAAATCCACATTTTTTGGCCGATCGAGCAGTGGTAACACTCATTGACCTGCGGTACCGAATAAATTTTGCCGTCGGGCAGGGTAATCATATCTTTGACATATGAAACCTGCTCAAACATCTTTTTCATTTCTACGCCATATTTGTCGATATACGGATTGAGCGGGACAAATACGCCGTCCTTCCCGTAAATCGACTGCTGAATGGGCGATACGTTCATACCCAGCAGCACATCGGGATAATCGCCGCTGGCCAGCGACACGTTGAGCTTCTCGTCAAACGTTTTTTCCGGAGCGACTTCCCAATCGATATGAATGTTCGTTTTCTCCTCCAGCCACTTCGTGAACTCATTCGTTGCAAAGTTTTCAACAATGCTGGAGCCCTTGACCATGACCTTGAGCGTCGTCTTTTCTTTCGTGATCGGGAACTCGCCCGCCGGCGTCACCTGATCGTCGCCGCTTGCCGAGGCCGCCGGAGCCGCTTCCTTGGGCGCGCTGTCCGCGCATGCGCTTAACAATGCCACAGATGTCGTCAATGCCACTACAACCGCTAAACCTTTCTTCATGTAAAACTCCCCTTTAGCCTTTTAATGAGCCTATCATCATGCCTTTGACAAAATGCCTTTGCAAGAAGGGATAAATGATGAGCACGGGCAGCGTGGACACAACGATCAGGGAATACTTCAACAGCTCCCGCAAACCGTCTCTGGCCGCCTGATCGGCAACGTCGGTGATCATCGACGCATCGACCTCGTTCTGCACCAATATATCCCGTAAAACCAGTTGAATCGGGTACAGCTCCTGATGCTTTAAATAGAGCAGCGCGTTAAAATACTGATTCCAGTGGCCGACTGCATAAAACAAGGCGATGACCGCAATGATCGGACCGGATAAAGGAATGACGATTTTTTGCACAAACGTAAAATCGCTGCAGCCGTCCATCTGGGCGGCCTCGAGCAATTCATCGGGGATCGTCGTTTGAAAATACGTGCGGGCGATGATCACATTCATCACGGCAAGCGCTCCCGGAATAATGAGAGACCATCTGGTGTCGATCATGCCCAGCCCTTTCACGACGAGATAAGACGGAATCAGTCCGCCCGAGAACATCATGGTGAAGACGAACAAAGCCATAATCGCATGGCGGGGCATAAAATCTTTCCTTGAAAGCGGATACGCGGCAATGAGCGTAAACAGCACATTGATCGTCGTTCCCACCACGGTATAAAATACCGAATTCAAAAAGCTCGACATAATTAAACGATGCTTGAATACCGCTTCATAGCCTGCCAGCGTCGGATCGACCGGGTACAGCCAGACTTTGCCGGAAATCACCGCGGCGGAGGAGCTAAAGGAAGCGCTAACAATATAGATTAGAGGATAGAGAATCGTAACCGTAAATAGAGACAGAATGATATAATTTGCAATAGTAAACAGCCTGTCATCCGCACTTTCTTTGATGCTTCCCGTCATGGGCGCGCCTCCTCATTACCATAAACTGGTTTCCCCTAATTTTCTGGCTATCCGATTGACAATAACCAGCAGGGCCAGATTAATAACCGATTTAAACAATCCGATCGCCGACGAATAGGAATAATTGATCGCCGTCGAGGCCAGACCGACTTTGTACACGAACGTATCGATCACCTCGGCTGAACTTAAATTCAGCGGATTTTGCATCAGCAATACTTTTTCAAAGCCGATGTCCAGCACATGGCCGGTGTTCATGATCAGCAAAATAACGGCAACCGGCATAATCCCCGGCAAATCGACATGCCACATGCGCCGCAGCTTGCTGGCGCCGTCCACGACAGCCGCTTCATGCAGCGAAGGATCGACGGCTGCAAGCGCTGCCAAATAGATGATGCAGGAGAAACCGACATTTTGCCAAATGCCCGACCAGACAAACACATGCGAGAACCATTCCGGTACGCCCATGAAGTTGATCGCGGACATTCCGAAAAATTTCATGATCGTTTGCACCAGACCGATTCGCGGGTCCAGCATTTGCAAAATGATGCCGACCATGACGACGACGGAAATAAAATGCGGCGCGTACGTGACCATCTGCACCGTTTTCTTAAAGAAGCGCGCATTTACGTAATTCAGCGACAGCGCCAGCAGAATCGGAAACGGAAATCCGGCAACTAAACTGTATAAGCTGAGCAGCACCGTATTTTTCATCACCCGAACGAATTCGTACGAATGGAAAAACCGGTCGAAATGCTTAAGTCCCACCCATTCGCTGCCCCATACGCCTTTGGTCGGAATATAATTTTTGAACGCAATTAAGGCTCCGTACATCGGCACGTACTTGAATATGACCAAATAAATAATCGGCAGCAGCATAAACAGATAGAGCTGCCAATGGCTAATTGCATTTTTCTTTAATCTGGATAAATAGCTTTCCTTTTTTTTGCCTGCAACGGCAGGTAAGGCGCTGCTCTTGTTAGCGGAAATTTCCATCTGATCCCTCCCATTTCCATGACCGCGACTTGGTGTGTTTTCATCGCTTTCTACCTTTAGCATATAATAGAGAAAAGCGCCGGGCATTGCGTTGTTTTATACCGGCATGACTTTTTTTGCGCCGGATGACGGCATACGAATGGTCACCGTCGTGCCCGCGCCGGGCTCGCTCTGTACGGAAAGCCCGTACTGCGGACCGAACACCATCTGAATCCGGTTATGCACGTTGAGCAGCCCGATACTGCCTTGCGGCGTCGGTTGCGGTTGTGCATCCGGCAGACGCTCCCGACTGTTCATGAGCCGGCTGTTTAATTGCCGAAGCGCTTCCGCTTCAATCCCGCAGCCGTTATCCTCTACCGTGACGTAGAAATCCTCCCCGTCCTTCCAGGCGTCAATAATAATGGTGTGCTCATCCTCAATCCCGTACGGAAACGCGTGCTTAAACACATTTTCGACCAGCGGCTGCAGCGTCAGCCGAACCATGCTTTCCAGCAAATAATCCGTGCTGATGCGGACATCGATTTCAAATTCGCGCTGATTGCGGTATTTCATAATCGACATAAAATACAAAATATGCTTCAGCTCGTTAGCCACCGTAATTTTCTCCAAATCGGTGCGGATGGAATAGCGCAGCATATACGACAAAGAGCGAACAATGTCTTTGATTTCGCTTGATTTCTGAATAACGGCGTAGCAAATAATAATTTCCAGCGTGTTGTACAAGAAATGCGGATTAATCTGCAGTTGGAGCGATTGAAATTCGGCCAGCTGCCGTTTCATTAAATTGTCCTGGTTGCGCAGCTCGGTCTCGTAGACCCGTTCCACAAGCTCCTCCAGCCGGGTGACCATCGTATTGTAGCTGATAATCAGCTGATCCATCTCGTCGCGGCTTCCGGTCAGAGGAACTCTTGTCCACTGCCCTTTGGCCGTCCGGCGCATCCCGTTCTCCAATAGCCGAATGGGGCGGATGATGGATTGGCCGAAACGATACGCCAAAAACAAGGCCGCAATCAAGGTGCCGATGCCGACAATGAGCGTAGTTTGACGCAAATCGGAAATCGGCTTGCGCTGTTCGGCGACCGATATGCTCGCCACGAGCGTCCATCCGGAGTAGTCCGACTTTCGGCTAAAAAATATGCGCCCCGGTTCTCCGGGCAGCTCGAAGACCTGGTCTTTCTTGGCCTCCACCGTATTGAAATGGATGCCGTCCAGTTGTTTGCCGATCCGCTCCGGATCGGGATGATACAGTATTTTTCCGCGATCGTTCACGATGAAAAAATACCCCGATTGCCCGAGCTTGATGCCCTTCCAGAGCGTGTTCAGCTCCCCTATCCGCAGTTCGAAGCCCATGATGCCTTTAAATGATTTGGCCGAGGTCCGATCCCCCAATTTGCGAATGACGGTGAGATGACCGTCCAGAAATCCGGAATCCTGAATCTTCAGCTGGCCGTTAATATCGTCGTCTTCTTTAATCTGTTCGACATATTCTTCAAATCCTTTGTAATTGAAGGGAACAATATGCGCATTAAAATCCGTGGCCTGAAACCCGTTATACCCGATAATATAGGCCATCGATATTTCCGGATTGTTGATGAGCACAGGCTGAAATACTCCCTTCATGGCCACCTCGGATGCATAGAAACCGGCAGCTGAATTGCTCGGAAGATCAAGCGCCTCCTTCACGACAGGAGAGATCATAATAGAGACCGTAGCTCTTTCGTAGCTCTTGAGAAACAAATCGGTTTCATTCAGCACGTTGTCTACGATTTGCGTCAGCAGCCCTTCGTACTGGTTCTCCAATTCGTTGGACGACCGCCAATAAGCGGTGACCCCCACCGTCACCAGCGCCAGTGTGATGAGTATGACAAAGTAGATGTACACCTTGCGTACCAAGCCGTTGTTCATTATTTGATCCCCAGCAGCCCGCGGTATTCGGTGGGGGAATATCCCGTGGCCTTTTTGAACACTCTGGAGAAATGGGGATAGCTTTCGTAGCCGACCTCGGCGACAATGTCGATGATTTTAAAATGCGGAACGGCGAGAAGCTGTTTGGCTTTCTCGATTCTTTTGCGCATCCGGTACTGCACGAACGTCTCGCTTGTCTGTTTCTTGAAATAATGGCTGAAATAGGTTGGCGTCACGCCTAACTTCCCTGCCACCATGTCCAGGGTGAGCTCCTCCTCGAAGAGATGTTCGTCGATGTATTGCAGAGCCGCCTCCAGCACATTGATTCTTTCATGATTGCGGTACATGCTCAACTGCTGTATCCATCGTGCGATTTCGGCCTGAAACCATTCATAGGCGCTTGTTATGCCCGCGTCTTCCTTTGCCGGCGGCGGCTCTATCCGGCAGCCCTCTCTGGTATGCAGTTTCCTGCGAAGCAGCTTGATCGCGTCGTCTATCCGCTGATGCAGCTGAATGCTCGTTTCCACGGCGAATAGCGTTTTCCTTCCTTCCTCAAGCAGCTCATCGGCCCGCGCCTTATCCATCATCCAAATCGCTTCCTCCATTTGATCGATCCATTGTTCAAAATGGGAGAACGACATCAGCGCGGCTTCCCGCATGTCGAGCAATTTATCCAGCACAGGAAACAGCTCAATTTCGGTCACCGGCTTCAATAAATATTCCTGTACCCCGTAGGTCATACATTTTTGCGCATACGCAAAATCCCCGTAACCCGAAAGCACAATGACTTTGGTAAAAATTTTTCGCTGCTGAATATTTCGGCATAGCTCCAAACCGTCCATACGAGGCATTCGAATATCGGTGAGCACAATGTCGGGAGGATTAGCCGTGATGTGCGACAAGGCGGACTCACCGTCTGTAAACGTATCGATCTCACTAAAGCGTCTATAGTCTCCAATTAACGTTTTGAGCCCGATGCCGATGATCGGCTCGTCATCCACGATACAGATTCTGGCCATTCGCTTACCCCCTTGTTTAAACATGATGTCCTTGGATCGTCTTTCGGTTCCTTACCTTTCATTATGGTACGCTCCCCTCCGGCCTGCACTCATCAAAACCTGAACCGCCTAATCAAAATTGCAAATTCTCTTCCTTTCATACGCCAACCGGGCGGGTAAAATGAAGAAAGACCGCTCGGCGCAGCTGCCGATTGGTCTATCAAGGTATATAACGGTAAGTAATGCTCCCAATCGATCGGCATTTGGCGATTCATGTTCAATATACATTCGCGCCGGCGGCCGGAACATTGCGTTTATTTGCTGTAGTATGACGTTTTTTGTGCGGCTTGCCTGCTAACGAGAGAGACGTCCCTGACGAAGCGAAAGACTGTGAATGACGATAACAGCGGCGTTTCGCGGACGGGTCGGCGGGAATTTACGGAGCGTCAGTGACGGGCCGGCTTTATCGGCAAAAAAATAAGCATCGAAGACTCTTCCGAGTTTTCGATGCTTATGTGCCTAGGGCTGTCAACGATTATTCCGCTTCTCCAACCAGCGTAAACCGTTCGTTCTTGTGTTCCGGCTTCTCGATCTCATCGACGACCGCAAGGGCGAAATCGGCGTAGCTGATATAGCTGTTGCCCTGCGAATTGACCATCAAATGATCTTTCCCTTTTTGATAAGAACCGGTTCTTTGGCCTGCAGGATCGAAGAAGGCGGCGGGGCTGACGAACGTCCACTGAATGCCTTCGCTGTTTTGCAGATCCTCCAGGTTTTTACCCTGATTCGAAGCGGTGGCGTAATATTCGCGCGGGAACTCCGGAGTATTGTACAAGCGGGTCGTCTTCTGCTCGTCCACGAACAGGCTGCCTGCGCCTCCGACAACGATCAGTCTCGTTTGCGGAGCCCCCTTCAAAGCCTGAATCAAAGCTTGGCCCGCTTCCACATGCAAATGCTCCTGGCCGGGAGCCGCGCCGAACGCATTCACGACAACGTCGAATGCCCGCAGATCGTCCGAGGTCAGCGCGAAGACGTCTTTCTCCAATACGGCCGTATCCCGGCTCGCAAGCTTGGACTCGTCCCGAACGATCGACGTCACTTCATGCCCGCGGCCGACCGCTTCTTTCACGATAAGGCTTCCTGCTTTTCCGCTGGCTCCGATAACTGCAATTTTCATGATCATACCCTCCATTATTTTCGTTTTGTCGTTATAGTCAATCCAACTTGCGGCAATTCGCCGATTGGCTTCGCTTAGGCTCTGCGTTCGGCTAACCGTTCATCGTCCGCAGCTAAAGAGGAGGCGCCGACAAGCTTTGCTTACGGCGCGCAATCTCCTGACGCATCGCACTGCAGCCCTTGCGTCTTACCGCCCGCTTCCCGCTCCAGCTGCTGCATAATGACGCTCTCCAGCGCTTCGCGGCTAACCGCGCCCTGCACGCGCTCGCTGCCGATAATAAACGTAGGCACAGCCGTAATCCCGGCCTCCTCATAAGCATGGCGCAGCGCTTGCGCCTGTATGTCCCGATACTTGCCGGACTGCAGCGCCTCGCGGAAGCCGGCTTCTTCCAAGCCGATCTCCGCGGCCAGCTTCGTTAACACGTCCAATTGCCCGATATCCTGCTCTTCCTGGAAAAAAGCGGCGAACACGCGGCTCATGTAGGCGTTGCCCCGCCCCTGATCCTTCGCATAATGGTAGCCTTCGAAAGCCAGGCCGGTATACGGATGCGGAGAGATGTGCGGAAGCTTCATACGAACTCCCCATTGTTCCGCCATTGGAGTAATATACGACTCCCAGCCGCGAAGCTTGGAAGGGTCCTCCCATGGGTCGATCTTCGGCGCCGGACTCGGACGCAGCTCGAAAGGCATCCATTCGATCTCGACGTCTTTGCCTTGCACGGCCTCGTCCAGCGGCGTTTTGGCCAAAAAACAGAACGGACATATAAAATCCGAATAAGCTTGAATACGCAAAGTCACGATTGATGTTCAGCTCCTTTCACTCATTTTGTAACCATAATTGTTACAAGAAAGCGTATAAAATCATTGTATGGCGGCGGCCTGCCGGCCTGCCGCAGGCAGATCCCTTTTCCAACGTTACGTTCCCCCAGACTACATTGATAGTTCGCGGGACACTCCATTTCCTTTAATTCCTGTAACAATTATAGTTACAAGTCATTCCTGTTGTCAACCCTTGATATGATTGTGCCTTCTTGCACGCCCCAACATTAAGCGAACGATCAGTTTCGTTTAAGCTCGTTTTCAGTTTGCTCATCCATAATGGAAAAATAATATCCGGCACCGAATAGAAAGGGGCGCAGCGCCGCATGTCCGTTCCGAAATCAAAGCTTTCTCTCACCCTTATTGTTCTGCTTGTGCTCTCGCTCGGGCTTACCGTGTATTCTCTGTGGAGCTATGGCCAGCGCCCGGCGTCGTCGCTTCCGTCAGGCGCATTCCAGCCGGGAGGAGCGAGCTTCCGCGACGCTCCGGGTGCAAGCGGCTTCGGAAGCGCGCCGAACGCCGGGGCTGCAAGAGGAGGCGGCATTCAAGCCGCTCCGGGTGACGGCGCGCAGCCGCAGCAGAACCCCGGCGGCGGCCGCAGACAGCGCCCGGGGCAGCTGCAGGACGGCAGCGGCAGCGGCAGCGGCTCCGGCCCGGGAGGCTCCGTCAGCGGCCAGGCCGATAGCCGCAGAACGATGCCCGCGGCGGGCGGCGGACGGCCCGGAGGCGCAGCGAGCTCCTCCTCCAAGTATGCCGCGGGGCTCGCCTTGTATGCGGCGATATTTATCGCAGCGGCGGGATGGGCCGCTTACCGGCTGCAGCGCCGCTCGCTCCAGCTTCCCCGGGAGCGCCGCGTACTGCTGCTGGCGTCCTTGCTCGGAGCCGGCTTGCTGCTGCGCATTGCCGCCGCTCCTTGGATTCCCGGCCATACGGACCTGAACTTGTTCAGAAATTGGGCGATGTCCGCAGCCCGCGATTTGAGCGGCTTCTACCTGCACGGCTCAAGCGATTATCCGCCTTTGTATATGTATGTTTTGTATTTGATCGGCAAGCTGGCCTCGCTGACGGCGCTAAGTCCTTACAGCGCGCTGCTGCTTAAGCTTCCGTCGATAGCCGCGGACATCGCTACCGCCTATGTGCTGTACCGGATCGGCCGGAAGCTGCTGTCCTTCGAAGCCGGCTGGCTGATCGCCGCCTTTTATATTTGGAATCCGGCCATCCTGATCAACTCCACGTTTTGGGGGCAGGTCGATTCCTTTTTCACCTTGATCGTTGTCGGAGGGCTGTGGATGCTGGCGAACCGCAACATCGGCCGGGCTTCCGCTCTCCTGGCCGCCGCCGTGCTGATGAAGCCCCAAGGCATCATCTATTTGCCCGTGTTGTTCTTTGAGCTGATTCGGCAGAAACGGCTCAAGCCTTGGCTGATCGCCGCAGGCTCGGCTTTGGCCGTCGCCTTGCCCGTCGTGCTCCCCTTCTCGGCGGGGCAAAGCCCGCTCTGGCTGCTGAAGCTGTATACCGGCACCGTCAATGAGTATCCTTACGCTTCCGTCAATGCATATAATTTCTTTGCCCTGCTGGGCGCAAATTATACGAAGGATACGACGACGCTCCTCTGGTTCGATTACCATACATGGGGCATGGCTATGATTGTGATCGTGACGCTGTATTCCTGGCTGTCCTATGCGAAGGGCGGCGGAACCAAGCTCGGCCCGGCAGCCGCTCTGCTACTAATTGCCGGCGTGTTCACCTTCGCCTCCAGCATGCATGAACGGTACTTGTTCCCCGCGGCCGCGATCGCCCTGCTTGCCTATGCGCTGCTGCGTGACCGCAGGCTCCTGTGGCTGGCCGCCGGCTTCAGCACGACGTCCTTCGTCAATACGTACGATATTTTGTACCATGCCGGAGGCCGCGAGGCTTCCTATAGCTTCACGATGTTCGTTACCGCCGCGGCCAATATCGGCCTCTGCATCTATCTGGCCATCATCCTATGGGACCGCGGCCGCCGCCGCAGCGAACTCGAGCAGCCCGCGCTATCCGCCGGGCCCCCGATCACCCCGCCTAGAACCGGGCCATCGCCGCGCCGCGATGAATCGATTGACAGGTAAAGGCGGCTTCGTTGGGGCCCCCGGCTCGACCGCCTCGGCAATCGGCGCCCCCTCCCGGCCGGAAACATCCCCACGATCCCGGCAAAGCGGATCAGTATCATGTCTTCGGGAACAAATCCCCCAAAAGCCATCCATGCCGCTACGCGGCACCACAGACAATGGAAATGGGGTACCAAGAGTAATTTCCAGGGTAGTGACGTGATGCTCTGAAGCTTATTGCGTCCGCATCCAGCCTAAGCTGGATCGGCGTCTAGGGATCGTTCTATGGGTAGACTTTCCTTTCGGGGGAGCACCCGGATATCCACAGGACATTGCTGCGCATCATTTCCTAAACAAAAATAAAAAGCCGTTAGTATGCGCATAACGCCATCTAACGGCCTTTTTTTGCATGATTAGCCCTTATTGCTCAGCAGCTTCCCCGGAAACGCGAAACACGGGAAGAAGCAGCAGCAGCCCGAGTACAAACATGCCGCCCGCCGCGCCGTACAGCGCCGGAAGCGAGAACGCCTCCTTCAGCGGCCCGGCGGCGCTCATCATCGCGACCATCGCTCCGGTCATCAGAGGCGTCCGGATGCCTGTAACCCTTCCAATGAAGCGTTCCTCCGTATGCTTCATTACCAGCGCGCCGCTTCCGATAAAAATAGCCGGCTGGAGAAGCGCGATAGCAAACTGCGCGAGCATCGCGCTCCACAACGCGGTCGACATGCCCATTGCGGCAATTCCCGCCGCATTGACGGCCAGCCCGGCCGCGAGCAGCTTCTGCGGCGTCCAGCGGGAAGCCAGCCTGAACGCCGCCAGCCCCCCCAGCACCTCTCCGATCCCGTAAGGGATCATCGTCCACTGCAAATCGTCCGCAGGCAAGCCGAGCCGCTCGGTAATAACGAAGACGCCGAGCGGCGAGATAAGCCCGACGCCAAGCCCCACCGCCATAAACGATAAGCTCGTATAGAGCAGCACCGGCTTCTTCGCCGTATAGCGAATCCCTTCCGCCATATCGCGAAGCAAGGAGGCGCCGCCCGAGCCTTCTTCATCTGCGGGAAGGGCCGCATCGCGCGGCACGAAGGCCATCACCGCAGCAGAGCCCAGAAACGCCGCCCCCGTCAGCGCCAGCGACGCCTCGATACCCCAGTGAGCGTAAACGAAGGTACCGAGAACCGGACCGGCGACCATGAACACGGCGAATAACATCTGCAGCAGCGCGATGCACGGCTGCGCCAGCTCGTCCGATACTTGCTGCTTGAACAGCTTCATTCCCGCAGGCTGCGCCAACTGCGACAAGACGGCTGACACGAAGGTCGCCGCGAATACCGCTTGCCACGAGCCGAGCCATAGCGCAGCCATGACGCCGGCGATCGAGACGGCGCTCCCAGCGTCGCATCCGATAATCATCCGTTTCGGCCTCCGCCAACGGTCGGCCAACACGCCCCCGATCAAGGAAAAGAGGAAGATCGGCGCGTACTCCGCCACCGAGATCAGCGATACGGAAGGCGCATCGGCGCCCGTCTTTTCCATGACGAACAATAACACGGCAAGATTGCGCACCCAAATGCCGATTTGGGACAATACATTGGAAATCAATACGGCCCGAATGAAACGGTGACGCCATAGAACGGTATAGGACAAGATGACACGGCTCCTTCCTTATATTGCGACAGATTGGATTTGATGCCGGTTCACAGCATAATCCCTGCCCTAAGGTCAGAGTCAACCGCCAATTTTACTTTGTGCCGGGATGTTGACACTCCTCTTAGGGGAGCCTTTACAATGAGGAAAAACAATGAGGTGATCCGATATGTATACGGTAAAAGAAGTTGCCGGCATGACCAATATTACGGTAAAGACGCTGCATCATTATCATAAAATCGGCCTGCTTGAGCCTTGCCAAATCAGCGAAGCCGGCTACCGGCTGTACGGTATGAAGGAGCTCGAAAGGCTGCAGCAAATTTTATTCTACCGGGAGCTCGACTTCCCTCTCGAACAAATTCAACAGCTTCTGGACCAAGAACCGGAACGGCTGGCGATATTGTCCGCCCAGCAGCTGCTGCTGACCGCGCGGATGGAGCGGCTGCAGCGTCTGCTTGAGACGCTCCGGCTGTCGATCGATCACGCCCGCAAGGGAGAGAAGATGAGCCAAGACGAGATGTTCGCAGGCTTTGCGACGGAGGAGCAGTGGACCGAGGCTCTGGAGGAACAGCGTCAGTATTTGCAGGAGACGTACGACTACGATCTCGCCGAGCAATATCCGGTAGACGTCGCCGAGATGAATGAGCAAGCGGCGGAGGCGAAGCGGTTTATGGACGGGATGGCCGAAGCGCTGCGCAGCGGGCGCAGAGTGGACGATGAGCGGCTTCAAGCACTTATAGAAGATCATTTGGCCTTCTTGAATCGCCATGGCCATGCGATCGGCAAAGCGGATTTTGCCGCTCAGTGCCGCTTCTTCCTCGGCGACGACTTTCACCGGTCCATGCTGGAATCGCAGCAAACCGGACTCGCCTATTATCTTTGCCTCGCGGCGGAGGCATTCGCCCGAGACTTTTGACAGGCAATGTTTCATGTGGAACAATCCCTTGCGGTTGCGCGAAAAAGAACGGCTCTCCTTCCGTCGCCGGGAAAGAACCGTTCTTTTGTTGCTACTTTGCAGCCTGCCGCTTCACAACCGGCGTCTGCGGCCGGCGCTTTATATCTCTAAACCCTACGAACTTCTTGCTCTGCTCGTTCCATACGCGGAATTGCAGCGACTTCAAGCTGCTTCCCAACGTAATCGCCTGCACATCTTGCAGTACCGGGTTCTGATTATGAACCGTTTCCAAGTAATAATTCGGTATCCGCGGACTTAAGTGATGAATATGGTGGAAGCCGATGTTACCGGTAATCCAGTGCAACAGTTTCGGCAGCTTATAGAAGGAGCTTCCCTGCAGAGCAGCCTTGACGTAGTCCCATTCTCCCTCCTGCTCGTAGTAGGTATCCTCGAATTGATGCTGCACGTAAAAAAGCCATATTCCCGCGATGCCCGAGACGAGAAAAATCGGACCCTGCACGAGCAAATACTGCTGCCAGCCGATGAGCCAGCACAGCAGTCCCGCTCCTCCGGCGATTCCCAGGTTCGTCACGTACGTGTTGATACGTTCCTTGGTACTTGCCTTTCTGCGATTAAACCGGTAGTCGATCAAAAAAATGTAGATCGGCCCGATCCCGAACATCATCAGCGGATTGCGGTACATCCGGTACACGAATCGTTTCCATAACGGAAGCGCTACATACTCCTCTACCGTTAGCGTCCAAATATCCCCTGTTCCCCGCTTGCTCAAATTGCCGCTGGTGGCGTGATGCACCGAGTGGCTGTGGCGCCATTGATCATAAGGGCAGCAGGTCAATATACCGGTAATCGTCCCTACGACCTCATTCGCCGTCCGATTTCGAAAAAATGACTTGTGACAACAATCATGGAAAATAATAAAGATTCGGATCAGAAATCCGCCTGCAACTACGGCAAATGCCAGTGTGAGCCAGTACGAAACCGTCAAGCTCAAGTAAGCCAAATACCATAGCGCAAAAAAGGGCACTAGCGTATTGATCATCTGCCACATACTGTGCTTGATATGCGGCCGCTCGTAGGGTGCGATGCTGGATTTCCATCCACCCTGTTCCTCATGAATCATTTGTTGTCGATCTTCCTCTCCCCGAATTCAATCGGAACTCATTTGTGCCCAACGCAAGTAGTACGTAGATTCGAGGAAAAGGTTTCTCCCGCGACCGGCTGCGGGCGGAGGGATTTATTGGGCTTCGATAAACGGTCCCGGCGAAGCCCCAAATTTGTGCCCTTCTGTAACCATTCCGGCCAGTCCTGCAGCGAAAGTATCATAAAGATACTATATTACAAAAAAGTCGCCGCTTGCTTTTTATTATCTAATAACGAATAATAACTAATATGTTATACAAAGTTCCATGACGCTTTGCTTTACTTTCCAGACCGATTAAAGGAGGCTGATTCCGATGTCCGAAAGCCATTCTGTACCGGTAGTAAAAAGCACCTTTCAACGCATTCCCTTATCCGTACTGGATCTGGCGCCGATCGTCTCAGACGGTACGCCGGCAGATTCCTTTCGCAATACGCTTGATTTAGCCCGGCATGCCGAAGAGTGGGGCTATCACCGCTACTGGCTGGCGGAGCACCATAATATGCCCGGGATCGCCAGCTCGGCCACCTCGCTGGTGATCGGCTACGTAGCCGCCGGCACTTCGACGATCCGCGTAGGCTCCGGCGGCATTATGCTGCCTAACCACGCCCCTCTCGTCATCGCCGAGCAATTCGGCACGCTGGAATCGATGTATCCCGGCCGTATCGATCTGGGTCTGGGCCGGGCGCCCGGTTCCGACCAGTTAACGGCGCGCGCGCTGCGCCGCGGTCTCGGCACGACCGGTCATGAGTTCCCCGACCTGCTGGACGAGCTGCGCTCTTATCTCGAGCCGCATCAGGAAGGGCGGCCGACCGGCCTGCGAGCCGTTCCCGGGGAAGGTCTCGACATCCCGATCTGGCTGCTCGGCTCCAGCGGATTCAGCGCCCAGCTGGCCGCGCAGCTCGGGCTTCCGTTCGCTTTCGCCAGCCATTTCGCTCCCGACTTCGTCCTGCAAGCGCTCGAGCTGTACCGCAGCCACTTCCAGCCTTCGGAAGTGCTGGATAAGCCGTATGCAATGATCGGATTGAACGTCTTCGCCGCGGATACGGACGAGGAAGGACGAAGACTGGCCACGTCGCAGGAACAGCAGTTTTTGAACCTGATCCGCGGCGGAACCGGTCCGCTCAAGCCTCCCGTAGACAATATGGACGAATTGTGGACCCCGCACGAGAAAGAAACGGTTCGCAGACAGCTCAGCTACACGATCGCCGGAAGCAAAAGCACGGTCCGGGAGAAGCTGCAGTCCGTGCTCGAATTAACCGGCGCCGACGAATTTATTATTTCCGCACAAATCTACGACCATCAGGCGCGTCTGCGCTCGTATGAGCTTATCGCGGAAATTGCCCGGGAGAGCTCGGCCTCCTGAAGCTGCCGCAATCCGAAGCCTTAAGCCCGAGCGGGGCAAGCAATCTAGCGCCTTCCTGCCTCTACCTGCCTGCCCGCTCGCAGCAGCCGGTTACGCCCGATCCCGGGCGGCAACCGGTTTTTTGGCGTTTTTTTCTAAAAAGGCGGTGATTTCGTCGTGTCCTGCGGTCGAAAGTGGTTCCCGCTTGCGCTGCTCCAACGCTCTATCGATCGCAGGATGCTCGTTTGTTGAAATTCGATGTCCTATTCCCTCTTCATGCTCCATTAACGTGTCTGTTTAGACAATAGCTTGGCTTCAGGCGAGGATTTTATCGCGCAAATAGCACTTTCAAACACTTCCCCCAACCATCTTTCTCGAGAGGGGTGCTCAAGCGGTCTGGAAGGGAGCTGCAGGAGGTGCAGCCCCCGGAACCTAGCATCGAACCGTTTCTAAGTTTTACGGACACCAGGGAGCTAAATTCATCGTAAACAGACGTTTGTTAATCGCAAACGGACATCACGGCGCTTACATAGCTCCGAGCTGCTTTCTATGGAGGCTTTGCCAACAAATAGCTGCAGCTGTGTCCGTTAGGAATCCAAAATGGCCGATATGGTTTATATAACGGCCGCTGTGTCCGTTGCGAGTGCACTGCGCCACTGTAGAAGCGTCGCCCTTGATTCACTTCGACTCAATCGCGCCCTCCGTCCATATGCGCCGCATAATATCCAAAGCCGTTTCCTCCGGAGTTTGCTCCGAGGTATCCAGCCACAGCCCGATCCGCGGGGTTTCGCCCCGCAGCACATCGTCCAGCTCCTGGACGGTCCATATGCCGTAGCCCTTTTTCTCCCGGCCCGCTTCTCTCTGCGCCACGACCTCCGGCCGCGGGCAAAGCACGGCCGTGTACAGCGGCCGATGCGCCACAAGCCGGACAAACTCGCTCAGCAGCCGGCCGACGATCACATCCTGAACGATGACGGTAAAGCCGTCGGCTGCATAAGCATCGGCCGCCTGCGCGGCCAGCCGGTATCGCAAGCGCAGCTGCGCAAGATCGGCGTCGGCCGAATCCGGGCGCACCTCCTGGCGGTTGTTGACAATCATCTTGCGGAATGTATCGCCGCGCAGATGGACCGACTTCTCGAACCGCTCCGCCAACAGCTGCGCTACCGTCGATTTACCGCTCGCCATAATTCCGGTTACGATAATGATGCAAGGTTGATCCACGGTCCAATCACCTTCCCTTCTGACCGTCACTTTACTTCATTGTAACTCGTATCTGCCGTCGTAGAAGGGAAAGTTTCCTTGTAGTCAAGTCCTCGTTTACACCTTAATCTGCTTGACGGCCTCCCGCATATCGTGCGTCATCCCGCTTAAAGCCGCCGCCGAATCGGCGATCTGCTTGACGACATCCAACTGCGTATCGGTCAATGCGCGAATTTCACGCGTCTGATCGGATGAGGCTTTGGCGATATCGGCAATGCCGACGACCGACGCGGCGACCTCCTCCGATCCGGCGTACATCTGCTCCGTGGCGGCGGATATATCGTGAATCTGCTCCGAGACGAATCGGAACATTTCCACCACCCGGGTAAGCGATTCTTCCGCCGCCCCGGACAATTCGGTACCCGCCTTTATTTCGCGGGCCCCGCTTTCCATCGCTTCGCTGATTCGAAGCGATTCGTTCTGTACATTGTGCAGCAGCGTGGAGATCAGCTGCGCCGAATCGGACGCATCCTCCGCCAGCTTCCTCACCTCTCCCGCCACAACGGCGAAGCCAGCCCCGTGCTCGCCGGCCCTTGCCGCTTCGATGGAAGCGTTCAGCGCCAGCAGCTTTGTCTGATTGGCAATATCCGAAATGGCCGTGAGAACGCCTTCGATTTCGCGCGAGTGGTCGCGCAGCACGGTAACCCGACCCACCGTTTCTTCGGCAGCGGAGGCAATCGTATGAATTTGCCGATTCATCTGCCGGATCGTCTCTCTGCCCGTCTCGGCGTTCTCAAGCGCTTTCAGGGAAGCATCGGACACTGTTAGCGAAGCTTCCGATATACGCTGGATGGCTGTCGCCATTTCCTCCATGGAGCGGCTGCTTTCATCCGAGCTTAAGCTCTGGGCTTGCGCTCCGTCGGCTACCCGGCCTACGGCTTTATTGACGCGTGTGTTCATCTCCAGCACCTGCTGCGCTTCCGCGGTAAAGCGGTCCGAGGAGAGAACCAACTGCTCGGACGTCTGCGAGATGTTCGATACGATCTTGCCGATGATGGCGTTCAGGCCGGAAGACATCTGCGTCATCGCCTGATAGACCGCTCCAATCTCATCGGAGGAACGAACCGGATGATCCTGCAGCAGCTGGCTCGCCCGTCCCAGCTCCCCTACGGCAATGCTCTCGGCGCCGGATACGATCCATTTCAACGGGCTGAGCGCGCGGACCAGCACCCATGCGACCAAGCCAAGGCCCGCTAGCGTCATCAAGATAAGCAGTACATAATACGGGATGCCGTCCTTAATTACGCTGGCAGCAATCGAATCGACAACGGCAGCGTCCGTATCGATACCGAGCACCCCGATAACGCTTCCGTCGGCGCGGACAATAGGGGCATAGGACGATATATATTTGCCGTACTGCGGATTATCGATAATCGGGGAGCTGGTCGTCTCTCCCTTCAGCAGAACGTCTACGGATTCAGGGGAAATATCGGTAACTTCGTTAATCGGAGAAGCGGCGTCCGAATCCTTCGGTTGTCCGTCAATCATAATGAGCGGGCGCCGGCTTTCGTCGATACGAACGACATAAACGTATAGCGCTCCAATCTCCTTGCGGAACAGATCCATTTCCTGACGGATCGACCAATATGTATCATTTTCCTCGGGATTCTTCATGAACTGCTCCAGTCTAGCTGCATCCAGTTGCTTGGAATAGCTGTCTGCCATCCGGATGCCGTAACTGGCAATAACCTTCTCGGCTGCCGTTTCGGTATTACGGACTTGCATATACAAGTATCCCGCCGATAATACGATAATGACTGCCATCACCGCAGCGGCGATCCGCAATGCCAGCCTTTTTCTAATCGAAGCAAACCATTTCATTAGTTTTTTACGCTCCTTCTAGGTCGATATGACTACCATTTTCATCGCTTCGATTCAATTCGACATCATCTTCCAATCCCCTTCCCAATACAACAAAAAAGACCGTTATCGGTCTTCTCTCCGATTTCGGCCTTTCTCCCGGCGTCCTCATTATTCCTTCTACAGCCAGCTTACCGGCTTCGTATGCACTTTGGGAACCCTCATTTTACGTAAAAAGCTCTGCTTCTGCTTCTGTTCCAGAATCCGCTTGACTCCGTAAATAAGCAGCTTCGGCCTCATTTCATCCTGATAGCTGAGCTGCTGAAGCTCTTTGTAAAACTGCTGGTTAACATGATCCATCGTTTTCATCGTGTATGTTAACTCCCTCATGTTGTGACAATAAATTCGTCTTAGTTATAGTCGATAGCTGACGACAGTGGAATTTTCAGTACACTGCCTTCCTTAAGCGGATTATTTTCGTCCAAATGATTGAAGCTCGCAATAAACGACGCATGCTTGGCAGATTGATAATATTCCTTGGAGATGCTTGACAGTGTCTCGCCCTTCTTGACGGTATGATCGTGCACCGAGAAATCATAGTCCGGCAGCTTGATCGTTTTCTCTATGGGAAGCTGAGGAATCGTCAGCTTGTCTCCGGCCTTCAGATCGGCCGTTTTTTTGATGTGATTGCTGTCTGCGATCAAAGAAACGTATTGAGGCGAACGATAAAACTGGACCGACAGACTGAATAAAGTATCGCCTGCCTTGACGATATAGCTCGCAGGCAGCTGAACCGCTTTATCGGATTTGGACGCACTGTCCGTTTTCTCTGCGTTATCGGCGCTGCCGGGATTATCCGCTTTGGCCGTGTCGGAGGTCTGGAGCGATTCCTTCGAAAGCCCCTCTGCCTTAAGCGGAGCCTGCAATGAGGACGATGGCGATGGCGATGGTGACGGGGAAGGCGATGCCGGAGCTGCCTTCTCGGCGCTCTTGCTCTTGGCCTCCTTGGATTTATTGCCGGAAGCCCCTTCCGTAACGACGGTGTCTTTAGCGGGCTTATCGCTTTGAACCTGCTTCGGCTTCGCCTGAGACAGGTCGCGGACAACCGCGGAGGATTTGCTCCCGCCTTCTGCCGAGCGGACGGTCGATCCCGCTTCCTGCGCGCTGCCGACGGTCTGAACATCCGCTGCGTCTGCTTCCGCCTGCACTCTCGTCGGCTGGTAATCTGCGGTACCCGGCTGCTCCGATTCGGCAGAAGCGGCGTACGCCAGCGAGGAACCGGCCAATGTCTTCGTTCCGGTCTTGACGGGGGCTTGCTCGGCGGCTTCCGTCTTCGTCAGGCCCGATTCAGCGGAAACCATCGCAATAGCCCCACCGACAATCGCGGTTCCAAGCAGTACGGAGACCACCGTATATAACCGTCTCGATTTCTTTTTGGCATGCAGCACGGTTCGGCTTTGATCCGAAAGAAGCGCCTTTTCTTCCGTTAAGGATTCGACTGCCGAATGTTTGTGATTATTCTCCATCATTCCCTACCTCCATTATCGTAGCTGACCGAGCGTTAATCCCGCAGAAGGCCCCACAAAGCGGCTGCCAAGGCACCGACAAACAAAACAACGCCTGTCATGATCCAAAGAAACTCACTATTGCTCAAGGACCTCATCCCCCTAACCTGCTTTACCATCATCCTGCAATTGGAGACCGGTTCGACGCTCATATAGGACTTACGATCTATTCTTTTATTGATTATAACAAATAAATCTTAAAGAAATCTCAAAAACCGACATTTTGTGTCAAATTTAACAAAAAAACAGCCCGTTTTATAATTCCAACGTCCTATATTTAGACAAAAACCGAGTAGTCATAGGGATCTACGTCTTTTGATTCCAAGCATCGGCCAGACGATCCTTCAGCAGATACGGCGGTTCAATCCCCAATTCCTGAATGTAAGCCGCTTTAAAACGTTTGTAATGCTTCTCGGCTCGGTCTGTCCTGCCCAGCCTTAGGTAAAGCTCCACCATCTCCTGATTGATTTCCTCATGCAGAGGATAATTGTACAAGCAAGCCTGTATCCTCTTCTCTGCCTGCTTGAGATCGCCCGCGGACAAATCGCGCTTCACCAATGCCCGCACAAAAGCGATATATAATTCGCCGTAGGCTTCTTCCATTCGCGACTTCCAGAAGTACCCTTTCTTATCGAACAGAGGGCCCTTATACATAGAGTACAACCGCTCCATCAACGGATTCGCTTCCCCCTCTTTCAGACAGCCGTCCCCGTACTGCTGGAATTCCAGCAGGTCGTACAAATATGTTCCCGTATGCAGCATGTATCCGGTATTTTTCTTTTGAATCACCATTTCAATCTCATGCTCACGTAGTATCTTTTTCAAACGGTATATCGTATTGTGCAAGTTATGGGATGCCCTTTCTTCGTCCATATCCCCCCACAGCAGATCGGCCAGATGCCATTTGTTTAAAATCTGCCCCGGATGGCACAGGAAATAGGCGAATAGCTCCTCCGTTTTCCTTGTAGGCCAGCGAACGGGAATCCCGTCGGCATTGACAACCTCGAACCCTCCGAAGCATTGGATCGATACGGAACGCTTCATTTCGCCGGTCTGCAGCAAGCCCCTCTTCTTCGCCAGCCTTTGAGCAACCTTATCGATGGCTGCAGGGGTAACCGGCTTTAATAAATAGTCGAAGGCGTTCACTCCAAACGCATCCAGCGCATACTGTTTATACGCCGTTGTAAAGATAATTTCCGTTTGATCGGATATTTCGTTAATTTTTCCGGCAAGCTCCAAGCCGCTCATTTTCGGAATTTCCACATCAAGAAAAGCGACGTCCGGTCTCAAGCTCTCCCACTGGGCAAGAGCCTCCGCCGGGTTGGTAAAGACTCCGACAATCGAGTAAAACCCATTCTGAGAGATGATATGCTTCATCAAATCCAATATGGGCTTCTCGTCCTCCACAATAACGACACTAAACAGCTTTCTCCCTCTTCCCTTCATAATATGGCTCCCTCTAGCTCACCGAAATCGGTTAGAGGCAGCTGCATTCTAACCTTGGTCCCTCTGCCGGGCTCCGAGCTGATTTGGAGCGTCGCGCCGGGAATCCCTTCGAACCTCTTGCGAATATTGGGAATGCCGATACCCCGCCTCCGATGCCGCGTCTCGCTCACAGGCTCCGCCGGCTGGTCTGTCATACCGACCCCATCATCCTCTATTATAATGACCATCGTTTCGCCGACCGTCTCGATCTGAAGCAGGACCGTTCCATGCTCTTCTTTCTCGAACAAGCCGTGGCGAATGGCGTTTTCCACGAACGGCTGAATACAGAGGGAGGGCACGCTATGCATCTCCACCCCGTCCTCCACGACAATAAAAAAGTCAAACCGCTCCCCGAAACGGGCTTTCTCAATTTCAACGTAAGCTTCAACCAGCTCCAGTTCCCGGTGCAGCGGTACAAAAGAGGTCGGACGGCCGGCATCCAGAATATAACGCAAATATTGGCTGAGCATCGTTAACAGATGAGCCGCTTTTTCTCCGTCGGTATAGCAAAACGAGATCACGCTGCTCAGCGCGTTATACAGAAAATGCGGTTTTATTTGCGCCTGATGAAATGCCTGCTCATGGCGGACGGCTTCCTGCAAAGAAATTTTCCTTGAGATGAGCGTCTGTATTCTCGCCGTTAATGTCTGCGCATCAAAGGGCTTGGTAATATAATCGTTGGCTCCCGCCCTGTACCCGAGAGCGATATCCTGAGGAGAATCTTTGACCGTAGCGAATATAATCGGCAAATCGAGTACGGAATACTGCTTGCGCAGCATGCGGCACAGCTCGATACCGGAAATCTCCGGCATCATGACGTCGAGAAGAATCAGGTCGATGACAGCCGAATGCTTATGTACCTTCTCCAGAGCTTCCTTGGCGGAAAAAGCGACGACGACGTTATAATGATGCCGCCTCAGAATGTTGAACAAGATGTGGACATTCGCGGCTTCGTCATCGACCACCAGAATGGTGTGCCCCTGCTGCCCCAGCGCATCTTGTACGGCTTGCGGCTGTTCTACCCGCTCCTCGCCATAACGGAGCATACCGGCGCGAGCGGCATCGGAACAACCCGCGGGCTGCTGCGCAGCGGGCAAGCTAAAGGCAATACGGGCCCCGCGGCCCTCTTCCGACCAATCGACCCAAATTTCCCCTTGCATTCGCTCAATAAGGCTTCGGCTAATGTACAAGCCGACTCCCATACCTGAATAGCTGTCGCTGAATCGGTGCTCATCATGCTGCTCCAGAAATATCGACTCGAGCTTCTCCGCTCTGATTCCCGTGCCCGTGTCTTCGACGAAAATAATGATCTTCTCCCCATCAACCCTCGAACGGACTTGAATCCGGCCTTTGCTCGTATGCTTCATTGCATTATGCACCAGATTGTACATAACTTGGCGCAGCCTGTTCTCGTCCGCCTGCACCCAAATATCGTCGCCGACCCGATTGTCCAGCTGCACCTGCTTGCCCGCCAGCTCGAACCGGAGCACATCGAAGACGATTTGCACCAAAGGTTTCATATCGACCGCGGCGGGCTGCAGCCGGAGCTCCCCGTGCTTCAGACGGGACACATCGATCAAGTCGTGGATCAGCATGGACAGCTTGACCGAAATATCCTTAACCAACAGCAAATTCTGTCTTTGATGGGATGACAGCGGGCTGCCCTCTTCTTCTAACAGATGCGATACAATGTTCATGATCCCGTGCAGCGGCGTTTTGATTTCGTGAGAGGTTTGCGTCAAAAACTCGTCCTTTCGTTCATTCAAAGCCGTCATTTGCCGGGACAGCGTCTTGCTCTTCTCGTAGGCGTTAGCGAAGCGAAGCGCCAGCAGCACATTCATGCAAATAATAAAACCGATAATGCCCAGCTTGCCCATGATGTCGGATTTCAGCACATTTTCCGAATACAATATTCCATCTACCAGAAAACATATCAATCCGAAGATCGCCCCGAACAACAGCGCCAGCTCGCTTCGTCCCAGCGAATCTTGACGCTTAACCCCGTACAAGTAGACCATTCTCCCGATCATATAGAGACCTGCAAACCCCAAGTACAGAACGAAAACGTATTTCACTTCCGTCATCACGCCGTAAGGGAGCAAAATCACGGCAGCCAAATAGACGACCATCGGAGCTATCATCCATTTCATTTGGCGCGGCGACATCAACCGGGTATCGATCGTGCAGAAAAACATCGTACTGAAGATTCCGCTGAGAAATTCGCCGATTTCCAGCAGCTTGTAAAAAAAGCCGAACGGGAGCTCCGGGAATGTTCTTTGCAGCAGCTTTTCGCCGAACAGAAGCTGGCAAAGCAGCAGGGAGAGCAGATACAAGCCGCTGAGCAGATACGTCTTCTCCCTTCTCCCGAGGAAGTAAAAGCCGAGATGGTAAGCCCCGAACATACCGAGAACAAGGATCACGGCAATATCGGCGCCAAGCTGAATCGCATCAAGCTGCGCTATATCCGCAGGCAAACCGAGTTGGATGGAATTGACGATTCCCCCGGTTACATAGTCGTAGTTGGCCGCTTGAATAATGATTTCGAGATCGTGATTTTCGGTATGAAAAAAAGTGCTGTACGGGGTATTGGCCGGTCGATGCGCAGCCGGTTCCGCCGCAGGAACTCCGCTGCTCCCCAGCAGGCGGCCATCGATATATAACCGGTGCGACATTCGCACGCTCGCTACTTTCAGCCCCAGCATGTCTACCGAATCATCCAGCTTGACGGTTAACCTATAGGTTCCGAAGCCTTTTCGGCTCATTCCTCCTTCGGGCGTTTGGCCCCTCCATGTACCCGGCACGGTCAAATAAGCGGCTTCCGGACGCACCTTCCCGTTAAAGCTGGACGGCTCCAACAGCTCGCCTTCGTAGAACTCCCATTCTCCGTCAAGAGTGACACGGCCCTGACTTTGAAAATCCCATCCGGTGAGATCGAGAACTCCTTTCTTAGCCGGCATCGCTTGCCGATTCGGCATCGATTCGACATAAACGCTAATAAATACTAAAATAGACAGGGTGAAAAGAAGCATAATACCGAAGAGTCTGCGATTACTCCAAATGTTCAACGTCGATTCCCTTCCTTGCCTGACAGCAGTAGTGATTGTGATTGTATCATTTCATAAATAGAAGCAAGTCACAACCGTCAAAAGGGCGATACTTACCTCATTGTACCGAACAACACTCCCAAAATTCTCACAAAATCCCGGTATTCCCATAGAAACAACCCGTATTCCTCAGGAATACGGGTTGTTACGGGACTTTATACCTATTTCAATTGTTTCATAGCGTATGTATGCCGGTCGTTCTCCTTCTTCAGCTCGGCATTGTAATCCTCTTTCAGTTGGGAGAGCTGTTCCTTCAGCGATTCCAGCTGCTGCTGGGCCACTCCCTTGGCGTAAATCCGGTCGATCTCCGCCTGATTGTCCGTCAGCTGCTTCTCCAGCTCGGCCATGGCCGTCTCCGCGGCCTTGGAGCTGCTGGAGGTGAGAGCGTTGATTTTGTTTAAAATTTCCGTCTCCTTATCCCGCGCCTCAGCCAAAGCTTTATCATAGGTGGCCTGGCTGGAGTAAGCTCCCGGGTTATTCTTGCGGAGCTGAGCAACCTGATCGTCCAGTTCCTTCTTGCTTTGATTATAACGCTCCTTGATGTCGTTGACCGCCTGATCGTGACGCTCGTTCTCCTTATTGCGCGGATCGGTCGGCGAAGAAGGATTCGTATTGGGCAGCACGCTGGTTTCGTCGGTCATTTCGACTTTGCTTACCAGCACATCGTTCGTATATTCGCTGACCGAGAGCAGCGTGCCCTTCTTATCGTAATAATTGATCATGCCGTTTTTCATATCGTTTTTAAAATCGCCGACGACGGTCTCCCCCTTCGAGGTTGTGAAGGTTCCTTTGCCTTCCCGGACGCCCTCCGCGAAGTCGCCCTCGTAGGCATCGCCGTTTTTATAAACCAGTTTGCCGCTGCCGCTCGGCAGGTCGCTTGCGAAGGAGCCGGTATACTTGTCGCCGTTAGCGTAATATAAAGTACCGTTCACACGCTCGCCGTTCGAGAAGGTTCCGGAGAAGATCACGCTGCCGTCCGCGCCGACGACCTTCCCTTTGCCTTCAGGTACGCCGCCGACCAGCTGCCCCGTATACTTGTCGCCGTTCGGATACTCGTAATCCCCTTTCTCCGTCTTCGGGGAATCCGTTCCTCCGACCCCTCCCGAGCTCGTGCTTGAAGGACCGCCGTCGACCGAACCGGAGCTGGTACTGCTCGAGCCTTTGCGGCTTTTCAAATAGGCGGTTGAGCTGCTTTGAACCCAGTTCACATCCTTGCCGCTCGCCTCGCTGACGAATCTTAGCGGCACCAGCGTATTGCCTTCCACCAGCCGGGGCGCCAGCTCCAGCGTGCTCGTAACGTCGTTCACCGAAGCCTCCGTATCGTCGATCACAAGCCGGATCGTCAGCCCCTCCTTCGTTCCCGTTACCGTCTGCGTCTCTTCATCCCAGCCGACCTCCAGACCCAGCTTCTCGAAAATCGGCCGGAACGGAACCAGCGTCGTACCGTTCTCCAGCACCGGGTCGACTTCAAACTTAATTTGTTTGTTGTCGAGAAACACGCGGATCGGCTTGTCCGCCGCCGCGGCCTCCCCCGGCTTCGGCAATAGCAGCGCTCCCGATAACAAGCAAGCGGACAGCAAGGCATACCTGAGCTTCATGTCAATTCCCCCCCATATTGTTCCTTTGGCTACTATTTTACAATATTCTACAGATTGTGTCGAAAAAAGTATTGAAGCCGGCCGCTTTCCCAGTAGATTCGGCTTGTCATAAGACTCGCGGTTATGTCAATATCAATACTATCAGGTTACCAGAAGGGGTTAGGACCCATGAATTTTCAGCAGCTTGTCGCCGTCATTCCCGTTTTCGAACGAATCGAAACCCGCCGCGCCTCCGCAACCATCGAAAGCCCGCCGGATACCCATATGCTGATCGTCGTGCTCCGCGGACACGTTACTATCGCTTCCCGCGGCCGGGAACCCTTCGTCTTTACGCAAGGCTATGCCTGCCGTCCGGATTACGGCCCGCACACCGTTCAAGTGCCCAAAACCAAAGAAGCCGAATATGCCGTCATCTTCTACCGCGTGCTGCCGGAGAACAGCGAATGGTCGCTGCACGGCCCGCAGTATCATCGGGACCAAGCATCAGTGGCTGATTTCGCTTGCGGCTCTGATCGGAGCCGATCTGATGCTGCTGGGCGACTGCCTCGGCCGCATTCTGATCATCCCGCGCGAGGTTCCCGTCGGCGTCATGACCGCCGTCATCGGCGCTCCTTACTTCGTCTATCTGCTGCGCCGGGAACGCATGCGGCGGCTCCGGTAGACGAAGCATCGTCCGCCAGCCACAAGAGCGGGCTCGGGACGGGTACGTATCCGCCCCGGGACCCGCAAACAAAAGGCTCATGCCGCCCGTGACGATTCGGGGGCATGAGCCTCTTCGTGCTGCGCCTTAATCGGCATCCGTGACGATGCCGTGTTCCATCAAGTAATCCATCTCCAGATTAAGAATCGTATCGACGGTCAGCTCGTCCAGCTTCACATCGGGACGGGACATGACATAATCGACGATATCGTCGCTATCGATGTCGACCTCGCCTTTGGCGTTCGCCTTGGCCTTGTCGATAAAGGCTTGCTCGTGCTTCAGAACGAGCTTGATGGCTTTGACGTCGACCTTCGTTTTTTGGGCCAGAAATTGCAAGAGCTCCTGCTCGTTAAACGTTTCGCTCATGGGTGACTCCCCTTCCTGCTTATAAGCTTGGCTTCTATTTGCATGCGGCTGAAACCGTGACCTGCGGCGGTATTGCACACTTCGTCGTATTCCGCTCGGCGTCATCATTGTATCATACGGAGGCTCCGCCCGCTAAGCTAAGATTCGGCGGCGCCTCCCTGGCAGACGCGGAATAGAGAACAAACCGATTCAAGCCGCCTCACGGGCCGCTGACGGCTGCCCGTCCTTGCTTCTCGACAAGATCAGGTTCAGCGCAATCGCCGTTAGCGAGCCGGATACGATGCCGTTTTGCAGCAGCATTTTGGCGAAGTCCGGCAGCTGATCGAACATTTGCGGCAGCGTGGCCGAGCCGAGTCCGACGGCAATGCTGCAAGCGGCGATAAGCAGATTGCTTTCCTTGCGCAGATCGACCTCGGACAAGATCGAGATGCCGGAAGCCGCTACGGAGCCGAACATAACGATCATCGCCCCGCCCAGCACGGCGTTCGGAATGACCGTCGTTAGCGCCGCCAGCTTGGGCAGCAGGCCGAGAACGACCATGATGCCGCCGGCGGCGAAGATCACGTCGCGGGTTTTGACCTTCGTCAGCGAGATCAGCCCGACATTCTGGGAGAATGCGGTATAAGGAAATGCATTGAAGATCCCGCCGAGCATAATGGCAAGCCCTTCGGAACGAAGGCCGCTGACGATCTGCTTCGGCTCGACCTTCTGATCCGTCGCTTTGCCGACCGCAAAATAGACGCCCGTCGACTCGACCATGCTGACGATGTTGACGATAATCATCGTGAATATCGCGGTAATGCTAATTTGCGGAACCCCGAAGTAAAACGGCTGGGCGATGCTGACCCAGGACGCCTGCGATACCGAAGTGAAATGGACGATGCCCATCGCGTAGCCGGCGACGGTTCCGGCGACCAGACCGACGAGCACCGAGATCGAGCGCAGGAAGCCTTTGGCCAGACGGTTGACGAGCAGAATGACGACCAGCGTTCCGAACGCAAGCAGCAGGTTATGAAGCTGGCCGAAGTCCGGGGCTCCTTGACCGCCTGCGGCGTTGTTCATCGCAACCGGAATGAGCGACAGCCCGATAATCGTGACCACAGAGCCGGTGACGATCGTCGGAAAAAACCGGATCAGCTTGCCGTACAGAGGCGCCGCCAACACGACGAACAGCCCGGAAATGATGATGGCTCCGTAAGCGGTAGCCAGATTCGAAGCGGATGCGACCGCGATGATCGGCCCTACCGCCGTAAACGTACAGCCCAGGATCACCGGCAGCCTGCTGCCGAAATATCGGGTCCCGAGCACCTGCAGGATCGTCGCGATGCCGCAGGTGAACAAATCCGCTGCGATCAAATAAGCCATCTGGGCATCGCTCAGCTTGAGCGCTCCCCCGACGATAAGGGGCACGATCACCGCGCCCGCATACATCGCCAGCACGTGCTGGAAGCCCAGCGTAAGCACTTTTCGTTTATTTAACATCCGCATTCTCCTTGAGCCGATCGGCGCTGTCTTCCTCGATGAAATGAACCTCGCCCGGCGCCATCGAAGCGATTCGGGCCAGCGAATGGACGCGCACGCCCCGGCGTTCCAGCAGGCTGCGTCCTTCCTGGAAGCTCTTCTCGATCACGCAACCGACTCCCATCAGCTCAGCCCCCGCTTCCCTCACGATGTCGACCAGTCCGACCAGCGCTGCGCCGGTAGCGAGAAAATCGTCCACGATCAGCACTTGATCCCCCGGGCCCAAATACTTCTGCGAAATGCTCACCTGATACGTTTCTCCGCGGGTAAAAGAATGCACCGGCGCCGAATACACCTGCTCGGCGAGCGTAACGGCTTTCTTCTTCTTGGCATACACGAAGGGAACGTTCAGCGCGATTCCAGCCGCCATGGCGAACTGAATGCCGCTCGCTTCAATCGTGAGCACCTTGGTGATCGGCTTGTCTGCGAAAATCCGCGCAAACTCGCGCCCGATCTCCAGCGCCAGCTGCGTATCCACTTGATGGTTCAAAAACGAGTCGACCTTCAGCACCGTATCGGAGAGAATCAACCCTTCCTTGCGAATGCGTTCTTCCAGCAATTTCATTGTCCGTATACCGCTCCTTTTCCTCATGCAAAAAGGGACAGGCTCCTTGAGCTGTTTCTCTCAAGTGAAGCCTGTCCCTCCGGGCTTTTATCCCTTATGGTGTGGCACGGCAAGGTGCCTGCATCGCTCGGACCCGCCTTTCTTCCCGAAGAGGAAGAAACGAAAGTCCCGGATGCGCTGTCACTCATAGTCGGACAATTGCAGTGGTCGTCCGGTAGAAACTTATGGGCCATATCCCCAAAATTATACGAGTCGTTTGAAGTTATATACATGTATAGTACACACTCTTCAGCACCGTTTCAAGAGGAAATTATCGTTATTCCGACAATATTCGCGCTTTATCGCCCGTTGACTCCGAAAGTTTCGCTCCGCGCGCTGTCCAAGCGGCGAATACGCACCGGCCGCAGCGCGGCCAGCGGCCGGTCTCCGGCCTATTCGGGACGGTTCGCCGTCCCGCTTCCGGTGAGGAAAGGCGTCGTCACATTCTCGTACATCAGATGCATCGTCATACCCGACGCGGCGTGAGCGAGATTGTGGCAGTGATCCATCCAGATGCCGGGGTTATCGGCGCGAAACGCCACTTCATAGACATCCCCGGGCCGCACGTCCAGCGTATCCGACCACCAAGTCCCCTTCACAGGCCTGCCGTTATGCGAGAGCACCAGCATACGATGGCCGTGCAGATGCATCGGGTGATCGACCGCGCTTCGATTGATCAAGGTCGTCTTCACCAGATCGCCTTCGCTCACCATAAATGCGGGCGTATTCGGGAACACTTCTCCGTTCATCGTATACAGCATGTCGAACTGCCCGTTGTAGAAGCCGAGCTTATTATCCAAAATCATCGTGAACTGCCGGTCAAAATGACTGTTCGCATCAAACGGCGTCACAGCCTTATCGCCGTAATCGGACGGATCGAATACGGGCATCGTAGAGGCGCTTGCCGCCGTATCCGGAACGGCGCCTTGCCCGTCCGGGCTCAGGAACAGCCCGACCTTTCCTTTGGCCCCCGCGTCCAAAAACACCGGATGATCCGGCATCGTGAAGGTGACATCGTACCGGCCGCCTGTCGTCAGCGTCAGGAGCACATTCTCCATCAGGCCGGGCCGGTACAGGTCGGTGCCGTCGATAGAAGCGACCTGGAACGGCGTTCCCGCAAGCACGAACCGCTGCCTCGTCCAATCGTCGGTATTGATCAGCCTGAGACGCACGGGCGTCCCCGGCAGCACGCTTACCCGCTCAACCGTATCCGACGCGCCTACGGCTAACGTCTGATCCCATCGATGGGTCATCACCGTAAAATCATATACTTTGGGATCGGCGCCCGCACTCGGCTCGACGATCAAGGAACCGAACAGTCCCTTCTGCACCGCTTCCTTGGACTGCTGATGCGAATGATACCAGAAGGTGCCCGCTTGCTCCGCGACAAACCGGTACGTATGCGTCTGCCCCGGCATAACCGCATCCTGCGTCACTCCGGCCACGCCGTCCTCGGCATTCGGAACATCGAGCCCGTGCCAATGGATCGTTGCCCCCTGCTCGATATTTTTGTTCACCAGCGTAACTTCAACGAGCTCCCCTTGCTTCACCCGCAGCTCCGGGCCGGGAATTTGGCCGTTGTAGGTCCAAGCCTCCACCGTCTGGCCTGAACTGAGCCTGACCGTCTTTTTCTCCGCGGTCAGGGTGAACTTGCGGTCGGGCTCGCCGGTTCGCGGTCCGGTAAGCCCGGTGACGGACACCGTCCCCGCGAAGGCGGCGCTTCCCGACGTAGCGGTATAATGGGCGTGCCCGCCCGCCGCGGCCCAAGCCGGAGCCGCCCCTCCGCCGCCGTAATCGGCGGGCCCGGCCATCATATTGAAGCGCTCGGGCAGCAGACTGTTTAGCATCGCCAGATAGAGCAGCCCCGCTGCGGCCGCCGCCGCGACAGTCGTCATGCCCAGCGCCTTCAGCCCATGCAGCCAAGGGCGGAAGCGAAGCTCCGCATCCTCCCGGCTTGCGCTGCGCGAGCGGCTTCCGTGGCGTACGGCGAGCGCGGCGACAAGCAGAACATATACGGCCAGCGGAATCGCATCCGTCCACTCGAACGGGACCGGCGCCGTAAAGGCCATATAAAGCGCGGTCAACGCCCCAAGCGCCGCCGCCTGAAAGGGCAGGACGATGCCGGGGGCCGCGGCGAGCCCGCGCAAGCCGGGCTGAGGCGCTTCCTCCGGCGCCGGCTTAGCCTGCCTCCGGACGCGCCAGAGCATCGGCAGAGCGATGAAAAGAATCGACAGCGCCGGTATGCCGATTAACGGCGCATGCAGATACACCCGGTCCTGCCAAAATTCCGGCAGCATCGTCTGCATAGCCCAGCCGACGGCCGCCAGAACGCCGGAGGCGGCAAGCACAATAACGGCGGCCCATATCATGAGCCCGCCTGCCTTGCGGTGCAGCTCAAGTCCGGTGGCGCCGTATACGAGACGGTACGCTTTGCTTGCGGCTATCCAGCTTAAGAGCAGTACTATGAGCAGGCCCCCCGGCTCCGCCTGCATAATCATCGTATTCAAAGATAAATCCCCTTTCTTATGCCAACGCTTACGTTCATCTATTCCTGTCATTATTGTAACTGTATACGGAAAGCGCCAAAACCACCCCAGGTTGGAGCCCAACCTGGACTTAAGGCGAGGATGAGCTCCAGTCTTTGGTACGGCGGAATCGAACCATCAGACTTCCTGCGCCGCGGGAAGACGCCGTTTCATCATGAGGGACGGGCATTCTTTTTGTTTGACAATAAACGAATGATCGTTTAATATAAACGCATGAGACTAAAAGACGATAACAAAACCGAAGCAATTTTCGAAGCTACGATTCAGCTTCTGAACGAGATCGGCTTCGCCGAAACCTCCATGTCCAAGATCGCCAAGCGAGCCGGCGTATCGGCGGCGACCATCTACGTTTATTTTCAGAACAAAGAGGATATGCTCGGCAAGCTGTACTTGAATGTGAAGCAGCAGATGAGCCGCCGGATGTTTCAGGGCTTTGCCGACACCGCTCCCGTTCAGGAAGGCTTTGAGCTTGTCGTGCGGAACTATTTGGAGTTTATTTTGAACAACAAGGATGAATTTCTATTCATCGAGCAGTTCACCAACTCTCCGCTTCTGCAAAATCTTTGTCTGGAGGAGAGCGGGTCGTTGTTTAACCCGATTTATGAGCTGTTCGAGCAAGGAAAGCGGCAGGGACTGTTTAAACAAGAGGATACGCGGCTGCTCATTACTTACGCCATGTTCCCGCTGGCGCAGCTGGCCAAAGACCACTACAACGGAACCTTTCCTTTCGACCGCAGCAAGATGTCTACGGTGATTCAAATGAGTTGGGATGCTATCAAAGCATAACAACTTGTTTTTTATCCATAAATAAACGAACATTCATTCATTCATTAATTTTAACTCGGAGAGGAGCTTTTATCTATGTCTGCACAAAAAGTATGGTTAATTACAGGTACTTCTACCGGTTTGGGGCGCAGCTTGGCCGAAACCGTCATCGCCCGGGGCGATATGCTGGTCGCTACGGTACGCAATCAAGGGGCTGGCCGAGAGCTGACGGAGCTGGCTCCGGACCGCGTCAAAGTCGTCACGATGGACGTCACCGACGCCGCGGCTATCCGCTCGTGCGTTCAGGAAGCCTACCGCGCCTTCGGGAGAATCGACGTTCTCGTCAATAACGCAGGCTACGGCCTGTTCGGAGCCGTCGAGGAAATTACGGAGGAGCAAATACGCAGACAGCTGGAGACGAACTTGACCGGCTCGATCCTGATGACCAAGGAAGTTTTGCCTCGGATGCGCGAGCAAAGATCGGGGCACATCATTCAAATTTCCAGCGTCGGCGGGCAGCTGGCCACCCCGGGTCTGAGCATCTATCACGCCACCAAATGGGGAATCGAAGGCTTCTGCGAAAGCCTGGCGGGAGAAGTCGCCGCCTTCGGCATCAGAGTGACGATCGTCGAGCCGGGCGGTATCCGCACCGATTGGGCGGGCCGGAGCATGGATCACGGCGACATCCTCGCCGCTTACGAAGGCACTCCTATCGCCCAAATACGCCAAATGCGAGAGGAGCTCGTCCCTTCCGGAGATCCGGACAAGATGGCCCGCGTGATCGCCGGCCTGACGCTTCGCGACGATGCCCCGCTGCGGCTTACGCTCGGCAGCGACGCCTATACGTTATTGCAGCAAATTTTGCCGAAGCGTCTGGAGCAATTGGAAGCCGAGAAGGAGCTGACTTTATCCACGGACACTGAACATGCAGGAGCCGCTTCGGACGGCTGGAAGCAGCTACTCAAATAAATCGGCGCGAAGACAGCAGCCGCTGCTCCGGCTTCATACGGGGCGGCGGCCGACGTCTGCCATTCACCTCCCGCGTTATAGCTACCGTATTCCGAAGTTCCGCAAGCCGTCAATCAGGCCAAGCTGCCGCTCCCGGCCCCTGCTTCGGCACATAGCGGTACGCCTCCAGATCAATCTTCCCTTCCCCGTTCACCGGAACCCCTTCACCGCTCAGGTGCAGCGTCTGCAGAAACCGGCCCTCTTCATCTTGAATGGCGATCTCCCCTTTGGCGTTGACGACCCGGTGCCACGGCAGCCTATGGGCTTGGCTAAGCGAATGCAGTATCCGCACGACTTGTCTGGCCCCTCGGCGGCTTCCCGCCAGCTCCGCAATTTGCCCGTAGGTCATCACGTACCCTTCAGGAATCGCCTGAATAATCTCAATAACTCTCTTCGTAAAGGGCTGCATCGCCGCGCCTCCTCATTGTCTCGACATACCGCAGTCCATCGCGCCGCTTCCCGGCGCAATTGTTACGGCAAGCGGTGCAGAGCCTGCAAACCGGCCGCTTCATCCGGCAGAAAAAACACCTGCTTGCCTTGGTTGCACTCATAAATAAAATCTTTGAGGCTCTTGCTCTTGTAACCGGAAAAATCCCCGATTATCGCAATTTTGAATTGGTACTGCGTATACTTTTGCAAAATCTCTCCGGCCAGTTTGGTGCTTAAGTCGAAGAACGTCTCCGTGATGCAGCCTTTCTCGATGACCATCTTGTCGCACTGCTCCGTATAACTCACTGTAGACATCAGATCCAGGGCATCTTGCGTGTCCTTGATAAGCACGTCCTTGCTTATGACGACAGCGACCTTCGAATCGCCTTGCCGATCGACGCGAATGTCCATTTTTGCCCCCCCTCTCTCGTTTCAATTTTTTGTAAAATTGAGCGTTTGCTCTATTTTAACATAAACGTCCCGCACGCGAAAAAAACATGCCGGCGCCGGCATTTCCTATACGCCCGAAAAATGAGTAAACTAGAAGTACGACAAGGAGGCGAAATCCAATGGCCGATTCGGCAAACCATATGGAAATTGGCATTAGCACATTTTTGGAGACGACACCGGACCCGGTGACAGGAGAGGTGATCAGCCAAGCGGAGCGGCTGCGCCATGCGGTGGAGGAAATTGTCTTGGCCGACCAGGTCGGGCTCGACGTCTACGGCATCGGAGAGCATCACCGTCCCGATTATGCGGGCAGTTCGCCCGCGGTCGTGCTCGCCGCTGCGGCGGCCATGACCAAGAACATCCGACTGACGAGCGCGGTTACGGTCTTATCGTCGGACGACCCTGTCCGCGTGTACCAATCGTTCTCGACGCTCGACGGCATATCGAACGGCCGGGCGGAGATTATGGCGGGCCGCGGCTCGTTCATCGAATCGTTCCCGCTCTTCGGCTACAGTCTCGACGATTACGACGAGCTGTTCGAGGAAAAGCTGGAGCTGCTGCTCGCAATCCGCGCTTCGGAGAAGGTCACATGGCGAGGCGGCCATCGCCCGGCTATCCGCAATCTCGGCGTGTACCCTCGCTCCGTCCAAGACCCGCTGCCCGTATGGATCGCCAGCGGCGGCAATCCGCAGTCCGCGGTCAGGGCGGGCATGCTGGGGCTTCCGATCGCCTTCGCCATTATCGGGGGCGTGCCGCAGAGCTTCGCGCCGCTGGTCGCCCTGTATAAGGAAGCGGCCGCGCGCGCCGGCCACGATCCGGCCAAGCTGCAGATCGCCACGCATTCGCACGGCTTCGTGGGGGATACGAGCGAGCAGGCCGCCGACCTCTTCTTCCCTCCGACACAGGCGCAGATGAACGTCATCGGGCGCGAGCGGGGCTGGGGGCAGCCGTACAGCCGCTCTACCTTCGACGCCGCACGCAGCCTGCGCGGCGCTCTGTACGTCGGCGATCCCGAGTACGTGGCGGAGAAAATCGTATTGCTGCGCAAAAATCTGGGGGTAACCCGCTTCTTCCTGCACGTCAACGTCGGTACGATGCCGCACAAAGACGTGCTGCGCTCCATCGAGCTGCTGGGCACCCGGGTTGCGCCAATCGTGCGCAAGGAGCTGGCACGAAGCTCGGAATAAGGTGCCTGAGTATTTGTGCGGAGCGTTTCCGCAAGCCTAAACAAAGGCTTCGGAGCGCTTCGCGCTATTTTTTTGCCGTATAACGCTTGCCCGGCTTCCCCATGCGGACGGACACCACACATTGTGCCGTAGCGCTCCTCCCTCAAGTTTTAAAGAAAACGCCTCGTGGAATAATACCTTTACCAATTATTTTATCGTTTAGGAAAGGCGAACTCCGTATGAATAATAAGAAAGGTAGGCGGCTGTCCGGCTCCAGCTCCGGTTCCAGCTCCACATTCGCTGCGACGGTCAAGCAAGCTTTTTCAATTACCCAAAGCCCTCTCCCTTGGGAAAAAGCCATCTGCGCCGCAATAGCTTCCGGCTGTCCGGTCTTAGCAGGATTGCTGCTTGGACATTTGCAATACGGACTGACAGCGGGAATCGGAAGCTTCACCTATCTGTACACCTTTAACGTTCCTTATGCCCATCGAGCCAAGAAACTGTTCTTCACGTTTCTCGCGATGTCCCTGGCCGTTGGACTCGGGACTTTGCTCTCCCCCTTCCCGCTAGCCGCTGCCGCGGCCGTGGGGTTGATCGGAGCGGCAGCCGTATTCGTCTTCGGCGCTTTTCAAATCGCAGGACCTTCGGCCATTTTTTTCGTGCTGGGATTTCTCATGTCGTCCGGCATGCCGGAAGCGCCTCAGTTAGCTCCTCTGCGCGCGGGGCTTGTTTTTCTGGGAGGGGCGTTCTCCTGGATGCTGGCCATGACCGGCTGGTTCGTGCGGCCTCACGGTCCTGAGACCGCGGCTGTTCGAAGGGTGTATACGATATTGGCCGACCTGATGGACTCAGCAGGCACCGAGCGTTTCAACGAAGCGAGGCAACGATTGCTCTCTACGCTGAATGCAGCGGGAAATACTTTATCGGCGGGGCATCTATCTTGGTATATCCCCCATCGGTTCAAAAGGCTGGTACGGTTAAATGATCAAGCTCATACGATATTTTTGTACATCCTTGAGCGCGGGGAACAGCGAACGGATAAACTTCCGCAGTCGCTGGGAGCTTATGCCCGGTCGATCGCGGCCTCGTTAGAACGCAATGATGACCGTGCCGTCGGCGCAATCCGACCGCTAAAGCCGGAAGACGAAGACGCTCAACGGCTGTTTGAGTTGTTGACTTCCACCGAAGCCATTTTGACGAAGCCTTCATCCAAGCTTGATCCGGACATTTTCCTATCCAAGCCGTCTGCGCGGACTCTGCTGGGAGGAGCCTTCGATAAAAACTCCATCGTGTTCCTTACAGCCATAAGATACGGAGTCGTCCTCGCCGCCGCTGCCGTGATCGCCGGTTCCCTCCACTTTCGTCATGCTTATTGGGTGCCTTTATCCTGCGCAGCCGTGATGTCCGGTTCGACTATCGTCGCCACCTTTCACCGCGCCATCCAGCGTTCAATCGGAACGATCGCGGGAATCGTTATCGCAACCCTTATTCTGTCCGTTAAGCCCGAAGGGATGATCATCGTGATTGCATTAATGATATTTACGGCACTGACGGAGTTCGCCATAGTTTTCAATTACGGAATCGCTGCGCTCTTTATCACCTCCAACTCCTTGCTGATGGCGGAAAGTACCTCTTCCTTGTATGATTTCGCCTATTTTGCAACGGCGCGAATCGTCGATGTCGTGATCGGAGCAGCCATCGGCTTGGTCGGCGTTCTATTGATAGGCTCAAGACAAGCGTCAAATCTGCTTCCCCATCTTATAGCCAAAACCATTCGCAGCGAGCAGCAGCTTCTGTTCGCCCTCTTCTCAGGTGAACGAGCGACCTGGCCTGCCGATGCGCGCTCGATAGAGCGAAGCAAAATGCGGACCAATATAACGAATTTGAAAATCGTATATACAACCGCATTGGGGGAGATTCCATCAGACGCCAGATCCTTGGAGCTTCTATGGCCTGCTATGTTTGCCATTGAGCAGCTCGGGTACTTGCTTGAATCGGGTCTTAAACAACTGGACCGCCCGGTTCTCGAGGACAAGAATCTTGCTCAATTGCTGCTTGTTTTTGAATCGATGGCCGGCGCCGCCGAGCAAAAACGTCCTCCCTCCGCAAATCCCGTCCCTCAGATTGAAGGGTTCGCCAATATCACGAAGGAAATGAGCGATTTGCAGCATGCGCTTCAAAAAGGATGGGCCACATAAGGGGGATGGGGAATCCTTCCAAATGGAAAAGGGCACCCCGAGTGAGGGTGCCCTTCTTAGCGGTGAGGAGCCTTGGACGGCTAACCTCCCATAGAACTGCTTGTCCAGCCGCAGCTGAAGCTTAAAAAGCTATGCCGAAGTGGATTAAGCTTTGTTGGAAGAACCGAATTCGCGCATTTTTCCGATAACCGTTTGTTTGATCGCTTCACGGCCTGGAGCCAAAAATTTACGAGGATCGAACACTTCCAAATCGGTCGTCAAAATTTGACGAGCTACTTTCGTAAACTCGATTTGGTTTTCGGTGTTCACGTTGATTTTTGCCGTTCCGAGCGAAATCGATTTCTTGATTTGATCCGTAGGAATGCCTGTACCGCCGTGCAATACGAGCGGCAAGCTTGTACGCTTGCAAATTTCTTCCATTTCCTTGAAGCCAAGGTTCGGTTCGCCTTTGTAAGGACCGTGAACGGAACCCAAAGCTGGAGCCAGACAGTCGATTCCCGTTTGTTTTACCAGCTCGACACACTCGCTAGGATCTGCGTAAATAACGCCGTTTGCCACTACGTCGTCTTCTTGTCCGCCGACCGTACCCAGCTCGGCTTCGACCGAAACGCCGCGCGCATGAGCGTATTCAACCACTGCTTTCGTCGTTTTCACGTTGATATCGAACGGATCATGCGAAGCGTCGATCATAACGG
This sequence comes from Paenibacillus doosanensis, assembly GCF_025060755.1. Lineage (GTDB taxonomy): Bacteria > Bacillota > Bacilli > Paenibacillales > NBRC-103111 > Paenibacillus_S > Paenibacillus_S doosanensis. The sequence goes on from NZ_JANYUY010000004.1 coordinate 195,356, forward strand.
AAGTGAAGCCTGCGTCGATAGCCGCTTTACATTTTTCCACGCTGGAGCCATGATCCAGATGGATAGCTACCGGAACCGTAACTTTCATCTCTTCTACAAGAGCTTTTACAATAGCGGTAACGACGGTGAATCCTCCCATATAGCGAGCGGCGCCCTCGGAAACACCAAGGATAACCGGCGATTGCTCTTCTTGAGCAGCGGCCAGAATGGCTTGCGTCCATTCCAAGTTATTGATGTTGAACTGACCAACCGCATAACCTTCTTGCAAAGCTTTGTTTAACATTTCTTTCATTGATACCAATGCCATAGAGGATTAACCACCTTTTACATAATGTATTACTTCTTCTTAATACTTTACTCTCCAAACACGGGTTGTGCAACCTTTGTTTCATTATAATGACCGAATTTGCAGCCGGTTAACCGCCGGAGCGGCGGTTCATTTTCCCGTATTCGCCCTGCATTTTCACTGGCAATAATCCGGCAGGCCGTGAAAAAAACGCCATAAAGCGGTTTCATATATAAAACCTATGCCGGACATCGCAGGAATCGGTTTCCCATGCAAAAACAGCCACCGCCGGGCTCGGCGATGACTGCTTGTTTCAATAACGGCCCGCTATCAATCGTTTAACGTCACGTTGCACCAAGTGCGCTGGTCGGATGGCGTAATCAGCTCGATGCCGAAGCTTTGCAGGTTCCGCTTCGAATAATCGAAGGCGCCGTCTGCCAGCTTGGCGTGCGGCTCATAATGAAGACGCATCTGCTCGTCGATCCAAATTTTATCCTTGTCCGCTTCATCCATAACGCTCCATTTGGGCGGATATTTATTGTCCGTGTCGATGACCGCTTTGATTTTAAACGCGCTATTGACCTTGGTAAAATCGGTAATTTTATTGTCGCTCGTATTTTGGTATTTATGCCCGAATTGGTCCGTCGTTTGAATAAAGTACTTGAAGAAATTGCTCTCGTCCTTCTGATCCTGGCCGTTAAAGTCGCAGAACCTGAGGAATTCCCAAATCGTCGGGCTGCCGGCCAAATAATCCGCGCCTTTGATTTCTTCGACCGTTCCGTCCAGCTTGCGGATTTTGTAAACGGTGCTCAGATTGAAATTCATCGTCGGGTTTTTGATCGCTACCGCTTTGGCTACCGGCTCCTCATAAACCGCTTCGACCTGCTGCTTCTTCAACGTTTTCTCGCCGCTCGGCGTATGGAACGTGACATTGACGTCGAACAGATCGGACGACGGCTCGACGCCGTACGCTCTATACACGGGGATGCCGTTGGAGTTTACGCCTGGGGCGCCCATCAGCACGCCGTCTTGCGTAGCGGCGATTCCTTGCACGACGGAGACCGGTTTGCCGGCGTCGTCTTTGAGCACTTTCGTAATATCGACTCTGCGCTTTTTATCGTCGGTGGCGATAATGTTGACTTCTTTGCCGTAGTACGGATAGCCGGCATTTACCGCGTCAATATCCGTCGGGCTTGCGATAAGCTTTTGTTCGGACAAATACTTGCCCGCGGCAAAATGCGTTGACAGCATATCCACCTCGTATTTCATCACCGCATCATGGTCATTCCAATTGTACACATCCAGATTGGCCGCTGCCGAAGCGATTTCCTGCCCCGTATCTTGATTGACAACGACGGCGGAAACCTTATAATTGGAGCCTTCCGGATCTACCGGCGTATGGTTGGATTTGATCATAAATTTATAGAAATCCCCGCTTTTCCCGATGGGGAGCTCCCAAGTATGCAAACGCCCTTCCGTTCCGGAGGCAGCCTGCCCTTCGTCCCACGGCGTATCGAAAATCCCCCCTGCGCTTTGCAGACTGGGGCCGCCGGACAGCCGCTCCAGCGCATACTTGATGACGTAATGGCCGGTATCCTGCGAAGACGGCGCTTTAAACACTTTGCCGTACTGATCCTTAACCGTGAAGGTGAAGCCGAGCGGCTGCTCGTTCTCGACCAGCATGGCCATATCCTTCGAGCTGACTTCGATGCTTGCCGGAACGCGCATAGACGATACCTGGAACGTTTGGCTGACGACGGCATTATCCTCCGAAGAGTAAGGCAGCTTGACGGCGATGGTAGCATCTCCTGCCGCCTTCACTTCCTTGACGACAATTTTGCCGAGCCCATTGTCGCTCTGCCCGATGGCCGGGGTATCGAGCATAATTCCGCCCGCGGCCGCAACATCGATGAACCCGCTGCTGTACAGCGTTTCGATCTGGCTCGGCGTAAACTCGTAACGGTTCGGCCCCGTTACTTTCAAGGAAATGACCGGCTGCTGGCCTGTCGTCGTAATTCTCCCTTCAGCGTCATAGTAGGTATCCCCTGCGCTCAGATTAGGGTCCTTCGCGTTCAGTTCGATGCCTGTAGGCGCCACCGGGATACCGGGAGGCAGCGCGGGGTCCGCAGCGTCTCCGCCGCCGTCCGCCGCTCCGGGCGCAGCCTGCTTCGCATTGTAGGCGGCCAACGCCAGCATAAGGCGGCTGGCCTGCTGCCCGCCCCCGAAGCCTCCGTCCGCGGAGCCGTCCATCAGCTTCTTGTCCTTCGCCAGCGCGACATAGCCGTTCGCCCAGTCGTCCACGGTCGCGTCGGCGATCGGGGCCGACTTCTTGGCGGCTGCTTCCCACCCAAGCCCGCGAATCAGGAACGCGGCCAGCTCCTGCTTCGTCACGGGGCCCGCCGGTTCATACTGCTTCCCTTCGGCATCGACGCCGTTCGTAAGGCCTGCCGTTCTCAGCGCTTCGATGTAAGGCAGCGCGTAGCCGTTGGCCGGATCATCCGCATTCACATCGGCAAACGTTGATTGAGTAAGCGTTTTATCCACAGGTAACGAGAAAATGATGGCCGCAACCTTGGCGAATTGCGCCCGGTTCATAGGATCGTCCACACCGAACGCGTCGTCCGAGACCCCGTCGAGCACGCCGCCGCGGATTAAGGCGTCCAATTTATTTTTTACGTCTTGCGGCAAGCCTGCCGTATCTTGGAAACCGGCTGACGACTTCGTTACGGCGCCTTCATCCGAGACCGGAGCAGAACCCGAGGCGACGGCAGCATAGTCCGCATACGCAACAGGAGCTAAGGAAAGAACCATAGAGCTCAACAGTACTAACGACGATAATCGTTTCATATTTCGTGCACACCCTCCGCTTTTTCGAGATTGGAATTTCCGTCTGCAGCTTAGGAAAAGACCGGACTGCCGCCTCCTTCCCTGAACGACTCAATATAAGCATGCTAACAAGTATAACGGGGAATCGAGCGGGCAATGTAAGCGATATCAATCAAAATCATAGGGCTACCGTATCATTTATGCCGAGCGCGGAATATCCTGCTTCTGATTCGGCAAGCCGCATAGCCTCCGGGATAAGGGTCAGGCCGCCCGTGCAGGTAAATTGCGGGTTAGAGGCGAATAATTACCCACCGGTAAATTATGGCGCCGATAATAGCTGACCGGGCAGCACATACCGTTGAAAGGAGAGCGGTCGTTATATGTTTTCATTGTATATAGCGGATGATGAAAGATGGGTTCGGCAGGGTTTACGCTCAACGATCGATTGGCGCTCTGAAGGGATCGAGCCTATAGGGGAAGCCGAGGATGGATTGGAAGCGTTCGATTTTATCACCGCTTATACGCCGGACATCCTGGTAACGGATATTAAAATGCCGGGGATGGACGGTCTGGAGCTTATGGCTAACTTGAAGCAGCGGAATATAAAAACCAAAGTCATTTTTATCAGCGGGTATACCGATTTCAGCTATGCCAAGCACGCCGTCAAGCTGGGGGCCTATGATTACGTCGTTAAGCCGATCGAAGAAGACGTTTTACTCGATGTGGTCCGCAGGTGTACGGCAGATCTCGCTCAAGAGCGGGAACAAAACAAGCGGCTTGAACGGATGGCGGAAAGTATGCGGGAATGCTTGCCGTTAGCCCGGCAGCGCCTGCTCGAAATGCTGCTGTTTAACGAGTCGCATGCTCCGATCGATTTATTGCCGAAGTGGGAGACGCTCGGCATCAAGCTGGACCCAAGCGGCATTCAAGTGCTGGCCGTAGCCGTGCAATGCTGGGGGGAGAAAGGGACGAGCGAGAAGTCGCGCTCGTTGGTACGTATCGGGTTAGCCAATATCGGCGAAGAGATCGGAGGAAGCTGGGGAAGCGTCCTCGGTTGCCCGCTTGATCACCACGAGATCGATGTTATTCTGCTCTTATCTCGCCAAGCTTGCTCCGCGGCGGAATCGCAAGCCTGCGGCGATCCGCTGTTATCGGGCTTATTGCAGTTTGTCGAAGCCGCCAAGCGCTACCTGGGCGTCGATATCAATGTCGGAACCAGCCGCCCCCGGGACGTATCGAATTTATCCGTGTCATGCCATGAAGCGCTGCATGCACTAAGCTGCGGCTTTCTCGAAGGCAGCGGCCGCGTATATGAAGCCGCCAAGCTGCCGTTCATCGACGAGGGCGGCGCCCCGGATTATACCGGTCCCGGCGATGTCTGGATGAACCGGTTCATCAATGCGATCAAGCTGGGCGACGAGGAAAAAATGAAGGAACAGCTGGAGGAGCTTGAACATCATCTTCAGTCTGCGGTCTCCTCCATGAAGCCGCTGCAGTTAAGCCGCGGATTAACGGCACTTGTCAAACAAGTGACGGACAAGCTCGACCTAACCGGAGCGGAGGATGCCGCCGCGCGGGAAACAGTGGCAAGGCTGAAGAAGGAGGCGGCGGCTTTGCGGCTGCAATTGCCCCGCATCAAGGAGCTTCTGCTGCCCTTTTTCATCCAAGCGAGCGCACAGGTCGGCCACAAGGATTCCCTCAAGAGAAATATTCAATTAGCGATCGAATATATTTGCCGGCATGATCTGCAGGATATCTCGATGAACGAGGTCGCAGGCCATGTCCACTTGAACCCGTCATATTTCAGCAAAGCCTTCCACGATGAGACGGGCGAAACCTTCAGCAAATTCATCATGCGCCAAAAAATCGCCAGAGCCAAAAAACTGCTGAAGCTGACGACCATGAAAGTATATGAAATCGCGGCGCAAATCGGTTATACGGACTTACGTCATTTCGTGCGGATTTTTAAGGAGTCGGAAGGGATCACGCCTTCTCAATATCGGGATAAAGGTTGAGGGATAACCCCGAACCCGGCACTTCCTGGCAAGGGAGCGAGCGGTAAGTTATGTTCAAGTGGAGGTTAAACTGGAATTCCGTCGGATTCAAACTATTTATCGTCTATTTCGGCAGCATCGTCATTTCACTGCCGATCATAGGGATGTTATCCTACAATAAATCCAAAGCAACGATCGAATCCAAGGTCGGCGGCTTTGCGCTGGACAGCGTGAAGCAGGCGAATTACCGGCTGAATATGCTTTTGAAAGACTATGAAAACCGTTCGGCGCTCATATTCAGTCTTAAAGAACTGCAGAAGGAAATCAAAAATCAGTTCGACGATAATTACAGTCATATTCGGAATGTCGATTATATCAACAAGTTTTTCAGCGACTTTATTAATTCCCAGAACGATACGGTCAATCTTTATATTTTCGGAGAATACGGCAGCTCGATGCGCTATTCCACGGTATCTACGACGATCTCCATGCCGATCATTAATATATTTCAGGACGAGCCGTGGTACAAGCAGGTACGCGATGCCGACGGAGCCGTTGTTTGGCTCGGCCATCAAGCTCCATTCGCTCCGCATGACGGAAATGAAATGCCGGTCTTTACTTTTGGGCGGGCCATCAAAGATTTGTCGGGCAATATGGATATCATCGGTATTTTCTTATATGACATCAACATGGAGGAAATCGTCCAAATTTTAAGCGATATTAGCGTCCATTCTCCCGGACAGTCCTTCATCATTAACAAAGACGGCGTCATTATCGGCGATTCCGACGGAACGCAATACAAGCAGATGCTGCCGATCAAGCTTCCGGATGACGAGAGCGGGATGGAGACCGTCCAGCTTGACGGCAAGGAGCAGCTGGTCGTTTACGACAGCATCGCGAATACCGATTTCAAAACCGTCAAGATCGCCTCCATCGACGAATTGCTGGAAGACTCACGCCACATCGGCATATACACGGTTTATTTAATCATCACGTTTGCGGTCGCTGGAACCCTGCTAGCTTTCGCTCTGGTGCGTCATATGAATAAACCGATTTACTTGCTGCTGCAATTTATGAATAAGGTAAGAGACGGGGATATGAAAGCGCAAATTACGGATCGCCGGAAAGATGAATTCGGCCTTTTGTTTGAGCATTTCAACCTGATGGTCGCTCATATGAAAAACCTGATTGAAGAGCTGTATATTCAGCAGCTGTTAAAAAAGGACATTCAGATGAAAATGATGGTATCGCAAATCAATGCGCATTTTCTGTACAACACGCTGGATTCTATCCATTGGATTGCGCGGGTTTATAAAGCCGACGAGATCAGCTCCATGATCTTCCACTTGTCCAAATATTTGCGCCTGTCCCTGAATGAAGGCCGGGATATCGCCACCGTCCGGGAAGTGATTGAACTGGTCGAAAGCTACATTTCAATTCAAAAGGTGCGGTATCAAGATAAATTCGACGTGCAGATCGACGCCGCTTCGGACGTGTATGATTGCATGGTGCTTAAGCATATTTTTCAGCCTCTTGTGGAAAACGCCATTTACCACGGCATCGAAAAGAAAAAAGGCAAAGGTTACTTAAGGATCTGTTGGAAAAAAGACGGCGATTCGCTTGTTTTTTCGGTTGAGGACAACGGAGCCGGCATCGCGGAGGCGAAATTGTCGGAAATCAGAAACGTTCTGGAGAACGGAGAATTCATCAGCGAAGGAAACTTCGCCTTGAAAAACATTAATTCCCAAATCAAGCTCGGTTACGGCGAGCCGTACGGATTGGACATCGAAAGCGAGCAAGGAGCCGGAACCCGGGTAACCGTCAAGATTCCGCTAAATGCCGCGCAAAATGCCAAAAATAACAACACTAAAAACAAAATGGGCCCCGTTACCTGAGTTTCATAAAATTCTTACAATATTCCTAGACCCGCTAACCTGTGTCACGACAGCTTGCAAGCGCTGTCACAACAGTCCTTTAAGGAGGTTCTAGGAATGAAGAAACCGTTGAAAACGATTCTGACTGCGGTCGCCTTGACTACGGCATTGGCAGGCTGCAGCAGCGAACCGGCGGCAAGCACGCCGGCAAAGTCGAAAGGCGCAGGGCCGGTGAACCTGACGTTCTGGCATGCTATGGGGGGAACCAATGAAGAAGTTGTCAAGAAGATGGTTCAAAGCTTTAATGAAACCGTCGGCAAGGAGAAAGGCATCGCCATTACTCCGGTGTTCCAGGGAAGCTACGCGGATCTGCTGAAAAAAGTGAAGGCTGTCGTCCAAGCGAAAAACGAAAAGGACTTCCCCGATATCGTGCAAATCCCGGCCTCGGACACCTCGTATATTAAGGATGTGCCCTCCGTCATCTGGGCGCAGGACCTGATTACGAAAGACCCTTCGTTCAAAGCGGCCGACCTGGAGCCCAATACGCTCGCAGGCTTCAGTTTCAAAGGCAGACAAGTCGGCATTCCGTTTGCGAACTCGACGATCCTGCTCTATTACAACAAAAATGCATTTAAAGAAAACGGCCTGGACCCGGACAAACCGCCGCAAACGATCGATGAATTAGGCAAGTATGCAGCGGCGCTAACCAAAAAGACCGGCAGCCAGGTTACCCAATGGGGCTTTGCCGCCAATCCGGACCAGTATCACCTGTCCAGCTGGATCGGCATGCAGGGCGCGTACATCGGCAATAACAAAAACGGCCGCGCCGATGTCATGACCGCCGTCGAATACGATACGAACGGGACGATGAAGAAATTTTTGACCGAGTGGAAGAAAGCCGTCGATGCCGGCGGTATTCTGACCGGCTCCGATGTCAAAGCGGACGAAGAGTTCGCGGCGGGCAAGCTGGCGATGTTCGTCGGCTCGACCGCGTCGCTCAGAGGCACGCTGACCAAGGTCGCCGACAAATTCGAAGTGGGCACGGCCTTCTTCCCGAAAGTCAATGCGTCCGACAAAGGCGGAGTTGCCGTCGGAGGCTCGGCGCTCTATATCATGGACAAGAAGGATCAGGCGGCTGTCGACGCCTCGTGGCAGTTCCTGAAATACGTAACGACGCCGGAATCCCAGTTCGTGTGGCATACGGGTACAGGCTACTTCCCCGTAAATACCAAAACGTACGATCTGCCTCAAATGAAAGAGCATCTGACGAAAAATCCGTTATTTACTACGGCTATCGACCAGCTGCACGCATCGTCGCCGGAAAACCAGGAGCCGATGGGACCGGTTAGCGCCGAGTTCAGCAGAGCGATATTGGAAGAGACCTTGAATTATATTCAAGGCAAGAAGAGTATCGATCAGGCGATTACCGATATGGCTAGCGCAAGCAATAAGGCGTTGAAGGACTATAACCGGGTAAACAATATCAAATAACGCGGGAGGTAAGTCATGGCGACGAATATGACTTTGATGACATTTAATCTGAGAACCAGCCGCGCGCCGGACGGAGATAACGCGTGGATGTACCGTTTCGAACAAGCGGCCGAAATGATCAGGGAGCATGATCCGCTGCTTTTCGGTACGCAGGAAGGGCATGTCGGCATGCTGGAGGATCTTCGGCTAACCGACTATCAATGGGTCGGCGAAGGACGCCTGGGAGAGGACCAAGACGAGCTTAGCGCGATTTTTTTCAAGCCTGGCTTGACGGAGATGGTGGAGCACGGAACCTTCTGGCTGTCGGAGCAGCCCCAGGTTCCGGCAAGCGTCAGCTGGGACAGCTCCCTGCCGCGCATCTGCACATGGGCGCATGTGCGGCATAAAGCAACCGGCGCGGAGCTGCTGTACTTCAACACCCACCTGGATCATCGGGGGCAGCAGGCACGGGAACAGGGAGTCCGGCTTATCTGGAGCCGGATTAAGGAAATGCGGGCGGCCAAGCGGCTCCCCGTCGTTCTGACGGGAGATTTCAACGCGGAGCCGGACAATGCGGCGATCCGCTTCATGAGGGGACAGCTCGCCGGGGAAGCGGAGCAGGCGGAGATGACGGACGTCTATGCCGCCGTGAAGGGGCCTGTCGGCGCGACATTCCATAACAGCTTCTGCGGACGCGAGGAAGGGCAGCCGATCGACTACATTTTTGTCACTCCGGATGTGCAGGTGGAATCCGTGCTCATCGATCGCCGCAAAATCGGCGGGCGTTATCCTTCCGATCATTATCCGGTCGTAGCGCAGTTGGTTATACCTGCGGCGCCGTTATGGAAGGAGCAGGAAGCATGAATGTGAGCGCCCCCGCCAAAAGCACGGGATTAAACTATCATGCCGGCAAAAAAAGATGGAAGGAAACCGTCAAACCGTACTTATTTATGCTGCCGTGTCTTGTCTTCGTTTTCCTGTTCACTTACTATCCCTTTGCCAAGACGTTCTACTTGGGCTTTACCTTGGTCGATTTGAACGGGAACCCGATTGAATTCGTATGGTTCGAAAACTTTATCAATATTTTCGGCGACCATCGATTGCTGCAAACCTTTTTCAACACTCTGAAATATACCGTCATTACGGTTCCGGGAACGTTGATCATCAGTCTCGTCCTGGCCTTGCTAGCGGAAAAGAAACGCAAAGGCATCGGCATCTACCAAATGCTATTCGCTTTGCCGATGGCGGTATCGATGTCCTCGGCGGCTATGATCTTTCAATTGATTTTGAATCCGTCGATAGGCGTATTCAACGCAATGACCGGACTGAGCATCAACTGGTTCGGCGACGAGAAATATGCGATGGTCGGTATCGCCATCGTTTCGATCTGGATGGGCATCGGCTTCAGCTTTCTGTTTCTGCTGGCGGCCGTCCGCAACGTTCCCGAGGAGCTCTTGGAAGCGGCGGAGATGGAAGGAAGCAGTTACGTGCAGTCCCTGCTTCACGTCAAGCTGCCGCTGATGTCCCCCACGCTCTTTTTTCTAATTATTACCGATTTGATTCATTCGCTGATGGTGTTCGGGCCTGTTATGGTGTTAACGAAGGGCGGACCGATGGGGTCCAGCGAAACGATGATCTACCGGATGTACATTGAAGCCTTCGAAAATGCCCGCTACGGCTACGGAAGCGCCGTCGCTATCGTGATCTTTATTATTGTCATGATCTTTACCCTGATTACCTTTGTGTACGAAAAGAAAGGAGTGCATTATTCATGAGAACTGCCGGAACAATGCGTGACTTTCTATTTTCGACACTATGCGTCATCATTGGCATCATCGTCATTTCCCCGGTCATTTATTGCGTCAGCGCCAGTTTCATGAGTCCCGGCGACTTAAGCGCCTTTCCTCCCAGATGGTTTCCCAGCAATGTATTTCTGGACAACTATAAGACCGTTTTTACGTCAACGCCGCTGGTCCGCTTTATATGGAACTCCTTCCTGATTGCGATTGTCGGCACGGCGGGCCGGCTCATTACGAGCAGTCTGGCGGCCTATGCATTTTCGTTCCTTGAGTTTAAAGGGAAGAAGTTCTGGTTCCTATTTATCCTCGGCACGATGATGATTCCCGGCGACATGCTCATCATTACCAACTATATTACCGTGGCCAATATGAAATTGATTAATACTTACTCCGGCGTCATCATTGTCATGATGGCTTCCGCGACGTATATGTTCATCTTGCGCCAGCATTTCCTGACCATTTCGAGAGAATACCGGGATGCGGCCTTTATTGACGGATGCGGCGATTTTCGCTTCTTCACCAATATGCTGGTCCCGATGTCCAGGTCGATCCTGGCGTCGATATTCATTGCGTCGTTTATCGCTTTGTGGAACACCTACTTATGGCCTTTATTGGTTACGAATTCGGAGCATATGCGGACGGTGCAGGTGGGAATTACGATGCTTCAATTTTCCGAGAGCGTTATTTACGGTCCGATTATGGCGGGAGTTACTATTATTCTGGTACCTTCCATTCTCATCTTTTTTATATTCCAGAAGCAGCTCGTTCGCGGAATCACATTAGGGGGATTGAAAGGATAGATGATGGAAGGAGGCTTTAGGCATGGGCAAAATTCAATTGATTGCGCTCGATCTGGACGGGACGCTGCTGAACAAGCATTCCACCGTGTCGGATGAAAATCGTAAAGCGATTGCACAGGCGCGCGCGCAAGGGGTTACGGTGATTGTCGCGACGGGACGGGAAATGCAGAGCGCTAAGCCCTACTGGCGGGATCTGGAGCTCGAATCTCCGCTTGTAACGGCTAACGGAAGCGAGGTATGGACCTCTTCGGGCGAGCTGCATCAACGTCATACGCTGGACGGCACGATTATCAAGGAGCTTCACGATATTTCGCTGGAAGAGGGCTGCTCCTTCTGGGGTTATACGACGGAGGGAATGATCACTGCAGAGAATTGGAGCGGCATTACGGATGAGTCCGTTTGGCTGAAGTTCGGTTATTTCTCGAAAGATCCGATCTTGCTGCAGCGGGTACGCGCAAGAGCGGAGAAGGCGGCTTCGGTCGAGATTACCAATTCCCACCCGAGCAATATTGAGATTAATCCCGCAGGCATCTCCAAGGCGAGCGGTATTCTGGAAGTATGCGGGATGTATGGCCTGGAGATGTCGCAGGTGATGGCCGTAGGGGACAGCTTGAACGACAAGGCGATGCTTCTCGCGGCAGGAATGGGCGTGGCGATGGGCAATGCGCAGGACGAGGTGAAACGGCTTGCGCAAGCGGTTACAGGCAGCAATGCGGAGGATGGAGTGGCGCAGGCGATCCGCCGGTATGTCCTGGAGGCAGCCGACTAAGCGTTTGAACCGAGGGAGGTCAGAATGATGAGACGTCGCCCGAAGAGCTTCTTACCGGTCATGCTCATACTCATGTTCATTCCACTTGTACTTGCTGGATGCAATAGCGCCATCCTGGAACAAACAGCAGATGCAAAAAGCGCGGGGAGAGACAAGAAGCAGCAGGTGACGACCCTTCATTTCTGGTTTTCCATCGGCGGCGAATTTCAAAGGGACTTTCAAAAATACGTTATTGAAGAATTCGAAAAGACGCATCCGGGGATCAAGGTCAAGCTGACGATCGCCGAGGACGCCGATAAAACCCATATTTCGGACAAGCTGCTGGCCGCTATTGCAGGTAAAAGCTCTCCCGATGTCGCCGTCATCGACCGGTTCACGATAGGCTCCATGGCAGCCAAAGGGGCCGTTGAGGATATTAGCGACCTTGTCCGTCGAGACGGGATTCAGGCGGCGGATTACGATCCCGGGGCCTGGGAGGAAGTCCGTTATCAGAACAAGGTATATGGATTGCCCTTTCTCGCCGATACGCGCGCCATGTATTACAATAAGACGCTAATGCGAAACGCCGGGTTGAACCCGGAGCGACCGCCCGGAACGATAGAAGAACTGGACGATATGGTGGAGAAATTATTTATTAAGAACAGGAAAGGAAAGTATGAGCAGGTCGGATTCGTGCCTTGGATGGGCCAAGGGTCTTTATTTACCCATGCCCTTAACTTCGGCGCCCGGTTTGCCGGAGATAACGGCGAATTCGATCTTAGCGAGCCGCAAACCGCGCAGGCGCTGAAGTGGATGACTTCATACGCCAAGAAATACGATATCGCCAACCTGTCGGAATTTAGCGATACGACGGCCCAGATCGGGGTCAGCCCGTTTTGGACGGGAAAGATCGGGTTTGTCTTCGAAGGCAATTGGATTCTGCGGGACCTGGAGAAATACAGGCCGGAGTTTGAGTGGGGCGTGGCTCCTATGCCGTCTGTCCATGACAGCCCGCAGACCTCCTGGATCGGAGGCAACGCCATGATTATACCGAAGGGCGCCGTCCAGCGCGAATTGGCTTGGGCCTTCATCAAGTATGCGGCGCAAAAAGACGGGAATTTCCGATGGGCGGAGCATGCGGGCGGAACAGGCTTGATGACGTCGATGCCCGCGGTCAATGAGCGGCTCGGGCTATCGCAGGACCACAACATGAGGGTATTTCTCGATCTTATGAGCACCTCGCAGATCAGGCCCGTTTCGCCGGCGGCTTCGTTCTATTGGGCCGAAACGTACCGCATTCGCGATCTGGCTATTAACGGAAAAGGCGCACCCGCCGCGCTGCTGCAAGAAGCGAAGGATAACATCGGCGCCGAGCTTGCCAAAATAAAAAGGCAGGAAAAATAAGCGTTACCCTTCGCTTCCGCTGCATGTCCCGCCGAAACCGCGAACCGCTCTGCTCTTTCAGACAAAACGAAAAGGCCTTAGTCCTGTGGAAATCGGGACGGAAGGCCTTTTATCGCTCTACTTCGCGGGCTGCAGCTCCCGGTTCAAACCGAGCGTCCGCGATGTCGACGAATGAATTTGATGGACAAGGTCCGGGTTATTCAATAAGGATTCACCGTAAGAAGGAATCATTTCTTTAATCTTCGGCTCCCATGACTTGATATGCTGCGGGAAGCATTTGCCGATGACTTCCAGCATAACGGAAACGGCGGTGGAAGCGCCCGGAGAAGCGCCGAGCAAGGCAGCGATCGAACCGTCGGCGGCGTTAATCACTTCCGTGCCGAATTGAAGAATTCCTTTGCCTGCGGCCGTATCTTTAATGATTTGCACACGCTGACCCGCTACCAGCAAATCCCAGTCCTCGCTCTTCGCATCAGGGACGAATTCCCGCAATTCTTCCATGCGCTGTTCCTTCGACAGCATTACTTGCTTGATCAAGTATGTCGTCAGCGAAGCGTTCTTCACGCCGGCCGCCATCATCGTTACGAGATTATGCGGTTTGACGGACGTGATCAAATCCATCATGGAACCGAATTTCAAAAACTTCGGCGAGAAGCCGGCAAACGGGCCGAATAACAGCGATTGTTTGTTATCGATAAATCTCGTATCCAGATGCGGAACCGACATTGGAGGCGCGCCTACCGAAGCTTTGCCATATACTTTGGCGTGATGCTTGGCGACGATCTCCGGCTTCTGACAGACCATAAAGAGTCCGCTGACCGGGAAGCCGCCGATGCCTTTTCCTTCGGGAATGCCGGATTTCTGCAGCAAATGCAGGCTTCCGCCCCCGCCGCCGATAAAGACGAATTTCGCCGAATGGCGTTCGACGGCGCCGGTGTCGACATTCCGCACTTTCAGATCCCACGATCCGTCTGCAGCACGTTTAATATCATCTACATTCTGTTTGAATTTTATGTCGACATTCTTACTCTTTAAGTGGGCAAACAATAAGCGCGTTAAAGCGCCAAAGTTAACATCCGTTCCGGATTCAATTCTTGTTGCCGCTATAGGTTTATTGTTTACCCGGTCATTCATCATCAGCGGAATCCATTCCTTCAGTTTGTCCGGGTCGTCGGAAAACTCCATCCCTTCAAACAGAGGATTGGCGGACATCGTTTCAAACCGTTTTCTCAAAAAGTTAACGTCCTGTTCCCCTTGCACAAAGCTCATGTGAGGCACCGACATAATAAAATCTTGCGGATTGCGGATCAGCTTGCTTTCGACCAGATAAGACCAGAACTGTCTGGAAAGCTGATACTCTTCATTGACTTTGATCGCTTTGCTAATATCTATGGAACCGTCCGGTTTCTCAACGGTGTAGTTCAGCTCGCACAGGGAAGCATGCCCGGTTCCCGCATTATTCCATTCGTTAGAGCTTTCCTCTCCTGCCTTAGCAAGTCTCTCGAATACTGTGATTTTCCAATCCGGCACTAATTCTTTCAGCAGTGACCCTAAAGTCGCGCTCATGATTCCGGCACCAATTAAGATAACGTCTGTTTTTGTTTGTCCGTTGCTCATCATTAACCGTCCTTACATGCTAATATTTGAAGAAATAATATAGGCGCTCCTGCTTCGGCTCCATAGCAAGCCAGGGTGCGGACGCAGTCACACACCTTCCCTAGATAGATCAATCAAGTATACCAAACTATTAACGATAGATTAAGATACTTACTATTATATGATAGTTACATGGTATTTGAAAGCCGGAAAATTAAGTGATAACCATCCAATTGCAGAGAAGTAGCGGTATGGCTCCCACAAAACCCTAGGAATGGTATGAAAAGCAGACGATTAACCCGTTTTTTTGGTAAAAGCTATGGTTTGGGCGCGCTCGCTTCCGGCAGATGGCCGGCAGGACGATATTCAATAACGCTGCCCTTGAAGCGCCTCATTGAACCGATATAAAAAGGCACCCGATTCCTATGGGCGCCTTGAAGTATTCTTATATCGCTACCGGCAAGCTTCCCGTCTGTCCGCATCGCCGGTGACCAAGTGATCCTTTACTTTTTGCGCCGCCTCTTCTACCGTATTCGCTTCGATCACAAACCGTTCCTGTTCATATAACTTCATGGCATGCTCATAGCGCGGGTCGTAATAGTGCTTCAGCAGAAGCCGAACCGCATGGTCAAACCGATCTTCCGTCAAGCAAGTCATGATTTCATTGGCAATCGGAGTGTGAATGCGGCTTTTTATTTTCCGGTACGCAAATATCAGCTCTTCTTTATGCTCCCGCGGCCGATATTCTTTGACAATATTCCGAACTCTCTCTTCCATCGGCAATTGAATCCAGATTTGCTTCGCCGCTTCTTTCTTCTCAATGACGAATTTGGGCAGCACGGCTTTGCCGATCCGATTGCTCTCGCCCTCAAGCAGCACATAAGGCGAGTCCTGCATGCTCAGCAAATCGGTGACCAATAAAGAGTCGAACGTTTTCTGATTATTCGCTTCCAGCCCGACTTGCCCGAATATGGAGCCTCTATGCCCCGCCATGCCTTCAAGATCGAGTACCGGAAATCCTTCCCCTTTCAGCCCTCTGAGGATAGCGGTCTTCCCCGTCCCTGTATGCCCCAACAAGGCGACCGCCCGCGGCTTGAACTCCATATGCTCCAGCGTCTCGACGACCCACTTGCGGTAAGTGCGGAAGCCTCCCGTTAACCGATAAGCCCGAATCCCCATTAACGCAAGCACCGTTGCCGCCGTCTTGCTTCGCATGCCGCCGCGCCAGCAAAATACGGCTTTTTGCTCTTTCATTTGCCCGAACGTTTTAATGAATTGGGGCAGCTTCGCCGAGAATATTTCCAGGCCTCTTTCTTTGGCCGCGTGTACGCTGACCTGCTTATAAATGGTTCCCACTTCGGCCCGCTCCGCATCATCGAACACCGGAATATTCAAGCTGCCCGGTATCGTCGAATCCGCAAACTCTGAAGGGGAACGCACGTCGATCAATACGATTTCTTTGCGATTTCGCAGCGCTAACAGTTCGTCTAGTGTAATGTCCTCAAACAACGTATAAGCTCCTTTTACTAAAAGTTCCAGTTTAACTAAAGGACAACGATGCGTCCGGGGTGATCGGCTGTCATCTCCCCGATCATTTCCGCTTCGACGCCCGCCAGCTTCAGCTTGCTCAGCAGCTCTTCCGCCTGATGGCCCGCTACGGAAATGAGCAGCCCCCCGGACGTCACCGCATCGCATAAAATCCACTGTCCGATCTGATCCAACGTGTCGGGAAACGTAATGGCGTCTTGAACATGAGCGAAATTATTTTTCGTCCCGCCCGGAACGAAGCCTTCTTCAGCCAATTGTCTGACTCTCGGGAGCACCGGAACGGCGTCGGCTTGAATCCGAACCCCTACTCCGCTTCCTTTGGCCATTTCCAGCGCATGACCCATGAGTCCGAAGCCGGTAACGTCCGTGCAAGCATGCACCTCGAACGGCTCCATCGTCTCGGCCGCCGTCTTATTGAGCGCCGCCATGACCCCGGTCACGCGCCGGATCTCTTCTTCGGACAGCTTGTCCTTCTTAATCGACGTCGTCAAAATCCCTACGCCGATCGGCTTGGTCAAAATCAGCTTATCTCCCGGTACGGCCCCTGCATTGGTCCGCACTTTGCCGGGATGGACAAGGCCGGTAACGGCCAGTCCGAATTTAGGCTCATTATCGTCGATGGAATGGCCGCCGACCAGCGTAACCCCCGCTTCCTTCATCTTGTCTCCCGCCCCGCGCAGTATCTCCGCCAGCACCTGCTTATCGAGCGTGCGGATCGGAAACGCGACGATGTTCAGCGCCGTAAGCGGTTTGCCGCCCATAGCATAAATATCGCTAATCGCATTGGCGGCCGCCACTTGGCCGAATGCGTACGGATCGTCGACGATAGGGGTAAAGAAATCGACCGTCTGAACGAGCGCCAGCTCTTCGCTAAGCTTATAAACGCCGGCGTCGTCGCTCGTATCAATGCCTACGAGCAGGTTCGGGTCGGGAGTCGAAGCCGGGAGCGAGCGAATCACTTGAGACAGGTCGCCGGGACCGATCTTGCATCCGCAGCCTCCTTTGGTTGAAAATGAGGTCAGTTTAATTTTTTCCGTATTTGACACAAGACTTCACCCTTTCCATCGATATGAGGTTATATGAATACTATTTTTTCCAAGATTCTCTTTACTAAGTCTATTTTACCTTAAGATAAGAACCGCTGTAAAAAAGTTTCGGCGGCTTACTCTCATGACCTAGCCTATGAAACCCGTTCAACGGATGGTAAAATCAGGTTGGACACATGCCGCGAAATTCCTAGCAAAGGGAGGTCAGGTCATCATGGAACCTCGTAAAGTGGATGAGATCATTCGTCTATTCCCTTGTTTCTCATATCTCTCCGCCCAGGACTGGGCCCAAGCCGACACGATCCGCGTAGCGCCGTCGACTCTTCACCCGATAGCGGAAGGCCATTATTTGAAGCATGCGATCTTCGTCCTGTCGGGTTGCATTCGCATTTATAAGATCGGCGCCTCGGGAAGAGAAGTTACGCTTTACCGCGTTCGCTCGGGGGAATGCTGCGTTCTCATGATGGCCAGCATTTTGGGAGAAACGCCTTACGAAGCTTCCGTACAGATCGAATCGGAAACCGACATTGCGCTATTTCCGGTAGAGCCGTTCAGAAAATGGATGCATGACGTTCCGTCGGTACGGAAATTTATTTACAGACAATTTATGGATCGATTTATCCATGTGTCCGCCTTGCTGGAACAAATCGCTTTCGGCTCTGTGCAAGAACGCGTCGCCGCATATATTATGCAGCGCCACGAAGAACGGGGAAGCGATTCGGAATGGATCGTGCTGACTCATGAGCAGATGGCTGTGGACCTCGGCACCGCCCGCGAAGTCGTCAGCCGCATGCTGAGAAGCTTCGCTCAAGAGGGCGCGATTATCGTACGCAGAGGGAAAATCGCCGTCGCCGATACGGGCAAATTAACGTCCTACGCTTCGCCTTTGTGACTTTATCACGGAAACCTCCTTCCCAGGCCGCTACAATGAGAAGGCAAGATCAGAGTGCCTGAGGAGGTATGTCCCATGAGTCATTACTACAGCTATGCCGACCTGAAAAAAATCCCCGAGCTGGTGACATTAGCCCCGCAAGCTTCAGCGTCCTTTTTCGCCTTTGAAAAAGAGGTCTACACGTCGACCGGAGCGATCCCGCTCAAGACCAAAGAGCTTATCGCCGTCGCGGTCGCGCATGTGACCGGTTGTCCTTACTGCATCGACACCCATGTACAAAGATACAAGGCATTAGGCGGAACGCGCGAAGAAATCGTCGAAGCCGTCCTTGTTGCAGCATCTACGAAAGCCGGAGCCGCGCTCAGCCATGCCACGCAGGCTCTAGCCTCCTTCGAACGCAGCGGCCCCTTGCCCGATCCCGATAAGGGGGAAGACGATCGCGCGGCTCCCGAGTGCTTTTGCTAGGCTGCAGCACCTGCTTCGAGTCTTGAAACGCACGAAGACCCCTTCTGCGAGGGGTCTTCGGCTTGCTGCTGCGGCGATGGATAGTTAGCTTGACCGGTGGAAACAAGAAGCGGCGCGGTTACCTGGGTCCGGGTTGCAGCTTCAGTCGCCATACCGGTCGAAACGGCGATCATGGGGAGTCGGGGAAAACCGAACGGACACAGCACAGAGGCAGGAACACATTCAGCCCGGCAAATGCGTTCCGTACTTAGGTAAAATAGTCTCCTTCGTATAGTCGTCTACTTGACGAAGCGAATCGACAATGTTAGGCATATCCAGCGCTTGAATAAGCTCGTGAATCGCTTGAATCCCTGCGTCCGCATGCGCTTCCCTTTCTTCGGGCGTTTGCAAAAGCGGTGTCGCCATATGATCGGACGGCTCATAAAAGTAAGACCCTACTGCACCGGATTGATACGCATACTTGCCTAATCGATTGCCTGGGTTTTTATTCATTCCCGCCAGCATATGTTGAACATCATAAGTAACGGAATGAGATTCAGGTTCATTTAATGGCACATCTTCTAGTCTGCCCAGCATTTTATACGCCCCGATCGTCATATCGTGGAACCGGTCTATCAGATCGAAATTTACGCTTTCTGCCGCTTTTAACAGGTCCATGTACAGGATCGGCACTTTCGTTTCATCAAAGAAGTCACGCGCCATACCGCTTACGGTTAAATAAGCCGGACCATGAGCCGTAATATAGATTTGCCGTCTAAAGCCTTGATTTAATAGCGACTTTGCAATCTTATCCAAATAAGACATCCCGTCTTTTACACTCATTTGAATCGTACCCCGAGCGACGATCGTTCCGCCAGGAAAGAAATAGGGCAGATTGTGCAGCACCAGCCCGTCCGAGGCTTCGGCCATTGTATAAGCTACAGCTTCTGCCAGAACAGTCTCGGCATCCAGCGGCAAAGCACCGTGGGTTTCCGTGACCCCGACAGGAACATATATGATATCATTTCGATTTAAATACTGCTCTGCTTCGCCATTCGTCATTTTTGAAAGAAATCGCGTACGCATGGACAACTCCTCCCCTACTCTTTTATTTGAAGCGCTCTTCTTTCTTTTAACGCTTCATACATTTCATTCGTTTTCTTGGCATTGAGATTATAGATGAAACCTACACCGACGATGATTAACAGAAATGAGAGTATCGGCATGCCCGTATACATTTTTAATACGCCATTTGCTACTTCCGGCGATTGCGACTTGGCTCCCGATACAAAACCTACCCACCCTAAAGCGTAGCTTCCGATAGCCGCGCCTAATCCCATCCCTACTTTACGGGCAAAGGAATATAAAGAATACATCGTTCCCTCATAATGCTTTCCCGTCTGAAGCTCTGCATAATCAATACAATCGGTCACAAGAGCCCACACCACCATAACAAAGACAGAAGAACCGACCGTTGCCATGTTATACAAGGCCATGAACACGTATACATTTTCAAACGTTACCAACGTTAATAACAGGGTTGCAGCTAAACTAAAGATGGCTGTCGCGATCACCAGATTCCTTTTGTTGAACTTCTCTACTAATTTGGGAACGATAACGAATAGGACAAGCGTCACGCCAATGCTGATAAACGAGTTAATCGTAAAGGCGCCGGGCCGATGATAGCGTTCCGCAAAGACGATAGGCGCTAGCTGGCTTACGCCGTTGATCATCAGAAGCGAGCCGACGGAGGCTACCATCATCCCAAGCAACGGCCTGTTTGTGATGGCTGCCGTAAAGGCCTCCTTGAACCGGTAGCCGGATTCCATGTCCGCCGGTTTATCGTCACGAACGCGTTCTGTCGTTAAACGCACTAGCCCCGTATAAGCCAATACCGATAAAATGCTAAACACAATGGCAATTTGGAAAAACGCTGCCGGAATCACCGTGCCGGAGTGATCGTAAATGAACATCGGAACGAAAGATAAAAATCCCAGTCCGACAATCATTCCGCCGATAGCCCGCGCCCGGGATAATTTGGTACGCTCGACAGGATCGTTGGTTATCACAGACGCAAGAGAACCGTACGGGATCGAATCCGCCGTGTACGCGACGCAAAAGAAGAGGTAGACGAACACGACCCAAACATGCGTTGCCGTGGAGCCCAGACTGGATATATCAGCAAAAGATAATAAGCAGGAAGCTGCCAATATCCATTTGGAAATGGAGATGTACGGCAAAAATTTATCGCCCGATTTCCCCAGCTTCCAGCGATCCGGAATCGTCCCCATAATCACATTGCACGCTGCATCGAAAAATTTACCCAATAAAAATAAAGTACCCATGAAATACGGGCTGACGCCTAAGACATACGTGCAAAAAATCAAGAAAAATCCGCCTATATACAGGTTGACGAAGCTGCCCCCTATATCTCCCAGCGCATATCCGACCTGGTCTCTAACCCCGAACTTTTTCATGTGTGACCTCCTCTGTATTCTTGCTAAAGTAAGCGCTTTAATATGAATTTTTATAAGTATACCTCCAAATGGCAAACCGCTTTTGCATTACAATTGCATGTTTTTATAGTATAATTGCATCATTTTTATGGAAGGGCACAAAAATAGACGCATCCGTAACGATGCGCCTTAAGAATCATTCATTTGGCATTCCTTTTTTTAAACTCCAACGGAGTGATTCCCTCCGCCTTTTTGAAAAAATTCGAGAAATACTGGGAATTCCCGAAACCGACCATAATCGCAATCTCCGTCATGGACAAATGGGAGAACAGAATCAGCTGTTTGGCTTCCTTCAATCTGCGCTGATTTCGGTAATAACTGATGGTCATTCCTTTTTCCTTTTTAAATACCCGCATTAAATGTGAAGGATGCACATGCAGCTTGGCCGCCATTTCATCCATGGAGATGTCCTCTGCAAAGTTCATTTCAATGTATTTCTCCGCTTTTTCCACGATGGTGAGGTTATCGCTGCTGCTGGATTTTCGGATGGACGGATCGGAATACTCCTGCACCATATTCGAATGGAGCTTATCCAGCTCGGCAATCGTTGTGGCATGCTCGATCATGATCGCATATTTCTCGGATATAAAGTGCGACTGCCACGCGCTCAGCCCTCCCCTTTCGGCCGAATAGCTGTAGAGCGTGTTATGAGACAGTAAAATATTTTTAAAAGAGCGCACTTTATCGTTGGGGACCCGGTTCAAAATATTTAATTGCTTATCCCCGAATTTCCGGCTCATCTCCCCTTCGAATTGACCGATATAATCCAGATCGCTATGTTGAATGGCGCTCAGAAACCGTTCCCTTTGCTTATGAGCGGCTTCAAAATATTCCGGCGTCGATGGATTCCGATCTTTGTTTACGTCCCCGTCATCTGCCATACGATTTTCCCTTCATTAAAAAGATTTTTTACAACTCTTGTGATGATCTATGTATAGGCATACTCCAAATCCATTATCAACTTTCATAAGTCGCGGCGGTCGACGGGGAGGCAGGTTGATTATACCCCTCCAATATAATGGAGCTACCGCGCCCCCTTACTTACCGATATACTCAAATTAAATTTATTAAAAAAAGCGAGGCTTGGGGAAATGGACTTCAAAATTAACCTTAAAAAATTAATGAAGGAGCAGGATTTGACGTTCTAGCCTTGCCATTTTAGCTCAAGTTCTTGATTGCAGCATAAAAGACCTTATTGAGGATGATCCGGTTATTCTGAATTATGACAAAATAGCACAGGAAAATAAAGATGTACCTCTTTATAGTCGTAATCAAGTTTTTAGCCCTGATAATAACGAATATTTAAGACAATTGCTTCTCCAAGTTGGTGCGGCGTGCCATATCTCTTCCTATAGCCGCTATAGAACTGCTTACGTTAAAAGTGAATATTATTTAAGCTCGATACAAATCGACCTTAATTTACGTGTTGTCGAAGCTCAGGGTAAGCCCACTCTGGAAGTAATTAATTTTTATGTTTGCGTTAATCAACGATTACAAAATGAAGCTGTCATCAAAGACGCTATTATCAAAGTACTGGAAATCTATGCCCGAAAATTAAATATCAGCGAAATCAGCTTCATCATTTCTCAGAGCTTGGACAAGGAAACTGCCTTCATTTTGAACGCCAATTCGGAACTACCGGCTGATTTCTCCTATACCTTAGGCACCGCATCTGTGCTGTTTACCCAAAATAACTATAGACGTTCTCCATGTGACTATTTTCAAGACTTTCAGACGGTGTGGCACAAGGCATTAGGCTAGGATTTTGAGGATTTTCGCAGGTTCAGTTACATTTCATGGGTGGCAGAGCGAAGGCAACGTTTATTCGTATATGAGTATAAACGGCTGGCAATATGCCAGCCATTTAATTATTTATGAACATAAGATAAATAGCTTTATAAGTAACAGAATTATTGTACTGGTCCCCATACCAGAATGCACAGCGAAAGGAATAAGCATTAGAAATCAACGTGAACAATCAGATTGCGAGCATGCCCTCATCTGGCCCCGCTACTTCAGCCGTTCCTCGATCAAGCCGATCAGCAGCGCCTTCTCTTCGTCAGGAATCCATTCGCATAATCGGGCTGCGGCAACCGGCAGCGTCCACGCCTCAATATCGACGAGCTGCAGACCGGAATAGGAAAGATACTGCTGCAAATAGATGCCGTTGATCTTTTCTCTCATTCGTTCCAGCGCATCTTTAACGTTCTGCGGCGCCTCCTCGGGCAATGTGCCGAAACGGAATAGCAGCAGCGTGCGGGCGACATCGCCGGCTGGATTTCCGATCATGCCTGTCATCCAATCGATAATCCAGCTGCGCTGCCCGATCATCACATTTTCCGGGTGAAAATCGCCATGGCATAAATAGTTTCCATCCGGCAGCTTTTCCAAATCATCGATGATCTTTGCTTTCATCTCGTCCGATAGCGGCGCAGCATTGCGGATATTGCGAGCCAGCACCGCTTTCTGCTTAAGGACAGGAGAGGCTCCAACGAGCTCCGTATCCAGTTCATGCTTATGTATCTGATAGTGCAGGTCGGTAAACTCGGCGATCAGGCGATCCAGGTCATCAGGGTGCTGTATGCCCATGCGGAGTAAGGTCTCGCCTTCAATCCGTTCAAATACGATCCCGCTTCTATCGTCAACATCGATAATATCGTACGTTGCTGGAGCCGGAATCCCTAAGCGGGCGACAATCCGGTTGACTTCATATTCATATTTTACCGCTTCCTTAGGAAATCCGTTTCTGTAAAGCTTCAAAATTTTCCCCTGATCTTGTGTAAAAACCTCGGCCGTCCGACCCTCACTCAACTTTGTCATGGTATCCATCATCTCCTGCTTGGGCATCGATTTTGCTTTGTTAAATTACCTAATATCCTATTCGTGATGAAGGATAGGACTCCTTTTCAACGGCCGCTAAAAATATGCTTATTTTGGAAATAAATAAGAGCCTGCCGCGGCAAGCTCTATTAACAATCGGTACCCATGCAAGCCCATTAGGCTTCGCGTTCCCATTCTTCCTCATCATCTTCAGGAAAGGACATGATTGCCATGACACGATCAATAATACCGATGAAAAACTCCGATTCGGGATCAACCCTACCAATGACAATGGCGTTCCTCGCCGCAAGATCAACAGTTCTAACATTGTTGATAAGAACCACGCCACTTAACTCTGAAAACCGATTTTGCGGCGCCAGCACATGCGTTCCCGGTGTCCCAATCCCTCGGGGAACGGGAAATTCAAACGTGTGTCCCATGATTTGCGTCGTCACCGGAACGGTTAACGCAATCTGGTTTAAGGTAGGATCGATGATTCCATCTGAGATTACGATGGAGGCTCGATAGCCATTTTGCTCGTGGCCTCTGGTCGGATGATGATTAAACCAGACGATACTGCCTCGTTCTGCAATTCCTGTGATCGGCGTTAAAACATTTCATCTCCCACCGAATCATCAATAAGAATCCCTTGTGATAATTCCGATTTGTTTTTGCCACGCATGGATAATAACAGCTTACGCAGTTCACGATTGGATTTGCGCTTACTCTCGGTCATTGGCTTCAAGAGGATACCTTGTTCAGGGATCAGTTGAATTTCGACTTTTGTGCCCAACCCCAAATGCATGGTTTCCAAAAATTCTCGCGGAATGCGAACGCCCATGCTGTTTCCCCATCTTCCAATGGTTGTCGTCGTCACATGCACCAGCCCTTTCTTGCAGTCTTAAACAAAATAATACCATATCCTTCCTTCAATGTTATCGACAATCGCTTTTGAATGAACTATTTCTTCGAAACTCCAAGAAAAAAATCCCTTCAGTATATACTTTCTGAAAACACACACTATCGTCTCTTGGCAGAATCGTCTAGCTACTCTATCGTTGGTTTAGAATGACTGCTGTGAAAATGAAGAAAGGACGAGCCCCATGAGAGTATTGTGCATCTTCCCCGACGATTCAACGACGGATATATACGTTTCGGAAATCGGAGAATTTCTGCGCCTCACCCAATTAGTAAATGCCATAACGATGGAGGGGATCAATTACGGCGTGGCTCATACCGAGCTGATTGTGGAAAAAGAATCGTTCTACGTCTCCATGTTATTGAAGCATCGGCATACACCATAACCCCCTATACGTAAAATAAAGGAGCAAGCCGCAGCCGCTCCTTCTTTCATAATGAGATATGACTTTTTGCCCGCAAGTTGTTAGGCAATCGGGTTTAAGATAAACACAATGACGCTTCTATCCTTTTGAAAATTCCAGCCGACAAAGACGTCAACAATCCTCGTATTCAGTATTTGCTCCACGTACTTGTTGTCTTGCAAATGTTTTTTTTCGAGATAAGTCAGCGCCTGCTTTAAATGATCCTCATCGCGAAGCTGAATCAATTCTTTGCTAAGATCGATT
Source organism: Paenibacillus doosanensis (assembly GCF_025060755.1). Classification (GTDB taxonomy): domain Bacteria; phylum Bacillota; class Bacilli; order Paenibacillales; family NBRC-103111; genus Paenibacillus_S; species Paenibacillus_S doosanensis. The sequence continues at coordinate 221,005 of NZ_JANYUY010000004.1, forward strand.
AGAACGCCGGAACGAACAATTAGAAGCGTTCTTTTATTAATCATGCGAGAGTAGATTTGATCCGGCCTTTTTTGGATTCGATGACTCATACAGCTAATTTCATGATGAAGCTCCTCTTTCCCTGCATACTGCTCCTGCGATGCGGACGCCAATGAGGAGGAACCTTCGAACTGACACGCAACAAATATGCCGGAGTGATTATGCAAATCCCAGTCATAATAAAATTCCTTAATATTCATTCCGGTTAACAGCAGCAGATAGACCTTGATTTCAGGAACGATCGACTTCATCACGACATCTCTTGTATGTTGAATGGCTCGAATTTGTCCTTGCTTTAACAGGATTTTTTCTGTTGGCGTCAGAAAGTTTCGTAAATATACGACAACAAATAGACGGTCCATACTTACATAAATGGATTGTGGCCCTTTACCGAATGCATCTCTGAGTATTTTGCCTATATGGCTTGCAATTTCATTCTGGAAGTGATTTTCATTCATCAAAAATTCATCCTCGGTCCAGGTAAAAACATCCTCGCTTTACCTTAATTAGTAGGATAGTAAATTCACCGTAGATTTTTGCCCTAAACCCCCCTAGTAACAAAAAAAAGCCTAAATAAAAGCTGCTAAGCAACTTTAATTTAGGCTTATGTCCAGCGCTATCTCTGGTTCATTACGGCCAACTAGATCCTCATTCTTGTTGGTATTGCACAAAACAACTGTCGGTTCCCCACATATAATTGATAAGGCAAAAGCGTCATATCTATTACCCAACCCTCATTTTAATAATTTTATCCCTGTTTAGCAAGGTTAAAGCTGATTACCATTTGGCGCGGGCTCAAGGACTTGCTGCAAGGTCCCTCTCGTCTCCACTTTTTCATGCAGAGCAATGCCTAATTCAACCAATGTATGGGTAACTTCGGGCCGTATACCGGTGATGACGGCTCTACACCCTTGAATGGCGGCAGCATTCACGATTTTAATCAGATTCGACACCATCGCCGTATCCACAGAGGAGACGCCGGATAAGTCAATGACGATTTGTTTGATTTGCAGCTGATAGATGCGATCTAGTATGTACCCCTGAATTTTTTTGGTGCGAAGCGTGTCCAGCGCGCCAACAACGGGGAGTATGGCTATATGATCGGAGAGGGGAATAACAGGTACGGGCAGATCCTCATTCACCCCTCGTTGAAATTGGATAACCTCATTCTTATACTCGGAATAACTGGATGCAAAATGTTTCAAATAGGAGTCCAAGTTAAAATTGACCTGCCGTTCCAATTCGAAAAATTGCTTCTGATTTTGTTCGGCGCTCTCGTAAAAATTATAAAGGAAATCCCAGTACGTCTTACGCAGCATTTGAATCCATTCGAGCTTCAGTATTAAATCCAAATTATGTCTCGCCCAATTCCTGCCGTGCTCTTTGGCATGCACAATCAAGCCGTGCTCATTGCGTTCATTAAGCAAGAGCACTACCTTGTCCGCCGATTCAAGGATAAAATCGGTGTCAATTTCCGTCGATTTGATGGTTTCAATCAGCTCTCTGCCTTGCTGCTTAAGCAATCCGAAAAAGACATCTTGATTATCCGTATAAAAATCCGAAAAATTTTGATTCGGGGTTTGCTTTAAGTTCAATGAAACCACTCCTAACTCATCTGTCGTAGTTTGAATCGGAAATTGTACCGAGAATTCAGTGCCTACCCCAACCTCGCTTCTCACATGAATGGTCCCGTGATGATCGTGAATCGTCGTAAACACTTGCGCCAATCCCATGCCGGTGCCTTCCGTCTTGGATGTATAAAAAGGAGTGCCCAGCAATTGCAATTTGTCATCAGGTATGCCGCTCCCGGTATCCGAAACCTTGATGATTACGTTCTCATCCGATTTATAATGTTTAATTGTAATAGTTCCATGATCAGAAATAGCTTCAAACGCATTTTTTAAGAGATTAAAAAAAGCTTTTTTCAACTGATTCCTTTTTCCGTATACTCTCGCATCCGTATCCGAAAATTGTTTATGTATGGTGACTTGATAGGACCGTTCTTGAAAAAGATACAGTAAAGATTCCAACTCGGAACAAAGATTGATGTAATCGAACGGTTCTTGTTCCAAATCCGGTTTAGAAACATGCAATAAATTTTGCAATGTGGAAATGGCGTTCTCCAATTCCGAATAGGCATGATCAAGGTATTTATGCGGTGCTTCGTCCTTAAGCAGCTGCAGGAACCCTTTAACCGCGGTTAAAGGGTTTTTGACCTCATGAGCAATACCCGCGGCGATTTGACCGACCGAAGCCAGACGGTCCAACTTAAGGTCGGACTCGTTTACTTGATTATTTCCATTTAGAGCAGACAATTTGCGCATCCTCCTTATCCGTTGTGATTCCAGATTCCCCGTCATTTACATCGCATCGGAAGCCCTTGCCCGTCTTCTTTCATTAGGAGCGGAATGAAAAAAGCCTAAATAAAAGCCGCTTCTCGCAACTTTTATTCAGGCTTATGTCCAGCGCAATCTCTGGCCCATTAATCCCTTTTTACTAAATAGGATCTAGCACAAAAACAATGACGCTTTTATCCAATTGGAAATCCCAATCCACAAAAGCATCGATAATTTTCATATTTATTACGGATTCCAGATGGTTGTTGTTATGAAAGCGGCTTTTTTCCAGATTTCGTTTCGCCAGCTTTAAATTCCCTTCAAAACCAAGCCGGATTAACTCTTTCTCAATATTGATCAGAATGCCGTTTCGAATCACGAGCAGCGTCCGATCGTTCAGCATGCAGGAATACGTTTCTTCCGGAGTTTTCTGCACGACATGACTTATATTTTCGATTTCCTGCTGAAGCGCTTCTTTTCCGGGATACTCGCCGTGTTTGATGGCTGCTGCGCTTTCATCATCCGATTCAATCCCTACGAATACACCCGAAACATTATGCAGTCCCCAGTCATAGTAAAATTCCTGAAAATGAATGCCCGCAATTAATGACGTGTACGCTTTTATTTCGGGAATAAGCGTCTTCATCAGCAAATCCCTAGTATGCTGTACGGACAAAATCTGATCCTGCTCTAGCAGTATCTTTTCCGTAGGAGATAATAATCCCCGCATGTAAAACACGACAAATGGCCGTTGAATGCTTACAAAAATGGATTGCGGCCCCTTCCCGAATGACTCCCTAAGCAATCTTCCGACGTGGCTGGCTAATTCCGATTGGACCGTTTTTTCTTGTTCCAGAGCAATCATATCCTAACATTAAGGCAAAAGCGTCAAATCTTTCACCCGTTCTCATTGTACCTATATTTTGGATAGCAAGCAACCACGCTGCTATCATTGACCTCCTTATTCTATCTTATCCTGATCGGTTCTAGATATACTCTTGCTTGTGCCGGCTTGGTTCAGTCTATGTATGTTCATTCGTTGATTTCATATACTTAACTTCGGAATTGTTTCTGATAATCAGCTGCTCATTCATAAGCTTATGATCTTTCCTGCTTATTTCCAGCCTCCATATTTCATTTCCTCTATACCACCTGTTTTCATTTTGGTAAAACCGATGATTTCTTTCTTCCACTTTGTACACAAATTCCGGCTCCGCGTTACATAATAGGGCCCCTTCCAGAAACTCCTCGGATACCCTTATCTTATATTGAAAGGTCAGATGTGTCGGGTTATAAAATCGCAGATCGACATAATTGTAAAAAACGCTCGTTCCCGTCCCAAATGGAATTACTCTTCGATCATCGGGAAATAGATCAAAACTATGATGATGACGTTCCTTGATCTCCAGCGGCGTATGAAGAGCCAGCCAAAACAGCATATTGGCCAACTGGCATAATCCGCCCCCCGTTCCCGTCCGAACTTCTCCGTGCGATAGCATTAGGCCTTCGATATAGCCTTTAGCTTTTGTTGTTTTGCCTATCAATTTCCAGAACGAAAATGTTTCCCCCGGATGTATGACGATCCCGTCAATATGTTCAAGAGCAATGTTTAAATTTTTTATTTTATTTTCTTGCAATATCGGGTCCGAATTAGCCAAGACTCTTCTTAGAACGGATTTGTGCTTCTTACAAACAAAGCTAAACTCATCAGGCCTTCTGCCGCGCGCGTAGGTGATGTTCGGATTTAAATTGCTAAGATGCCTGTTCCATATAAGTTGTTGAACTCTCCACTGGTATAAAAAGGGGAAATACTTCAATAATGTTTTTTTCATGCGAAGGCCCTCCCGATTTCTAAGAGTCTAAGCTTCAGCCTCTTCAATCATACCATAATTAGGAAATAACGGTTCGTCGATAAATTCCCTAACCTATTGACTTTTATTGTTTACAACCGTAAACTTAGACTATCGTTTACACGTGTAAATCATATTATTGGAAAAGGTGACGACGTTGAACAGTACCCCTCATATTACCGAGGCCGAGAGCGAAGTGATGAAGCTGCTATGGCAGAAGGAGCCATTGACGGCTGTCGAGATCATCAGCCAATTGAAGGATCGAATGGACTGGTCGGACCAGACGATCAAAACCTTCCTCAATCGGCTTCACAAAAAACAGGCGATCCGATTTGAAAAGTCAGGCAGGAACTACTTGTATTATCCGCTGGTTACCTACGATGAATATGTCAAGGCCGCGAACCGATCGTTCCTGGACCGGATGTATAACGGCGCCGTCGGAATGCTGTTCGCCAAGTTTCTGGAGGAGGAGAAGCTCTCCGAAGGCGAAATTGAGCAGCTTCAGCAGCTATTGGAGCAGAAGAAAAGAGACGGCAGCTAAGAGCGGCGGACAGCATCTGTGATGAGGACGCAAGAAGGAGAAGGAATTATGAAATGGATTGAAACCGCATTTGATCTCATGTGGACGGCATCGCTGGCATCCACGATCATCATATTGCTGCTGCTCTTGATGCGCAGGCTGCTGTACAAGCGTCTCGGCCCTCGCATCGTTCATGTGCTGTGGCTTCTTGTGTTAATCAAGCTGCTTGTTCCTGTTGCGCCGCAAAGTCCGGTCAGCTTCTTGAATCTGGTGCCGCAGAACATGCAAAATCTATCCTTTTGGCCTAAATCGTTTAAGGGGGAGCATCCCGCTTCTTCAGCAACCGAAATGGCGGCAGCGAGTAGCGAGACTGCGGATGGCAACCCTGCTCCTGTGCCGCAGCTGACGGAAGAGCCGGCCGGCAATGCGAAGCCTTCCTCTTTCTCTTCGGCCTATCCCTACGAACAAGCTCGGGACAAGCAGCCGACATGGTTCGCGATGGGCTCCCTGGTATGGCTTGCAGGAATGCTGTCTTTGATGATGTACTACCTGGTTGTTGCTCTGAGATTCCATAGAAAAACGGACGCATCCCGCAAGCTCGATAACGCCGAGGCGCTCGCCGTCCTGGAGGCGTGCAAGGAGAAGCTCGGCATCACTGCCGCTATTCCAGTCTATGAGACCGATTGTCTCCATAGTCCGTACATTTACGGCTTGTTCAAGCCGAGAATTTATATCCCCGCGGACATTGTTACGATCGCCGATTCCCGTCAGCTTACGCATATTCTTCTGCATGAGCTGACCCATTACAAGCGGAAGGATCTGTGGTTCCATTTTCTATGGACATGGGCGGCCCTGCTCCACTGGTACAATCCGGTTGTCTGGCTATCTGTGAAAAAAGCAAGAGCCGACCGGGAAGTCGCATGCGACGCGGGCGTGCTTGAGGTGCTGGGTGAGCAGGAATCCTCCTCCTACGGCAGGACGCTTCTCATGCTGTCGCGGTTATTTAGCCGCAGCGCTTCGCATCGGGTCACTCTTTCGCATTTTTCAGAAAACAATAAAGAAATGAAACGGAGAATTACGATGATCGCGACATTTAAAAAAGGGGCTTATAAGCTGTCCGCGGCTGCCGTTATTCTAGTTGTCGCCTTAAGCGCGGTGATGCTCACGAATGCTTCGGAGAGTGCTTCCTCATTGAAGATTCAAAGGGTGAATGACTGGTCCAAATGGTTTCATAATCTAGAGAGAGCCAATGCGTTTGCCGGCTTCCCGTTCAAAGTCCCCGATGATCTTCCCGACGGCTATCAATTGGCCAGTATTAACGTTGACGAGAAGATCGTGAATCACACGGACAATCAGGTTACGATCAACTTCGTATCCAAGCACGGTACCGATGACGAGAAGCAATTCGAAGTGATCGCCTCTACGGGAAATATAATTCATACAGCACTCTCTCAGCGACTCGAAGGAGGGGAAACGAGGAAAATCCCGGATCCGTCATGGGGCGAAGCGCAGCCTCAAACCTATATACAAGACGAGGTTACGTATGCGAATAAGAGAGGGATTCTAGTAACGACCGTACAAAAATACGAGCATCATCAGCCGGAAATCGAAAAAACCTTCTTTTGGCGCGATGACGCCTTATACTATGCCATTCGATACTATAGCGAAGATCATACGCTGGAGGAAGGGCTGCCGCGCAATCGGAGAAATCTTACGCAAGACGAATTGGAGCGTATTTTGCAATCGTTCCGATACCCGCAGCAGCTCCGGCATGTCAGCTACGACGGCAAGGGCAATTCATTTCCGATCTATGATCAGAAGGATTTGGCGGAGGCGGAGCGGCTTCTGGGCTTTACAGCGAAATTCCCGCTCGCGCTCTCGAATAACGGACTGAAGCTTGCGGATTCGCTCATGCTCCAGGCGGGGGATCAGAACACCGACTATGCTTTCCGGCACACGGTGAATGCGCTGAGAAATTTCTACTGGGCAGCAGACGATTCGGGTAAAGGGAGCCTCACGGTGTACCAGAGCCAATCGCCGCTTATCGATGGATCGCAGTTAGCGCTGAATCGCACTTTGGACATGAACGGCATCCGCCTATCGGTCTATAAGGACGAACATCATGTCTATGGCGGACCCTATTACCGCGGCGCCGACCATGCGGAAATCATAACTGAAACTTACTACATATGGAAGCAGAATGGCATTTATTACGCCGCCAATGTAGACGATCGCGATATCAAGGAAGAGGCCTACGATGATCTTGTGCAGTCTTTCCTGCTCGCGTCTGAATAAGGCTGAACGTGAAAAGATAGGAATCATGAACTTGTTCGCTGGGGATTGCCGGCCGCGAGGATGAAATATACCAAAAAGCTTTTGCTCACGGAGCAAAAGCTTTTGTCGAACCGAACCGTCTCGCACTGGGAGAACCGCCGCTTATAGTAAGAAATGCCCTAGTTCATAGCCCTAACGGAGAAGTGATCGAGTTTATGGAGAACGTCGCTTTCGAGCCTAGGCCAATTCCGCCAGCAGCTCGCCAAGCCGGTCGAGATTCTGTTCATTAGCTTCTATACAGATCGGCTTAGCTTGCTCAAACTCTTCCTTTTCCTTGAAAAGTTGACGGAAAGTGACCCTGGTGCCGCCTTCGAAGCTCTCGAAGGCAGCCGTTATCCGAAATTCGTGGCCGGATAAATGATCAAGCACGACCCGCTCCGACGGCATGATCTCAACAAAAACGTTAAGATTAGGATAATCCACGCCGCCCGGTCCGTGCATGGTGAACCGCCAAGTGCCTCCCGGCCTCATATCGCACTCGTGAATCGTATTCGTGAAGCCTCGCGGCCCCCACCATTGAGCCAGTAAATCGGGGGTTGTCCAGGCCTGAAACACGAGTTCCCGCGGAACATCGTACTCGCGCACAGCAATAAGTTCATTTTCACCTGCGGTCATGCTCATAAATCTCCTTCTACTGCCTTGCCCAGAGCGTCCAGCATGATGTTTGTACCGTGCTCCCGTATTTCCGGGGTATCGTGTCCGTCAAAGAACGCACCCTGCTCCGTGAAAATCAGCTTCGTTACGCCCTCCAACTTGATCAGCTCGACCGTTGTGATCGAGACGGAGATGCGTATGTCTCCCGAATCCAGCGTGTACGTATAGACAATGCGCTGCTCCGGAACTAGCTCTTGGTAAATGGCGTCGAAGGTAAAGATCGGCCCTTCCAGCGGCCCGCCGCTGCTGTACTCCCGTCCGCCAACCCGGAAATCGAAGATGTCCGGCTTCGAAAACCACTTGGCTTTGGCCGTCGGGTCGGCCCATGCCTGATACACCCGCTCCGGCGAAGCGGCATAAGTCCGCTCTACGACGAAAGTTCCATGCTTGACAAATCGTTCGTTCATTCATTTTCCTCCTCGTATAGTATTTCTAGAACCAAGTTTTAAGCCGATTTCCAGTTCCCATGGGAACTGGCCGCAAACTTTTCGATTTCCAGTAAATCGCACCTTGAAAATTGCAAAAGGGACTGGACTTTCCC
>NZ_JANYUY010000051.1 GCF_025060755.1 Paenibacillus doosanensis
CTGCTAGTCATGAACCTCGAAAAGAGACTCCGGGTTCTCTTTTTGCCTTTTTTGCAATGGCTCTGGTCGACCCTCTCATTCCGCTTACCCGTGATGCCGTAAATTGCGACCCGTTCAGCAAGCCCTAATTAGCGTGCCCACCGTGATCTTCCCTGAAGCCGTTACATATAGCCCGGAAATAATCAGCGCGAATTTGAAAGCGGTTCCCAAAAAAGAGGCCGTTTGGCTGCGCAGGTTGGCTTTGGCCATATATGCCAGCGTTCTTTCCTGCATCGGCTTGATGATGTCGAACCATCTTTTGCGTATGAAGGTATCCAACTCCAGCATTCGGTATTCCATGGCGATTTCGCTGTTAAACACCTGCGAGTAATAATATTCGGCCAATCTTTCGTTATTGCCTTCGTCAATCCAGCGCTTGTGGCCTTCGACCGCATTTTTGAAGCCCATCGCAAGCGATGCGGCAATAAGGATAACGGCCAAGAGAAACAAAATCCAAGATGTCGTTGCGGCAAGAACGAGCAGGCTCGCAAGGGCGACAGTTTCCCCCAGCAGCTTCAAAGCGTGGCTTAAAAAATAGGAGAGCCTCTTGATCGTAGGCGTCGTCATATCGATTTGCAGCGCCAGCTCGGCATCGTCAAACATACGCAGCGGAACCTTCCGCATCATGTCGCCAAGCTGCTTCTGCATGCCGACCGCATAACGGGTAAACAGCGTAAAATCGAAAATGCTCGGCAGCATGGCGTACAACGCGTTCAGAAAGAGAAAGGCGACGAGCACGCAAATCCACAGGCCAATCCGCCCAAAATCCCCCGATTGTGCCGCCCCCGCGGCAATCGTATCGATAATCCGTTTGGTTACGACCAAAAATAGCACGGGAAGCGCCGCCCCGGTCGTGCAAATCGCCGACCAATACAAAAGGTTGCGGCGGTCAATCTCCCAGGCCTTCCTAAAGGCCCACTTCAGTACAGCGAAATCGGCTTTAATTCGGCTCGCTACTTTTCCCATAGTCCTCTCCTTTTCATCGATCGTTCAGATAGTAGATTCTACCATAATTTAGCAGCCAAAATCTTTATTTTAATTGTCCGTTTTATTCCTATATTTCATTTTTTTTACTTGTGACAATAAAAAAAGCCACTTGCGGCTTATCAAGACCTAAATTTAAAAAACTCAGATTAAATAAAGGCAGTCGATCATCTTAGACCGACTGCCTTTCCATTAGTAACGATTCCGTTACACTGACTTCCAATATTCCCACGCTTTTAAGTAATCCTCCAAATCATGTGGATGGTGTCTTATACAGATCCCAATTCGACAATATAGCTGAAAGACTACTTCCTCAATTAACCTTGATCTTTCAATAGGTTCATGATGCAGCAAGTCAAATGCTACCATTAATGTTTCTAGGTTCAAATCGTCTGGAGAAGAGCAAAAAGCATAAGTGAAATCGTATAGCATAGGACCAATCATCGGTGATGGGTCAATTACACCAACCAATGAGCGTTCATAAAACACAAAATTATGTACACCAGTATCTCCATGCAGCAAATATCTTACTATTTGATCTTCATGTTTCGATATATTTTCAAATATTGATTCTACTCTATTGTAATCCTCAATGGATAAAAGGCTTCCCCAATCGTTTCTCGTATCCACCAAACTCCGGTAGTTCCACTCTCGCCAAGACTGAACCGGAGATCCTAGTCTTCCCCATTTGTCCGTTTGCACATATTTTTCGTAATTATTGAAAAGTTCTTTTACTAAGATTGTCAGCCAATTTATTTTTAATCCTCGATTATAATGAGTTGTGCATGTAATGTATGTATACACGATATACGCTTTAGCAGGATCAGTAAAGATAATTTCGGGAAAAAGTTTAAGATGTTGATAAGTTTCAAGAAATTGTTCGGTCAACGCAATTTGATGCGGACGGTCAATTTTCAGAACGTAATTTGCTTCGTCGCGCTCTGAAAGAAAATAAACAATACCATCAGTAGATCCGGTCTTATTATTGGTTGCAATAACATTATTATTAATAATGCCTTTTTCATAAAGAGTGTTGATGATGCTGGTAACATCTGCTTTTTCTAACATTATTCATTCCCCCTTAAACCTAACCTAGATGAAATGTAATTTTTACCAAATCATTCATTTAAATAATATAGTGGTTTTGAAGGGGATACAAGATAGTGTTTTGTTTTAGTCAACTATGCAACCGAAAAATAGAGGATATATGCTCATATACTGAACATAGACCCTCTTGTTATTGTACTACACAGCTCTTTTTCATTCATTTGACGCGCAAATCCGCTTAATCGACCGTACCCGATTACGCCGGCCGCAAACCTTCCCGCAGCTGAACGATAAAATCTTGGGCGAATTGCTGCATACCGGCATACACTTCCTGCGCCTCCGGCAAATAACACATCCCTTGACCGAGCACGTGGCGCTCGAAATAATCGAGCGTTTCTTCGAGGCTCTGCCCTCTCGCCGTTCCCGTGCACAACGATTTCACGATCAGATACGTGCGGCCGCCCTCAATCATATGAGCGTCGTGAAGCAGCTTGCCCTCCAGCGTCTCGGGGATTTCATCCTTCTGCGATTCCCAGGCTATTTTGACGATACGGTCGACGGCTTCCTGCGGCAAACCCTCGCTATGCAAATATTCTCGGATCAAGTCTTCGCGCAAATAAATAAAACCGTGAAAATAGCATCCGTACTCGATCCACTCGCTATCGGCCGCCATCTCCGGATAGAAAACCAGCAGCTTCCTGGCCGACTGCATCATCCGTTCAATATGGCTGATATCATGCATAATGTCTTTATGCTCGTAAAAAGGGCTGACAAATTCGGCAAGACGGTTCCGATCGATCATGTTCTCCCTCCATTCGCTTTGGGATAGGATACATATTTTTCCATGGGATGTCAATAGAAAAAAACGTTTACAGCGGAGCGAATGCTTGGTAACCTATTCATACAGTTTATGGAAAATAAAGCATGGAAAGGAACCCGCTGTCATGAGCACACAGTTCTACCTGGTTAGACACGGCATAAAGGAAAAAGGAATTCATGACGTCGCCCTCGCTCCCGAAGGGGTGCGGCAAGCACGGAAGACGGGCAGTTATTTGCGCGCCAAGCCGATCCGTAAAATCGTCAGCAGCCCGCTGCTGAGGGCCAAGCAAACCGCGCAGCTGATAGCGGAAGCGGTCGGGGCGCCTGTGACGGAAAATATTCGGCTTCGGGAACGGGCTAATTGGGGGGACCTGCCCGGGCAAACCTTCGAACAGTTCGTGGAGATGTGGGAACGCTGCACGAGGGATAGAGATTTTATCCCGCCGGTCGGCGACTCGGCGAGGAAAGCCGGTGAACGTATGGCTTCCTGCCTGCAAGAGCTCGCCGCCGAACACCCTCAGGAAAGCTTGATCATCGTAACGCACGGCGGGCTGATTACCGATTTCCTCGTCAACGTATTTATGGAGGAACAATTGAATGAACGGCATCCGGACTTTGTTAATGAACAAAGCCAATTGATCCCGGAATGCTCCATAACGAATGTGGTCTATCAAGACGGGATATTCCACTTCGCTCGGCTTGCCGATGTCGCTCATTTGCTGTAATCGTGCAAGTTCGACCACACCCTCGGTCAAATGTCCACATCCACTGACCGTTTAGCGAAGCGCGTTCGCACCGCGCATATTCTCCCTGCACGCGGTGCGGCGCTGTATGCCGGCGGTCAGCCCACGTCAATAAAGAAGCGTCCGATCCGATATGCGGGCCGTCACGACATGGCCCCCCGCATGATTGCGGTGACCGCAGGCAACCGGGTCCGGCCCCACGAAGCCCGCTCCTCTCCCCTCGATCGTCAGCTTCCCCGGCTCCAGCGTAACGATGGCGTATAACGCCTCTTCATACGGCGCGGTGCTGGCGAGCAGAGGATAAGCTTCGCACACCTCCTGCGAATAGCGGGTCGCTGCGTACGATTTTCCCATATAGAAGTAAGACATGCTGTTGATATGCACGAAATAGATGTCGTCGATCACCTTGACGCCGTCCAGATGGTTGTGGCCGTTCAAGCAGGCAATCACTTTGCGGAAGCCCGCCTTGGCGTTAGCCTCCCGCAAAATCGAGCGCAGCTCGTCGCTGTTCTTGATGCCGTAATTGAAATCGTTGAACGGCGACTCCAGATTATGATGGCTGAACAGCACCGTCGGTTTATTCGTGGCGGCTAGGTCCTCTCTCAGCCAGTCGAGCTGCTCCGGGGTCAGATTGCTGATCGCCTCGGGATGCTGATGGTAATTGCCGTGCTCATAGCCGACATACCGGCCGTCCAGCAGCAAGTAGTTGGCGTCCAGCACGACGAAATGATAACCGCCGCTGTCGAAGGAATAATAATTCCGTTCCATCCCGAGAAACTCCATGATCGCCCGCTTGTCGCAGCGGTCCATATCGTGATTTCCGAGCACATGATATTTCGCTCCCGGAAACCGTTCCCACGTGGCGACGAACGGTTTATTTTCCGGAACGGGGAAACAGAAGTCGCCCAGTTGAATAATAAAATCGACCTTCTCCTCCGTCATCCGTTCGATAAACCGGTTCAGCCGCTCTTCGGCGCGGTACATAAAATCTTGATGAACGTCGGCCATTACGCCGAACCGGATCTTTAAACTCGTCATATTGCGAAACCCTTCTCTCCATTGAATTTAAGGCGGCAAACGCTTTATTCTTTGACCGAGCCGAGCACGATCCCGTGAATGAAATACCGCTGCAGGAACGGGTAAATGAGCAGAATCGGAATCATGCTGACCATCACCTTCGCCGAATTCAGACCCTGATCGGAGGTTTGCATGATCGTCTTCAGCATCTCCGGATCGATATTGTCCAGTTGGGCCGGCTGCAGCAGAAAGGTGTTAATATACGTTTGCAGAGGCATATTATGGGGATTGTGAATCAACACCAGCCCGTCGAAAAAAGCGTTCCAATGCCCGACGACGCTGAGCAGCGTGACCGTCGCAATCGCCGGAAGGCCGAGCGGAACGTACAACCGGACCAGCGTATTCCAAGGTCCCGCCCCGTCGATCATCGCCGCTTCGTCCAGCTCCTTGGGCAAATTGCGGTAAAAGTTCATCAGCAAGATGACATTGAACACCGGCACCGCGCCCGGCAGCACGAGCGCCCAGATCGTATCGATCAAGCCGACGGCGCGGACCGTAAGATACCAGGGGATTAAGCCGCCGCTGAACAGCATCGCGATCACGAGCGCCCACATGTAAATATTTCGCCCTTTAAATCGCTGCGGCGTACGGGATAAAGGGAACGCCATCAATAAAGTCAGCACGAATTGAATCGAGCCGCCGAGCAGTACCCGCTTCAGCGAAACGCCGAACGAGACAAAAAATTGCTTGTCGCTCATCAGCGTCTTGTAGTTAGCCAAGCTGAACTGGACGGGGAATACCGTGACGCGTCCCGCGGAAACCGCCGCTTTATCGCTTAAAGAGACGGATACGGAGTTGAGAATCGGAAATAAGGACAGAAAGGCAATCGACAGCAAAACAATCAGAATGACGGCATTGACCGCGACAGCGCCGATCCCTTTACCGTATGTTGTCACCTCTATACACGACCTTTCAGAAAATACGGTAATTGGCAAAGCGTGAAGCCAGCGTATAGGAAAACACGATCAGAAAGAAGCTGATCACCGACTTCAGCAGGCCGACCGCGCTGGCGATCCCGTACTGGGAATGCAGCAGGCCGACGCGGTACACGTAAGTATCGATCACATCGCCCGAAGCATAAACGAGCGGATTGTACAGATTCAATATTTGGTCGAAGCCTGCGCTCAGCACCTTCTCCAGCGACAATGTAGCGAGCAAAATAATCGTTGCGGCGATGCCGGGCAAAGTGACATGCAGCAGCTTATGCCAACGGTTCGCTCCGTCAATCTCCGCCGCCTCGTACAGCGAAGGATTAATCGCGGTCAGCGCCGCGAGATACACGATGGCGGAAAAGCCGAAATCCCTCCATACGTCGCTGCCGACCAGCACATAAGGGAACCAGTCGTTGCTGCCGAGAAACAGGATCGGCTCGTAGCCAAGCAGCGCAATCGCTTGGTTCACGATGCCGCGCAGCGACAAAAGCTGCGTCAGGATGACCGACAAGATGACCCAGGACATAAAATGCGGCAAATAGACGATCGTCTGAATCCATCGCTTGAGGCCGCGCAGCTTCAGCTCGTTCAGCAGCAAAGCGAAGGCGAGCGGAACGATCAGATGAGCCGCTATTTTCAACACGGAAATAAACACGGTGTTATAGAAAATGATCTTGCTGTCCGAAATCTGAAACATATACTGGATATTGTCGAGCCCGACCCAGGGCGATCCCCAAATCCCCTTGGCGGGGAGAAATTTCTTGAAGGCGATGACCGCCCCCAGCATCGGGTAATAATGAAAGACGGCAAGCAGCAGCATCCCGGGCAACAGCATGAGATGGTAGTGCAGCTGGATCTTTTTGCTTTCCATACTCTCGTTCCTTTCTTCGAGGCGACTGAAGAAGCGGGAGGACGTACGGCCCTGCCGCTTATTTCATCCGGTCGACCTCCGCTTGAACTTCTTTGGTGACGTCGCCGCCGCCCTGCTTCTTCCACTCCGATACGAACGTATCGAAATAATCAAGCGGCTTATCCCCGACAATAATTCGCAGGAACGATTCGTCCTCCAGTTTGGACAAATTCGTCCATTTCATTTCCATAGACTTCGTAATTCCGTAAAATTCGCTGTATACCTCGGTATTAATCGGATTAAGCACGCTTTTTCCGCCGTTGAACTGGTACAAAATATACGCCCAATCCGAAGGAGACGCCTTCAGGGCACCCATTCCCTTCTGATATTGATCGAACAGCTTCATATCCGATTCGGGCAGCTCTTCTCTCTTCAGCTTGCCGCTCGCTGCGTCCTGCAATCGCTGAAAGCGGTCGTACACGGTCGATTTCACGCGGAAGGTTCGCTGGATCGGCCGGACCTGCCAGTTGGTGCCGGGACTTTCGCTGTACACTTTGGGGTAGCCGGGCGCCATATTATCCATATCCGTAAACCAGTTGATCAATTTAATAATCGCCTCCGGGTGCTGAGCCCCTTTCTTGACGACCATAATCCGGCCCATCGGGTTCGGCTGGCGGTTATACCATTTGCCGTCCGGGGCAGCCAGGATGAACGAATCCCATTCGGCCTTCGGATCGTTTTTGACCGAATCCGCGAGCGACTTGGCCGGAGCCCATGTGTACCCGGTAGAAATGCCCGCCTTGCCGGCGCTTATATCTTTGGCCACCTGATCCGGCTTAATCGTCCCGAACTCTTTGTCGATAAGTCCCGCCGCATACCAATCCCGGAGCTTGCCGAGCGCCTGCTTCGTCTCCGGCAAAGTGGAACCGTATACAATTTTTCCGTTCGCATCTTTCACCCATATTTTAGGAAACGACTTGAAGGCGGTGAAAATTCCGTCGAACGAATTGTAGTTGGTCGTACCTGTGACGAAGGTTGACGTCCCCTGCAGACCGTATGTGTCTTTCTTGCCGTTGCCGTCGGGGTCCTGCTCGATAAACGCGCGCGCCACCTTTTCCAAATCATCCGTCGTAATGACCTTGGGCAGCTCGATGCCCACCTTCTTCAGCCAATCCGTACGAATCCAGACGATGTTATCGTTATCATGCGCGGGCACGGTGGACGGGATGCCGTACAGCTTGTCTTTATAAGTGACTTTCTTGACGAAGTCGGGGCCGAAGCCGGAGATTACATTTTTCAGCAGCGGCGACGCATAGTCTTCATACGCCTTCGTCAAATCCTCCACCATATCCGATTCCACGAGCAGGTTAAAATCGCTTTCGGATACGAACAGAAAATCCGGAATATCGTTGCTGGAGACGAGCAAGCTCACCTTCTGATCGTAGCCGGATTGCGGCGCTTCGAACGCGTGATTGATTTTGATGTTAAACTTCTCCTCGATCATTTGGGTATAGCGGTTATCCGTCAGCGTATCTTTGCTGCCCTCGGGCCACTTGTTCTCCGCCGGCGTGTAATAGCCGAGATTAACCGTCACCGGTTCGCTGTACTTGCCATACGGATCTGGCTTCTCCCCCGCGTCGCCCGTCTGCGGCTGAGAGACATCGGCCTCCCCGCCGCTGCAGCCCGATACGGTAAGCGCTAATAGCGTAACGATGGGAACCAGCGTTTTCGTCATGCGTGTCATGCGCTGGAATGGAAATTTGCTCACTTGTGCAACCCCCTGTGATTAGTAGTTTTCGCTTCTGCTTTATTGTATAGGACGGCCGCCCGGGAGCGAGAGACACGGCTGCTGCCGGCACAGTAGAAAAAAGATATTTTTTCGCGAACCGTTTTCCCCGTCCGGCGGCACATTCCTCACACATGGCGGCTGCGGTATTCCGAAGGGAGCATGCCGGTCTTCTCGCGGAACTGTCTGCTGAAATACCTGTGGTCCAAGTATCCGCACTCTTCGGCGATATCCGCGATCGGCTTGGACGACTGCAGCAGCAGGTTCATCGCCCGCGCCAAGCGCAGCTCCTTCATATAATCCTGGTACGAAATTCCGAGCAAATCCTTGAAGCATTTGCTGAAATACCCGCGGCTCAGCTTCAATTTGTAAGCCATTTCATTTTGCGTCAGGTAGAAATCGCGCAGCTTCGCCGATTCGGCCGCCTCCAGAATGCGCAGCACGACGTCCTCCGGGTAAGAAGATACGTGAAACAGGTGCCGGACGTGACCGCGAAATTCGGAAATGAACGCCCGCCATGCCGGCCAGCTGTCGACGGCCTCCGCTTTGGTCAGCCATTCATGCAAAAACTGCGAATGAAGCATCCGATTCCATTCCACCAGCAAATAGTGCATGACGTTATGCAGCTTGGAGAGCGGCGGATTCATCTCCTCCATCCGGTCGCATAAAGCATCGAACTGCGCATCCTTGAGCACCCAATAGAGCGGCAGCCACTCGTCGATCTGCGCCTGCAGCCGCTCCTCGTCCCGCTCCGACCACTCCGTCCTGACGGTTGGCAGCGGATTCAGTCCGCCTCTCGGCGCCTCGCTCAAATCGCGGATGCGCATCGTAATGCGCCGCAGCGCTTCCTGCATCTGGTCATTTTCCAGCTCGGTCTTCACGATGTAATCAATCGCTCCCAGACGCAGCGCTTCTTGAATATATTTGAAATCCTCGTGACAGGTCAGCACGGCCATATGCACATGCGGATAACGCCCGCGCACCTCCTGCATCAGATCGAAGCCGTTCATAACCGGCATAGCCAAATCGGTGATCAGCAAATCTACCGGCTCCCGCTCCATCCATTCCAGCGCCTTCCTGCCGTTGCTCGCTTCCCCGACGACCGTCACCTCGAACGCGGCCCAGTCCATCGTGGAAATAAACCCTTTGCGCACAAAATATTCGTCATCGACAACAAGCGCTCTAATCATCGCTATGTTCCTCCCTCTTCCACGGCAGCCGAAAATACATCGTCGTCCCGCCCTCTTCGGAGCTGGCCGTCTGCAGCTTCGCTTCGTCGCCGAAATAAGCCTTCAGCATCGTATTGACATAATTCAGCCCGATGCCCATGCCGACTTTATCCCGCTCCGGTATGTCGTTCTTGAGCAGCTTCTCGATGTCCCGCTCCCCGATCCCCGCTCCTTGATCCATCACCTGAACCAGCAGACCGCCGCCCGTTTCCGTCGTAATTCGCAGCTCGATCGTGCTTCGCTCCTCCGTCAAACCGTAATACAGCGCGTTCTCAATGAGCGGCTGAAGCAAAAAACGCGGCACCTTCACCTGCAGCGCCTCCGGAACGGCATGAACGTTCAAGGCGAATTCGCATTGATAGCGCATTTGCTGCAACGTAATGTAATCCTGCAAGGCACTGATTTCCAGCTGAAGCGGCACCAGGCCTCCGTCCTTGCCCAAGTTGTAGCGCAGGAGCCGGATAAAAATCGAAAGAAACTGCACGATTTCCTCCTGACGGTTTGCCTTGGCGATCCATTGCACCGTATTAAGCGTATTGTACAAAAAATGCGGATTGATCTGGGCGACGACCTTCTCCACTTCCAAATGCCGTTTGTCTTCCTCGTTCCGCTTCAGCTCGCTTAGCAGCATCCATATTTTGGAACGCATCTCCTGGAACTGCTCCATCAATACGTCCAGCTCCACGACCTGCGTCTTGGCGATGGGCCGCCGGGAGCCTTTTTCGTCCTGAACGCCGTTATCCCCGAACTGTCTGATCTCGCGGTTCAGCCGATGCAAGGAATAATAAAACTTTCTCCATATCGAAGCTCCTGCCGCCAGGCTGAACAAGAGCGATACCGCGGCGATCGCAAGCCAGGCGACGCTCCAGTTGCGGATTTCTTTGCGCAGCACCTGTTTCTGGACGACCGCGTACAGGTACCACTCCTGGCCCTCGCTGTATTCCCGGAAAAAGTAATCGTCCCCGATCACTTCGTAGCCGTCCGTCCGGCTGACATTCCCGGCCATCCGCCGTCCTGGCGGAAAGCGCTCTTCATCCTGGCTGAACACGACAGTTCCTTGAGCGTCCGTAATCACCTGCAGCACCTGAACGCCGTATTGGCGCTCGTTCAGCACCTGATCGTATAATTTGGAATTCGTTTCCACATAAATATTTTGCGGGGAGCGCTTGGGAATGTTGAGGGGCCGGGAAACCGAGAACACCGTTCCTTTCGTATTGGAGAACGATTCATGCGGCGGGTGGTACACGACCCCTTTGGACTGCGTCAGCGGTTCGAGCCCTCCCGTCCCGATCCCGGCTTCCACCGGCTGGTTCATATAAAAAATATCGTTCGTCTGGGCATCGTAAATGTAAAACAGCCCTGTATCGGGGTTCGTAAAGCTAACCTGCTGCAAATAGTCGAATATGCGCTGACTGAGCACGTACCTTTCGGCGGGGTCATCGGATTGAAACAACAGCTGCACATCCCGCGTCGCTAGCTGCTGGGAGACGTAATTCAGGTTATCGTAAGTTTTCTCCATATTCATTCTTACTTGGTGGAGCGTGCTCTGAACGCCGTTGGCCGTCTTATTGTCGAGGATCAAATAAATGACGTAATAGGATAAGGCTCCGATCAGCAGTATGGGCAGGATCGAGCTCATCATGAGACCGGCGAGCAAGCTTGTTTTTAAGGAGCGGGGCTTGGCGGAGCTTCTTCGAAAACGAAACCATGCATAGGACAGGCGCATACGTGTCCAACCTCTCTTCTCTGATCTTCCCTTTGAATTCGCGAGCCTTCCCTTATAATCCTGTTCCTGCCCGGCAAATCGGCCGGGGGTGGGCTGATCGGGCTTCCTATGCAAAAACCGCCTCATCCGCCGAAGCGGCAGTGAGACGGTCGAAGGGTCGAAGCTATGACAGGATAAGAGCCGGAGCTTGGCAGACATTTGGAATTCCCAGAAGAAATGCCCGCGTATCCGCCGTCTTCCGGATTCTCCGGGCGAGCCGATGACAGCAATGAATTCCAAATCCGGAAGGTGCTATATTAGTTTCACCGCTTGCAGCGCACCGCTATTGTCGACGCTAAGCTGATAGCACGAGCCGTCCGGCGCATATAAGCGGAACCGGTCGCCGGAGCCGGGCGAGCCGTTCATATAGGCCTGCTCGGCGCCGGCCAGCACGTTGTTGAAGGTTTCCACCTCGCCGCAATTGGAGGCAATCTCCAAGCCGTAGCGGTTTTGCGCCCCTTGGGACGGCATCCGTACGGCATTGTCGTGAACGGAGCCGCGAACGGCGGCATTCTCCAGCTTGATCCCCGCATACAGTCCGGCTCCGGCGACGCCGGCCGAATCGATCCTGTTGCCCGCAATCTCGAAGCCGTCCGTCTCGGTGACGTAAATGCCGTGCTTGCCGAGCCGCTTCAGCATATTGCCGCGGATCGCGTAATTGCCGCCTTTAGCCAGCCAAATTCCCTCGTAGTCGGTTTCCTCGATCTGGTTGTCGATAGCCATCAAATCGAATGTATTCTCGGCATAAATTCCTCTGCGGGTTCGCTCCACCTGATTGCCGACTACCTGGACGCTGCGGCTGCGGGTAATCAAAATCGATGTCTTGGCCGGCGCCGCATCCGTAATCAGGTTGCGCGCAATGATCGTATGCTCCGCCTTGACATCCCCGGAGCCCGTGCAGGAGATGCCCTCGTACTGGGTCGTGCCGACAATGATATTGTCCGCGATCAGCGCCCGCGAGCCGGTCTGCGGCGTGCCGTGCTGCACTCCGTCCCGGTCCTTCGTGGATTCCGTATTCGCTCCGGGCGCATTGACGACCACGCCGCCGCCGCAGCCGTACATCGCATTGCCCCTGACGAGGCAATCGTTGAATTTAAACAGCCGGACAGCCCAATAGCCGAGCCGGTCGAACGTATTATCGACGATTTTAATATTGCGCGTCCACACATCGTGAATCGCCGAATGATTCCCGACCCCGCCGCCCCAAGCCGTCGTTCCCGGAGTGCCGCTGGCTCCGAAATAACAGCCGCGGACCGTCACATTGTCGCTGGGAGTCCCGTCGTACTTGCCGTACCAAGGAAAAGCCGACCCGGTCGGAATATCGATTTGGACCGCTTCCGCATAATTGCGGGAGCCGTCAGGGGCATTGAGAAAGCCGACCAGCCGGCAGTGCTCGATCAGCACCTCGCTGCTCGAATTGATCTCAATCGCATGTCCCCACGATATGTCCTTGATCGTCGTATTCCTGATCGTGACATGCCGGGCATGGGCGATATTCAGCCCCGCGAACGAGTCGGGATACTGCTCGACATTTCCGTCCCAGGTTCCGCCCTCGATCACGATATTCCCGTGCCCGCCGTAGCCTTCGTACTGCGCTCCCTGATCTCCGTTGAACAGAAAGCTGTTGTCATGGCAACGTTTCACGACGGCGTTATGCTCCAGCTCAAGCCGCGTATGGTTGTATATCCGCAGCGAATCCGTCACTTTATATACGCCGCTCATCAGGTAGACGTTGACGCCGCCCGTTAGTTTGGCAAGCGACAGCGCCGCTTGGATCGCCGGGGTATCGTCCGCCGTCCCGTCGCCCTTGGCTCCCCACCACTGCGGATACAGCCGCGTGCCGCGCATGGAGCCGGCGACGCTTCCTTGTCCGGCGAAGATGGCGTTCGGACCGGCGCATATCCGGGCGTCGATCGTCACCTGAACGCCCGCGTCGGGGACAAGGCATGCCCCGTTATCGAATCTTAAGTCGAGCGTCGAAGCGAAGGCAATGCCTGAGCCGATCCGGTAGCTGCCCTTGGAAAAATATAACGTAGCCCTTTCCCCGTCCCGCAGCCGGCCTAACAGCCGGAGCAGCGCGGGAGCGTCATCCGTCTGCCCGTCCCCCTTAGCCCCGCCATCCTTCGCATGGAGCCACACGACCCGGGTCCCCGCCGGTCCGTTGCTGCCGCCGCCGTACACGCTGTTAGTTACCGTGGCGTCATCGGCAGCGGCATAAGCGCTTGCTTGACCCGCACTCAGCAAATATTTGGACGCTAGCGCGACTCCTGTCATCCCCATCGCCGTCAGCAGTTTGCGCCGGGTGATAGCCCGCTTGGGGATGGGATGGTTCCGTTCCCCATGCTTATGCTCTTCCTCATGAGAATGCTTGCTCCCCTGTTCGATCGTCATCGCCTCCCCGAAACCTTCATGCTCCCATTGTAACGGACTTCGGCGGACAAGCGTGAGCTAACGATGCTGTCGGGAATGTAGAAAAATGTTGTTGATGCATGAATGCCCCTGCTGGAACGCTAAATACTTTTATTCCATAAGCAATGCCGGATGTAAAAATACGCAGGCAAAACAGCGAAGCCCACAAGTAACAGCAGTTGAACAATCATCTTTCTTTCTCCCTTCTGTAAAAAACTATTTCGACTGTAAGTTTTTCGCATCACATATCCGGCAAAAGCGTAAACACAACGGGTTCGCCGCTAACCGCTCGCATCTCTTCCTGCGACATCACCTTCATGTTGTCCTGTTCTCCCAAGCGATACGCTGCCGGCGCAGGAATGATCCGCGCCGCATACTTGCCGGGGGCGGCGGGTTGTCCGCTGCGGTCCTTCTGATCCCATTCGATATCGATCGTCTCGTTGTCCGTTCGATTGGGGAGCGGCGCCGAGAGGGCCGGCAGCTTGCGGCTCCAGACGACCTCCTGCTGCTCGGGCCGGAGAACCGCTTGCTCCGGATCGCCGTTCAGCCTTACAATCTGAACCTGCAGCTGCAGCGGCACCGGCCACGATAATACCTGCTCCGAGGTGTTCCGCAAGCTCAAGCGCAAGGGCACCGCTTCCTCCGGCTCGAAGCTGTACAGGTAGGTAGATCTGGTCAGTGTCAGATCAAACGGCTCTCCATGCATCCCGCCGTTCGCGCCCTGCCGGTAGTATGTCCAGCTGCCGACCAGCGAACGGTCGGATGGATTGACCGGCTGCGGGACCCATAGATCGCCGTCCATCCCGCGAAATAAATACCAGTCCAACTGATCGTCGCCGGACCATTTGGCGATACTTTGCACTTCCTGCGGTGCATAATAGCCCTTATTATGAACAATGCCGCCCGTCCCCGGGTAGCGGTAAACGGCCGTATCCCCGGTCAAGCGCAGCGTTACGTTCGCAGGCTCCGTCCCGAGCGGACGCCGCTGCAGCGACAGCTGCGGATTGATCCATACCGTATCCGCAGTGCCGTTCTTGACCTCGAACCAGCCTCCGTAGCTCGCCGAAGCTTCCAATACGGTTCCGGGTTCGAACCATACGACGGAATCGTCCGTCTCAGGCGCCCGGTAGCCGTAGCCTCCTGTCGGCAGCGTCAGCGACTGACTCTCCTTCCGAATCCCGATCTTCTCCTCGCTCGGTAAAACCCAGCGGGGCCCTTGGTCCGTACGAATCCGGTACCAGACGATCTCGCTATGCCGGTAACCGCTCATCCCGGTACGCCACTCGGCCAATACATGAACGATCTGGGGAGAGAGGGTCATCGGCGCTGTTTGCAAATAAGGAATTTCGTACAGCTGCTCCTGCCGGGTGAGCAGCATATCGTAATTGGCCGGATCTTCCTTAATATTTTCCAGAAGCAGCGGGCGGTACAGCCACTTAGGCGTTCCTGCGGCCGTGTCGATACGGTACCAGTCGTTGTCGATTTTGCCGGTAATATGTATCTCTTGCGGAGCTATCGGTTCGGAAGCATCCCCGCTCGCATAAGGGGCGGGGTACATCGCTTGCACTCTTAACGTATGCGCCTTCACATCCACGGATTTGACTTCACCTTCTATGACCGCACTGGACTGCGGTATCCATTGTTCACCTAACCAGGTGTCCACCTTATACCAGTTGCCCGTACTTTCATGGGCCGTCTCTTTGACCCGCAGCGTCTGTACACCTCCGAGCATTCCGGCCGGAGCCGCTTCCTCCGCCTCCCTATAAAACGGGGTATCGCGGACGATAGTCAGCAGCGGCTGCTCCGGAGTCTCCTCCGCACGCGCAACCGCCATGCTCGTACTTTCATATATTCCCGATACGGCTATCAGCGCGCACACGGTTATTGCCAATCTTCTACATGGGTTCATGGATCTGCTCCTTTCCGCTACTCTTAGACGATCGCTCCTCCCCAAAAGTTTCTTCGATTTCCAATTTAATAGCAAAAAGACCCGTACATAATCCGCATGGATCACGAACGAGCCTTTGCAGCTGCGCCGACGGACTTAACCTGCGGCGCCGCATCGGCTTTCGGTCATTCGGCCAGCTTGGCCAGCACCGCCTCCAGCCGGTCGAGATTTTGTTCATTCGCTTGAATCGCGAACGCTTTGACCTGCCGATATACGGCTTTCGCGCGGCGCTTGCAAAATACGGGTATTGACGAATTCATGCTCTCCCGCTGCGGTGCCCATTTGATCATCCGTTTTAGAAGACGACCGCTGACGCTTTTCCAGATTCAAATGGCCCCTTCCTTCTTTTTTCGCCGGGCTTCGAGCTGCCTGCGGAAATCTTGCCGTTTTTTTGAAAGTAAACTTCACAGCAAGCAGTCACCCTACAGTCCCGCTTCTCCCGTACTCCTACTTCGATTCTACCGTTTGCGCCGCCCGGCAGAAACGTTCCAACGCTTCATGCAGAAAGGAACGCGGGCAAGCGTAGTTGATTCTGACGAAGCCTTCCCCTGCGCTCCCGTACTGGGACCCTTCATTAAAGGCCACCTTCGCTTGGCGAAACATCAGCTCCTTGATTTGCCGCACATCCGTCGTCAGTCCGCGGCAGTCGACCCACAAGAGGTACGTGCCGTCAGGCCGGTGCGTCTTCACCTGCGGCAAATGCTCGCTCAAGTAATCGATGGCGTAATCTCTGTTCGCCTCCAAGTACGCAAGCAGCTCATCAAGCCAAGCTTCCCCTTCGTTGTAAGCGGCAATGACGGCATTGGCGTTGAAATATGGCGTCATGTTGAGAGCCAGCGTCCTAAGGCGGCGATCGAACGCTTTCTTCATCTCGCTGTTGGCGGTAACGGCGAACGACGTATGCAGACCGGCCAAATTGAACGTTTTGGTTGCGGCAAGAGCGGTCATCGTCCGCTGCGCCAACTCCTCCGACAAGGAAGCGAACGGAATATGCCGATGCCCCGACATGACAAGATCGCAATGGATTTCGTCGGAAATGACCGTGACCCCGTAACGGATGCATAGCTCGCCAAGTCTTTCCAATTCTTCCCGCTCCCATACCCGGCCGCCCGGATTATGCGGACTGCACAGCAGCATCAGCTTCGCTCCGCGCTGCATTTCCTGCTCAAGCTGGTCGTAATTCATTATGTACCGGCCGTCTCGCTCGATCAGCGGACTATCCGCCACTTCTCTGCCGTTCATGCGAATGACGTCGAAGAAAGGCGCGTATACCGGAGATTGCAGAAGGACCCGGTCGCCGAGGGAGCTGAACAGCTCCACAGCCAGGCTCAGCGTCGTAACGACGCCGGGCGCATCGCTTAACCATTCGGGCTTCAGCTGCCAGTCGTGCCTTCTTGCGAACCAGCTCACGATGGCGGCGTTGTACGCTTCCGGCTGTATCGAATATCCGTAAGTGCCGTGCAGCGCCCTTTGGACTAAAGCTTCTTTAACCGCGGGAGGGCTCTCGAAGTCCATATCGGCAACCCACAGCGGCAGCACATCGTCCGCGCCGAACAATCGCTCCGATTGATCCCATTTGTACGAATTCGTCTGCTTTCTATTCAACATGCGATCAAAATCATATTTCATGAATGATCCTCCTTTTGAACCGTTCCGGTCATGAAATGGAAAAGAATAACGTCTCTCTATACTATAACCACCTGCGCGGACATGCAAGCATCCGCCCATTCACCGCCTACAATTCCAGGGCATCTCGCGCGGTGACCGTTTATTTCGCGATCTTGCTCTTCCATTGCGAAAACCGTACAAACGATCCCCTTAGAGGTTATACTGTTTATGGAGGTGACGTTGCTATGGAGAAACCGAACAAACCCGGAGGGCTTGAAGGAAGCCCGGCCGCCGGGATAGCCGCAAGTACAATCGAAACCGGCAGCATACCGGACGAACTATGGGAAGCGGCCGTCAATAATGACGCTTCTTACGACGGCCAATTTTTTTATGCGGTCAAAACAACCGGCATCTTTTGCCGCCCTTCCTGCAAATCGCGGCCTCCCAAGAAAGAAAACATCCGCTTTTTCCGTACCGCCGACGAAGCGTTATCTGCCAAGTTTCGTCCGTGCAAGCGTTGCAAGCCTACCGGAGAACGACTTCCCGACGACGAGTGGATAGCCGCCGTAACCGAATATATCGACCGCAGCTTTACGGAAGCGTTGTCGCTCGATCATCTTGCCGGCATCAGTCACGGCAGCCCTTATCATCTTCACCGGACCTTCAAAAAGGTAAAAGGCGTAACCCCTGTAGAATATATCCACCAAAAACGTGTGGAACTGGCCAAGCAGCTGTTGCTTGCAACGGATAAACCCATCGGCGAGATCGGCATGGATGTAGGAATATCCAATACGCCGTATTTTATCACCTTATTTAAAAAGAAAACCGGCCGAACCCCGGCGAGTTACCGCCAGCGGTATTCGGATCATCGCAAGGAGGCTACCGAACATGGAAAACAAGATTGACCGGACGCTTTATTGGACTGTTATCGCGCATCAAGACTGGTGCCTGCATATTGCAGCCACCTCGAAAGGACTGTGCTACGTAGGCTCGCCCAATCAGCCTTTGGAACAAATAACGAAGTGGGCCGCCATTCGCCTGCCCGATTACAGCTTGGTCAAAGACGACGCGGCAATGCAGCCTTATGCAGAAGAACTGAGCGCATTTATGCAAGGAACGCGGCAAGCCTTCACGGTGCCGGTCGATTGCCGCGGAACCGAATTTCAAACGTCCGTGTGGGAAGCGCTGCGCGGCATTCCGTACGGACAGACGCGGTCGTACTACGACATTGCCTTGCAGATCGATCGCCCCGCCGCCGTCCGCGCCGTCGGAGCCGCTATCGGCGCCAATCCGGTGCTGATCACCGTACCTTGCCACAGAGTTATCGGGAAAAACGGCGCTTTGACAGGCTACCGCGGCGGTATGGAAATGAAAACGAAGCTGCTTGAGCTGGAGCGATCGCAGTTGCTTGCCGAAGGAGGACTCCCGCATGCATCCCCCTCTGCCTGAACGAATTGCCGGCCTCAACTGGGGCGTTTTGCAGCATTCGTTAAACGAGGACGGTTATGCCAAGCTTCCCGCTCTTCTGCATGAAGACGAATGCCGTGAAATCATCGGCACCTATGACGACGACAGCTATTTTCGCGGCACCGTTTCCATGGCCAGGTACCGTTTTGGAATCGGGGAGTACCGTTATTTCGCAGCTCCTCTCCCGGTCATGCTGCAGCAGCTGCGCGAAGGGCTGTACCCTGCCTTGGCCGGGGCCGCCAATCAATGGCAGGAACGATTAGGCCAGCCTCCCGTTTATCCTTCGGCTCTGGCGGATTTTTCCGATCATTGCCGCGCCCACGGACAGACTCGCGCAACCCCGCTCATCCTCAAATATGAAACAGGGGGTCATAACTGCCTGCATCAAGATTTGTACGGGAAGGTGCATTTTCCTTTTCAGGTCGTTTTCGCTCTGAACCGGCAAGGAGCAGATTACACCGGCGGGCAGTTTCTGCTTGTGGAACAGCGGCCCCGTGCGCAAAGCCGCGGTCATGTCATTACACTGGAGCAGGGCGAAGGGCTCATCTTCCCGACCCGTCATCGTCCGGTTCCCGGGGCGCGCGGATATTACCGAACGATGCTTCGCCATGGCGTAGCTACGGTTACGTCCGGCCTAAGGTATAGTCTGGGCATACTGTTTCACGATGCGGAATAACCGAACAGCCTACCCGCGGCGGTGTCCATGGATAGGCTGTTTCGTTTCGTTATGTTGACCAAGCTTCGCCTAACCCTCCGCAGCCTTCGCCTATTTGCGCTTCAAGCTGCGTATCCACTGCTTCGTCTCACGCTCAATCCGAAGGGACTCGGTTATTTTTTGCAGCGCTTTATTGTAAGTAAAATCATCCAACGAATTGTTGAGCAGGTAGCCCTCCGTCAGCGCAGGCTGCTTGATATAAGCTATGGAGACCGCCCATGCAACCGCCATTTTGGCATAATAGCCGTCATGCCGCACTTGATCGAGCAATAACAGCACTTCGGGAAGATAGCGCTCTTCCATAAAATAATTTAGCAGCATGACAACCCCGAACCGGATCTCATACTCGCTGCGCATCAGCACATAAGGCCGTACCCACTCCCATACTTCATGCTTATCGGCTTGTTGGAGCTTAAGACCGGAGCAGAAGCTGTCGCATACGGACCAATTGTTTATTTTGGGTACAAATCTCGCTATGTAAGATTGAATTTCTTGAAATTCGGCTTTCACATAACCGATCGTCATCCCTTGCAGCATCACTTCTTCAAAATAAGTATCGTCCGCCTGCTCCAGATAAGTACGCCAATCCCCTTTGGCCAGTTGCTTCGCCAGTATACGCAGCGCCGGCAGACGCACTCCGAGGATATGCTCTACATTCGGAAGCAGCGAAGCCGAGAAGCGGCGGTAATCTTCCTCCGCCAATTCCAGTAACCGTTCCCTTACCGATCCTTCCAAAGCTTCCCTCCTATTCAAAAGAAAGTTCCCACAAATAAATAGATGCTACAGAACCCAGCGGAGAATAAACGGCACGGTATCGGTCGAACTGCGCTTTGGTCAGCTCGTCCAAGCCATACAGCTTCTTCATCCCGCGCCGGATCGCTATATCTCCCCAACTGACAATGTCGCGGCGTTCCATGCAATGGATGAGCATCATTTCGGCTGTCCACATGCCTATCCCGTGCAAAGCCGTTAATTTGCGTATCACTTCATTGTCCGGCAAATGATAAAGCTCGTCCAAATTCAACGCTCCGGACGCGACGGTCTCGGCGATCGTATGTATGCAAACCGCCTTCTTCATCGTTATCCCGCATCGTTGAATGTCGTCCGCCGTCAGCATGGCGAGAGCTTGCGGAGTGATTTCATCCCATTGATCTTGCATTCGTTCCCAGACCGTCTGCGCCGATTTGGCGGAAATAAGCTGGGCGACGATCGCATGAACAAGAGCGGGGAATAATTCGGGAATAACGACCCGCCGCACTTTCCCCATTCTGAACATGGCTGCCCCAAGCTTCTCGTCCACGCCGGCCAAATACTGG
Organism: Paenibacillus doosanensis; assembly: GCF_025060755.1. Classification (GTDB taxonomy): domain Bacteria; phylum Bacillota; class Bacilli; order Paenibacillales; family NBRC-103111; genus Paenibacillus_S; species Paenibacillus_S doosanensis. The sequence goes on from NZ_JANYUY010000051.1 coordinate 20,735, forward strand.
ACATCTTCACTGCTGTAGCTAAAATATTTCGTCGCAACCGGTGCCACACGACTCTCCCCCTTTACAACCATCATAACCCGCACCGGACTAAAAAGTAATCCTATGCGAACATAAAGGCAAGATTGCGAAAGGTCCCTTGACTAAACTTTGGACCGCACTTTAAAAGAGTGGTGAAAAAGTCCGCTGCGGCGTCCATTTGATCCTCCAATCGCTGTTGAAAACGGATTCTTAGGATTGTTTTTTTGTTTTCTGTGGAGAGAATCCATTTTCAAAGGCGAACGCTTACGCTTTTCCAGATTCAAATGGCCCCTCCGCTCTTTTTTCACCAGGCTTTTAAAAGTCCGGTGAAAAAGTCCGCTGCGGCGTCCATTTGATCCTCCAATCGCTGTTGAAAACGGATTCTTCGGATTATTTTTTCGTTTTTCTGTGGAGAGAATCCGTTTTCAAAGGCGAACGCTGCGCTTCTCCAGCTTCTAATGCCCCTCCGCTCGTTTTTCACCACACTTTAACTTATCCCGCGTTTGAATCCTTGGCCGTCCGCCTGTCCAACACCATATACCCTTCTTCCAATTCGATCTCCGCAAAGCCGGCCATTTCTTCCGGCTGAAAGCCCAAGCTTGCGCTGCTGCCCGTTACAATTAAATTGCAGACGTCGTTTTCATTGTCTCCGCGTAGAAAAAATACCCGCGTATACGTGTACACTTTCCGAAGGGTTGAATGAATCGCATTGACCCGTCTGTCATTGCGGATTTTCCCCGCCAAATTAATCATAACGGCGCCCCGGTCGCTCAGCTTTCGCTTGGTCAGCTCAAAAAACTCCAGCGTCGTCAAATGATGCGGCGTCCCGCTTTTCGTAAAGGCGTCCAAAATAATATAATCCAGCGCCGGAACCGGCGTTTCCGCCAACAATTGCCGTCCGTCGCCGATCATGGCATGATCCGCCCGATATCCGAAATACTTTCTGCTGATATCAACGACCTTCTCATCGATTTCGGCAACGGTAAACCGCTTGTCCGGAAAATGCCCGGCAATCGTTCCGATTCCATGACCGATCATAAATACGTCCTCGAACGACGAATTATTATATTCCATTAAATGGATGATAGCACGAGGGTATTCCAGAACAATTCTCTCAGGGCGCTTAAGGTCCATCGCTCCCTGAATCGCATCACCGGAAAACTGCAGCACCCGATATTTGCCCTTCTCCCCGTACAATTGACTGCACTCGTATACCGTTATCTCGTTATATGGACTAACTTCCTTCGCTATAAGATGCAATAGACCAGGCTCCTTCCCAAATCTGTTAAACCGAATCGTGCCGTCGGCATAACAATCAGTTTATCATATTCGGCGGTTATACCTGCTCATAAAATGCATCCGGCTGCGCCGTCACGAATTGGCCTTGTTCGCGGTTCCGAATCGTTTGGCCGATCTTGCGCGCGCTCTTTCGATTTCAACCTCCCGATTGCGAGGCTCCGAATTCGTAACCAGGGACTCTAGCAGCTTCGCCGCAGCTTGGGTTACCTCCCGGACAGCCTGGTTGAACGCCTCTTCATTGGATTTGGACGGCTGTTGAAACCCGGATATTTTCCGGACAAATTGAAGGGCGGCAGCCTGAATCTCGTCTTCGGTCGCGGGCGGCTCAAAATTATACAATGTTTTTATATTCAGGCACATAGCTTCTTGTTCTCTCCTAACATAACATCGATTGGCAAATCGGCGGGCGAAGGCTCGGGGGCCGCGGATTTATTATTGCTATCTTGAATCTCCAGCCATACATAAAACCGTGATCGATAGGGTCAGGGCCCTCCCGCTTAATGCGACGATACTCTCCGCTGATCCAGCTCCGCTTCAGGCGGAACGGATAATTTCAGGAAAAAGGAAATGAGCCACGCATTCCCATAATCTGAACGGCGGCATCGTCCTTAGTTCCCGGCGCATGTTCGATATATAGTCTTGAACGATTCGTCATCACCGTAACCAGCAGTGCCGTCCCGACCGCGCCGGCCACCTGCTGTATCGTGCTGACGACAGCCGTGCCATGCGGATATAAAGCAGGCGGCAATTCATTCAACGCATTGGTCATCACCGGCATCATCAGCATGGATATTCCAAGCATTAATAATGTGTTTAGAATCATGATCATCCCGTAAGAAGTATGCAGCGTAATAAACGCGAATTGCCACAACGTATTGGCGACTAGAGCCAGTCCGATGACGGCGAGCCATTTGGCGCCGAACTTATCGAACAAGCGTCCCGTAATCGGAGACATAATTCCCATCACGATCCCGCCGGGCAGCATGACAAGCCCCGCCTCCAGCGGGCTGTAACCGAGCGCATTTTGCAAAAAAATCGGCAGCAGCATCATCGCAGAGAACATGGCCATCATGACGATCATCACGACAACGAAGCTGCTCCTGCTTCCAAATGTCCCTTCATACCGTTTCTCTTTACCCGACTCCACATTCCTGCTCCTCTCTTCATCTCATACCGCAATCAAGTACATTCTATCATGCGGCATGATCAGAGATTTCTTATCGATTGCCGTCTTTAGAGCGAGGAAAGTCAAGTCGACCAAGATTCAACTGCCACGATACGCCGTACTTGTCTTGAAGCCATCCGTATTTGGGACTGAACGGCATCGCCTCCAGCGGCATCAGCACGGCGCCGCCTTCGGATAAGCGCGCAAAGGCCCGGTCGATCTCCTCTTCCGTATCGCAAGTGACGTACAGCGAGATAGCCGGCGTAAACGTGAACGCATGCTCCACGTTGCTGTCAATGCACATAAACGGCTGCCCTTTCAACGTAAAAGAAGCATGCATCACCGTTCCTTCCGTTCCCGCTTCATTCGCTCCGTAGCGGATAATGGAAACGATTTCCGAATTTTCAAACAGGGAAGTGTAAACATTCATTGCCTCTTCGGCTTGTCCGGAAAACATTAAAAAGGTGGACACCTTGGTCTTTTCGTCAGTCACTTTATTTACCTCCTTAAGGGTTTAGAATTAATGTTCGGCTCTTCCTTATACGGAAAAGCTGGCGGCGAAGCGATGTAGCGAATAAGCCCTCCTCTCACATCGAATCATTTCACTGTCGTTCGGCATTTCATAGGCGCTCAAACTTCTAGCCGATTGCCGCTGCGGCGGACCCTTTTCAAAAAGTTATTCATCAGCAGAGGCAAAGAAATCAATATCGGAGGATCGTCCGGGCGAGGGAGACGGAGCATGACTTGTTGACGCGGGACGGGAACGTACGGCTGGACGACGATCGGGTGCTTGGATCGGGTGCGCAGCGTTGCCTGCGGGAGCAAAAAGTCCATCGCCCGCATCTCCCATGAGACGGAGGTAGCCAGCAAATAATAGGTGCCCGGCTTCACTCCCGTAAAACTAAATTCGCCCGTCCCGGCGGAAGAAACCAGCGTTCCGTGTATCGGGAAACCTTCGGGGATCGGCTTCGCGAACAGGCCTACCAGAACGACGCCGTCGAAAGGAACTTCCGAGCGGATGACCCCCTCCACCCTTCCGTGCTGGTGAATGAACCGATGCCCGTCGTGCCAATGGGCAAGACTCCGCAACGTGTGCAGATGGCTGTCCGCTTGAATGGTGGAATTGCGGAACTGCGACGGCGTCATGCCCACGCGTTCGGTAAATCGGGTAGTGAACGTGCCCAGACTTTGCTGACCGATCTCAAGACCGATATCCCGTATGCTCCAATTCGTTCTCAGCAGCAAATCCTTCGCCTTCTGCAGCCGAAGCGCCGAAACGTAATATAGCGGCGGCAGGCCGGTTTTTTCCTTAAACACGCGCGTGAAATGATAAGGGCTGTAAGCCACGTAAGCGGCTAAACGGGAAAGCGGGAGCGGTTCGTCGATATGATGATGAATATAGGCTATCACCTCGTCGATTTCAGTATACCTTTCAGTTACCATAGAAATCTTCCTTTCCGTCACTATATCGAGGGTTGCCAGTCCGGAATCGGTTTATACTTTCTACGCGGCCAAATAACGCGACATTCCGATCAATTAAAGAACAAATGTTCTTATTCAGTTTACCACAATCTTTCTTTTTTTGGAATCTTTATAGCCCGATTTCTTATTAGAAAAATTTCCTTACTCTACTCCCGAAGCAATCGAGCCGGTTCGGCGCCATAAAAAAAGCTCCCTGCAAAATCCCGATACAAGCGGGACTCTGTAAGAAGCTTTCCTTGAATTACATCATTACGGCATTCTCTTACCCCTCGAACTAACGTACAGCGAGTACCATTCTTCCCGTGTCAGCTCAATCCGGGCCGCCTCGCCGCAGGCGCGAATGCGCTCGGGATTGCTGGTACCGATGACCGGCTGGATTCGTGCGGGATGACGCATCAGCCAAGAGAGAACAATCGCTTCGCGCGTCGTCGACTTCTCTTCCGCCAATTGCCGGACGAGGGCGGCCGTCTGCTTCACCGCATCCGGTTGACCTTCGAGGTCTTTGCCGCTGAACAAGCCTTTGGCAAGCGGGCTCCACGCTTGAATCTGTATGTTCTCCATCTGGCAGAACTCCATCGTACCGTCCGGGAACGAAACCTCCGTGCCGGCCTTCTGGTTCTGGTGGATGCCGTTATCGAGCCAGTCGAGCTTGAGAAGGCTCATTTCCAGCTGATTGGCGATAAGCGGCTCCTGAATGCTCGCCTGCAGAAAACGGATCTGTGCGGCGCTCATATTGGATACGCCGAACGCTTTTACTTTGCCGGACTGCTTCAATCGTCCGAATGCTTCCGCCACTTCCTCCGGCTCCATGAGCGGGTCCGGGCGGTGCAGCAGTAAAATATCGAGGCTTTCAATGCCCAGTCTTTTCAAAATACCGTCCACACTGGAAGCGATATGCTCCTTGGAGAAATCGAATCTTCCCGGTACCCGCGGGCTTTCTTCAAAGCGAATGCCGCATTTGGACTGAATCACGATCCGGTCCCGCAGCTCCGGCCGCTCCTTCAATACTTGACCGAACGCCAGCTCGGCGTTGCCGCGGGCGTAAATGTCCGCATGGTCGAACATCGTTATGCCTGCGGATAATGCCGCATCGACGGCTTCATGGGCCTGCTTGACATGCTCCGATGTGATCGGGCTGCCGCTCCATCCGCCCCCTAACCCCATACATCCCAGGACGAGTTGACTCGTCTCAAATCCCCGCCGCTGCAGCGGAATGCTCTTCTTCATCGCTCATTCTCCTTCCGGTCCGCTCTTTGCAAGAGCATTCTCCGTAGTTCCAATCTCATGTTGATTATAGCGGACAAACGCTTTCTTGAAAATGACGCAACTTAGGTATACCTAATTACGTTAGGGTAACCTTGGCGGGCGGAGCTTGCTTGCGGCCGCGGCGGCAGGTCTATTCCGGAGCCCCGTTATGATACAATAAAATAGATCTCATTAACGGTCATATGAAAGGAGCCGGCGACTTATGATTAAACAGCGTAACGGTTTAAAGCCCGAAATTCGGCGCTATTTGGAACGAATCCAATATGACGGCCCGCTTGACGGCAGCGTCGCGGTCTTGGAGCGTCTCCAGGAATGCCACCTTCATACCGTGCCTTACGAGAATTTCGACATCATCCGCCGAAAACCGCTTTCACTCGAAATACCTCGGCTGCTGGAGAAGATCGTCAATCGCAAACGCGGAGGGTACTGCTTTGAACTCAATGCTCTTTTCGGCTGGCTGCTGCGGGAGCTCGGTTATCCGGTGACCGATTTCATGGCACGCTTCTGGCGCGACGAACCGAATCCTCCTCCCAAGCGGCGGCATCAGGTGCTCAAGGTCGAGGCCGAAGGGCAATCGTACTTATGCGACGTAGGCGTGGGCGGCATTGTACCCCGCCGTCCGATCCGTATGACAGAAAGGCTCGTTCACGAGCAAGGCGACGAGACATACCGTCTGGAGAAAGATCCTTATTACGGCTGGGTGCTTTGCGAATTGAGACACGGCGAGTGGCGCTGGCTTTATTCTTTTACCGAAGAGCCGCAGCTGCCCAAAGATTTTATAATGGCGACCTATTGGTGCGAGAACTCTGCCGACTCCATTTTCACCTTGCAGCCCATGGCGGCGATCCGCACGAATGAAGGCCGCCGGACGCTGGCGGGCCAAGAATTCAGAGTATTCACCGCAGACGGGGTGCATACGATGACTCCGCAAACCGAGGAAGAATATCAATCGGCGCTGCGCTCCTGTTTCGGCATCCGATTGGACTAATCCGAAAAATCGAACAAACTCGTAGCGGCAAATAGCCCCAATCTCGACGTACGGGAATTGGGACTTCTTCGCCTATGGATGATGTATGCGTGAAATCGGCCGCGCGCATCTTAGGCCAAGCGGCGGATTGGCGCTCCTTCGAGAAAGGCCCAGATATCGTCAACCGCATCTTGATAAAATACGCGATAATTGTCCTTGGTAACATATCCGAGATGCGGCGTCGTCAGCACATTGGGAAGCGTCCGAAACGGATGATCCTTCGGCAGAGGCTCGGTCTCGTACACATCCAAGCCCGCTCCGGCGATCCAGCCTTCGCACAGCGCTTGAGCCAAAGCCGCTTGGTCGACGATCGGCGCACGCGAGGTGTTGATCAAATAAGCGTCGGGACGCATCAGCTTAAGCTGCTCCGCACCGATCAGCCCTCTCGTTCTGTCGCTCAAAACCAGATGGATCGAGACGAAATCGGATTCGGCCAGCAGCTCCTCCTTGGAACCGGCCAGTCGGACGCCCGCCTCGTCCGCGCGTTCCTGCGTCAAATTCTGGCTCCATGCCGCCACTTCCATGCCGAAGGCCAAGCCGATCTTCGCTACTCTGCCGCCCAGCTTGCCGAGTCCTAGAACACCGAGCTTCTTCCCGCACAAATCCGTTCCCAGCGTGCTCTGCCACATGCCTTGCCGCACGGCTCCGTGTTCTTGAACGATATGGCGGGCCAAACCGAGAATCAACGCCCAGGTCAGCTCTGCCGTATGCGACGATAAGCCCGAGGTACCGCTGACGACGACTCCGCGAGCGGCTGCGGCTTCCAAATCAACGGAGGCGTTCCGCATTCCGGTAGTAACAAGCAGCTTCAGGTTCGGCAGACGGGCCAGCAGCGGGGCGCGAAACGGAGTCCTCTCCCGCATAATGACAATGATTTCGAAGGGAGCTAGGGCTGCCGCCAGCTCGTCCTCGTCAGCCATATGCTCATGAAACACGGTTACTTCCACTCTATCCTCTATGGACGCCCAATCGGCGATAGATTTGGCTACCTGCTGGTAGTCATCTAGTACGGCACATCGAATCATTTGAATGAAGTCTCCTTATCGATCGTTACTCGTTCATAGCTTTATGTAAAATTAGTATATCACTATTGAAATGAAAAAACAGGCATGCTCCTGTCTTCTCGACACAAGCATGCCTTTAATTACTCATGGACATTCAGCAAAACAGATCCACATTCTTCGATGATTGCTTCGGCGTTAGCGGCCGCCGCCTGATCTTCTCCAGCGGATTGCCAGAGCTGCCGCGCATATGCATAAGACAATACCGAATAGCGGAGCGGCCGGAAGCGATTCTCCGGTCAATGGAAGCTGACCCGCGCCGGTAAGCTCCGGCTGAGCGCCGTCTGACGGCACCGTGCCAGGTTGCCCGGCATCCGGTTCTCCGCCTGCGGTCGGCAGCGGCTGAGCGCTGTCAATCGGCTCGCCCGGAAGCGGCTGATCGACCGTCGGCCCATTATCGCCGCCCGGGAGATTCGTATCCGGCTGGGTGCCGGGAGAAGCAGGGCCGCCCGCACTGCCGCTGCCTCCGCCTGGTTGAGACGTACCGGATGAGCCTGTGTCTCCCCCTCCGGAGCTGCCTCCGCCGGAACTGCCTCCCCCTGAATTCCCGTCCGAATCGCCTCCGGAGTCACCGCCCGAATCTCCGGGATCGGAAGGGCCTCCATCGTCCTTCTTCAGCCGCAAGCCGGCGTCAACGGCAAGATTTCGCTCTCCTGCAGCTAGAGCAACCAAGTCGGATTTGCCGTCCGTACCGGCGTCGGAATCGACGGATCGGTCTGTTCCCGCCGACTTCAGCGTGAATTGATAGCCCGAAGGAAGCTCGAACGTCACATAATATGTCCCCGGCTGAAGCCCGTCGAATATATAATAACCGGGTTTATCATAGACGCTGCCCGTTACGGTGGAGGCCAACAAATTTCCATTCTCGGCAAACAGCTTTACCTGCACGCCGCTCAGACCGGTTTCCCCGCTGTTCTGAATGCCGTCGTTATTCGTATCGATCCATACGTAATCCCCGATAGCTCCGTCACGATCGCCAGGCCCCGAACCCGGGTCTCCTCCATCGTCTACCGGAACCAATCCGGCATCGACATTCAGATTCGTTTCTCCGGCGGCAAGATCGAAGCTGCCGGTTATGCCGCCAGCGTCGGCATCGGAATCCAATGCGCGATCGCCGCCCTTTCCTTGCCCCGTAAATTCGTAGCCGGATGGAAGGTCGAATTTCACCGAATAGGTTCCAGCCGGAACATTCGTAAAGGAGTAGTACCCGGCTTTGCCGTACACGGTTCCCGTTACGGTAGAAGCGAGCGGAAGGCCCCCGGCGCCGTAAAGATGCACGAACAAGCCGTTCAGCCCCGGCTCGCCGTCGCTCTGCAAGCCGTCCCGGTTCGCATCCACCCATACGTAATCGCCGATCGTTCCCGTCTCCTGCGGCGGCTGTGCCGAACGTTTCAATCCGGCGTCTACCGTCAGATTCGTTTCGCCCTGCGCAAGAATAATCGTATCGGTCGCGCCGTCGGCATTGGCGTCGGAGTCGGCGGAACCGTTATTTCCGGCATGCTTGCGCGTAAATTCGTAACCGGACGGTAGCTCGAATCGGACCGTATAAGCGCCGGCTTCCAAATGCTCGAACCTGTAAGCTCCCGCTCCGCCGTATACATCGCCGGTCACCGTGGTCCCCAGCAGATTGCCGTCTTCGCCGTACAGCTTCACCGGCACGTCGTTCAAGCCCGTTTCGCCGTCATTTTGAATGCCGTCTCCGTTGGCGTCAATCCACACGTAATCGCCGATGACGCCTTCGCGAGAAGGTTGCGACGCTCTGCGCGCTCCTGCATCGATCGTCAAGTTCGTCTCGCCGGACGCAAGATCGAAGATGTCCGTCATCCCGTCCGCTCCGGCATCGGAATCGGCCGAAGCGTCGCTCCCTGCATGCCGCTGCGTAAATTCATAGCCGGACGGAAGCTCGAACTTGATCGCATAGCGTCCCGGCAGCAGCTCGTCGAAGCGGTAATATCCCGGGCTGCTGTAGACCGACCGGTAAACTGAGTTGTAGACCGAATCGTACACCGAAGCGGTAACGGCAGTGCCTTGAAGAGCACCCTTATCGTCGAACAGCCGGACAACGACACCGTTTAATCCTGCGTTTCCGTCATTTTGAATGCCGTCGCCGTTCTCGTCGATCCAGACATAATCCCCGACCGCGGCTCTTGCCGGCGGCTGAACCGCTTTGCGCAAGCCCGCATCGACCGTCTGATTCGATTCGCCGTGCCGCAGCCGAATTACCTGCGTTCTCCCGTCGGCCGGATTGGCGTTGGAATCCGTCTCCGACGACAGGTCGCTGCCCTGCTGCGTAAATTCGTAGGAGCGGTCCGGAAGCTCGAACCGGACGATGTAGCCCCCAGCGGGCAGCTTATCGAATTGATAATACCCGTCCCCGTAGACCGCGTGGTTTACCGTAGTCGTTTGACTGAGAGGCGTCCCGCCTTCGTCAAACAATCGAACGGCAACTCCGTTAAGACCGGGTTCGCCGGCATCCTGCGTCCCGTTGCCGTTCTCGTCGATCCAGACGCGATCGCCCAGACTGGAGCTCGGCAAAATGAGCCCGGCGTCGACAGACGTGATATGCTGATTCGCATCCAGCCGGATCACATCGGTTTTCCCGTCCGCATTCGCATCGGAATCGGTCTCAGGCTTGCTGCCGTCTCCCTTGACGGTAAACGCGGCGCCGGATGGGAGTATAAATTCCGCCGAGTAATCGCCGGGCGTCAATTGCGAAAACATATAGTGCCCTCCGCCGGAAGTAACTGCGGTAGCGAGGGCGTAACCGTTCTTATCGTACAAGTTTACGGTAATCCCGTCGACACCCGGTTCTCCCGCATCCTGCAAGCCGTCTCCGTTCAGATCGCTCCATACTGTATCGCCGATGCTGCCAGCAGGCGGTATCAGCCCGGCGTCCACGGTATCGTTCTTTTCGCCAGCGCCGATCTGGATCGTCCCCGTCATTCCATCCGCCGCCGCATCGGAATCGAGGGTATGGTCTCCTCCTTCGTTCGCTTCCGTCCAGCCGCCGTAGCCTTGCGGCAGGATGAACTTCACTTTGTAGCTGCCGGATTCCAAGTTAGTGAACATGTAATATCCGGGCTTGCCGTCATGATCGTTGCCTGTTATGGTCGTCTGGACAAGCGATCCGGCCGCCGTATACAGCTCTACATGAACTCCGTTTACGCCCTGCTCGGCCGGCTCATTCTGAATGCCGTCCCCGTTCAGGTCATTCCACACATAGTCGCCGATTTCGCTTTTGGCGTCTTCCTTGACGGCCACTCCCACCTTGAGCGGCTCGGTCGCGAGCAGCGACTTGCCGTTATCGGCGCGCTTCGCCATAAAACCGAAAGAGCTCCAAGCAGTCTGGCCTTGAGTAGGCGCGTTCACCGGCGCCCGCATCGTCCATCGCAGCTCCTCTTGGGCCCCTGGAGCCATCACATGGCCGTCCTCAAACACGAATTGAATTCCCGTCACCGTGGTCAAATCCGCAGGAGGCTCCGCCGACCAGTGACCGCCGCTCATAGCAATGGTTGCATCGGTTGTGTACAACACCGTAATATAGTCTGCCGCACTCACTTTGCCGGTCAATACCGGACTCCATTCGCTCCCGCGCGGAGAGCTGTCCACCACGCCCCGATCCCCGATGCGGGGAAGCGCGTCGACCAGGAGCAGGCTGCGAACCGGAATGTTGCCGACGTTGGTAACTACCAGCTTATACTCCACCTTGCCGCCCGGCGTCGTCAATCCTTTATTCGGGTATCGCGTCCAAGTGTCTCCGTCCAGATCTCCCTGCACCCATTTGACCGATTCCAGCTTAACGGCGGAATTAATATAAATCAGGCTGTCGTTGTATACATACCATCTGCCGTTTACAAATTTCTTTTTCGTAAAATCGGAATTGTTCAAGTAAACATGCTTATCCGAGGACACCTGCACCTCGTTGTCGATATAGCCCGTCTTGGCCCCGGCCTTGACGACAGCCTGGAATTCCAGCTCGATCTTCTTGTCGCGTCCAAGCTCGGCCGGATTGGCGTCATCCCAAGACCATCGGAGCAGCGTTCGTCCCGGGGCCGAATCGGCTGTCGCTTCGAAATTCGGCGCGCTTAGCCCGAGTCCGCCGTCGCTGACCAGCTTCGTGCTGCCTTGAATGTAATCCAGCTCGGCCGGGAGCAAATCCTCGACGATCGGATTCCGGAAGTCGGCGCTGCCGTATTCGGTATTTCTCACGGATAGCCTGTAGGTAACCTTATCGCCGGGAGAGTAGTTCGACGCATCCGCCTTCTTCGTCACTTCCAACAAAGGACGGCTTTGCACGACATAGAACGACGCATCCCGCTTCTCCTCAAAGCTCTTCCCGTCGAAGCCGTAATTCAGCTGAGCCGTATTGGTGATTTTGGCGCTGTCGGCAGGGGTAACCGGAGCTGCATAGCTTGGATTCAGTCTATAGCCCACTTCAAAATTTCCCGTTTGGCCAAAATCGACCGGAACCTCGCCGAAAATGAATTTGATGCCTTTGACCGCAGTTCCGGGCGGCAGCACATCGCCGGGTCTCAGCGTCACTCTCTGATCGGCTTTGACCGTCCCCCAATAAACCCATGGCCCCCTCACGCTGTCCGCCGTCGTATATTGCACCTCATAAGCTGCAATACCAGTAAACGTAGGGGTATACACATGATTCAATTCCAAGCCGTCCGGCGTCATATCCGTAAGCTCGTAGTTCTGCAAAGCCACATTGGAGCCGTTATCCAAATTTCCGATATAAAAGTTGACCGTCTGACCGGGAGAAGCCTCCTTCTGCCAGTCGGAAACCCATTTCAGAAACCGGCTGTCTTCCTTCTTGGGCGTTGATGTAAAAGCATGCGTAACCTCCGCGTTCAGCGTCACCTGCTGTTCGCCCAGCGGCGTAAACACCGCCTCGGCCCGGTTCACCGCATCCCCTGTCATATCGGAAGGGTATTTGACCTTAACCAAAAGCGTTTTGGAGCCTACGCCCTCGCCGATGCTGCCGAGGCTCCATATGACCGCCCCGCCTTCGACCCTTTCGGGTGCGGGCTGAGCCGAAACGAACTGGGCGCCACGGGGAAGCGTGTCGCGCACCGTAACATTTTGCAGCTCCAGCTTGCCTGCGGCGGTCACGTTCTTATCCGTCAGCGTCAGCTGATACTCCACTTCGCTTCCCGGTATCGGCTCGATCGGCGCCGCCGGCCTTGACCGTTCTTTCTTCAGTTCCCACTGCGCGGAAGCCCTTGACGTTACCTGGACGATATTCGACAATTTGCCGCCCTGGTCGCTTTCGAACTTGCTTTGGGCGCTGACGGTCGTGCGGTTCGGCGTCTTATAGTTGGGAAACCGGGCGTTAACTTGCAGCGTTCCGGTCGTACCCGCCTTGACCGTATCCTTAAACTTAAACGTTACGGTGTGGTTCCCCGCATCGTACGAATGCTCCGTATCGCCGGCGTCCACCGCCGAATCGAAGCTGAGTGCGCCCGGCAGCGGCAGAACGATCTGTGCATTCGCGTACATTTGGGTCGTGCTGGACACACTGTAGTCGATATCGTATGTAAATTTATTTCCGGTATCGACCACGGACACGCTGCTTCTCATCTCAATCTGAATTCCATCCGATGCGTCCGCGGCAGCCAGCGCAGACATCGGCATCAGCAAAACGTTCGCAAGAAGCAGCAGCACCCACAGAAGCGCCTGCTTCTTCATCAAACTTCTCATGGGTTACATTTCTCCTCACCCGGTATTGTGCGTCTTCTCGTCCAGTACAGCTTTCACAATAAGCCGATGGGTCGGATTTACCTTCGGCTCGCAAGTAATCAGAGTCATCTCGGCTTGATCCCGCTTCTGATCCAGTACGGACAAATTATCCGGCTTGACCAGAAACCGGGAAGTTACGGAATACACATAAGAGTTTTGGGGCGTGTCGACCACGATCCGGTCGCCGGCTTCAAGCTCGTCCAGACGGCTGAATTGCTTGCCGAAAGTCCAGCTTCGATGCCCCGCCAATACGAAATTCCCGGGGATGCCGGGACGCCGTTCGGGTTCGACGACACCTATTCCCGCTTTGAGCACTGCAGAATCCGTCCCCATAATGATAGGTTCCTTAAGATTCAGCTTGCCGATCGACAAAGTCCCCAGCACAGCAAATCCGTCGATCATAACGGGATCATCCTGCGGTTCGGGCTCCGCCTCAGTCACAGGCCGGCTCTCGCCGGACATCCCGGCGGAATCCGTCTGCGGCCAGCGCAGCGGCTCGACATGATCGAACTGCAGCATGTTCCACTGCTCCATCATCGATTGCTTCTGCTTCTCCTGCATATGGCGCTCCCACCAAGGCTGCAGGATCAGCATAACTCCACACGCAAACAACAAGCCGACTGCGCACGCCCGCAGCTTATTCCGCCGAATAGGCAGCACCTCCTCCAATCGTATGAACTACAAGCGCTCGCCAATACTCCCTCCTCTCTTCGGCGGCAGCCCGCTTCGGTTACCCAAGCCATGACGGGCGCCCCATATGCCTTCCATTCAGAATACGGCGCGGGTTTCAATATTATTCCAATCTCTTAAGCCGCCGATAGAGTAAGAGCATACCGCGAAAATGAAACGGGCCGGCCCCGCAGCCATTGCAACAATGACCGCGGGCCGGCCCGCATAACATCCTCTATGATTTTTGTATGAAATTTCACAAAACATACGTCTCTTGTTCTATTACTTTAACAGGCTCAACAGCATATCGGCGGAACGATCCATAAAGGCTCTCTCCGGCCGCGATTTCGTCATAACGGTAAGCCCGATCAGAGATATGACCAAAGCCTGCGCCAGAGCCCGGGCATCCGTTCCCGCCCCCAATTCTCCGGAACGCTGCCCGCATTCGACCGCTTCCTGAAATATAGCTGCCAAATACATTTGATGCTCTCTTGTCAGCACTTCGAACCTCTCGTCATGCGGAGCCAGCTCAACCATCGTATTGATGCAGAAGCATCCTTTGGGCGGTCGGCTGCCATAGCCTTCTTCGATGACGTCTGCCAAAAAGCGGCGAATCGCCTCTTTCACGGACGGACCGCTCTGAAGCTTGCCCCGAACGTAAGCGGCGTGCTGTTTCGTATATTGGCGCAATGCCGCTTCGAACAGCTCCTTCTTATCGCCGAAGGCCGCATAAAGACTCGGACGCTGGATTCCCATCGCTTGGGTCAAATCGGTCAAGGAGGCCGCTTCATAGCCTTTGTCCCAAAATACGCGCAAAGCGGCTTCCAGCGCCTTCTCCTTATCAAACTCCCGAGGCCGGACCATATATACCCCTCATTTCATATCGTTCAGTACATTATTATTGTATTCATACTGTCTTATAAAATCAAGTAAATCATGATTTTTTAACCATTATTCGTTGCCAAAAATATTAAACTTGACAGATACGGCCATAACCGGATACATTTACGGGAGATTATTATTTACCGTTTGGTACAAAATAAATTATTACTCATTGAATACGAGGTGAGCCAACTTGAAACAGCAAAAAGAACCCTTTACCCCCTGGACTAAAGAGCGGCGTTCCGGCCGATTCGACCCTTCGGCGACAGCTTCACCGCAGCAGGCAGCTTCCGCTCTCCCCCGTTACATGATCTGGATGCTCGCAGCCGCATGCGGGCTTGCCGTAGCCAATATTTATTACGCGCAGCCGCTGCTTGACGCTATAGCAGCCGAGCTAGGCATCAAGAACGCCTCGGTAGGGATCGTTATTACCGTCACTCAGCTATGCTATGCCGCCGGTTTATTCCTGCTGGTGCCGCTCGGAGACCTGCTGAACCGTCGCAAACTGATCGCAAGCCTGATGACCTTAACGGTCGCTGCGCTCGCCGCGGTAAGCATGGCAACCAATATCTCCATCCTGCTTGCCG
Organism: Paenibacillus doosanensis; assembly: GCF_025060755.1. Taxonomy (GTDB): domain Bacteria; phylum Bacillota; class Bacilli; order Paenibacillales; family NBRC-103111; genus Paenibacillus_S; species Paenibacillus_S doosanensis. Next base: position 35,936 of record NZ_JANYUY010000051.1, read on the forward strand.
GTTTGGCGGGAGTCGGCTTGCTCGCCGTCGTTGCCCAGGTGATCGTTGCGTATGCGGCGTCGATAGCATCCGACAGGGAGCGGGGCCGGGTCGTCGGCCAGGTGACCAGCGGCATCGTGACCGGCATACTGCTGGCCCGCGCAGCGGCCGGCGTCTTGGCCGATCTGGCCGGCTGGCGCTCCGTTTACCTCGTATCCGCCGCACTAACCTTGCTGACGGCCCTCGTCTTGTACCGGGCGCTCCCGCATCGGGAGGAAGACCGCGCGGCGCTCTCCTATGCCGGGCTGCTGCGCTCCGTGCTTCAGCTCTTCATCCGGGAGCCGATTCTGCGACTCCGCGCGGCGCTGGCTCTGTTCATCTTCGCCGCCTTCAGCATCTTATGGACGTCGCTCGTGCTGCCGCTGAGCTCTCCGCCCTTATCGCTGTCGCATAGCGCGATCGGAGCGTTCGGCTTGGCCGGCGCAGCCGGCGCGCTGGCGGCCGCACGCGCGGGCCGTCTGGCCGATCAAGGTCACGGCCAGACGACGACCGGCATCGCGCTCGCGCTGCTGCTGGCATCCTGGCTGCCGATCAGCCGCGCCGCGCAATCGCTGCCCGCCCTCATCCTCGGCGTCGTTATTCTCGATTTGGCCGTCCAGGCGGTTCATGTCACGAACCAGAGCATGATCTTGAGAATCCGGCCCGAGGCGCGCAGCCGTCTTACCGCAGCCTATATGATCTTTTACTCCATCGGCAGCGCTTCGGGTTCCATCGCTTCGACTGCGGTATACGCCCGGTTCGGCTGGCACGGCGTCTGCTTGCTGGGAGCATCCGTCAGCGCGGCGGCTCTTCTGTTCTGGGCCTTAGCCTCCGCCTCCCGCTATTCCAAACCGTCCGGCTAAAGCTCTCCCTTCGGCTTCCGCGTATCCGATCGAGCGCACCCTTCGCCTTATGGACGGTCTGCAGCGGTTACGCGACCGTCGGCATGTCCGACGATCAAGGTATCGGTCATGGCGCAAAACAATCCGTTCTCGACAACGCCGGGAATCCGGTTGAGCGCCAGACTCGTTTCTTTAGGATCGGATATCGCCCCGAACCTGCAATCAGCGATAAGGTTGTCGTTATCGGTAATGAAATTTTGGCCCCCGGCCGCCGTTCGAATTTCCGGATCGCAGCCCAGCTTCCTTAATTGCCGAAGCGTGAGCTGCGCAGCGAACGGTATAATCTCTACCGGCAGCGGAAACTTCCCCAGCCGCTCGACTTGCTTGGTTTCATCGACGATAATGACCAGCTTGCGGCTGTTCGCGGCTAAAATTTTCTCCCTGAGCAGCGCTCCTCCCCCGCCCTTGATCAAGTTGAAACAAGCGTCAACCTCGTCGGCTCCGTCAATCGTCATGTCAATCTCATCCACGCCTGCGAACGGCACGATCGGTATTCCCAGCTGGACCGCCAGCTCTTCCGAAGCGGCGGAGCTGGCGACCGCCCGAATCCGCAATAAACCTGCATATTATTTCGCGTTGGCCGCTTGAATATCCTTTTCCACGGGTCATGCCATACTGGCCGCGGCGGCCGTCAGCAGCGTACTCCGGCTCCTCCGAATTACGAAACGCTAAAAAACCGGTCCCCTGCCCATAACGGCAAAAGACCGGTTTAAATCATCGAAATTGCGCTTTAACTTTAATTTTGCGCCAGATACCGCATCGCGTCGCCGAAATGGCCGCCTGTCTCCTCCAGCGCACGAACGGCTTCCTCGTATCCGATGTCATACTGCAGCATCAGAATCGCCGCTCTGGCGTCGCCCCCGGCTTGATGCGTAACGGTGGCGGCTATCTCCTCTTCGGCTCCGGTCGCTTCCTTGACGATCCGGACGACCCGGTTGCGCAGCTTTTCGTTCGTAGCCTGCACGTTCACCATCAGGTTGCCGTACACTTTGCCGAGCTGAATCATTACGGTCGTCGTAATCATATTCAGCACCATCTTCGTGGCGGTTCCTGCCTTAAGGCGGGTCGAGCCGGTTACGATCTCCGGGCCGACGGGCACTTCGATCGCATACTCGGCTTCCCCGCTCATCGGCGTATTCACGTTGCAGCTAAGCGCGACCGTCAAGGCGCCGATCCGCTTCGCTTCCTGCAGCGCTCCGATGACATACGGCGTCGTGCCGCTGGCCGCTACCCCGATGACGGCATCCGCCGCCGTCGCATTGCTTGCGACCGCTCTTCTCCCCGCCTCGTCGTCGTCCTCGGCATTTTCGATAGAGCGGGTAATCGCCCGCTCTCCGCCCGCGATCAACCCGACGACGAGCTCCGGCTCGACGCCGAAGGTCGGCGGGCATTCGGAAGCGTCGAGAACGCCCAGCCGGCCGCTCGTACCTGCTCCGACGTAAAAAATTCTACCGCCCTGTTTTACAACTTGCACAATCGCTTCAATAGCGTCAGTAATTTGAGGCAAAGCGGTCTGCACCGAGGCGGCAACCGTGTGGTCCTCTTTATTCATCAAATCGACGATGTCGCGAATCGATAAGCTATCCAAATGCATAGACTTCTCGTTTCTTCGCTCCGTCATCAATAGATCCGTTTTCATGCTAGTCATAAGAGGTCCTCCTTGCCCTTAATGTACACAATCAAGCAGCTCTTCCATTTGATAGATAACATAGTCCGGAACATACTCCGCCGGATACGGCTCTACGGCCGCTTGCGGATGCTCCTTTTGCAGCTTGGCCTTGCAAATGTCGACAAATTCCGCCTGCGCCGCACGCTGCCGCGGAGCGGCAGCCCGCAGCGGCTCAGGCAGCTTATGATAGATCAGCACCGAGGGAACGCCGCTTTGGTTGGCCATAAACACGTCGTGGTCGAGCCGGTCTCCCACATGCGCCGCAATCTCGCCGGTCTTCCGCAAGCTGTCGAGGATGCGCGCATCCGGCTTGCCGCAGCCCGCCTTCTCGGGCGTGACGATATCGTCGAACCATTCGCTTAAGCCCAACGCTTTCATGACCGGGAATTGATATTTATAGAAGCCGTTCGTCACCGCGGCCAGACTGTATCCGCGTTCCTTGAGACGCTGCAGCGTCTCAAGCGACTTCTCCTCCAGCAAATAAATTTTGGGCGAAACCGAATGGTCGAGAACCAGCCGTTCTACATCGATAGTAAGCTCCAACTGCAGCTCCGCCAGAAGCAGCCTGACCATTTCATCCCAATCATAGGCTTCCACGGTACGGTTCTGTGCCATCCGCCGCTCATGCTCCCGCACCAGCGTCTCGGTCGACTTGAACGGCCTTTGCAGCTGCTGCGAAATCTGCTCTTCAATCGCCGGAAACACCCATTTTCCGAACGGATTTTGCATTAACGTCCCGTCAAGATCAAACGTAATCCATTTTTTCATTACTTTACAGCTCCTGTCGTCATTCCCTCAATGAATTGTCTTGAAGCGAACAGGAATGCTATGATCAACGGCAGCGAGGACAGCGTCAAACCGCAGAACAGCAGGTTCCAATCGGTATCGTATTCCCCGAACAGCGTCAGCATTCCGAGAGGGATTGTGCCCAGCTCCGTGCTTTTGATAAAAATAAGAGGGTAAAAGAAATCGTTCCAAATTCCGATCGAATCGACAATGCTGACCGTCGCCAGAGCCGGCCGCATTAACGGCAGCACGATTTTGTAATACACCTGGAAATCGTTGCAGCCGTCGATCCGCGCGCTTTGATCCAGATCTTTCGGCAGCGTGCGGAAAAATCCGTAAAACACAAACACCGCAAACGAAATATGTCCCGCCACGTAAACGATCATGAGCGCCAGATGCGTATCCAGCAGCCCCAGCTTCAGCATCATCATGTACAGCGGCGAAATTGCCAGCTTCATCGGCAGCATAAGACCCAGCATAAAGAAGAAAAGCACCATGCCGTTCCAGCGGAATGAATACCGGGCTACGTAGAAGGCCGCCATCGACGAGACGAGCAGCACCAGAATGACCGATATGGCGGTGATATACAGACTGTTCACGAAGTATTCCGAGAAATGAACCTTTTCCCAGACTTCTTTATAGTTATCCAATGAAAAGCTGCTCGGCAGCCCCAGAGGATGCGTCGTAATTTCCTGCTTCGTTTTAAACGACGAGGTGATCATCAAAAATACGGGATATATCGACAAAAACGTAAACAGCGACAAAATGAGATATTTGACCGTTTGTTGCAGCCGCAGCGCCATGGATTACCTCCGAAGGATATTTTCTTGATGTGGAGACCGCGATGATTAATGCTCGACTTCCTTGCTTTTAAAGAAAAACATCGAGAAGGCGGTCGCCCCGGATATCAGCAATAACAAGATGACGGCAAGCGCTGAGCCCAAACCGATCGACTCTCCCCCGCTTACGGAGCCGAAGGCCAAACGGTAAAAATAAAGTCCGAGCACATCGGTCGAGAAATACGGTCCTCCCGAAGAGCCCTGCATTGCATAGATCAGCTCGAACGTCTCGAAGGCGCCGATAAAGGTCAGGATCGACATGATCATAATGGACGGCATGGCCAGCGGAATCGTAATGCTCCAGACCATTTTGGAACCCGACGCGCCGTCGATTCTCGCCGCTTCGTAAACCTCCGGGGAGATGGCCTGCAGTCCGACCAGAAAGATCAGGACCGCAAAGCCGAAACCGTACCAGCTGTTCACAACGATAATCGTGTAAAGCGCCGTATTCGGATCGCCGAGCCACGGCTTGGCCAAATCGCCGAGGCCGATCGCTTCCAGCAGCGTATTGAGCGCCCCGTACGTCGGGTTCAGTATTAAGCTGAATAAAAATCCGACGACGATGACCGAGAGAAGCTTCGGAACAAAGAACAGCGTCTTGAACAGCTCTTTGCCCCGGATTTTACTGTTGATCAGCATGGCCAGAATGAAGGCGACGACAAGCTTGCACAGCACCGTGCCGATAAAAAACAGAACGTTATGGCCAAGCGCCCGGAAAAACGTTTCTTTAAACGGCGTTTCGGTGAAGAGCCGGACGAAATTTTCCAGACCGATAAAATCTCCCCGCACCAGACCTTTCCATGAGAAGAAACTGTTGAGCAGCGCCTGGAAAATCGGATAAATCATAAAGCCAACATAAAAAATCAGCGCAGGGAGTAAAAACAGATGGACCATATGTCGTCTCATTCCCCTGTTTTTCTTGACGGGTGGTTTAGGCAAGCGGGCATCCTTCGCAGGATCAATAGTTGTACCTGTCATGAGCAGCTCCTTTAATCAGCGGCTTTATTTTTGCGGTTTGAACCATTTGTCGGCGGAAGCTTGCGTATCTGCGGCTACTTGTTCAGGCGTCAGCTTGCCGATGTACATCCCTTGCAGGGAGTCTTCGAAGGTCGTCTTGGTTGTCGGCGTTCCTTGGCTGAAGCTGGTAAGCAGCAAATACGGCGTGCTGTGTTTCTCGCTGAAAGCGGCCATCTTCTTGAGCTGCTCGTTTTTCGGCGCAACCCCGTTGATCGGACTGACTCGGGTCAGCTCGTCGCTGAACATTTGGCCGAATTTTGGCGAAGCGACGAATTCCATGAACTTGGCCGCTTCCTCTTGATGCTTGGAGCTTTTGGCGATGCCGTAGGAACCGTCGACCCACGTTGCGATTTGCGCCGGATCTCCCTTTTTCTCCGACAGACCCGGGAGGAATTCGACAGGGAAGGACACTTTGTTCGCTTCGAACGTTTCCAGACGTTGGCTGCCGTTGATGTACATGGCCGCTTTCTCCGTATAGAACAACCCTTGCGCGTCCTTGTCTTCAATAGCTATGAAATCTTTGGGGAAGTAGGCTTCCAGCTGTTTCATCCGCTTGATGGACTCGACGAATTTCGGATCTTTGAAGTTGGTCGTGCCTTTCAGAACGGCTTGCATGTAGTCGGTTCCGCCGTAAGCGTTCGGCCCGATGACCGCATGCGTAGTGGAGAGCAAATACGCGGCTTTGCCGGATTGAGCGATCGGAATGATATTTTTCGCTTTGAGAGCTTCACAGGTTTTTACGAATTCGTCCCATGTTTCCGGCGGCTGCAGGCCGTTCGCGTCAAACAACTTTTTATTGTAGAAAATGACCGCGTTGTTCAGCATGATCGGAACGCCGTACACCTTATTGTCGGAGCCTTTTGCCGCGTCCAGGTAGCTGGCCGGAATATTTGTAAGCCCTTTAATATTATCGAGCGGGGTCAAATAGTTCGCATCGGCGAGCGCTTTGGCTCCGTCATACGGGCGAAGCTGCACAATATCGACTCCGGTGCCGGATTGCAGCGAGTTGGTGACAATCGTGTTGTATTCGGTCGATTTGTACGGCTTGAACTCTACTTTAATATTCGGGTTGTCCTTCTCGAACTCAGCGATGATCTTCGCATAGCCGTCTTTGTCCTCAGGTCTCCAGCTGTACATGACCAGTTTGACGGGATCGCCTCCGGACTTAGCTACTTCGCCGCCCGCGGCGGAACCGGTGTCTTTGGAGCCTGTGCCGCTGCCCGAACTGCAGGCGCTAATAACGGAACTTAACAACAATAATGCCGAGCTTGCGAACAAAGCCTTTCTTTTCATGCCATCTACTCCCTTTTCTACTTATTTATAAGGTCTTGATAATAGGATTATATAAAATAAAATGCCATAATGTAAATGATTTTTAGAAATTTTATTTCTTGACTGAAACGGCCAAAAAAAATTTTATTGCTCGGCCGGTCGATATGAAGACGTTTCCAATGAGTCCGCTTACAGCTCGCGGTAATAAATATAAATATCCAACGGTTGATTCATAGGGTTCATAAACGCCTTCCGGATCGTTCCCGCCCGCTCGAATCCGAGGCTCTCCCACAGCTTGACGGATGCCGTATTGGAGGACACGACCGAGTTGAACTGGATCGCACGGTACCCGCAGCGCTTGGCCGTCTCCAGCGAATGCACCGCCAGCGTTCGGCCGATACGCCTGTTTCTGAAGCGGCTTCCGACCGCATATAACGCATTGGCGACATGCGCCCCCCTTCCCGGAAAGTTCTTATGCAAAATATAAAATCCGGCGACTTCCCCGTTCTCCGTATCCTCCGCGCACAATACCGCATCCTGCCGCTCCAGAATGCCGCGGATTTTATCCAAGCTAAACGATTCCGTCCAAAAAAAGGAATTCCCTTCCTCGATGACCTCGTTCCAGATGGCTTGAATCGCGTTAATATCTTCTTCCCTATACTCCCTGATTCTAATCACGGCGAACGCCCTCCTTTTGATAAACTTAACCTGCGGCTACTCCTTGACTAAACCCGCATCCCAAAAATTCGTTTTAGAATGTTCGTCTCCTCCGCCCAAGCTTCCCCACCGACCATTTGAAAAAGTCGAGGTTGAGCGCTTTAACTTTACCATTTTCTGCAAAACGCCGCTTTTTCGTTACACTTTTACAGCTAAAAAAGAAAAAACCTGATCGCTCAGGTTTTTTCAATGACAAACATGCCGGCGATGGAACATCCATCGGACGGTTACGATTGCTTGCGCAAATGCCGCAAAATCGCGTCCGTCATTTCGCGGGTCGTCGCTTGGCCGCCGAGGTCGGCCGTCTTCACCCCGTCGCTGAGCGCAGCTTCGGTCGCGTTCAGAATCAGGCCGCCGATCTCCGGATAGCCCATAAAGTCGAGCATCATTTTGCCGGTCCAGATTTGGCCGACCGGATTGCTTATGCCGCGTCCCGCAATGTCGGGCGCCGAGCCGTGAACCGGCTCGAACATCGACGGGTACTGCCTCTCCACATTCAAATTGGCGGCCGGCGCGATGCCGATGCTGCCCATAATCGCGCCTCCCAGATCGGTCAATATGTCGCCGAACAGGTTGGAGGCGACAATCACGTCGAACTGATGCGGCTTCATCACAAAGAAGGCGGCCAGCGCATCGATATGGATGCTGGAGGACGCCGTTGCCGGATAATCCGCTTTCACCGCTTGAAACACATCGTCCCAGAACGGCATGCTGTGCGAGATTCCGTTCGACTTCGTAGCGCTCGTAACGTGATTGCGCCGGGTTTGAGCCAACTCGAACGCATAGCGCATGGCGCGCTCCGTCGCTTTGCGGGTGAAGACGGCATTCTGAATCGCCATTTGGTCTTCGCCGCTGTGGATGCGTCCGCCGATCTCGGAATACTCGCCTTCGGAGTTTTCGCGGACGACGATAAGGTCGAAGTCCTTGGGCTCCCTTAGCGGAGATTGCAGGCCGCGAAGCAGCTTCGCGGGTCTGACGTTGATCGACTGCTGCATTTCCCGCCGTATTTTGATCAGCAGCCCCCAGAGGGAAATATGGTCCGCCACCAGTCCAGGCATGCCGACCGCTCCGAGGAAGATTTGATCGAAGCCGCGCAGCGTCGCAATCCCGTCCTCCGGCATCATGCGGCCGTGCTTCAGGTAATATTCGCAATTCCAGGGGAAGTGCGTCCAATCGAACGCCAAGCCTCCGTGAATTTCCGCCGCCGCTTCCAATACTTCGATGGCCGCGGGAACGACCTCTTGTCCTATTCCGTCGCCGGGAATGACGGCAATATCATAGCGCTTCATTGAATGGATAGGCCTCCTTTTTCCATAAACGATGGAGTGATGCGATAGTAACAGGATTGTCCTCTACAACGTATTCTCTCTTGCCGCGTCGCTCTCCTGCCGCTTTTGGATTTTATCTGCTTTGACCCAGGCAAGCCGAGCCAAATTATCCCCTCCTTCAAGTTCCCATTTGGGCTTTCATTCCATATAGTAATATATCGCCGCGGCGGCGGCACATCAGGCACAGCCGTCTCATTTCGGATAAATTTTGCAGTCGGTTTATTTTAATTGAAAATAAGGAGTGACTTTCGTTGCAAACAAGGCAAGCTACCATCCCCGTCCCTTCCCGCTGGGGAATTAACGCTTACGCGGGCAGCAGACCGGTCATTTGGGGAACGCTCGTGATCAGCTCGGTCGACGCTAACGGCAGATTAACGGGTTCTATTAATTTTCGCGGCACCCCTATTCCCGTTCAAGGGCATTGGAACGAACGCAGCCGGCAAATCCGCTTCGACTCTCCATACGCCCATTTTACCGGGACTTTGAGCGTTTTCGACGACCCGTCCATCCGGATACGCCATTTGGTATTGAACGGCACCCTGCTCATGAAGTCTCCGTCCATCCAAGCCGGAGAGCACGGCACATGGATCGCCACGACCCAACTCTGTCTGCCTCAAGCATATCAAGGCCAGCCCGCCACTGCCGGGATGCCGCCTGTCGGAGTGTTCGTCACCGCCGATTTTACCAGTAACCCTTGTTAATAGAAGGCGCTGAACGCCTTCCGCTCGCTGTTGTCCCCCGATTTCTTGCATGACGATGGACCCGTGAAACGGTTGAAATCCGGGGGCAAAGGCGATCGCCCCGCTCCGAGCGCTTTTGCGGAAATCCGTGAATGAGATAGCAAGCGGTGCGTTCACGGGTTTCCCCATCGTTATAGCTTATGGATTTCGGATTCACTCATAAAAATAGATTTGCCGCTTATACTCTTAATACAAGGAATGCAAGACTTATTTGTAAGCGCTTAACATTATGTAAGGGAGGTTATTTCTATGTTTAAACTGCACCGAAGCGCCGCCGCTCTGTCCCTGTCGTTGATCGTCCCCGCATCCTTATTGGCAGCCTGCAGCGCAGGCGAGTCGAGCGAGCCCAAGGTCGACCCCGGCGGAACAAGCGGCAAAATCGAGCTGCGCATCGCCTGGTGGGGCTCCCAGGACCGGCACGACCGGACGCTCAAGGTCATTGACATGTACGAGCAGCAGCATCCGAACATTAAGATTTCCCCGGAGTTTATCGCCTGGGACGGCTATTGGGATAAACTGGCAACGCAGGCGGCGGGCAAAAGCCTTCCCGATATTATTCAACAGGATTACAAGTACATTACCGAATATGTCGGACGGAACTTACTCGTCGATTTGGACCCTTACGTCAAATCGAATACGATCGATTTAAGCGACGCGGACCCGCTGCATACGGACGGCGGCAAAATCAACAACAAGCTGTACGCGGTCAACCTGGGAACGAACTCGCTCGCTCTCGCTTACGATCCGGCCATGTTCGCCGAAGCCGGAGTGCCGGAGCTGAAGCCGGGCTACACATGGGACGATTTGGCCAATACGGCTAGGCAGCTTAAGGCCAAGCTGGGCAAGGACGTATACGGCATGCCGAACTTCAACGGGATGGACCCGTTCAAGCATTTGCTTCGGGAGAAGGGCCTATGGATCTACAACGAGAAGGGCGACGGTCTCGGGTATCCGGACGATCAGGTGCTGGTCGATTACTTCAAATATTTCGACACGCTGCTGAAGGACGGCATCGTTCCTACTCCGCAGGTCACTCAGGATATCAAAGGATTGGAAGACGAATTAATCGTACATAAAAAATCTCCTCTACTCTTCTTCAACAGCAACCAGGTCGTAGCGCTGCAAAAGGCGGCGAACCGGCCGTTGAAACTGACGGTGCTGCCGAGTCTGGAGGGCGGAAAAGCCGGTCACTTCCTGAAGCCTTCGCAGTTTTTCTCCATTACGACCCATTCCAAGCATCCGGAAGAGGCCGCCAAATTCATTAACTACTTTACCAACGATTTGCAGGCCAACGAGGTTCTCGGAGCGGAGCGCGGAGTGCCGATTTCTTCCAAGGTACGCGAGCATCTCGGCAAGTCCATGGGCGAAGGGGCCAAAGAAATGTTCGATTATATCGATCTGGTGCAAAAATATTCCAGGGAAATCGATCCCCCCGATCCCGAAGGAGCAACCAAAATCGAGGCTCTCTTCAAGCGCATTCAAGAAGCCGTCAACTACGGCCAGCTGACGCCGGAGCAGGCGGCCAAGCAATTCCGCGAGGAAGGCACGAAGGAACTGAAGAAATGAACCGTTTCGGCGCCGTCTTGCCCTTGAACGGACGGACGGCGCACATTGTGCACGGGAGGTGCCAAAGCCATGAACGATCGGGCGCAAACCAGGCTGCTCAAAAACTTGAAACGCAATGCGATCGCCTATTCTTTTATCGCCCCTTGGCTAATAGGCTTTCTGGCTTTTACGATCGGACCGATGATCGCTTCTCTCTACTTATCGTTTACCAAGTACGATATGCTCTCGGAAGCCCGCTGGATCGGCATGGACAATTATGTGAACCTGTTCAGCGACGACGCCCGGTTTCTGCAGTCGATCAAGGTCACGTTTCTGTTCGTCTTCATCTCCGTTCCGCTGAAGCTGATCTTCGCCCTGTTTATCGCCATTCTGTTCAGCGGAAAGCATAAGGGAACCGGATTTTACCGGACGGTCTATTATATTCCTTCCATTATCGGGGGCAGCGTGGCCGTGGCCGTCATGTGGAAGCAGCTGTTCGGTCTGAAGGGAGCGGTGAACGGCATCCTGGCGCTCGTCGGCATCACCGGTACGAACTGGGTCGCGAGTCCCGACTTTGCCTTGTCGACGCTCATTTTGCTCGTCATTTGGCAATTCGGCTCGCCGATGCTGATTTTTCTCGCAGGATTAAAGCAGATTCCGAGCGAGCTGTACGAGGCCGCGGCCGTCGATGGGGCGAGCTATATCCAGCGGTTGTTCAAAATTACGCTGCCGATGCTGACTCCCGTCATCTTCTTCAATCTGGTCATGCAAATGATCGGCGGATTTATGACATTCACCCAGAGCTTTCTCGTTACGGCCGGCGGACCGCTCGACAAAACGTTGTTCTATGCGGTCTACTTGTACCAAAGGGCGTTCGCTCATTTCGAGATGGGCTACGCTTCGGCTATGGCATGGATATTGCTTGTCATCGTCGCCGTCTTTACCGCTTTAATATTCAAATCTTCATCCGCTTGGGTGTACTACGAATCGGAAGGAGGCAAATAAATGGCCGCCCGCAGCCGAAGCAGAAGCATCGTCTACCATTTGTTCGTGTCCGTATTAGGCTTGTTTATGATCTATCCGATTCTTTGGACGCTCGCCAGCTCGCTAAAGCCCGAGCATGAAATTTTCATCAAAGCCTCCTCACTGATTCCGTCCACTCTGGAATGGAGCAACTATGCCAAGGGCTGGAAGGGCTTCGGCACGATCGGGTTCAGCATATTTTTCCGCAATTCGGCGTTCGTCACCGTCATGGTCGTCATCGGAACCTTGTTCTCGTCCACGCTCGTCGCCTTCGGCTTCGCCCGGATGAAGTTCAAGCTGCGCACGGCGCTGTTCGCCTGCCTGATGATCACGATGATGCTGCCCCACCAAGTGACGTTGATCCCGCAGTATATTTTGTTTCAGAAGCTCGGCTGGGTCAATACGTATTACCCGCTGATCGTCCCGGCTTTTATCGGAGGAAGCCCGTTCTTCATCTTCCTGCTCATCCAGTTTATCCGCGGGATACCGCGAGAGCTCGACGAATCGGCCGTGATGGACGGCTGCAGCCCGTACGGCATTTTTCTGCGCATTGTCCTTCCCTTGTGCGCCCCGGCGCTGGTGACCGTAGCCATCTTCTGCTTTTATTGGACCTGGGACGACTTTCTCGGCCCGCTCATTTATTTGAACGATGTTAAAAAGCATACCGTCTCGCTCGGACTGAGAATGTTCGCCGATCCGTCGTCCGTAACCGCCTGGGGACCGATGTTTTCCATGTCCGTGCTTTCCTTGCTTCCTCAGTTTCTCGTATTCTTATTTTTCCAAAAATATATCGTGGAAGGCATTGCGACTACGGGAATCAAAGGCTGAGGCCGGTTCCCGCGAACGGCAAATAGACCCTGTGTCGGATTTCTTCCGGCAGGGTCTATCGCTTATTCGCACCGTTTATAGGTATCACCTTCACCTTCTCTCGCCCGGATAAGCCTACGCTTCGCTTGCCGTCAGCCTACCAGCTGCAGCGCTTTCTCCATAGCCCCCGTAGCGCCGAAGCCGTCGTGGTAGTCGATCTTCTTGCCCTTCTTCTCGGCCAGCTCCCGAACCGCCCACATCGACGTATGCTTGATTGCGCCCTTCAAAATAATGATGACATCGGCCTTATTAATGATGCGCTGAAAATAACTTTCTACGGAACCGCCGCCGGTTTTGCCGTCATGATGCTCCACAATCAATCCGCGCTTCTCTCCAATTTTCTTAAACGTATCGGTCTGGCTTCCGCCTATGATCGCAACCGTCTTCATGAATAATCCCTCCATTGGTTTAACGCCTGTAAACGACTGACGGACATTCGATTTTTATGTACTTTCATTGTATATTTTTATATGATAATGTCAATAGGTTTACTTGGTTTTTATAAGAAAAACCGTCGTCTTCTTCATAGAATAATCTTACAATAGAGGGACAAGCGATAGGTTACTCATACAAATTCCGTTGTTAGCGATAAAATAGACAAATAGAACCCGGCATTCTTTCATGTCCGGGTTTTTCCGATTGCTATTTTTCCTGACGTTCCATAGTTTCCTTGCAGATGTTGACAATGATAATCAGTATCAAATATGATAAAACATCAAGATATTAACTTCTGCCGCCATAAAGGCGGCAAAACCATTCAGGAGGATTTCGTCATGTTTGATCATAACAGAACCAAGAAAATCTCGCCGTGGATCAAAGGCGGCTTCGTTCTATGCGCCGCCGCTTTGCTGTTTGCCGGATGCGGCGGCGGCAACAACGAACAGCCGAAGGCGGAGACTACGGTTAAGGACAGCATGGGACATGAAATGAGCATCCCTGCCGCTCCCCAGCGCATTATCGCCAGCTATCTGGAAGACCCGCTGCTTGCCCTCGGGATGAAGCCGGTGGCCCAATGGTCGGTGAAGCAAAATAGCGTTCAGGACTATTTGCAATCCCGGCTGGACGGAGTGCCGACGATTCCTTCGACCTTGCCGCCCGAGACGGTGCTGAGCTTCAATCCGGATTTGATGATCATCGGTCCCGAATCCGCCGTTCAGAACGGCCTGTACGAGCAATATTCCAAAATCGTCCCGACCTATGTTCTGGGAACGGACACGATTAACGATTACCGGAAAACCTTGCTGAAAATGGGCGATTTATTAAATAAGAAGGAAGCGGCCGAGCAAGCGCTCAAGGAGTATGACCAAAAGGTTCAGAAGACAAAAGAGCAGCTGAAAACTGCTATCGGAGATAAAAAGGTTGCTATCCTGTGGGTAACCGGCAAAGGCTTCTATGTGGTGAACGGCAAAGTAGCCAGCGGCGCTGTCGTATACGGCGATCTCGGGCTGCAGCCTCCGAATATATTGGCCGTGCTTCCCGAGGCTACGGCCAATTGGACGTCGATTTCTTTGGAGAAGCTCGCGCAGCTGGACGCCGATCTGATCTTTCTCGTCAACAACGATTCGGGTCAGGCAAACCATCTGACAGACCCGTTGTGGAGCGGCATTCCGGCTGTAAAGTCCGGCCGCGTTTATGAGATGGATTTCAAGAGCAGTTGGCTGTATAATGGCGTCATCGCCGGGGAACGGGTCATGGACGATATTTTGCAAGCCGTCGCCAAGTAAGCCCGATCTCCGGCCGAGCACTTATCGAAATCGTACAAGTTAGCGGGAGTGGTCGCTGTTGGAAGCTTATCTCTTCGTGCTGCTCGTCGGGGCCGCAGCGGGCGTCGTCAGCAGCATCGTCGGCACGGGGTCCTCTATTATGCTTTTGCCCGTGCTCGTATTCGCCTTCGGCCCCAAACAGGCCGTGCCGATCATGGCGGTTGCCGCCGTCATGGCCAACCTGTCCAGGGTTGCGGCCTGGTGGCGTGAAGTGAACTGGAAAGCATTTGCCGCCTACTCGCTCACGGGAATTCCTGCGGCCGCCTGGGGAGCGCGCACGCTGCTGGTGCTGCCTGCCCATATGGCGGACATCGGGCTTGGTTTGTTTTTTCTGCTCATGATTCCGGTCAGACGCTGGCTGCAGGCCAAGCAATTCCACATTCGCCTATGGCAGCTCTCCGTCGCGGGAGCCGTCATCGGCTTCCTGACGGGCATCGTTCTCTCGACCGGACCTCTCAGCGTGCCGGCCTTTACGGCTTATGGGCTTGTGAAGGGAGCGTTTCTATCGACGGAGGCTGCCAGCTCGCTTGCGCTCTACATAAGCAAGGTCGTCATCTTTCGGGAGCTTGGGGCGCTGCCGGCGGAAGCGTTAGTCCAGGGGCTTATCGTCGGATGTTCGCTGATGTTCGGCACCTTCGTCGGAAAAGCCGTCGTTCAGCGCATGAGCGTCCGCAGCTTTCAGTACATGCTGGACGGGCTGCTGCTCTGTTCGGGCCTGTCGATGCTTTGGGCCGCCATCTCGTGAATCTCGTAAATCTCTTGAGATCAGCTGCTATCGATGTCTTAGACTTCTTCGAAACTGAAACATTTTGATCGGCAGGATCGTTTGATAAGATGCATAGACCATAAACATATTCGGAGAAGGAGAAATCATCTCATGAAAAAAACTTGGACTGCATCTGCCCTGTCTCTTGCTCTGATCGTTTCGGCGGCCGGCCCCGCCTTCGCTTCTACGCCTTTTCAGGATATCGGCGGCAGCGGCGCCAAACAGCAAATTGAAGCGCTGCAAGCAAAAGGCATCGTAAGCGGCGTGACCGACGAACAATTCGCCCCGGGGGAACGGCTGCTGCTCTCGCAAGGCATCGCCATGATTACCCGCGGCCTGCCTGCGAGTGCCCCGGCCGGCGACGGCGGCGCAGCCTCCGGCACGGCCTTTTTTACAAGCGTTCCCGCCGCTTCCTGGTATGCCGCTTCGTTCGAATCGGCTCGCCTGCGCGGACTGGATTTGCCCGCCGAGGCCAATCCGGCCGAGACGATGACCAAGGAGCAGTTTGTCCACTACGTGGTGCAGGCTATGGAATCCACGCATTTGTTCCCGCTCATTAAGCTGAGCCCTGCGGAGATTGCCGACGGCGACGAGCTGACGGCCGGTTATCAAGGCACCGTTCAGCGCGCCCTGCATTACGATCTGGTTGCTCTCGACGAATCGGGCCGCTTTCATCCTCAGAGCCAGATGACCCGTGAAGAAGCGGCCGCTATTTTATATAGGGCTTGCTGAACGGGTCGCAATTTACGGCATCACGGGTAAGCGGAATGAGAGGGTCGACCAGAGCCATTGCAAAAAAGGCAAAAAGAGAACCCGGAGTCTCTTTTCGAGGTTCATGACTAGCAG
>NZ_JANYUY010000052.1 GCF_025060755.1 Paenibacillus doosanensis
TTTCGTCGACGCGCTTCTACGCACAGATTTCGCCGTACGCAGGCATCCTAGCTACGCGGGGGCTTGGCCCCTCCCGCGACCGGATTTTCACCGGCTAGAAGATGCGTGCCTCTGGGCACGCTAAACAACGAAAAAAGGCCGCAGCAAAGCTGCAGCCTCGTTCATTACTTTCGCGAATAGCGGCGATACACTAAGGCCTTCCTGTCGTCAAGCTCCGACAAACGGGCGGATCGGACGAGAGCCGGAACGAACAGCGAGTACGCCTTTATTCACAGCTTCATCCCCTTTCCGCTGCTAACGGTTATCAATAATCGCGCAGGCTGTCGAACAGCTTCACCAGCGCTTCGACGTCCGCTTGGCCGCCCGCCGCTTGAAAGTTTTGCAGCAGATCGGTCAGCACGGTATAAATTTCTTCCCGCTCCACCGTTTCGATGAAACTCCCCCGCCGGTCCATCCGGTTGAACGTCTCAGTATATGCGGCAACCAGCGCTTCCAGCTCCTCCCGAACCGCCGCATCGCTCGGTCCGGCCGAAGCGGAGCGGAGAGCGAGACTTCGCAGCGCCGATTGTGTCTTCTTGTACAGCGAAGCGGCTTTGCGGGCGTTGGCTGCGGAGATATGCTCGCGACCGTCCCAATCCCGGAACGGATTATCGAGATTTTCCGCCAGCCATTCGGTTTTGCGGGCCTTCGTGATGTGCAAATCGAGACCGGCCGCCGCCTGCTTCTTGTAGCGCGCTTTGATCGGCCCGGCCGCTTCGGCCGGCAGGCTGGTCATCCACAGCCATTCCAAACGCGGCAGCTTGTCCGGCCCGGGGAACTGCTCGCCGGTAAAGCCGAACAGATCGTACGTGCTGAATCGCTGAAGCTCCGGCAGCGCAGCCAGGCTGTCCATGCCGGTCAGCGTGCCCGGCTTGCCCCACAGACGCAGCTCGCGCAGCGCCGGGAAGCGCCGCACGACGGCGGTCAAATCGAGCGACGCGATGCCGGTCAGATGCAGCCCGCCCAGCCGATCCAGACCGATCAA
Organism: Paenibacillus doosanensis; assembly: GCF_025060755.1. GTDB lineage: Bacteria > Bacillota > Bacilli > Paenibacillales > NBRC-103111 > Paenibacillus_S > Paenibacillus_S doosanensis. The sequence continues at coordinate 1,025 of NZ_JANYUY010000052.1, forward strand.
CGCCGGCAGCTTCGCGGTATTGTGCACTGTAAGCCAGCGTCCGTCTTCTTCAGCGGCGATGCGCAGCTCCGGCGAAGCGGGACCGGTCAGCGTGAGCTGCCGCATGTCCCGGTTCAGTGTCAGCTGCCGCAGCCCTTCGGGCCGGATAGCGAGGCGATTCAAGCGGCAGGCGCTTAAATCAAGGTCCGTCCCTTCGACATGGCTGACTTGCAGCTCGATTATGAACGGGTTGCCGGCAATGAACGCAAGCAGCGGTTCGCTCAGCGTATCGGCGTGAATGCGCGTAAGGCACGGCAGCTTCTCCAATTCGGATAGATCGGACAGCTGCCGCAGCAAATCCTCGTCAGCCGCGCTTGTCGAACGCGACAATGACCGGCCGCCCACATCGACCTTCGCGCGGTCTTGAGCGGCTTCCTTGAAGCGCTGCCGCAGCTTGGGATCGATGGCTTCCCAATTGCGCTGGCGTGCCATGCTGCCGCCCGTATCCCAGCTGCCGTAGCTGACCACTTCTTCCTCCGCAAGCGGCGGGAGGCTGCCGACCTTTGTGTACCCTGCCGGCACGACGGCATCGACGTACGAATGATCGATCCGGTCGTTCCAGAAAAAATAGTTGCAGATCAGCGGCTTCATCTGCCGCAACTCGCTCTCGGAGGGCGGGGCGTCGCCGAGCCAGTCAAGCTCGAGCACGGCCGCCAGCGGCTTTCCTTTTGCGGATTCGGGCAGCTTGATATGCGTGATCTGACAAGCTGCGTAGCTCCGCAGCCTTTCGACATAGACGCAGTAAATATCTCCGGCTTCAGGTATCAAAAGCGCCCCTCCTTTCGTTTTTTTACCAACAAGCTATTCAGCGTGGGCGCGCTTCACATACTCGTACCAAATGTCGCTTTCCTCGTCCGTCATATCGCCGGTGATCGAAGAAAAATCGATGATCCTGTCGAAGCGATCTTTTAATAACGCAAATTGCCGGTAAGAGGCCGTTATTTTGTTCAGCGAGGCCGAACGGGCCAGCTCCTCCAGCTTCCCGATGTCAGGGGAGCCCGACAGCTCCAGGGAACGGAGATGGTCAAGCCGCGCCAATGCGGAAATATCTTCGACTGCCGAATCCTTCAATACGAGAGTTTGCAGCTTCCGGCATGATTCCGCAAACTGCAAATGCGCTAGATCGGCCCCTTCCAGCACCAGCTTGCGCAGGCCCGCGAGCTTGCCCAATACGGCCAAGTCGTCCGAAGTGACGGTGCCCAATTCGGAAATCGTCAGCTCGCTGAGCTGACGAAGCTCGGATATACTGCGAAGCCGCTCCGCATCGGGAGCGGAAACTTGCAGAGAGCGCAAGCTTTGGACCGGCTTCAGCGGCGAGAAGTCACGAACCTGCGTATGCTCAAGATCGACCGCCCTCAGTTTGGGAAGCGCGCTGAGCGGAGACAGATCGGTTACGGCCGTATCGGAAAGCACCAGTTCCTGCAGCTGCTCCAGATGCTGCAGCGGGCGAAGGTCCGAAACCGGATTTTTCGCCAAATACAGCACCTTCAGCTGCTTGCAGCCGCTTAAGGCTTCGACGGAACGAATTTCGTTCGCGCTCAGAACGAGCTCGCGCACATCGCTGCATGCTCCGAGCGGAGCCGTATCCGTCAGTCCTTGATCGATCAAATAAAGCCGCTTGGCGCGAAGAAAATCGTCCGGAGCGCCGCCGCTCTCGATCACTTTCTCCTTCCAGCCGTCATCCAGCCCCTCGAACCATTGCTGTGCATCCTGCCCGCCCGGCTCCCCGAATCGGATCGGCTCCAGCACGGGCAGCTCGATCCTGCGAATCGCATCGAGAAAATGAACCGCACCTTCCTTGCCGAAGGTCCAAGAGACGTACTCGTCCTCCTCGCGATGGACAGTGTACGAACCTTCTTGAGCCGTATCGCGGATAAACTGCAGCAAATGTGAGAGATGGCGAGCAATGACGTATTTGACCTCTTCATCGCGGCCAAAATTGATCACCTGTCCTGCTCTTCCTTGATCCGCAGGGTCCAGATCGATACCGATGTGGTTGCCCCCCCAATCTTTGGCGATCGGCAGCCAATACCGGTTGATGTACTGCTCCTTGATCCAGCCGGCGGGAACGGAATAGTGCTCCGCTTCCCAATTCTCATTTTCGAGCCCGGTCCAAATTCTCCATTCCGCCATCATCCCGTCCAGCGATAGAAACGGCAGACCCATAAACAAGCCCGGGCCGCCGTCCTGCTCCCCGTTATGGATCAGATAAAGCTCCCGCAGCTCCGGCGGCAGACCGAACCCCAATTCCGCTTCCGCGCTTCGAAGCTCCTCTTCCGATGCCGGCGGGTTTAACGATGCGGCCAGCTCGGGCAGATCGCTCTGCAGCAGCTCTGTAATTTCGTGAAGCAGTTGTTTCATCGTTCCAAGCTCCTCCCTGCATGAATCTCTCTCGTATTTCTAAAAGGGTGGTGAAACACGCCCACTCCGCATGCGAAAGTCGCTCTTGTCCCCGGATTTCTTGAATAGATAAGCCCATGAAACGGGGGAAATCCGGGAACAAAGGCGAACGCTAAAGCTTCTCCAGCTTGCCTCCCCGTCGGTTAACTTCTCAACACTTTGCTTCAAGCTCCAGCTCCATCCCATGCTCCGTCCGTCTTACCTGCGCTTGTCCATTCGCGCCAACAGAGTGGCGAACAGCCGCCGCTCCTCTTCGTCCTTTTTCTTCCGCGCCCGCGTCTCCAGGTTTTTCCTGCCTCCCCAGATCATATCGATCAAATGCTCGGCCTCGTAGGTATCGAACGGCTCCATCAACGCTAATAGAGCTTGTAAATTGGCTGCCGTTTCGAATCGGGCCCGCTCCTTGGCGAACTTCCCCTCATTGCAGCGCATAAGAGAAGCTGCGACGGTCGGAAGCGTCGATGCGTCGACGCCGTAATGCTGAATCAGCGCGAGCGCAAACGGCTGCTGTACCGATTGATGCTCCTGATCGACCAGGCTCATATAAGCTTCCACCAGCGGGAAATAGCGCTTGTCCGCCAGCCCGAGGCCGAATACGGCATAAGTGCCCGGCATGCAGTTCTTCTCCCCCTCCGTATCGCCGTACCATTCGAACTCTCCCATAGCTAGCTGCGCATAAGCTTCCAGCTTCGGGAACAGCTCGCGATATTGCAGCGCGTTGGCAAAGAACCGATGCGTCTGCGATTTGGCCAAGCCGGGGACGGGCAGCTGCTGTTTGGCCTTCGATTTCAGCTTGATTTGGTAACTTCTGGAGAAACCCTTGCTCAGCAGATTGCAAATAAAATCAAGAGCTTTTGCATAGCTGTCCGCGCTCTCCTCCCGGATATGAATCGTTACCGTCGCAAAAATATCGTTAGCGCTGCATTCGAGACGTTCGTCCTTGTAAGCGACGTCCGCCGGGTCGAACGTGCCGCTGCCTTCTCCGATGCACCGCTGCGCCTCGGCACTGCCGAGCTCCTGCAGCAGCTCCAGCAGCCCGATGCCTGTGCTTCGGCTGTAATTCGGTTCGTGCTTAATGATCAGGATCGCCGTCTGCAAAGCGAGCCGCATCTGCTGCGGGTCGATGACGGACAGATCGATGCCCTCTTTTTTCGTGTAGGAAGGGAGTCCCCATTCCGGTTTGGAGCAATGAAAATAGATCGGAAGAAATTCGTTTTCGGTCCAGCCGCGCAATGCGCGAATGAACGTAGCCCTATGCTCGTCCAGCTTCTCCTTGTTTTTCTTGTTCAGCTCCATAACCCTGTCGTAGATGCGCAGCCATTGGTCGACATCCATAGCCGGGTACAGACCGGGATCAAGCAGATGATTGGAGAGGAAAAAGCTTTCCAGCGGATCTGTCGGATACTCCTTGGCGTTGAGCTGATTTCGGATATATTGATCCATTCGCTCCAGCAGCTCCGTTTTCTTGCGTTCATTGATATAATCGACGACGATGACGTTTAGCGGGCCTTCGGCCGTCGTCCATTTGCCCGCAATCTTGAATCGGTAATGGAGCAAGGGACTGTCGTCGTAAGCTCGAATGCGGCTCGACAGCTTTTCTCTCAGCAGCGGCAGCAGCTCTTCCGTAATCTGTTCCGTGGTGAGCGGTTCCGTCGCTCTCGCTCCCTTGCGCTCGACTTCCGGCGAGCCCCAATCATCGTCGAACGAGAACACGCGGATGTCCCCCTCGTCATACTCGAACCGGGCATAATCATGGATGCCGATCTGCAAGGATGTGCGCCGCACGGTTTTGCCGGCATCCAGCTTTTCGATTTGATCGAACCATTCGTTCAAGCTATCGGATATTTCATCCGCAATTGTCATTATTATCGTTTGTTGTTCCATTGTTGTTCGTCTTCACCGCCAATACCAAATTATCGAACCTGTGATGCCGTCACGCCTTTCGGTTGCTTCCCATTGTAACGATCCCCGCGGCGGCCAGCAGGCAGCCGAACAGGAACGGCGGGATAAAGTAAGCGAGGGCTTCGGTATCTGATTGCCGATATTTGTTTCTATTCCCATCATAATGGAACTCGCCGCTGTCGAAAATACGCTCAGCAGCCTATAAACATAGGACTGTCGGTCTTCAACTAGGTCCGGGATCACATCAATGCCGGGTGGAAAAAAGCCGCTGCGGCAAAAAAAGACTCCCTCCTACCGAGGCAGATGTTAAATCTGCCTGCGGCAAAAGGGAGCCTATCCGTTATTAATTTCGAATGAGGTAATCGAATGCGCCTAACGCTGCATTGGCGCCCGATCCCATCGAGATGATGATCTGCTTATACGGGCTGTTGGTGCAATCGCCTGCGGCGAATACGCCAGGGACGTTCGTCGCGCCGTGGCGGTCTACGACGATTTCGCCGAAGCGCGTGCGTTCAACGGTGTCGGCCAGCCAATCGGTATTGGGAACAAGACCGATCTGAACGAACACGCCCTGCAATTCCACATGATGCTCTTGTCCCGATTCCCGATCGACATAAGCAATTCCGTCTACTTTGTCCGTACCGGTAATTTCCTTAGTCTGCACGTTTTTGTGTACCGTTACGTTCGGCAGGCTGTAAAGCCGCTTCTGCAGCACGGCATCGGCTTTCAATTCGGGCATGAATTCGAGCACCGTCACATGCTTTACGATGCCTGCCAGATCAATCGCCGCCTCGATGCCGGAGTTGCCGCCGCCGATGACGGCGACATGCTTCCCTGTGAACAGCGGGCCGTCGCAATGAGGGCAGTAGGCAACGCCTTTGTTCTTGAATTCCGCTTCGCCGGGAACGCCGACATTGCGCCAGCGTGCGCCGGTCGAGACAATGACGGTTTTGCTTTTCAGCACCGCGCCGTTTTCAAGTTCGACTTCGATGAGATCCTTCTTTTCCAGACGCTTGACGCGCTGAAGCTTCATGACGTCAATGCCGTATTCCTTCACATGCTCCTCAAGACTCGCTACAAGCTTGGGGCCTTCGGTATATTTGACGCTGATGAAGTTTTCGATGCCCATCGTATCCATAACCTGGCCGCCGAAGCGTTCGGCGACAATCCCGGTGCGGATGCCTTTGCGAGCCGCATAGATCGCCGCGCTGGCGCCGGCGGGACCTCCCCCGACGACAAGCACGTCGTACGGCTCTTTATCCGCAAATTCGGACGCGTCCGGAGCCGTCCCCAGCTTGGCAAGTATCTCTTCGAGCGTCATGCGCCCGCTGCCGAACGCCTCGCCGTTCAGATAAACCGACGGCACGGCCATGACGTCTCTGGTTTCGACCTCGTTTTTGAACGCGGCGCCGTCGATCATCGTATGACTGATGCCCGGATTCAGGATACTCATCAGGTTCAATGCCTGCACGACGTCGGGACAATTATGGCAGCTCAAGCTGACATAAGTTTCGAAGCGGTATTCGCCGCGGATGCCCTTGATCTGATCAATGAGAGGCTGTTCTACCTTGGGCGGTCTGCCGCTTGCCTGCAGCAGCGCGAGCACCAGGGAAGTAAACTCATGTCCCAAAGGAACGCCGGCAAAAACAACCCCTGTATTTTCCCCCGCACGGTTCACGCTGAAGCTTGGCGTACGGTACAGTTCGGTTTTCTCGACCGTGATTCTGGAGGACATGCCGGAGATTTCGTCCAGCAGCTCCAACATCTCACCGGATACGGCATCGGACCCTGCGCTCACTTGAATCTGCACGTCGCCTTCCATGAGCTGCAGGTATTGACCTAGTTGTTCCTTGATATCTGCGTCGAGTGCCATAAGCTTCCGCTCCTTAGATTTTTCCTACAAGATCGAGGCTTGGCTTCAGCGTTTTACCGCCTTCTTGCCATTTCGCAGGGCATACTTCGCCCGGATTGTTGCGTACATATTGAGCAGCCTTCACTTTGTTTACCAGAATGCTTGCATCACGGCCGATGCCGCCTGCATTGATCTCAAGAGCTTGAATGACCCCGTCCGGATCGATAATGAACGTACCGCGGTCCGCAACGCCGTCGGCTTCGATCAGCACGTCAAAATTGCGGGAGATCGTATGCGATGGATCGCCGATCATAATATAAGTAATTTTTCCGATCGTCTCGGAGCTGTCATGCCAAGCTTTATGTGTAAAATGAGTGTCCGTGGAAACGGAATATACTTCAACGCCAAGGCTTTTCAGCGTTTCATATTGATTTTGCAAATCTTCAAGCTCAGTCGGGCATACGAATGTGAAGTCGGCAGGATAGAAGCAAACGACGCTCCATTTCCCTTTGAAATCCGCTTCCGAAACGTCGATAAACTTGCCGTTATGATAAGCCGATGCTTTAAATGGTAGAACTTCTTTTCCGATAAGAGACATAATGATGTTTCCTCCTTAAATTTGGGTTTGATATAGGTTCATGTAAAATAATAACGCAAACCGTCGTTTTCATCATGAAGGTATGATGAAGAAATTATGAATTTATGATGAAGAAAGGGAATATTTCAAGTTGGCCCCCTTGCTTCTCGCTAAAACCTCGACTTCTCGCGACTCTTATATGCTGTGATGAAACGCGCCTGAGCATACATGCTCAATCCTTAAAGACCTATACGCCCTCCGGCGCTTCGATATCCGAATGAATGGCGCCGTCAGCCTGCTTTGTATGTTTTACCCTAACAATACCGTACGCGGGTCTTGCTGTACCTTCAAGTTTTTCCATGAATGAATCATGTTCGGGCTCCTTCCCTGAGAGATCAGGAAATATTTGCTTATATACAAATTCGAGAAGCTCCGCCCATATCCTTTTTATACAGCTTCAATTTTAAGTTTTAAAAGTAAGGTGAACAAGTTCGCTGCAGCTTCCGTTTGATCCTCCCAAACGCTGCTGAAATCGGATGTTTGGATGGCATGCCAATGGCCCGCTCAAGCAAAATCCCAGCTTGAACGGGCTATGTTTATTCCTTGGAATTCGCTTGCAGAGCGTCGCCAATAACTAGCGAATGAAGACCTGCATACCCTTCCCGCGCGAGCTCGGCGCTTAATGCGTCCGTAGTCTCTTTGCCCGCATGCACCAGCACGGTTTCCTTGCTCGGCAGCGCATCCAGCATCGCCCGAACGTCGGGCTTGCCCTGATGCACCTTGTACCGGACAAAACGCGCTGCCGGATCGCCGACTCCGCCATCTTGTCCGGTGATCAGACGGCGGCCCAAGCTTCCTTGGGCGAGATGTCCGGTCAAAATGACGCGGTAGCCGCCACGGCGCTTGAGCACCTCGTAATACCACCGGCATTTGGCGGATTGCATCATCCCGTCGCTTGTGAAGACGATGGCTGCGGCCGGCGCAGCGCCGATCGCCCGTTCCCGGCCGGCCGGATCGTCCACAACCGTCATGCAGCCGTGTTGAAGCCCCCGGGCGATGCGGCCCGCGGCATTCTCGCGCAGCCAGGCACGCCACTGCAGCATGTCGGCCAGTCCGTCGACAATCTCCTTCTCCGCGACGATGCGGACGTCCGGGAACGTCTCCTGCGCCCACAGCAAGAGCTCCTGCCCTCTTCCGAAGACCGGAACGGGCAGCAGCACCGTCTCGCCGCGATGCAGCGCTTCGCCGACCGCGGCCTTCAGCAGCGCCAGCTTCTCGCCCTGGGAGTCGGGATCGCCGCCGTACGCCGCGTCGACGATCGCCAGGTCGACGGTCGGCCCGTTCGCCCGGGCCGAGCTCCGCCCCGCGCCGCCGAGGGCCGGCTGCGCCTCTTCCCCGCTGCGAAGCTCCGCGGCGGGCAGCGCCGGTATGTCGGCCGCCAGCAGCGCCGACTCCGACGTGTAATCGCCGGAGAAGAAGGCGAGCCGGCCTTCGATGTTCAGCAGCAGCCAAACCGAGCCGGGCAGATGGCCGCTGCGGCCCCAGCAGACGCTCAGCTTCGGCGAAAGCGCGAGCCACTCCCCGGGGCCGGCGGTTTCTTCCAAATACGCGTATTGAATCGCGTCGATATGTTCTTCCTCGTAGGGCAGCGGCGCTCCTTGTGCAGCGACGTACTGCTTCCAGGCGCGGAAATAAGCCGGCAGCTGCCGGACCGTTGCGCGCGTCGTCCATACGGCCCCGCGATAGCCGAGCTTATAAAGCAGCGGGATCGCTACGGAATGATCCTCGTGGGCGTGGGACAAGAAGACCGCGTCGAGCCCGGCCGCGGTCTCCCCGACTAAGGAAGGATATGCTCCGGGCCCTTCCTTCTTCACCCCGCAGTCCAGCAGCACGCGGGTTTGACGATGTTCGATCAAATAGCAGGAGCGGCCATGTTCTCCGGCTCCGCCCCATACGGTAACTTGCATTATTTCACACTCCACTTTTGTCTGGCGCTCAATAGGTTAATGCCGAGCAGCAGCAGCGTGGTCAGCCCGACGGAGACGACGGCCATCGCCATCCCGAGAGACACCTTGCCCTGCTCGAACTGTGAAAATATATAGGTCGCCGACGTTTCCATAGACGGCGGCAATATCATCAGCGACGCGACCAATTCGCGAACCGAGATAGTGAAAGTCATCATCCATCCGGCCAGCATCCCTGGAACGATCAGCGGCAGCAGAATGCGCCGGAAAATATACGCCGCGCTTCCCCCGAATACGCGTCCCGCCTGAAACAGCGATTCGTCCAATTGGGCGAAATTCGCTTTGACATACTGCACGGTATACGGCAGGAAGAAGACGACATACGTCAGCACGACCATCCCGTACGTATTGTACAGCGGAACCGGGTTCCACGGCGCGTTCCAAAGCAATATTAAGCCGACGACGATGACGATGCCCGGCACCGTATTCGGCAGCACGCTGAACAGGTCGGCGATGCGCTGCGGCCATGACCGGGCGCGCCCGATCATCAGCGCGAAATAAGTGCCGAGCAGGACCGATATCGTCGCCGCCGCCAGCGACAAGCCGAGGCTGTTCATGAGCGCTTCCATGCTTTTCGATCCCCAGGCCAAAAGCTCCGAGTAGTTGGCAAGCGTCATGTTGGACCATTCGAGGCCCGCGCCGCGCAGCTTCATCATCGAGGCGGCGATGATCGAAAAATACGGCACGCCGATGGACAGCAGCAGCAGGCCCACTACGTACAGCCAGACAAGCGCGCGCGTCCAGCCGTTCAGCCGGTACAGCTTACCGCGCGTGCCCTTGCCGCCGACGAGCGAATAGGTGAACCGCCGGCTGACGACGCTCTGTACATACCAGACTAGCAGGCAAGTGCTCAGCAGCACGGAAGCCAGCGCCGTCGCTTTGCCGAAATCGATCGGCCAGCTCGAAATGTATTTATGAATTTCCGACGTAAGCACATAGTAGCCGATTTTGCGGCCGAAGGTCGCAGGCGTGCCGAACTCGGCGATCGTTTTGACGAAGATGAGCAGAGCACCCATCGCATAGCTGGATAGCAGCAGCGGCAGAACGATGCGCCGGAAGCTGTACAAAAACCCGCCGCCGTGCACCGCCGCCGCTTCTTCCTTGCCGCCTCCGATCTGCAGGAGCGCGTTGCGCAAGATCAAGTACAGGAACGGGAACAGATGGAAGCTCATAATCGCGATCATCCCGACCTGGCTGAAGAAAACCGGCGTCACCGCAGCCGCCGCGGGCAGCAGCTGCTCCAGATAACCGTTCGTCTGCATGAACAAAATCCAGCCCATGGAACCGATGTAAGGCGGCGTCATAAACGGAATTAACAGCACGATGTCGAGCCAGCCGTGCCGTTTCAGCTCCGTCCGGGATAAAATCCAGGCCAGCGGCAGCGCCAGCACCGTCGCTCCGGCGACGACCCACAGCCCGAGCCAAATCGAATTCCAGAATACTTCGCCAAGTTCATTCTCCGCGATGGTGCGCAGCGGCTCGAGCAGGTCCAACTTCTCTCCGGTGCGGACGCTCGTCATCAGGATGAAAAAAAGCGGGACGACCACAAGCATCGCCAGAAGCAGCAAGGCTAGCGTCATCCCAAGATGTTTATGCGAAACTGTCTTTGCTCTCTGCATCATTCGCCTCTACTTAAACAGCTGGGTAAATTTCTTTGTAACCGCGTCGCCGTTGGTATCCATCCAAGCCCAATCGACTTTCATTTGCGGAATTTGCTCGACGCCCGGACGATCTTTGGCCGCTACGTCTTTGCGGCCCGGCAAGAGGTACGTTTCGGCGACCATTTTCTGCGCTTCATCCGACAGCAAGTAGTCGATAAACGCCTTGGCGTTGTCCACATTTTTGCTTGTCTTGACGATGGCGGCCGGACGCGGGCTGATCACCGTGCCGCTCGCAGGATAGATCATATCGATCGGCTCGCCTTTGGCTTTTGCCTGATAGGTCATATAGTCGACGCCTGCGGCTACGATGCTCTTGGAGCCGGTAATGACCGGATCGAGCGCCTCCTGGTTGGCGCCTGCCATTACCGCGCCGTTCTTCTTGTACTGGTCGAGCAGCTCCCAGCCGGAATCGCCTCTGGTGCTGAGGTAGCCCGTGACGAAATCGAGCGCCGAGCCGGACAAGGCGGGATCGGGAATATTGATTTTACCCTTCCACTCTTCCTTCGTCAGATCGGCCCATTCCTTCGGAGGATTTTTCACCAGCTTGGTGTTATAGCCGATGCCGAGCGCAGAGGCGCTGTAGCCGAAGAAATTGCCGTCTTTATCGGACCATTCGGGAATCAGCTTATCCGCATTTTTCGCCTCTTTATATTCCAGCGTCATTCCGCTCTTCTTAAGCCCTTGGGCCGACGGCAGCGAAGCGAGGACGACGACGTCGACGACCGGATTCGCTTTCTCCGCTTCCATACGGGACAGAATTTTTCCTGTGGTTCCCTGGAACATCTCAATTTTGACGCCGGTTTTAGCTTCATAGCCCTTCTGGATGCTTTCCGCCAGCTCCTTCGGCCCTGCGCTGTAGACGACCAGCTTGCCGCTCAGCTTCTTCTCTTCCTGCTTAGCCTCCGTTTTGGCCGGCTCCGCGGCCGCCCCTCCCGCCTTCGGCGCCGCTCCGTTCGTGGACGCCGCTTGCGGCGTCGTGCCGCAGCCTGCGATACCGAAGCCGACCATAGCCGTTAGCAGCAGCAGCGCCCCGTTTTTCAAACCTGTCGTCATTCTCGTTTTCATTGATTAAGCCTCCTATAAATTATGAAATATGATGAATATGCTTTTCCGACACATACAGGTTCGCTTGTTCTCCATGCGGCAGCCTTCGCTGATGATAAGCCGTCCAGAGCCCCAGTTCCCCCATGTCGAGCTGCACTTCATAACGATCCCCCAAATAGCTGACACTGCGAATCGTGCCCGTATACCTTTGTTCTTTGTCTTCCGCTTCGTCCTCCGGCCGCCAGCGGATATGCTCCGGCCGCACCAGACTCCGGTCTTTCGCCAGCCAATTGGATTTGCCGATAAACTGGGCGACGAAAGGATGCTCCGGCGCGCCGTAGATGTCCTCCGGCCGGCCGATCTGCAAAATTCTCCCCTGCTTCATGACGACGATTTCATCGGACATAGACATCGCCTCGGTCTGATCATGCGTGACATACAGCGCGGTGAGTCCGATATCCCGCACCAGACTGATCAGCTCGAGCCGCATTTCGTCGCGGAGCATCGCATCGAGCGCGCTGAGCGGCTCGTCGAACAAGACGAGCCGGGGCTTCGTTACGACGGCCCGGGCGAAGGCTACCCGCTGCTGCTGTCCTCCCGACAGCTGATGGGGGTATCGGTCCTCCATCCCGCCGAGCCGGACCTGATCAACCGCTTCCTGCACCTGGCGCTTCAAATCTTTGGTCTTTCCCGACGCCCGCAGCCCGAAGGCTACGTTCTCGAACACGGTCATATGGGGCCATAGCGCAAAATCTTGAAAGACCATGCCGAACCCGCGCCGGTGAGCCGGCTGTTCGATGCGGCGGGCGCTCGAATACATGCACTCGTCTCCGACGGCAATTTCCCCTTGATCCGGAGTTTCCAGCCCGGCGATCATCCTCAGCAGCGTCGTCTTGCCGCAGCCCGAGGGCCCAAGCAGCGTCGTGAAGCGGCCTTGACGGATGCGCAGATCCGTAGCATGCAGCGCCTGCACGTCATCGAACGATTTTTGTAAGCCTTGAATTACGACATCCATGGATTTCCCTTCCTATCTGTCAGTCAATCTATTCACAGTGTACAAGCTCAAATGCAGAGAAATATTATCGCCACGTAAAGATTTTGTTAAAAATATCAATGGATTCTATTCAAATCCATAGATTTTTTCTATACTGGTTGCGTACGGTTTACCGAATGGAAGGAACGGGAGGACAGCCAAACCTATGAATATAAATCTGTTGAAGCTGCAAATCGTAGAACTGCTGGAGAGGCATAAAAAGATTACGGCGGTTGCCGAAGCGCTCGGTTTAAAGCAGCCGACGATCACTTTCCATATGAAAAGCTTGGAACAGGAGCTGGGTGTATCGTTATTCGAGCACCGCTCGGGGAAAGTGCATTTGACCGAAGCCGGCAAGTCGCTGTTTCATTACTCGGTTAAAATCAATTCACTGGCGCAAGAAGCCGCAAGAGTCGTCAAAGAATTCGATCAGCTCGGCAGAGGCAGTCTGAAAATCGGCGCGAGCTACGTGCCGGGAACGTATATGCTGCCGCGCATTTTAAGCGAATTCGCCAGAGCCTACCCGAGAATCAGCCTGTCCCTTATGATCCGGACCGCGCCGGTGATCAAAGAGCTGATCCTTAATCACGAGATCGATCTCGGGATCATTTCCTGCGAGCCGTTCCAGCTCCCCCCGCTGCTGTCCGAGACGCTTTGCGAGGACGAGCTCGTGCTGATTATGTCGCCGCAGCACGGACTGGCCCGTCAACCGCAGCTGTATCCCGACCAGCTCGAGCAGGTTCCGTTTCTGCTGCACAGTCCGGAGTCCAGCACCCGCCAGCTGACGGCGAAGTGGGCGCAGAGCAACCGGATCGAGCTGCGGGGACAGATGGAATTCGATTCGCTGGAAGCGATCAAACAAACCGTCATGCTCGGCGAAGGCGTCTCGTTCGTATCCCGCCTTGCCGTTCGCAAGGAGGTCGAACGCGGGGAGCTGCTGGTCCGGCAAATTCCGCAAAACAGCTACAACCGCTACGTCTACGTCGCTTTCAACGAGGACCGCAGCCAATCCGCCGTTTTGGACGAATTTATCGGCCATTTGCGCCGGGAGGTCCCGGAATAAGCGAGGAAGAACGCATGCTTTGGCAAGGATACACGCCCGGTTAACATGCAGCCGACAATCGCTCTCTATACTCCTATAGATTTATTTGCAGGAAATGATATTTTTCGTTGCCCGAAAGATCGAAAGAAGATACAATGACAAGTGAGTTCTGTCTTTATATTGTTTTACACCCGGTTAAGCGCTTTGCTTGTTCCGGTAATCGCAATAAAACAAACATAAACAAAAAGGAGCTGCCGTCATGCAGGAAACGATCCAACGCGAATTAAAAAAAGTCATCAATCAGCTGCTGAATTTAAAAAGACCCGATAACGAGAGCCAATTAAAGGAGTTGTCCGACGAGGGCAAAGCCTTGGGGTACTTCCCTCGCGACTTCGGCATGGACGAGTGGGACTGGCCGCAGGGCATCGGCTTGTACGGCTTAAATAAACTGACCAGTCAAGAAGGCTTTGACGGCGGTTACCGGGAATTCTTCTTGAACTGGTCCAACGAACAGATCGAGCGCGGGCTGCCGCTCAAAAACGTCAACACGACGGCCCCTTTGCTTACGCTGATGGATTTGCCGAGCATCGAGAAGCTGGCATTGGAATGGATGCAATGGGTTGAGCGGGAATGCCCGCGGACGAAAGAGAACGGAATTCAGCACGTCACCTCCGGCAATACGTCCAAATTCGAATTAAACCTGCATGACCAGGAAATTTGGATCGATACGTTGTTCATGGTGGTGCTGTTCACCGCCAAAATGGGCAAAAAATATAATAATGCGGCATGGATGAACGAGGCGGCTTACCAATTCGCGCTTCATATCCAATATATCTTCAGCCCCGAAAATTCCTTGTTCTTCCATGGCTACGATTTCAATAATCAAAACAATTTCAGCGCAGCGCATTGGTGCCGCGGCAACAGCTGGTTTACACTGGCCGCTCCCGAATTTTTGGAAATCATGCAGGATTCTATGACGGCGGAGTCCCGCGAGCTGATTTTCGGCACCTACAAAGCCCAAGTGGACAAGCTGGTCGAATTGCAGCATGAAAGCGGCCTGTGGCATACTCTGCTCGACGATCGGGACAGCTACACGGAAGTATCCGGTTCGGCTGCGATTACGGCGGGCATTCTGAAGGGAATCCGCCTCGGCCTGTTGGACGCAAGCTATTTGGAGCCGTGCCGTAATGCGGTTGCCGCGGTGCTGAAGAACATCTCCGAAGACGGCACGGTGCTGAACGTTTCCGCGGGAACTCCGATTTGCGAGAGCAAAGAGGATTACAAAAAGATCGTTTTCGCGCCGACCGCCTACGGACAAGCGTTAGTGATCGTGCTGCTGGCCGAAGCGCTGTATCATCCTGAATTGTAAGAACGAATCCGCAATAAAGCTTGAGCAATCAAGCTTTATTGCGCCCCTTTTTTTAAAGCGCTTTCATTTGTAGGCAAATCGAATCCTCCCCGCAGGTAGTACCGCCAATGCTTGCTGTCGGCCGCACCTCCATGCTGAAGGCGGCCCGGAACGGGCCGCCTTGGATCAACTTGTTATTCCGCGCTCCTGACGTCGCGCAGCACATGGGCGCTGTAATCGAAATATTTGCCTTCCAGCAGTCCTGCCAGCGAAGTGCTCACCTTCACCTCGACGATATTGCTTCCTTGCTTCCATACCGCGGCATCTCCGCTCCACCGGTAAGGCGACCAAGGCCTTACTCCGATCCGGTGTCCGTTGACATATACTTCTGCGCAATCGTGAAATGCCGGGTCCCAGCGGCTGAATGTGAGATGGAAAGTGCCCTTCTCCGGCAACTTGCTCAGCTCAAACGACTTTTTGTATATCAACGTTCCTGCATAGTAAGGATATTCCGGGCAAGGTCCCGCCGCAAGCGGTACTCTGCCGACGGGACGCGCAATGACGGGAACCGTTTGCCCGTTAAACTGAACGGCGAAGTCGCCTTGCACATACAATGCGTCGATCACGCCGTCCCAATCGTGCCGAACGGTCATATCCACCGTCAGCCGGTTCACGCCGGATTTTAAGTGCCTCCTAATCGGGCAAACGATATTGAGATGATCATAGATAAACGCCGACTGAAAATCGGATTGCAGAAGCGGCGTTCCGTTCATCTTGATGACGTAATCTCCGGATATCGCGCTTCGGTCCATCATCAGCTCGCATTCGCTGGGCATCTCCTGGACAATAAACTCCGTTTCATACGTGCAGCGAACCGGATATTGGATCGACAATTTCTTCGGCGTGCCGAACAATTGATCGAACTGAAGCGGAAGCCGGGCAGCGGATGACGCCGCCAGATCGTCGCATTGGTCGATAAACGTCTTGACGTCAACCGTTCCTTCGCCCGCCTTGTTATTTTCAGCATTGTATAGACTTAATTGGAAGCGGTCGAACCGGATCGCATTATGTCCCTCCGCCTTCACCTCCCAGACGCCGGAAGCATCCAGCTCTATATCGCACCGCTCTGCGGATGCGGCCGAATCTTCTTGACCGCCGGAAAGCCGGCCGAGCTCCAGTAAATGCGACTCATAAGGCGCGAAGCTTAAAGCGACGGTCCAGCCGTTATCGTCCGCCTCGCAAGCGACGGGCTCCGCTTCTCCGGTTTCCAAGTTCAGTCTGCGGATTTGGAACGACTCTCTATCCATGTTCCCGGTTAGCTCCGCACCCAGCTGCAGCTTGATCCTCTGCGTCTCCCCTTCCTGATTGCTGACAAACACGACACGATGATCGCCGATAGCGCGAACCTGCATCAAGAAATTGCGGTATGTCCGGCCGTCGTCGCCAAACCGCACCGCCGGTTCCTTCAATTCGCTGAGCAGCGCGAGCAATCGCCCGCTCAGCTCGCCGCCTTCCGCTTGAGAAGGAGGTATAAAATAAAAGCTGTTCCCGCCTTTGATCCACGGAGCTTGCGGCCGCTCATCGCCCGCGTTATTCCAATAGTTCTCTTGATACGTTTCGCTCAAGCCAAGCAGCGCCGCAACCTCCGCCTCGGAAGGACTGCCCTCTTCAATCTTTTCGTAAGGCAGCAGCCCGGTGAAGACGACCTTGCCTCCCGCGCGGGCAAATTCGTTGATTTTGGACCAGGCGGCCGCTTCCAGATTGCTTATAGGCGGTATAACCAAAATAGAGTAGACGGCAGAGCCGATAACCAGCTTGTCCTCTCGCACCTCGGCGCGTTCCAGCAGCTCCGTATCCAGGTGATCGTAATCCCGCTGGGCCATCAGCAGCTCCTTGCCGATTTGGCTCCAGTCGGCTTTGAGCCGCTCCAGCCGGAGCTTCTCTTGTTCCTCGCAGCCGACGTAATCGAATCCTTTGACCGTCGCATGGATCGGGTTGCCCAGATGGGTCCAGAGGCTGGTCGTCGGGTCCAGCAGCGCGATGTCACGCACCGCGGAGCCTCGGCTCATCATATAGCTGATTCGTCCGGCATAATCGCTGAGCTCGCCGAAATGTCTCCAGTACGGATTTTGCATAAACTGCGAGGGCGGAGCATCATGCTTGGCAAGCCCGTCCAGCGTATAGAAGAAGGAATGGAAGTTGAAAAAGTTGATGCCCATGGCCGCCATCCGATCGATCATCCATTTGGCGTCCTGCAGCGTCATCGACCAGCCGACGCTGTGGAAGCACTCGCACAGCACCCGTTCATGGCCGAGCTGTCTGGAGAGCGAACTCGCCATTTTCGGATTGGAGCGAAAATTGGCGTAATATTTGTCGATCACCCAGTCGAGCGAACGGCCGAGCTTCTCATGGGCGCTGTCCGAGCCGACCACATGACTGTACAACTGGGTCGTCATGCGAACCGCCGGCACCTCGGCTATATATTGAAGCCCGTTCTCGTCGCACCAATCGCGGCATTGCTTATGATAGCTTTCCCGCAATACGTCATTGGCCGCCTGAAACAAATCGTACCGGAATCGGGCCGCTCCTTCGTAGGCTGAATCGACCAGCGCGTTCAAACGGTCTTTCACCTCGTAACCGGCTTTGGCCGCAAACCGCTGCGGCATGCGGGAAGACCATGGAAGACGGCCCAAATACCCGGTTTCATCCGTAAACATGCCCTTGATCGTCGTGCCGAAATATTGTCCGACCGTCTGCTTGTACCGCTCATGGGTCAGCTTGATGAACGTGCGCATCGCTTCTTCATGGCCGAAATCGACGAACGTGCCGTAATATTTGTAATCCTGAATCTCCGCTTCCATGAATACGTGAATTTCCCAGCGGCCGGCTGGGGCTGTCCAGCGCAGCTTTTTGACGGTGCGGTAGGTGAAGAAACGTTTGGTGTTGTAGGCTGTCAGTCCGGATTTCTGAAACACGGGGTCGGCTTGGGCATTGCCGATACGGGAGCTGACATCGATTTGCAGGTCCCACCGCTTCTCCCCGGTGCGGGGATCGATCGGTACGGCGGTGGCCGAAACCGTTCTGCCCCAAGGAAGCTCGAAATCGACGGCCTCTCCGTTCTCCGCAGTGACGCAGCGGTGCTCCAGCGTGCGATGCTTGGCGTCCGGATGCTCCAGAATCACTTCCCCTCCGGCAATGCCGCTCGGGTAAGGATACTCGTCGTACAGCCAGACGAGCAGACCGTGCCGCTTCGCTCTCTCGACGGCATAGGCCACCTTCTCGAACCAGGCGTCGGATAGGTAAGGAATCGTCACGCCCTGCCTGGCGCAAAGGAAAAAGCCGCCCAGCCCTTTATCGGCCATTTCGCGGATTTGCTCATCGATCTGCGCTTCCTCCATATCGCCGTTCCAGAACCAGAACGGGTAAATGCGGTATTCCGCAGACGGCGTTTTGAACTCGCTCGCATCGATCATTAGGAATCCTCTCCTCCCCTTATGATGTTAAGGATGAAACCGGATGTTTCGCAATTCGGCCAATACCGTATCGTCCAGAGCGCCTGCGGCGCATGAGCTTGCCAATTGCTCGGCCGTTTTGCATCCTATAATAGGGAACACCGGAAACTCGCGGGACAACAAATAGCCGAGTGCGACTTGCGTCATGGTGAGGCTGAGGCGCAAGGCCGTCTCCTCGACGAGCTTCAGCTTGCCGATGTTCGCCGCGGAAGCCAGCTTATGCGTCTTGACGGCATCGGCACCGGCCTGCAGCAAATCCGCGCTCCGGTAACGCCCGCTGAAAAATCCGGCCGCCTGCGAATTATACGGCACCGCGGGCAAGTCCGACCGCTCGTGATAGAGCAGCTCCTTCTCGTCCATCGCGACCATCGTAGGATCGTTCCCTGCGGGATACGAAGCGAGGCTCCATTTGATTTGGCTCGCCGCAAAGCCCTGCAAGCCGTGACGCATCGCCGCCTGCTGCGCGGCTTCAATCCGGTCCGACCGCCAATTCGAGCAGCCGAAGCAGCGGATTTTGCCCTGGCGGACCAAATCGTTCATCGTTTCCATAATGTCTTCTACCGGGCGCTCGCGATCGTCGCGGTGCAGC
Organism: Paenibacillus doosanensis; assembly: GCF_025060755.1. Classification (GTDB taxonomy): domain Bacteria; phylum Bacillota; class Bacilli; order Paenibacillales; family NBRC-103111; genus Paenibacillus_S; species Paenibacillus_S doosanensis. The sequence goes on from NZ_JANYUY010000052.1 coordinate 20,048, forward strand.
CAGTACAGGTCGATATAGTCCGTCTGCAGATGGCGAAGGCTCTCTTCGACATCGGCAATGATGTCTTCTCTGCTCAACCGCGGCACTTGCATTGTTTTCAGATGCGGGTGCGCCCCTTTCGTTGCGAGCACGACCCGGCTTCGCGCTTTGCGCGATGTCAGCCACTGCCCGATCGTTTTTTCGCTGAGACTCCGTTCGCCGGGCACCCAGTCCCCGTATACTTTGGCCGTATCGAGGAAGCTGCCTCCCTGCTCCAGAAAACGGTCCATCAGCTCGAACGAAGTGTCCCGATCCACGGTATCTCCGAAATGGGATGTGCCCAGACAAAGTACCGAAGGCGACAATTCGGTATTGGGAATACGCTTGATTCTCATCTGCTACCTCCATAGCTTTAACAGTGTGGTGAAACCGCTGCGGCGCCCATTTGATTCTCCAACCGTTTTTGAAACCGTTTGCAAATTCGATGTTTTAATGTTCTACTGTTCTAATGTTCTGTGGAGACGTCGGGAAGCTCCTGCTCCATGCGTCCGATGATGTCCCCGTGCAGCCGGCTCTGAAGCGGCAAATCGATACGGGCGTGGTCGAGGGAGCTGGCGCAAATGGCGTACAATATTTCGTATCCGTGCTCGCTGATGTCGAAATTGCACGGGTGGAGCTTGCTGCGGTCATCCATCCAGTCGGCCAAATCTTTCGTGTAATCCGCCTGAATGGCGTCCTTGACCTCCGGCGACCAGGCCGCCTCCTGCCCTTCCAGCACTTGTCCCTGCGAATGTCTGGTGAAGGCCCCCCATCGTCCGTCCGTTTCCGCCCAGGCGTAGCCGTGAGTCCCATGCACCGTCAGCCGGTTATCGGTCCAAAATCTGTCTTCGGATAAGTAGGGCGGGCTTAAGTAGCCGCATTCGATAATCCCGGTAACCCCGTTGCCGAAATGCAGCTCGCCCAAAGCATACTCCGGAGACGGATGGCTGTCCTCCAGCTTGCCTTTGCCGTGCACGTGGCCGACGACCCAATCGGCTTTGACGCCGCCGTTGATCCACAGCAAATAATCGACGAAATGGGTTCCCGAATTGTACAGCCATCCCCGCGTTTTCCCGTGAATACGGACGATCTCGCCGATATCTCCCGATTGTACAAACTGCTTTAATCTTACAAACGAAGGCAAATATTTATGCTGGTGACAAACGACGACTTGAATGCCGTGCTCGCTGCAAATCCGCGAGATTTCCCTAGCTTCCTGCAAAGAGCCCGCGATCGGCTTCTCCATCGCAATGGCCTTCACTCCATATCGGGCGGCCAGCCGCACATAGGACAGCCTAACGCTCGGCGGGGTGGCGAAGCAAAACACATCCGGCCTTACCTCCGCCAGCATCTTCTCGGTGTCGGAATATGTAAGACAGTCCTCGAAGCGGCTTTTTACGATCCTCAGCTTATCCGCGCTCGAGCTGCAAACGGCGCTGACCTGAAAGCGGTCCGCATGGGCTGCAAATCCTGCGAGGTGGGACCATCCCCTGTTGCCTAATCCCGAAATCGCGACCCGGTACAACGTCTTTTTCACCCTGCATCCTTCCTCTCGTCAAGTGTGATTTAATCATGGGCGTAGGGTCCGTTACCCACGATCATACACGAATTTTTCCAAATAGAACATACAAAATCTTTATTTTTGTTTGATTATTTTTATTTATTTCAGATTCGCCCTTTACTTACCTCGAAGTTACTAACGAAACAAAAATTCATCTCTTGTCCAACTTGCGGGCGTCCCCTATAATTCAGAGCATATGGAAAGGAGCTGAAGCAATATGAAATACCGCAGGCTTGGAAAAACCGAATTGAAGGTTTCCGTTGTAGGGGTAGGCACTTGGCAGTTTAGCGGAGCATGGGGCCAAGATTACGAGCAAGACGAGGTGGATGCGATTCTGGACAAAGCGCGGGATCTCGGAATCAATCTGCTGGACACCGCGGAATGCTACGGCCACCATCTCTCGGAAAGCTTTATCGGCAGCTATATCGAGCGAAGAAAGAACAGGGCGGACTGGGTTATCGCCACCAAATTCGGCCATAATCACCAGGACCGGGAGAACCCTTCGAAAAATTACTGGTCGGCCGAAGAGGTCCTTAAGCAGCTGGACGCTTCCTTGCAGGCTTTGCGAACCGATTACGTCGATTTGTATCAATTCCATTCCGGCTCGGACGAGGATTTCAACAACGACGATCTGTGGACGGCATTGGACAAGCAGGTGCAAGCGGGAAAAGTGCGCCATCTCGGCATCTCCATCGGCAGCAACGATAATGTGTATCAAACGGACGCGGCGACCCGGGTCGGCGCCGAGGCGATTCAGGTCATCTATAACCGGCTGGATCAGGTTCCCGAACGGCAGGTGTTCCCGTCGTGCGAGCGTCAGGATCTCGGCGTGCTTGCGCGCGTGCCGCTGGCCAGCGGTTTCTTGAGCGGCAAATACAAGCCGGGAGCCGTCTTCTCCGGCAACGACGTCCGCTCGCGGCGCGATCAGCGGCAATCTCAGGAAAGATTGGAAATGGTCCAGCAAATACTGCGCAGCGAAGTCCCTTCCGGCGTCGAGATGGCGACCTGGGCGCTGGCCTGGTGCTTGAAGCATCCCGCCGTTTCCTGCGTCATCCCCGGCTGCAAAAGCCCGCAGCAGGTCCAAATGAATGCGGCCGCTGCGAGCTTAAGCGAGGTTCGGAACGATCATCCCCAAGCGTGGAAATAATGCTCGGGACGGCAACAACTTGAGAAGGATGGCAAACATACGCGGCAGAGCTGTCATTTTTCCGGATAAGCTTCAGCTGAAGCTAAATCCGGAATCGTTCCGCCAGCGCTTGCAGCTCTGCCGCCATCCGGGTCAAGTGCGCTGACGACGACGTAATCTCTTCCATGGAAGCCAGCTGCTGCTGCGTAGCGGCCGATACCGTCTGTGTCCCTGCCGCCGCTTGTTGCGATACAAGGGAGATGTCTTCCATCGCCTTCACGATATGCTTCGTCCCTATTGCAACCTGCTCGGCGGCTGCGGATACGCCGCGAACTTGGCCGTTGACCTCGCCGACGGACCGCTCGATCTCCGCAAACAATCCACCCGCTCTGCGCACGACGTTCAATCCCGAGCTCACTTCATTCGTAGTCCGCCGCATCGATGCTTCCGCGCTGCCGACTTCTTCGCGAATCGCGCCGATCAGCGCGGCGACTTGCTCCGCCGACTTCGCGGACTGCTCGGCGAGCTTCCTCACCTCCGAAGCGACGACGGCAAATCCGCGTCCCTGTTCCCCCGCTCTTGCCGCCTCGATGGCGGCGTTTAACGCAAGCAGATTCGTCTGCTGCGATAAATCCGAGATGACTCCGATAATTTGGCCGATTTCCGACGAAGTATGAACCAAGCGGTCGATAACCTCCGCCAACCCGCCGACGGAGCTGTTGATGGAATCCATCTGCTGCACGGCGCTTTGAATCGCTTGGCCGCCTTCCGCCGATTTTACCGCGACCTGCCCGGTCGTCACGGCGGCCGTGTGCGCGCCGTCCGCAATCTCCCCAATGTTCTCCGACGCCTCGCGGACGGTTTGCGAGCCGCCGTCAACCAGGCTTACCTGCGCATTGGCGCCGTCGGCCATTTGTTCGATCGCTCCTGCAATATGCTCCGCCGACGAAGCGGTCTGATCCGCGCTGGCCGACAGCTGTTGCGACGAGGCCGCCAATTGATTGGCCGAGAGCGTCACTTCCGAGACGACCATCCGAAGCGAATCGATCATCCGGTTAAAGGCGGCGCCCAGCTCTCCGAACTCGTCTTGCGATCTCACGTCCGCCCTGCGTCTCAAATCTCCCTGACTTATGATCCGGGATATGTCCGTTAAAGCTCTTAGCGGTCTCGTAATCGAACGGACGATGAAGAACATCAGGCACGAGCCGATCAGGATGAACGCTGCCATGACAACCAGCGTATTGTTCAATATAGGCGCCGCCGTGCGCGTCACCTCGCTCGGCGACCGGTCGCCCGCGATTTTCCAGTCGGTCAATGAATTCGTCATATAGATCAGATGCCGGGTATCGCCGTCCGGAGATACTTGCTCTATGTCGCCCGACTCGCCGTTAAACAATAACCGACCTTGGCCGGCAATATCGGCTGCCGACGTTCCGTCCGCTTCCGCTGTGACCGCAGACGGCATGACGCTGTCCATGTCCGCCCCTTCCAGGCCGGGTCCGGCTCCCCAAGGCGGAGCAACGATGTTCTCTCCTTTGGCGCCGAAAACGACGACAAATCCGGTTTCACCGATTTTCACATCGCTGACGATTTGCTTCAGCTCGGTCAAATTCAGCGCGACGGCGACTGCCGATTGGCCGTTATCGGCGGCTTTGACCAGCGCTACAACCGTATTTCCCGTTTCGGCGGACGTATACGGTTCCGTTATGATGACTTTCCCGTTGCTCTCCAGCGCCTGCTTGTAAAAGTCGTTTGGCCTCGAATCGTCCTTATCTGGCGCGGCCTTGAGACTGCCCGATGCATAGAGATGCGCCCCGCTGCTTTGAAGCATCGCGACGGCTTCCGCCTCAGGATGGTGCTCCGCGTATAACTGAAGCTGCTCTTCAGCCGATGGCAATAATACTTGATGGGATAAATTATTAACATCATTAATTTTAGCTTGTATGTATTGGTCGATCAGTTTACTGACAAGAACAATATCGGTCTCCGCCATGCTCTGAAGCTGATCGTCGACCCGATCTTTGGCGGTGATGTAGGAAAATCCCCCGATTGCCAAACTAGGCAGCAGCAGAATAAGCAGAAACGAGACGATGAATTTGTTTCTGACGGTGCCTAGCCTGAACTTAAACTTGGATTGGAGCGGAATGACTGTAGGGTCCATATAAGGGCCTCCTTGATGGTGGAATTGGAATCTGTTACCTGATTATAGAGAGCCAAAATGAATCCACGCTGAGTCCCGGCTAAATAAACACTGAAAATATACAAAGTACCTTCCCCGAAGAATACGAATAGCATAGTCTATAACCTAGAGAAGGGAATGAACGACTATGCAGTACGGTCTTTATATGTACCGATATCCTTACTATGCTGCACCGCTTGTTTATAACTACACGCTTACGCCCGTATACTTGGCCAGCACGCGAAACCCGTGGTACGCGCCGGTTCACCGGCAATCTTCCAATAAGAATGGCAGCGAATTACAGGATTACGGTAAAAAACCGTATGTCATTAACATCGACGAAGCCGCCAAGCAAAACCAAACCTATCGTACTGCCATATGGACAGGAGATCATTTGCAGGTCACTTTGATGAGTATTCGCGCCGGTGAGGACATCGGACTTGAGGTCCATCCTTCCGTAGATCAATTTTTGCGCATTGAAGAAGGCCAAGGGATCGTTCAAATGGGCGATGCCAAAGATCATTTACCGTTCGTTCAACAAGTACGCGAGAACGATGCGATTATGGTTCCTGCCGGTACATGGCATAATGTAACCAATACGGGCGATAAACCGCTTAAACTTTACACGATTTACGCCCCTCCCCATCATCCGTTCGGTACGGTTCACCGTACGAAGGCGGACGCAGCAGCTGCCGAATAGCCCCTCTCCCCGCTTAATGTGCAGGACTGCAGGACTGCTTGAATTATTCGGTCACCGCCCGGATTGCACCCACTTCTCAAGCCGGCGGACTTACGGATATGTTATCTGGGAGTGTCGTCACGGTACGGATCAGGGGGGAGTGTTTTTCCGGGTGCTGCTCCTCCCTGTTGAGGAAGCCGGCGAATGGACGGCGATGGTTCAGTGCGGGGGCTTTATTATGGCAGGCCTGAGCCGGCCTTCATCGGGTGGATTCACGACAAGACGGGAAGCTATCCCGCTGCGTTTCTGGGGTTATCGGTATGCCCGGGATTTGCCGTCAGCGAACGCCGCACAACCAAAGCGAATACGAACAGGGATAAGACGACTGTCATCGCGCTAACCTGGAATAAGACGGAATAGCCGGTGTAACGGGAAATCCAGCCTAGAATCATCGCGCCTAATCCGATACCGAGGTCGGTGGCTGTCGCCAAAGATGCATTGGCAACGCCTTTCCGATCCGGACGAGCCAGACGTAACGTGGCCGATTGGAGAGCCGGATGCGCAGAACCGAAACCGATTCCGTACAAAACCGCCGATGCGAGCAAACCGAACGAGCCGGTCGAGAAGCTCAAACAAATCAAAGCGGCAATCGTTACTATTAGAGCCGGCACGATGACCGCTCTCTCTCCATACCGGTCGGACAGCTTCCCCGAAAGCGGACGGCTTAGAGCAAGCGTTGCGGCAAAAACTAGAAAAAACAGGCCGGAATTAACCTTGATCGAGTCAGCGAACAGCGGGACAAACGTAGTTATGCCGCCATAGGCGAAAAACATGAAAAAGACCGATATGGAGACGGGCAGCACCGACTTTTCGAACAACTCGATTTTTCTTATATCCACCTGCGGACGGAAAGGAATTCGCGCGCCAAGTATAAGAAGCAGCGCCAAGGCGGACAGAACGACAGCGAAGCGAAAAAGCGCGTGGTAAGACAAGTGCTGAACCAGCAGAAGCCCGATCATCGGACCGAATGCCATCGCCAGCGTCATCGACGTGCTGAACCACCCCATCCCCTCTCCCCGGCGGGAGGGCGGGATAATATCCGTTACGGCCGTGCTGATGGCGGTGCTGGACACGGCCCAGGTCATCCCGTGAAAGACTCTGAGCCCGATTAGAACGACGATGCCGCCGATCCAGTCGTACATATACATCGCCAGGATGAAGAGCAGCAGCCCCCAGACGATAAACCGTCTTCTGCCGTAGCGGTCGAGCAGCCCGCCGACGATAGGGCGAATGATCACGGAGGTCAGCATAAACGCGCCCATCGACAACCCGACATGCGTTTCGTTGCCTCCGATTTGCTGGATGAACAGCGGCAGCGTCGGATACAGCATATAAAAAGCGTTAAACTGGAACAGCGTACCTGCGCTGATGAGAATAAAAGACTTCGTCCATAGACGTTCCACGATTGAGCCCTCCTCCAATGAAGTATTTATCAAATGATAAACGCATGTCTATGATTATAAAAAGGAATACAATGCTTGCAATGGTTAAATGGGTGCGCTTTGTTCATTTATGAACAATCTGCGGCGAATTGTTGATTATTCATAAGAAAAAACGCCTGTCGGCGTTCATTCAAAAATAAAAGCCTGTCGATAAGCTTGAGCAGGCTTTTTACTAACTTTGCCTACGCATCTGACGCGCAGTTCAGGCAGCCCGGCCGTTCGGACATGGCGGAGGGCACATGCCGCAAGCGGATCAAGCTCCCGCTTCCGCAGCCGAAACGCGGCGCTGCCCGGCCGGAATCGCAGGCGCCCGTTCGATCCGTGGCACGGCTTCGCCCGCCTCCTGCATCCTTCTTTGCAATCTCGCCATCATCCGGTCCGCAGCCTCGCGGTGGGATTCCAGACCGATCAGGTTCGTCAGCTCGTACGGATCGCATTGCAGATCGTATAAATACGTCTCGACATAACGGTCGGAACCGGAATCCTTCTCCGGGTCTTTGCCCGGCGCGGTCACGCCGTACTTCCAGCGCTTCGTTCTTACGGCCCGCCCGACCTCGGTCTCGCTAATTTGCACGAAAACTTCCTCCTGCCACGCATCTGAAGAACCGCGCAGCAAAGGCATCAGCGACCGTCCCTGCATTTGTTCGGGAACGTCGATGCCCGCCGCATCCAGCAAGGTCGGCGGCAAATCGATCAACGATACGAGCTGCGGCAACTGCCGCCCTCCGAAGAAGCCCGGCCCCCATATTGCCGAGGGAACGCGAATGGAAGCGTCGTGCAGGCTCCGTTTGTATTCGCCGTTTCTCGTTTTGAAATGGCAGCCGTGATCCGAGGTGAACAATACGATCGTATTGCGGTCCAGCTGCAGCGATTTCAGCGCGTCGAGGATGCGTCCAAGCGCTTCGTCCAGCCGCTTGACCATGCCGTAATACCCGCCAAGATGCTGATGGGCCGTTCCTCCGAGCGCAGCCAAATCAGGCGGCATCCACCGTCCCGTATAGGCTTCGCGGTAGCCGTCCGGCGCGGGATAATCGTCCAGATGATTTTGGTGATGCGGCTCCAGGAACGATAAGAATAAATAAAACGGGTCGTTCTGGCTGCGGTCGATATAGCGAATCGCCGCATCGGCCATCGCATCCACCCGGTAGCCCGGCAGCTTAACCGGCCGATTGTCGTTGTCGTACAGAACGGTGTTATACGCGTCGGAGCTGAACTCCAGCACGTCCGCCGCCAGCCACTCCTCGTACCCGCCCCGCTTCGGTTCGGATACGGGCTCTTCATGGGCCAAATGCCATTTGCCGATATAGCCTGTGCGGTAACCCGCTTCGCGGAAATAATGCGCCATCGTCTTCGCGCTGTCGGGCAGCGGAATGCCGTTGACGAAGCAGCCGGTCTTGGTTGCATACATGCCGGTCTGCAGGCAGGAGCGGGCCGGGCCGCATACGGGCTGGCACGTAAAGGAATGGGTCAAATGCGTGCCCTGCAAAGCCATTCTGTCGAAGTTGGGCATCAGCCCCAGCGGGTTTCCGTGCAGCCCGGACGTATCCCAGCGCTGCTGATCGGTAAAAAACACGATTACGTTAGGTTGGTTCTTTTCCCGTTGACTCATCATATTCCTCCATATGCAGGACATACTCCCGCCTTTATCGTGATTTCTTCATTTATTCCTTTACGCCGCCCGCAGTCAGCCCCTCTACCATATACCGCTGCAGAAACATAAAGACGATCAGCAGCGGGATCGTGGCCGTCGCAGCCGCCGCCGTGGCGCCGGACCAGTTCGCCGAATATTCTCCGAGATACGTTAAGGACAAGCCGGGACTGAGCGTTCTTTTATCGATGTCGCTGACCAGGGTCAAGCCGAACAGGAAATCGTCCCATGCTATCAAAAAAGTATAAATCGCAATCGCCATAATCCCCGGCTTGGAGAGCGGAACGATAATCGTAAACAACGTCTTGAACCGCGACGCTCCGTCGATTTCGGCCGCTTCCTCCAGCTCCTTGGAAATGCCGTTAAAAAACGTTCTCATCAGCATGATGCTGAAGGGCAGAGACGTCATCGTCGAGGCGAGAATAAGCACATACAGCGTATTGAGCAAATGCAGCGCCTGGTATTGCGAATATAACCCGATGACCAGAGTGACAGTCGGAAACATTTGCGCGGATAAAAAGATGAGCGTAAGCAAATTGCTGCCTCTGAACCGAAACCGGGATAGAGCATACCCGGCGAAAATCGATACGATGATGCACAGCACCGTAGCCCCGGAAGCGACGATAACCGTATTGCGGTAAAAGGTTAAAAATACCGATGAACGAAGCACTTCCGCGTAGCTGTCCAAAGAGATGTGAAACGGAAACCATTTCGGCGGAAGCTGCAGCAATTCGCTGTTGGTGCTAAGTGACGTAACCAGTATCCAGTAAACGGGAAACAGCAGGAAGATCAAGATCAGGCCGAGCAGAACATAGCTTGCTCCTTCTCTGCTGCGCAGCTCCTTCCTGCCGCCCCCGAAGGCCGCTTGTGCCAATGCCGGCGCGCGTTTATTCATTCCGATTCCTCCTACTTGTCGTCCCGATTCATGATGCGCGTAAAGATAAGGGAGAATGTAAACAGCATGACCAGCCAAATCACGCCGATGGCGGAGCCTTTGCCCATCTCATATTTGGAAAACGCGGTGTCATAGGTAAGGATCGCCAGCGATGAAGTGGCCCCGGCAGGTCCGCCGTTCGTCAGTGTAAAAAATAAAGTGAACATTTGGAAATTGTTAACAATCATAATCAACGTTACGCTGGAGATGACGGGCTTCAGCAGCGGCAGCGTAATGTGCGTGAACAGCCGCCAGCCGCTCGCTCCGTCGATTTTGGCCGCTTCGTACAAGCTGGCGGATATATTTTGCAGCCCCGCCAAAATCATGACGGCGACCAGCGGAGTTTGCCGGAATACGGCGACCACGATAATGGCCGTTAACGCATAGTCTACGCTTTGCAGCCAGTTGACGTTGCTTTCGATCACTCCCGCAGAGACGAGCGCATAGTTCAATACGCCGTAATCGCTTTGATAAATCCATAGGAAAATCAATGCGGTGACAATCGTCGGAATCGCCCAAGGAATCATCACGATACTTCTGAAAAAACCGCGGAAACGGATGTTGCGATTCAGAAGGAGCGCCAGCGTCAAGCCGAGCAGCAAATCCAGCGCTACGGCGCAGGCGACGTAGATCAGCGTAATTTTTAAGGAATGATAGAAATCGGGCGATGACAGAAGCTGCTTATAGTTGTCCAAGTGGTTCCACTGGCTTACCGGGGAAAGCAGCGAATAATCGGTAAAGCTCATGGCGACCGATTTGACTAGCGGGCTGACAATGGTTAACCCTAGCAGCAGAACGGCCGGCAGCAGCAGAATGACTGCAAACCATATATCTCTTTGATGTCTGGTCAAACGTAAGTTCATTGTTTCCTCGCTCCATTCCCCAGCCGTATCGTCTTAGGCGGAAGGAACGGCTGTAAGCCGGTCCTCATTTATACAGCTCCTTGATTTTGGGCATCACGGTCGAAATCGCCTCTTCGGGACTTTTGCCGCCCTCGGTAACAAGCACAATCATATCGGTGGACGTTTTCATCGCGTTATCGAATTTGGGATTGGCCGCCGGCAGAGGCGATGCGGTTTTCATCTGCTCGTTGAACACCTTGGCATAGTCGTCCTCATTCATCTCCGGAAGCGATGCAATCGATTTTCGGGAGGACATGACTCCATTGAGCTTGTGATAAATCGCCATTGCGTCTTTGGATACGAGATATTTGACAAATTCGGCGGCTTCCTGCTTGTGCTTGCTTCCGGCCGCTACCACGAGCTGATGCTCGGTAAATACGGTTTCGCTTTTGCCCGATTTGCCCGCAGGAACGGTCGTCACTCCCCATTCCTTGTCGAACGCTTCGCCCTTGCCGCTCATCGAACGGAAGTTGGTTCTGCCGAAGTCGCCGTCTACCAGCATACCGAGCGCATTGTTGGCGAACATCGGCCGAAGATCCTTCATCATCGCGCCCTTCGGCGAGATTTTATTGCCGATCATATCTTTGATATAAGCCAGCGAGTCCTTCAAGGCCGTGCCTTGGTCGTAGACGATCGCGCCTTTGTCGTCGACGAATTTGCCGCCGTAGGAATATGCGATTCTCATCAGCATGTTGCCCGTATACGATTCGGAGGCGCCGTTCTCGCCGATCCCGTAGATCGGATTTCCTTTTTCGTCCTTGCCCAGAGCGGCTATTTTTTTGGCCATTTCGATCATTTCATCCCATGTTTTCGGCGGTTTTTCCGGGTCCAGGCCGGCCTGCTTGAACACGGTTTTGTTCCAGAACAGCGCGCTCGGATGAGGCGCCCAAGGCATCGCCATGACTTTGCCGTTGAACGTTACTCCCGCCTTGCTACCGTCGACGATGTCGTTGATCATGTCCGCTCCAAGCAAGGCTTCCAGCGGCTCCGCCATTTTCGCCCCGTCGAACGCGGGCGTGAAATTTTGGTTGGACATGGCGACATCCGGAGGATTGCCGCCCGCGGAGCTGACCAGCACCTGATCCTTGAACTGGGCGAACGGGATGCCGATCGACTTCACTTTAATGTTGGGATGCTTTTGCTCAAAATCGGCGATCAGCTGATTGTAAGCCTCCTTCGTGCCTTCTTCCACGGATATCCAGTTGGCAAAAGTAATTTCCACCTGCTTATTGCCGTCCGCCGGATTCGCGCTCTGTTCCGGCGAGCTTCCGCCGCCCGATCCGCAAGCTGCCAGCGCAGCCGCCAAGCTTACCGCGGTCGCGCCGGTCATCATCGTTTTCCATGCCTTCATCTGCCCATCCCCGCCTTTTCTATATTCGTCCCGACTTCGATATCGGATAGCTTTATTATAGATGAAGCCGTCAGACTCCCACCGGTTATATCTTCGGGTCATTTAGTCCTATCTTTGGCTTTTCTTTAAACATTCGGTGTGGCGAGAAAAGAATGCCTGCCGTATGCTTTCCCGGTTTTATCTCATAGCATGAGCTTGTTTATATTCCAGCGGGGTCATCCCCGTCGCTTTCTTAAACACTTTCGTTAAATAACTGCCGTCGGGATAACCGACCTGCTCCGCCATCATCCCTATGGTCGAGTCGCCGGAGCGGATCAGCTCCTTGACCTTCTCGATGCGAAGATGCGTCAAGTAATCGTTGAAGCTGACGCCCATTTTCTTTTTAAACAGCTCGCTTAAGTAGGTTTTGTTCAAATGCACCTTGTCCGCCGCCTGCTGCAGGGAGATGCCTTCGGCATAAGACTCTTTGATGAACGCGCACACCTCGCGTATCGTCTTATTGTAAGAGCCTTGCCTTACTTGCGCTTCATCGATAAAATGAGCCGTCCTCAGAAGCAGCCACTGCTTGAGCCGCTCGAACGTCGACAGCTCGGCGATCTCCTGATGGATCAGCTCGGGCTCGTAAACGGCCGCTCCTTCTTTTAAGTCCCGCAATGCCTGATGCAGCGTGAAGGCGATTTGCAGACAAAGCGCCTTGGCTTCGGCTTCCGTAAACGGCTTGCGCTGTTGAATGCCGCCCATCAGCGCCTCCACGGCTTCGGCCGCTTGCTTATACTGTCTTTCGCCGATCCGCTGCGTAAATGTTTTCCAGAAGGCGGGAAGCTCCTTGTCTGCGAACCCGGTATCCGCCGCCTGCTCTTCCTTATGCCAGGCAATGGCCCGCTTCTCGTAAAATGTTTTGCGCTTTAGCGCCTCGCAGGCTTCTTGGAACTGATGCCCCAATTGGCTTAGATCGCCGTACGGCGGGCTGATGCCCACAGAGACGGAAACCTGGAGATATTCCGACAGATTGGAGATGATCCGGTGAGCGTACTGCAGCGAAGCTTCGCGTACGGACCTGCTGCCGGTTTGATTCGAGCCGATCAGGACGACAAGCAGATTCGCTTCATAGACGAAGCAGCAGCCGCTCCCCGCCTCCGTAACGAGCGTTTCGTCAATAATATTCACCATGGCCGATTCGAGCAGCTTATGATCCTTTATCTTCGCATGTAGACCGGCATCCGGCGCATCGTCCGGCCTGATTGTCATGACGATCAGATCGCGACGGGGAAGCCGAAGCTGGAAGGCGCTCATCTTGGCTTCAAATTCATGGATGGCGGACGGCTTGCCGCGGACCAGGTCGGTCAAATAGATGGACCGCAGCGTATGATGATGATGGTTCAGCGCGCTTTTCAGGGAATACACCTCGTCATTGCGGTGCTTCTCCAGCGCCAGCTCGGACTGCAGCTTGTTCAGCGCTTCCCGGAGCTCGCCGACGGTCACTTCCGCCTTCAGAATATAGTTGCCGGCTCCGGCTTTGAGCGCCTCCGACGCATACTGAAATTCGCTGTACGAGCTCATGATCATGGAGCGGACGGAAGGAAATTCCTCCTTCAGCCGGCGGATCAGTTCTATGCCGTCCATCACCGGCATCTTGATATCCGTAATGATGACGTCGACCGGCTGGCTTCGGCAGGCGTCCAGCGCTTCCTTCCCGTTGCCGTAGGCGCCCGCCACTTCAATTCCGAGCTCCGTCTTGTGTACCAGCTGTTCGATCCAGCGGCGGATTTGCGGTTCATCGTCGACAATAGCTACCTTCATGTTCGTTTCAACTCCTCGATTCTCGTAAATACGGGCCAGCGGAGAACGACGGACGTTCCCCCCTGATCGGCGCGACGAATGTCAATTTTGTATTTGCTTCCGAAATGAAGCTGTATCCGATGCTGCACATTTCTTAAACCCAGCCCGTTTGCCGAGGAGAGAACCTGCTCCGTCAAACCGGACTCTTCACCGTCTCCGTACGTCGCGCCGATGCCCACGCCGTTGTCCGTGACGCTAAAGCAGATTTGATCGTGCTCGGTCCAGCCCCTGACTTCGATGACGCCCGTGCCCTCCTGCGGCTCAATGCCGTGGAAGATAGCGTTTTCAACAAGCGGCTGCAGCAGCAGCTTCAACGTCTTTTTATGCAGAATTTCTTCCTCAATATGAAATTCCACCTGCAGCTTCTCATCCTGCCTCGCGGATTGAATGTTGACGTAGTTTTGCAGATTATCGATTTCTTCCGCGATAGTAATATACTCACTTTCTGCGGACAGCGTTTTCTTAAGCAGCTTGACGAGCGATACGATGACGGAATCGATCGCCTCCGGCGTCCGGCTTAACAGCATGGAACGAATCGACGCAAGCGTATTGTATAAGAAATGCGTGTTAATTTGCGATTGCAAATTTTGCAGCTCGACGCGGCGTTTCATTTCCTGCTCTTCAATCACATGATCCCGGAGCTCTTCGATCCGGCCCACCATCTGATTGAATCTTTTGGCCAGCTCGCCGATCTCGTCGCTTCCCTGAACGTCCGAACGGACGCTCAAATCCCCCCGCTCCACCTTTTTCATGCTGGCGTATAATTTTCTTATCGGAACCGATAATTTTCTGGCGATCACGTACGACACGATGATGGATAAAATCAGAACGGACGCAAACAAAATCAGATGCAGCCATTTCGTTTTCTCGACGTTCTGCAGCAGCGTATCGACCGGCGTGTAGCAGACGATCGTCCAGCCTGTGCTCTCCATCCGGTGATACGTAACGAGCATGTCTTTCCCGTCGATACGGCTGTTGAAGTATTCGCCGCCGCCGGCAAAGCGCTCATAATACGGGGCTGCGCTCAAGCTTTGGCCGACCTTGGCCTTGTCCGTCGCCGAGACGATTTTCCCCTGCGCGTCGAACAGCAGCATATATTCGCCGGGCTGCAGCGCATCGCTGTACTGCTTGTACAAAAACTGCTCTCCGATATTAATCATCAGCAGGCCGATCGTCGCGTTATTCTCAAAATCCTTAATGAGCCGTATCGCCGACACGTAATGATCTTCGTTCACGGTCGGAATCAGCTTCGGCGAAGGATCGGCGTACCAGGCAACCCCGCCGTTCAGTTCGGTCACCTGCGTATACCACGGCTCCTGCTTCAGCGATTCGATGCCGATTTTGCCGCCGTCGTAAAACGTATGCAGCTCGATGCCGTTGAGGCCAATGATCGAGGTGTAGTAATCCAGCCACATATACGCATAGCGGTAGGACACGATCATTTTGGTCAAAAACTGTTTTTTGGCCCGTTCCTGATACGCTTGATTGTCCGGCGGACTGAGCAGCAAGGAACGCAAATCCTCGTTGGAAAAATAAATATTCGAAATCGCCGTCAAATCCGAGGCCATAATGTCCAGCTTCTGAGAAATCAGACCGAGCGATTTTAGCTTTCCGGCAACGACCTGCTGCTCAATGCTCTGCTTCGTAATCGCCAGCGATACGTACCCGAACAAGCCGAGCGGAAACAGCACCAGGCAGCAGAAAGCAAGCAGCAGCTTGTGCTGCACGCTGCTTTTCTTGATAAACAACGTATTCCACATGAAACTCCCCCCTTCGATAGATCCACTATATCAATTCCGCTCCGAGCCGACAATATGACGCCTGCTCTTAAGTTGAGCGACCGCGCTTAGAGGTGGTTTTGAGCGCAAGAAAAAACGCAGCCGTACTCCTCAGAGTACAGCTGCGTTCGGAATGATCGTCCCGGCAAACGGCGGGCGCCGTCCGGCACGGATTAGTATTTGACTTCGCCGCCGAAAATCTTTTTGATCTCTTCAAGCGGCGCCTTAGGCACGCGGTCGTATGTCAGCAAGCCGTTAATTTCCTGCTCGACATCGGTCAGCTGCGTGTAGCAAATGCCCTGAACGTAAGGAGATTGCAGCAGTGGTTCCACGACGTCGGCAAGCTTCTTCAAGAAATCTTCCTCGTTCTCCGCCCCGGAATATCCCCAGCCTTCCCAGTCGCTTTTCTTAAAGGCAATGCCGCCGAATTCCGTGACCAGAATCGGCTGTCCTTCATAAGCTGTGCCACCGACGAGCACCTCACGGCGATGCGGCTTCGTTCCCAATGTTTTCTCCAGGGTCGAATACCGCTCCTCCAGGTCGTCCCGTCTCCACTCGTAGTCGTGAATCGTAACGAGATCGGAACGCATCTGCTCCCATCCGTCATTGGAGATGACCGGCCGGGTGTCGTCCAGCGATTTGGTCAAGTGGTACATGGCGAGCGCATGCTGCTGCTGCCGCTTGTCGATCAGAATGTTCGGCACGCCCCAGCTTTCGTTAATCGGAACCCACACGACAAGCGAAGGATGATTATAGTCACGATCTACCGCTTCCAGCCATTCCGCCGTCACTTTGCTTACGTATTCCTCGGAATATTGATAGGCGTTGGCCATCTCTCCCCATACCAGATAGCCCAGCTTGTCGGCCCAGTAGAGGAAACGGGGATCTTCGATTTTTTGGTGCTTACGGGCGCCGTTGAAGCCCATCTGCTTCGCCAAGACGATATCCTGCTTCAACGCCTCGTCGCTCGGAGCGGTCAGAATGCCGTCGGGGAAATAGCCTTGATCAAGGACAAGACGCATAAAATAAACCCGGTTGTTCAGCATCACCTTGCCCGCCTCAACCGCTATTTTGCGCATGCCGAAATAGCTGTCCAGGCTGTCGGCCTGCCGGCCGTCAACGAGCAGCGTCACCGTCACATCGTACAGGTTAGGCTTGTGCGGCGACCACCAGCGGCCCAGTCCGTGATCGTTGAAATCATGCAGCCCGATCGTTCTCGACTCTTCCTTATGATGAATGCTGAATGTCGTACTGCAGAAATATTCGTCTTTAAAGCGGATGTCGATGCGCGCCTCAACCTTGGCTCCCGCAGCGGGCGCTTCGTTCAGCAGCGTGCGGATTTGAATCTCGTTCTTATCGATATCGGGCTTAAACTTCAGCTTGTGAATATGCAGCTTGTTCACCGGTTCGATCCATACCGTCTGCCAAATGCCCGTCGTCCGGGTATAAAAGATCGAAGCCGAGTCTTCTTTCCAGAACTGCTTTCCGCGCGGAAGCGTCACATCGCGGCTGAAATCCTCGGCGCGAACGACCAAAACATTGTCTCCCGGCTTCAGAGCGGAGGTAATGTCCGCTTGGAACGGCGTATGTCCGCCTTGATGGAAGGCGACTTGCCTCCCGTTCACCCATACGGTCGCCTCATAATCTACCGCTCCGAAGTGAAGCAGTATCGTTTGGCCGGACCAGTCGGCCGGGATGGCTAAGCTGCGCCGGTACCATACCAGATCGTGAAAGCCCGTTTCCCCGATCCCGCTAAGTGCGCTTTGGTACGCGAACGGAACCTGAATCGCTTGGGTAAAAGCTCTCGTTCCCGATCCCCATTGCTCTGCATCCCCGATACGGTCATCGTCGAATTCAAATTCCCAGGTGCCGTTCAAATTAAGCCACTGTTCTCTTACGAGCTGCGGGCGGGGATATTCCGGACGTGCTATCGATTGTGTCATGTCAGAAGTCAGCCTCTTTTCATTAATCATATAGTTAACTTGATGACTTTCTAATTAAATGATAAACAGACTCGCTCATTATGTCAATCATTAAGTTGATTATTTAACCAATAGGTTATATAATCAAAGCAAGTTAGGGGTGTTGGTTATGAAACTGGATGTAACGACGAATAACATGAAGGTGCTGGAATGCTTTTCTTCCGAAACCCGGGTTCGGATCATTGAATTGCTGAACGGGAAACCTTACAACATTGGAGAGCTGGCAGAGGCGCTGGGCTTGTCGTCGGCGATTATTACCAAGCATATTCAAAAACTGGAGGAGGCGGGCATCGTATCCACCGAGAATACGGTCGGCAAGCGCGGGACGCAGAAGCTCTGCTCCTTGCACGTCGATCAGCTGGTGCTGGTGCTGCGAACCGCTGCAGCGGACAAACCCGCCGATCATGGCGGGTTCACGGTTGAGCTGCCGGTCGGCCAATATATCCGGTATGAGGTTCATCCCACCTGCGGGTTGGCGTCCTTCGACAAGCGCATCGGCATGATGGACGATCCCCGCTATTTCGACGACCCGGAGCATACGCAGGCGGAGCATCTCTGGTTTGGCAGCGGGTTTGTCGAATACCGGATCCCCAACTATCTGGTCGGTCAAGCCGAAGCTTCAAGCATCGCGATTTCGCTCGAAATCTGCTCCGAGGCTCCGCATTATAACGAGAACTGGCCGTCGGACATTACATTTTCGATTAACGATACGGCTGTCGCTACATGGACTTGTCCGGGCGATTTCGGCAGCAAACGCGGCCTGTATACGCCCCCGTGGTGGAACGACACCCAATACGGGCTTCACAAGACCGTATCCGTTACCAAGGAAGGCACGCATGTCGACGGAGTGCGGTTTTCCGACGTGCAGATCGGACAGCTGAATGTAAAAGCGGGACAAGAGCTCCGGTTTCGGATCGCTTGTCCCGCTTCAGCCGCGAACTGCGGAGGTGTCAGTCTATTCGGCAAACGATTCGGCAACTATCCGCAGGATATTCGCGTGACCGTCACCGTCTAGGAGCGTGGTGAACAAGTCCGCTTCGGTGCCCGTTCGATCCTCCAATCGCTGTTGAAATCGCTCTTTTTTCACCGGACCTCTAGACGGTTCCGTCGAGCCGCCGGCAAGCCGTCAGCCCGCATCATCGTCTGAATTCGAACGCATAGACGGAATGAGCCCCCAGCTTGAAGATCAGCCGTCCTTGCTGCGCGGACACGGATTGTTCCCGGGCGACGATGCGTTCGGGCTCGAATACCGAGTTAATCGCTTCATAGTCATCCCCGCTTATTTCCCATACCGTTACATTCGAATCCGCCGGGAAGGAATCGATGCTGATTTCCGTTTCGGCGGCTTTAAGCCCCCGGTTTACCGCAAACAAAGTCAGCGTATCGCCGGCCTCGCTCACGCAGGCTACGACGTCCAGCACCGGCAAATCGCGGAGGCTCTCGCCATGGCGGTTATCGGCGCCGTCGGCGCTGTAAGTTTCGCATTCGGTTTCGCTGTGTACGACATGGTCGATGCTCCGGTTCGCGTAGAGCTTCATCAGATGATACGTCGGCGTACCGTACACCGTCTGGCTCCTTCCGCTCCAGCCCGGGAGCTTGCCGCGGTATTGATCGGCGTAGTGATCGCCCACGCGGATGCAGCCGCCGAGCCAGCCGTTGACCAAATCCGAATAGCTGCCGATTTCAATTAAATCCGATTGGCGGATAAATTCGTTCAAGTTGGCGGCGTTAGCTACCGCAGCTTCCAGCGTATGCTCCATCGGGAGCCCTTGGCGAATCGTGTTCGGATAATACATCGTCGTATATTCCGTGACGGCCAGCTTCACATGGCGGTGCTTGTCATGACGGTCGATAAGCTCTCTTGTCGTATCGATGATCCGGCGCGTAATCTCGGGATAGGAGACGATCGCCTTGTACCTCTCCTCCTTCGGCGTATCGGGCCGGATGCCGACCGTGCCGAAGCCGTGATAAATATGCAGCGTCAAATAATCCATATATTCGCCCGCAATGTCCAGCACAATCCGGTTCCATTCCGGATCGACATGACCGCAGGCCAGGAGAACGGCGTCCGGATCGGCCTCCTTCATCGCTTTGGCAAAGCGGATATACCGATAGGCGAATTCCTCCGCAGTGCAATGCCCGACCTGCCAAGGACCGTAAATTTCATTGCCCACTTCCCAATATTTGACCCCGTACGGCTCCGGATTCCCGTACTGCGCCCGCAGCGCGCCGTACGGCGTCTCCGCGCTCCCGTTGCAGTATTCCATCCATTGCACCGCTTCTTCCGGCGTGCCGGAGCCGGCATTGACGCAAATCAGCGGCTCATTGTTCACATCGCGGCAAAACCGGATAAATTCGTCCGTCCCGAAATATTTGTTCGTCCAGCCGCCCCACGCTTCATTGATCATATTCGGCCGCTCCAGCTCCGGCCCGATGGCATGCTCAAAATGATAAGCGCTAATATAGTTGCCCGCAATGCGCATCATGCCGGCGTTCAGTCCGCGCGTCATATCGACGACTTCCTTCTTGACGATGCCCGCGCTGTCCGCAGGCAGCATCGAGACATGATCGAGCCAGAGGATTCCGGTCGCCGTGGAATCCCTCCACTCCGCGTCCTCCGAAGAGATCAACAGCCGGAACTGCGCGCCCTCCAGCGTACGCGAAGGCGTGAGAGAGAACGAATATTCCCGCCAGTTGTGGCTCGTTAATTCGACTTGAACCGAGCACAGGCTGTCCCCGCCGTGCGGGTCGGTTATTTCGCAAACCAGCCGTCTAATCTCGATCGCCGCCCGCGCCACGATCCGCACTTTATATTCCATGCCTCCGCGAACGGAGACCGATTGGCCGATGCCGGCTTCGCACCGGTCATTGCTGTAGATGCGGATTTTTTGGCTGTGCCCGGAATGCTTCGGCGCCGCAGGCTCCAGGGCGAACTCCGTATTTTTTCCGTTGTTGATCGGATGCCATCCTGCGGATACTCCGTTCACCGCTTCCTCTTCAAAGTCCATATCCTTCAATGCGAAAGCAAGCATCGCGTCCATATGGTCGCGGATATCTTCCACGAAATGGCCGAACAAATACGGATTAACGGTTGTATGCTGCCGCTTGGCGGCGTCGATTCTGATTTTCGTCTTGCTGTCCACAGATCGATTCCTCCTATATTTCATCGCGTTTGCCGTAAATAGGTTTATACGCATAGGCGGCCGGATAAGGCAGCGGGTCTTCGCTGCGCATCATCCATACGGCCAATTCCCTGAGCAGCTCCAGCTCCGCCTCCCGGGCTTGCGGCTGTCCGAACAAATTGTGCAGCTCCAACGGATCATCGGCAAGACGATACAGCTCGCCCTGCCCTTGCATACTCATGTTCAGCTTCCATTCTCCTTTGCGGACCGTCCGCATAAAGCCGCTTTGCGTAACCGAGTTCAATTCGTCGAACCGAACCGTCCGTTCCCCATCGCCTTCGGATACGCTGCCGAAATTGCGGATGTCCAGCCCGTCGTCCTCCGTCAGCTCCTGCCCGCCGTAGCCGTGCTCCGCATATACGCTAGAAAATTCAGGATGCGGATCGGCGCGTCCCGTTAGAAGAGGCCACAGGCTTCTTCCCTGCACGCCCGCAGGAATGGGGGCGCCGGCCGCTTCGCATAAGGTAGGCAGCAGATCGACGATGGACACATGGGCCGGATGCGGCCGGGCGTCCGCCACAATCCCGGGGCCGGTAAACAGCAGCGGAATGCGCAATAAAATATCCGGCAGCCCCGGGCCTTTCTTGATCAGGCCGTATTCGCCCGTAAAATCGCCGTGATCGGACAAGAACACGATCACGGTGTTCTCCAGCGTTCCCGCAGCCTCCAGCGAGCCGATCAGCCGCCGGATCTGGTCGTCAATCAGCCGCAGCATGCCGAAATAGTTGGAGCGAACGCGGGGAATTTCCCGCTCGTAATCCGGGTTGAAATATTCCCCCTGCCTCCGGCACCAACGCCACTTGTAGCCTTTGCGGTCTCCGTCTTCCGCCGATGCCCTTAAGGGCGGCAAATCTTCCGGAGGAAACATCGAGTAATAAGGCTCCGGCGCTTGATAAGGATTATGAGGCTCGGGGAAGCTGAGCCAGAGGAAGAACGGCTGCCCCTCCGACGAATTCGGCTCGGCCGGCTGCAGCCACTCCAAGGCAGCGGTAACTCCCCGGGCCGGATTTTGGCATTCGGGCGGATAAGGCGCCGCTTCCAGGCTGCACTGGGAGCGGCGCCTTAACCAATCGACGAACGCCTTCTCCTGTTCCGTCCGGAAAGGCCCCGAATCGCCGAAATGATTCAAGGATACATAATGGTCGACGGAGGGGCTGTCCGCGCGGAGATACGTGTGATTTTTGCCGATCAGCGCCGTACGATAGCCTTGCCCCTTCATCACATCGAACAAATCTTGCGTATAGCTGACATGCCGGCTGCCCCCGTTGTCCCTGACCTTGTGCGCGCCGGGGTACCGTCCCGTCAGCATGCTGCACCTGGCGGCCACGCAGACGGGCGCGGCCGTATAAGCCTTGTCAAACCACGTTCCCCTGCGCGCCAAGCCGTCCAGGAAGGGCGTCGTATCAAGCGGAAATCCGTATCTGGCGGATACGTCGGCCCGCTGCTGATCCGTCATGATGACGATGATATTCGGTTTGTTTGTCCCTGTGCTCATTCTGTTCTATTCCTCCTAATGCCTCGCCGGTATTATCCTTTCAGCGAGCCGATCATCACGCCTTTGACGAAATGACGCTGCACGAACGGATACATGATCAGAACGGGAAGGCTCGCTACGATAATGAGCGCATATTTAATGCTTTCGGCCAGAAGCAGCTTCTCGTCCATCCCGAACGTCGAGCCGGATTGGTCGAGAATATTGCTCTGACTGACGATCAATATTTCTCTAAGCACCAGCTGCAGCGGATATAAATTGGAGTTGCGCAAATAAATCAACGCATTGAAATACGAGTTCCAATGACCGACGGCGTAATACAATACCATTACGGCGATAATCGGCTTGGACAACGGCAATATAATATGCGTGAGCAAGCGGAAGTTGGAGCAGCCGTCGATGAGCGAAGCCTCCTGAATTTCCCAAGGGATGCTGTTTTGAAAATAGGTCCGCATCACGATCAGGTTATACGTGGCGATCGCATTCGGGATGATCAGCGCCCAGAACGTATTGACGAGCGCCAACCCTTTCACGATCAAATAAGTCGGAATCAAGCCGCCGTTGAAAAACATCGTAAACGTAATCAGAAACATGAACAGATTGCGGCCCGGCAAATCTTTGCGGGATAACGGATAGGCGGCAAGCGTCGTCAAGATAAGGTTAACGCACGTGCCTACCGTCGTATAGAGCAGCGTATTGCGATAGCCGGACCAGACGGCGGCATAATCGAAAATCTCTTTGTAAGCGCCCAAGGTAAAGCCCTTCGGCAGCAGCCACATCTCGCCGCTCATGACTTTGGTCGGATCGCTGAAGGAAGCGCTTAGTACAAACAGCAGCGGATACAGCACCGTCACGAGAATGGCGGCCGATACGGTATAAATGCCAGCATCAAACCAACGGCCGTCGGCAATGCGGCGTACGGCTTTATTATTCATGCTCTCCCTCCTACCATAAGCTCGTTTCCGCCTTCTTGCGGGCAAAACGGTTGATCAGAATAAGCAAGGCGAAATTGATGACGGAATTAAACAACCCGATCGCCGCCGTATAACTGAAATCGCCTTTTTGAATCCCGTTGGTATAAATAAACGTTTGGATGACGTCGCTGGCATCCTTGTTCAAATTGTTCTGCATCAACAAAATTTTCTCAAAGCCGATATTCATGAAGTGGCCGACATCGAGAATGAGCAAAATGATAATAATGGGCAAAATACCCGGCAGCGAAACATGCCATATTCGGCGTAACCGGCTGGCTCCGTCCATCTTGGCGGCTTCATACAGCTGCGGATTGATGCCGCTTAAAGCGGCGATATAAATGATCGACTGCCAGCCCATATTCTGCCATATATTGGAGCTGATAAACACCGATTTAAACCATTCTCCGCTATCCAAAAAAGAGATTTTTTCCGCGCCCGTCGCATGAAGCAGCACATTGATAAAGCCCGTTTGGGAACCCAAAAACAGCTGCAGCATGCCGACGATAACGACGACCGAAATAAAATGCGGAATGTACGTTACGTTCTGCACCCACTTCTTAAATCCTTGGCTGCGGATTTCATTGATGAGCAGCGCCAGCAGAATCGGAACGGGAAAAGAAAACAGCAGCGAATACAAGCTGATTGAAATCGTGTTCCACAGCAATCTTCCGAAATAATAGGAGGAGAAAAAGCGCTCGAAATGCTCCAAGCCGACCCATTTGCTCCCCATAATCCCTTTGGCGGGCTGAAAATCTTTAAAAGCGATCTGTACCCCGTACATCGGTCCGTATTGAAAAATCAAATACCACGCGAGCGGGATCAGCAGCATGAGGTATAAATCGTATCTGACGAGGATTCGCCTGAGCAGCCGGCGCCGGGCCAGCGAGCTTCCGCCGATCTGAGCTGCCGGTACGGCTTGGGCCATACCGGGAGACGGCGGTTTCCGTTCGGTTTGCATGTTTGTCACCCCTGTAATAAGGCTTCCCGGTTACGGCGGGCACAGAACCTTCCTGTACCCGCTGCGCTGCGGACTTGTCGCTTACTTCTTTTTGTAATTCGTGTCGTACGCTTTTTGATAAATGGACTCGAGACGGGCCAAATCCATTTTTTCCAGCGTTTTCACATATTCATCCCATTTGTCGAATCCGACCGCGCCGGTAATCATTTTGCTCGTCGTTTCGGCTACGTAAGTATCGATATCCTGGCGGAGCGTATCGACTTCCTTGGCGGTTTTCTCGTCAAAGAGCGGAGCGCCGAACACTTGCTTAGGCATATACGGGTCCAGCTTCGTCTGCGCTTCTTGAACTTCCGCAGGATTGATAGCCGTAGCGTTTTTCTCGCTGATCAAATGAGGCGCGCCTCCGCCGGGCCATGGCGAGAATTGGCCGATCGTCGTTCCCGTGCCGCGCTTATCGTTCCAGATTTCGTCGGTATACTCCGGCAGGCCGTCTTTTTTCAAATTATAGGTTTGCCCCTCGATGCCGTAGCGGAAGAAAATGGAGCCTTCGTCGCCGTAAAAATAATCGATCCAGCGCATGGTCGCTTCAGGATGTTTATTGACCGAAGTAATGGCGAAGGTGCCGAAGTCTCTTGCTACGGGGTTCGCGTTCACCTTCTGATCTCCGTGAGGCCCCGCGAGCGGCGCAATCCCCATAAAATCGTCTTTTTTCTTGGTAAACGGGTCGCTCGCCTGATTATGGAAGAACCCTATATTGCCCGATGCCATCTTCCCGACAAACTGGGTTTCCGTTTGTGTGAACACTTCCTGATCCAGCAGCTTCTCCTGGTACAGCATATGCAGAAATTGCAGGTATTCTTTAAACCGGGGGTCCGTTACCCATATGTGAACCTTATCGTCCTTCACTTCCAGCTGATACCCCATCTGGCTTTCGAGTCCCCACGAGCCCGACATCGAGCCGATCAGCGCATCCCAGTTCCGCTCGCTCATAGGCAGATCGTCCTGCTTCCCGTTCCCGTTGGGATCGTTATCGCGGAACGCCTTGAGCACTTGAACCAAATCGTCCGTCGTCTTCGGCTCCTGCAAATTGAGCTTCTGCAGCCACGCTTTATTGAGCCACGGCTTGTTCGTTCTTCCCGCAGTCAGCGTTACGATGCCCGGCAGCGCGTAAATATGACCGTCGGGGGCCGTGATCGCCGGTTTGATGTCCGGGTATTGCTTGAACAGCGCCTGAAGATTCGGCGCGTACTTCTCGATCAAGCCCTCGAGCGGCGTGAGCATGCCGCTGCTGCCGTATTTCACCGCTTCGAGCGGCGTCAGTCCCGCCTTATACAAAGCGTCGGGGAGCTCATTGGAGGCAAACAGCAAATTTTTCTTTTCGGCGAACCCGTCTTGAGGAACGTCCTCCCACTCGATCTTCATGTTCGTCTTTTTCTCGTATTCCTGAAATACGAGCATGTTGGCGTAAGGACCGTTCGGCGGCGATTTCCTGGAGAAAAACTTGAGCGTCAGCGGCTGTTCCACGATGGGAAAGCCGGACGAGGCGACGTTCGAATCGGTCTTGGCGGCGGGTGAATTGCCTGCCGGTTTCTCTTCGCCGGACGTGCAGGCGACAGTCGCCGTCGTCATTAAAGCGGCAATCGACATTAACGATACACTTCTTTTTAACCTCTGCAATGAGGCGCCCCCCTTAGCGGTACATTATTTGTGAACGCTTTAATCTTATCAAAGAAAGCGATTACAAAAGACTGCAATAATACGTAAAAAAACTACAAAAATCGTAACTGGCCCGCTTGCGTCAGGAGGACGGCCCGTCCGGCTCTTCCTTGCTTTTGGCGTATTGATGCGGAGTCATGCCGACCGAATCCTTAAACACCTTGAAGAAATAATTGTAGCCGGAGAATCCGACGCGCTCGTATATCTGATTCACTTTATACCGTCCGCTGCGGATCAGCCGCTTGGCGTTATCGATCCGGATCTGATTCAAATAATCGGTGAAGTAGACGCCGGTTTCCTGCTTGAACAGCCGGCCCAAGTAAGAGGCGGTTATTCCCGCGCGCTCCGCTGCCAGATCCAAAGAAATGTTGTCGGCGTAACGGGCGTTAACATACTGCATCGCCGACACAACATACGGAGAATAGGAAGCGCGCTCCGGCTCGGGAGATAATTTTCCGATTAATTGCCGAAACAACTGCTTCACCCGCTGTTTGGCGCTATCGATCATCTCCGGCGAAGCCGGATCGTATCTCAAGGGGAGATCGTCGTCAACATAATCCTGATCTTTGCTGCCGGCTTTACGCCATATTTTATCCGCAAGCTGGATCAGCTCATTGACGGCGTTGGACACGGACGGCGAATCGTACGGCAGGCTTCCCAGCGCTTCGAACAGATCGTCGAGCAGCATGTCCGTCTTGAACCGGTCGAATTGTTCGACGGCTTGAAGCAAGCTTTTTTCTTGATGAAGCGTCAGCGTGAACACCTCGGCTTGTTCAATATAAGAATCGGCGGCAGGCCATTCGCGGGCCAAATCCCGCAAAGCGGATGAATAACTAAGCGGAATTTGCGAGAACTTGTGGCATATCGACCCGACGCGAAGGACACCTGAAGATTCAGGTACATCTCAAGCGAACTGGCGATTCTTTGCAGACAAGCATGGAGCCGCTGGTGAATGTCATTTTCGCTGCGCCCCTGCGGAAAGGCGGTCATCACCGCGAACTTCCCGTATTCCAGCTCTACGGCGATGCCGTTGTCCGTCTGGGCGATTCCTTGCTGAACCATATCCAGAATCGACCGCATTCTCTTATTGCGTTCCGATACCGTCTGGCCCTGTGCAGGGCCGTGCTGCTCGGAGGTTTGGATGACGGTGACGACCAGATTGCGCGCTCCGATCGGCGAAAGATGACGGAAGTAATCTTCAATCTTCGGGAACTGTTCTTCCAGGCCAAGCAGCAGTTCTTTAAAATAGTTGCGCGCCACATCCTGATTCAAGGCGGACCAATTTTTTTCGATATAGTTTAAATGCTGCGGCTTCTCCTCCGAATCGGTAATCTCCTGTTTGACCTTGCTCAAAATATCGAGCAATCCCGCGGCATCCAGACGATGCTTGAGCAAATAATCGACGGCCCCGTTCTTCATCGTCTCCCGCACATATTCATAGTTGTCGTAGCTGCTCAGAATGATCAATCTGATTCGCCCCGCCTGGTTGGCGCTCATATAGCGGGACAGCTCCACGCCGTCCATCCCCGCCATATTGATATCGGCAATGACGATATGCGGCTGTTCCCGCTCCATTAACTCGATCGCTTCCAGCCCGTTGCCGGCTTCGCCGCAAATGATCATTCCCTGCCCTTCCCAATCAATCAGATGGCGCATATACTGCCGGGCAATCAGTTCATCGTCCACCAACAGCACTTTAAACATGGCTCACATCCCCCCTGTTAACAGGAATTGTAATTTCGACTCTCGTAAAAGCCCCGGGTCTGCTAAAAATTTGCAGCCCGTATTCCGGCCCGTAAACCATCCGTATTCTCTCGTTTACGTTGCAAATCCCCATCCCTCCGGACCGGAACGGCTTCGTCCGTGCCGCATCGGCATCCTCCTCCAAGAGAAGCCTAATCTGCTCTGCCGTCATCCCGCCGCCGTTATCGGCGACCTCCAGCTTCAGCAAGCCGTTCTCTACGTACGCCTTTACGGTAATGATCCCTTTCTCCTTAATAACGCCCACGCCGTGCGTTACGGCGTTTTCCACCAAGGGCTGCAGTATCAGCTTAAGCACGGGAGTATCGAGCAGCTCAGGACTGATTTGATAATGAACGCTGAAACGGTCGATGTATTTATATTTTTGAATATTAATGTAGCTCTGAACGTAATGCAGCTCTTCCCTTAGAGGAATGAACTCCTTCGTGTTGCCCAGAACGCCCCTCAACAGCTCGATGAGCGAGGACGACACTTCTTCGATGTTGCTCGCATGGTTAAGACTTGCCATGTATTTGATCGTATTGAGTGAATTGTATAAAAAATGAGGACGGATTTGCGCTTGCAGCGCCGTTAACTCGGCTTCTCGCTTTAACCGTTCCCGCTGCTTGATCTCATTCATCGATTCCCGCAGCCGCCTCAGCATGTTTTGAAACACAAGAGATAGCTGGCCCACTTCATCTTCGGCGGTAATATGGGTAGCCGCTATGAAGCTGTCTTCCTGCACACGCTCCATCGTATTTCTCAGACGGCGCAAGTTTTTCGTAATATGCGAGGAAACCGCAGCGGAAACGGCCAGAACGGCCATGTACACGAGAAGCACAAGATTGATGATTTGATTTCTTAATGCCAGCGAATCTTTTAGCAGGGTATGCTCCGGAATGATGCCCACCGTCGTCCAGCCGGTAAAATCCGAGGTAGAGCTGACCACCAGCTGCTTTTCCCCGCCTATGGCCTCCTCCCGCACTTGGCTGGTCCCTACGAACTTGTTCAATTGGGCCGCCATATCCGTGGGACTGTCTGCAGGTTCCATGCTTTTGGCTGCCGCGGACGAATATACGATATCTCCGTTATCGCCGAGGATATATACGAAGCTGTCGTCGGACGGACGAATATCATAATTGCTTTGGATGATCTGATAGTCCAGGTCGATCATAACGACCCCGATGGGCTCGCGGTTGTACCGGATCGTCCGCGCTATCGTGAGCGTCTCCTCCCGTCCGTTATGATACTGCTTAATAAACGTTTTTTGTTCGGGAGCTTGAATGATTTGCTGTACGAGCTCTTCGTTCAGCGTCGTTCGATCCAGGTACGGCACCCCTACCGAAAAAATTTTCCCGTTCGTCCCGACAACGGCAATCCGGCTGATCTGCGATTTATAGGCCGTTAAATAAGAAAGAAAGCTGTTAATCTGCTTCTGTTCCTTAAACCATTCCAGCGAAATTTCGTAATTGTCGCTGCGCAAAACATCAATTACATTTTCCTGATTTGTCACGACAAGGGCCAGCAGATGATTGGCGTCCTTGAGCACGGCATTGACATTTTCATCCGCCCTGCGAATGCTGTCGGTCACATAAACGGTTGCATTTTTCTTGATGTTGTCCGTCAAATGAATATAGATGACAAGTCCGACAAGAAGCAGCGCCACCAGCATTAATAAACCGAAAGCCGCGAACACCTTGGCTTGAATGCTTTTTCTGAACAGGGCGAGAAGATTAAATTTGCGGTTCCAACGCACGCTGCTCCCTCCTTTTCACCTGTATTTTGGAAGCGTTGCCATTCTTCGCCGCTTTGTCCGCTTTTCTCCCTCGTTTAGAAGGGTGGTGAAAAAGTCCGCTGCGGCGTCCATTTGATCCTCCAATCGCTGATATGAACGAGACTTGTCAATAGGCAGTTTGTAACTCCCCTTGGTTTTCCCTTACCCCTTTTCATACAAGAGGGGTGAACAAGCTGAACTAGAAGGCAAAAGCTATCAACGGTGAGCAGT
>NZ_JANYUY010000053.1 GCF_025060755.1 Paenibacillus doosanensis
CTAAATGATCTTCAGGGATCCAATCGCTCAAATACATCGGAAACAATTCACCTTGTTCCGTGGAGTAAGATTTAAATTTTGCCATAAACCACACACCCTTTTTTACCAGATAAACAGATTACAGTTAAGTTTCGCGACGAAACTATGCTTTTCCTGTTTCGTCGGACAGACTCCTAAAAGTGTGGTGAAAAAGTAGACTTCACTAGTCGAAGGCAATCTGGAGAAGCGCAGCTGTTGTCTTTGTTCCCGAATTATTTAACCCATTGAAGGGCTAATTATTCAAGAAATTCGGGATGGGCAGCGATCGGAAGAGGCTTTCGCCTGCGCAGAAGGCGACCCTTCAGAGGCGCAGTACACTCACAACGGACACAGCGGCCGTTATATCAACCCTATCGGCCATTTTGGAATTCTAACGGACACAGATGCAGCTATTAGTTGGCAGAGCCTCCATAGAAAGCGATTCGGAGCTATGTAAGCGCCATGACGTCCGTTACGTTGAAAAAGCGTCTGTTTGCGACGACTTTAGCTCTCCTGTGTCCGTTACACTTAGAAACGGTTCGATGCTCGGTTCCGGGGGCTACATCTCCTGCAGCTCCCTTCCAGAGCGTTCGGGCGCGTTCCCGTTCCTAAAAAAAAGCTTGGGCGAGCAGCGTTTGAAGGCGCTCAAACCAAGCCTGCAGCCAAGCCAATGTCTAAACAGATACGTTGGAGCATGAAGAGGGAATGGGATACCGGATTCCAAACGCTGTGAACATGACTTTAAAAGCGTGGTGAAAACGGATTTTCTCCATAGAAAAAAGGAAATAACCATCCGAAAAATCCGGTTTCAATAGCGATTGGAGGATCAAATGGACGCCGCAGCGGACTTTTTCACCACCCTTCTAAAAGCTCGGTGAAAAAGCAAACTTCGCTAAGCGAGAGCAATCTGAAGAAGCGTCAGCGTTCGCCTTTGTTCTCGGATTTCCCCCGTTACACGGGCTTACTTATTCAAGAAATCCGGGAACAAGAGCGATCGGAAGATGCTTTCGCATGCGAAGTGGGCGTTTTTCACCATCCTCCTAAAAGCCCGGTGGAAAAGTGGGCGGTGAGTCGGTAGAGAGTTGGAACAGCGTCAGCGTTCGGCTAAGAAAAACGGACTTTCTCATAAAAAAAGGAAATAACACTCAAAAAAACCGATTTCAACTGCGATTGGAAGATTAAATGGGCACCGCACGCATCCTTTAAAAGGTGCAGATAGACTTCTTCTCACAGCCAAACTTTCCCGTTGCATTCCTCTGTGAGCCGGTATAATGGATGTAAGTCACAGCAGCAAAGGAAGTGAAAGCAATGGTAAACAAACATTGGGAAACGAGTCTGAGCAAATTTATGACCAAAATTCTCCGGCATACGCCTGAAGCGTTCGGAGTGACCTTGGACCCGCAAGACGGCTCTTGTCCGATAGAAGACCTGCTGAAGGCGGTTCAGACAGAACCGAAGTGGTCGCATATTACCGCAGACGATATTCGCGGAGTCGTCGACCGTTCGGAGAAGCAGCGCTTCGAGATTCGCGCGGGGCGCATCCGGGCCAGATACGGGCATAGTCATGATAAAGTCCAATACGAGCCGGGGACGCCGCCGCTCATTCTATATCACGGCACGAACGAGAGGGCGCTGCCCTCGATTATGGAGGAAGGCATCCGGCCGATGGGAAGAAAATACGTTCATCTCTCGGAAGGAACGCAATTTGCTGCGATGGCGGGCAGCCGCCGGGGCGAGCTCGTCATTTTGCAAGTGCGCACCCGGGAGGCTGCGGTAGCCGGGGTCGAGTTCTATTATGCCGGCAATGAAGTATGGCTGGCCGAACGGATTCCGGCGGATTGCTGCACGTTGTTGGCGGCGGATTGAACAAGTCCCGGCGGCCTATTCTGCTATTGTGTGTCAAACTTAACAAGGCAGTATTTCCATTCCGTGCTATACTGAAATCAACAAGAACAGACGGAGGGAAATCCATTGAATAAGAAACATGCATTGTCCTTGATCGGCGCTTTGGTAGTGGGAGTGGTCGGCGGCGTAGGTCTGATGATGAACGATTCGGCGTACGGTTCGGTGAAGGAAGCTCTTGGAGGTCAAGCGACGCAAAATGCCATCGGCAAGGTAGATGCGAACGGCACGCTGACGGTTCAGGTATCGAATATGGATTTGGAGACGGCGTTAATGCAGGTCCAGTCCCAGCGCGCCGATCTGTTGGATCAGCAGTTGAAGCAGCAGATGGAAGAGGTACAGAAGCGGAACGAATTGATCATGAAGATGAACGATATGCTTAGCGAGCTGCGGTCGCTGCGGCCGCAAAAAGCGGGAGATACGGCGGCCGTTCCGGCCGGCCTGAAAAGCAAGCTGGCCGAAGCAAGCATAACCGTTTCCGGCGATAAGCTGACCCAGGCGGAGTTCGACGCACTGCTGGATAAGCTCCGCAGCTCTATCGATTCGGCGAGCAATTCTCAACAGATGGATATGCTGCGCCTGCAGAGCTTGACGAACAAACGCAATGAAGCTTTCGATACCATGTCGAATTTTATTAAAAAAATGCAAGATTCCCGCAGCAGCATCATTGGAAATATGCGATAATAGAAGCAGTACGGGGAACCTGTCGCTCGGCAGGTTTCTTTTTTTCGTCGTAATTCCTTATAGAGGCTGGGGAGAATGGCAATGTCCGTCAACATGGTTGAATTTTTGAAACATCATACGCTGCTGCACGGCGTTCCGGAGGAAGAGCTGGAGAAAGCCGCTGTCACGATGCAGTCGGCTTCTTTTGCTGACGGGGAATGGCTGATGCATGAGGGGATGGAAGGCGACGATTGCTTCTTCATTGCAGAAGGTCGGGTGCAGGTCATCTCCCGCAGCTTGACAGGCAGAGCGGTGATGCTGGCCGAGCTCGGTCCCGGTGCATTAATAGGCGAGATCGCTTTGATCCGCAACGAAAAACGAACGGCAGGCATTAAAGCGGCGGGCGATGTCATGACGCTGCGCCTTGACCGGGCCGCGTTCGAGCGGCTTGCCGAAGCAAGCCCGTACTTTCACGAAAGCCTCTCCTTCGCCGCGGAGCTGCGTTACGTTCACGGGCTTCTGCGCAAAGCCTCGATCTGGTCGGCCATTCCCGATTCAGAGCTGCGGGGGCTTGCGGAAATAACGGTCAGACGCAAGGTGAGCCGGGGACAGACCGTCGTTCGGGAAGGGGATACGGCCCAATGGTTTTATATGGTCGCAAGCGGCAGGCTGGAGGCATATACTACCCCCCAGCGGGCGCATGCGTTCGAGACCGGCGATTATTTCGGCGAGACGGCGCTCTTGACCGATACGACGCAGAGCGGTACCGTAACGGCCGTCGAGGATAGCGAGCTGCTTGTGATGGGCAAGACGGAATTTCTGGCGATATTGCAGCATTATGCCCCGGTGCGGCGACAGTTCGCCGAGGTGCTGCGCATTCGCCGTCCGGATTTGACTGCGGCCGCGGAGCAGCTATTGGCCGCGGAGCCGGGGAACGCGCCCGCGGAAACCGCGTCGGACGCCTTAACGGCGGCGGACGAGAGTCCGGAGGGGAGCGGACAGCCGAAGCCGTCGCGATGGATGGATACGCTGCTTGCGATCGGCGGCGGCTTTGTCTTGTTCACCCTGCTAGCCGCTTGGCTGCAAAGTCCGTTATGGTCTGCAGCGGCCTTGACCGCCGGCTCTCTGGTAGGGCCGGTCACGTTCGTTGCCTTCGTCAGAGGCTCGCAGCTGCTCGGCTTCCGGGCTTCACGGCTTGCTTGGGTGTTCGTCTCCTCGGCGGCCGTCGCCGTTCCGCTCGCCTGGATCGTGGAGCGGGCCTGGTTGTTCGGTCCCGGCGGCGCATCGTTCGCGCAGCTGGATATTCCCGCGGCGGTCGCGCTGATCGAAGAAGCGGCGAAGCTGATCATTTGCACGGCGCTGCTGCGGAGCAGCCGCATGCGCTTCCTCATGGACGCCGTCGTCTTCGGGGCGGCGGCCGGAATGGGCTTCGCAGCCGTAGAGAGCTTGATCTACGGCTGGACGTATTTCCAGCAGAGCTCTACGGGCAGCATGCTCGCCGTGCTATGGGTGCGGGCGCTCCTGTCGCCGCTCGGACACGGCACCTGGACGGCAATTGCCGCCACGGGCGTCTGGTACGGGCTCTCGGCGGGAGCGGGACGCCGGACGGCGGCGGCTCCGGCTCCGGCCATCCGCTGGCTTAAGGCCGCCGGGCTGCTGATCGTCGCCGTTATGCTGCACGCCGTGTGGGATTACCACGGCTTGGAGGGAGTCGCGCGATTCGCGTCGATGATTGCCGTCGGCGCGGCCGGGCTGCTCATTCTGTACGGGCTCATCCGTACAGGAACGAAGGAGGAGCGCCATGCCGTGGCGGCGCTGAACCCGACGCTGCCCGGCGAGCTTCGGGAGCTTACAGGCGAAGGGTCCGGCGTTAAGCAGCTGCCGCTCGTGTGCGCGGCCTGCGGCACGCAATCTCCTCCGCATGCCCGCTATTGCGCCCGCTGCGGACAAGCGCTGCGGGCGCGCCCGGACGCTTAAGGCGGCTGCCGCGCCAGAAGCGCGGGATTCCCGGCCGCACCGGAAGGCGGTATTTCCAAGATGGAGCTTGATGTTTGCGTGCAAAAGCGGGATAATTAACCATTGGATAAAAATATGCAAAGGGGTTATAACGCATGGATACGCATGAAACGAATCTGGAAAAATATGCCGAGCTTGTCGTCAAGGTAGGGGTCAACATTCAACCGGGGCAGGTGCTGTTCGTCGAGTCGCCGCTCGAAGCCGCGCCGTTTACCCGGAAGGTCGTGCAAAAAGCATACGAGGCGGGAGCGAAATACGTTCAAGTCGCATGGGACGACGAAGCGGTCACCCGCACCCGGTTCGAATACGCGCCGGACGACTCGTTCGGATTTTATCCCGAATGGACGGCGCGAATGATGGAGCAGCTGGCCGAGGGCGGCGGAGCGCTGCTGAATATTAAGGTGCCGAATCCGGATTTGTATCAAGGGATCGATGCCGCGAAAGTATCGGCCGCTACCCGGGCCGCTTCGCGGGCCAGGCAGAAATTCCAAGGCTATGTGCGCAACAAGACGTTCAGCTGGTGTCTGGTGAAGGCTCCGACCCGGGCTTGGGCGGCCAAAGTATTCCCCGAGCTGCCGCCGGAGCGGCAGGTCGAGGCTATGTGGGAGACGCTGTTTAAGATCAACCGGGTCGACGCCGCCGATCCTGTAGCCGCCTGGCACGAGCATATTGCCAAGCTGAAGAGCATGAGAGAGCGGCTCAATCATAAAAAGTACAAGCGGCTGCATTACAAAGCGCCCGGCACCGACTTATCCGTCGAGCTGCCGGAAGGGCATGTGTGGTTCGGCGGAGCCGGCTTGAACGATCAGGGCGTGTCCTTCGTCGCCAATATGCCGACCGAGGAAGTTTACACGCTGCCGAAGCGCGACGGCGTCAACGGGACCGTTCGCAGCACCAAGCCGCTCAATTTGAACGGCCGCCTGGTCGACCGGTTCTCCTTCCGCTTTGAGAACGGACGGATCGTCGACTATGCGGCCGAGGTCGGACAGGAGCATTTGGCCGATTTGCTGTCGACGGACGAAGGCGCCGAATATTTGGGCGAAGTTGCGCTCGTTCCTTACGACTCGCCGATTTCCAACTTGAACCGCATTTTCTACAATACCGGCGTCGATGAGAACGCCTCATGCCATCTGGCCATCGGCAGCGCTTATCCGTTCACCCTGGAGAACGGAACGAAGCTGTCGAAGGAAGAGTTGGTGCAGCGGGGCGCGAACGTCAGCTTGACGCATGTCGACTTTATGATCGGATCGGCGGAGCTAGACATCGACGGAGAATTGGCGGACGGCACGCTGGAGCCGGTCTTCCGAAAAGGTAACTGGGCTTTGTAACAACAGATACGAACGGACGGATCGAAAGACGGGAGGGGAGCGGATTGACGGCCAAAACGAATGCCAGCCGCATGCTCGACAAGCTGCGCGTCCCCTACACGCTGCATGAATACGATTGGGACGAGAATCAGCTGGATGCGGCGACCGTAGCGGGCAAGGTCGGGATCGATTGCGAGCGGCTGTACAAGACGCTGGTGCTGCGGGGGGATAAGACGGGCGTCATTATGGCCTGCATTCCCGGCCATCGCGAGCTTGATCTGAAGCGCCTCGCTGCGGCCAGCGGCAACAAGAAGGTCGAGATGACGCCGGTCAAGGACATCGCTGCGCTGACAGGCTACATCCGCGGCGGGGTATCTCCGCTCGGAGTGAAGAAGAAATACCCTCTGTATATCGACCGCTCGGTGCTGCCGCTTGACGTCGTCAGCATTAGCGCCGGCCGGCGGGGACTGCAGATTTTTCTGAAGGGCGAAGATTTGGTCAGCGCCTGCGAAGGAATCGTCAGCGATATTGTGCAGTGAAAAGCGGAGGCCGCATCATGGAAAGACAGGCGGAAGGGACCCGGGGAGAGACGATTAGTCTCTCGCGGGTCCCTTTTTGCCGTACGTTTCGTCAAGCAGCATCCGCTCGAACCGCTCGTCCTGTCTGTGTGAGCATTGCAGTAAACCAGCGAGGGAGGAGCGATCCGCTGGCTGCAGACGGCGCCTTTTAAGCTCGGCGCTAGCTGCCGGGGACAGCGGTAAGCGGTGCCGTCGCGAACGGCGCAGCGGCTTGCAGCGGCGGCGAAGCCGAACTGCGGCCGGCGATCAATTGCTGCCCGCCGCTTGCAAGCAGGGCCGGACGTCTTCGGCGTGCGCGAGGGAGGGGAGCTTCCGTTTCTCCATCTCTCTCCGGAGCAAAGCGATAAATTCGTCGTCCAATTGAAGCTCGAGTGCTTCCATGTAGCAGTGCATCAATTCCTGGTCTCCAAGGTTGTACATTCCAACGGCTCTCCTTTTACTTCATAGGCTTGCAGATCGAAGCATTTGGCCGCCGACTCGGCAATATGCTTGAATTTGCGGGCTCTGCGCACGATTTCATCGGACATTTCCTGAAGAAACCGTTCATCGGACAAGGCGTCTGCCAGCAGACGGATTTGATCCTTGTTATTGAACAGGACTGTCTGGATGGCCAGCGTCAAATATTCCTGATCATCGTTATCAGGTATTTGAAAAGAATGTTT
Organism: Paenibacillus doosanensis; assembly: GCF_025060755.1. Taxonomy (GTDB): domain Bacteria; phylum Bacillota; class Bacilli; order Paenibacillales; family NBRC-103111; genus Paenibacillus_S; species Paenibacillus_S doosanensis. The sequence goes on from NZ_JANYUY010000053.1 coordinate 7,147, forward strand.
TAAATTAGAAAGGTTGTTCATGTTTTCTCCACAATTACCATATTTATACTATTCATTATAACTCAAGCTCCATTCACCATCAGCGCAAAAGTTTTGCATAAGTGTACAAATATTTTTGCATTTTCGCTAATTTTTTTGAGAAAAAACGAAAAGAGATTGCATATTTGGACAAGTCCATAATATACAATCTCTTTTCAATTTGGTAAAATAATGAAAAAGAATTAATACCAAGTTTCGCTAATGCTGTTGTTTTTTCTTATGTAGTCGCTTGCTGTTTTGGCGAACATTTTCATAACGGCTTGTCCTTCGGAGGCGGATAAGGAATGGGATTCAAACCATTTCTGATCCTTGAAAAGATTCAGAACGTCTTGCGCATCCATTTGTTTCAATGAACGCACCACATGATGCAAACCAGGAGAATAAGTTACAGCTACCATGCATGTTTCACCTCTTTCCCGACAATTATTTACATTTGTTACATCCTTTATTATATCAGAAAAATGGAAAAATCAAGGGGGATTTTGGTGAAATCCAAAATTTTTTTTCGAATTGTCGTACTGGCCCTGATTGCAATGCATGCTTGGTTCGGATATGTGACATTTCATTATCCTTACTTGGGGATTTTGTTGAAACAAAGCAGCTCCGGAGAGTGGATCGTTCGACAATTGGAGACCGATAGCGCCAGTTTGAAGCTGAACGTGCGTCCGGGCGATGTCGTTCGGGAAATCGACGGACAGGCTCCGGATGAACATCTGACGATCCGGCATTGGAGAATCCTGGAGCAAGCCGAGGATATCGTGCTGAACCGCAGCGGAGAACTCATCCCCATCGATACCAGAAACGTGAGTGACGGCGCCTCCACCGATATTTCGCCGGTATTCGGAGAGCTGCTGTGCCTGGCCTTCGCGCTGCTGCTGTACGTCAAGGCGGGCCATTCCTTATCTTCCCGGATGTTTGCGCTCGTATTTTTAAACATCGGCTTCATGTTTGCCTGCCTGGGCGCTTCCCAGAGGGGAGACATACTCGGGAAGATCGCGATCAGCTCCTTGATGATCGCTTTGCCGGTTATATTTCTGCACTTTTTGATCGCTTTCCTGGAGGAGAAGGGCGAGATCCGGTTTGAATTCATCCGTTCGCTGCTGCGTTATTTGTACGGTTTTGTCGCAATGTCGTTTTTGCTCCGGCTGCCTTTTTATATCCCGGCCGTGTCCAATTATTTGTACGCTTCTTCCATCAAGTGGGTCATCGGATTTTTCTTGCTGGGGCTTTCGCTCAACTTCGTTTTTCTCGCTTATGTCTATTTGAAATTCCGCAAGCAGAACTCTTACTTATCCGTTATTATCAAGACCATCCTGTGGACATTGACCATTTCCTTTTTTCCGTTTGCTTTCCTGTCGTTCGTCCCTCAGCTGCTGTTCGGACAAGACGGCGTCAGCTCCTTGTACACGTCATGGTTCGTCTTGTTTTTCCCGATATCGTTCACTTATCTGATCATGTCCAAGCAGCTGTACGACATCGATCTGGTGCTGCGCCGAATTGTCTTCACGACGGTCATCTCGGTAATTCCGAGCGGGGCGATCGTCGGCTTGAACGCGATGGTGTTTCAGCAAGCGGCGAGCTTGGGGCATTTGCTGGTCAGCTTTATTTTCATCCTGATGCTGCTTTCCTTCGTCATGTATTCACTGGAATATTTTGCTACCAAGCTGGAAGCCGTCATGTTTCCGCGCAAATATCAGCTGCAGAACGCGCTGAAGAAGATTGCCTTCAATCTGCAGTCCATTTCGAGCTTCCGGGAATTGAAGGAGATTATTCTGGTCGACATCGTGCATACGCTGCAGGTGTTCGGAGCGGCCATCGTATTCAAATACAACGACAGGCTGGAGACGGTCATCGAGGGAGAGCTGCAGCAGGCTGAGGTGGAGAGGCTCGCTTCGATGGATCATCCGGAGCATCCGTCTCTGCTGCGGTTTGAGGTGAACCGGCATGAGGAATACACGAGCTATCTGATCATTTCCCGCAAAAGAATGAATACGTTTCTCGGCATGGAGGAGGTGCATTGGCTCAAGCTGATCATCTCGTATCTGGCGGTCAGTCTGGAAAATATGCATTTGATAGGGAAGCTGCACGTGCGCTTGCAGCGGCTCGCCTCCCAACTGCCTAACGAGGACGCCTCCAAAGACTTCATCTGGTTCCGCAAGCTGATGTTCGAGCTGCAGGAAGCCGAACGCAAGCGGATTGCCACCGATCTGCACGACACGACGCTGCAGGATCTGTTCTTCCTGAAGAAGCGGTTCGCGGCGATCGCAGAGAGGGGGATATTCCAGGCGGAGGATGAGGAGACGATGCGAAATATCATCGATTACGTCGAGATTATTAATACGAATCTTCGCCAAAGCTGCTTCGAGCTTCATCCGCATTTGCTGTACGAGGTGGGGCTGATTCGCACGATTCAGAAGGTGGTTGAGCACGAAGCTCCGCTCTGCCCGTTCCAGCTGAATTTCAGCGCCAAGGGGGCGGAGCGGATCGAGGGCTGGGACCTGGATACGAAAAGGCATTTTTTCCGCGTCGTTCAGGAGCTGCTGAACAATGCCAAGAAGCATTCGCAGGCTACGCGGGTGGGCCTTAAGATTACCGCCGAGAACGAGAACATTTTGCTGTTCTATGAAGACGACGGAATCGGCTTTAACGTGCTGCGGGCCAGCGAAGCCGAGCTTGAAATCGGCGCTTCCGGAACGGGCATGGAGCAGATGAAGAGCCGCGTGCTGTATTTGGACGGGCAGATGAATGTGAGAACGGGCAGGGGCAAGGGGCTGCAAATTTGGATAACGGTGCCGATAAGGGAGGTGTTAACCGCATGAATTATACGATGAGTGTCCTGATCGTTGACGATCATCCGGTTATGGCAAAGGCGACGAAGGGAATTCTGGAGCAAATACCGGGAATCGAGGTGATCGGGATCGCGGGCAGCGGAGCGGCTTGCCTCGATTTTGTCGATATGCATCGGCCGGACATCGTCTTCCTCGATTATCATTTGCCGGATCAGTTCGGAAGCGCCGTGGCGAAGGACATTAAGGAGAGCTACCCGCAGACGCATGTCGTTATTTTTACGGGGATCGATATTGCGGATATGTATAACCATCTCCTGGAGATCGGGGTCAGCGGCATTATTTCCAAAGAAGCGGGGGAGAGCGTCGTGCAGACGATGGCCAGAGCGCTGATGGACGGGTGCACGGTGCTTCCTTTGCCGCTGTACCGCAGCATGAGGCTGGTAACGGGGGCGGCCTCCCAAGAGGTGGTGCTGACGAGCGATGAGGTGCAGATTATGTCCATGCTGGTCAAAGGCGCTACGCACGAGCAGATCGCCAATGAAATCTATGTAAGCAAGCGTTCCGTAGACAATTATTTGAAAAAAATTTACAACAAGCTTGGCGTGAAAACCAAGGTGCAGGCGCTGGAGCAGTTCGTTCAAAGCAAATATTATTCGGAATCGGTCAGGGGGGAGTAGCGTGAAGCGGGATGTGCTGGAACATATGCTGGCTTTGGTTGACCGTTACGTTTCAACCGACGATCTGAATCGGCTGCTCAAGCGGTTTATCGGAGCGAGAGCGGAGGGAGGCAGCCGCTGGAGCGAGCTGACGGAATCCGCTTACAGGATGATGGGCGGGAAGTCCGCCGCCGATATGACGGAGGCAGCCGCGCTATCGGAGCTGATCATGCTGACGCTGGATATCGTCGACGATTTGCAGGACCGCGACAAGCCGCATAAGGCATGGATGACTTGCCCCGAGCCGTTCACGCTCAATGCGGTGCTTGCTCTGCTGGCGGCGTTTATGGGCGAGGTCGGGCGGCTGCAGCGCCGGTACGCTTCGTTTTCCCCGTACATGGCGACAACTGTGAGCGAGCTGATCGCCGCCGCCGTGAGCGGCCAGCAGAAGGATTTGAATCCTGCGGCCAATATCGCCGATGAAGCGGATTATTTCGCTATGGTGCAGCTCAAATCGGGCTCGCTCATCCGGCTTGCTTGTTATATGGGCTATGCTTTGGCGGAGAACGTGCCCGAAGCGGCGGCGAAGCGGCTCGACGAGCTGTGTTATTGCCTCGGCGTCGTAGCGCAGATTGAGAACGACGTGAAAAATATGCTCGCTCTCGATGTGCGCGGCGATCTGATCCAGCGCAAACGAACGCTGCCGATTCTGCATTTGCTCTCGAACGGTGCGGAGGAGTTTCCGGCGCTGCAAGAGCTGTACGAGGGCCGGCTGGAGGAGCGGGAGTTTGCGGAGCGGCATAGGGAGGAATGCATGCGCTATATTGAAGCGTCCGGGTGCATTGAATATTCGCGAATCGTGCAGTCCTTGTATTACGACAAGGCGGTCGAGCTGTACGAATCGATAGACGCTGCGCCGGCGGAGAAGGAACGCTTCAGGCTCGCCGCCCTGGCGCCTTATGAAGCGGCAGGCTTAGGAAAAAACGTTTGACATTTCGTCATGATCGAAGTAGTATAATGACGACAAGTTCATCTATTGTGTAGGAGTTAATGGAGAGATACACATGAATTGCTGACTTTACGGTCAAGCAGTTTATGTGTTTTTTTGTGTTTCGGGGGCGGTTCGACCGAAAACGCTGCATCGCTGTCTGCAATGCTAATTCATACGTCTAATGGGAGACGGGAGAGGAATGATTGTATGCAAACCGAGAAACCGATCATTATTGCCCACCGCGGAGCGAAAGGAATGGCCCCGGAGAATACTTTGGGAGCTTTCAGGCTGGGTGTGGAGCAAGGCTGCGAGGCTATCGAGCTCGACGTTCATTTGTCGGCGGACGGGGAAATCATCGTATGCCACGACGAGACGCTCGATCGGACGACCAACGGCAAAGGAATGATTTGCGAGAAGACGCTGGCCGAGATCAAGAGTCTGGACGCCGGTTCCTGGCATTCCGAGGCGTACCGGGGCGAGACCGTGCCGACGCTTGGCGAAGTGTTCGATGCCGTGCCCGGCTCCTTGATGATTAACGTGGAAGTGAAGCAATCGTATGACGGGAATATGGACCGCAAGCTGGTGCAGTTTTTGCGCGAGCGCGATCTGTTCGACCGCGTCGTCGTCTCTTCCTTCGACCATCAATGTCTGCATCGTATTAAGGTGCTGGAGCCGAAGACGAAGATCGGTCTGCTATATCAGCTCAGATTATACAATCCCGCCGCTTATGCCAAGACGTTCGGCGTCGACGTCTATTCCCTGCATCCGTACCATCGTCTGATAGACCGCGAAGAAGTGGAGCAGGCGATCCGGGCGGGCTTGCACATGTATCCGTACACGGCGAACGAAGAGCAGGACCTCAAGGCGCTGATCGACTGGGGCGTCTCCGGCATTATTACCGATTATCCGGGCCGATTGAAAGATTTGCTGGCCCTCGGCGGCGTATAGGCTGCTTTTGTTGACGAGCGGCCGGAGCGCGGACGCATTTGCCAGTGGGGAGCGGTTAGCGGTACACTACATCTTATGAAAGGAGATGGAGTATGCCGCAGCTCATCGTTAGAGGCATCGCAGCAGAGCAAATGTGCAAGATCAGCGAATCGTTAGTGAAGGAATTGGCGGAGATTTGCGAATGCGGGACGGATAATTTTGTGATCGACTGCCTCCATGTGACATCCGTGTTTGACGGCAGCGTGGTCGAGACGTTCCCGTTTATCGAGATCGCCTGGTTCGAACGGGGGCTTCAGACAAGAGACCGCTTCGCCAAAGCGGTGGCCGATCATGTAAAGGCGCTGGGCATCCCGGAAGTGGAAATGGCGTTTACGACCTACCGGGAGGACAGCTACTACTTGAACGGCGAGCGCCGCTTTGATTCGGCGGAATAAGAGGAGATGGCAAGATGCCGGCGTTTCTTAACGGAAGCGCGCGGCATCTTGTTCGTTCCGGCGGCCGTATACCGGCTAAACAAGCCATTGCCGCTCCGCCTTGGGCAGCTTGGCGACGACGAGCTCATACGATTCGCGGAACATCGTGACGAGGACGTCATCCGGCACCGTTCCGCTCAGGATGACGGTATTCCAATGTTTTTTGTTCATATGATACCCGGGAATGACGGCACCGGGATACGTTTCGCGCTGCAGCCACGCTTCGTCCGGCAGCGTCTTCAAATTGACGCTTTCTACGCCCTGCTGTTTGCCGAGCAAGGCGAATATTTTGTTGCGAACGTAGAGCACCGGCATATCCGGATCGAACGGGTACCGCAAGCTGGTGCCGTAATAGGTAAGACCGAGCTCGATTAATCGTTCATGATTCATATTCATGTTCGGTTTGTTCCCTGCCCTTGATATTAGATTTTTGGTGCAATTTGCGGATTGCCCGCAATCTAAAAACAGGACAGCCGGCCCGGCTGTCCTGTTTTAGCATACGGCACGGTTAAATGTGCATCGTATCCACATAGTTCGGACTTCCGCTCAGCAGCCAGTTGCGATGGCGCACGGCGGTTTCGTCCCGTTCCGGTTCGCCGTAAGACCACGTTTCTCCGGAGCCTTCTACATACTCTTTGATCAGCATCAGCAGAGCGGCGCTCCATTGCCGCGCTCCTTTGATACCCGGAACGAGCGGATAATATTTGTCGTAAGCGGCCCGGATCAGGGCGTGAGCGACTTCCTGAAGCACGCTCGGAACGTCCGCTTTTTCCAGCTTGGCGGCCAGCGTTTCGGGCATGTCGAGCTGATCCGTGGCCGCGTGGCTCTCGTATTCGAATTCCGTGATGACGCCCTGCTCTTTGGCCATCCACAGCTTCATCCGGTCGAGAGCCGGCTTGAATGCCGCAGGCACCGATACGGTCAGCTCCGGTTCCGGCTGGTCGAGGTTGATCACGAACGATTCCCCGAATTTGTTCAGCCTGGCGTTGCCGCGGACACCGAGCCAGCGAAGAGCGAGCAGCGCGTGAGTTCTCACCTTGCCGTCCACTTCCTCGTTGCGGCATACTCTCCGCAGCAGCTTCTCGCTGCGCGGATCGGGCACCATGCAGAGCAGACGTACGGCCGTCAGAACGGCTTCCGGATCTTCTATCCATTTATTGACATGCTCGAATATCGCATCGAACGATTCTTCCATCAGCCAGTCCAGTTCGATCCGGCGGGCGGCATATTCGGGCAGCGTAAGCAGACCTTGCTCCTTCAACGTGTCGATGCCGTGCTTCTCGACCAGTTCATCGTAAGCTTTGTGCATATCTGCGGCCATTTCTTCAAATAGCGGCTTGTCCTTCTCGCTGACGCCTTTCATTTGCGAAATAAGCTGCATCCATTCGCCCAGCGCGCCGGGATTTTGCTGCCACAGCATCATTGAGAACGTTATCAAATCGCGGTCGAATTCCAGCAATTCATGATGCAGCGCATAGCGTGCGAGCACCGTTTGGGCGTCATGTTCTTTACGCATAAGACTCAGAGCCAGAATCAGGCCGTTCCACGCATTTCCGTTCGCCCGATCCTCCAGGATTGCGCGATAAAAGCAAAAGGCGGCGGCGCCGTAAGAGTCTGCTTGCAAGTAATGTCGGCCCAGTCCGCCGATATCTTGGTATTGGCTCATTCATTTTACCCCCATGACTTAATTGACTATAAATAGAAGTATACCTTATATGTTCGTCCGTTGAAATCATTTTTGCAAAGAACAAGCTCCGGGCTGCGGGCGCAAGCGAAGGCAGGGCGGCATCGGGCCCGGTTTAGCCCAGCGCGGCGGACACTTGCCGCCGCAGCGAATCCAAATGCTCCTCCAGCTGCTTATGTCTGTGGCCGTTCGCTCCGGACGGATGCGGGAAACCGCGCAAGCACGCTTGATGCGGGATCGAGCCCTCGGCTTCGAGCAAAGCGAGCGCGGCCTCCACGGTTTGACCCAGCGGAATGACGAGCAGCGGTTGTCCCAGCAGAGCCAGCTCCCGCGGGAAAGCGCCGCGCACTAGCTTCATAAGATAAGCCGATTTGTCGAGCCGCGGCGTATGTCCCGTGTAATTGCTTCCTCTGCGGAACAGCGGATACCGGAGCAGCGAGGTCGTATGCAGCAGCTTCTCGTGAGGGCCTTCGAACAGCTCGGCGCAGGAAGAGAGGCCCAACGCCTCCTTCAAACCGAGCTGATCGAGCATGCCGGTCAGATTGCTGCGCATCGAGCCGGAGAACCTGGCGGCGAGCTTGGCGCTGCGGGCAGCTTCGGCGAGCGGCATTCCTGCTTGCAGAGCGTCTCTCGCCTGCCGGAAAGCAAGCTCCATCTGCGTCCATCCCGGGGTGATCCCGACAATAAGGAGCCGTGCTCCCGTTTGAACATATTCGTTATGCGGAGCATAGTACATTTCCAGATCGCCTTGTCCGGACAGCAGGAAATCGGGCGTGAACAGATCGGTTTTCGTCAAAGGCCGACCGGGAGGAAGAGCCCGAATCCGCTCTTCGTACTCTTTCAGCTTCGTCCATTCGTCCATAAGTTAGACCACCGCCATGAATCTATGATTTTAAGATCATCTTTTGAATTTATGACAATACCTGTCACTATTCTATTGTATAGTTGGATTCAGGTCCGGTTAAACTCAGCCTGCGGCCCCAAATTTGAATATTAAGGAGCGGACGAATCATGCCCTTTCAAGTGACACCCTTTATCATGCTCGACGGAAATGCCAAGGAAGCTATCCAATTTTATGCAAGCTCGCTGGACGCAAAAATCGTATTTACGCAAACGTTCGGAGAAGGTCCGCAGAACCCCGAGCATCCCTTGCCGAATGAAGCCAAAGACCGTTTGGCCCATTCCATACTAAAAATCGGCGATGCCGACCTGTTCGTTGCCGATCATTTCCCGGGGGAAACCTATCAAAGCGGCAATCGCGTCCAGATCTGCATCACAACTCCCGATACCGGAACCTCCGAACGATTTTTCGATGCTTTGCAGCAAGGCGGACAAGTGCTTATGCCATTGCAAAAAGTGCACTTCAGCCCGGCATACGGCATGGTTGTCGATCGCTTCGGCGTTACCTTCCAAATTTTTACTCAGAGACAATAAGCCATCTTCATAGAAGGCTGCCATGTCCGTTGATCGCGTTGACGGTCAGGCGGCTTGGGCCCAGCGCCGAAAACATTGCCGGGGAAGACCCGGCTTTTTTGTTGTTTAGGAAATGATGCGCAGCCATATCCTGAGGATATCCGGGGGCTCCCCCGAAAGTAAAGTCTACCCATAGAACGATCCTAGCTGAATGGTTAGACGCCGATCCAGCTAGGCTGGATGCGGACGGAATAAGCTTCAGAGCATCACGTCACTTTTGGCGGATTGGTTCTTTGCACGGACGGCTGCGGCTTCATGGACTCATCTTTTATTTCGGCGCTATCTTAGTTATACTGGGCGTTTTGATAGCCTCGGAAGCTTTTAAATTCGCCTCCGCACAGGCCGGCAAAAACCGCTAGTAGCGGGCCAGCAGCTCAGAGAGTCTGCTGCGGATCGAATCCTTCAATTCCGCCGGCTCCTGCAAAGCGGTCTCATCGCCCAGCGCAATGAAAAATTCCGTAAAAAAAGGAATGTCGGCGCGGGACACATCCGTATCGATGGAGCCGCTTCCGTCTTCTCGAACGAGCAGCATCGGAGCGAGCCAGAGCTCGCCTTCGCATCGCTGAACCCCGGCGCGGGTCAATTCGGCGCGAAGACGGATAGGCTCTTTGGGCGCCGCCGCTTCCTTCCGGCTCAGGCGTATGTCGCCTAAGTCGAGCGGCTCCGTTCCGGAGGTGTCGTAAGCCGCTTCCCTGATGCGGTCGCAGCGGAAGACGCGGAAGCCTTGGCGCAGGAAGCAGTAAGCCGTACAATACCAGAACCCGTTGTTCGCATAGATGCACACAGGCTGGATCAAGCGGGTTCTCGCGCCATCTTCCCTCGATTCGTATTCGATCGAGAGCACTTGCTGACGCACGGCCGCGTCCAGCAGGATGGGCAAACACGGGGCGTCGCCGCGCCGCGTCGGAGCAATGAAGTCGACTCGGTCCTTCATGCTGTCGATCCGGTCCCGAACGTCTCCGGGCAGATGCAAATAAAACTTGCTCAGCGCGGAAGCGGACTCCGCTTCGAAGGGCAGCGAAGAATAATGCCGCAGCGCATGCACCGCAAAGAACATGGACACGGCCTCTCCCTCCGTAAAGGCAATGGGAGGAAGCACTCTCTCCCTGATTACTTGATAGCCGCCGTGCGGTCCCACTTCCGAGTATAAAGGGACTCCCAGCTCGCTTAGCTCCTGCAAATCCCGCAAAATCGTACGCGTGGAGACGCCGAATTCGTCGGCAAGCTCCTGAACCTTGAACCGGCGTTTTCGGTTAACGGTCATCATCAGCTCCATCAGCCGCTTCGACTTGGACATCCCGGTCAGCTCCTTAGGAAGATGTCATTGAATTTACGACAAGTTTTGTCACTATTATCTCATAAGATAAACATGTCAAGCAACAATAAACTTTAGGAGTAATGATGGAGGCGAAAATTTGCCGCGCTGTTTTGTGCCATTATGTTTATGATCGGCACGGATACGTTTCTGTGTCGCTTACTTGGCGGCGTCGGTGCGGCGTTCACGGAGCCTCAAGCCAACTCGGCGGGTACCCGTCGATCGGCGTCTTCGCGGCGGTCTGCTTGACGCTCTCGCAGGGGAGCTTCTTAATTCGGAGACGTGCTTGAGGGGAAATGCCTCGCGTACAGAGCGAAAACCGGCATCCGCCTTTTAAGATGTATCGAACCTGCGGGCGAAGGCTTTATAATGAAGGATGGCAAGCAACTATCCAAAGCAGGAGGAGTCCATGAACATGATACAACGGCCTGATCGCGGAGCAGGCGCTACAGAAGAGCATGCCCGGTTAATCTTGAACAGCTACAAGCGGCTGATCGGCCGGGATTTGATCCCCGTCGATCCGGGAAGCAGCTTGGCGGAGCAGTTGTTCGAATCCGCTATCGTCGTGCTTTCGCACGGCACCGAGGCCGATCCGGTCTTGAATTACGGCAACCGCGCCGCGCTGACGCTATGGGAAATGGATTGGGAGACGTTTACTCAGACTCCGTCCCGTTATACGGCGGAGCCGATGGAGCGCTCGGAGCGCGACCGGTTTCTGCAGGCGGTAGCGGAGAAAGGCTACGTGGACCATTACACGGGCATACGGATTTCGAGCGGCGGGCGCAGATTTTACATTCAGCAGGCGATCGTCTGGAATTTGCGGGATGAAGCCGGGCGTTATGCCGGACAGGCCGCTTCTTTCGGCTCTTACAAGGACTGCTGATCGCTCCCTGAACAGCGGCGTTTCGGCCTCGGGTACCGGAGGACCGGATGGGGCTCAGGCAGGCTCATGAGGAAAATCGTCTCTGCCGCCGGCATAAGCGGAAGCCGGAAGGACCGCCGGTCCATACAATATAAATATAGAGGCATACATCGGATGAAAGGGCTGGCGGCGATGAACAACACCTTTAAACAGGGCTTCAAATTTATGATGGAAAACAAAGATATTCAGAAGATGTTCAAGGATATGGCCAAAGCTCAGAAACAGGTGGACGCGGCGGTCAAGGCGGCGGAGAAGCTGAAGAAGAAGTGGGGCTGAAGCAGAAGCGGGACTGAAGCAGAAGTGGAGTTAAAGCAGAAGCGGGGCTGACGCAGCGGCCTGTTGCACGCACGGTTCGAGACGGATAAGGAGGGTTCTCCTGTCAGTCTCTTTTTTTTGCAGGCGGCAAGGGCAAATACAATCAAAATTTCGGGGTTGCGCTAAGGCGCGGCGAGCGGAGCGGGCTCTGACCAAATCAGCTTCTCGCTCCGGCCGTCCTCTCCTTGCAGATAGACATGGCTAATATTGGCGTCAGGCAGCGAGGCGGCGATATCGAAATCGCCGGAACGGGCAAGCAAGCTGTAGCGCAGCCGGACATACAAATGCCCGCCGTCCTGCGCCAGATTGTAGCCGCTGTAGCCCGTGCCGCTGCCGGTGGTCGTTCCGTTCAGCAGCAGCTTGCCGCCGGTCACGTGGACTTCCTTCACGATAATGGCGTCGGGATGAGCGGGAGATCCGTATCCTGCATAGCCGTATACTCCTAAGGCAGCGGCTGAAATCAGGAGCGCGCTCAGGATCAGCGTCCTTCTCCCGCCTGCTTTGCGCAACATCATGACGATGCTCCCCTTTCTCGAAAAGAATGGTATGGAAAAAACAAAGATACTACAATAATAAATGGAAACGGATTACGGTTCAACATAGAGCCACGGACTACGGATGAAACGGCTTTCAAAACGAACGAATTTTTGATACATTATTAGCACTAAAAGCATGGTGAACAAAGAGCGGAGGGGCATTTGAATCCGGAAAAGCGTTCAGCGTTCGCCTAAGAATAACGGAGTCTCTCCATAGAAAAAGGAATCAACACCTTAAACATCCGATTTCAACGTGGTGAACAATCGACCGCAAAGGATGCTCGTTTTTTACCACTCCATTAAAATCAACTTCACAGCGTTTGGAATCCGGTATCCTACATCTTTCTCAGGAGCGGGTAAGCGTTCGAACGGCCTGGAAAAGGGGCTGCAGCAGGTGAAGCCCCCGGAACCGGGGGATCGAACCGTTTCTAAGTTTAACGGACATGAGGGAGCTAAATTCGTCGCAAACAGACGCTTTTTAAACGTAACGGTCATGACGGCGCTTACATAGCTCCGAATTGCTTTCTAAGGCGGCGTTGTCAACAAATAGCTGCATCTGTGTCCGTTTAGAAATCCAAGATGGCCGATAGGGTTTATATAACGGCCGCTGTGTCCGTTACGAGTGTACTTTGTTATCGCTCACATTTACAGCGGATTTCCCCTACTATAGAAGGGTAGCCGACTGCGCATGCGAGAGCATCTTCCGATCGCACCCATCTTGAATTTCTTGAATAATCGGCCCTTAAATGGGCTGCAATTCGGGAACAAAGGCGAACGAGCCTGGCGCTTCTCCAGATTGCTCTCGTGTAGCGATGGCTGCTTGTTCACCGCCCTTTTAAAAGCCCGGTGAACAAAGAGCGGAGGGGCATTTGAATCCGGAAAAGCGTCAGCGTTCGCCTTTGAAAGCGGATCTTTATCTATAGAAAAGAGGAAACAACGATCCAAAAATCCGATTTCAACAGCGATTGGAGGATCAAATGGACGCCGCAGCGGCCTTTTTCGCCACCCTTCTAACGGCCGTCTGCAATACAGGGCGCAGCTAGGGAGAGACGTATACCGTCCTATACAGGAGGAGTAATCATGTACAAGCTTATTTTGGTAGAAGACGAGGAGGAAGTCAGGGAAAGCGTCGTGGAGGAGATCGATTGGGCCTCCTGCGGCTTCGAGGTCGCCGATACGGCGGAGAACGGCAGCGAGGCGATGGAGCTGATCGAGAGATGGACTCCGGACGTCGTCGTAACCGACATTCGCATGCCGTTCATGGACGGTCTGCAGCTGTCCGAATGGATTCGCGGCAAATACCCGATGACCAAAATCATTATTTTAACCGGCTACGATGAGTTCGAATATGCTCAGAAGGCGGTCAAAATGCATATCGACGAATATGTGTTGAAGCCTTTTTCCACTCAAGAGCTTATGCAAGCGCTGGCCAAGATCAAGCGGCTGATCGACGAGGAAATCGCCCGGAAGGAGAACGTTCTGACGCTGCAGGAGCATTACAGGCAAAGCCTGCCTGTGCTTCGCGAAGTGTTCCTCGGTTCGCTGATGAACCGCAAGCTGCCCCGGGCCGAAATCGAGCAAAAGTCGCTCAACTATAACGTGAAGATAGACGGTGCAAGCTTCGTCGTGTCCGTACTCAGCATGGACAATCCCGGCGGAGAGGAAGCGGCCGATCCGAACGGGAGGAGGGCCGGGTCGCAATCGCTCAAATATTCCAAGGACCAGGAATTGAAATTGTTTGCGATCTTAAACATTTCCGAGGAAATAGTCAATAAATACGAGGCGGGCATCGTGTTTTTGCACAACGGCAATCTTGTGCTGCTCACCGCGGCGGCGGAAACGGACCAGGAGGCGGTAAGCAAACGTACGGCATCCGTGCTGGAAGAGATCCGCCAGAGCATCGAGAAATATGTGAAGCTGTCGGTGACGATCGGCGTCGGCACGGTCACAGCGGATATCGCCAACGTCAGCTATTCGTACAAATCGGCGGTGATGGCGCTTGATTACCGGCTTATTCTCGGCAATAACCGGATCATAATGATCGACGACGTCGAGAAACGCGCCGTAGAGAAGCTGCAGTTCGATGAACTGAAGGAGCATGCGCTCATTCGCTGCATTAAGGTAGGCACGCTTCAGGAGATGAAGGAGCTGGTGGACGAGCTGTTCCAGGGGATTGAGGCGGCGCCGGTGTCGTTCAAGGATTACCAGATTTATTTGCTGGAGATGCTGACCGCCATATTGAAAGCGGCCAAAGACGCCAATCCCGATCTGGACCCGGTGCTCGGGGCAAGCTTCAATCCGTTCGCCGAAATCCATAAGCTGACCAACCCGCAGGAAGCGAAGGATTGGATTGCAGGGCTGTGCGGCCGCCTGATGAGCAGCATTGTCAGCGAGCGGCAGTCCTCCTACAAATCGCTGGTCGATAAGGCGAAGGCGTACGCGCTGGCGCATTATCACGAGAGCGATATTTCGATCAACAAGGTGTGCAGCCATCTGCATATTAGTGCGGGCTATTTCAGCGGCATTTTCAAAAAAGAAACGAGGATGACGTTCGTCGGCTACTTGCTGCATATCCGCATGGAGGCGGCCAAAGTAATGCTGCGGACAACCGATTTGAAGACGTTCGAAATCGCCGAGAAGGTGGGCTACTCGGAGCCCAATTATTTCAGCTACTCGTTCCGCAAATATGTAGGGGTTTCTCCCAAAGAATATAAGAACAGCTCGCGCGAAGCTTAAAGAACAGGGGGGCGGCGGCGATGAATGCGATCCGCAGAAAGTATCGCGCTTTGGCCGACACGTGGAAATCGAAGAGCATCCAGTTTATTATTACCGCCTCCTTTACGCTGATCGCCATTGCGGTCATGCTGATCGTCAGCGTCATCTTGTACAACAAATTTGCGCGGACGGCGGAGCAAAATACGTTTCTCAGCAACGGACAGATCGTGGAGCAAATTAATTACAACCTCGAAGTGTATTTGAAGGCGGTCACGGAAGTATTCGATCTGGTCGACCGCAAGGTGCGCGCCGGCAGCCCGATTCCGAACGATACGCTGCTGGAGCAGCTGAACACGATCTTCGAATCGCGCGAGGATATCGTCTCGATGGCCTTGTTTACCCAGTCGGGCGAGCTGATTACCGGACTGCCCGCGGCCGAAATGCGCAGCAATACGAAGCTGACGGAGCAGAGCTGGTTCACGTCGGCGGTGGAAATACCGGATCATCTGTCCTTCTCGCTGCCGCATATTCAAAATTTGTACAAAGGCGAGTACAAATGGGTCGTTTCCATGAGCAAAGGGATTACGGTTATGCGAAGCGGCAAGCCGGAACGGGCGGTTCTGCTGATCGACGTCAATTTCAAGACGATGGACGAGCTGTTCCGCAGAGTCAGCCTGGGCAAAAAAGGCTATGTATACATTATCGACGAATCGGCGGGCAATATCATCTACCATCCGCAGCAGCAGCTGATTTATATCGGCCTGAAATATGAAAACGTCGAACAGGCGCTGAAGTATACGTACGGCAGCTATTTGGACGAATCGACCGGCGAGAAGCGGCTGATTACGATCAAGACGGTCAATAACATCGGCTGGAAAATTATCGGGGTTTCTTACATGGATGAAATCGTGGCCGCCAAAAAAGAAATCGGAGGCTTTATCGCCTGGCTCCTCGCTGCGGTCATCGTATTCGTGCTGCTGATTTCCGCCTTCATGTCGGCCAAAATATCGCAGCCGATCAAAAGGCTGGAGAAATCGATGCGCAAGGTGGAGCAGGGGGACTTTCACATTCACATTCCGGTTACCGGCAACGACGAAGTGGGACGGCTGTCCCGCAGGTTCAATTATATGGTGTCGCAAATCCGCCAGCTGATGGATCAGAGCATCCGCGAGCAGGAAGCGAAGCGCAAGACCGAGCTGGACGTGCTGCAGTCGCAGATCAATCCGCATTTTTTGTACAACACGCTCAATTCCGTCGTCCGGATGGCGGGCAGCGGCAAGAGCGAGGACGTGATCACGATGATTACGTCGCTGTCGAAGTTTTTCCGCATCAGTCTAAGCCGCGGCAAGCGCATTATTACTGTTCGGGAAGAGCTGGAGCATGTGCGCAATTATTTGGTCATTCAAAAAATCCGTTACAAAAATAAGTTCGAATACGTGATCGAAGCGGAAGAGGAGGCGCTGGATTGCCGGACGCTCAAGCTGCTGCTGCAGCCGCTGGTGGAAAATGCGATTTACCACGGCATCGAATATATGGTGGACGAAGGCTTGATCCGGATTACGGCGTCGATCGAAGGAGGCAAGCTGCTGTTCACGGTGCAGGACGACGGGCTCGGCATACCGCCGGATAAGCTGGAGCGCCTGCTTCACGGCTCGGCAGCCTCGGAGGAAGGCTCCGGCGTCGGCGTGCGCAACGTGCATCAGCGTATCCGGCTGGCCTTCGGGGAGGAATACGGGCTGCATATCGACAGCAAGCAGGAGGAAGGCACCGTCGTTCGGGTATGGCTGCCGCTGCAGATGGACGAAGGGGGGACGCAAGGATGATTACAAGAGGAGCGGTAAGCTCGGTCATAAGACGCCGGATTATTTTGCTTGCCTTGGCGGCTCTTCCCGCACTGCTGCCTGCCTGCGCGTCCGATTCTGAGCCGGCGGAAGCCGGCCAAATCAAGAACGTAACGCTGCTTATGAAATCGAAGAGCGGCGATTACTGGAAGACGGTCAAGATGGGAGCGGAAGCCGCGGCCAAAGAATTCAGCGTGGAGCTCCGTGTCGAAGGGCCTGACGAAGAAGGCGATGTGAACGGTCAGATCGAACTGCTGAATCAGTCGGTCAAGGACGGGATGGACGCGCTCGTGCTGGCGGCCAGCGATTATGGCGCTCTCGGCGCGGCGGTAGACCGGATGGGCCTGCCGCGGATTCCGGTCATCGCGATCGATTCGGAGGCGGGATCGTCCAGAGTCAAGAGCTTCATCGGCATCGACAATGTCGAAGCCGGCCAGAAGGCGGGCAAGAAGCTGATCGAGCTGACCGGCGGGCGCAGCCGCATCGCGGTCATCAGCTTCGGCAAAGGCGGGCGCAACGCGGAGCAGAGGGAGCGGGGGCTGCGCGATGCGCTTCGGGCCGCTCCCGGCGTGCTTGCCGGCGCTACGCAGTACTGCTCCGGCAGCGCAGAGCGGTGCGGCGAGCTGGCAGCCTTGCTGCTGCAGCGGGAGCAGGCGGACGGCATCGTCGCGCTGGATGCGGCCGCTTCGCTGGGCGTTGCCGCCGAAACCGAGCGCCTCGGGTTCGCCGGCAAGGTGAAAATCGTCACCTTCGATAATACGCCGGAGGATATCGAATATTTGCAGGAAGGGATCATCCAGGCGACGATCGTGCAGAACCCGTTCAGCATGGGCTATTTGGGCGTCAAGTACGCCGTCGACGCGATGAACGGCAAGCGGAATCCGGCCTTTATGGATACGGGGACGAAAGTGATCGATCAGGAAAATATGTTTTGGCTGGACAATCAGAAGCTGCTGTTCCCGTTCGTGAAGTAGCTGCGTTATACGCGCGGCCCGTTTGGCTAACTTTAGACGCCGTCCTTATCTTAAGCCCCGCGGGAGTTAAGATAAGGACGGCGTCGTTTTTTTGCGGCCCCAAATACATGAGAATTTTTATAGAATGGATGAGAATTTTGCATGGGAATCGGCCGTAACTTCAACGATAATGAAAAAGCGGAAACGAGTTAACTATATAAGTAAATGGAGGTCAATGATATGAAAAAGGTTGTATCCACGCTGCTTGCGGCAGCATTAATGACGGCGGCGGCGGGCTGCTCCGGCACGGGCGGAACGAATGCGCCGGCAGCCGGCGGCGGCCCGGCCAACACGGACAGCGGAGCGTCCGCCAAGAAGCCGGTCATCGGCGTTGCGATCTACAAATTCGACGATACGTTCATGACGGGCGTGCGCAATGCGATCTCGGCCGCCGCCGAGGGCAAGGCCCAGACGGATATCGTCGACAGCCAGAACTCGCAGCCTACCCAGAATGACAAAGTCGACTTGTTCATTACGAAAAAAGTGAATGCGCTTGCGATTAACCCGGTCGACCGCACCGGCGCCGGCGTCATTATCGATAAAGCGAAGGCGGCGAATACGCCGGTCGTGTTCTTCAACCGCGAGCCGCTCGCCGACGATATGAAGAAATGGGATAAAGTGTACTATGTCGGCGCCAAAGCCGAGCAATCCGGCACGATGGAAGGGCAGCTGGTCGTCGATTACTTCAAGTCCCATCCGGAAGCGGATAAAAACAAGGACGGCGTGCTGCAATATGTCATGCTGAAGGGCGAGCCGGGACATCAGGATGCCGAGCTGCGCACGAAATTTTCGATTAAAGCGGTGGAGGACGCCGGTATCAAGGTCGAGAAGCTGGCTGAAGATACGGCGATGTGGGACCGCGTCAAAGGGCAGGAGAAAATGGCCGCCTTCCTCGCTTCCCACGGCGATAAAATCGAGGCCGTATTCGCCAATAACGACGACATGGCCCTCGGGGCGATCGAAGCGCTGAAAGCGAAAGGCTATTTCAAAGACAACAAATATATGCCGGTCGTCGGCGTCGACGCCACCGCTCCGGCTGTAAAGGCGCTGGAAGACGGCACGCTGCTCGGCACGGTGCTCAACGACGCCAAAAACCAGGGGAAAGCGACCTTGAATCTGGCCAGCGTGCTCGCTCAAGGCCAAACGCCGAACAAAGACAATACCGGATATGAAATTACGGACGGCAAATACGTATGGGTTCCTTACAAAAAAATTACGAAAGACAATGTGAACGACGCCAAATAAATGCAGTGTTCATGAAAGGCAGCGCGGCGCGACCATGATGCGCCGAAGAAACTGCGGCAATACAAGGCAAGGGCAATGACTGCTTTCGTCGTACCCTTGCTTTCTTTTTTTCCGAAAGGGGCGTTACCATGGCTGACCATGAGTTTGTGCTTGAAATGAACGGCATTTGCAAACAATTCCCCGGCGTCAAGGCGCTCGACAATGTGACGCTGAAAGTCCGGCCCGGTACGGTTCATGCCCTGATGGGCGAGAACGGGGCCGGCAAATCGACGCTGATGAAATGCCTGTTCGGCATTTATACGCCGGATGCGGGCGAGATTTACTTGAACGGCGATAAGGTGGAGCTGAAAAACTCGAAGGACGCTCTCGATCACGGCGTATCGATGATTCATCAGGAGCTTCACCCTATTCCGCAGCGCAATGTGATGGAGAATATATGGCTCGGGCGTTTTCCTGCAAAAGGCTGGGGGCCTTTCCGATTGGTAGATCATAGAAAAATGCTGAACGATACGAAGCGGCTGTTCAAGGAGCTGGAGATGGATATCGATCCGCACGCTTTGGCCGGTTCCATGTCGGTTTCCAAGCTGCAATCGCTGGAAATCGCCAAGGCCGTATCGTATCACTCGGGCGTCATCATCATGGACGAACCGACCTCGTCTCTGACGGGCAACGAAGTCGAGGCGCTGTTCAAAATTATCGGGCAGCTCAAAAGCCGCGGCGTCGCTATCATCTACATTTCACATAAAATGGAGGAAATATTGCGCATATCCGATGAAGTGACGATTATGCGCGACGGCAAGCTGATCGGCACATGGGCGGCTTCGGAGCTGACGACCGATCTGATCATTACGCGCATGGTGGGGCGCGACCTCAGCCAGCGGTTTCCGGAGCGATCGAACGTACCCGGCGGCGTCTTGCTGAAGGTGGAAGGGCTGACTTCTCCGGCGGCGAAGTCGTTCAAGGATATTTCCTTCGAGCTGCGCCAAGGCGAAGTGCTCGGGCTCGGCGGTCTGGTCGGCGCTCAGCGCACCGAGCTGATCGAAGCGCTGTTCGGACTGCGGGCCGTATCGTCGGGAACGATCACGCTGCGCGGCAAGCCGGTCAAATTCAAGTCGCCGCAGGCGGCGAAGCAGCATAAAATCGCGCTGTTAACGGAAGAGAGGCGGGTCACGGGCATTTTTCCGGTGCTGTCGATTCAAGAGAATGCGGCGATCGCCAATCTCGACCGGTACTTGAACCCGTTCTTCCTGCTGAACGAGAGGAAGATGAAAGCGGAAGCGGAACGCAGCGTCGAGCAGCTTCGGGTCAAGACGCCATCGGTCAAAACGCTGATCAAAAATTTATCCGGAGGCAATCAGCAGAAGGTGCTGCTGGCTCGCTGGCTGCTGACCGAGCCGGACATTTTATTGCTGGACGAACCGACGCGGGGGATCGACGTCGGGGCGAAGTACGAAATTTATTCGATTATCGCCGACCTTGCCAGGCAGGGCAAAAGCATTATTATGATTTCGTCGGAAATGCCGGAGCTGTTAGGAATGTCCGACCGCATCATGGTCATGTGCGAAGGGCGGCTGTCCGGCATCGTCGAAGGGGAGAAAGCGACAGAAGAAGAGATCATGCGCCTTGCGACCAAATATATGGTGTAGGGCTTCTCACGGGAGGATTCACACATGAACACGAAATCAGTAGGCAACTTTTTAACGCAGAACGCGATCTACATGGTGTTGATCGTACTGGTGATCGGGATCGCCGTCTCGGACCCGCGATTTCTGTCGATAGATATTTTGCGCGATATTTTGCTGCAAAATTCCACCAGAGCCATCATTGCGCTCGGTATGGCGTTCATCCTGATCACGGGAGGAACGGACCTCTCCGCCGGCCGCGTCGTCGGGCTGACGGCGGTGCTGTCCGCTTCGATGCTGCAAATATCGGATTATCCGCGCCGCTTTTTCCCGGATATGCCGGATTTGCCTTTATGGGCGCCGATCGTGATCGGCATTCTCGCCGGCTTGCTCGTCGGATTGCTGAACGGCTGGATCGTCTCGCGGCTTAGCGTGCCGCCCTTCATCGCCACGCTGGGAACGATGGTTATCGTGTACGGCGCGAACTCGATTTACTTCGACCTCAAGCCGAACGAATCCCAGCCTATCGCCGGCTTGCGCAAGGACTTCACCAATATCGGCACCGGCTTCTTCGGGCCGAACGGCTCTTATTCCATCCCTTATATCGTCATTATCGCCATCATCGTCGCGCTGATCGTATGGGTTGTATTCAACAAGACGCGGCTCGGCAAAAATATGTACGCCATCGGCGGCAACATCCAGGCGGCCACGGTTTCGGGCATTAACGTCAAGCGCAACCTGCTGTACATTTACGCATTTGCCGGATCGCTGTACGGCTTGGGCGGCGTGCTGGAAGCGGCCAGAACCGGCGGCGCCACCAACAACTACGGCAATATGTATGAGCTGGACGCGATCGCGGCCTGCGTCGTCGGCGGCGTATCGACGGCGGGCGGCATCGGCACGGTGCCGGGCGTGCTCGTCGGCGTGCTGATCTTCGGCGTCATCAACTACGGCCTGACCTTTATCGGCGTCAGCCCGTATTGGCAGCTGATTATTAAAGGGCTGATCATCGTAGCGGCCGTCGCGTTCGATATCCGCAAATATTTGGCCAAAAAATAGAAGCTCGGCACGGCATCATTCGGAGGGAGGGGCGGCGGACAAAATCGCTGTCTCGTCCCTTTGCTGCTTATGAACGTCCCGAACGGGAGGAGTTGGAACAGCGAGCGGAAACTTCTATCGACCGCAGGACACGACTCAATGACCGCACTTCTAAGATGACATGGCGGCAAACGCGGGGAGGGTGGACAAGGCGTCCTTAGGGTGAGACAATGAGGTAACTTGGGCGCGGCGTATCCAGAAAAGCAAGGGCCGTGCCGCAAGGGGACTTTAAACACGCAAGGACGGATGAGAGCTTGATGAAGCAGCAATCGGCGCGGCTTCCGCAGCCGCTGTATGTATATAGTTACGTTTGTCATGAAAGTGAACAAGCTTTATGCGCAATGGAGCTGCGCGCGCTGTTCGGCAACGATGCCGAGACAGGGGGAGCAGGCTATCTGTTCAGCTCCAAGGCGGTCGAACCGAGCCGCAGCCCGTTTATCAAGCTGAGGCTGGATGTGCTCTGCGAGGAAGACAGCCTGGAGAAGCTGGCGGAGCGGGCGGGGGAGGTACGGCTTGCGGACGAAACGTTCAAGGCCGAGTTCGTGGAAACCGGCGATTCTCCGGTTTATGAAGAGCGGCGGGCGATCGAGCGGCTCGTCGGCTCGCGGATTCGCGGCAAGGCCGAGATGCGCAGGCCGCAGCGCCGGTTCGGCATCGCCTGCGCGGACGGCCGCTGGCTGTTCGGCGACATCGTCAAGGGCGAGGCCGTATGGCTGCGGCATAACGAGAAGCCGCAGCAATATTCGACGGCGCTCGGCACGCGGGTTGCCAGAGCCGTCGCCAACATCGCCGTTCCCGAGCCGCTCGGCGTCCGGGCGATCGACCCGTGCTGCGGCATCGGCACGGTGCTGCTCGAAGCGGTGTCGATGGGCATCGACATGACGGGTAGCGATATCAATCCGCTTGCCGTGCGCGGAGCCCGGAGAAATCTCGCTCATTTCGGATTCGACGCGAGGGTGTCGGTCGGCAGCATCCACGCGATCGCAGGACGCTACGATGCGGCCGTGCTCGATCTGCCGTATAATCTGTGCTCGGTGCTGTCCGCGGAGGAGCGGCTGGCTATGCTGGAGAGCGCCCGCCGCCTGGCTGCCAGAGTCGTTGTCATCGCGACGGATGCGATCGACGATGCCATCGCCGCGGCGGGGCTTGTTACGGTCGACCGATGCGAAGTGAGCAAAGGAGCTTTTGTCCGGCATATTATGCTGTGCGCGGACGACATGAGCGAGCTTCACGCTGCCAAGACCTAGCGTAAGGTTAAGAAAAGATCCGGGCAAAACCGTCAGCATTCACCATGGATCGCAGCAGGATTCCGGCGCTGCAAGACGTTGATATGCTTCTTATTGCGCTAATAGGTTCTTTTCGGGAGAAATATTATTTTCCCGGAAAGAGCCTTTTTCGCTTTGGCGTATGGCATGCATGAGCAAGCCTGCACATATACTGGCATGGAGACAAGCTCGAGGCATTCGGGCCGCTTCATTTACAGGACCCGGCAAGGCGCAAGCGAGCGCGAAAGCCGGACCGGAGGGGCAAGGAAGAACAGGATAACCCAAGGAGGTCGTCATGTATAAGGGTACAAAGCTGCGCCCGTTCAATATGTTTGCTTGTCTGGCCGTTATTGCCGTTAACGCATTGGCGCAGATACATCCTCTGGGCGGACTTGCGACCGGAGAAATTTCCGCGATGTTTCCCGTTCAAATTACGCCTGCGCCGTACGCCTTTTCCATATGGGGACTTATTTATGCGCTTTTGCTCGGCTACGCCATTATACAGCTCATTCCCGGACAAAGGGAGCAGGACGAGGTTCGGGCCATCGGTCCGTGGTTTGTCGTGAGCTGTTTTTTCAATATAAGCTGGCTTTTCTTATGGCAGTGCTTGTTCATCTCATCCTCGCTATTCGTCATGCTCGGCCTGCTGCTTTCCTTGGCGGCGATTTATTGGAATACCCGGTATAAGGGCTGGTCTTCGAACCGCTGGATTCGCTTTCTGGTGCAGATGCCGTTCAGTCTTTATTTCGGATGGATTACGGCGGCCAGCCTGGCGAATGCGGCCGTCTTCCTGTACGCGCATCAGTGGGACGGCTTGGGGCTGCCCGAAACGTTCTGGACCGTCATCGGTCTGCTGATTGCCGGCTTGCTGAGTCTTCTGATCGGCTGCCGTTTTCACGATCCGTTTTATATGCTGGCGATCGTTTGGGCGATGAGCGCTATCGGGACGGCTAACCGGGACTATCCGGCGATCTTCTGTATGGCGTGGGTCTCTGCCGGATTGCTGCTGATCTACGCACTGCTGCTGTTGTATTCGCTGCTTACGCGGAAACACAAGATAAAAAGGAGATAAGCCGGCCGAAGGACTGCGGAATGCTATCTGGCAATAAGGCTGCTTCACGCACAGATTCGTCTGGCGCGGGGTGGCTTTTTTCCGCTGCGGCATCAGGGGAATAAGGTTGAAAAGTGCAACAAAAAGGGCGCAGGAGCGTTACATATAGTAATAAATGGTATAAAAACGATTTTGAAATGAAAGGGGGCTTCGGTTCCATGCCCGATTGGTCGTATCAAACGCTGTTTCGCCCGCTGCTGTTTCGGCTGCCTCCGAAGCTGGCTCGGGATTTGACTTTGCACGCGATGGGAGCCTTGGCCAAGCTGCCGGGAGGCCGCCTGCTCATTCGCACGATGGGGCATATGGAGCCCTCTCCTTTATTGAAGAGCGAGCTGGCCGGAGTATCCCTGCCATACTCGGTCGGCTTGTCGGGCGGGCTCGACCCGCGCGGCGTCGCCCATCGGGCGTTGGCTCAATTCGGCCTCGGCTTCATCGAGATCGGACCGGTGACCGTCCGCGAGATCAAGGACGGCCGGACGATTCGCCGGGATATCCCGAACGAGGCGATCGTCTACCCGGACGCTGCGGCGAACCCGGGGCTGGATGCGACGCTCCGCAGACTGCAGCGCAAGCGGGGGCACCCGCTGCCGCTCATGCTGCGCATCCGCAGCATGCCGGGCAGCTCGCCTGCGCAAGCGCTGCAGGAAGAGCGGCGCTTGCTGGCGGAGCTGCGGCCTTATGCCGCGGCGTTCTACATCGAAGCGCCGGACCCCGGCTGGCCGCTGCAGGAGAGCCTCGCGCACCTGCAAGCGATCGCGGCGTCGGCCGAGCGGCTGCCGCAGGATGCCCGGCAGGCGGATGCAGCGCCGCCGCTGCTGCTGTATGCGCCGCCCGATTATCCGCAGGAGCGGCTCGCGCAGCTGCT
Organism: Paenibacillus doosanensis; assembly: GCF_025060755.1. Classification (GTDB taxonomy): domain Bacteria; phylum Bacillota; class Bacilli; order Paenibacillales; family NBRC-103111; genus Paenibacillus_S; species Paenibacillus_S doosanensis. Next base: position 32,063 of record NZ_JANYUY010000053.1, read on the forward strand.
CCGCGGCATTCGGTCTGCGCCGGGACCGTGGTCCGGCGTCGTGATCGGCGACGCCGCCTGCGGGGAAGGCGGCGCTATCGTCGGCCGCGCGTGCCGGGATGCGGCGGCCGAGCGGGTCGCCTTGCTCCGCGAGCTGGGCGGGCCGGAGATGAAGATCGTCGCCGGCGGCGGCATCCACGAGCCGGAAGACGCGCTGGAGCTGAGACGGGCGGGAGCGGACTTCGTGCAGCTGCACAGCGGTCTTGTCTACGCGGGACCGGGCCTCGCCAAGCGCATTAACGAAGCGATTCTGCATGAGACGATCCGCGCGTCCGAAGCCCCCGCGCCGCCTTCGTTCTGGCACGGCTGGGGCTGGATGTGTCTGCTCGGACTCGGCATGATCGTCGGCGGCGTGCTCGCCTGGATCATTGCGGCGACGACCGTCGTACTTCCTTACGATACGGTTTTCCTGGGGATGGAGCCCGCAGCCTTGACTCAGGCCAATCCGTACCTGCTCGGCTTTATGTCGCATGACAGGGTTACGCTGGCCGGTACGATGATTTCTATCGGCATTATATATGGGCAGCTGGCGTATCATGGGCTGCGCAAGGGGCTGCATTGGGCCAAAACCGCGTTGACGACCTCCTGCATCGTCGGCTTCAGCAGCTTTTTCCTGTACTTGGGCTACGGTTACTTCGATCCGCTTCATGCGTCGGCGGCAGCGATATTGCTGCCGATGTTCATTTTGTCGATGCGCAGGCAGGAGGACCTCCCGCCCCGGGAAAGACCGAATCTGCTTAACGACCGGATATGGCGGCGCGCTCAATGGGGACAGCTGATGATGGTCTCCCTCGGCTTGGCGCTTGCTATCGGCGGACTCGTCATCTCCTTTGTAGGCGTCACCGCCGTTTTCGTGCCCGAGGATTTGCAATATTTATGCGCCACGCCCGAGATGCTGGCCGCAATTAACGATAAGCTTCTTCCGCTGATCGCGCACGACCGCGCCGGGTTCGGAGGAGCGCTGTTCGCCGATGCGTTAGCTCTGCTGGCCGCGGCGTTATGGGGAATCCGGCAGGGGAGCCGCTGGCTGTGGTGGACGTTTTTGCTCGGCGGGCTTCCGGGGTTCTTGGCCGGCTTCAGCGTGCATCAGCAAATCGGTTACACGAATGCATGGCATTTGCTGCCCGCTTATTTCGCTTTTGCATTGTATGTGCTCGGTCTGCTCTTCTTATATCCTTATATGATGAGCCGGCAGGCCGGAAGTCCCGTCGATCAGCGTCAGCCGGGACCATCGGCGCACATAAAAAGGAAATCCATGACATAACGTGGAAAGTAGTAAAAGCAAGCCATTAATCGGAACGAACGAGAGGTACGCTTATGATCGACATTACCGAAACGTATGTGGACTCGTTGGCTCTGAACGCCGCCGCCGTCAAGAACGGCCGGGATCTTGCCAGAAAAAACAGCTTCCCCAAACTGTGCCGCTCCGAAGATCAAACGCTGCTTTTCGGCGAGTGCAAAGGGAGCGGCAAGGAACCGTACCGCTGTTCGGCGGATTACGCGAAGCCGGGCAGTCCGGTGTTTCGCTGTTCATGCCCGAGCCGCCAATTTCCGTGCAAGCATATTCTCGGCTTGCTGTACGCCTTTGCTTCCGGGGCTCCGTTTCAGACGGAACAAGTCCCTGAAGATGTAGCGGACAAGCGCGAAAAGGCGGAGAAACGCGAGGAGAAGAAGCAAGCGGCCGGGGCCGCGGGAACGGCTCCTTCCGCCGCCAAGCGCAAGACGAACAAGTCCGCGCTCGTCAAAAAAATAGCCAGCCAGCTGGAAGGCCTCGGTCTGCTCGATAAGCTGGTCAGGCAAATCACGCAGAGCGGATTGGCCGGAATCGATCCGAAGACGCTTCATATGCTGGAGGAGCAATCCAAGCAGCTCGGCAATTATTATCTTCCGGGCGCGCAGGCGGCGCTGCGGGAGCTGTTGCTGCTGCTGCAAACGGAGGAGAATAGGGAAGCGGTCTATACGGAAGCGATGGACCGGCTGACCGTGCTGTATGCTCTGGTCAGAAAAGGCAGGGAGCGTCTGGAGGCGCGTAAGAACGATCCGGAAGCGCCGATGGACGCGGCTTCCACGCTGGAGGAGCGGCTCGGCCATGCCTGGCAGCTGGCGGAGCTGCGCGAGCACGGCCGGGTGCTGCCCGAAGCGGAGCTGCTGCAGCTGGCGTTCCGCTCTTACGAGGACGAAGCCAGGGCCGAATATGTGGATGAAGGCTGGTGGGTTCATCTGCAATCGGGGGCCGTGTATCCGACGCGCAATTACAGGCCGGTGCGGGCTGCCAAGCATATGAAAGAGGAAGATTCGACGGAGGCCGTGGTCAAGACAAGCGAATGCTTCGTCTACCCGGGAGAGATGAATCCGCGGATTCGCTGGGAGGCGGCCTTGTTCCGCGAGCCCGGGAGCGGCGATTACGCCAAGGTGCGCGCGGCCGCTTGCCGTTCATTCGCCGAGGCGGTCAAAACGGCCAAAAATCATATGAAAAATCCGCTCGGGGAGAAGCGGCCGGTCATGCTGCTGCATGCGGCACGGCTGCACAAGGCGGACGGGACGTATGTGCTGGAGGACGACACAGGGAAGCGGCTTGCCTTGGGCGACGCGGATTGGTCCGGGCGGGGAAGCACGGAGCTGCTGCCGCTGCTGAAGGCGGAGCATACGGACAATCAGACGTTTCTTGTGATGATGAAGCATGATTTTCGGGAAAACCGGCTACAGGTTCAGCCGCTCAGTCTAATAACGGATACGGGCGTCGTACGGCTCATTTGATATTGCCATTCAGGAAAGGAGGCTCGCTTGATGAGCATACAATTGCTGCAAGAGTTACATAGCGAGGTTCGGCGGCTGTTCATAGCCGGCAGCGCCCTGGCGGCCGGGGACGTGCGGCTCGACAAGCTCAGGCCCCGGCTTGAGGCGCTGGGTGAGCATGCTCCGGTATTTCATCGCCTGGCCCGATTGGTGGAGCAGCTGACGGAAGCGTCCGGGGACGAAGCGCCGCCGAAGCTGCTTGAGCTGGGAACGCTGCTCCATGCGGTCATGTATACGCAAGGCAAGACGGATGCCGCCGGGGAAGCGGTGCCGATTCGGACGGCGGACACTTCTTGCTATACGGGAGTTTCGTACCGCAAGCTGCGGGCGGCAACCGAGGCGTTGACGCAGAAAGATCCGGGCAGGCTGGAAGCGATACGAACGGCCTATGAAGAGGGCGTGTTCCGGGATATCCGGACCATCGTCCCCGCCGTTTCCGCTCTGGATGAGACGAATTCCGAAATCGCCGAATATGTGACGGAATATGTCGTTCCCGCCTTGGGGGAGCAGGCGCTGCCTGTTCTGAAAAGCCAATTCGACGTGCAGGCGGGCAAAGGAGCCGTTCGCCGGCTGCAGCATATTCACCGGATCGCGGGTATGAAGGAGAAGACTTTGTACTTGCAGGCGATGACCGAAGGCTCGCTGGAAGTACGGGCGGCCGCAATCAAGCTGCTGGGAGCGTATCCCGAATGCGAGGCCGTCCTGTTGGGACAATCGCTCGATAAAAAGAAGGAAATACGCCGCGCGGCCTACTTCGCGCTGGCGGAGCTGGCAAGCGGCGCAGCTGCGGATCGGCTGTATCAGGCTTTTTTGGGCAAAGACCGCGACAATGCGATCGATCCGATCCAAAGCTGCGAATCCGAGTCGCTGACCGAACGGCTGGTGTCTTTTGCCGAAGCGCAGCTGCCGTCGCTTGCCCAAGCCGAGGCTGCAGAGCAAGCGATTGCGGCACTGGAGTCGGCTGCTCAATGTATGGACGGGAAGACGCATCCGCAGATCGCCGATTTGTGGATGAGGCTCTTATCGGAGCCGGCGTTCGCCGTGAAGGAAGCCGATACGCTGCAGCGGGAAGCGGCCCGGCAGCTGCTCGCGATGGGACTCCCGGGTACCGACCGGTTCCTGCTGGCGCTTAGCGAACAGCGGGACCGCAAATGGATCGCTCACAGCTTTCAAGCCGCCGTGCGTACGCTGCCGCCGGGAGAAGTATACGATCGTTTCGCGCAAGCGTTCAAAGCGAAGGGCAAGCAGCAAGCCGCGGCCAAAGAGCTGCTGCATGCTTTCTATACGCTGACGGAGCCTGCTGGCTGGAGAGCGGCTGGCGAAGCGGCGTCTTACGGAACCGCATATGACGGAGCGGCATCGCTCGGAGGGGCCGAGCGGGCGCTGCCAGCCGGGCCTGAATGGGATTCCAGGTGGGTGCATCTGTTCGCCGACATCAACGAAGAGGAGCTGGTTTGCCGCCTGGCGAGCGAGCCGGACGACAAAGTTACGTCCTACTTGCTGAAGCGCTGGGAGACGGCTCCCCAGTTGATGAAGCCGCGCACCGTATCGATCCTGGGAGCTTTGCTCAGACAGCGCTGCAAGGATGCCCCCGAGCTGATTATGCGCACCTTCGAGTTAACGAAGGCCAAGCAGATCTATTACCTGGACGACGAGAAGCTGGCGCTGCTTGCCGCTCTTCCCGCGGCGTACGCCGAGCGTGTGGCGCAATTCGCCGAAGCGCTGCCTTACGAAAGCTTGAAGCAGCAGGTAAGGGAATTGGCGGAGCGGATCAAAAGCCAAGAGAACAAGGCAGTAACCTACTGACGCCCCTCTGCACGGGACGTCGACACGATAAAGGAGTGGAGCGAAACGAATGGAACAACAACAAAATGTACTCAGGCTGCCGGCCGAACGATTGTTTCGGGAGGAGCTCGAAGCTTTGCGGCAGGCGGACCGCGATCCGAGACCTGCGGGCTGGAGATTGTCTCCGCGGGCGGTGCTGACCTTCATTACGGGAGGCCAGGCGGGCAAAGTCGAGATTACGCCGAAATACATCGGACATAAGCGTCTGGTGGAGATTGCGATCGCCACGCTGCTGACCGACCGCGCGCTGCTGCTCATCGGGGAGCCGGGAACGGCCAAATCGTGGCTGTCGGAAAATTTGACCGCGGCCATTCACGGCGATTCGTCCAAGGTCATTCAAGGCACGGCCGGAACGAGCGAGGAGCAAATCCGCTATTCCTGGAACTATGCCATGCTGCTGGCCAACGGGCCGAGCGACGACGCGCTGATCAAGAGTCCGATCTACCGCGCCATGGAATGCGGCGGCATCGCCCGGTTCGAGGAAATATCCCGCTGCGCGTCGGAAGTGCAGGATGCGCTCATCTCCATCCTGTCCGAGAAGACGATCTCGATTCCCGAGCTCGGACGCGAGCTGTCCGCATCCAGAGGCTTCTCGATCATCGCTACGGCCAATACCCGCGACCGGGGCGTCAACGATATGTCCGCCGCGCTCAAGCGGCGGTTCAATATTTTGGCGCTGCCTTCACCGGCGGACCTGGAGACGGAAGTCGAAATCGTGCGCAAGCGGGTGAGGGACATCGCGGCGAGCTACGAGCTGCAGGCGGAGCTGCCGCAGGAGGAAGCGGTGCGCAAGGTGGTCGCGATCTTCCGCGAGCTGCGCAGCGGCATGACGCTCGACGGCAAGGAGAAGGTGAAGCCGCCGAGCGGCGTCGTATCTACGGCCGAAGCGATCTCTCTGCTGACGAACAGCATGGCGCTTGCCGCCAGCTTCGGCACGGGAGAGGTCAGGGAGGAAGATATCGCCGCAGGCTTGCAGGGAGCTATTGTGAAGGATGAAGATCAAGACCGTGTCGTCTGGAAACAGTATTTGGAAAATGTCATGAAGAAGCGGGGATCGGAATGGCGAAGCCTATACAACGCATGCAAGGAGATGAACGATTGAACCGCGGCCACGGGCAGGTGCATGTATTCGGCATCCGCCATTTATCGCCTGCGGGAGCCTATGAGCTTCGGGCCTTCCTGGACGAAACGGAGCCCGAGTTCGTGCTGGTCGAAGGGCCGTCCGATGCAACCGAATGGATCGGACAAATGACTTCGCGCGGCGTCAATCCGCCTATCGCTATTCTGGCTTATACCGAGCAGCTGCCCGTGGAGACGCTCGTGTTCCCCTTGGCGGCCTACTCGCCGGAATACCAGGCGTTCGTCTGGGCGGCCGAGCGCGGGGCCAAGGCGGCGTTCATCGACTTGCCGTCGGATGCCGCCGTCACGCTTCACGGGCTGCGGAGAACGTCCGGGGACGGGGACGCAGAGCCAGAGCTTCAGGAGGAAGCTGGATTGGACCGAGACTCCGCGCGCAGAGCTTATTACGGCAAGCAGCGCTTGATCTACGACCGGCTCGCGGAGCTGTCCGGCGAAGCGGATTACGAAGCTTATTGGGAAAGACAGTTCGAGCATCCGCTGCAGCCCGGCGCTTACCGCCGGTCGCTTCTGGAATATTCGGGCCAAATCCGCGCCATGCTGGAGCAGGACGAATGGGCGTTCGATCCGCAGGAGGCGGCGTATAACGCGATTCGCGAAGCCTATATGCGCCGCAGCATAGCGGAAGCTATAGCGGCGGGCCACCCCGCGGAGCGGATCGTCGTCGTGACGGGAGCGCATCACGCCTCCGCTCTCGATATGTCGCTGCCGATGATGACCGACGAGGAGCTGCAAGGGCTGCCGCGCCGTCCGACGAAGCTGACGCTAATGCCGTATTCCTACTACAAGCTGTCCTCGCATTCGGGGTACGGGGCGGGCAATCCGGCTCCCGCCTATTTCGAGCTGCTCTGGCATTGTCTGCGGCAGGGCGACATGGCGAAGCTGCCTTCGCTGTATTTGTCTTCCGTCGCGGCCCGGATGCGGGAGGAAGGCAATTCGCGCTCGACCGCGTCCGTCATCGAAGGGGTTCGGCTGTCCGAAGCGCTGGCTTCGCTGCACGGCGGAAGCCTGCCGACGAATAAAGATTTGCGCGATGCGGCGATCGTCTGCCTGGGCTTCGGAGAGCTGGCTCCCGTTGCCGAGGCGCTGGCGCGAACCGATATCGGGACGGCCATCGGCTCGCTGCCGGAAGGGATCAGCCAGACGTCGATTCAAGACGATATGAACCGCAATTTGAAGCGGCTGAAGCTGGATAAATACAAAACGTCGGTCGCAGCCGACCTGGAGCTGGATTTGCGGGAAAACCGGAGGGTGCAGTCGGCCGAAGCGGCCTTTCTCGATCTGCACCGCTCGACCTTTTTGCATCGGCTGGGGCTGCTGCAAATCGCCTTCGCCCGCAACAAAAAGGTAAGGCAGAACGCCGCCACCTGGGCGGAGCATTGGGTGCTCCAATGGACCCCGGAAGCGGAGATTCAGACGGTGGAATCCGTTCTGAAGGGCGAGACGATCGAGCTGGCCGCCGCCTTCGTCATTAAAGAGCGGCTGGAGCAATGCGCCGAGATCCGCGAAGCTTCCCGGATCATTCGCGCCGCGTACGAATGCGGTCTGCCCGACGCCATGGAGCAGGCGCGCCAAGAGCTGCAGCGGCTCGCGGTGGAGGCCGGCAGCGTGCCGCAGCTTGCGGCCGCGGCGGTCGAGCTGTCGGTGCTGATCCGCTACGGCGATCTGCGCAAGGTCGACACGTCGGCGCTGCTGCCGCTGCTTCAGCAGCTGTTCCTGCGCGGCGCGCTGCTGCTCGTCGATGCGGCCGGATGCAGCGACGAAGCCGCCGCAGGCATCGCGCAGGCGATGGGCGAGCTGCACGGGATCGCGCAGGAGCATTACGATCACGTGGACGATGCGCTGTGGCTGCGCCAGCTTCAGGCGCTCGCTTCGCGCGACGACCGCAACGCCAAGCTGTCCGGCCTGGCTTTTGCGCTGCTGCTGGAGCGCAATCAGCTCGGAAGCGAACAAGTGTCGCGCGAGGTGTCGCGACGGTTGTCTCCCGGCATTCCGGCCGACCTGGGAGCCGGCTGGTTCGAAGGGATGTCGATGCGCAACCGCTATGCGCTGCTCTCGCGAACGGGGCTATGGGAGCAGCTGGACGACTATATCCGTTCGCTGGAAGGCGCGGAGTTTCACCGTTCGCTCGTATTTCTGCGCCGAGCGTTCGGCTCGTTCGAAGCGCGGGAGAAGCAGCTGGTCGCCGAGATGCTCGGCGAGCTGTGGGGCATTGGCGGCGACCAGGCGGGAGAAATGCTGCAGCGACCGCTCAGCGAAGAGGAGAGAAGGATGCTGGATGAGCTTAATGATTACGACTTTGGAGATTTGTGAGCTATGACGATACAGGAACGGCAGGAACCAATGGAGCCGGCAGAGCGGTTAAAGCGCTGGCGTCTCGTTCTCGGCGAAGCCGCCGAGGAGAAGCTGAGCGCATTCGGCGGCGGCGCCGGGCTGCTCGACGAAGAAGCGAGAATGATGGACGAGGCGCTGGCCGCCATCTACGATGAAACCGGCGACGGAGCCTTATCCGGCGCCAGTCCGGGAGGGAGCCGCAAGGCGGGACTCGGCGCCTCGTCCCCGAAGCTGGCCAAGTGGCTCGGGGATATCCGCAGCTTCTTCCCTTCGGATATCGTATCGATCATTCAGGCCGATGCGATCGAGCGCAAAGGGCTGAAGCAGCTGCTGTTCGAACCGGAGATGCTGGAGCAGGTGAAACCGGATATTCAGATGGTCGCCACCTTGATGGCGCTCCGCGGCAAAATTCCCGAGAAGACCAAAGACACGGCAAGACAGCTGGTCAAAGCCGTAGTCGACGAAATTATGAAGCGGATGGAAGAAGATATTCGCCGGGCCGTCACGGGGGCGTTGAACCGAAGGCGGCATTCCCCGCTGCCTTCGCTTTCGGGGATGGACTGGAAGCGGACCATCGCCAAAAATCTCAAGCATTACGACGAGCAGAGCAAGCGGTTGATTCCCGAGCGCTTTTACTTTTTCGACCGGGCCCGGCGGAGCAAGGAATGGACGGTTATTTTGGACATTGACCAGAGCGGGTCCATGGCCGATTCGGTCATCTATGCCTCGGTCATCGGCTCCGTGCTCGCCAGCTTGCCCGCGCTGGAGACGCGGGTCGTCGTCTTTGATACGGAAGTCGTCGATTTGAGCGAGCAGTGCGCGCAGGACCCGGTAGATATGCTGTTCGGCATTCAACTGGGCGGCGGCACCGACATTAACAAGTCGGTCGCTTACTGCGAGCCGTTCATCAAAGAGCCGCAGAAAACGCTGTTTATTCTCATCTCCGATTTGTACGAAGGCGGCAACGTATCGGCCTTCCTGCGGAGGATGGAGGAGATGCGGGCGGCCGGCGTCCAAGCGATGTGTCTGTTGGCTCTATCCGATCGGGGCGTTCCGTCTTACGACGAAGGCAATGCAAAGAAGCTGGCGCGAATGGGCATCCCCTGCTTCGGTTGTTCCCCGGACCGCCTTCCCGAGCTGATCGAGGGGGCCTTGAAGGGGCAAAACTTGCAGGCGCTGGCCGACAAGCTGGGCTCCGTCAAAAGCTATCAGTGATGACGCGCCGCAGAAATCAATAGAAACTTTTAATAAAATCAATAAATATTTTTTATTTAATCATTGACAAACATTCCCTCTCGCGTATATCATAACCATATCATAAATCGAAAGGAGGCCGATGATCATGATCCGGCATACGTTCAATGCAGTTGTCTTGGAATTGAATAAGCAGATGAAGTCCATCGGCCTCGACGGCCGGGTGTCAGTTGGATAATCCCGGGAGCGGACGTTTTGCCGGTCTTTTTGAAGGACCTTGGGCAAGGCGGTTCGCTTTCCGGGATCGATGATCCATAATTTCTGTGACATGAACCGTGGGCTTCCGTTGGGAGCCTGCGGTTTTTTTGTTGTTTAGGAAATGATGCGCAACCATTTCCTGTGGATATCCGGGGGCTCCCCCGAAAGTAATGTCTAACCATAGAACGATCCCGGCGGATTGGTTAGACGCCGATCCAGCCGAAGCTGGATGCGGACGGAATAAGCTTCAGAGCATCACGTCACTTTTGGGGGATTTGTTCTATGTACAGCGGAATCGCGAATGAAACCGCGCACCTGAAAAACAACTAATCAACGATGAGAGAGGAAAGACCTATAGATATGGAACGATTACTTCATGACAATGAACAACGGCCGCAAGAGGCCTATTACCGCAAGGTGCAGCTCCCGGCGGGGGACCTGCACGTCTATGCCAGCGACTCCTTGTTCGCCGGACTGGATTATAAAGTGCTGGACATGGCCAACAACAATCTGCAAATTCCCGGCAACCGGTATATGAGCTACACGCCCGACGTGCACGTGGGGGTCGGGACCTGCATCGGCACGACGGCGATCTGGGATATGGCGGACGGTTACGTGTCGCCTTCCATCGTCGGCAGCGATATCGGCTGCGGCATGCGGCTGCATTTGACCAATCTGCATCGCGACGACCTGCGCGACGTCAAGCTGCGGCGCAAGCTCGTCAAAGCGATCGAGCGGCATCTGCCGGTGGAAGAGCAGGCGAGGGGGCATTTCTCGGATATCCGGCTCGATCATATCGTGCGCAAAGGACTGTCCGGGCTGCCGAAGAAATACGTTCCCGATGGGTATACACCCCGCAAAGCGACTTCGCTGACCCGCGTGGAATGCGGCAAATTCGGCTTGGACGAATCGTATTTGGAGCGGCTGCCGGAGACGGTTTATCATCGTGCGCACCGGCAGCTCGGGACGCTCGGCAACGGCAATCATTTTGCCGAGATCCAGTACGTGGAAATCGACGAGGATCACAGAGACATCGCCGAGCAGTGGGGACTGTCGGATGGGCAGGTGGCCGTTATGATTCACTCGGGCTCCCGCGCCTGGGGCGGAGCGGTCAATCAATACTGCAGCAGCGAGATCGTCAAGATGATGAGCCGCCGCGGTCTCGGAACGGCCGATCCGAAGCTGCTGTTCGCCCCGTTGGATAGCGAGAGCGGGCAAATGTACGTGAACCTGATGTATTCGGCGCTGAACTACGCCGTCGTCAACCGCCACCTGATCGCGTATGCGATTCGCGAGGCGGGCCAGCAAGTGTTCGGCTCCAAGTTCGAAATGAGCACTCTGTACGATCTGATGCATAACTATGCTTGGGAAGAGAAGCATGGCAAGAAAACGCTGTTCGTCCACCGCAAGGGGGCTACGAGGGCGCTGCCGCCGGGTCATCCCGACAATCCGGATGCCTATGCGGAAACGGGCCATCCCGCCTTGATCCCCGGGTCGATGGGCACCTCCTCCTATATTATGGTCGGCAAGCCCGGCGGCCAAAGCAATTATTACTCGATATGCCACGGCGCCGGCCGCATACGCTCCCGCAGCGCGACGAAGCGTCTGGTGACGATGGACCAATTCCGTTCGTCGATGCGCATCGGATCGGACGACGAGATTGTCGTCAACCAGCGGACGCTCGAATCGCTGATCGACGAATCGCCGCAGGCTTACAAGGATGTCGACCAAATCATCGACAGCGTCGTCGGAGCGGGCTTGGCCGGCGTCGTCGCCAAGTGCAAGCCGCTGGCCGCGGTCAAGGGGGTGTAGGCGCATGATTCCGATACGCACCGGTTCCCCGGCACGGGGAGCAATGCAGACCGGCGGCTTGCGGACAGCCTCTGCCAGCCTCGTTAGCCATAGAACGCCGCACAGCGCGCCGCCGCATCATGATGCGGCGCTTGCTATCGAGCGCATTCAAAGCATGCTGACCGAACGGTTCGGAGCCGAGTTTCAAATGTATGTGCAGGATGATTACGGCAATGAAATGTGGGAGATGCTGGAGGAGGATATCCGCTCGGGCAGCGAAGCGGCGGAGCATATGGCATCGATTTACGACAGCGTCGAAGCGAAATCGTTCTCTTACCGCGGGGAGCAGGCCGAAGCGGGATACCGCATTTTCGCTTCGATTCGCAACAACGTCTTCCTCTATCCGGCTTATCGGGTTGCGCTGGCGAGAGTACCCGTATTCCGGCAGCACGGAATCTTCGACGAGGAGTATATTTTTGCCGCCGATGACGATTGCATGGACCGCTTCCTCGCTTATATGCTTCTCAGGCAAAGGGAGAACGACCGGGAGCATGTGACGGTGATGACGGACGGCCCTAACGGCCTCGAACGCTCGCAGGAGCCGATCACCAGAGCGGTCGGCCGCGATGAAGTGATGATGGACGATCGGGTGAAGCAGGAAATTTACCGGTCGATCGACGAATTTTTCTCGCGCGACCGGCAGTTTTTTACGTCGTACGATATTCCCTACAAACGGGGCATATTGCTCTACGGCCGGCCCGGCAACGGCAAGACGACGCTGGTCAAATCGATTGCCGGAAGCGCGCGGGCTCCGGTCGCTTATTGGCAAATTACCGAGCATACCTGCAGCCAATCGATTCAGGATGTATTCGAATCCGCTCAGAAGATGGCTCCGATGGTGCTCGTCATCGAAGATATCGACTCGATGCCCGGGCTGGTCCGCTCGTTTTTCCTGAACACGCTCGACGGCGCGACGTCCAAGGAAGGCATCTTTCTGATCGGGACGACGAACTATCCGGAGAACATCGATCCGGCGCTGATGAACCGGGCCGGACGTTTTGACCGCGCATACGAGATCAGGCTGCCCGATGCGGCGCTGCGCCGCCGGTATCTGGAGCGCAAGCGGCTGGAACTTGTCGCGGGCGACGGGGCGGCGGAGAGGGCGGCCGCACTGACGGAAGGCTTCAGCTTTGCGCAGCTGAACGAGCTGTATGCTTCGGCGGCGCTGCAAAAGCATTACGAGCAGGAAGTGAAGCTCGAAGCGCTAATACAGAATATGAAGGCGGAGCTGAATAAAGCACGGACGCAGCAGTGGGTTGCGGAGCAGGCGGGAGCGAGAATGGGATTCGGCGCAGGATAGAAGAGCAGCGCCGCTGGTTGCGGGGTTGACCGTCGTTCTAAAAGCAGTGCAGCTCAGGATGCATAACAAAGGGAGGACGGCTGCGCAGGGCAGTTTCCTCCCTTTGTCGTTTAGTTATACGCCGCCTTGCGTCCGGCGCTTATTCGAGCTTGAATCCCCGCGAGTCGAGGAACGGACGGATATGGGCGCGCCCCGGCTTGGCGTATTTGTCGGCGATGCCTTGGGACCAAGTGGTAAGCGTCTTGCCGCCCGTACGTTCCCTGTAATACTCGTACATTGTTTCGTCGTATTCCTTCGTCCCTTGCGCGGCCTTGTCGGCATGGTAGCGATTGCTGTGATACACGGCTTGCCGAGGCAGGCGAGGACGGTGGGAAGGCTCTTGGTCGGGAACGCCGACGCACATGCCGTAGACCGGATAAGTCAGCTCGGGAAGCTGCAGCAGCTCGCATACGTTCTGCGGGTTGTTGCGGATGCCGCCGATATAGCAGATGCCGAGGCCGAGCGATTCGGCGGCGATAGCGGCGTTTTGCGCGGCCAGCGTGGCGTCGACGGTAGCGACCAGGAAGCTTTCCGTATTATGGTGGAACGGCTGCCCGTGCAGCGCGGACGCTTCTTTGAGCCGGTGCAGGTCGGCGACGAAGACGAGGAACAGGCCGCATTGCTCGATGTAGGCCTGATTGCCGGCGAGCCGCGCCAGCTCCTGCTTCAAGCCCGGATCGGTAACGCCGATAATGCTGTAGGCTTGGACATTGCTGGAGGACGACGCCATCTGCGCCGAAGAGATAATCGCTTCGATCTGTTCACTCGTGAGGGCGTCCGGTTTGAATTTGCGGATGGAGCGGTGGCTGCGGAGCAGCTCGATGGTCGGATTCATAAAGGCCACAATCCCTTCTTGATTAATGATTGTAAATAAAAAGCCCCCGGCTTGGCGAGGGGTCTCCGAAGGTTCGGTTGATGTACTGTATTGTATCATAGAGCTAAGTCATATTCATCAGACGGTATAAGGATGAGATACATTCACAAAAAATATACTAATTTATGGGATGTACAGAAAAATAATTCGAAGCATGTTGACAATGATAATGAGAACCATTATCATTAGGATATAAGCAATGAGAATTATTATCAACGGTAAACAAAGCCTATAAGGAGGAGCATCTTTCGTGCAAATGGTATTGTGTCTGTTATTGCCTGCTTTGTTCGTATCCATGGTGCTTGTCGGGTTTTACTGCTGGGGAATGCGCGACGAATATAATTTTACCAAGTGGAGCTCCGGGAAGCGTAAGGGCGCATAGCCGCCGCTGACAAGAGTTTCAACACGTACATTCACATATTGAATTGGAGAAAGAAAGGAGGCAAGCCAGTGGCATCGATTTTAGTTGTAGGAGCAGATCATTTGGGGAATATGCCGGAGCAGCTTGCCAATATCGGTTTTGACGACGTTATGCATATGTCCGGACGCAAATGCCAGATGGTCCGCAAGGGCATTCCCGATAAAGTGGACGCGGTCCTCGTATTGACGGATTATATTAACCACAACTTAACCAAGGTGATCAAGCAGCAAGCCAAAGAGCAGGAGCTGCCGATCTATTATGCCAAGAGATCCTGGTGTTCTGTGCAAAAGGCGCTTTGTTCCTGCGAGCATGTTTGCGAAATGATGAGAGCGAAGCAGTAAGCAGGGCAGAGCGCCCTTAGCCGTTTCGCATCAAATATACATAGCAGGGTGATCGGTTTCAGGTTTGCTCCCTTTAATCGGGCCATTGCCCTCTACCGAATAAGAAGCTTTCGTTCCCGCTGTACACGGCGGTCAGAGACGAAGCTTCTTTGTGCGCTGTAAAGGCATTTTACGCAACAATAAAGATCACCCATCTGCTGTCGACAGATCCGGTGATCTTTACTTGATTTTGTCCCGCCAACAAGCTGGTATGAGAAGGGGGAAAGGAAAGGATTACGATGCAATCCGACCATATGGTTTTTATAAACTGCTGTACTAAGTGCGAAATGGAAATAGGATCGAAGCAACGGACATCATCTCTCTTGGACAGGCAGTCGTTCCGCAGGTACAATCCGAGAGGGTAAATCTACATGGCGAGGTTATCCGATGAAAGGTCAAAATAATGCGGTGTTGCGAGCATGAAAGGAATGCGTCGACCGCGGCCGGGCAGCAAACTATTCTAGCCTTTATTGATAGAACGTTCGGCGCGGACAAAGGCGATGAAGCGCTTGGCCTCTTCCGGAGTAAGCTTCATTCCGTCTACCGTCAAGGAGAATTTCTCCAAAATTTTTTCGTTGGACAGCTCCAACGAATCGACGAATTCGCGGACATCTTCATCCAGCACAATGTGCGGGTCGTCGGTCCTTCCGATGAGGTAGTCGATAGAAACGTTGAATAAATTCGCTATGCTGACGATGGTTTCGTAGTCCGGCTCTCTCCGGTTATTCTCGTAATGCGACAAAGAAGCGCGAGTAATACCGAGTTTGCTAGAAAGCCCCTCCTGCGTCAGGGAATGTTTTTCACGTAATGATGCTATTCGTTCCCCGTATTTCATAAATAGTTACCTCCAGTGATTACAATCAGTTAGTTGATAGATCAGGGTTTTCAAGGATATTATTCAAATGTCAGGGATTTTTTGGGAGTTAGCATTCTGTCATATTGACATTGATACAAAATGTATCGTATGTTAATGATAGTATATGAATTTGCTAGGCAATTATATACTGGATGCCACAATAACCGCCTTGACATTTTAATTTATTACAAAATGTATCGTAAGTTTATTTTACCCAAAAAAACGAAGGTTGGGAAGATGTCATGTGAACCAAAAAGAAAACGACAAACAATTTCATTTGCGCAAGCTGCTTCGCTCGATGGAATGCAGACTGTCGATAAGCCAAGTGAACGACCGCCCCGTGCAAACCGGATTTGCTTTAGTTGAGGTCGAGGGGCTGAGCTCCGGTGAGATTCAATTCGTATCGGAGCTGCTGCTGCCGGACCGGGGGCACGTTACGTTCTCTCTGGAATTTGTGTTTGAAGAAGCGGTCCTGAAATTTCAAGGCAGCAAGCTTCATCGATGCGGCGAGAGCGCTCCCTATCGCTATCAATTGGAATATGAGATGAACAGACTTGAGAGATCTATGCTTTTTGCCAAAATCAATCATCTCATGGAAGCCTCTCAATCCGCTGTGACCAAAGCCATAGCAAGCTACGCCTCGTTCTACTCCTACTATCATTTTACCCCTGGGAAAGTTTTTCAAACCTAATCCGGGAGCCTGCGAGAGTGAATTTGCACCTTGGAATCGATAGTCTATGAGGATCCTAGTATTCGGCGGTGCCGAAGCCAGGTAAGCGTATGAATCCATGCCGATGTTCTGGAAAAAGGAGTGCTGTGAATGAACGGTGACAACCTGGATCATGGGAAAATTCAACTAGACATCCAAAAAATTATGGTGCAGCTGAATATCGACGGGAAAAATTATACCAGCAGTTTGATGTCAATCCGCCATGAACGTCCACTTCCTCCGAAACCGAATGACAAGTAGCGCGGGCTGCTTGCCCCAAAGAAGCCGTCTATCTTGTCGGAAGCTCCGCAAGAAGGGAGCAAAGGCCTTCGTACCGGACCGATGATACGATTAGTATCAATCGTCCGGTATTTTATTGTCTAAGAAAACCCCCAGTTCGACTGGGGGTTCAGGAAAGCTTATAGCTATGAGTAAAAATCCCTTGACCTTTATGATAAGATGATAGCCGGTCTGCCAACCGCAACATCAAATCAAGGAGGACA
>NZ_JANYUY010000054.1 GCF_025060755.1 Paenibacillus doosanensis
TGTCCTCCTTGATTTGATGTTGCGGTTGGCAGACCGGCTATCATCTTATCATAAAGGTCAAGGGATTTTTACTCATAGCTATAAGCTTTCCTGAACCCCCAGTCGAACTGGGGGTTTTCTTAGACAAATAAAAAAGCAGACCACCTTTGGTGATCTGCTTTTTTCTATCGTTATGCTGCGTTTATATTCGCAATTATTGGATGGCTTTCTTCCAGTCTGCGGCGAATTTCTCCATGCCTTGATCCGTCAAAGGATGCTTCGCCAGTTGTTCGATGACTTGGAACGGAACCGTTGCAATATGCGCTCCTGCCATGGCCACGCGGGTTACGTGATCCGGGTGACGGACGGAAGCTGCGATAATTTGCGAGCTCAGGTTATGCGTACGGAACAGCTCTGCGATTTTGGATACGAGCAGGACGCCGTCTTCGGAAATATCGTCCAAACGTCCGAGGAACGGAGACACGTAAGTCGCGCCCGCGCGCGCCGCAAGCAAAGCTTGGTTAACGGTAAAGATCAGCGTTACGTTCGTTTTGACGCCTTTTTTCGTCAAATAGCGGCAAGCTTCGAGACCGGCCAGCGTCATAGGAAGCTTGATCGTAATGTTTTTGTCGCCGCCGTTAATTTTGATCAGCTCTTCGGCTTGCGCGATCATCTCTTCCGCTGTCAATGCGTCCGGAGTGACTTCCGCGGATACGGATTCCACTTCAGGAACGGCCTGCAAAATTTCGGCGATGCGATCTTCGAATTTGACTCCTTCTTTGGCAACGAGGGAAGGGTTCGTGGTCACGCCGGAAAGAACTCCGACCTTATAAGCTTTTTTAATATCCGCGAGATTGGCAGTATCGATAAAAAATTTCATGGTTCATTCCTCCAATTTGTAGTCGTTATATTATTTTAAATAGCGCCAGCTTCTATTATCCACTTCGCGAACGGACATGGCAAGTTCGTCTTTTTCCGCAAGCTGGAAATTCAGCCGGCTTCTATTCATTATACTAACGGTTTGTCGCTGCCTGTTCAACGGTTCGTCTGAACGGCAAATGGCTTGCCCTGTTCTTCCGCTACCGGTTCATCCTTGGCGTCAAACCACCAATGATACCCGTCCTGAGCCAATAGCGCATCGGACTCGGCCGGTCCGTAGGTGCCCGCCGGATAAAGTCGCAGCGGAACCAAATTTTCTTCAAATGCTTGCAAAATAGGCTCAACCCACTGCCAGGACAATTCCACTTCATCCCAATGCGCAAAGAACGTCGGATTGCCGAGCCAAGCGTCATGCAGCAAGTTCTCATAGGCCTCAGGCAAATCTTCGCGGCTCGAATGAAAATCGAGACGAATCGGTTTGAACTCTCCTTCACGCTGCGGGTCTCTCGTATTCAATTGCAATGTAATTCCTTCGTCGGGGCTCATTTCGAATACGAGAAGATTCGGCGCCGGATTATCTTCATGGGCTGCTGCGCGCTGCTCCAGCGGCGCTTTGAATTCGACGACAATGCGCGTCGATTTCTCTTTCATCCTTTTTCCTGTCCGGATATAGAAGGGAACTCCTCTCCAGAACGGTGCGTCGATCTGCAGCTTCGCCGCGATAAACGTATCGTTCACAGACAATGCGTCGATCCCCGGCTCGGAAGTATACCCGGGTACGGAGCTTCCCAGCACGGTGCCAGCCGCGTACTGCCCGCGAATCACATGGCCGCTCACCTCATGCTTGCTCATAGGCACAAGAGCTTCCATGACTCTCTTCTTCTTCAGCCGCACCTCTTCGGAGGTGCCGTTCTTCGGCAGATGAATCGCCAGCATCATCAGCAATTGCAGCATATGGTTCTGGAACATGTCTCTTACGGCGCCCGCGCGGTCATAATACGCGGCTCTCTCTTCCACGCCGACGGTTTCATTGGCCGTAATCTGCACGTTGGCGATATAGCGGCTCGTCCACAAGGCGTCGAGCACCGGATTGTTTTGCTGCAGCACGCCCAGCTTTTGAACCATCGGCTTGCCGAGATAATGATCGATGCGGAAAATTTCATCCTCGGAGAAAGCTTCGCTCAGCTGCCGGTTCAACTCCCGTGCGGATTGCAAGTTATGCCCGAAAGGCTTCTCGATCAACAGCCGCTTCCAGCCGGCCGCCGAGCCAAGACCGCTTTCTTTAATATTGGCAGCAATCGCGGCAAAAAATTCAGGAGCCACCGATAAATAGAACATCCGGTTCGGCTGGACGGCAAGCTCTTGCTCCCGCTGTTCAATCCGCTGCAGCAGCTTCGCGTAATCTTCTTTGCGCCCTACATCCAGCACGTTGTAGCGGAATGCGCTCAAGAAGCTGTTCAGCAATTCGGGATCGTTCGCTTCCCGCCTGGAAAACCGGGCGACCGATTGCGCAACGCTATCCTGAAACGCTTCATCCGACAGGCTTCTTCTTCCCAGACCGATGATGTGAAATGCTTGCGGCAGCTTCTGCTCGACGAACAAATTATATAAAGCAGGGTAAATTTTCCTCTTGGCCAAATCCCCTGTCGCCCCAAACAAAACAATTGTTGCAGTCTCCATGTTCTTCTCTCCTTCCGGCCCGATAAGACACCCTGATCGGCAAACACTGGTTTCTTTTTCTTCATTCCACTATAATACAAATCACAGTCATACAAGTAATTAATATATTTCAGAGGAGATATAGACGGTATCTATGATCAATTACGAACTGTACAAAGTGTTCTACTGGGCGGCCAAAACGGGCAGCTTGACGCAGGCGGCCAAAGCGCTGTTTCTGACGCAGCCGAGCGTCAGCCACGCCATCAAGCAGCTGGAAGACAGCTTCGGCGTCACCTTGTTTTACCGGAATTCCAAAGGCGTCGCATTGACCCATGAAGGCGCGGTTCTGTATTCATATATCGAGCAATCGCAGATTTTAATTTCGCTGGCGGAGAAGAAGATGGCCGAACTGAAAAATCTGGATAGCGGAGAGCTGAAAATCGGCGGCAGCGATTCGCTGTTTAAGCATTACTTGCTGCCCTTCTTGGAAGATTTTCATCGGCAGCATCCCGGAATCACCCTCTCCCTCATTCACGGGACGACTCCGGAAGTCATTACTTTCTTGAAGGAAGGACGGATTGACCTTGGCGTCGTCCGTATGCCGATCGTCGATCCTCAGCTGGAAGTCAGAGAAGGCATCCAGCTGCAGGACTGCTTTGTAGCGGGGGCGCATTACGCCGAGCTGAAAAATAAGACGATGTCGTTCAATATGCTGCTGCAGTATCCCATCATTTTATTTTCCCGGAACAGCCGGGCGCGAATGGCCGTTACGGAGCTGTTTCACGATTACGGCTACGAGCTGAAGCCGGAGATTGAAGTCGGCAGCGTGGACCTGCTTATCGAGCTTGCGCGCAAAGGGCTCGGCATCTCTTATGTGACCAGGGAATTCGTCTCCAAAGAGCTGGAAGAGGGCTCTTTGTTTGAAATCCGGCTGGACGTGCAGCTGCCGCCGTCTCAAGTCGGCATTATGATTATGCGCAATATGCCGCTCTCCAGCGCGGCGAAGACGTTTATCGAACGGGTCCGTTAGAAAACGTCAGTCTTGGGAATTCGCTTCTCCTCCGGGCAGAAGACACAGCAGTCCGAACGCGGCGAACGCAAGCCCTCCGGTCAACGTTAAGGATGCGGAAAATGCCCGCACATAATCGTTTGCCGCGGCTTCGGCAAGCGGATGCCCTAACGATGCGGTGAACAAAATGCCGGTCAGCGCTACGCCTAGCGAATTGGATAAATACAGGAAGGTCGTGAACAAGCCGGAACCGGTCCCCGCCTCCTCCGGCGTAACCGTACTGAGAACGACGTTCGCAAGCGGCGTCGTTACCATGCCGAGACCGCAGCCGTATACAAGCAAAATCAACACCGCTCGCGCATTCAGCAGCTGTCCCGAATCGCAATGCAGCGACGCGATCAGCAGGAAGGTGCTGCCTCCCATGACCAGAGCGCCCGCTTTCAGCCCGGTTATTCCCCAGCGGGATACGATACGGGAAGATAGCAAAGAAGTCAGGAAGAAGCCGCAGCCCAGCGGCAAAAAGACGAAGCTCGTAAGCTGCATGCTGTAGTGGAGGCCGAATTGCAAGTAGTAGCTGAGAATAAAAAAGAACGAAAACATACTAAAATATACGGTGATTACAGTCAATATACCGATGCGAAACGTGCGCCGCAGAAAGATCGAAAGATCGATCAGCGGCACCGACGGGCCGCCGCGCTTGCGGATTTGGACGGCGATAAAAGCAAGCAGCAGCAGGACCGACGCCGCGAGGCAGCCCCCCGTCCAAAGCGGCCAGCCCCGCTTCTGTCCTTCGGACAGAGGATAGATCAGCAGAAACAACCCGACCGTCAGCAGCAGGGTGCCCGTCCAATCAATGCTTTGTCCCCTTCCCCGCCGCCGGATCATTCCGGCTTCGGGCAGGAACGGCAGCAGCAGCAGGACGGCGCCTCCGAAGGGAACGTTGAAATAAAATACCGTCCGCCAGCCGAGACCGAACGGATTCCAGTGTACAAGAATACCTCCGAGAATGAGGCCGAATGCGAAGCCGAGCCCGATGAGCGCTCCGTATATCGCGAACACCAGGCCCTTCTCCCGCGGCAAAAATCCGACCTGCATCAAAGACAGCACCTGCGGCTGGATGCAGGCGGCGGCTATGCCCTGCACAATACGCAGCGCGATTAGAAGCGCCGGATCGGAAGCCATTCCGCCCAATGCCGCCATAAGCGTAAAGCCGCTCACCCCGATGAGCAGCATTCTTTTTTTGCCGTACAAGTCTCCGAGCTTTCCGCTGACGATTAACGCCACTGCCAAGCTAAGCGAAAACCCGCTCACCATCAGCTGCGCTTCGGAGAAGCTTGCTTGCAGGCTGCTCTGAATGGAAGGAAGCGCAACCTGGATCATGTACGTATTCAAGGATATGAGCAAAACGGGGAGCAGAAAGACCGCCAGCGCATACCAGCGGCGCGGGTCCGCCTGCCGTTCCTGAATCGCTTCGTCTGCCGTTGCCGCCGCAGCAGCGGTTTGAGTCGTATGACGCGACATCCCGGTTCCTCCTTTTTCGCCAAATTAGATCTCTCCCCGCTAACCCGAAGAGCCGCTTGGATCGAATGATCTTATGATAACGATTATCATTTACATCGAAAATTTTCTCTACCTGGAGAGGGAGGTTCTTGCCCTGTTAAGGGAGCCGGGGCCGCACCAAAAAACCTCAGAGCTGCAGATGCTGCGATTCCAACCGGAACCCATCCTTCTGCTTTCTGAGGTTTCATGCGCTGCTTTGCCGCAGCGGAGCATTTCGCATACTTCCGCCGCCTTATCATAAGCTTCTACTGCCGCTGCCGATCGCTGTCCATCCTGCGCTCCGCCAGCTCCTGCCGCCGGATGCGCTGAAGATAGTCGCTCGGATTGCAGCCGTAATGCTTGCGGAAATTGGCCGTGAAATTGCTGGCGTTGCTGTATCCGACCGACACTGCCGTCTCGCCTATGTTCAGCTGCTCCACTTCCAAATACCAGAGCGCCTTTTCCATCCGTTTCTGACGGACCAGCTCGAAGATCGTCATGCCGGACCATTCGCGAAACGCCTTTTTCAGCTTGAATTCGTTCATCCCTACCTGCCTGGCCAGCTCACGGATCGTCGGAGGCTGCTCATAGTGACGCTCGACGAGCAGCTCAACCTGCTTCAGCTTCTCCAAATCCTCTTTCTTCAGCACGATCCCGCCGCTTGAAGAATCGCCGCAATCGGCCTCGCCGAACAAGGCGATCCATTCGAGCGCCTTGCTCTCCAGATAGAGCCGTTTCATCGCTCCCTTATAGGTGCAATGGATCATATCGGAGACGCATTTGCGAATGGCCGGCGTATCCGGGTACCGGTCGATGCCGCCCCGGTGACGGCTCAGCCACGACTCCATCTGCCGCCGCTCCGCAGCATCGCCGGCGTAATGCAGCAGCTCGCTCGGGGTCAGCCTTACTTCCAGCAATTGATGGGGGATGCCCGCTTTTTTCTCCTCGTAGACAAGAACATCTTCAAGAAAAAGCACGCTGCCGGTTTCATGCCCCGTATACGCCCGCTTGCCGTCCCATTCGCTGTAGATTTCACCGCTCAGGCAATAGCTGATCTCGAACAATTGACAAGCTTCTTGAATATGAAGCCGTATATTTTGCTCAAATACCGCATCGGTATACATAATTTCCATGCCCGGACGAATGAGCGTCCGCGTCACGCTCCCCGTGCCGATACGGGAAGGGATGTCGAGCCGCTGCTCCCATGCGTGGCGCTGCTGCCGTACGCTGCCATCCATCAAGCCTGCCAATTGATCAAACAGATCATGCACTTGCGTTATATGAAACGTCATCGTCCCGTCACCCGCTTCGCCTCTCGTATATACGATGCATTGTACTCCATCCCGGGGTACGCTACAACCCTCAAAGCATTGGCAAACGCATGAGACGAAGAACGGCCGGCGTTCCGCTTACAAGTCTTGAGACAGACGGACCATATCGACGACCTGAATCCCGTTCTCGAAAATTTCTTCGTCATAATGACGCAAGAAAAAATCTCTATCGATTCCCGTCATCCGGAACCCGCACTTCTGGTAAAGCGCCAGCTGCCCGATACTTGAATTGCCGGTCCCGACCTCGATCGTTTTATAGCCTTGGCTGCGGGCTTGCTCGACGGCATGCTGCACGAGCTTCTTGCCGATGCCCCGGCCTTGGCAGCTCTCGTCGACGGCGACGTTGACCAGCTCGGCCGTATCCGGCCTTGTCGCGATCAGCACATAAACGCCGATTGTCCCCGATTCGTTCTCGGCAGCGAAGACTTGCCCTCTCGTCGTATACTCCTCAACCAGCCGCGTCGAAGGATCGGCTAACAATAGTAAATCCATCGGCAATTGTTCTGCCGCTTCCAGCTTTCTAATCTGCATATCCATCACTCCTAGCATCTCGCGTTACAAAGACTCTGAAATCGAGTCTATAACCCATCATACTAAAAAAAGGAAACTGCAGCCACGACAGAAACCGGAAAACCGCCTTAAGGCCATTTTCCGGTCCATATCTTCGCTATATTCAGATCGCCGGGATTGCGAAGCGCTAGCTCCTGCCCGGGTTTGCCGTTTGCATTAAGTCAAATCGCCAAGTGAGCGAAACTGAATCTCCTTCAGATTCATCAGCGTCTCTCCGGCAATGGATTCGGCACGAACCGTCAGCGTGTACTCGCCCGGCTGCTCCAGCCGCGCGATGCCGACGATGTCCCAGGCAAATTCGTAGCCGTCGCCCTTCGGCTTCACGCTGCCGCGCCATTGCTGCCCCGCGGTTTCTACGACGAACTCGCCTCCCGCGGCGCCTTCCTGAGCGCCGTATACGATCTTCACTTCATAGCTGCCGGGCTCCGCAGCCCGGTACGTCCAGCGGATGCAATCCTCCTTGCGGCTCCAGCCTGTCACGGTATCGCGGCCCGCTTTGCCCGTGTCATAATGCAGTTTCTCGCCGTCGATGTCGCCGTCGAAAGCGCCGAACACGTTCAAATGATCGGCCCGGTGCAGCAGCTTGAGCGGATTGGCGTCGACGGCGCCCTCGATCTCGGCGACGATCACGGTGGCTGCAGGGTCCAGCGGCGCGGACGGCACGGACAGCTCCACATCGTCCGCATTTAGCCTGCGGATGGCAAGCCTGGCCTGCTCCGGATCGGCGAGCAAATAAGCCTTCGCGATCCGGTTGCGCAGTCCGCCGACAACGAGTTTCCCGCTCCGCGGCCAATCGAATACGTGCAGATACAGCTTCTGCCCCTTCATCGTGCAGCGGCCCCATTGCGGCTTGCCGATCGGGCTGCCTGTCGTTGCGTAGACGCTCTCGCCGTTGACGCTCATCCACCGGCCGACGCCTTGCAGGATATCCAGTGACTTCTCGTCAAATTCGCCTTCGGGGGTCGGCCCCACATTCAGCAAATAATTGCCGTTCAGGCTGAATACGTCGATCATATTGCGCAGAATGCTTGTGACCGATTTCCAGTTATGATCGGTCTTCTTGTAGCCCCATGAGTTGTTCATCGTATGAATCGATTCCCAGTCCTTGCGGTTAATCCGGATATGCAGCTGGTTATCGCCCGAATTGCCGTAATCGCCGAAGCCGTCCCTTCTTACGCGGCGGTTGACCAAGCAATTCGGCTGCAGGCTGCGCACATAGTCGACGAAACGCTGCCCCTGCTCGTCCGTCACTTTATGGCCGCAATCGAACCAGATGACGGCCACTTCGCCGTATTGGGTCAGCAGCTCCTTCAGCTGCGGAAACGCTTTTTCGTTCAAATAACGCTCGTAGCGCGTCCGTTTGTCCTCGTCGTCCACCCACGACTCCAGCGGGTCCCAAGCGCCGATATTGTTCGGATAATCATGCGTGTTGCCCTGCGAATCGGGATGATGCCAATCCATCGAATGCGAGTAATAGAAGCACAGCTTCACGCCATGCTTATGACAGGCGTCCGCCAGATCTTTCATCGGATCGCGCGCGTACGGCGTACGCTTCACGATATTGAAATCCGACACTTTAGAGTCGTACAAGGCGAATCCGTCATGATGCTTAGCCGTAATGACCAAATATTTCATACCGGCGGCTTTGGCCGCCTTCACCCACTCTTCCGCGTTATAGCGGACCGGATTGAATTCCCCGGCGATTTGCTCATACTCCCGGACCGGAATTTGTCCTCTGAGCATAATATGCTCGCCGTAGGCGCCGGGAACCTCCTTGCCCTTCCATACGCCTCCGAGCAGCGAGTACAGTCCCCAGTGAATAAACATCCCGAACCGCGCTTCCCGCCACCAAGCCAATCTGCGGTCTTGAACCTCTTCCGTATATTCCACTAGAGCCGCAGGCTGCTGCTCCGCTTCCGCCTCCGCATTGTCCATGTACATATCCCTTTGCGTCATCCGCTTCCCCTCCGTCGTCTTGATCTCACTTCTATTGTACGACGGGTATGATATAATCCATATGGATGCGGTTAACCGGAATTTGTACCAAACTAACCTAATGATGCCGGGCGGCAGAACGATATAAGGTGGATGAACGTATGCAATCACAGGATTATTTGGCGATCAGTCATTTTTTGGCTGAAATTAAGGTAGAACTGATCATATCCCTGCTAAGCAAATGCAATCCGGATTGGATGCAAGGGCCGTTCACTCCGACCTACAGCAAAATTTATTATATTACCGAAGGCGAAGGCCGCATGATGATCGGCGATACGGAATTGTTCCCGAAACCGGGACAATGGGTGTTTGCGCCGGCGGGCTTATCGCAATTTTATTCCGTCACCGATGCCGACCGAACCTACCGCATGTATTGGTGCCATTTCACTTCCAATATCAGCTTCATTAATTTATTTTCCCTGTTCAAGCTGCCTTATTGTTTCGACGCCCGCCGAACGGACGACGTCGTCGCCAGCTTCGAGAGGCTTATCGAAGGGTACAAAGGCAGAGGAAGCGGCCCCGCGCAGTCGCTGCGCATTCAAGCCGCGCTTCTCGACGTGATCTCCTGCTACATCGAACAGGCCGTGCAAGCCAAGCCTCAGACGCCGTCTCATCTGTCGAGCAGCAAGCTGGGCTCCGTTCTCCAATATATAGATACCAACCTGCAAAACGATTTGAGCGTCGCCGAGCTGGCCGAGCTGGTGCATCATCACCCGAATTATTTTATCCGCTTCTTCAAAAATCACATGGGCATGACGCCGATGGCTTTCATCTACGAACGCCGTCTGGAAAAAGCGAAGCAGCTGCTGCTCTCATCCGATTTGGCGATCGGCGAAATCGCTCAGGCTACCGGGTTCCACGATATTTTCCATTTTTCCAAGTCGTTCAAAAAACGGCTCGGCGTCGCTCCCTCGGAATTCCGCAGCTGGCCGCGCGCGGCGCAGAAAGAAGCCGAAGAGCCTTCATGAGGCCCTCGCTGTCACCCTGTTACCCTGTTATCCACATGCTAAAAATCTGTCCGACGGGGTTACGTGGTTCATCGGACAGGCTTTTCAGCGATAGTTTCATTCTGCGCGCTGGCTGGCTTCGTTTTCTTTTTGACGGCGCGGTGTTTCAGTATTGTTTGCCGTAATCGACCCGGTTCACCGACGGTTCCCGGCCCTGCAAATAATCCTGCAAATTGCGCATCAAAATCTCGAAGGCGCGCTCGTTGTATTGTTCCGTCGAGCCCGAGTTATGAGGCGTCATAATGACGTTCTCCATCTGCCACAGCGGACTGGACGCAGGCAGCGGCTCCTGCTCGAACACGTCGAGTCCGGCCCCGGCGATGACTCCCGTCCGCAGCGCCTCGATGAGCGCTTCCGTATCCGTCGTGCCTCCGCGGCCGATATTAATATACATCGCCGTCGGCTTCATCAGCTCGAACTGCGCTTTGCTGAACATATGGCGCGTCTCATCCGTAAGCGGAAGCGTCACGACGACGAAATCGCTCTTCCGCAGCACCGCGGCAAGCCCGTTAAGATCGTGCATGGCATCGACGAAGCCGCTGGGCTGTCCCGACCGGCGGACGCCGAGCACTTTCATCCCGAACGCCTTGGCCAGCCGCGCCGTCTCCTCGCCGATAGCTCCTACGCCGATAATGCCGATCGTTTTTCCGTGAATTTCGCCGAGCGAGCCCGTGCCTTTCCATTCGCTGTGCAGCTGATGCCGAACCGATAAGTGCAGCTTCCGCGTAAATGCAAGCATCATCGCGTAGATCGTTTCCGAAATCGGAAACGCATGAACGCCGCTGGCGTTCGTCAAGATGGCGCCGCGATCGGCGAGCCGGCCAAGCGGCAGCTTATCGACGCCCGCTCCCCAGTTCTGTACCCAGCGAAGCTTGGAATCCTTCTTCAAGCAGACTTCTTCCGCCGACTTATTCCAGCCGACGACGATCTCCGCGTCCTGCAAATGATCGAGCCACAACTCCTTGTCCTTCCCGTGGATAAGCTCCCAAGCGG
Source organism: Paenibacillus doosanensis (assembly GCF_025060755.1). Classification (GTDB taxonomy): domain Bacteria; phylum Bacillota; class Bacilli; order Paenibacillales; family NBRC-103111; genus Paenibacillus_S; species Paenibacillus_S doosanensis. The sequence continues at coordinate 10,962 of NZ_JANYUY010000054.1, forward strand.
GCGCGGCTTGTCTGATCCGCTCCGCCTGCTCGCCGGTCAATGTGTGCAAGCATATGATTTTGGGCATGTTCATCATCTCCTTGCCTTCCATTATATAGGCTATCGGCGTTGAAGTCTGCCTATCTGAGCGCATTATCGCCGCAAAAAAACCTCCTTGTCCGCTTGATCCGGATAAGGAGGCCAGGTTAGAGCTGCCGCCGGGCGATGTTTTTTTCGGCGGGCTTTTAAAAGGGTGGTGAACAACGCCGACTGCGCATGCGAAAGCATCTTCCGATCGCTCATGTTCCCGGATTTCTTGAATTAGGTAAGCCCGTGAAACGGGGGAAATCCGGGAACAAAGGCGAACGCTTCGCTTCTCCAGATTGCTCTCGCTTACTTCGTTGACTGTTTCACCGGGCTTTTAAAACGTGGTAAAAAAGTGGCCGGAGAGTCGATAGAAAGTTGAAACAGCGTAAGCAGTCGCCTTTGTAGACGGATTTCCCCCGCTTTAGCGGTTCAAAATGAAAAAAATCCGACTACAAGAGCGAGTGGAAACTTCTGTCGACCGCAGGCTGCTTGTTTTTCACCGCCTTTTTAACGTGTGGTGAACAAGCCCGCTGTGGCGCCCATTTGATCTTCCAATCACCGTTGAAACCAGATCTTTTGGATGGTAATTTCCATTTTTCTATGGAGAACATCCGTTTTCGAAGGCGAACGCTAACGTTTTCCCAGATTCAATGGCCCCTCCGCTCTTTTTTCACCCCCCTTTAAAAGGGCGGGTGATTTATTCGCGGCCTGCGGTTCTTAGCAGGGGTAAGCGCTCGAGCAGTCCGAAAGGAAGCTACAGTACAGCAGGTGTAGCCCCGGAACCGGGCATCGAACAGCTTTTAATTTTAACGGACGCCAGCGAGCTTAATTCGTCGCAAACAGCCGTTTTTTAAACGTAACGGTCACCCTGGCGCTTACATAGCTCCGAATGGCTTTCTAAGGCGGCTATGGCTACCAATAGCTGCATCTGTGTCCGCTAGAAATCCCAAATGACCGATAGCGTTGATATAACGGCCGCTGTGTCCGTTGCGAGCGTACTGCACCTGTAGAAGCGCTAGCTCTCGCCTTTACAGCGGATTTTCCGCGCTATAGAAGGACGGCCGGCTGCGCATGCAGCCGGAAATCAGACGTTCCCTGCCTCGCTCTGCTCCTCCCCCAGATCGACCAGATACAGATTGCCCTTGCTCCGCTCGTTATGCGTATCCGAGGTAAACAGCACCAGCCGGTCGTCATGGCTGAAAATCGGATGCGGGTGCACATCCTGGACGCTGAAGCTGCTCCCATGCCGGCAAATATAGTCCCATTCGAGCCGCCCGCTCTCCCAATCCGCACGGCAGCAGTGCAGTGATTCGGCGTCGATGATGCCGTCCGTGAGCAGCATCGTACGATCCGATCCCAAAGTGAAATGCCCGTAATCTTTCATGCCGTCGGGGAAGCTCATCTCGATCTCTTCGCCCTGTCTGCGGCCCGCATAGCCTACGAAGCTCTGTATCGAACCGTTCACCGAAGCATGGCGCATCGAAGGATCGTTCGGCACTCCGCGGGTGCCGTGATAGATGACGCCGCTGCCGTCGGAATCCCACATTTCATGACAAATCCATAGACGGTCCCCGCCGGCCGACTGGTCTCTGATCTTACTCACTACTCCATCCTTGTACAGCCATATTCGCTGCGCCACCATGCCGCCTTCGTGATTGAACAAAATTTGTTCCGAATCGTCGGGATGAAACTGTACGTGCGTAATCCATCCCGCGTGACGGAATTTGATTTCGCTGCGTCCCGTCGGCAGATGGATGACGAGCACATGCGATTCGGTCCGCCCGGCCTGCACCTTGTCCCGGATCAATGTAAACGGATTGCCTTCCCCGACGTCGAAAGCATCGGCGGATATATAAGGGACGCAGGCATACTCGCCGTCTCCCGAAATATGGGTAAAGCCGGTCATCACTCCCTCCGGCAGACGGTGCACAACCCGGTCTTCCATCGTCGGCAGATGAATCAGCCGCACTTCCTGATCCTGAATATACAGCAGCGAATCGGTCCCCGGATGATAGCTCGGGCTGGCCTTCGCCAACCCTTCATAAGGAGTGCCGTCGTAATAAACGTAGCTCTTCATAATTCCTTTGCGGTTGTCCGTCAGCTGAACGGTCTGTCCATCCTTCAACGACAGCTTGAACACATTGGGGCTGCCCCCGCCGCTGTCGCTTAGAAACAACACGTGATCGTTCCTCTGGGTAAAGCTGCTGCTCGTAAAATATAAATGATGATGGTTCCCCGCCGCGGAGGTGAGCTGCCTCACCGTCCGTCCGCTGCGTTCATCCTTGCGGTCAACGAAGGCTTGATACGTAATAGACCCTTTCATGGCTTTCGGACTCCCCCCGATACGATAATGGCTGCCAGCCTCGCGCGAGCCTGGCGCGTTCCCCCTCATCATAATCGATCGGAAGCGGCAAATCGCCCGCGATATTGCTTCATTATCGTTTCATTTATAATCTATATTGCTTATTTTATTTAGTTTTTCCCCCATTAGGAGCCACTAACTAAATGATATTGCTAGATCATCTGGTTATCTTTTACAATAATACATATCAGCGGGAAGGAGCGACCCGGATGAACGGCTACACGCCGCTTGAAATGAAGGATGAATTTCACGTTCATTATAAAGACCTTGTGATCGATCAGGAAGAACCGCTTGAACATTACCATGACGCGATCGAATTCGCGCTGTTCGCGCAAGCCGATCTGCAGCTGTTTATTAACGGCACTCCTTACGACGTGAAGGACGGCGATGTCATGCTGCTTATGGAATACGATGTGCACCGGATGCTGTACAAAAAAGGGACGAGATACCGGAGATTCGTCGTCAACTTCCGCAAGGAAACCGTTGAACCGGTGCTGAAGTCCGTTCATCTGGAATCGATAGTTGCCGTCCCGGATGAGCAGCTCTCGGACATGAATCGGTCCCCGAAGTGCGGCAAACTCCGCTCGGCGTCGCCGGAGCAGCGGGAACAGCTGGTGAGCTGCTTGACGCTTCTCATGAAGCTGGGGCAGCTGCCGCCTTCGAAGGAGAAGGAAGCTCTGCTCCGTATGCATACGGCCTCGCTGCTGCTGATGTTTGCGCTGCTTGCGCCGAAGCCCGCTGCGGGACGGCATCGGCCGTCCTCCTCCGAAGTAGGGCGGATGATTCACTACATCGACACGCATTACGGCGAACCGCTCGATTTGCAATCGGTCGCCCGGCATTTTCACTTAAGCAAATATTATGTCAGCCATCTGTTTAAGCGGGTTACGCAGCTGACGGTCGTGGAGTATATTCATCGGAGGCGCATTGCCGAAGCGAAGCTGCGGCTGCGGACGACAAATTTATCCGTTCTCGATATTAGCGAGGAATGCGGCTTTGCCCATGTTCAGCATTTTCATCGCGTCTTCAAGAAAGCGACCGGGCTTACGCCGTACCAGTACAAGAAAAACCTCCCGGCCCCGTCGCCGGACAATCCTTTTTAACGGCTCTCGTCCATTCGTGAACGCAAGGCTGCCGCGTCCGATCCCGCAAACGGCAAAAAGCACAGCGCCCCGTCGTCCGGATCGCCGTGCTCCTTTACTTCGATTATTTTTTCGCTTTGGCGGCATCGACCGCTTTGCTCGCCGTCTCCTCGATTTTGCGGAACAGCGTATTAATGTCGCTATCTCCCAGCGCCGCCTCATGGATCGCATCCTCGTAAGCTTTTTGCGCATCGCCTTCGAACATCGAACGCTGCGGCATCGGCGCGTATTTATTGTAAAATACCGCGCTGGTATTTTTATCCTTATAAGCGCTGTCCTGGGCATACTGCTTCTTAATCGCGTCATCGGCCAGCGCCGTCATGGTGCCTGCGCGAGCCTGCTTCGTCTGATATTCCTTGCCGGTCAAAAACTTAATGACTTCCATCGCTTCATCCTTGTGCTGGCTCATCGAAGTAACGCCCCAATAGAACGGGTACGCCTGCGAGCCGACGCCCGGCAGATCTTTAAATTCCGGCAGAGCGGCGATATCCCAGTTCATGCCTTCGGCTCCGGAGGCGGCCCAGTCCAGATCGTTCAAGTAAGCGATCATTGCCAGATTGCGGTCTTTAAGGAACGGGTCCTTGTAAGGCAGCTTGTTTTTTAACCCGACCATCGCCTTTTTAAAGCCGGGATCGTTGGAAGGATTAATGTAATACGCCTGGTACAGCTGCTTCCACTTCTCATTCGTATTGATCGTAGGCTTGTCGGTCTGCGGGTCCAGGAATGTCAGACCAAGCTGATTCGCTTTGATCGTATGGGCCGGGGATGAAGCGAAGCCCAAATATTGCTTGTCTCCGTCCTGCCTTGTAAGCGCCTTCGCCGTTTGCTGCAAATCGTCCCAGGTCATCCCGTTCTGAGGGTATGGAACGCCGAATTTATCGAAAATATCTTTGTTGTAAAATAAAATGACGTTTTGCGACCAAACCGGGAGACCGTAAATTCCGTTTTTGGACATCGTTTTGGCAAAATCGATCATCGTCGAATCAAACGTGCTCAAATCGATGTTATGCTTTTTGATCAGATCGGTCATATCATAAGCAAGCCCATAGTTGTTCACCGTATAAAAATAGTTGGTGCTTTCGTAATAAATATCTACGGTTTGCCCGGACGCTATGATGTCGTCGATATTCGTGCCGGTTCCTTTTTTAATATATTTGATCGTAATATTCGGGAATTTCTCTTTAATCGGATCGGAAAATTTACGCTTCACCTCATCCTCCGACGTAGCCGCCGTGGAGTACAGCACCAGCTCTACCGGATCATTGCTGACCGCAGACGGCTTGGAGGCCCCGTCGTCCGTAGCCTTCGTCTCCTGATTGCCGCTGCATGCGCTCGTCAAGGCGACCAGCATCGCCGCCGATATTAAAAAACTTTTCCTTGCCATTTTGTTATATCCCCCTTCTTGAATTCCCTTTATAAGAAAGCGCTTTAATCATTCCTATATTTAACAATATCATAAAGTTTTTTCATAATCTTCATGATTTTTGCCTGAAAATTTCATTTTTTTGTTCTCTTTCTTTCACCGGTAGCGGCCGCGCCCAATAATCTAAGCATAGAACAAATCCCCCAACAGTGACGTGATGCTCTGAAGCTTATTCCGTCCGCATCCAGCCTAAGCTGGATCGGCGTCTAACCCTTCCTCTGGGATCGTTCTATGGGTAGACTTTCCTTTCGGGGGAGAATCCGGATATCCACAGGATATGGCTACGCATCATTTCCTAAACAATAAAAAAAACCAAGCCCTCCGAGGATAGACTTGGTATTACCTAATTATGCGACGATCCGTTCAATGAGACCCTTCCATATTGCGGAACTGGTTGAAAAACATCCGATAATACGTTCCCTGTCTGTCGATGAGCCGGTCATGGCTGCCCTGTTCGACGATCTCGCCGTGATCGATGACCATAATCTCGTCGGCATCGCGGATCGTATTGAGCCTGTGAGCGATGATAAAGCTTGTTCGGCCTTTCATAATGTTGAGCAGAGCGTCCTGAATATGAAGCTCGGTGCGCGTGTCGATACTGCTTGTCGCCTCGTCCAGAATAAGGATGGACGGCTTCGCCAAGATGACCCTGGCGATAGCGAGCAGCTGCCGCTGCCCCTGGCTTAAGTTGCCCCCGTTCTCGGACAACACCGTCTCGTACTGCTTCGGCAGCCGCTTGATGAACGCGTCCGCATTGGCCATTCTGGCCGCCGCCTCCACTTCCTCGTCCGAAGCGTCCGATTTGCCGTACTTGATGTTTTCCTTGATCGTACCGGAAAACAGATACGTATCCTGCAGCACGATGCCGAAGCAGCGGCGCAGGCTGTCGCGCGTATAATCCCGAATGTCCCGGCCGTCGATGAATATCGTCCCTTCCGTTACATCGTAGAAACGGGTCACCAGATTGACGATCGTCGTTTTGCCGGCTCCGGTTGGGCCGACGAGCGCGGTGCTGCTGCCTTTCTCCGAGTGGAAATCGACATGCTTGAGGATCGGAACGTCCGGTCTGTAGCCGAAGCTGACATCGCGAAAGACGACGTCGCCTTTCGGATTACGCAGCTCGATCGCGCCCGGCTTGTCATCCGGCTCCTCCTTCTCATCAAGCACCTCGAACACTCTCTCAGCCCCGGCGACGCCGGATTGCAAAATGTTGTACGTATTGGCCATCTCGTTCAGAGGCCGGACAAACTGTCTTGAATAGCTGAGAAAGCTGGCTATGACGCCGACGGTAATATGGCCTTGGACCGCCAGTACGCCGCCTACGATCGCCACCGCCGCAAAGCCGATATTGTTGATCACCGCAAGCAGCGGCATCAAAAAGCCGGAAAAGATTTGCGCTTTCAGGCCGACTTCGTACAGTTTGCCGTTCACTTCATCGAATTCATGAATCGCCTTCTCTTCGTGGTTGAACGCCTTTACGATATGAATGCCGGAAATCGTCTCCTCGATATGCCCGTTCAGCTTACCGAGCTGAGCCTGTTGTTCTTTGAACAGGACGCTTGTTTTGCGGGTAATCGTCCGCCCCAGCAAATAAACGAGCGGAACCGTAATCAAGGTCGCCAAGGTGAGCAATGGACTCAAAACGATCATCATTGTCAGCGATCCGACCAAAGCGATCGTCCCGGACATAAGCTGGGTCGTCGATTGCGAAATCGTGTTGCTGACGTTGTCGATATCGTTGGACAGCCGGCTCATCACGTCGCCATGCGGCCTGGAATCGAAGAACGACAGCGGAAGCTTCTGCAGCTTGGCGAACAGCGTCGTCCTTAAGTTGCCGACAATTCTCTGCGAGATGCCGGCCATAAACCAGCTCTGCAGAAAGGTAAGCACTCCGTCCGTCAAGTAGGCCGCCGTCAGCGCCAAAATCGTCAGCTCCAGCAGTTGAAACTGAACTCCGCCGTGTTCCGCCGTCATGGCATCGACTGCGCGTCCGATGATGTAAGGTCCGGTCAAAGTCACTATCGCATCGATCAAAATGATGATAAACACCAGCGTCAGCCGCTTGCGCTGCGTGCCGACGAACTGCCATATCCGTTTCAGCGTGCCTTTAAAATTTTTCGGCTTAACTACCGGGCCTCTCCGGTTGTTCCCGAACCCTCCCGGCCTGCCCGGTCCGCCCGGAAGCAGCGGTACCTCCGGCTGAGGCTGGCTCGCCGCCCGCTGTTCATCCTGCTTCGACATCCTTGCGCACCTCCTTGCCCATCTGCGATTGGTAAATTTCCTGATAAACGAGGCAGGTTCTCATAAGTTCCTCGTGCCGGCCCATTCCGACGATTTCGCCTTGATCCAGCACGATAATTTTGTCGGAGTCCATCACCGAGCTGATTCGCTGAGCGATAATGAGGCAGGTCAAGTCCTTCGTATAGGTTTTGAGACCCTCCTTGATTCTCGCTTCCGTGGCCGTATCGACGGCGCTGGTACAATCGTCGAGTATGAGAATCTCCGGCTTCCTGACCAGCGCTCTGGCAATGGACACCCGCTGCTTCTGCCCGCCGGAGAAATTGACGCCGCGCTGTCCCAATACCGTATCGTAACCTTCGGGGAACGAAGAGACGAATGGGTGCGCTTCCGCGATTTCCGCCGCTCTCACGACTTCCTCCATCGTGGCGTCCTCCTTGCCCCAGCGAATATTTTCCGCTACGGTTCCGGTAAACAATACCGTCTTCTGCGGAACGATCGCGATTTTCTCCCTTAGCTTGGCGGGATCGATCTCGCTGACGTCGACGCCGCCGACTTTGACCGTACCTGCGGTAGCGTCGTAGAAACGGGGAATCAGCCCGACCAGACTGCTCTTGCCCGAGCCTGTGGAGCCGATGATCCCGACGGTTTCTCCCTGCAGACAAGTGAACGAAATCCGTTTGAGCACCGGTTCTCCCGCGGCTCCTTCGTAAGAGAAGCTGACCTGCTCGAAATCGATCCTGCCCTTGGCGTTCGGATCAAGCCTTACCTCGTCCTTCCAGCTCATTTGATTGCGGGCGTCGAACACTTCGCCGATCCGAAGAGCGGAAGCCTTGGCCCGAACGAACATGTTGAACACCATGGAAATCGTCATCAAGGCGAATAAAATTTGCGTCATGTAGTTAATAAACGCGATGATATGCCCGACCTGAATATTTCCGCTCGATACGCCGAGCCCGCCGAACCAGAGCACGGCGATAATGCCCAAGTTCACCGTCAGCATGATCGCCGGATTGAATATCGCCATGGCGCGCATCGCTTCGATCGAGCGGGACTGGTACGACTGATTGACGCCGCCGAATTTATCGACCTCGTAATCGAACCGGTTGAACGCCTTGACGACGCGCACGCCGGACAAATACTCCCTCATGACGCTGTTGACAGTGTCGAGAGCTTTCTGCACCCGGATGAATCTCGGGAACCCGACCTTCATGTTCAGCGCGATCAGCACGCCGACGATCGGCACGACGACCGCCAGCACAATGGCCAGCTGCGGGTTCAGGCGCACCGCCATAATCAGACTGCCGATGCACAAGAGAGGCGCCTTGACGAAAATGCGCATCATTCCGTTCGTAAAATTCTGCACCTGAGTCACATCGTTGGTGAGCCGGGTAACCAGAGAAGCCCTCTCGAATTTGTCAATATTTTCAAAAGAAAGCGTTTGAATTTTGCCGAACAGATCCGCTCGCAGCTCCGCGCCGAACGCCTGCGACACGCGGCTCGCAAGGATGTTGCGCCCCGATGCCGCCACGGCGCCGAGCGCCGTTATCAGCAGCATAAATCCGCCCATGTTCAGCACGTATCGCATATTCTGATTCGCTACCCCTTCATCGACGATGCGAGACATGACCGTGGGCAGCGTCAAGTCGGCCAGCGCTTCGCAGGTGAGGAACAGCACGGCGACCGTGAACATCTTCCAATACTTTTTTACGTATTTCTTGAAGAATGACAAGAGGCGTTTCTCCCCTTCCAATTTATTTAGCTTCGCTATATAAAACATACTCCTTTCTGCGTTAATTGTCATCAGGTTTGCCAAAAAATTTTGCCCGCACAGCCGAAGAAGAAAGACCGTATCGATCCAGGCGGAGCAAGGAGGACGGCCCGGCCGCCGCTGGCCGCAAATACCGTTTTGTTGAAGCCATCTCCTCATTTCCGCTATATCTTCTAGCCGCTTCCCGCTATAATGGGGTTAGATATATCGTTTACATATCGTTATCAGGTCATAGGACAATTACAGCTAATCCGCTAGGATAAAAAAGGAGGACGTAACTCGTGAATATCGTAGTATTGGACGGCTATACGCTCAATCCGGGCGATCTATCCTGGGACGGCTTGTCCGCATTAGGCGCGGTCACCGTGTACGACCGCACGCCCGCCGACCGGATCGTCGAACGGGCGCTAGACGCCGATATCGTGCTGACGAACAAGACGCCGCTCGCCGCCGACGTGCTGGACAAGCTGCCCTGCCTCCGCTACATCGGCGTGCTGGCTACAGGCTACAACATCGTGGACACGGAGGCGGCCAAACGGCGCGGCGTGCCCGTAACGAACATTCCGACCTACGGAACCCATTCCGTAGCCCAGTTCGTCTTCGCCATGCTGCTGGAGCTATGCAACCGTGTGGGCCGCCACGACGAAGCGGTAAAGGCCGGCGAATGGACGAGCAGCGCCGATTTCTGCTTCACCAAAGCGCCGCTCATCGAGTTGTCCGGCAAGACGATCGGCTTGATCGGACTCGGCAAAATCGGCTCGCAGACCGCGCGCATCGCCCGCGCGATGGACATGCGCGTCCTGGCCGTCGGAAGCGGCAGGAGCACGCCGCGTCCCGCAGACGGCGTGGAGTGGGTTGATCTGGAGACGCTGCTGAAGGAATCGGATGTCGTCAGCCTGCACTGCCCGTTAACGCCGGATACCGCTAACTTGATCAACCGGCAGCGCATCGCCCTGATGAAGCCGACTGCGCTGCTGATCAACACATCGCGCGGCGCGTTGATCGCCGAACAGGATCTGGCCGATGCGCTGAACGAACGAGCTATCGCGGGAGCGGCGCTCGACGTGCTGTCGGTCGAGCCTCCCGAGGCGAGCAATCCCCTCTTGTCCGCCCGCAACTGCATCGTAACGCCGCACATCGCCTGGGCGACCCGGGAGGCGCGCGCCCGGCTGATGGACACCGCGGTCGCCAACGTGCAGTCGTTTTTGCAGGGGCAGACGGTCAACGCGGTCAACGGCTAACCGGCGGCGCTAGAGCAAAAGGACAGGCAACCCGATAGCGGTCGTCTGTCCTTTTGTTGATTTCCCCCGGCGCCGTTTGCGGCGCACGCTTCGGCGCTGCGCGGAAGCTCGGCCGGCCCCTGTGCGGCCCATGCGTATACTGCCCCGACCGTTCGGCTTGGTTAGGTCGGGCTTCGACCCGGCTGCGCTCGGACGGGGGCAGCCCGGCCGGATTCTGCAGAATTGAGCCTGCTTGGCCCCTTTGGCTGCCTCGACCATCACGGCTGTCGCTCTCATGCCGCGCCGGTCTTCAGCATCCGTCCTCAGGACGCAGCCGCAATTCGAACTCCTCGTCGCGATCGCATGTCAGCTTGCCGTTCTCCACCCGCAGCCGCGCCGCCTGAATCGAGGAACGGCGCGTTTCGTAGGACGACGTATCGTCTCCGCCCCTTCTTCCCGGATGCGTAAAATAAAACACATAAGCTTCGTCTCCTTGAACGACGACGTCCGCATGCAGACCGATCGTCCCGTCGTCCTGCCGCGAGCCCGGCGTATCCAGAATGAGGCCGCTGCGCTCCCAATGCTCCAGATCGTCGGAACGAAAGACGCCCTGGCCTCTCCACTCGTCGACGATCATCCAGTAGCTGCCTTGAAATCGGAACACGTTAGGACCCTCGTGGCCGCGTTCGGTAATGACCGGCCCGACCGCCTGCCAATGGTACAGGTCTTCGCTGTCGGCGGCATACGTATGGGAGTGATGAGCCTCGTCCTTGTACCACATCCGGAACCGGCCGTCCGGCAGCCGGTGCACGCACGCATCGATCACCCGGTCGGAGCTGAGCGCCAATCTGGAACGAAACGTCCAGTTCAGCAAATCTTCGCTCGTATAATGCAGAATATGCCGGTCGAAGCCCGACCAGTCGTGCGGAACGCCGCGGATATAACTGACGTACATATGGTACAAACCATCATGCCAGATGATTTCCGGCGCCCAGAACGTATTGCGGCCCCATTCGATATCGAGTCCGGTCAATACGCCGCGGTAAACCCACGTCTTTCCTCCGTCGGAGGAAGAGGCTACGCCGAGATCGGTGCCGTGCACCCAGGCGAATTTGACTCCTTCCGCCGTCGCCCGGCGGTTCGTATAGACCATCCACCATTCCTTGGCCTGCCGGTTCCATATAACGACCGGATCGGCCGCTCCATCGTAGATCGGATCGCGAAATAACGGAGCTTTCAATCGGATCTGCCTCCTTCTTCAAGCGCCAAATTCCCTAATAAAGCAGCCGCTTCCTCGGCCATGCCAAGCAATTGAAGGGCCGCTTCAATCTGATTCAACAACGATTCGGATTCGTCCCTGTCTCCCTGCAAGGCTTTATCCATAAGCTTGGGGATGAGCATACCGCAGCGAATGCCGGCCGCCGTCAAAAAACCGAATCGGACTTGTCTTAATCCGCCGTTCCATCCTGCATCTTCAAGCCCCTCATAGTACCGTTGCAAAAATTTCTCCGCCAGCTCCGCCATATCGAAGGAGGCGCCCAATCCCGAGTGAAGGCACAGTCCGTAGTATCGCCCCAACTCCTCGCCTACGCCGGCGATTCCGGCAAACGCCCAATCGATAGCCGCTACGGTCCCGTCTTCCTGCAGATACAGATTCGGCCGCCATGCATCATTATGAGTAAATACCTTGGGTAATCGGGACAGCCCGTCCAGCAACCGCGAACGCATCCGGCAAAACTCGGAATACCGTCTGAACGTATCGGAAGGGAATAATTCCTTGACGGAAGGATGAGCCCATACCTCTTGCTTCCGAGCTATCCCGTTGTCGTATTTATCGCATTCTTCGACCCAGGAAGATAACCAATTGCTGCATAACCAAGGTGCGGACGGCAGCGCTTCGACGCTTCCATAAGCGCCGTTAAACCTGCCAAGACATCGCGCAACGTCCTCGTACTGTTTCCCCGACCATTGTCCCTTGTAATAATCGGATACTTCCTCCATCCATATCCAAACCGTCTTATCTTCCTTCTCCTCTACTCCGTAACAACGCGGCGCCCGGATCACGGAAGGCAGCTTCTCAAGCAGCCCGGACTGATAAGCCAAAATCTCCCGCTTCCAATAGTTGTAATGCGCCGGTCCCTGGGAACCGGCGGCAGGAACTACGATCTTCACTATCATGGACCATCGGATCGGCCGATCCTGCGCCAAGGCCGTCCCTTCTACCCGATATAAACCTCCCGTTACTATATTGGAAGCTTGCCAGCCATGACGGGAGCATGACCATTCCCCCAGCGTAATTGAGTCATGGCCGATTAGCTTTCGGACATAGCGGTAAAGACGTTCTTGTGAAATGTTAAGCGTAGCCGTCATCGATCGGACCTCCCAGAAAATTATCTATAAAAGGAGAGCGTTTTTTACGAGCAGCGGCCGATCGATACAGCGCGCCGCTACCGCTCATTTCCCTACGAGCTGCCGGTAATACGAATCGATCTCCACCGGAGCGCCGTTATTCAGCCGGGATTGTTCGGCGGCGAACGCCAGCAGATGGCTTCTCACCGAAGCTGCTGCCGAGGTCAAGCTTTCCTTGCCGTCATACTGGCGGACCTCCCGCAGAAAGCTCCGGACGATGCCGCTGTCGCCGCCTCCGTGTCCGCTTGATTGTTCGGGAATGTCAATCGTATGCTCCTCGTGGGTCAAGAAGTCCATCCAGACGAGCCGCCCGTCCTCTCCCCTCAGCTCGCCGCGGGTGCCCATAATCTGAATGCGGCGCTCCTGGTGCCGCGTAAATCCGCACATGCTGAACATCGCGGTCGCGCCGCCGGCAAATTCCAGGTTGACGACCTGATGATCCACTACGTTGTTATCGCTTTGGTACACGCATCGTCCGTAATCCGTTTCCTTCAACCCTTGGACGATCTTCTCCCGGGTAAGCTCTTGGGTAAAATGCTTCGCCCAGTCCTTGCCTTCTCCCAAATAAAACCGCGGGGCATAGTAAGGACAGGACGTTTCCGCAGGGCAGCCGTCGATACAATGGGACGGAGCGCCTGCGGGGGCGTTGCCGGAATGAAAGTGCATCAGCGAGCCGAACGAGCTGACCCGAACGCACGGCTCATCCATCAGCCACGAGAGCACATCCATGTCATGACAGGATTTGGCGAGAATCATCGGGCTCGAATCGTCCGAATTGCGCCAGTTGCCTCTGACGAAGCTATGCGCCATATGCCAATAGCCGACATTCTCGTTCAGCTGGACCGAAGCGATCTTGCCGATCCTCCCTTCCGTCAGAATGCGTTTAATTGCGGACCAGAACGGCGTGTAACGAAGGACATGGCAGATGGTAAGCAGCCGGTCGTTCTTCCGCGCGGCTTCCTCCATCCGGATACATTCGGCGGGATCGGGCGACATCGGCTTCTCCAGCAGCACATGATACTTCTTCTCCAGCGCCTGCAGCGTAGGCTCGTAATGCATTCTGTCCTGGGTGCAGATGACGGCTATATCGGCGATTCGCGGCTCTTGCAGCAGCTTTGTCCACGAATCGTAACAGTTGGCGGCTTCAATCCGGTGCTGCTTCGCAAAATTCTGCCTTCTCTCCTCGTCTTTCTCGGCAACGGCGACAAATTTCAGTTCATGAGGGTAATCCAGCGCATACGGAGCATAGCTTCTTGCTCCTCTGGCCCCTGCTCCTATTAAAATAGCGGTCAATGGTTTCATCATGTTCCCCTTCCTCCGATAGATTTGAAATGACAGCGTGCTATAATGAAAGTATAAAGCATCGGATGCGCAGCAGTGCAAGCAACCCTGCCCTATTTTTATAATATTCCTGCTCTTTCTATTGGGAGATGAACATATGCTGGAGGACCCTCACTATTTTTATAGAACAATTACGCATTCTCCGAGCGAGACGGCCAAAAAATGCATGTTTTTCGTACAGGATGTCGGCTGGTTTCTCTGCTCCCCGACGTACGCCGTAGACCGCAGCTTTTTTTATGCCTATCAGATCAAATTCGTCGTCAAAGGCTCCGGCTATCTTTACTGGCAGGGACGCAAGCATAAGCTGAAAGCGAACGACCTCTTCTGTCTGGATTTGAACCGCGAACACAGCTACGAATCCGATCCGCTCGATCCGTGGGAACTTCTCTGGGTCCGCTTCGGCGGACAGCAGGCTGCCGATTATTTCGCCATGCTCGGCTGCGCGGAGCAGCCCGTATGTCAGGTGAGAAACCCGGAATTCGTGCACTCGCTGTTTCGCGAGCTGTTCGAGATGTTCCAAAGCCGCCCGGTCGGCTTGGAGGTCGCCGCTTCCGCGCTGATTGCCCGCATCCTCTCCGAGCTGGTCATTGCCAAGATGGAACGCGACGCTCTGCTCTCGCCCTATGCGTCTTCCTCCTATCCGAAGGAAGTCCGGCAGGCGATCGACTATATCGAACGCCATTACCAGCTGCCTGTCCGTGTGGAGGAAGTCGCCGATCACGTGCATCTTAGCCAATACTATTTCGCCCGGATATTTAAGCGCTCGACCGGCTACTCAATATTGGAATATATTAACAAATACAGATTGACCCGCTCCAAACAGCTGCTCGCCTCCTCCAAGCTGCCGACCGGGGAAGTTGCCCGGCTGGCCGGATTTTGCAGCCAAAGCTATTTTACCAAAATGTTCAAAGCCCACGAAGGCATGACGCCCAAAGATTACCGCAATTACGTGCAGTAACGCGGCCGCTGATTACGGCGGCTTCCGCCGCCGGGAGCCGCGCTGGCCATGCCGGGCGTAACACAGGCCCTCGCAAGCTATGCGAATGACTCTCTTCCCAAGATCATACAATAGCCATTGAGATTCGCACTTCACAGATGTATAGTAAAGATAAGCATTCGTGAATGCGCTATCATTTTCAAATTGGAGGAATGGTTATGACTTCTTTGAGCACCGCCCTCATCCAGACGCAGAAGCTTCTCCTCACGCCGCGCTTAAGACAATCTATCGAAATGCTGCATATGTCGTCTCTGGAGCTAATGGAATTTATCCAGGAACAATCGAGAGAAAATCCTTTGCTGGACTATAAATACGATAGCGTGCCCCCCTCTCCCGGGGGCAAAAAACGAACGTCCGACCCTAATCACGAATGGTGGCTCCATATCCGAAGCGGCGGCCAGCCTTCGCTGGAAGCGGTGCTGACCGAGCAATTGCAGGAGGCAGGCGTCCGGCCGGAGCTGCACAAAATAGCCTTGTTCATTATCCGTTCGCTCGACGAGAAAGGATACTTGCCGTTAACGCCGCAATGGATCTCCCAGCATCTGCGCCAGCCTGTTCCGCTTGTCCTGAAAGCCGTTGACCTCGTGCAAAATATGGAGCCCGCAGGCGTAGCCGCATCCAGCCTCGAAGAATGCCTAATGCTCCAGTTGGATCAGCTCGGCGACAACGATGCTTTGGTAAGGAGCCTTATTCGGGGTCATTTGAAAGATATCGCCAAGCGAAGGTTCGGACCGCTGGCCAAACAATACGGCGTCGAGCCGGCCGACATCCAGCGGGCCGCAAGCAGGATCAGCCGCTTGAATCCGAAGCCGGGCGCCGCCTACAGCGGGGAGAGAACGCAGTTTATCGTCCCCGATATCGTCCTGACCCGAACCGACGAAGGGTTCGAAATCGGGCTGCACGACGCTTCGCTTCCCAACATCGTCTTCAATGCGGAATATGTCGAGCTGATGAAGTCCAATCCCCCTAAAGAAGTAAGCGCTTATTTGACGGAACAGCGGAAGCGGGTCCAAGCCATTATCGACAGCATTGAACATAGAAAAGCCACCATGTACAAAGTGGCGACCGTTATTTTTGAACATCAGCACGCCTTCTGTCTGCATGGCCCGTCCGCGATTAAACCGATGGCTATGCGTCATGTCGCCGAGCTGCTCGGCATCCACGAATCGACCGTCAGCCGGGCCGTCAACCAGAAGTTTGCGATGACGCCCTGGGGCCTCTACGAGCTGAAGCAATTTTTCACCTCGTCGGTGAAGCAAGCAGACGGCGCCGCCGTCTCCTCCGCCCAGATCAAAGAGCAGCTTCGCGAGCTGATCGACGGCGAAGACAAAACCGAACCGTGGTCGGATCAAAAGCTCGCTGAACGCCTGACGCAATCGGGGCTGCAGGTTTCCCGGCGCACGGTCGCCAAATACCGCGACCAGTTGAACATTCCGGCCGCTCTGGAGCGCAAACAATATCAGTAGCAATCCCGCCGCCCTCCCGGGCTTCTCGAAGCTTCCGGGAGGGCGGCGCTTTTATTGAGCCCCTTCTAGCAATCTAATTGCGAGATTATTCCGTTCCAATTCCCATATTTTACATATCGATAACCACTGAGTATGATGAGGGGGAACGACGCTTCACATACTCGAATCGATGGACAGGGAGAGGATAGATCATGTCTCATTTTGACCAAATCGCCGAGCAATATGAACATCTCATCAAGAAGGACGGAAACGTACGGTTCGACTATATTATGGACCAATTGGAGGAAGCGGGCGGCGTTCAAGGCCGGCGCGTTTGCGATGTCGGCTGCGGGCCCGGAGAGCTCAGCGCTATGCTTGCGGACAAAGGCGCTCATGTTGCCGCAGCGGACAGCAGTGCGAAGATGCTGGAGCTGGCCCGCCGCAAATCGGGCAAGGTGACTTGGCTTGAGGACGATGCCATGCGGCTCGGCAGCATTCCGGACGGCACAATGGACTTTGTCGTCTCCAGCCTGATGCTGATGGATGTGCCCGATTTCATGGCGGTATTCCGTCAGTCGCATCGTATTCTGGCCCCGGGCGGAATGATGATTTGGACGATCATGCATCCTTGCTTCCAATCTCCGTTCAGCCATCCGCTCGATGAGGGCGGCAGGAAAGTATCCCATTACGACGCGCAATACTGGAAATCTCACGGAAGAGGCACGATTCGTTCGATCGTCGGCTCCTATCATCGGTCCGTATCCGATTATATCAACGGCTTTCAGGAAGCCGGCTTCGAGCTTGTAAGGACCGACGAACCGCTCCCTGACATTCCTCCTCCCCGTGTGCCTCACTGGTTCTGCGCAGTCGGGAAAAGCAAGCCGGCGAGAAACAGTAACTAGGGAACACCGAAAAAACCGCTCTCCGCTTAGGTTAACTTATAACCCAGGTTTGGAGAGCGGCGCGCATTACGCGGCGAATTAAACGCCGGAATAAGACATGAACCCGCCGTCTACAGGCACGGTAATTCCCGTAACGAAGCCGGACATTTGCTCGTCGACGAGCCATAGCATCGTGCCGAGCAAGTCCTCCGGCTTGCCGAACCGGCGCATCGGCGTGTGCGTGATGATCTTGTGAGAGCGTTCCGTCAGCGATCCGTCCTCGCGCGTCAGCAGCCGTCTGTTTTGCTCCGTCAGAAAAAAGCCCGGGGCGATCGCATTGACCCGAATCCCCGCATCGGCCATATGTACGGCCATCCATTTGGTGAAGTTCTCGATGGCCGCCTTGGCCGCGCTGTACGCCGGCACTTTCGTCATCGGGCTCGGCGCGCTCATCGAGGACATGTTAATAATGACGGCTCCCGGCTTATGGATCATGCTGCGGGAAAAAATTTGCGTCGGAATCAGCGTGCCGAGAAAGTTCAGGTTAAATACATAGCTCATCCCTTCCCCGGTCAAATCGAAGAACGACGTCACCTCCGGGTTATGAACGTCTTCCGGCTTGAACGTTTCGCTCGTCGTCATTCCTTGCGGATGATTGCCCCCCGCTCCATTAATCAGAATATCGCAAGCGCCGAATGTCTCGGATACGATCTGCTCGGCCTTTTTCACACTCTCCGCGTTCAAGACGTCGCAGGCGACTGCAATCGCCTGCCCTCCCGCGGCCCTGATCGCTTCCGCCACGCTCTCTCCCTTCTCCGCGGTGCGATTCAGAATCGCCACCTTGACTCCTTGACGGCCCAGCTCTTTGGCCATGGCCGAGCAGAGCACGCCGCTGCCGCCGGTGACTTTACCCTTTAAACCATCATGAATCGTCAGCATAAAGCTTTCCCCCTCTTCGTTCTTTCCAGCGAATCCCATATTCCCCACAAATACATAATGCCTAAAGCGCGGTCGTACAATCCGTAACCCGGCCGGCATTGCTCGTTCCACAGATGTCTGCCGTGATCCGGCCGGGCATAGCCGGTAAATCCGCTCTCATGATACGCTTTCACAATGTCGCAAATATCGACCGAGCCGTCCTGGGCGCGATGGGAGGTTTCGATAAAATCGCCGTTGTCGTATACGCGGATATTGCGGATATGGGCGAACGGAATCCGGTCCGCAAATTCCCGCACCATCGCCGCCACGTCATTGTTCGGATTGGCGCTCAGCGAGCCGCTGCACAGCGTGACCCCGTTGTAAGGGCTGTCAACAAGCCGAAGCAGCCGGCGAATATTATCCCGGTTTGTCATGATGCGCGGCAGCCCGAAGACCGGCCACGGCGGATCGTCCGGATGAATCGCCATCCGAATATCGTTCTCTTCCGCAACCGGGATGATATGCTCCAGGAAATAAGCCAAATGGTTCCATAAATCTTCTTCCGTGACGTTCTTATACGCCTCGAAGACCCGGGACATATGTCTCAGCCTCTCCGGTTCCCAGCCGGGCATCGTGAAATCGGGATTTTCGTTAATCTTGCGGACGAGCTCGGCGGGGTCCATGGCGTCTACCAGCGTTTTCTCGTAAAACATCGCCGTGGACCCGTCCTCCAGCTCCTTGTGCAAATCCGTCCGCACCCAATCGAATACGGGCATGAAGTTGTAGCAGATCGTTTTGACCCCGACTTGGCCCAGCTTCCGTATCGTGCGCTTGTAATTGTCAATATACCGGTCGCGCGACGGCAGCCCCAGCTTAATATCTTCATGGATATTAACGCTCTCAACCACCTCGATATGGAAGCCGTACCGCTCCGCCTGCCGCTTCACCTCGATGATCCGGTCCAGCGGCCATTCTTCCCCTGCGGGAATGTCGTGCAGCGCCCACACGATCCCCTCCACCCCGGGAATTTGTCTGATCTGGCTCAGGGTCACGGTATCGTTGCCTTCCCCATACCAGCGAAATACCATTCTCATTCCGGCTTCTTCCCCCATTCACCCTAATCGATAAAATATTGCGGATACGCTTCCCGAAGCGCGGGAAGCTCTACGTCCAGCTTGCCTACATGCAGTTCAAGACGCCGAGCGGTCAAATCTTCATTGCCTTGCTCGATCGCTTCAAGCAATCCGTTATGCTCTTCAATCACGCGATCCATATGATGAAACTGCTTAAGCGCCAAAAAGCGCAGCCGGTTCAAATGCCCGCGCATATGATACACGACCTGAAGCAGCGTCGCGTTGCCGGTCACTTCCATAATAGAGCGGTGAAACTCCTCGTCCAGCTGCAGAAACAGTCCGATATCGCCTTCTTCTGCGGCGGCGCGCTGCCCCTCCAGCAGCTCCCCGATCCGTCCCCGGACTTCCCGGCGGTCCTGCCGGTTCCACATTTTCGCCGCGACGCGAAACGCGCCGATTTCCAAATGCTCGCGAATGAAGCGGGTTTCCGCCGCCTTGCGCTGGGAGATGTAGGCGATCCTCGTGCCTCTCTGCGGCAGCACGTCCAGCAGTTGCTCGCTGACAAGCAGGCGGATCGCTTCGCGGATCGGCGTACGGCTGACGCGAAGCGTGTCGGCCAGTTCATTTTCGTAAATCATACTCCCCGGCTCCAGCCGCAGCGATACGATGCCTTCGCGGATCGATTCATACACCTGGTCTCCGAGAGATTTGCGCTGCAGCTGCGGCGGCAAAGGTGATAAGCTCATTGAAGCGCCTCCTGTCCGTAATGACTTCATATTACTTGCATTCTTGTATACAAGTCAACTTTTTTTTGAAACCGCGTCCTCGTTCGAACCCTCCTCTCCCCCGGATCTCTCAGGAATCGGCGCAGACCGTCCGGCTTTCAGATCATGGCTCAGAATAAACGAAGCTTGCTCTTTTTTGCCCAGCGCCGATTCGAGAATCTCGAATATCGTTTTGCCGGGATACAACCGCGAAATGGCAATATACAGAACGACCATGATCATATTGATCAGCATACCGCATAACGAAGCCATCCAGGCGTCTTCCCGGGCCGAATGGGCCAACCCCGCCGGCGTTACCAGAATGGAAGTGCCTATGGTCGGGCCGAACGTCAATATGTAAAACTGCCATGCCGAAATCCCTTTTTGTATCATTCTCTCCACAAGTTAGGGTACTTCCGATGCAGCGCCTCGCCGAAACGAATAAAGGGAGCACCGTATGTGCTCCCTTCTCTATTTACAACCGGGTGATTTCGTATTCCTCGATTTTCCGGTACAGCGTCGTCCGGCCGATTTGCAGCAGCTCCGCGGCCTTGCTGACATTCCAGCCTGTGACCTGAAGCGCCCGCTTGATCGCGCCCACCTCGGCGGCCTTCAGCGTCGGAACCTGCGCGCCGAGCTGATCTCCGGATAATCGGCCGTCTCCGGCGTCCGCCTCCTCCAATAGAAGATGCTCCGGCGCGATCGGCCCTCCCTCGGCGAGAAACGCCGCCTGAATCAGCGCGCTGCTTAGCTCGCGGACATTCCCCGGCCAGCTGTACAGAAGCAGCTTGCGTCCTGCGCTCTCCGTCAGGCGGCAGCACGGATAGCCGTGCTTGTGCAGCAGATGCGCGGCCAGCATCACGATGTCCGTCCTCTCGCGCAGTGCCGGGAGCGTCAGCTGAATCCCCTTCAGACGATAATACAGGTCGGCTCTGAAGCGGCCTTCCTTCACTTCCTGCGTCAAATTTTTGTGCGTGGCGGCGATAATCCGCGTGTCGATACGTCTAGATTTCGTGCTGCCGACGGGCGTCACGATCCGCTCCTGCAGCACGCGGAGCAGCGCGGCTTGCGCACGCAGCGACATGTCGCCGATCTCGTCGAGAAAGATCGTTCCTTTATTGGCCGCCTCGAATTTGCCGATGCTGCCCTCGCGGTTTGCGCCGGTGAAGGCACCCCGCTCATAACCGAACAGCTCGCTTTCGACGAGCGTGTCCGGAATGGCGCCGCAATTCACCGCAATGAAGGGCCCTTCCGAGCGCAAGCTGGCCGTATGGATCGATTGCGCGAACAGCTCCTTTCCCGTGCCGCTCTCTCCGAGCAGCAGAACGGGAAAGTCCGTCAACGCCGCTTTGCCGGCCAGTTCCTTCTTCTGCAGCAAGCTCGGGCAGTCTCCCGCAATGTCGTCGAACGTGTAGAGCCGGCCGACGTTCACCGTCTTCTTCTGCACGGCTACGGAACGCTTGATCGTATGGCGGCCGTCATGGAGCGCTTCGACGGCAAAGCCTTCGATGCCGGTAAATTCCTTGCCGACGACGTCCTGTCCCAAAGCGCGCAGAGCCGCCTGATTCGCCCGGATGATCCGGTTGTCGGCGTCAAGCGATAAAAGCGGCAGCGGATGGCTTCTCGCCGAATATTCCAATTCCTTCAAAGTGATCAATTGCTCCTGCTTCACTTCCTCGATAAGCAGCCGGTTTTGCAGCGCATCGGCGATCATCGTGGCGAGCGTCAGCGTATACGGGTTATAGCTTTCCTGCCTACCGCTAAAATTGATGACGCCGAGCAGCTCCCCGCTCGGGCTAAAGATCGGCGAAGACGCGCAGGTCAGAAAGCTGTGCTGCCTGCTGTAATGCTCTGCGGCATGGACGCGGACCGGCACCCGTTCCAGCAAGGCCGCACCAATGGCGTTAGTCCCCTTCCGCCTCTCCTCCCAGTTGGCTCCGACCTGCAGTTGAACCTGCTCCGCCTGTTTGGAGAAGAGCGGCTCGCCCACGGAGTAAATAATATTTCCTCCCGCATCGATGAGCAGCGCAGCCTGCCCGGACTGGTGGATAAAACGCTCCATGCTGCCTAGCAATTGCGAAGCGTGACGGATAAGCAGTTGATGTTCTCCAATAATTTCTCGAATACGCTGCTCCGTCATCAGCTGGTCGTCAAAATGATCGTGAGGCTTCAACCCGTACTGCTGGCAGCGCTTCCACGAATTGGCCACAATTTCCGTCTGTTCGTTCAAACCCAAAGATGTCAAAAGGAACACCTCCAAAAAGCGGTTTGTCGCAGGAATCTATCCACTATAAGGTAACATATTTGGACGCTGCTGTGTAATTTGCCGCCAAGAATGTTCCGAAATGGCACACTGCTCCGAAACTGTATGTTTCAATTCGGCGCATTCGAAAGGAAGCGTTTGCAGCGCGTTCCTTCCCGGAGCGCTCTTCAGCGCTTGGCACGATTCTTGCTTCAAAAATCGATGAGTACGATTCACAATATTATTTTGGGAGGTAATCCGCATGATCTACGCTCAGCCAGGCCAAGAAGGCTCCAAAGTCGCTTTTAAAAAACGTTACGACAACTTCATCGGCGGTCAGTGGGTCCCGCCCGTTAACGGCCAATATTTCGAGAACGTAACCCCGGTGACCGGCCAATCGTTCTGCGAGGTGGCCCGTTCAACCGCCGAAGACATCGAGCTGGCGCTGGATGCCGCGCACGCGGCCAAAGCCGCCTGGGGCAGCACTTCAGCCGCTGCCCGCGCCAACGTTCTGAACCGCATCGCCGATCGGATCGAGGCGAATCTGGAGCTGCTCGCCGTAGCCGAGACATGGGACAACGGCAAGCCGGTGAGGGAGACGATGGCCGCCGATCTGCCGCTCGCCATCGATCATTTCCGTTATTTCGCCGGCTGCATCCGAGCGCAGGAAGGCGCTCTCAGCGAAGTCGACGGCGATACGATCGCCTATCACTTCCATGAGCCGCTCGGCGTCGTCGGACAAATCATTCCGTGGAACTTCCCGCTGCTCATGGCGACATGGAAGCTGGCCCCCGCGCTTGCCGCCGGCAACTGCGTCGTGCTGAAGCCGGCCGAGCAGACGCCGGCGTCGATTCTCGTCCTGATGGGGCTGATCGAAGACCTGCTGCCTCCGGGCGTCGTAAACATCGTGAACGGCTTCGGGCTGGAAGCCGGCAAGCCGCTGGCTTCCAGCAGCCGCATCGCCAAGATCGCCTTCACCGGCGAGACGACGACCGGGCGCCTGATCATGCAGTACGCTTCGCAAAATATTATTCCCGTCACGCTGGAGCTGGGCGGCAAATCGCCGAATTTGTTCTTCGAGGACGTGCTTGCCCATGACGACGCTTATTTGAATAAAGCGATCGAAGGCTTCGTGCTGTTCGCCTTGAACCAAGGCGAAGTGTGCACCTGCCCTTCCCGCGCGCTCATTCAGGAATCGATCTACGACGAATTCATCGAACGCGCCTTGAAGCGTGTAGCCGCCATCCGACAAGGCAACCCGCTGGATATGGAGACGATGATCGGCGCTCAGGCTTCCTCGGAGCAGGTGGAGAAAATTTTGTCGTACATGCAAATCGGCCGGGAGGAAGGCGCCGAGCTGCTCGCCGGCGGAGGCAGAGCGCAGCTCGCAGACGGCCTGGAAGCCGGCTATTATATTCAGCCGACCGTCTTTAAAGGAAGCAACAAGATGCGCATCTTCCAGGAAGAAATATTCGGCCCGGTCGTCTCCGTAACGACGTTCAAGGATCAGGAGGAAGCTCTGGCGATCGCCAACGATACGCTGTACGGGCTCGGAGCCGGCGTCTGGACCCGCGACATGAACAAGGCATACCGGATGGGACGGGGCATCGAGGCCGGCCGCGTCTGGACGAACTGCTATCATGCTTATCCGGCCCACGCTGCCTTCGGCGGATATAAAATGTCCGGAATCGGCCGGGAAAATCATAAGATGATGCTGTCCCATTACCAGCAAACGAAAAACCTGCTCGTCAGCTACAGCCCCGACGCCTTGGGTTTCTTCTAAGCGGAGCCGCCCATGACGAACGAACAAGTGCCCCGAGTGACGGTGACGGACGCCGCCCTGGAGCTGATCGCGCGGCTCCGCGGCAAGCATGGCCCGCTCATGTTTCATCAATCCGGGGGCTGCTGCGACGGCAGCTCTCCGATGTGCTATCCCGACGGGGAATTTCTCGTCGGAGATTCGGATGTGCGGCTCGGCGAGATCGGCGGCGCCCCGTTCTATATAAGCAAGGCCCAATATGAATACTGGAAATTTACCCAGCTGATCATCGACGTCGTGCCGGGACGCGGCGGCATGTTTTCGCTGGAAGGCCCCGAAGGGCTGCGCTTTCTGACCCGCTCCCGTGTCTTCACCCCGGAGGAGCAGCGGGCTCTCGGGCTGCTGGAATAAGAGATGCCTGCAGAACAAATCCCCCAAAAGCCATCCATGCCGCTACGCGGCACCACAGACAATGGAAATGGGGTACCAAGAGTAATTTCCAGGGTAGTGACGTGATGCTCTGAAGCTTATTCCGTCCGCATCCAGCCTAAGCTGGATCGGCGTCTACCATTCCTCTGGGATCGTTCTATGGGTAGACATTCCTTTCGGGGAGAACCCGGATATCCACAGGATATGGCTGCGCATCATTTCCATAACAACAAAAAACCGTTAGCTGAGCCGCCATGCTCTGCTAACGGTTTTCTTCATGTTAATAACTTGACTGCCGCTTAAAGGCTTACAGCTTCGGCAGACTTCCGCTGCATCCGCCGCTGCCTACGGGCCGAACTGCGCCTTATGCAGCTTGCTGTAGATGCCGCCCGCCGTAACCAGCTCGCGGTGCGGCCCCTCTTCCGCGACGCCGTCCTCGGTGACGACGACGATGCGGTCCGCGTTCTTGATCGTCGCCAGACGGTGGGCGATGACCAGCGTCGTGCGCCCTTCCGACAGCTCGGCGAGCGATTGCTGAATCGCCACCTCGGTTGCGGTATCGAGAGCGGAGGTCGCCTCGTCGAGAATAAGAATCGGCGGATTTTTGAGGAACATCCGCGCGATGGCGAGCCGCTGCTTCTGACCGCCGGACAGCTTGACGCCGCGCTCCCCGATCATCGTGTCCATCCCGTCCGGCTGATTGCGGATGAACTCCTCAAGCTGCGCCCGCCGGGCCGCCTCCCATATTTCGTCCATCGAAGCGCCAAGCCTGCCGTATGCGATATTTTGCCGGATGGTCCCTTCGAACAAGTAAACCTCCTGCTGCACGATGCCGATCTGGCTGCGCAGCGATTCGAGCGTCATCTTGCGGATATCGAGCCCGTCGATCGTAATATGCCCGCCCGTGCAATCGTAAAACCGCGGCAGCAGACTGCAAATCGTCGTCTTCCCCGCACCGGAAGGACCGACGAAAGCAACAGTTTCCCCTGCGCGAATCGAGAGGCTGAAGTCGTTTAGAATGTTCTTCTCCTCGTTGTAAGCAAACGATACGTTGCTGAATTGAATGTCTCCGTTCAGCTTGCGCACTTTGACGGCGTTCGGAACGTCCGCGATATCCGGCTCGGTATCCATAATGGAGCAGTAC
Source organism: Paenibacillus doosanensis (assembly GCF_025060755.1). Lineage (GTDB taxonomy): Bacteria > Bacillota > Bacilli > Paenibacillales > NBRC-103111 > Paenibacillus_S > Paenibacillus_S doosanensis. The sequence continues at coordinate 36,586 of NZ_JANYUY010000054.1, forward strand.
CGCTTGAAGCCGGCGATTCCTTTCGGGTAGCTCTCGATCACCGCGTTAATTTTCTCGATCGGACGGAAAAAGACGTTGGACAGCAGCAGGAAGCCGACGAATTGCCCGTACGTCAATTCCTGGCGAATGACGAACCACGTTCCGCACACCATGACGAACAGCGATACGAAGCGCATCATCATGTACGTGATCGACATGCTCTTGGCCATCAGTTTGTAAGCGAGCAGCTTCGTCTGGCGGTATTGACGGTTCGTATCCTTGAACAATTCCTTCTCGTACTCTTCGTTGGTGAACGCCTGAACGACGCGAATGCCGCCGATATTGTTCTCGACACGGGAGTTGAACTCGGCCACATTGCCGAATAGCCGCTCGTACGTACGGGTCATTTTTTTGCTGAAAAAATAGGCGAACCAAGCCATTACCGGAATGACGATAAACGTCAGCACGGCAAGCTTCGCATGGATCGACAGCATAAGCAGAAACGCGCCGATCAGCGTCATGATGGCGATAAACACATCCTCGGGCCCGTGATGGGCGATCTCGCCGATTTCGTTCAAATCGTTCGTAATCCGGGTCATCAAATGACCGGTCTTGTTGTTGTCAAAAAAACGGAACGATAATTTCTGAATATGATCGAACAGCTTCTTGCGCATATCGGTCTCGATGTTAATGCCCAGCATATGCCCCCAATACGTAACGACATACTGCAGCACCGTATTCAGCGCATAAATGCCGAGCAGCGCAGCGCACGCCCAGCCGATTAAGGTCCAGTCCTTGCTGGGCAGCAGCTTGTCGACAAACTGGTTGACCGCCAGTGGAAAGCCCAGCTCCAGCAGCCCCGCCACGATGGCGCAGCAAAAATCAAGCAGGAACAGCCCGCGATAAGGCCGATAATAGGAAAAAAATCGTTTTAACACTGCAATGACTCCTTTCTTACTCTATGTACTTACATAATGTACGCGCGATCGCTTTCCTCGTCGGAAGCGTACAAAGCCTGTGTCCCGCTTGACGGAGTCAGCCTCCGCCCGCGGGGACTGCCGGGAAAGTATCCTCCCGCCATAAGATACGCCCCATACGTTCCCGCCGTCCCGTTCCGTCAGGCAGCCGTCCTGCGGACGCGCGTCCATGTGCAATCAGTAACATCATACTGCGGTTCACATATTTTGGCAATCGATTCGGCGCTTCATTGGCGAAATGCGATTTAAAGCTTTGTATCGAAAAAAGCCCCCCGATGCAGCGGGAGGCGACGTACAATTTTCACAATATACTGGCATTTTGAAACGCTTGCCGGTATTGCAAGGGGCTCATTCCCTCCGCCTGGCGAAACGCTCTGCTTAGTTGGCTCTGCTCTCCGAAGCCAACCTGGTCGGCGATTTCTTTAATGGTACAGCCGGAATCGATCAACAGCGTCTTGGCCTTCTGAAGCCGCGTCTGCCGGACATATTCCATCGGAGGCATTCCGAGGTTTTGAAGAAACAAATGGCTCAGATGGCTCGGACTTAAGTGTACGCTGTCGGCCAGCTCCCGCAAGCTTAACGCTCCGCCCAATCGGTGCTGGACATAGCCGCAAGCTTGCATCACCCGTTCCTCCAGACGAAGCGGGTCGGCAGGCAGCCGGTCGGACACGATGGTCAGAAACTGCTGCAGCCATTGGTAGAGCAGCCCCTGCAGCCCGAGAAACCGGATCGAAATATCCGTTCTGACCAGATGGGTATGGCGGGGAACGGCTGCGCCGTCCTCCGCAGGCTCCGTGCCGGTCATTAGCTCCCCAAGCCGATCGAAGGCTTCCAGGCACGCGCTCCACATGGAGACGAACCGTTCCAGATCGCCGGCAAATGCGACAAAGGTCACAACCGGCAGACGGTATAACGTTACCAAGTCCAAATTGCCGATTTTCAAATCGGCGCAAAGCGACAAATACCTAAGCGATGGTTGGCAATCCGCTTGGGGCGGCAATCCGAACAGCGTATTCGGGCGGAATACGATCAGATCGCCGGCGGCCGCCTGCCGCCGTTCACCCTCGATCATTACGTCCATCGTCCCGCTCATCACGAGCCAGAACAGCGTATAAGGCATTCTCATGGGCTTGACTTCGTAACCGGCGGTTTTGGGCATGCTGCGAATCCAACGAATTCTGAAGCGTAAATAATCGATGTAGAAGGATTCGTCCTTCAACGTAAACATCCGCTCACCCTCCACATGCTGCATCAGGATAACATTCGCTTTCATTATATCCTAAATGCATTCCCTCCGGATACGAGCGCGGAGACGGGCCCGCCCGCAGCGCGTATCTCTCGCCGCTTCGCTACATCCACTCCAGCGTCCGCTCCCACTGCGCGCCTCCGGCGTTCCCTTGTACCGGCCCCGGCGTGCTTCTGCCTTGCTGCACGTAAGCACGAAGCAGGCTCGTCAGCTCTTCGACAATCTCCGGATATTCATGCTGGACGTTGACTCTCTCGCCGATATCCCGGGACAGATCGTACAGCTGCACCGCAGGCGAGCCCTCCGGCTCCTGTCCCGGCCGCGGATCGCTCCAGCCGCCCGAGCCCGGGCACAGCTCCAGCTTCCAATCGCCCTTGCGGATCGAGAACGATCCGTTAATCGAATGATGAACGATCGCCTCTCTCAGCGGTCCGTCCCCTTCCCGTCCCAGCCATACCGGCAAATTGCTGACACTGTCCTCGGCGGCGTCCTCCGGCAGGCGAACGCCGACAATTTCAGCGACCGTCGCCATCAGGTCGGTCAGGCAGACGGGCTCCTGCGAGACCGACCCGGCTGCGATTCGCTCCGGCCACTGCACCAGCAGCGGCACCCGGTGGCCGCCTTCGTAGATGTCCGCTTTCTGGCCGCGGAATATATAGCTCGGGTTATGCCCGAACTCAGCCAACGCGCCGTAATCCGCCTTGGGCGAGCAGCCGTTGTCGCTGGTGAAGAGGACGATCGTATTGCGCGTTAGCCCGCAAGCCTCCAGCTTTTGCAAAATCTGTCCTACAACATCGTCGCACATCAGCACGAAATCGCCGTACCGGTTCGTCCCCGATTTGCCGAGAAATTCCTTCGTCGGCATAATCGGCGTATGCGGCGCCGGGAGCGGGTAGTAGATAAAGAAAGGCTCGTCCCGCAACCGGTCGATCGTCTCCAGCACCTTCTCCGTACAGCGGGGGAGCACCTCTTCATGGCAAAAATCCGCTCCCGTCGGGCCTTCGCGCCACCAGGCCGTATCGTCGACCGCCCGGGTGATCCTGTCGGGCGCCGCCGTCACGCGGTCGTTCTCGATATATACGTAAGGCGGCATATCCAGCGAGGCGCTGATGCCGTAATAATAATCGAATCCATAGGCATTCGGCCCGTTTCGAACCGGCTGCTCGTAATCTACGTCGGAAGGCTGCCCGCCGCTCGGCGCCCAATCGAGTCCGAGATGCCACTTGCCGATGCAAGCGGTCCGGTAGCCAGCCTCCTTAAGCAGTGAAGCGACCGTCATGCGCCCCTCTTCGATCAGCGGCTTGGAGTAACCGTTCATCACTCCCTGTTTCAAGGAGGAGCGCCAGTTGTATCTTCCCGTCAAAATGCTGTAACGCGAAGGCGTGCATACGGCCGAGCTCGAATGACCGTCGGTAAACCGCATTCCGGCGGCGGCCATCCCGTCCAGATGCGCCGTGTGCAGCTTGGAATGCTCATTCAAGCAGCTTACATCCCCGTAGCCCATGTCATCGGCCAAAATATAAACGATATTCGGTTTGTCCTTCCCGGCAGCGCGAGAGTTCGTCATCTTCCATTCTCCTTCGATAATTAGGATCGTCTGCTTGCATCATATCACTTCGTCTGCCGGGAGCCCATGACATGGGCTTCTGATTTTTTGACAAATCTTACGATGCCTTCATTTCCCGTCCCGTTTATGGAAACCGTCCGGGCGACCACCAGTTCCACCGTCCGAGCAGTTTCATTAAGGAAGGTACCAGCATAAGACGCACCACGGTAGCGTCAAGAGCGACCGCTGCGGCGATGCCGATGCCAAGCTGCTTGACCCCGACGACGTCGCCCAGCGCAAAAGGCACGGTAACGACGATGAGAATGGCGGCCGCCGAGGTGATCATCCTGCCCGAAGAAGCCAGCCCCTCCCGCACGGCGGCATCGTTATCGCCTGCCGTCCCATAGCTCTCATACATGCGCGAGAGCAGAAAGACGCCGTAATCCATGCTGATCCCGAACACGAGCCCGAATAAAAAGACGGGGATCATGACCGCGATGCTGCTCGGCTCCATTCCAAAATGCCCCCCTTGAAAAATCCAGACGAGAATGCCGCAAGCGCCGGCAAGACTGGCGATATTCATCAAGATCGCTTTCACCGGCAGCAGCAGCGAGCGAAAGGCGAGATACAGCACGATATAATTCGTAGCGAGAATATATAGGAGCACCCGCGGAAGCCGGCTGCGGACCGTATCGAAAATCTCCTGCTCGTATTTTGCCTCGCCGCCTAACCGAAACGGAAATTCCGCCGAGGGATCGGCTCCCAAACGCTGCCACGTCCTGATCCATGCCATCGTAGCTTCGGAGCCGGGGCGCCCCTCCAGCTCCGCTCGAATCAGCATCCTGTTGTCCGTCACATAGCTGCGAAGCGCGGACGCATAGCCCGATTCCGGATCGAGCGCGGCCTTCCTCGACGCCTGGTATAAGGCTTCCGGCTTCAAGCCGAGGGCGGAAAATACGGAATCGACGCCGCGAACCAGCGGATCGCTCTCCAGCCGCCGCACCAGCGCATACGCCCGCCGCCAATCATTCAAGCTCCAATCGGCGCTTGTCCGCTCCGTCAGGAGGTAGACGCCGGACCGCTCCGGCGGGGCGAAGTGCGCCGCGTACGCTTCCGCGGCCTTGCGGGATTCGTAGCCGTGAGGAAGCGAGGACGCATCCGGTATGGCGAGCTTCATCTGTCTCAGCGGCAGCAGGCAGATGAACAGCAGCAGCGCCGACAGCAGCAGCAGGCGGACCGGTCTGTTCATCACATAATGCGACCATCCCGCCCAGGCGCGCCCAGACGCCGACCGCTTCTTCTCTGCGGCAACCGTCCGACCGGCCAGCGACAGCATGGCCGGGAGCAAGGTTACAGCCGCGAGGGCGGACACCGCCACCACGGTCATCGCGCCTACGGCCACGGTAGAAAACATCGGCAGAGGCACGAGCAGCACTCCCGCCAGCCCAAGCACGACGCATGCCGCCGAGAACATAACCGCTCTCCCTGCCGTATCCGCCGCCGCCTGCCAAGCCTGCTCCGGCGCCCGCCGGGCAAGCTCTTCGCGGTAGCGGCTTACCAGCATCAGCGCGAAATCGATGCTTAAAGCGAGCCCCACCATCGGAACGACGTTCAGCACAAAATGGGACAGCTCCATACGGGCTCCGATCCAATACATGACGCCCATCGTCACTGTAACTCCGGCTGCGCCCGTCAGGACGGGAAGCAATGCGGAAACGAGGCCGCCGAAAGCGGCCCATAGGACGATCAGAGCTGCGGGTATACCGATCAGCTCCGCCCGGTTCAGATCCTGTGCGCTGGCGCGGTTTACATCGTTTTGCACGACCGTTTTCCCGGTCAGCCGAACCGCGATGCCGCCGTGCTGCGGCAGCTTGCTCTGCAGCTCCTCGATGACGCCGGACATAGCGTATGACGGCTGCGCAAAACCGAGCAGAGCGTAGGCGACGTCGCCGTCGATCAGCCCTGCCCGATTCAGCGGTGATACGGTTTGCGTCAAGCCGCGTACGCTCTGTACCCGATCTAAGGTCAAGCGTATATATTCCAGCCATTCGCTCTGCGCGACGGCGCCGTCGTTCTCGAACACGAGAACGACCGGAGCCTGGGGCAGCCGGAAGCTATCTTCCAATATATTCTGAACCTTGACGAAGTCGTCTTGCGCCAGCAAACCGTGATCCTTCAATACGTCGGGGAGCCTCGCCGCATAGCTTCCGAGCGAGGCGAGCAGGCACAGCCAAACGCACAGAACGAACAGAGGACGGCGAAAAGAAAACGCGGAAAGCCGGCGATAGCCCATCCCTGATTCAGCCTCCTTCGGACAGGTCTTAAGAACCCCTCCCTTTGAGCCTTGTCGCCTTGACCAGACTGGCCGCTAAATTCGGCATCAACTGCGCCAGCGCCAACAGCAGCCTCGGCAGCACCGGCAGCCCGCTCAGCGAATGAAGCCAGGTGCCCCAGCGCAGCGGGCCGGCGAACTCTCGCTGAACGGCGAGCGCATACTCGGCCTGCCACTGCGCCAGGCTAACCGTGCCGTCCAGGTAGCGATCGGCCAGCCTGGCGCACAGGCGGGCCGACCGCAGCGCCATCGACATGCCGTCGCCGCATAGAGGCGGCACCAGCAGGGAGGCGTCGCCGACATGGGCGAACCGGCCCCATGTGAGCGGCTGCCGGTCCAGCCGGACCGGCGCGACCGCCGCCTCTGTGCCGGGGACGGGCGATGCGTCCAGCAGCCTGCGCCGCAGCAGCGGATGACGCCGGCAAGCCGCGTCCAGCAGCCCGGACACCGTAGGTTCGGCTTCCGGGAACGCCTGCCGCTTCAACAGCGCGCATACGTTGACGCGGTCTCCTTCGATCGGCGATAAGCCAAGATAGCCGCCAGGGAAAAAATATAGCTCCACGACCGGCTCCATCGGTATCCCCGTGAAATGCGATTTCACGCCGATGCAACCGCCGGTTCGGCTTACGGCGCGGTCTCGCGGCCGCTGAAGCCGCATGAGGCGAGGATTCGCGCCCCATGCGCCGATGACCGAGCGGACCAAGAGCTCCTGCGGCAGACCGCCTTCCGCAGGCTTCAGCACAAGACGGAAGCCGCCGCCGGCCGGATGAACCTCCGCGACCGGAGTGCCGGTCACTAGCTCGACGCCGGACCGGTAAGCCGCCTGATGCAGCGCCGAATCGAGCGCATAGCGGCTGACGCCGAGTCCTGTTCCGGGCAGCGGAACGTCCAGCGCGCCTCCGCTGCTTACGATCAGGCGCGCGCGTTCAATACGGCGGGGCTGAAGCCGCTCCACCGTCTTTCGCAAGCCGAGCTCATCCAGTGTGCCGAGCGATTCGGGGGACAGAAATTCGCCGCATACTTTATGCCTCGGGAACGACTTGCCGTCGATCAGCACGGTATCCCATCCTCTGGCCGCCATATCTTTCGCCAGGCTGCTGCCCGCTACGCCCGCCCCGATAATGGCGACATCATGCATGAAATCCATTGCGTCAGCTCCGATCCTCCGTCCGAAGTGATTCTTTGGAAATAACGACCGCATAGCGAAACAGCGGCCTCCAGGCGCAGTACCATGGCCGGCCGCTTGGACATTCCGCTTGCAGCCGCCGCCAGTCGTCCGCACGAAAGCCTTTGGCCACCGACAGCGGCCCGTCGTGAAGAATATACCGGTTGCGCGACAGTACCCGGGCTGCCAGCCAAACGGCAGTCCAAGCCAGCCAATGCCGGTGAATATCGTTAATGACGACGCCCCTGCGCGAAGCCCGGAGCATGCCGGCCACGGCGGCGGGGAGCTCCGTGCAATGAAAATGATGGAGAAACTGCGTGCCCGTAACGACGTCCGCCATCGCTTCGCCGAGCTGGAACAAATCCGCGCGAACGACGCGGACCCGTTCCTCGCTGCGAAAATACCGCCTCGCCTCCTCGCATGCTTCCTCCGTCCAATCGACGAGCGTAATGTCCATCCGGATTCCGCAGGCATCCGCCCAGGCGAGAAGGCGGCGGTTCACATCGCCGGACCCCGCTCCGACGTCGAGAATGCTGAAAGCCGGCGGCCTTCCCGCTTGCTCCCAGAGACGGCGGACGCCGTGCAGCGTCGGCGCCGCCGCCGCGAATAAGCGGTTCAGCCTGCGCAGATGCCGCAATGCTTCGCGAAGCTCCTCTCCGCCGGCCGACAAATCGTCCATCAGCTCGGCCCGTTCCGAGCGCCGTTCGAGGAAATCAGGCATAAGCATTGTTTAACGGCCGCTTCCGCGCGCTAAGCGCGGGCTTGTAACGAATGCGGATCATTTCCGCCGTCAGTCCAGGGCCGAAGGCAATCGCGATGCCGTCTGCGGCTTCCGCTTCCTGTTCCCGCAATCTTTGTCTAAGCTCCTGCAGCACGAACAAGATCGTCGCCGAGGACAGATTGCCGTAATCGCGGAGAACCGCCCGGCTTGCCGCCGTCTGCTCCTCCGTCAGGCCAAGGCTGCTTTGAAGCGCATCCACGATTCCTTTGCCGCCGGGATGAATCGCCCATAGCCGGGGTGACTCCTCGCCTTGCAGCCAATCCTGGATATTCCGGGGCATCCATTCCCCGATAATCCGCGGTATGCCCGGCGACAAATACAGATCAAACCCGCGATCGCCGACCTCCCATACCATCTCGCCGGCATAATCGCTGACGAGCGCGGAGCGATCCTCGCCCAGCTCGAATTCCCCTTCGCTGCCCTCGCCGCCGCTATGCCCGATCACGCAGGCAGCCGCGCCGTCGCCGAAGAAGGAGGCCGCGTACAGATCCTCCCGCCGGACGGATGACTGCAAGTGCAGCGTGCACAATTCCACGCATACGACAAGCACCGCCGCGCGAGGAGACGAGGCCGCAATGCGCCGGGACAACCCTATCGCTTTGAGCCCGGCCGCGCAGCCGAGAAAATTGAGCGGAATCCGCAATACGCCGGGGGATAAGCCAAGCGCTCCGACAAGCAGGCTATCCAGCCCGGGAAGAAACTGTCCCGTACAACTGACGGTAATGACATGCGTTATATGCGAAGGAGACACTCCCGCATCCGAAATGGCCTGCCGGGCCGCAGCTATGCCTAACGGGACCGATTCGCGCTTATAGACAGCCATTCTCTCGGCTGTCGTCGGCACGTCTTCTTCGGGCGTACCCGGCGAATATCTGCACTGCGCCGCCGGCTTTAGCAGCTCCGGCTCGCAGGTATAGCGCGTTTCCACCGCACATTGCTTGAAGATTCGCTTAGCCCAGCGCATAGAATCCGGATGATCCTTAAGCGCGTCGGTCAATCTTTGCGCCGCCTCGATCTGCTCAATCCGGTAAGCAGGCACCGAGGTCCCTATACCCAGCAGGGCAACCTTCGAAGCTGTTTGTTCCATGGTGCGCTCGTCCTCTCCATATTTTTCTAATTCAGATGCTAAGACAAGTCTATTCGCCGTACGCCCCCGTTATGACAGACAGCGGTCCTCCTTCCTGAATAAGAATCGCGCGCCGGTTTCATACTAGCGGGTAATGGTTATTTATGGGGAGGAGATATTTCGCTTATGATCTCTATCGACGAGCTGTTCCAGCCCGCATGCAAACCATCGGATCTGCAGGAGCAGCCTTTGTATTTCAAGGACGGTGCCGCACCGGCCGGGCTGCTGGTCTTTCTGTCTACCATCACGAATAAAGCCAAAATCGAGGAGCTGCTCCTCACTCCGTTCCAATCTCTCGCAAACGGCGGGAACGGAGCGTTCGGCACACCGCTTCCGCCGGCGGCGTTCCAATACTTCTCCTCCATTGGAGAATGGGTTCCGGGCAGGCAGCGGCAGCTGCTGCTGACCAAGCTGTATGCCGGCCATTGCCTGTTTCTGTTAAACGGAAAACCGGAAGCGCTGGTCGTCGACGTGTCCGAATGGCAGAGCCGGTCCATTTCTCCCCCGGAAACGGAAAGCTCGCTGGTCGGTCCGCGGGACGCTTTTATTGAAAATCTAGAGACGAATATCGCTCTCATTCGCGCGCGCATTCGTCATGAGAGTCTAACGGCGCAATCGTTTGTCATAGGCAACTTGACGGGGACGAACGTTACCGTGATGCATCTTGACGGCATTGCGAACCGGCAGATGGTCGATCAAATCGTGGAGCGCATTCAAACGATCCGGATTGACGGCGTCGTGGACACGACTCAAGTCGCCAATCTCATCCTGGAAAAAAATAAATGGTGGTCTCCCTTTCCGCTGTCCCAGTCGACGGAACGGCCGGACAAAGCCGTCTCGGCGCTGCTGGAGGGCCGGATCATCATTCTGATGAACTCGTCGCCTACCGCCGTTATACTGCCCGTGACTCTCACTTCGCTCTACCAGACCGCCGATGACTATTACTTTCCTTTTTTATCGGGCTCCTTTCTAAGATTCGTCAGGCTGGTCGGCTTGTTCCTGACGGTATTTCTTCCGGCCTTTTACATCTCGATTACGACGATCAATCAGGATGTGCTGCGAATCCAGTTCATGCTGGCTATCGCCGCCAGCCGCGAAGGGGTTCCATACCCCGCTTACATTGAAGTGTGCATCATGGTCTTCCTGCTCGAATTAATCAACGAAGCGAGCGTGCGGCTGCCCAGGGTCATCGGGGGTACGGCGACGATCGTCGGCGGACTTATTATCGGCACGGCCGCCGCGCAAGCCCACCTGATCAGCAATATTATGATCGTCATTACGGCCGCTACCGCCATCGGAAGCTTTACGACACCGAACTATATGGTCGGCGTAGCCCTAAGAATGTGCAGCTATATATTGATTGCGCTGGCGATTCCTCTCGGCTTGTACGGGATGACGCTGGGGACCGCATTTATTTTTCTCTATCTGTGTCATCTGAAATCGCTCGGCGTCCCTTACCTGGCCCCTTTCGATACGTTTCTATATAAAGATTTATTCCGGGACGGATTGACCCGGGCTCCTCTTCTTCTGTCCCGGTTCCGGCCCAGCACCTACCGTGCCGACTCTAAGTCCAAAATGAGCCGCAAGGAAGGAGAGAAATTGCTTTGAAGTGGAAACTACAGGAAAAAGAAGTCCATTATCCGATCTTGCTGTTTGTCGTTACGCTCGGAATTTCCATCACAAGGGGCGTCCAAACGACGGTGCTCGCCGCCGTCGGCCGGAACGGCGTCTGGATTTTTTTTCCATGCATGCTGGCGGTCGTATTCGGCACCTGGATCAGCTTGAAAATCGTTACGCGAATGAAATCGACCTCCATCATGCTGGCCGGGGGAGAGATCGGGCCGAAGCTTCTTGCCCCCGCGTCTTATTTTTTGCACGGTCTCTTATTTTTGGGAGGTGCGGGCTACACGCTAATGCTGATCGGAGATTTTTTCTCGCGTACGCTGCTGTACGGCGACCAACGGCTTCTGATGTCGATAGGACCGATTATTGCAGGCTTAATGGCCCTATTCCCCATGGAGACGATCGGGCGGTATGCGCATCTGCTTATGCTGTTCATCGTGCCGCCGTTTCTGCTGCTTTCCCTGCTGCCGCTCAGCAATGCGAAATGGTCCTATATGCTGCCGATCGTTGACAAGAGCGATTGGACCGATCCGCTGACCGCCGTCGCCGTCATTATGCTGATGTTCATTCCTGCGGCTGCCAGTACGATGCTGATAACAAGGTCTGCCCAAAAGCCTTCCTTCGTCTCCCTAGCGGTGTTGATGACCGGGGCGTCCTTCATTGCCGGTCTGATGCTGGCCATGGGGATCACCACGCTCGGCTTGCCCGCAGGCAAAACAGTATCCTTTCTCGCCAACGGAACGTACAGCACCGTGCGGCTGGAGAACTTTTTTCTGGAGCGGGTCGTCTTTCTCATCGTGCTGCTGTGGGAGTATTTAACCTGAATTTCGAAAGTACGATCGTCTAAAAATATAAAAAGGGCTCCAAATCTTTGGTAGAATGGTGTTTGCGAAGACAACATCACCCAAAGAGAGGAGCACCCTTTAGATGAAGTCTACCACAGACGTCAGCAAAATCAAGA
>NZ_JANYUY010000055.1 GCF_025060755.1 Paenibacillus doosanensis
AACGAAGGAATGTAAGGGCGAAGACCCGTTGAGTCATGGGAGGGTGAACCTCCAGAGGCAAAGTGGAGTAGTGCACAATAGGGTAAAACTGGAAGCGTTATGAACGCTGCCTCTGTTCCTGCATGCCTATTAGCCAATGAGATGGGCCAGAATCCCTACATTCCAAACTTCACCGACATCCAATACAATAGAAATCCTGCGAATGAGTGAGCATTCGTGAGATTATCCCCTAATTACGAGGGACGGACACAGCGGCCGTTATATAAACCCTATCGGCCATTTCGGATTTCTAACGGACGCAGATGCAGTTATTTGTTGACAAATTTTCCTCAAAAAGCAATTCGGAGTAATGTAAGCGCGATGATGACCGTTACGTTTCAAAAACGTCTGTTTGCGACGACTTTAGCTCCCTGGTGTCCGTTAAAGTTAGTAACTATTCGGAGGCTGCACCTCCTGCAGCTTTCTTCCTTTCTGACCGTTCGGGCGCCTACCGTTTCGGAGAAAGATGGTTGGGGAATTGCTTGAAAACGCCAAGCCATTGTCTAAACGGGTACGTTGGAGCATGAAGAGGGAATAGGATATCGGATTCCGAACGCCGTTAAAGTCATTCGTGTTCCTTGAATGATTTAAAATGCTGTGAACACACTTTTAAAAGCATGGAGAAAAGAGCGGAGGGCCGCTTGAATCTTGAAAAGCGTCAGCGTTCGCCTTTGTCCCCGGATTTCAAGACATCGGAAGATGCTTTCGCATGTGCAGTCGGCGTTTTTAACTATATTTCTTAAAAGGCGGGATGAATCATGGCAAGCGAACTGAAGGAACGGATCAATCTGAAGGAAATCAACTGCGAGAAGGAATTGACGCTCGCCGTGATCGGCGGCAAATGGAAGCTGATTATATTATGGCATCTCGGGCTGGAAGGGACGAAACGGTTCAGCGAGCTGAAGAAGCTGATTCCCTCGATTACACAAAAGATGCTGACGAACCAGCTGCGCGAGCTGGAGGAGGATTTGCTGGTAAACCGCAAGGTGTATGCCGAAGTCCCGCCGCGGGTAGAATATTCCCTGACCGAGTACGGCCAGAGCCTGATGCCTATTCTGCGCATGATGTACGACTGGGGCAAAGATTACGGGGAAAAAGTCGTATGGAAATAAGCTGTCGGGAAGCGGCAACCGCTCCTCTCCAGCGTGGAATAAACGTGTGAGTATGAAAAAACAAGCGCAGTCCACGAGCCTATCAGCGGCTGTCGGGCTGCGCTTTTGTTTGCGAGGTGCCGCTGGTGCTGCGGCGGAACGGTTATTTCGGCGCCCCGGCTTGATGAAGAGACGGAGCCGGCGCCTCCCGGGTTAGGGGCACGATCAACAGCGCTGTCAGCAGGAGCAGGAAGCAGATCAGGCCGATGACGCCGGGCCATCCGAAGGAGGAGAGGAACAGGCCGCCGGACCAGCCGACGAGGCTGGAGCCCGTATAGTAGAACAGCAAATACAGCGAAGAAGCGTAGGCTTTGTGACGGGCCGGAGCGAACTTGCCGATCCATCCGCTGGCGACCGTATGTCCGGCGAAGAAGCCGAAGGCGAACAGGATGATTCCGACGATCATCAGCGCCGCATGGCCGTACACCGTCAGCAGTGCACCGGCCATTGACATCGCGATGCCGAGGCCGATCAGACGCGCGCGGGAATGCCGGTCGGCCAGCTTGCCGAACAGAAACGAGCTCCAGGAGCCGACCAACTGAAAAACAAACAGAAAGCCGATCACGGTTTGGCTCAAATTGAACGGCGACTTGGACAGCGGGTAGCCGATATAGTTAAACAGCGTTACGTAGGCTCCGAGCAGCAGGAAACCGATCCCGTACAAGCTGAGCAGCTTGACGTTCGAGAAGCCGCTCTTAAAGCCGCCGAGCCAGTGGCCGAAGGAGATGCCGACCGGTTCAAAATGGCGCGACTTCGGCAAATACAGCCAAAAACAAATGCTGCACAGGAAACTGAATATACCTAGAGCGAGCAGCGCCGTATGCCATGAGAACAAGTCCGTCAAGGCGCTGACGATGACCCGTCCGGCAAAACCGCCGACCGCGGTGCCTCCCACATAGACGCCCATAACGCGGCCGATACTGTCCGGGGCGATTTCTTCGTTAAGATAGGTCATGGCGATCGCGGGAAAACCGGCGAGGCTGACTCCTTCAAGCAGACGGAAGGTTAAGAGCAGATGAAAGTCGGTGCTGAACGACGAAGCGACGGCCAACACCGACGTAATGAACAGCGATGCGCTCATGATGCCTTTGCGGCCCCAGGCGTTCGAGAAGACCGAGATGAACAGCATGCTGACGGCCAGCGTCATCGTGGAGAAGGAGATCACGAAGCTTGCCGTCGACGGCGAAACTTGGAATTGCTCCGCAAAAGCGCCGATCAGCGTCTGCGGACTGTATAAAATAGCAAAGGTGACCAGGCTGCCGAGCAGCATGCTCACGAGTGTCCTCCGGTAATCGGAGGTTCCGATTTCAATGTATGGCATAAGTAACGCCCCTTGCAGTGAAGTATGAATGCTGTAATTTAGTCTACTCCTTGCCAACTCATAACGTTCAATTTATTATTGTCATATAAATGATGCATTACAGTTATTAATCGAATGGAGGCAACGAGGGATGGAGTGGCAGCAGTTGGAATATTTCCGGGCCGTCGCCAAGACCGAGCATTTCACGAAAGCGGCGGAGCAGCTCGCCATTTCGCAGCCTGCGCTCAGCCGTTCGATTACGAAGCTCGAAGAAGAGCTCGGCGTCGCTTTGTTCGACCGCATCGGCCGCTCGGTGCAGCTAAATCGGTACGGCAAGCTGTTTTTGCGCCGGGTCGACCGGGCTTTGCAGGAGATTCAGGACGGAGCCGACGAGCTTAGGCAGATGAAAGACCCTTACACGGGAACGGTATCGCTCGCTTTTTTGATGACGTTCGGCTTGAGTGTGCTGCCCGAAGTGATCAGCAGCTTCAACCGCCGCTATCCCCAGGTGGAGTTTGCGCTGTATCAGAACCCGACGACCAGCATCATCGAGCAGCTGGTGCAGAGCGAGGTCGATCTGTGCATCGTGGGGCCGCTCGATTCGATGAAGGGCATCGCATGGCATAAGCTAATCGAAGAGGAGCTGTTCGTCTACGTTCCGGCCGCTCACCGGCTTGCGGAAGCCAAGGCCGTCGCTTTGGCCGAGCTGGCGGACGAACCGTTCATTGGCTTCAAAAGAGGCTACGGGATGCGCACGTTGACCGACCGGTTTTGCGCGCAATCCGGGTTTGAGCCCAGCATCCGTTTCGAAGGAGACGATGTCGCCACGGTGGCGGGTCTGGTCTCGTCGGGCCTCGGCGTCGCGCTGATTCCTTCCTTTTCCGGGATCGATCCGGGCAAAATCAGGCGTCTTCGCGTCTCGCAGCCGCAGTGCCGCAGAGAAATCGGCCTGGCCTGGATGAAGGATCGGACCTTGTCGCCGGCAGCCGAGCTGTTTCGCTCGTTTATCATGGAGGAATTCGCCTCCTCCCATTAAAATAACGGTGAAAAAGCGGACAAAGCAGCCAGAACAATCTGGAGAAGCGAAGCGATCGCCTTTGTTCCCGGATTTCACCCGTTCTACGGGCTTGACTATTCAAGAAATCCGGGAACAACAGCGACCGGATAATGCTTTCGCCTGTGCAGCCGGGGTTTTTACCACCCTCTGGCAGTTCAACGGCAAACAAGGCTGCGCTGCAATTCCTGCAAGGAATATACAGCGGCAGCCTTGACGTTTTAGGCGACTTATCGCTTATGCGCTCTGAGCTTCCGCGGCCCGGGGCTTCTTTTTATGATGCAGGCCGTAGTACAAAATAACGGTAAAGGCGACGACGATGCCGCCGATCAAATACATCGTATGATAGCTCGTTTTCGCGGCGATAAGCCCAAGAAGGTAAGAGCCGAGTCCGTAGCCGGAGTCGAAGAACACGAAGTACGTACCGGTTGCCAGTCCGCTGCGGTGGCTCGGCGACGATTTGACGGCGATCGCCTGGAAGCTCGGCAGCAGCGCGCCGTAGCCGAGCCCGATAATGCCGCCGGTCAGGAGGAACACCCCTGCCGTATGCGCCTGGCTGAGCCAGATCATGCCGATGACGAACAGGACGATTCCCGGATAGACGAGCACATGCTCTCCCATCCGGTCGAACAGCCGTCCGGTGAACGGCCGGGACAGCAGGATGACCGCGGCGAACACCATAAAGAAGTAGCTGGCCACCTGCTCCAGCCCGAGCGATTTGGCATAGACGGAGATGAAGGTCGATATCGCCCCGTACGAAAACGCCAGCACGCTGCCGGCCAGCGAAATCGGGATCGCTTTGGGCTCGATCAATTTTCTCCAGTCCCACGAGGAAGCGGAGGATGCGGGCGCGGTCAGACCGCCTTCCTTCTCCGGAATACGGGTGATCAGGGCGCACAGCAAAGCCAGCGCCGAGAGGATAAAGCACACGCCGAACAGAACGTTGAATGTAAAATGGGACGTTATCATGAGCCCCAGGAACGGGCCGATGACCATCGCCAGACTCATGAACAGACTGAAATACCCGATGCCTTCCCCTTTGCGGTGGTTCGGGATAATATGGATCACGACGGCCGACGTAGCGGTCGCGGCGATGCCGAAGCCGATGCCGTGAACGAATCTAAGTACAAGCAGGAGATAAAAAGAGCTCACGAACAAATGCAAAACGGTGCATACGGCAAAAATAGCGAGAGAGACGAGGATCAGTTTCTTCCGGTTCACTTCATCGAGCCATTTGCCGGTGAGCGGGCGGAAAATAACGGCGGCAATAATAAAAACGGTCGTAACAAGACCGATCTGCTGCTTGGACCCGTGCAAATCATCCAGCACAAAGGCGGGAAGCGTGACGGCCAGTATATAAAACGTCATGAAAATAAAAAAACTGCAAACGCAAATCGTTATGAAGTTGCGGCTCCAAAGAGCCTGTTCTTGCTGCTGCATCTTGAAACATCGCTTCTTTCTGTTAATTAGTTGTCTAGACAATTATACGCATGATAACTAAAAGTGTCAATTCATTCCCTATGAGTTTAGTTGGAATAGGGACATGCTTTACGTGCTTTTGTATGAACGCGGCAGTTATGGGGATGATAAAGACGAGGTTAGCGGCGAGCCCGCCGTTGTCAAGCTATATCGGGCAGAAGATGCGAAGCGAATTCGGCATCGTTCAGCGGCCGGGACGACGCTCCCGATGTCCGGCGGTTTATTTTTCACTCGCTACATATAGGTAATCCGGATCAGAGACCAGGAAACGGGAAGCTTTTCCCTGTACTGGCCTTTTTTTTGATGAAATCGCAAGGAATGTATTGACTTAGACTAAGTATAATATTAGAATTAATCTAAATATAAAGCTGAGGAACGGAGGTTTGATCATGAGCAGAAAAGGACAGCTGACGCCCCAGCGCAAAGCGATCTACGAGGTGATTATGGAGTCTCACGATCATCCTACGGCTGCGGAAATTATTGAACGGCTCTCCAAACGCGGCCAGCAGTTCGCCTATGCAACGACGTATAATTCCTTACGTTATTTGACGGAGGAAGGACTGATCAGGGAATTGAAGCTGGACGGAGACGCAAGCCGGTATGACGCGAGAACGGAAGAACATCAGCACATCGTTTGCCGTGTTTGCGGAAAAGTGGACGAAGTGTTCACGCACGTTCCTGCGGAATGGGCGCGTGCCGTAGCCGAAGAAACGGGATATGTGGTGGAGGAGGAACATATTTTGTTGAAGGGAGTGTGCCCTGAATGCAGCAGCAGCGGCAAATAAACGAACTGGAGCCCGTTACGGCTCCGGCTATGGACCCGGCTCTCGGAGCTTATTGTTCGACGACGAACACGATTGTCATTATAAGCGCCTTTCCCCGTGGGCTCCATGAGCTGGTTCGCGAACTGACGGCTAAATGCTACGATGTGCTTGTATTTCACCATTTGGATGAGCAGGCGCTCTCGGCGCTGGCCGTCGATCTGTTGATTAT
Source organism: Paenibacillus doosanensis (assembly GCF_025060755.1). GTDB lineage: Bacteria > Bacillota > Bacilli > Paenibacillales > NBRC-103111 > Paenibacillus_S > Paenibacillus_S doosanensis. Next base: position 6,017 of record NZ_JANYUY010000055.1, read on the forward strand.
GGACGGAACCCATGAAACGATACAGTCGAAGCCTCGGCCTTCCGCGATTAAGGCGCCGGCCGTGCTGCTGGTTCGGGGGGAACGGCAGGATCAAGATCCGGCCGTCGTATCCTCCTTTGACGACACGATGCAGTGGTCGGCCGAAGCCGCGGGCTCCGTGCTGTCCCGAATTGAAGAGCTGCTGCTGCAGCCGGGCCACACGCCCGAGGAGCGTTCGGATCAGGTGCAGCGCAAGGAGCTTGTCGTCGATTTCAAAAAAATGGCCGTCTACCTGGGCCAAGCCCGGATCGATCTGACGAAGACGGAGTTCGATCTGCTTAAGGCGCTGCTCGATACCGGCGGAGCGGTATTGTCACGGCAGGAGCTGATGGACCGGGTATGGGGGGATCAATATTTCGGGGGCAGCAATACGGTGGATGTTCATGTCAAGAGCTTGCGTCAAAAGCTGAAGGACAATCCGAAGTCGCCGACCTATATTGAAACGGTTCGCGGAGTAGGCTACCGGCTTGCCGATTAATAGTTGTGAATCATGAAAGCAATGAGGACCGTCCGGAAGGGCGGTTTTTCTTAATCCTCATGAAATCTTCATGATAGCTTCATCAAACCTTCACGCACCCTTCATCAAATCTTCATGCTCCGTCATGACAATCATGATACTATTCATATATCAACAATTTAGATTTAGTTTAAGTTCAAGTTTAAATACGGATTCATATCGAGGGAGGTATCCAATGTACGATATGTATGATGTCATCATTATAGGCGGAGGCCCTGCAGGAGCGACGGCAGCCGTATATACGGCCCGAAGCCGCTTGAATACGCTGGTGCTGGACAAAGCTCCGAACACCGGGGCGCTCGCCCTCACTCACAAAATCGCCAACTACCCCGGGATTGCCGAAGCTTTGAGCGGTAAGGAGCTGCTCGACCGCATCCGCGATCAAGCGGCAGGCTTCGGAGCGAAGTTCAAGCAGACGACGATTACGGCGGTCGATTTGGACGGGCCGACGAAATACGTATTTACCGCCGAAGGGATCTACGAGGCCAAGGCGGTCATTATCGCCACCGGCTCCAAAGGGCGCAACCGGATGCTGCCGGGCGAGGAGAAGCTGCTCGGACGAGGGGTGAGCACTTGCGCCACATGCGACGGAGCCTTCTTCGAAGGCAAAGAGATCGCCGTCGTCGGCGACTCGGAGGAAGCGCTGGACGAAGTGATGGCGCTGGACAAGCTAGCCGCCAAAGTCCATTTCATCATCCCGCGCGGCGAGCTGCAGGGAGTCGAAGCGCTGCCGGAGCTGAGCCGTACTCAGTACTATTTTAAGGCAAGGCCGCAGGAAGTGGCCGGAGAAGAACGCGTCGAAGGGCTGCGGGTAAAAATGGCTTCCGGCGCGGAGCAGACGCTTCCGGTGGAAGGCGTGTTCGTATTTTTGTCCGGCAGCAAGCCGGGGACGGACTTCCTGGAAGGCCAAGTACCGCTCGACGAGAGCGGCTATATGATACTCGACGAGTACATGCAATCGCCGGTACCGGGGGTATTCGGAGCCGGTGAAGTGCGCCGCTCTCCTGTGAAGCAAGCTATCGTCGCCGCAGCGGACGGTGCGATCGCCGCGATGGCGGCGGACAAGTTCATTCATCGCCGGGAGCAGGTTATTCCGCAGTACAAATGACGCGTCAGGCCGAACGGCTTGCGCCGAAAATAAAACGAATTTTTTCGAGGAGGCTATTTGATGTCAACAGCTACAACGCCGGTTATCGTCTATTCCAGCACGACTTGCACCTATTGCAAACAGTTGAAAACCTATTTGACCGATCAGAATATTGCTTTCGAAGAACGCAACATCGATCATAACGACGCTTACCGCGAGGAGCTTCAAGCTATGGGCATGAGCTCGATTCCGGTGACCGTGATCGGCGACACGAGAATATTGGGCTTAAACCCGACTCGTATCAAAAAAGCATTGGCGCAGTAAGACGCGGCGTCCGCGCATCCATGGATCGGGCGCCACAGACGCACTATTTGTCAAATCGATTGAAAACATAAACCCATCTTACAGGAGGAATTGACTATGACGACAACAACAGCAGGAGCAGCGGCGGAAACGATAAAAATCGGATTGCAGGCCCCTTCCTTTAACCTGCCTTCCACGATCAATCTGGAGACGCTGGAAGAGCATGTAGCGCTGGAGAACTACCGGGGGCGCTGGCTTATGGTGTTCTTCTGGCCGTTCGACTTCACTTACGTATGCCCGACCGAAATTATCGCCTTTAGCGACCATTACGATAAGTTCCAGGAGCTCGATTGCGATGTGATCGGGATTTCCGTCGACAGCATCTATACGCACCGGGCTTGGATTAACACGCCCCGCGACCAGCAGGGAATCGGACCGATCCGCTACCCGATGGCATCGGACTTCAAGAAGGAAACGGCCCGCGCTTACGGCGTGCTGGACGAGGCTACCGGCGCGGCGCACCGCGGTCTGTTCATCATCGATCCCGAAGGCGTTCTGCGCTACCAGGTCGTAACCGATATGAATGTCGGCCGCAGCGTAGAGGAGACGCTCCGCATATTGGAGGCGCTGCAGTCCGGAGGCATGTGCCCGGCGAATTGGAAACCCGGCGAAAAGACGCTGGGTTAATCATAGCGATTGTCAGGAAGGCCTGTGAAAACGGGTCTTTTTTGTAGTTTATTTAAAAGCCTGGTGAAAAAAGAGCGGAGGGGCCATTTGAATCTGGAAAAGCGTAAGCGTTCGCCTTTGAAAACGGATTCTCTCCACAGAAAAACGAAAAAACAATCCAAAGAATCCGTTTTTAACAGCGATTGGAGGATCAAATGGACGCCGCAGCGGACTTTTTCACCACCCTTTTAAAAGCCCGGTGAACAAGAGCGAGTGGAAACCTCTATCGACCGCAGGGCGCGACGAAATCACCGCACTTTTAAACGGGAGCCGCAATGTTTGACAAGCGGTAAGGCAGTCTCTATAATGATAATGATTTTCGTTATCAAACACAGAATCCTTCGAGCATAAGATTGGATTAGGCCGGCCTGCTTGGGGGAGCCTGATCATACTTCATACAACAATGAATACGGAAAAATAAAAAGATGCAAGGAGGGATTGCGTTGCCGCAATTTGACGCAGCATATTATGCCGGGCAGTTCGGGGTAACTTTGGAGGATAGGACGGATACGGTGTTCGGGGCGTCGTTGTCTTCTCTTGCAGGCGCAGAGGGCGCCGAATCGTTCATACGGGCTTATGCGCCGCTGATCAAAGCGCTGGAGCCGGATGTCGCGGGCACGTATTTTGCCAGCTGGTTCGGAGCGGTCTGCGCGGCGTTTCAATATTCGCTATGGCATGATAATGCGAAGCCGGATTTGTCGCTCGACAACGTGGAGCTGCAGCTTTATGTGAAGGAGCAGCGGGCAGGCATGGAGTTTCGCGTCAGACAATGGGAGAGCGAGTCGCTGCCCGACGCTGCCGCTCACCGCAGTTCTCAGGCGGTCGAGGCGATGGAAGCCTTCTACGGTCGGCAGATTCGGCCGCTGCTGGAGAGCATAGCAGGCGTCGTCGGTCTGAACGCCGGACAGCTGTGGGGCGTGATCGGCACCCGGCTGCATTATGTCAAGGACCGCTGGCTGGAGGAGGCGGAGACGGAGGAGCAGCGCGAGAGATTGAACCATGATCTGGATCAGCTGCTGCGCGGACTCGATCCGGCCGTATTCGGCCGGCCCAAGAATCCGTTCGACATCCGCTTCCGGATGATGGAGAATCCGCGCAAGCCCGGCGAGCAGATGAGGATCAAGGCGGTATGCTGCCTTGCTTACAAAACGGATACCGGCCACGGTTATTGCTTCACCTGTCCTCGCTTGTCGGAGCGGGAACGTCAGGAGAAGATCGACAAGATCAAAGCGGAAGCGGTGCGGTAAGGTTCATTTTTGGAAAAATACGGATTTAAAGGCGAGCGGAGACAAGCCGTTGCAGCCCTTTCGAGCGAAAAGCTCGGAAGGGCTGTTTTCATTCTTAACACCATTTTAACAGGGCGTATTGTAAGATGAGGGGAGAAAGCGACGAATCGTGTCAACATATGCATTTTTGTAACTGGAGGGCTTCAATGAAATTGTCCATTGGCAAACAAATTATTATCGGTTTTTTGATCGCGCCTTTGCTGCTTGCCGTGATCGGAGGAATGTCATACCGCTATTTGCAGACGGTTAACGATTCGTATTCCGCCCTCGTCGAGGTGCAGGCCCGCGCCGCTTTTGACGCTCATGTGATCCAATTCGACGCCGCCCAGCAGATGAACTTTCTTAACGCGTATTTCGTTGTGAACGACAGCCAATATTTGCTGGGATTTCAATCGACGAACGCCGATTTGAACGATCTGGTCGGCCGAGTGTCGGGGAACTTGTCGGAGGACGGACGGGCATCGGCGAATGAAATCGCCGAGCTGAACAAGAAATTGCAGGCGCAAGCGGATCAAGTGGTGAAGCTGCTGAAGACAGATCCGCAGGAAGCCAGGAGACTGATCGGGGCCGAGGTGCTGCCGACCGGCTCCGAGATCAAGAATGTGTCGAAAACGGTCGTCGACCGTCAAGAGCAGCTGATGAACGAGGCTTATCGGACGAACGCCGGGCTTGTGGAATCGACGCGCCGGATGATCGTCGCCGCCAGCGCCGCGGCGATCCTCATCGCTCTGACGTTCGGGATCATTTTGGCTGCCCGCATATCGCGTCCGCTAGCTTTGGTCAGCCGTCAACTGAAAGACATCGCCGAAGGAGAGGGAGATTTGACCGGACAGATCGTCATCCGCTCCGGAGGCGAATTCGGAGAGCTTGCCGCCTCGTTCAACGGGATGGTGAATAAACTGCGGGAGCTGATTCGGCAGGTCGGAAGCCATGCCGAGCAATTCGCCTCCCATGCCGCCGGGCTCCATTCCAGCGCCGCTGAGACCGGAGAAGCCTCGGAGAAAATCGCCGCTACCGTGCAGGAGGTAGCCTCCGGGTCTGTGAAGCAGCACGCCAGCGTGGAAGAAAGCATGCGCGTCATCGATGTCATGTCGCATCAGGCGGGGCAGATTTCGGATAAATCCCGTCATGTGTCCGTGATCGTCGGTCATGCGAAGGAAGCGGCTCTGCAGGGGGACGATACGATCAGGACGGCGATGAAGCAGATGGCATCGGTGCACGATACGATGAATTTGATGAACGAAGTCATCGCAGGGTTACAGGAGAGGTCGATGGCTATTGAGAGGTCGATTCAGCTTATAACCGATATTGCGCGCAGAACCAATCTGCTGGCATTGAATGCGGGCATCGAGTCCGCCCGCGCGGGAGAGCACGGAAGGGGCTTCGCCGTCGTAGCCGGGGAAGTGCGCAGCCTTGCGTCCCAATCCGCTCATTCGGCCGCAACGATCGTGGAGATGATCGCCGATATCCGCGAGAAGACACATAGCGCGGCGCTGCTTATGGCCGAGAGCCGCAGCGTCACCGATGCAGGGCTGCAGGATGTGAATCATGCGGGCGCGGCGTTCGGCTTTATTGTCGAGTCGATCGGGGAAATCGACAGGGAAATGTCGGAAGTCACCGAAGCTTCCGGCAGGATGGAAAGGGAGACGGCCCATGTCTCGCAGGCGGTTCACGCCATCGCCGAAGTAGCGGCAGCGAATGCGGGCGGTACGCAGCATATTCTTACTTCGACGAAGGATCAGCTGGCTTCGATGGGGCATGTAACGGGCTCGATACGCCATCTGACCGAGCTTGCGTCCCAGCTTCAGCAGTCGATCGCCCGGTTTAAGGTGTAAGCTTCACTTGATCTCCGACAGCAATCGTTCCTGTGCCTTGCACCATCGTGGACGATCGCCGCGGCCCGCAATTCCCGGTGCTCGGGGAAAAAATGCCGCACAAGCGCCCAGACGCCGACCGTATGCTCGTAGCGCGAATGGGTAACCGGGCAAAATAAAGCACCTGCGCCGAAATGATGCAGATGCTTCAATCTTCGTACGGGAGCGCTCCGGAATAAGGCGGCTTCGCAATCGTCGGCACGCGCGCGCATCCGGTATAGCGGCCCCCACACCTCGGTATGATGAAACGTTTGTTGAACTGCAGGGCATTGCTTATACATAGGATCGCCTCGAATTCCAATTACCGGTAAAGGAGTTATATTATAACGGGATTCCGGAAGGTTGTAAACGTATGATTCCGGCAGGCCGAATCAGGGCTGTGCCGGGCGGTTGGCGGAACGGCCGGAGAAGCCTCCGCCGTCGTCCTGCGCCAGCTCGGTCACGGCGATTTTATAGGTGTGGGCCGCCGCCGACGATGGGACGCCCGTGGCGCCGCCTTGGTTTGCTCCCGCCGTCGCTCCGCTGCCTCCGGTGGCTCGCGGAGCGGTGTCCGGCAGCGAGCCTGCGCCGTTTCTTGAACCGGCGCCCGGGCTTCCATCGGCATTTCCGGGCACATCCGCTTGTTTTGTTGCTTTCGCGCTTGCTTCGGCTTCTCTATTCGGAGCAGAGCTTGAGCTTGCCGCGGGGTTCTTCGTCCCGGGGATGGAGCCGGCCTCGCCTTGCGGCCGCTCCCGGCTTTCCTTCCCGTCCGCTTCGTTCTTCTCCAGAAGCGTCCCCGTTACGACGGCCGGTCCCGTCCGAAACCGGACATTGCCGCTCAGCAGCACAACGTCGTTGCCGAGCCTGACGACGGCGGTATTGCCGTCCACGGACGCAATCTGGCATTGAAACCGGATGACCGCTCCCGGCTTCTGCTTCGGCAGCTCGGACAGCGCGATGTCGAGGATATCGGATTTCACCTTCGCGAAGACGTACTGTCCCCCTTGAAATTCGTAATAGGCCTGCCGTCCCGCAGCATCTCCGGCCGGATTATCGACAATCAGCGTGCCCGGGCGGCTGCGGTCGGGAGCGAAACCGTCGGCTTCTACGTCGAGAACGGTCTTGAGCTCCGCCGAGCGAGGATCGTAAGTCACAGCGACGTATCTGGCTTGACGCGATTTCGACGCGGCTTCGATGACGATGGCCGGCTGCTGGTCGCCGCCGCCGAGCGGGCCGGACAGCTTCAGCGCTTGGACGGCAAGCTGTTTGCCGAGCGCGGCCGAAGCGTAATCGAGCTTTTGATCGGCCGCCAGACGCGCCAGGACAAGCTCTCCGTCTGCCGCAATCCCTACGGCGGCGAGCTTCGCGCCCCATGCCCCTTTGGCGCTCTGCACATTCGTGAAGACGGCGTCCGCCTTCGCGCCGGTCGCTTTGCGCAAGAGCTGCGCCGGATCGGCTTCAAGCCAGCGCTGCTCGGTATCGGCGGCTTCCTTCGACGTATCCTGGTACGCGTTTAATATCGTATACAAATCGATCGCTTCCGCGAATTTTTTCGCGGCGGCAAGCTGTTGCGCCCGGGTAAGCTGCGCTTTGATCGAAGCTTGAATATAGCTGCTCAGCTTGGGGCGTCCGTCCGTAAGCTCTTTAGCTGCCTGGTATTTTTTGGAATAGGATATAAAGGCGGTTAAATCGTTTTTCTTCAGCAGCGAAGCGAGCGCGTTCTGCGCATACGTCTCGAACTGGGGCAGCAGCCATTCGGCCTGAACGCCGCCGGCCGTATAAAATTTGCGGAGGCGCTGCGTTTCGTCCACGACCTCGGGAAAGCTCTTCGTTTGGAACAGCGCGTCCATCCGTTTCTGGTCATAAGCTTTGAACAACTCGTTCAACTGCTGCTTCTTCGTCTTCTCGTCCTTGTAATAGACGGCGGGAATTTGCAGCAAATATTGCATCGCATTGCCGCTGTCGAACGACTTGTCGGCGGCGCCGTTCTCCAGGCTCTGCTCCAGCTGCGTCTTCACGTCGGCGAACGATTGCGCAAGCCCTTCCTCCACCCGATAGGAAGCTTCCGCCTCGGCAAGCCGATTCCGGTCCGCTTCGCTGCGCGAAGCATACTCCATTTGGACCTGCTGGAACGACTCGTACGCTTGGAGCAGCGTAGGCACGTCGTTCACCTTGGCCGCCGCATGCATCCGGTCGGAGATGGAGCCGAGCGTTCGCTTCAGCTCGGTTACCGGCCGAAGCGTGTTCAGAGCGGCGTCGATCTCCTCGTTTTTATAGCGGATGACCGTGTTCGCTCTCGCCCGCTGGAACAGGGCTTCCGCTTCGAGCTCATGCCCGTCCGCCTGCGCTTTCGCCGCCTGCTCGTACAGATCGGCCTTCGACCAGCCGGCATAGCTCTTGTAGCCGGAGGCGGCGAGCATGACGGCCAGCAGCAGCCCGGCCAGATTGCGGGTATGCTTCGAACGGCTGTACATCGATATGAACATGACCGTCCCTCCTACAATAACCCTTGAAATTCGGGATCAAAATCGTATTTCAGCTTCACTTGCTCCTGCGCCTTGTCGTACAGCTCGGGCACCCGGTCGCGGCTGCCTTGGAGCAGCTTGCACAGGCGCAGCAGGCGGTCTCGCGGCAGCGCGTCCAAATAATCGGCGATCAGGCCGGGGTACTGCAGCACATAGCCTTTGACCCGCAGGGCGGCGCTTGCCGTAAGCGCCAGCGTCTCCGGACCTCCCGGGAAAGCCTCGATCGCCTGACGGTGGCGCATCACATAGTCGAGCGCATCGCGCCCGACGAGCTGCGGACTGACCTTGCTCACCTCGTGCAGATAGCGGATGAAATCCGGCTCGAAGCCGGACGGAATCAGGGTGGACAGCTCGAGGTCCATATCGCTGCGCACGATAAAATGGCTCAGGCACATCAGCTTCAGCACCTTCACCTGATTGCCTGTGATCAGATAGCCGATCTCGCGCAGCTTCTCGTAGGCGGTCTTGAAATCATCCGCCTTCAGATCGCTGGCCGCATCCTCCAGATCGAGCAGCATGCCGTCGCGGATCGCCTGATGCTCGGTCGCCAGCAGCTGATGCAGCAGCCGGTTTTCCACGGCGGAAGCGTAGTGTCTGGCCAGCAGAAGATAACCGGCGACGAGGACGATGCCCGCCAGCACCGAGATAACCATCTGCAGGAGGGTTTCCGCCAGGAAAAAAGCGGCAAGACTGATCGAGAAGGCAATCATCGCATCTCTGGCTGTATGGCGGAGGCGAATCGTTCGGACGATCTGCCGGTACGACTGGAATTTTCCGTCCGCTCCGCATTTCAGACAATTTTCGCTCCAGAGAACGGACACATTTCCGCAACCTTTGCACTGTTTTAAACGTTCAAAAGCATGGCGGGTTCGCACGCTTTTGCGAAATTGCACGGGAATCTTTTTACTCATGGCGATCACCGTTGTTCAGCAGGTCCAGAAATTCGGCGTCGACGGCGTCCGGGCGCACTTCCTGCTTTCGGCTCGTATGAAAATAAATCCAGCGGGCGGCGACAAAGACGGCGGCAAAAGCTATTCCAATAAATGTCGGCATCGGATTCTCCTAAACTTTAAGATTCTATTAGTGGAATTTTGCATACTAAAAAGTTAATATGGTTAGTAGACATAATATACATCATCGCTCCCACATTTTACAATTTACAACAGAAATTCGTTACAACCCCGACAGGAATCGACAATTTCCTTAAATCACGTTTTGGAGGAATCAACACAATGAATCATACCACATCCGTCTTCCGCTTGCTCCTTACGCTTCTGCTGCTTCTGACCTGCTCGCAGGGAGCATGGGCAGCCGGCGCGGACGGCGATACGCATATCGACGCGGTGCTGTCGGTGGACGTCAGCACGTCCATGAACGAGAGCGACGTCAACAAAGTCAGCTACGAAGCGATGAAAATGTTCGTCGATATGTCCTCGGTGCAAGGGGATAAAATCGGCGTCGTCGCCTACACGGATCAAGTGCTCCGCGAGAAGGCGCTGCTGAAGATGAACAGCGTTCAGGATAAGCAGGATCTCAAGAAATTCATCGACCAGTTAACCCGCGGACCTTATACGGATATCGCCGTCGGCGTCAGCGAAGCGGTCAAGGTGCTGGAGTCCGGCTCCGAGCAGGGGCATGTTCCGCTCATCGTTCTGCTGACCGACGGCAACAACTCGCTGAATGCCGGCAAGTCGCAGGAACAGTCGGACAAAGTGCTGAGCGACGCGGTCAAGAAGGCCAAGGACAAAGGCATTCCGATCTACACGATCGGCCTCAACGCCGACGGACAGCTGAACAAGGATGCGCTGGAGCGCATTTCGAACGAAACGAACGGCAAGCTGTTCGTGACCAGCTCGGCGGACGATCTGCCGCAAATTTTGAGCGAAATTTATGCGAGCCATCTGAAGCTGAAGGTCGTGCCGCTCACCGGCATTACGGCGAACGGCGATTTTCAGGAGGTGGCGGTGCAGATTCCGAACTCCAGCGTCCAGGAGGCCAACATTTCGATCATGTCGGCCAAGCCCGTAGAGGTTAAGCTGTTCAATCCGGCCGGTCAAGAGCAGGCGATTCCGTCCGACCAGATCGTGTATTCGACTTCGAACGCTTATTCGCTGATCAAAATTTTGAACCCGGCGCAGGGCGACTGGAAGCTGAAGGTCAAAGGGGTTCCCAAAGAAAAAATCGACATAAATTTAATTTATAACTACGATTTGCAGGTGTCGATGGAACTTTCGTCGTCTATATCTTATAGGCCTGGAGACACGGTGCCGGTCAAAGCGTATTTGCAGTCGAACGGACAGAAGGCTACGGATGCCGAGCTGTACAAAAACGCCAAATCGACGCTGATCGTCACGGATCTCGATACGAAGAAGACGCAGGAAATTCCGCTCGCCGTATCGGCCCAGAGCTTTGAAGGCTCGATGAAGATCGCCGATGCGCACGATTATTCGCTCAAGGTAAAGGTGGAGAACGCGAATTTCGTCAAGGAATCCGCAGCGGCGACGATTTCTGCCAAATCCGGAGCCAAGGCTCCCGAGACGGGCACGGGGACTTCGGAGGAGCCGAAGATCAACTGGGCGGTGACGGGCGGCTCGATCGCCGGCGCGCTTATTCTTATCGCAGCGCTGCTGTACGCCCTGTCCGTCTGGAAGAAGGCGAACAAAGGCTTCGTCGGCCAGTTCGTGATCGAAATCAAGGACGAGGATACGGGAGAGCGCACGACGCCGCAGTACAAGAAGCTGAACGCCTTCAAAGGCAAGTTCCAGCTCCATCAGCTGCTGCAGCTGGCCCCCGAGTTTGCGGAGACGCAAACGATTATCTTCAGGCCGGGAGCCGGGGATACGGTCGCGCTGTTCAACGAATCGGGCTGCGTCATCGAGAAGGGCGGACGCGTGTTCGACGCGGCGAAGGGCAAGGAGCTGAAAAGCGGCGACCGCATCCGGATTACGCTGCAAAACGTAAATAAATCGATCTCCCTCGAATATATAAAATAACCGTTAACGGAGGAAGCACATATGAAAGCAGTGGTCAGAGAGCATATACAACAGTTGGATGTTTCTTTGGGCGGCGGCATTATCAGCGAAAAAATCCGCGTCGACACGATCGACAACCCGATGCTGATCATCGGTCTCGGCGGCACCGGGATCGATGCGCTGCTCCGCTTGAAATACCAGATCAACCGCCGGTTCAAGCTGCCGGAGGACCCTTTTACGAAGAAGAAAAAGGAGAAGCCGAGCAACGTTGAGTTTCTTGCGCTGGAGACCAACGAGCACGACCGCAACAAGAAATATAAGGGGATCGGGCTCGATCCGCTGACGGAATTCGTGCTGCTCTCCAATCCGGAGATCGGCAGCGTGCTGCAAAACCGCAGCGTGCTGGAGCCGTACATCAAGGAATGGCTGTCGCCCGAGCTGACGATTACCGACGGCATCAACGGCGCCTCCGGCGTCCGGCAGGCGGGACGGCTCCTGCTGTTCACCAAGATCGTGCAGGTCGTGCAGACGATCGAGCGGAAGATCAAGACGCTCTCGGTCGGCACGAACAAGAAGCTGATGGTATTTCTGCTGACCGGTCTGTCGGGCGGTACGGGCAGCGGCTGCTTCCTCGATATCGCCTATATCGTGCGCGGCATCATCGAACGCGATTTCGGTTCGGCCGGCGTCGATAAGGTGAACCTGCTCGGCTATCTGTTCACGCCGGACGTGAATTTGGCCAACAAGAGCTTATCCGAGCATTCGCGCGAATATATCAAAAAGAACGGCTATGCGGCGCTCAAGGAGCTCGACTACTGGATGAATGTCGACGAACGCAGCGAGCGGTTCAAGCAGCAGTACGCTAGCATACTGAACGTCAACTCGCCGATGCCTCCGTTCAATCTGGCGCATCTGATCTCGGCGACGAATCTCGAAGGCAAGCTGCTGGAGAACGCCTACGATTACTGCATGAACGTGACGGCGGAGAATATTACGAACTTTATGGCGAGCGAGGACAAAAGCTCCGGCGAGGAGTTCGCGATCCATGACTATATCAGTAACATCCGCACCAATATCAATCAGATGCCCAAAGCGTACGCGGCCAACTACCAGTACAACATTTTGGGCGCTTCGTCGGCCGTGCTGCCGATCGAGGAGATGACGACATACCTCGCCTTCAAGATGTTTCAGCGGATGGAGAAGATGTTCCATGCCGGTCCGTCCCAGGAGGACGTGGAGAAGCTGGCGCATAAGCTCGGCATCGATCCCGATTCGATCCACAGGGAATTCGGAGAGCGCGTGCCGGAGCCGCTGGCGGGCTATCAGAACAGCGAGCGGCTAAGCTATGCCAACGTCGTCAAGCAGCAGACGGTCAATATCGATACGGAGCTGGAGCAGAGCTTCCTCTCCCGGGCGCGCGAGGAATATATCAAATGCCGCAGACAGCTGCCGGGCGAGAAGAAAGAGCTGTTCTCCGAGCAGGTAACCAAAATTTTCCGCAACCCGGAGCAGGGGCCGTTCTATGTGTCGCGCATTATTTTGCAGGATAAAGGATTCTGTCTGCTGAAGCTGATTTCCTCGTATATCGAGTCGCTGAAGGAGAGCATTTACCGCATTCCCCGCGATATCGAGTCGGCCGAAGAAAATTCGGAGCAAAAGTTGACCGAGGCCCGCAGCGCGTTCATCTCCAAGGACAAGAAAAAGGATGCGTACATCGAGGCCAAAATCCACGAATATTTGCTGCAGGCCGACCGCGAGCGAATGGAGCAGATGGTGGAGTTTTACGAGGATTTGTACGATTTGATCAACCAGGAAAACTCGCGGATTTATCAAGTGTTTACGGAGCTGCTGAACGAGCTGAACAAAATATTCGAGAAAAACGGCGATATTTTGACCAACGGCGAGGAAGAGGTCGATCATAAAGGCAACCGGACGTACTACTGGAACGTCGTCAGCGTGCCGGATATGGCCAAGCTGATCGGTCAGGTGACGGACGAGAAGAACGTGAACGATTTGATCCGCGATTTCACGAACGAGCTGCTGCGCAAATCGAATCAATGGATCAAGGAGCAGGAAGTCGACGTTATCAGCGCGATCTCCGAGTTTTTGACCGACCATTTCGGCGATCTGATCACCAAGTCGATGGAGGAGTTCCTCGTCATCAAGTACGGCCATGACGATTCGATCGAGAAGCTGGTGGAGCAGAACATCGCCAACCGCTTGTATGAGGAAGCGAAGCCGGTCTTCCACTTGAGCAACAGCTCGGGACATTTCAATTTCCCGTCATGGGGCTTCGTCTCGGTGCCGGTGAAGGCTCCCGCCATTTTCAAAGGGATCCGCAACTTCCAGGATCATGCGATCGCCAACTCGCGCTTCACGGTCAAGGAGAGCGAAGTGAAGAACCGCATCTTCTGGCTGAACACGCAAAACGGGATTCCGCTGTTCCTCTATACGCCGCTCAAAGTATACGAGACGAGCTATGAGAACACGATTCTCGAGCCGGAAGGCATCGGCCGCCATTTGGTGCAGACGGATAAGATCAACTGGACGTATCTGCCTTCGCCGATACCGGAGAAATCATGGGGCGACACCTACGACAATTCGCGCGTCAAAAAATACAATGCCGAAGTCCGCGCTTTGTTCGATAAGCTGATGGAATACGGAGTCATCCGCGTCAAAGGCGACGACAGCGGCACGATTAACCGCTACGAATGCCGATTCTCGCAGCCGTTCGATCTGGAGCGCCACCTGGCCTCCTTCAATATGCAGCTCGGCTCGCAAAGACCGAATCTGGGCGAAGTGCAGCGCTGCGTGAGCGAGCTCAAGGCTTTCGTTCAGCAAGGGCTGCCGGTGGAAGGAACGAAAGACATTTTCGGCAGCATAAGCGAGGAGATGGCGAAGGACAACCTGATCCGTTCGCCCGAGCTGCTCAAGCGGGTGAAGGAAGAAGGCCGCAAGTACGATCAGATCTCGGCCAAAATCGCCGAGCTGGAGAAGCTGCTCGGAGCCTACAAGGACGAAGAAAAGCTGATGCAGCTGTTCATCGAGGCGATGTATACCGACACCATCTGCAAAAAAGGCGCTTTGTTCGTCTACGATCACGATGCGGACGAAGATCCGTGGGATGCTTTCGTCAATCTGATGCAGGTGAATAAATTCGTCGAATACGAAATTTATAACCGCGCCCGCGAGCTTGATGAAAAGAAGAAGGCGCTCTTGCAGCGCAAGTCGGCCAAGCGGGTACAGCAGCTGACGTCATCCTCGGATATTAGCGGGCTGCTCGCGAAGCTTAGCGAGATGGCGGCCAGTTACCAGGAGGCGAAATCGGCTCTGGATTACGATCGCGTCGAATGGGAGAACGGGGAAGACATGTACCGCTTCTACAAGCAGGTGTCGGTGAAAGTAAACGATATGGTGAAAAGCTTGAAATAGGCCAGTCGGCATCTAGGAAGATCAAACGGGGCCGGCTCTAATGAAAAAAAGAACACTTCGCTTAAGCGGAGAGGGGGAAGGAACATGCGGGAGAAGCTGCTCGCGTTCGCCAACGAATATGCGGCCGATATGGATAACCGAGGCAGTGACGGAGACGAGCTGCGCAGCATCAACCATCCACTCGTGTTTTTGTTCCTTGGCGACCAGACGGAGGAAGCGCTGCGGCAGGTTGCGGCGTTAAACGGCAAGCAGTGGAACAACAGCGCCGGCGTCGTCTACTTGCATGTCGGCACGAAACCGCTGGACGCGGATGACGACCGCAGATTGTACCGCTGGACGATGCCCGGCGCAGCCGGGGATAAGAAAAGCCTGCGGGCGGATTTGCACAAGCGCTTCTATCAAGATGAAGCGAAGCTGCTGGAATTGAACGTCATCCTGCGGAAAATGAACAGCCGCATCGCGGAATTCGGACGGATGTATTCGCATATGCAGCGATTGAACATCGCGGTCGTAACGGAGCTGGACGATCCTTGCAACGTGCTGCTGCCGGAATTGACGGTGCTGATCAAATCGGTATTCGGGGAGCATTTCCGCTCCGTGATGATCGATTTGTACGGGCTTTTGGAGGAGAAGCAGGTCGAGGAGACTTATGCCTTCTCCTCTTCGCTCGGCGTCAGCTTTTTGCGGGAGACCGACTCGTACCAGGATCGCGGCTACCGGTTTGAAGCGATGCTCCAGGTCACCGGAGAAGGCATTCGGCTGCCGGTTATGCACGGTCCGGCGCCGCTGTTCGACATGGTGTACTTGCTGAGCAACAAGGATGAGCGGGGGATATTTGCCGATAGCGGCATGCAGGGCGCTTACGACATCATCAGCGGATTGAATCTGCTGAAAAACCGCAAGGCGCAGCAGGAGCTCGATCCCCAGCACGGCGCCTACAACAACCAGCAGTTCAAGCAGAATATGATCCCGCCGGATACCGACGGACGATGTTACGCATCCGCCGGCATGGCCCGGGTGAAGCGGCCGGACCAGGCTATTGCGCTGACCGCGCTGTACCATTGGTACCGCCTGGCCCTGCAGCGGCTGGAGGAGAACAGCGCGTCCAGGGACAGCCGCGAGCTGCTGCACGAGCTGGAGCTGGAAGAAGGGCGTTCCTCCCGCTTGGCCGAGGAGCTTGTCAGCGAGCCCGCCAAAGCGGTCGACGGGATGTACGGGATGCTGTATCATCCCGTTTCGCCCTCGGAGCTTAAAACGATGACGCTTCGGGAAGCGGAGATCGCGCTGTTCGGCGGCAACGCGCAAACGTTCTTCGAGACGAACGTCGCCCGACGGGTCGAGACGGCGCTGGCCCAGCGCGGCCTGCCGGGGGAGCTGGAGCGGCGGTTCCGGGAGCGCGTCCTGATTCACCCGGCTTACGGGTTTATCAGCGGCTGCGCGTGGACGGCTGAGACGCTGGAGGGCGGCATTGCGCACGAGCTGCGCGAGCAGCTCAGAGAAAACGCGGCGCATATCGAGCAGTGCCGCGAGGAGCTGAAGCGCAAGTACGACGAACGGGTCGAGGCGCAATCGTTCGGGCAGGCGTCGCTATGGAGCCGGCTGAGGAATCAGCTTTCAGTGAAGCAGGTCGTCCGGCATATCGTCGATGAAGTGTACGGAATGAAGCTGGAGCTGCTCTATTTGGAGACGAAGCAGCAGCTGCTTGCCGGTTATATCGGCAAGCTGGAGGAGCTGCACGCGTACGCCGCGCCGTTCGCGGAACGGCTTCGCCGGTTGGAGACGGCGCTTCGCGATACGAGTCGGAGCAGCATATCCGTGACGAACGATTACTTGGGCCGCAACATCAACGAGTTTTACGAGCAAGTGGTGAAGGAGATCGCAGAGGAGCTGGAGGAGCGCCGCGGCGTTCAGTTTTATTGGGAAGACCGCTGTCTCGGCAATATATCGGCTCTGCTCCTGCAGGGGGAAGAGGCGCTGATCGACCGGCTGATCTTAGCCGCGCGCAAAGACTTGTTCTCCCATCGCCTGTTTAGCCGCACGTTCGAGGACGAGCTGCTGAAGCGGGCGAATGTGGCCGCCAGCTACGATAACCGCGAGGTGCTGTCGAAGGAGGATCTGTTCCGCGATTTGTACGCAACGCTCGAGAACGAGGCGGCGATTCGCATCGATGTGTACCGGTCGACGCATCGGCACCGGTACGAGGAGAAATATATATTCGGCGATTATCAGAGCGAATTCGTACAATATGCGTACGCCGTCGATCACGGCAGCCGAACGTACAAGCTCGGCTGCATTCATGAGAAAAAGCCGAGCGGCATCGAGAAGCTGAACCTGATGGGCGGCTTCCGGCTGGACGATCTGATGTATTACCGCAACGGTAAAATTTATTACGATACGTACGTTCAGAACGGGTACCAGTTTCACGGGATTGAGCTGAGCGGCCCGGAAGACCGCTCTTCGGAACCGAAGGCGCTGCCGGATCAAGGCTAATCATCCGCATCGGGCTGCGTGGCGGCCGGAAGCGGAATCGATACGGGAAGGCATGGAACTAGAAAGAGGGGGAAACGGTGAAACAGCGCAAATGGAACTCATTGTTGACAATTTTTAGCGTTATCGGCGGTTTTATTGGCTTTGTCGTAGGAGAATGGATACTGGACCGCTGGGAAGGCGCGATGCACGAGACGCTGCTGATGGGGCTGTATTTCGGCCAGTTCGCCTTGTTCGTCGGCATAGGCTGCCTGGCGGCCGAGATCATCTCGCCGAAGCTGAACGGGAACAATTGGCGGCTGCATTACGCCGGCGACGGCTGGAAGCTGCTTGTGCCCGGTACGCTGGTCCTGCTGTTTGTCGCGGGGGTTCTGTTTCAGTTTATATACGGCCTGTCTTTGGGGAAGCGGGACGTTCCCCAAGATTACGTGCTGCTGCTGGACAAGTCCGAGAGCATGCTGCAGACCGACCCGGACAGGCAGAGCGTCCGGGCCGCCCAGTCCCTGATCGGCAAAATGGACGGCAAGAAGCGCGCGGCGCTGTTTACGTTCAACGAGCAGACCGAGCAAGTGTTTCCGCTGACGCAGCTGAGCGGAGCGGGCGTCAAGAACGAGCTGTCCGCCAAGCTGGAGGCGGCCTATGCTCCTAACGGGCAAACCGATATCGGCAAGGCGCTTAATGCCGCTATGGATCATTTGCAGCAGCAGGGAAGAGCCGGCCGCAACGCGGCGGTGATCCTTATTTCCGACGGGTACAGCGATGTCGATACGGCCAAGGTGCTTGCTCCTTACGTGCAGGAGCATGTCCGCGTACATACGATAGGCATCGATTCCACTCAGGCGGAAGGCAGACAATTGCTGCAGCAGATTGCCGCCAATACCGGCGGCAATTATTACGACGCGCAGAGCGCGGACCGGATTGCCGATGCCTTCGAGCAAATTTATTTGCTGAATCATCAGCGGCATCTGCTGAACGAGCGCACCGGGGCCGCGGCCTCCGACGGTTATCACGGCCTATTGAGAGCGGTGCTGATTACGCTGCTCGGAACGCTGCTCGGCTTGTCGCTCGGGATCATCTTCGACAACCGCTATTTGGCGGCGAGCTTCTCGATCGGCGGCACGGTAGCCGGACTTCTGGCCGGGCTAATTATCGAATCCGGCGTCCAAGGAGCCGATTATCCGTCGATATACCGGTTGATGGCCGACCTGATTCTCGCTTTCGTGCTTTCCGTCTCTACGCTGCTTGTTGCGGTACGCCAGGAAACGGGCGGCCATTCGGGCTTCGGCCGGGGCCGGAGGTCCCGCGTCGAGCTGGAGCCGCAGGGCCGCTACGGCAGACGAGGCGGCGACCAGACCGGCAAGCGGTTCCGCTAAAAAAGCAGCGATTTCTGGACGGAGGGATAAACAGCGATGCAGCGGCAGTGGGAATCATTAAACGAATCTTATCGCATCCGCAAAGCCGAATGCCAGCTGCGGGACGGGGAATGCACGATCACCTGGCAGTGGCCGAAGGATGTCGAGTACGTATATATTTACAGCTTTAAGGAGGACGAGGAGCAGGCGCCCGAGCAGCTCGCTCCGGCGCAGCTGAAGCTGCTGACCCGGGAAGAGTACAAAGTGAAGGGCGGTTACAAGGAGCGCGTGAGCTATATCGGCGCCCGCGGCTACCGCATCTTCCCTTGCCTCCGGCAGGGCAGCGGCTTGACGGCGTTCATGCAGGCCGACCGCGATAACTACGTCCGCGTCAGCGGCGGGAGAGCGCAAATACGCTGCTCGATCAAATACGGCGGCAGGCTGTTCAGCAAGTTCAAAACGGCCCGCATCCAGCTGTTCTGCGAAATCGCGGTGCCGAAGGAAGCGCTCTGCTATGTGAAGAAGGAAGGCGCCGTTCCGGCGCATAAGGAGGACGGCATCGCCTACCCGTTTATGAGCGATTTTGCCGTCGGCCACAGCGCGCTTCCCGAGATCGAAGTCGGCAAGCACGACTTTATCCGCTTGTTTTTTACGGAGAGCCGTTACGGAGAACAGTATGAGCTGATATTGGAATCGTGAAAAACGGTGAAAAAGCGGGCGAAGCAGCGAGAGCAATCTGGAGAAGCGCAGCGTTCGCCTTTGTCCCCGGATGTCTAACCTATTCAAGAAATCAGGCGGTTTTCGCCATATTTTGAAAAACATGGTGAAGAAGTGGCCGGAGAGTCGATAGAAAGTTGGAGCAGCGTAAGCGGTCGCCTTTGTAGACGGATTTGTCCCGCTTCAGGGCTTCAAAAATGAAAAAAATCCGGCTACAACAGCGAGTGGAAACTTCTATCGACCGCAGGACACGACGAAATCACCACCCTTTGAAAGCTCACGAAGTCAGTTTTCTAACGAAAACTCTTAGCTTATGCTTACGAAGATAGTTTTCTTCCGAAAACTTTTAGGAGGGATTCACATGCTGGGTAAATTCAAAAGCCTGTTTGAGAAAAAGCCGCCCGTCAAGGAGCGGCCCCCTTATTACAGCATCGTATGCCCGTATTGCTTCAGCAAATTCGAGCCGGAGGACGTCGTGTTCCGCGCCGTTCACAGCAAGGAGGACGACGACGAGTTCATGCTGCAGGAGGACCGCAGACTGAACGCTTGGCGGCGCAAGTTCCATTTGTCCGAGCAGGATATGGAAGCGGTGATCGATCCGGATACGATTCCGGAGGATTTTAAGCAATATTCGCAAAACGTGCTCGTCGCCGTCACCGACCGCTACGGTCATACGACCAAGCGGCGGCTGTGCCCGAACTGCCATAACGAGCTGCCGATTTCATCCGGCAAGGTGCCGAGCAACATCATCTCCATCGTCGGCGCCTCGCAGGTCGGCAAGTCCGTCTATATGACCTCGCTGATCCATACGCTGCAGCAGACGACCGCCTCGAACTTCGATGCGGCGTGCATGCCGCTCAGTGCGGAAATCAGCCGCAAATTCCGGCAAAATTACCATGAGCCGATTTTCGAGAGAGGCAGCATGCTGCAATCTACGAACCCGAACGAGCAGCAGGAGCCGTTTATTTTTCAATTCGTGTTCAAAGATCCGGAGCAGGCGCCGCTGACGCTCGTCTTCTTCGATGTGGCGGGCGAAGGAATGGTGGAGCGGGATTATTTGGACATTTATGCCGCGCATATTAAAAATTCGTCCGGCATTCTGTTCCTGGTCGATCCGCTGCAAATCCGCACGATCCGCGACCGGATTCATCTGAATCTGGGCGAAGAGGAAGGCGAATTCGCGAGCCGCTATGACGAGCCGCGCGAGGTGGTCATCAGCCTGTTCGAAAATTTCATCGCCCACCAGCATAACAGCAAGACGGATATTCCGACGGCGATCGTGCTCACGAAGAGCGACATGCTGCAGTATTTGAAGGAAGAAGACAGCGAGTACATTCAGCCGAACAGCAACGTTTTTCGCAATGTCGTTCATAAGGGCTATTTGGACCAGACGGAATTTCAAAATATTAACGGCGAGATCAGCCGTTTTATCGAGAAGGTGGACCGGCCGTTCAAGGATGCCATCGACGTCTACTTTACGAACACCGCTTACTTTGCCGTGTCCGCGCTGGGCACCAACCCCGTAAATAAACAAGTAACCAGCGTCATCAATCCGATTCGCGTCGACGAGCCGTTCATTTGGCTGCTTCACCAGCTGGATTACGTAGGCAGGAGAGATGCCAGGTGACCGGACAGAGGAAAATTCAGCAGCAATATTTTACAAGAGACAGGGAAGGCATATTCCGCACCAGCGAGGGCTTCGATACGGTGGCCAAGTCGGCCGGGCTCGACAACGGCTTTATCAAGTCGGTGCTGCATCCGTACTGCGTCTATAAAGCGCCGCAGGAGCTGCTCGGCCGCGACGAGACGGATAGCAGCCTGTATCCGAAGACGCTGACGGTGTTTCGCGCCGACAGCGGGGAACTCGTCATCGGCCGCAGCGTGTACGTTCAGACGGATTTCACGGGGCAGCGCAGCGCGTCGTTCACGCATCAATTCATCGTGCCGGGCGAGCGGCAGGAGCCGTTCGTACGCGAGCCGAACCGGCTGCTTCGCATCCGCGATTTCCGGAGCGGCTACGACATCCGCGGCGGCAAATCGATTCCGGAGCTGGACGAGGTAGCCTTCGATCCGGCCGGCTCAGCTGAAGAGGGGGATCGCTTGCTTGCCGCGCAGGGTATCGATTCGCGCCTGTTTCAGCAGCTGATTTACGCGGTCATGTCGTCGGCGGCCAACAAAAAGAAGGTCTACATTTCCCTCGCGGCGGACGTTGCGGACAGCGCCGAGCAGGCGCGGCTGCTGCTGGAGATTATTTACCGCTGCATACCTTACGCATTCCGCCGTCAGCTCGGATTTACGACGTTCAACAGCGAGCCGGAGGCCAAGCAGAACATCCATATCGTGTTTGTGGAGCCGGGTGGGCTGCGGCTGCCGGACCGCAGAGTCGAGAAAGATTATGTGTTCGACTTCGCTGGCCAAAAATGGCTGAATACCGAGCTCCCCGGGCAAAATCACGCCCTGCTGGACTGGATTTGGGCCCATCATAACGACAAGCGGCGGCTGGACGAGCTGTTCGATTTCTGCGAGCAGGCGCTGCAAGGGGAGGCCGGAGCGCTATCCCTGGCGATCCCGACTTATTATCAGCTCGGCATGCTGTATGAGATCGAGCAGGGAAGCGAAGCGCAGTACGACAATAACCGCGCGGGCGTTATGAATGCGCTGCTGACCTATCTGGACAAAGAAAGCGCGGAGCGGAAGCCGCGGCTTAAGGAGCTGTTCATCCGTCTGCTGCGCAAGGACGTTTCGGACGGAGAGGCGATCCCGACGGCGGACTATATGAAGAGCCTGATCGCTTATTACGATTTCGCCGAAGAAGGCGAGCAGGCGCTGCTGGTACAGTGCTTCATGATCTTTATGAACCGTCTGGCGGGAAAAAGCGGGGAAGGGATCGAAAAAGCGGCGCAGCTGTCCGATCTGCTGCTCGGCCGCGTTTCCCTGTTCGGACTCGTCATGAAAGAGCTGCATAAGCAGTCCGCCGCGACGGCCGAGCAGTATGTCGCCTACCGGTTGAAGCAGATTCAAAGCGCGGAACGGCTGAAAGAAGAAATCATGTTTTGGCTGAAGCAGGCGGAGGATGTGACGCTGGAGCCGTTCTTCGCCCGCGAGGTGACGGGCAAGCAGGAGCAGCTGCTGCAGAGGGAAGCGCGCAAACGCATCGAAACGGCGGTCTCCCTTCACGACTTTTATGGCGAACTGCCGTCGCGCTCCGGCCGCAAGCAGTTCGGCGCCGTATGCCGGCAGTGGCAGCTGGAGGTGAAGCTGGCGCTGCTGGAGGAGCTGGATTTGACGCAGCTGAGCTACGAGGACGTCGTCGCGCTCGGCTTCATCGCCGACCCGCTCGACGAAGAGCTGTTCCGCCATGCGAACAAGACGAGGCGTCAGCAGCTCATTTTGACCGGCATTTTGTACTGCTCGCTCATGCTGCGTCCCGGCGAGGAGGAAGAGGCGGTGGACGCGCTGCAAGGACTCGGTCCGGTGGAGCTGGACAACGTGCAGGCGGCGTTGAGACGGCTGCTTGCGGGCAGGATCGATCCGTCCCGCTACAGCTCGATTCTGCTCGCTTTCTACAGACCGGATTCGGAGCGGGGACTGTACGAGTCGAACGAATACGATTACGACGGGCTGCTGGAATTTATCGCCGCGAACAGCTTCGAAGCGGATAAGGTGCATGATTTTCTCCTGTGGTCGGCTTCCGACAGCCGCTTTGTGGACGAGAGAGGCGTCATCAATCCGCATTATAAAGCGGCGGTGAGCAAATATTTCCAAGTGCGCGAGCCGCGCGCGTTCAAGGATAAGCAGGTTCGGCAAAAGCTGCTTGAGACCGACAACGAATCGTTCGCCGCGCTGTTCCAAACGATCAAGCTGAGGCAATCGGGTAAGCTCGCTCAATTTATCGCGCGAAATAAGCGCAAGCTGGTGCGCGGCGGCTTGATTGCGGCGCCGTTCATCGTCGTGCTGCTCGTTCTCCTGTGGAATCCGCTGCTGACTTGGATCGCAAGCTTCGGCCCAGCGCCGGAAATTGCCGTCGAATCGCTGCCGGAAACTTCAACGACGATGGAGATCGCATTGAAAGCGAGCGTCAAGGGGGCTGACAAAGACGTGCTGAATGTCAAAATGTACGTTAACGGCCAATACGTCTCCAACGGCGCGATCGACACCAAGGTGCAGCTGCACGACGGCGAAAATATATTCGAATTTAAAGCGGTGAACCGGGGCGGCAAATCGTCCGAAGTGGTTCAGAAAAAGGTCATGTATACGGTGCCGCTGCCTACGGTCACGCACGGGCCGATCCCGGAGACGACGAAAAGCGCCTCGATTACCGTGACGGCCAACGCCAAAGACCCGAACGATCCGAGCCCGACCATCTATATTAACGATCAGGCGGTCGGTCAGGGCAGCATTTCCCAAACGATCAATCTCGTACCGGGAGATAACCCCATCGAGATCAAAGCCGGCAACAAGTTCGGCAAAATGAGCGATACGATCAAGAAAACGGTCAAGTACGACGCCGGTAAAAAGTAAGGCGCACGCCGCCGGACAAAAGCGAGCAACGGAGTTATCCTTTTATTTTTTCGGTAACGGGGTTTGGATTTGACTTGCTTAGAGGTAAGCCGCGTCTATGAATGATTTTCATAGAGCGGCTTTTTTATTGTTTAGGAAATGATGCGCAGCCATATCCTGTGGATATCCGGGTTCTCCCCCGAAAGTAAAGTCTACCCATAGAACGATCCCAGAGGAAGGGTTAGACGCCGATCCAGCTTAGGCTGGATGCGGACGGAATAAGCTTCAGAGCATCACGTCACTTTTGGGGGATTTGTTCACATAAAGGCTAAGTTAAAGAGGTCTCTACGGTATGCCTGATTATATCAGAAAGGGGGGGATGAATCGTCCGTCAATATCGGTGAATCCGTATTCCCGGGCAAGATCGCCAGCTTGAAGCACCTGTCCGTTTTTAAGCTGCACTTCGTCATCCCCTGCCAAGGCAGACACCGCTCGCCCAACATAATACGGCGACTCCGTGTGCTTAAGAGCTTCAACCTCCATCCAATGATCTTCATCTGTATCGAAAGTCCTTAATACCAGTTCCGTTCTCATCCAACCCGGGGAGACCGCTACCGCCGTTATTTTGGTGTTTTTGAGATCATGAGCCAATCCAAACACGGAGCGGTTAATCGCATTTTTGGCAAGGTCGTAATAGAAAGTTCCTAAATACTTATCCTGATCCCGAAATGTGGTATGTACGATCAATCCGGAATCGGCTTCCAACATAAGCGGGATCGCATAATGATTTGTCGCTATTTGTGCGCGTATTCCGCTCTGAAACGTAGCATCCCACATGGTCAGCGGATATTCCCAGAAAGGTTTGGGCTGCAAATTCACTTCCAAGTCATGCAGTCCCCAGACATTATTCACAAGGATATCGAGACGTCCTTGTTCCTGCCGGATTCTCTCGATCAAAGCTCGTGTATCCTCATCATTGGTATGATCGCAACGACATGCGTAAGCCTCTCCGCCGTTGTTTAGAATCTCCTCGACAGTTTCATCAATACTACCCGGAAAACCGTGCGTAGTCGTGCCTCGTAAACTTCTTCCGGATATATAAACTACGGCTCCGGCTTTCCCAAGCTCAATGGCTATCCCTCGTCCTGCCCCACGGCTTCCTCCGGTTACGAGAGCGATTTTCCCCGCAAGTCTCTTCAAGTTCATCTACTCCTTCGCAGTTATTTATTTCATAATACCAAAAGTAATATGTCATCTATTGTCATGTTGGGAGTGAGCTATTCGCAATTATTGGAATCTATGAAAAGGCGGACGTGCTCCTCGCCGGGGGCAAGCTTTGACCGCTTCGGTCCGGTAGACGCTTGTTCCTCCGCCATCCGTCCTTACCGGACAAAGGTACAAGAACCACCCTGCTTCCATGAATAGTCTAATAGTGGATGGAGTGGATTAGCCGGTACAAAGGAAGGGGTGCTTGGGTAACAATGTCAAGAAGCGTAGCAAACAAATGGCTGAAAACCAATGTATTGCTGAGGCACCGCGGCATTGCGGGCCACATACCGGAGACGAGACGGTTCACAAGCGCCGCATTGGCACAAATGGTAAACAAGTACGGCAGAGTGGTCGCCAAACCCGTCGTAGGTACGGGAGGAAGCGGCGTTATTCTAATTTACAAACAAGGAAGCGGGTATATCATTCATTACCGCGGCAAGATCATGCGCAGAGCCGATTTCGCCTCTATGCTGGCTGCCGTCGGGCGCATACGCCGGGGCAGAGCTTATTTGATTCAGCGGGGCATCCGCTTGGCGCAAATTGCCGGACGGCCGGTCGATTACCGGGTGAAGCTCGTTGATCAAGGAGGCAGGTGGGTGACCAGAGCCATTGTCGGACGGCTGGCTAGACCGGGACTGTTCGTTACGAATTTATGCCGGGGCGGCACGCTGCTGAAATCAAGCGACGCGATCCGCCGCTCCTTGTCGATCGCGCCGCAAGCGAAAAAGCGGGAGCTTCGCAATTTATCCTACCGCAGCATGCGGCTGTTGAAAGCCTCTTTTCCCGGAATCGGGCAGCTCGGCTTCGATTACGGAATCGATAAAAATGGGAAAATATGGATGTTCGAGGTCAATACGAAGCCGCATTAACGGCGGATGAGGCTTCGGCGAACGCAAAGATCGTCCGGGACGCGCAGGGTGGGAGGCGTCAACCGGGCGGTCTTTTCTTTGCCCGAAGCGGGAGGCGTAATAAATTGACAAAGACAGGCCCGCTCATTACGATGTAAACATACAAGCCGCTCTTACGGCCGTTCCATACTTTGTCGCCTCCGGAGGTTTTATGAAAGCGTTTAAACGGATCGCCCACACCTACGCCCGGTTAAGCTTGCGGGCTCGCCTGTTTTTGTCGTATATGATGCTCGTGATCGTGTCGTTAACGATTTTGGGAGTCGGCTATTATTATAAAAGCTCGGAGGTAATTCTTCAGAATGCAAGCGAAACGATCCTCGGCATCGTGAAGAAGAGCGACGAGTCCTTGAATTCGAAATTTGCGTCGGTCGAGCAAATCGCCGTCAATATGCATCTCGACGAGGATTTATTCGCTTTTTTCAACACGAGCGATTGGAGCAGCCGGCCGCTCAGCTCGGAGGACGACCGCAGAATTACCCGCATTCTGCAAAAGTATTTTCCGTCGTCGGAGGACCTCTACTCGGTCAATCTCGTCACAAGCCAATATATATTCGGCGGCAACCCTTATTTCTGGATTCCCAAGACGGATTTCCAGAAGTCGAATTTGTACGGGATCGGCCTCGAAGCGAAAGATAATACGCGCTGGATTCCGACCTACAATTTGCTGGACCGGTTTTATGCCATGACGACCGAGCATAAGGAACAGTCCCAGCTCGTCTTCACCGCCACGCGGCTTATCAACATTTCGATGATCCAGAACAATATGCTGCAGCAGCTGCCTCCTCATACCGAGCGTCCGGTGCTCGTCGTCAATTATCAGGAATCGATGCTGCACAAGGCGTTCGCCGAAAGCCTCGGCGTTCAGGGCTCTTATTATTACGTGCTGACGCCCGAGGGGGAAACCGTCTCCGCTTCGCGTTCCTTCGAGCAGGCCCCCGATGTAGACCGGGAATGGATTCAGAGCGCGCTCCGCCAGCAAAGCGGCACGGAATTGATCCGCATCGGCGGGAAGAAGATGGTCGTCTGCTTCGATACGATCAAGACAACCGGCTGGCTGTCCGTCGTCTTCATCCCTTATGACAACCTGCTTGGCACCGTGCCCAACATGCTTTCCTACACGCTCTATTCCACGGCCGCGATGATTCTGCTCTCCATAGCCGCTAGCTTCCTTCATTTCCGGACGCATTACGCTGCCGATCAAGAAGCTGCTCGTAGCCATTAAGCAAATGGGTGAAGGGCATTTCGGCACGATGATCGAACCGGCGGGCAGCCGGGGGGAAGCGGGCATTCTGATTCATAAGTTCAATCAGATGAACGAGAAAATCGAGCTGCTGATCAAGGAAAACTACGAGGTGCACATTAAGGAGATGGAGGCGGAGCTGCGGGCGCTCAATTTTCAGTTCAACCCCCATTTTCTGTACAATTCGCTTAATATCATTAACTATTTGGCGATCGAGAACAAGCAGCCGCTGATCAGCAGTATGCTGGTCGAGCTGTCGGAGATGCTGGAGTATACCGCCGGCCGTCCCGGCGAAGTGCGGTTCAGCGAAGATGTGAAGTATTTGGAAAATTACGTGTCGATCATGATGCGCAGATTCGAAGGGAAATTTCAGGTGGAATACAGCTTCGATCCGAGGCTGTACGAGGGCACGGTGCCGAAGTTTTTTCTCCAGCCGTTTATCGAGAACGCCTTGATCCACGGGCTTGAGGACGTCGAGGAAGGAGGCGTCATTAGCGTATCCGGCCGGATCGAGGGGAATGTCCGCCGGTTTTGTATAGAGGATAACGGCAAAGGCATGCCGTAAGAAACGATCCGCCGCATACTGGATGCGGGCGAAGAAGGACAAGCCGATTCCATCGGCATCGACAATGTGAACAAGCGCATGAAGCTGCTGTACGGCCCTGAGTACGGAGTACACATCCAATCGGCTCCGGGAGCCGGGACGAAGGTCGTCATCACGGCCCCGTGGCAGCCCTAATGTCGGGTCCGGGCGACCGCGCATTCGCTAGCGATTACGTCCCCGTAATAACCATGGCGGCTTAGTGTGAACTTCCGCTTGAAATCGCTTGAAGCCAAGACCCCGCTTTGCGGGGTTATTTTGCATGCAAAAGTCCACCTTTCATTGATTTTTAGAGTAGGTTTGGTATAGAAAAGCGGATAAAATGAAAGCGTAAACAAGAAGGAATGCCGAATTACAGGAGGGTTTTCATGAAAAAGACAGTATTACCGGTTATGTTAGCGGTTGCTTTGCTCGGCGGATGTACGCCGGGAGGAGCGGGCTCCGACAAGGCTTCATCGGATTCGGGATCAGGCGGAGCTGTGGAGATCAGCTTTTGGCGGCCGCAGGCGAAAGAGGACGAGGATCAATTCTACGCCAAGCGCATCGAGGAGTTCAACAAGGCGAACGAAGGCAAGATCAAGCTGAAGATGGAGGTCATTACGAGGGGGAACTCCTTTGCGTACGAAGATAAAATTAACGCCGCGGTAGCGTCGCATACGCTGCCCGACATCATCGCCATCGACGGTCCGAACGTAGCGAATTACGCGGCCTCGGGCATCGTCGCTCCGCTCGACGAGTATTTTGCCAAGGAAGATATGGCCGACTTCGTTCCGTCGATCATTCAGCAAGGCACTTATAACGGCAAATTTTATGCCGCGGGCTTGTCGGAATCTTCGGTCGTCCTGTTTTACAACAAAAAAATTATGAAGCAGTACGGCATCGAGCCGCCGACGCAGATGGAGAACGCCTGGACGTGGGATCAATGGTACGAGGTGATGAAGAAGACCGCCCAGAACGGAGTATTCGGCACCAATATGATCAACGACAAAGGAGAATGGATGACGTACGCCTTCGAGCAGTTTTGGCTGTCGGGCGGCACGGATATTGTGGACAAGGAAGGCAAGAAGGCGCAGGGATTCGTCAACAGCCCGCAGGGAGTGGAAGCGGCGCAATTTCTGCAGAAGCTGGCCAAGGACAAATTGTTCAATATCGATCCGAAGCCGACCGAATTCGAGGAGGGCAAGGCGGCGACCAAGCTCGGCGGCCCGTGGAATATTCCCGGGTTCAAGGATTATCCTGACCTGGAATGGGGGATTACGTACTTCCCCAAAAAATCCGGCGGCGTGCAGACCGCGCCATCCGGCAGCTGGACGATCGGCTTAAGCGCGGACAGCAAGCATCCGAAGGAAGCGGCGGAAGCGCTCAAATGGCTGACGAACAAAGACAGCTCGGCGGGCCTCGCGAAGGTGATCAGCATGCCGGCCAGCCGGAAATCGGCCTACGAGAGCATGCCCGAGTATAACGATTTGCCGCTGCGGGTGATCAAGGAGCAGGTGACGACCGTCTCCCGCGCCCGTCCGGTAACGCCGGGCTATCCCGTGCTGACGCAGAAGTTCGCCGAAGGGCTGACGGATATTATGATGGGGGCCGACGTGAAGAAGACGCTCGATAATATCGCTTCGGTCTATGACGAGGAATATAAGAGGAATTTCACCAAATAATTCGCTTCAAGCCAGCGGATTGCATCGGACTCTATATGCGGCGGCAGCTTGCCGGCAAGCCATTGCGGGCAGGCTGCCTTCCGTTAGGCCGGAGGCGGCCGAAAGACCTTTCGCTCGCTCGGGCGGCGTCAGGCTTGCGGCCCCGAAGCCGATGCAGCAGTTGGAGGCAGCGAAGAAGAAAGGAGCAGCATAAGTGCAGACAGCAACCGAAACGTTCAAGAACCGGGCCGCAGCGGCGACGATTCGCCGGAGCAAGCGCAAGGAAGCCGTGATGGGCTATTCGTTTATTTTGCCGGCCGTCCTGCTGCTGGCGGTATTTTTACTGCTGCCGTTTGTGCTCGCCGTCATGTTCGGCTTTACGAAGTTCAATCTGCTGCGGCCGGATCGCATCGAGTTTATCGGGCTCGCCAACTATATCAATCTGTTCACGGACCCGCTGTTCTACAAGTCGTTGTACAATACGCTGTATTTCTCCGTGATCGTCGTTCCGGTGCAATCGGCCGTCGCTTTGGGGCTCGCCCTTCTGATCAATAACAGGCTGAAGCTCCGCAACGTATTTCGAATCGCTTACTTCAGCCCGGTGATTACCTCGATGACCGTCATCGCCATTCTATGGATTTACTTGTACAATCCGAACGAAGGGCTGGTCAATTCCGTGTTGAATGTGCTGGGCATTCCGAACCAGCCGTTTCTGAGAAGCGCGGGACAGGCGATGAACTCGATTATTTTCATGTCCGTCTGGCAGGCTGCCGGTTACCAGATGATGATTTTTCTGGCGGGGCTGCAGGGCATCCCCAAAGATTTGTACGAAGCGTCGTCGATCGACGGGGCGGGCAAGCTGCAGCAGCTCAGGTACATTACGATTCCGAGCCTGTACAACGTCATCGTCTTCGTGCTGACGATTACGACGATTCAAGCGGTCAAGCTGTTCACCCAGCCTTACATTATGACGAACGGAGGGCCGGAGAATTCCACCCGAACGCTCGCGCTGCTGATTTATCAGCAAGGGTTTCAGTTCCGCAATGCCGGCTACGCTTCCGCCATATCGGTCGTTTTCTTCCTGATCGTCGTGTTCATTTCCGTCATGATGAGAAGGCTTCTTAAGGACAAATAGCGGCCCGCTGCGGATTTAAGGCAAAATTTCAGGCAAAGGAGGAGAGCCAGCCGTATGACGGATAGAAAAAGCAAGCTGCTGCTGTACGCCGCCAATGTTATCGTATCATTCCTGTTCATTACTCCGCTGCTGTGGATGGTGGTGTCGTCGTTCAAGCCGGAGCCGCGCATCTTCGCGGACTTAAGCTCCTACAAGGCGCTGCTGCCGGTCGATTTCACGCTGGACAATTACCGCAAAGCGTTCGAACGGATTCCGATGTTCAAATATTTGTTTAACAGCCTCTTCTACGTTTCGGTCATCTGCCTGTGCAGCCTCGGGGTGAACTCGCTCTGCGGCTACGCGCTGGCCAAGCTGAATTTTAAGGGAAGAGCGTGGATTCTCACGTGCATTGTCGCGCTGATGGTCGTGCCGTTCGAGAGCATACTGATGCCGCTGTACTTCGTGGTCAATACGCTGCATTGGGTGAACACGTGGCTGGCGCTGATCGTGCCGTTTATCGCCAGCTGCTTCAATATTTTTATGTTCCGGCAGTTTTTCATGGATATTCCGAACGAGCTGCTGGAGGCGGCGGCCATGGACGGCTCGTCGCCGATGAAGACGTTTCTTACGCTGGTCGTTCCTTTGTCGGGGCCGGTCTTTACGACGGTGTTCATTCTTACGTTTATTTCGCATTGGGGCGATTTCATGTGGCCGATTTTGGTTACGACCGGAGAAGACCTGCGCAACGTGCAGCTCGGCATCCAAACCTTCTTCACGCTGCCTCCGATTTATTACGGGCAAATTATGGCTACGCTGACTTTTACTACGCTGCCTATAGTGGTACTGTTTTTATGCTTGCAAAAATATTATGTGCAGGGGATTGCCAGCTCCGGACTAAAGGGCTGATCGGAAGGTGACAATGGTATGTACGATGTAACGGCGATTGGAGAGCTGCTGATTGATTTTACTCCCTGCGGGCTATCGGACAAGGGGAATGTCTGCTTCGAGACCAATCCGGGCGGAGCGCCGGCCAATGTAGCGGCAGCGCTGGCCCGTTTCAATAAGAAAACCGCTTTTATCGGAAAAGTAGGGGATGACGCGTTCGGCCGATTTCTCGCGCAGGTGCTGCAAAACTTGCAGATCGATACGGCCGGGCTGGTCGTTGCCGAAGAAGCTCCGACGACGCTCGCCTTCGTCCATTTGGATGAGCGCGGCGAAAGATCGTTCAGCTTCTACCGCCGGATGACCGCAGATATGCTGCTGTCGGAGCGGGAATTGAACAAGAACATCCTCGCGCATTCGCGGATCGTTCATTTCGGCTCCGTTTCGATGACGCACGAGCCCGCGGCGGGAGCTACGCTGGCGGCGGTGCGGTTGGCCAAAGACTGCGGCGCGGCCGTCTCCTTCGACCCGAATCTGCGTCCCGCGTTATGGGAGCGGCCGGAGCAGGCCAAACGGATGATCACGGAAGGCTTGCGGCTGGCGGATATCGTCAAGCTGTCGGAGGAAGAGCTGCTGTTTTTGACCGGAACTGCGGATGCGGCCGAAGGATCGGCGATACTCCAGGAGAGCTTCGGGACGCCGCTGCTGTTCGTAACCTTGGGCAGCGCAGGCTGCTTTTACCGTAAGGGCGACTTGACCGGCAGTGTGGGGGGCTGCAAGGTGACGGCCGTAGATACGACCGGGGCGGGAGACGCGTTCGTCGGGGCGGCGCTCAGCCGGATCGCCGACTGCGGCAAACCCGTTCAGGATTTGGAACGGGAGGAGCTCGAGGCTGTCGTACGCTTCGCCAATACGGCGGGGGCTCTGGCCGCAACCCGCAAAGGCGCGATCGACAGCATGCCTTACTTGGAAGAGATCGAGCAATGGATGAACAAGGAAAGAACGGGAGAACGCTTGATAAGGGAGGAATCGTAAATGAAGAGGGAGCTTGAGACGAGCTTGCATGATCCTTACAGACCGCAGTATCATTTTACGCCGCAGCGGCAGTGGATGAATGACCCGAACGGCATGGTTTATTTTGAAGGGGAATACCATCTGTTCTACCAGTACCATCCTTACGGCACGACCTGGGGGCCGATGCATTGGGGGCATGCCGTCAGTCCCGATATGGTTCATTGGGAGCATCTGCCGGTTGCGCTGGAGCCCGACGAGCACGGGGCGATTTTCTCGGGCAGCGCGGTGGTCGATTGGCGGGATACGACGGGCTTTTTCGGAGGGAAGCCGGGGCTGGTGGCGATCTTCACCCATCACGACACGGTGCCGGGGAGCGATCGTCCCCGGGAGCGGCAAAGTCTGGCCTACAGCACGGACCGCGGCAGAACATGGCATAAATATGCGGGCAATCCGGTGCTCGCCGACGAGAAGCACCACGATTACCGCGATCCGAAAGTGTTCTGGCACGAAGCCTCCGGCCGATGGGTCATGGTTCTGGCAACCGGACAAACGGTCAGCTTCTATACTTCTCCCGACTTGAAGGCGTGGTCTTTGTCCGGCACGTTCGGAGAGAAGGAAGGGTCGCATGACGGCGTATGGGAATGCCCCGATCTGTTCGAGCTGCCGATTGAGGGAAGCGGCGGCAGGGAGACGCGCTGGGTGCTGTTTGTCAGCATCGGCAACAATCCGGCGTTTCCGGAAGGCTCGCGAACTCAGTACTTCACAGGCACGTTCGACGGCCGGCAATTCGTCAACGACAACCCGCCGGAGACGGTGCTGTGGCTTGATTACGGGCGGGACAACTACGCGGGCGTGAGCTGGTCGGATATACCGCAGGAAGACGGCCGGAGAATCTATATCGGCTGGATGAGCAATTGGCAGTATGCCCAGGTCACCCCGACGAAGGAGTGGAGAAGCGCCATGACGCTTCCGAGAGCGCTGAGCCTGCGGAGCGTGAACGGCCGTCTGCAATTGATTCAGCGTCCCGTCGAGGAATTGCGGCGTCTGCGCGGGGATGCCTCCGTTTGGCGGGACATTGCGCTGGGAGATGACGCGCAGCCGTGGATCGGGCAGGAGGCGGCATGCTGCGAGCTGATCGCGGAGTTCGAGCTGCAGGACGCGCGGGAGGCGGGGCTGCGCCTCAGGACGTCCGCGTCCGATGCGCAGGAGCAGGAGGTCGTCGTCGGCTACGATGCCGCTTCGCAGCAGCTGTTCGTCGACCG
This sequence comes from Paenibacillus doosanensis, assembly GCF_025060755.1. GTDB lineage: Bacteria > Bacillota > Bacilli > Paenibacillales > NBRC-103111 > Paenibacillus_S > Paenibacillus_S doosanensis. The sequence goes on from NZ_JANYUY010000055.1 coordinate 39,743, forward strand.
CACCCGGGCGGGGGAAGCTTCCTTCCATCCGCTGTTTGCGGGCAAGCATGCTGCGCCGCTGCGCCAGGATGCGCATCATCGTGTTACAATGCATATATGGCTGGACCGTTCCTCGGTCGAAGTATTCGCCGGAGACGGCTCCGCCGCCATTACGGATTTGATATATCCGGCCGATTCGGATGCGTTAAGGATCGGGCCGTACGCTGCGGGAGGCCAGGCGAAGCTGATTTCGTTGGCCGTATACCCGCTCGCGCCCGGCTTATAAGCCTGCACCGGCCTGTGGCCGCGCCAGGTAGCTTGCGGCCCGCCGCCCCCGGCTGCATCCGGTTTCGCCAGAAAGGGGTCCTCTATGAACTGCATCCTGGTAGTGGATGATGAAGCGATACAGCGCAGAGTATTATCCGGTATGATTCGCAGCGTGAGGCCGGAATGCAGGGTGATCGAAGCCAGCAACGGCCGTAAGGCGCTGGAGGCGATCGACTCCGAGCCGGTCGATGCGGTCATAACGGATATCAAGATGCCGATTATGGACGGATTCGATTTTATCGAGCACAGCCGTAGGGGGCGCCGTCCGCTAAAAATTATTATTTTGAGCGGCTACCGTTATTTCGAATATGCGCAAAAGGCGCTGCAGTTGGGAGCGTTCGATTATTTGCTTAAGCCGGTGCGCGAAGAGAGCATCGTGCAGATGCTCGATAAGGTGGAAGCGAGTCTCCGCGAGGAACGAAGCAGCCTCATGGAGAAGGAGCAGCTGGCCAAGCGGCTGGATACCACCTTGCCGGTCTATTACGAGCGTCTGCTGAGCGAATGGATCGCCGGCCGGCTGTCCGCAGCGAAGCGGGACGAGCTGAAGGCCGCGTTTTCCTTGAAGGAAGCGGGGACGGTCATTGTCAGCCGCATTCACTTGGGAGCGCCGGAGGATACGGGGCAAGAGGAAGAAGCGGGGGCCACGGCGGAGCCGGACCAGCTGAAGCAGTCCGTCATCGAGGCGCTGAACCGCGGCTTGAGCCCGCTCGGCCAGCCGGTTTCGTTCGTTTCGCCGGACGATGCGCGCTGCATCGTCACCGTGCTGACCGCCGTGAGCGCCGCGGAAGCGGATCATCCCGCCGGGACGGCGATGCTGGAAGCCGTGCACAAGGAAGTGAGCGGGCTTTGCGGCGGCGCGGGAGACTATGCCGTCTGCACGATGGGAGTAGGGCGGCCGCGCGGCGATATTATCGCGGAAGCCGCCGGCTCTTACGCGGAGGCGCTGGAGGCGGAAGCCCGCCATTTCTATCAGTCCGCGGACGGACCGATACGTTACGGCGACGCGGATCGGCCGCTTCAGCGGATGAGCGGCGAAGCGTCCAAGGACGAGGAGACGCTGAAGGAGCTTATTAAGCTGCTGAAGGCCGACGCTTTCGAACAGCATATCCATGAGATGCTGAACAAAATCACGGAAGAGGGCTTTCCGTTTCCGGACCAGTTGAAGGCGAGGCTGATCCGGCTAACCGGGAGCTTGGCCGAAACGGTGAAGGATATGATGAACGAGGAAGACTATCGCCAGCTGGTTATGCAGATGGAACGGCAGATTAAGGAGTGCCGGGCTTTCGGGCAGCTGCACGGGATACTCGCCGGCTGCGGCGGGCAGCTCATCGCGGCGCTGCAGTCGATGCGGTCGCGCAAGCACGAGCTGACCGCGGACAAATGCGCCGCATTTATCGATGCGCATTATATGGAAGATTTGTCGCTGGAAGCGGTGGCCGGGCGGTTTTATTTCAGCCCCAATTATTTAAGCATGGTATTCAAAAATCAGCTCGGGACGACGTTCGTCAAATATTTGAGCGGCGTCCGATTGAATAAGGCGGTCCGGCTGCTGGAGGAAAGCGATCTGAAGGTATACGAGATTGCCGCGCGAACGGGCTTTAAGGATGAGAAGTATTTTTACCGGGTGTTTAAACGAAAATACGGCGTAACGCCGGATGAATATCGACGCTTATTGCGTCCCGCAGCAAACGGGCCTGCCGTCTATCCGTAAGACGGCAGGCCCGGTTGTATTGGCGTGCTTATTTGGCGATGGACTGCGGCGAAAAGTAGGAAAACGACATATGCCGATCGAGCGCCATATTGGCGGCTCCCAGCGCTCCGCCGATTTCCTTGAATTCGCCGATGTGCACGACGGTGGCGGCCGATAATTGGCCCATCGCGCGCTGCCGCATCATTTTAATCGCCGACTGCACATAGACGGTGCTTTCCTTGGGAATCGTCCCGCCCAATATGATCGCCTCCGGATTCAGCAGATTGACCAGATTCGCCATCGTGATGCCCAAATAGGTGGCCGCATGGTTAACGACCTGAATGGCCAATTCATCGCCTTGTTCGGCCGCATGGCATATATCCTCGGCCTTCAGCATCTGCAGATCGAAGCCCGGGTGATGGTGAAGCGAGGAAGGCGAGCCAAGGCGGAGCAGGCGGCGGGCTTCAAGCTCCATGGCGGGAGCCGCGGACAGCATCTGCAGGCAGCCGGTGTTGCCGCACGGGCAAAGCGGCCCGTCGGCGTCAACCGTCGTGTGGCCGATCTCTCCGGCTCCTCCGAGCGCCCCGTGAATAAGCTCGCGGTTCACATAAATGCCGGCTCCGATACCGGAATCGATGCCGATATAGATCATATGCCGGTAGTCTTTGCCCGCGCCGTACCGGCATTCCGACAAGCCGCGCGCGCGGCTGCGGTTCAACACGGCCGTCGGCCAGCCCAGCGCATTCTCCAGAAGCGCCCCTAGCTCGACCTGCTGCCAGCCCATCACGGCGGAGCTGCGGAGCAAGCCGTTATGCGTATCGACGAGCCCGGGCACGCCGATGCCCAGCAGCGGGATCGGAGTTTTGTCCAATTGTTTAATAAAGTCGGGAAGCTCCTGAACCAGCGCGCTCACCGCCGCCTCAGGGGTCAAAGGGCTGAAGGGGATGCGCCGTTTCTCGATCGTGTTGCCCAGCAAGTCGAAGGCGCCCAAAGTCCAGGTCTGATGATTGAGGTCGGCGCCCAGGATGATATGGGAATAAGGGACAAGCTCCAGATTGGTCGCCGGTCTGCCTCCGGTAGACTGTCGCAGCTCCGTTTCGTGCACAAGCCCAAGCTCGATCAATTCATTAATCGTCACCGAGATCGTCGCGCGGCTTAGATCGGTCTGTTGGGTCAGCTCGATACGGGACATCGGCCCGTGCACTCTCAGCATTTGGAGGATGGCGGTTTTGCTGCCTTTTTGATCCCAGACTTTGCGGATAGTATCCATAAATGTTCCCTCGCAATTCCTTCGAACTCAAAATATGTCTGCATTAACCATATCAAAATAATCGCGTGAAGGCAATGGCGGCATAGAGACTAATACAAAACTTTAGACAAAATTTTTATGAATTTACCCTAATTTAAAGATGTAAAATGAATTTTTTCGGATAATAAGTTTAGTTATTGACATAAGTTTCGAGTGTGACGTATGATCAAGAGGAAAAGGGAAGAAAATTCCGCCCCGCGGGCGAACGGCAGTTGATAGCGTTTACAGTTTAGCCGGTTGATGATTAACTTGTTTAATCTAATGATAGGCTATTATCGGCACTTCATTATCAATAAGCGTTAGGAGGACCATAGCTATGTTTCCGCAACCGCATTTGACCCCGCCGCCGGAGCATCCCCGGCTATTTCTTCGCAGGCAGCATTTGCCCGAACTGCGGAGCAAGATGACAAGACCCGAGGTGAAGCAGGCTTGGGAGCGGCTTATGAAGTACAGCGAATACGGGATCGAGGAAGCCGGCTCGGAGCATTGCCCCGGGGATGTGTATGTCATTGAAGCCAACGCGCTGCTGTATTTGTTAAAGGAGGACCGGGAGGCTGGGCTGAAGGCCAAGGCGCTCGCGCTGTCCGCTATTACGAAGCATTTCAACCCGAACTTTCAAGATATTTCGCGGGACATCGGCCGCTTGATGCTGGCCGGCGCGATCGTATACGACTGGTGCTACGAGCTGGTGAGCGATGAGGAACGGGATTTTTTCATCCGCCACTTCAAACGGCTGGCTTCCTTGCTCGAATGCGGCTATCCGCCGTTAAAAGAAGGCGCTTTCGTCGGCCACAGCTGCGAATGGATGATCCAGCGCGATATGCTCGGCACGGGAATCGCCATTTACGACGAGGACCCGGAGATGTACGATCTGGCGGCCGGCCGGGTACTGCATCAGATGGTGCCGGCGCGCAACTTCTTTTACCCTTCCGGTTGGCATCATCAGGGCGACGGTTACGGCGGCGTTCGTTTCCAGGGAGAGCTGTTCCCGACGTTTCTGTTCGATCGGATGGGCTTCGGCAACGTCTACGATGAATCGCAGCGCGAAGTGGGCTACCAGTGGATTTATACGCGGCGGCCGGACGGAAAGCTGCTGCGCGACGGCGACTCGACGCCCGTTATGCCGAATCATACGAAGTATACGAGGCTTCATTTTATTTATTTGCTGCTCGGCGGTTATTATAAGGACCCTTACTATGTATGCCAGCAGCTGAAGGACGAGGGGCGGTTTCAGGATAAAGACGTGCTCTTCGCCTTCCTGTTCGCCGATCCCGATGTGGAAGCGAAGCCGCTGCACGAGCTGTCGCTAACCCGTTATTTCGGCCCTCCTACCGGAGTGATGGTCGCGCGCACCGGCTGGGATGACGGCATCGATTCCAGCACCGTCGTAGCCGAGATGAAGGTCGGCATGTATCAATACAACAACCATCAGCATTTGGACGCGGGAGCGTTCCAGCTGTATTACAAAGGCAATCTGGCCATCGATTCGGGCTCTTATAAAGGCTCCTCGGGCAAGTATCATTCACCGCATAACAAATATTATTTCAAGCGTTCGATTGCGCATAATACGATGCTGGTTTACGATCCCGACGAGCTTCGGCAGTACCCCTATGTCAAGGACGGCGGCCTGGTATGGCCGAACGTCAATGACGGCGGGCAGCGCTGGCCCAATGAAGGCCGGCCGCCGCTTACGCTGGACGATCTGCTGAACAAAGATTTCAAACGCGCCGATGTGCTGGCGCACGCTGTCGGGGACGACCGGCTGCGGCCGGATTATTCGTATCTTAAAGGAGATATTACAGCGGCCTATTCGAGCAAAATGAAAAGCTTCCGGCGCTCGTTTCTGTTCCTTAATTTCAAAAATGAGGAGCATCCGGCGGCGTTGATCGTGTTCGACCGCGTCGTCTCGGCTCGGCCCGAGTTTCCGAAATATTGGCTGCTGCACAGCATCGAGGAGCCGCAGATCGAGGGAGGACGCACCGTCATTTCGCGCAGCGAGGACGGCTACAACGGACAGCTGATCAACGATACGCTGCTGCCGGAATCGGGCAATCGGCGGATTGAGAAGGTGGGCGGCCCCGGCAAGGAATATTGGGTGTTCGGCACCAATTATGTGAACGATTTCCCCGGCACGAAGGAGCAGGGCGAGTGGCGCATCGAGGTCAGCCCGGTTCAGCCGTCGGAGGAGGATTTGTTTTTGAATGTCATTCAGATGAAAGCTATCGACGGCCCGGCGGCGCTCCCTACGCAGAAGGTAGAGACGGAGCGGATGGTCGGGGCGCAGCTGAACGGCTGGCTTGCGCTGTTCGCGAAGAACGGCGAGCGTCTCGCCGAGGACGTCGCGCTGCCGGTGACAGAGGAGGGCTCGCCGCTGCTTGGACGCGAGCTAAACGGTCTGGCGGCCGATCTGGCGGCCGGCATCTGGACGGTCGAGCTGGAGACGGGGAATGGGGAAGGCTCGGCATGGGAGCGGCGGCATTTGTTGACCCGCGAGGTGACGGAAGAGAGCGGCGTGCTGCATTGGCGGTGGATGGCGGCTCCCGGGCGCATTCTGCTGAGTTACCGCGGCCCGGCGGAGCATCAGCCTGACGAAGAAGGAGGAGAACGGAATGGGAGATAAGCCGAACGTCGTCATCATTATGGCCGACCAGCTTCGCTGGGACGCTCTGGGAGGAGAGTACACGCCGAACATTAACCAACTGAAGGAAGAGAGCGTGACGTTCGATCGGGCGTACTGTGCCTCGCCGTTGTGCGTTCCGGCCCGCGGAGCCTTCTTCACAGGGAAATATCCGAATGTGACGGGCTCGCTGATCAATCCGTGGACGCCGCAGGAGAAGGAGCACGGCATGGTGCGTCCCGATCATGAACATTGGTACCGGCTTATCGAGGAGGAATGGGACAGCTGGCATACCGGCAAGCAGCATCTGTTCACGGAACCGAAGCTGGAGCATAGCGCGGACAGTAAAACCCATTGGCTGCAGCTGGAGCAGCGGTATGAAGCGTTTCTGAAGCAGAACGGCAAGAAAAAGCCGGGCGGGCCGGCGTTTCAAGGCTTGGTACCGGAGCTTGCCTACGGCCGCGTGACCCGCAAGCGCAAGTATTCGATTCCGACCGTCGGCCGCTACGATGAGGAGCTTGATTTCTTCTATGACGGTTTTATTCTTAACGATTCGCTGGAGGCGATTCGCGGACGGGACCGCAGCAAGCCTTTCGCGCTGAACGCGATGTTCCTTGCTCCGCATCCTCCGCTCGACATCCCCGAGCCGTGGTATTCGCTGGTGAAGGAAGCGAAGCTTCCGGACAATGTAGGCGTCTGGGCCGACAATCAATCGCCGCTGCAGCTGTACAATTTGACCGGGATGCTCGGCACATCGTATACGCGCGAGGAATGGGAGCGCATTTGGCGAGTATATCTCGGCCTGGTGGCGCTGCTCGATCACTGCGTTGGCCGGCTTGTCGCCGAGCTGAAGCGCGAGGGCCTCTACGACAATACGCTGATTGTGTTTGCGAGCGATCACGGCGAAATGCTCGGCTCTCATCGGCTGTGGCAGAAGATGTGCATGTACGAGGAATCGGTAAAAACGCCGCTGTACATCAAATTTCCGGAAAGCTTCACGCCCGCTATCAAGCAATCGGAGCAACTGGTCAGCAGCGTCGATGTGCTTCCGACCCTGTGCGATTTCCTGGGGCTGGAGACGCCGCAAGGAGTGTCGGGGGTGTCTTTAATGCCGTTAATTACCGGCGAACAGGAGCGCCTCGCGCGTGAGCGCATCTTCATTCAATTCGACGGCAACGGAGCACGAAGCAACTTCCAGCGCTGCGTTATGGAAGGCGATCATAAGCTGATCGTCGACATTTTTAAGGATGAAATATTTATCGAGCTGTACGATCTTAAGCAAGACCCGCAGGAAATGAACAATTTGGCGTTCCGGTCCGATGAGCATGGCGGCCGGATCGAGAGCCTGCTCGGCAGCCTGCGCGATTATATGCGGAGCACGAACGATTTGCTCGATCTGCCGGAGAACGCCTATGGGCGGTTCCTTGGCGATTACGCGGAATTTCAGGCTTAGACGCCCGGTGAACAAGCGGCCGGAGAGTCGATAGAAAGTTGGAACAGCGTAAGCGGTCGCCTTTGTAGACGGATTTTCCCCCGCGTAAGGGGTTAAAAATGAAAGAAATCGGGCTGCAACAGCGAGTGGAAACTTCATCGAACGCAGGCCACGACGAAATCGCCACGCTTTAAAAGTCCGGTGAAAAACGAGCGGAGGGGCCATTTGAATCTGGAAAAGCGTAAGCGTTCGCCTTTGAAAACGGATTCTCTCCACAGAAAAACGAAAAAACAATCCTAAGAATCCGTTTTCAACAGCGATTGGAGGATCAAATGGACGCCGCAGCGGACTTTTTCACCACCCTTTTAAAAGTGTGGTGAAAAAGTCCCTGTTATTACAAAATGAAGCCGTCAAAGTTACCAAAAAAACGGAACCCTGAGCATGTAGTGGAGCAAAGATACTGGGGACAGCCTGTTATCTTGGCGAGGACGGTGCAGGAAAGTGCACCAGCCCGTGGCCTTCTGGCTTTGAATCGGCACAGTCGCTTT
>NZ_JANYUY010000056.1 GCF_025060755.1 Paenibacillus doosanensis
TTACCCGGTTTGGAAATGCGAAGGCTTTTATGGGGTACACAGGTTTGGTGCCGCGGGAATACTCAAGTGGTCAAAGCCGATGGCAGGGAAGTATTACGAAATCAGGGAATACCCACCTTCGCCGTTTACTGGTCGAATCCGCTTGGAGTTATCGCTATACACCTGCGTTGAAAGGAGAGTTAAAGAAACGTCAACAAGGAAAATCGCCTGAAATACAGGCCATATCCTGGAAGGCACAGCATCGGTTACATCGAAAATATACGAAAATGCTGTCAAAGGGGAAGCCAAGTGGCAAAGCAGTTGTGGCTGTGGCGCGAGAATTAAGTGGATTTATTTGGTCGATTGCCAGAGAACTTGAAGAAAAAAGAATACATGGATGAGTCGCCTCTTTAACAGGACGCTTGTTATACCAAAGTTCAATTTTGTTGATTCAAGGTAATCCCATGCCTCCATCCGAACCCGCGAATATCAGACTGCTCACCGTTGATAGCTTTTGCCTTCTAGTTCAGCTTGTTCACCCCTCTTGTATAAAAAGGGGCAAGGGAAAACCAAGGGGAGTTACAAACTGCCTATTGACAGTCTCGTTCATATCAGCGATTGGAGGATCAAATGGACGCCGCAGCGGCCTTGTTCACCGCTCTTTTGCGAGTCTGTCCGACGAAAGTTGCCATTGCGCAGCATAGCGACTGAATCATGACTGCATAATTGGCCGCTAACGCTGCTTAGTTTCGGTCATTTGCATAGATACCTTACAACATGTTTCATCGGACAGACTGTTAGTGAAGAGAGAAGGAAGCAAGTTTGCTGCGCCGATTATTTGAATCCGCTTACAAGTAGGCTGGGCGAACCAATAAATACAGGGGGAGAGGGATCTATGTTTCAAGGGAATATTACGGCCCGGTTCAAAATGATTTACGGAATCGTATTTTTGATGATCATATCCGCTACGGTATGGCTGTCGTACTTAAGCTCCAAGAGCAGTCTGGAGGATCAGCTGAAAAATACGAATATCGCTCTGCTCAGCCTGGTTCAGCAGAAGATCGAGATGATGCTGCGGGAGATCGACACGAACACGATTAACTTTATTCAGGAGCCGGAGGTTGCCTTCCTCCTGAACGGGCAGTATACGACCGACGAATTGCGGTTTAACCACTTCAATATTTTGAATGCGAAGTTCAAGACGCTGATGAATGCGAACAGCAATATTTCGTCCTTTTACCTGTATTCCATCCAGAACAAAAGCATGCTGACCGACAGCACGTACGCCGACGAGGCCGACTTCTACGATATGAGCTGGCTGCCCGCGTTTAACGGGATGACGAGGTACCAGCAATGGCTCGACACCCGCCCGATTACGCAAATTAGCAATGCATTTCAATTGGAAAAAAATGTGATATCCCTTGTGCGCCAATTTCCGTTAATCAGCAATCCGCAGTTCCGCAAAGGCGCCATTATCGTGAACGTCGACGAGAGGACGATAGCGGATCTGATGGAGGACGTGGACAAGCAGCGGCTCGGCCAAACGCTGGTCGTAAGCGAGCAGGGAACGATCATCTCCTCGCAAAATAAACAGCAGCTGTACGCACCGCTCGACAGTTTGCCGGCGGCGCCCGCTCTGGAGCAAATGCAGGGCACCGGCTATGCGATTGAAGACACCCCGGAAGGCAGCTTTACGACCTTCTACGTATCCAGCGCCTATAACGGCTGGAAGTATATCAGCATCGTGCCGAACCCGGTCATGAATCGGCCGCTGGAAATTACCCGCAACCTGCTGCTGGCGATCGCAGCGGGGATGTGCCTCGTGGCGATTGCGCTTGTCTATGCGGTAAGCAGCTACACGTTCCGTCCGCTGGACCGCTTCTTTCGTTCGTTTGCGGGTAAGAAAATGGAGCGTCCCGGCGATTTGACGTATATGGAGAAATTTTTCAAGCAGATGATGTCGGATAACGAATCGCTGCAAAAGCAGATGCACGAGAGCCTGCCCGCGCTCAAGTGGAGGCTCATCATGAGTCTTCTGATGGCCGATACGACAAGCTATAACCGCATGGTTCAATATTTCGACGTGCTGGGCATCCGCTTCTACGACTCCCGCTTTGTCGTTATGGTCATCGAGCTGGACCGGATTCAGGAGATCGCCTCCCCGCGCGATGTTTATCTGTTCACCTATGCGATCAGCAATGTCGCCCAGGAGCTGGTATCGGGCGTATGCAGCGGAGTGGCGGTCGAGATCAGCGACGGCAGCGCAGCCGCCATTATGAGCTTCGAGGAGGACGATCCCAAGGCCAACCAGATTCAGGCGCTGCAGGCGGCCGATCTGGTCAAGGATTACGTGGAGACTCATTTCAAGCAGACGGTGACGATCGGCGTCGGGAGCCCTCATCTTCATCTGAAAGGGATTCACCGGTCATATCAGGAAGCCCTCAACGCGCTGAAGTATAAACTGATCATGGGAGAGAATACGGTCATTTCCGTCGACGATATTACCGGCAATCACAACGATCAATTTTACCGGATATGGGCGCTCGGTGATTCGGTCGTCGGACATATTCGCAACCCGGACGAAACGAAGCTGGAGGAGCAGCTGGATGTGCTGTTCGGGCAGATTATCGCAAGCAGCGTGCCTCCGGAAATGATCAAGCAAATGTGCATCCAGCTGATCATGAAGTCGATCAAGGCGGTTTCGGAGAAAGGGCTCGATATTAAGCGATTTCTCGATCCGAACGAAAATATTTATTACCGGATCGATTCCTGCGGCAGCGTGGACGAAATCAAACGATATATCGCCTCGTTCCTGAAGCAGCTTATCGTTCTGGCCGGCGAGAAGCGGGAAGGAAAAGGCAGCGGCGATACGATCGGACAGGTGATCCGTTATTTGGAGCAGCATTATATGGACAGCGATTTGTCGCTTAATCTGATGGCTTCGCAGTTCGGCCTGAGCGTGCCTTATTTGAGCAAGCTGTTCAAAGAGACGACCGAGACGAACTTCATGGATCACCTGATCCGCATCCGGATGGAAAAGTCGAAGGAGCTGCTCGCCGATCCGAAGCTGAAAATCGGAGCGATCGCAGAGAGCGTAGGCTACAACAATCCGCAAAGCTTTATCCGCATTTTCAAAAAGTATACCGGCCTAACACCCGGAGAATACCGGGAAACGACGCTCCATAGCGGTGAAAATCAAGATTAGGTTAAAAAAGGTGAGCGGATTAAAAAATGAGAACGGCGGCTGAAGGACAGCAACTTAAAGTCATAGAAAAAAAATAATCCCAAAATCCGGGCAAGAGCGTTCGCCCCGGTCCGCGGTGTTCGGCCCGTTCAAGGGCAAAGCAACGACCGGGGACAGCTGCGCCGGGAAGAACGATGGACGCCGCAGCGGGCTTTTTCGCCTCATTTCTATAGCCAAGGCTTAAAAACGGTGCAAAGGATTAAAAAGTGAATATTTCCAAGTTGCGCCCTCAGCGTATACGATGACAATGTAATCCGAGAGCGCAGAGAGAGGAGGTGGAACGCATGAGTTCACCAATCGGCGATATCGCAGAGCAAAGCCGGACCGTATCGTCCGCGCAGGCCGGAAGATGGAAGGCGGCATGGAAATATATCAAACGCGACAAATATTTATACCTGCTGCTCGTTCCGGTGCTGGCGTATTATTTGATCTTTAAGTACGCGCCGATGTTCGGCGAAATTATCGCATTCAAAAACTACCGGTTCGCGGACGGGATTTGGGGGAGCCAGTGGGCCGGGCTCAAGCATTTCCAGCGGCTGTTTACCAGTCCGGATTTTTTCAATGTACTGAAAAATACGCTGCTGCTGAATGTATACAGCATCGTCTTCGCTTTTCCCGTCCCGATCTTGCTGGCGATTTTGCTCAACGAGGTGCGGGTCGAGTGGTACAAACGAATGATACAAAATCTGCTCTATATTCCGCATTTTATTTCCTGGGTCGTTCTGGGCGGTATCGTCATCGCGCTGCTGTCGCCGTCCACGGGCATCGTCAATACCGTGCTGAAGCTGCTTGGGCTGGAGCCGGTCTACTTCATGGCGAGCAACTTCTGGTGGCCGATCATGTTTATTGTGTCGGGCATATGGCAGAGCGCGGGCTGGGGGACGATTCTGTATTTGGCGGCTATGGCGGGCATCGACCCGCAGCTGTACGAAGCGGCCAAGATCGACGGAGCGAGCAAGCTTCGCCGCATTTGGCATGTAACGATTCCCGGCATCCGCAGCACGATTGCGATACTGCTCATTCTCCGGGTCGGGCAGATGATGGACGTCGGCTTCGAGCAAGTCTTTATTTTGCAAAATAAAGCGGTATACGAAGTTTCGAACGTTATCAGCACCTATGTATACCATGTCGGACTGGAAGGGGCGCAGTACAGCTACACGACGGCGCTCGGGTTGTTTCAATCGGTCATCGGGCTCATTCTGGTCGTCGGCGTGAACAAACTGATTAAGGCCATGGGGGAAAACGGGCTATGGTAAGGAGGGAAACGAATGTCCGGTCACTCATCACCAGCTTCTCGATTGCTTTATAGTTTACTGTATGTCATCCTTGCGTCTTTGGCCGTCATGACTTTGTTTCCTTTCGTCAACGTGCTGGCTACTTCCTTAAGCGGTTCCAGAGCGATCAGCTCCGGAGAAGTGTTCTTGTGGCCGAAGGATGTTACCTTCGCATCGTTCAGCAATCTGATTCAGGACGGCCAGCTGCTGGTCGCGATGAAAAACACCGTCGTCATTACGGTCGTCGGAACGGCGCTCAATATCGCGATGACGATCATAGCGGCCTATCCGCTCAGCCGTAAGCGGCTTAAGGGACGCAGCGCGTTCCTGATGATCATCACCTTCACGATGCTGTTCGGCGGCGGGTTAATTCCGAATTATATCCTGATTAAAACGCTGGGGATTATGAACACCTATTGGGCGCTATGGCTGCCGGGACTGCTCAGCACGTACAACTTTTTCGTGATGAAGACGTTTTTCGAGAATTTGCCGGCGGAGCTGGAGGAATCGGCGTCGATCGACGGCGCCAACGATCTGGTCATTATATGGCGCATTATTCTTCCGCTGTCGCTGCCGATTATCGCTGCGCTGACACTGTTCTATGCGGTGGGCTGGTGGAATTCGTACATGAACGTGCTGATGTACATTACGAGCTCCGGCAAGCAGTCGCTGATGGTCAAGCTGCTGCAGATGATCGATACGACGAGCCAGAGCTTGCTCAATGCCGGCGCGACGAACGGAGGCGAGGGCGCGGTCATGCAGACGCTGGTTTCGCCGGAAGGCATCCGGGCGGCGGCCATCATGATTTCGGTGACGCCGATCTTATGCGTCTATCCGTTCCTGCAAAAATATTTTGTCAAGGGCGTCTTAATCGGTTCGTTGAAAGGATAAAGCGATTGCAGGTTATATAAACAGGAGGCGAAGTTATCGATGATCCAACGTAAACGTATGGCCGTTTTGCTGGGCACGACTCTGCTTACGACGATGGTTGCAGCCTGCTCCTCGGGGAGCGAGGAAGGACAGAGCGGCGACGGAAAAAAGGACGACGGCTCGAAAAAGCCCGAGGTCAGCATCTCGATCCTCGATCGCGGGCAAATCGCCAGCGACGAAGGCACCTACGAAAGCAATCGCGTAACGAAGTATATTAACGAGAAATCGGGACTTAACGTTAAATGGGTGCCGATTTTGCGCACACAGTCGACGCAGAAGCTGAATACGCTTATTGCGGCGGGGGAAGCGCCGGACTTGATGTGGGAATACGGGCGCGATTATATGTCGACGCTCAAGGATCAAGGCGCGATTCAGCCGATCGACGAGTATATTGAGAAATACAGCACTTCGTACAAGGCGTATTTGCAAGCGCATCCGGAGTTGAAGCCGTATACGATGTTCGACGGCAAGACGTATATCGCCACCAGCGCGCGCGGAATCGATGCGATAGCGAACCATGCGATGTGGATTCGGCAGGATTGGCTCGACAAGCTCGGCTTGAAGATGCCGACGACGATGGATGAACTGATGACGGTGCTGCGCGCCTTCAAAGATAAGGACCCTGACGGCAACGGGAAAAACGATACGCTCGGCGCCGCCTTCAATTTTAACTATACCGGGATTATTCAGGCCTTGTATGCGGCCCACGGAGGGCTGTGGTATCTGGAAGGCGACAAAATTGTCAAAGGCAACTTTACGGACAGATACGCCGATGTTCTGGCCACGCTGAAAGCGATGTTTGACGAAGGGCTGGTCGATAAGGAATATATTACCGATAAAAACTATCAAAAGGAACGGCAGCTGTTTGTTACGGGCAAGGCGGGCGTTTATTTTGCAAGCTGGAATATTCCGGCGGAGTACCGCGAGCTGAAGCAAAACGTGCCGGATGCGAAGCTCGTTCCCTTCGAGCCCGTCTCCACGAAATACGGCAAGTTCGGTCTGTACCAAGAGCCGCCTGCCAACAAGCTGATCGTTTTCAACAAAAATATGAAGGACCCGCAAGCCGCCATCAAGCTGCTCGACTGGATGATCGACAAAAACTGGTTCGACGTCCGCTTCGGTCAAGAAGGCGTGCACTACAAGCTGGTGAACGGGGTTCCGCAAGCGATCGACGCCGAGAAGAACAAAAAGGAGATCATCTATGCTCCTGAGTACGCCGTGCTCGATCAATACAGTCCGAAGCCGGAAGATTTCGCGATTATGGCGGCCCAGGATACCATCTCGCAAGAGTACGCCAAGTTGCAGGGCGAATCGCTGACGGTAGCGATGAAAAATAAATTCCGTCGGGACATTCCGTTCAACCCTACGTTCCCTGAGTTGAGCGAAATTCAAACGTCGTTCGCTCCGCTGTCGGAAGAAATTGAGACGAAGGTCATTACCGGAGGAACGCAGTACACGCCGCAGTGGGGGATGGAGCAGCTGCGCAAGGAATGGAAGCGTCTTGGCGGGGATAATGTCGACAAGATGGCGCAGGAATGGTATCAGAAAAATTTGAAGGGTCAGTGATGCGGGAGAACAAAGGCGCTTGACGGCCCGGTTAAGGCCGAGGCCCAGCCCGCAAAAGCGATCATGAGGCGTTCCGACACGGCGGCAGGTCCGCTGCGGAGCGGATTACGGACGCCTCCCTCTAATGAATTAATGTCATTAAATATTAATGATATAAATAAGGAGTGGAAACCTATGACGATCGATCATCATCGCATGCTGCTTAAGGAGCTGGAGCGCTGGCATCCCGACTACAATCCCGAGCTGCAGATGGTTCGCAGGCCGTTCAGTTCTCCCGGCTACCATACGACGCTGAAGCGGGAGCAGGTGACGCATACGCATCCGACCTTGGCGGCGCTTGTCTACGCGCTGGGGCTGCTCGACTCGGAGGACGAAGCGCTTGCCGCCCGGGCGTCGGATATTATCGGCAAGGTCATCGGCCTCCAGGATCAAAACCGCGAGAACGCGACCTTCGGCATTTGGTCGTGGTTTCTGGAGGAGCCGCTGTCCATGATGGCGCCGCCCGACTGGAACTGGGCCGATTTCTGCGGCAAGCGGCTTGTGCTGGCGGAGCAGCGCCACGGACAGCGCTTTAGCGCGGAGCTGAGAGAGCGGCTGCGCCACGCCGTATACTGCGCATGCGATGCGATCATGAAGCGCAACGTCGGCCCCGGCTATACGAATATAGCCATTATGGGAGCGTTCGTGACGCTGATTGCCGGCGAAGTGTACGGGGAAGAGCGTTACCGGGACTACGGCTTGGAGCGTCTGCGCAAGTTCAGCGACTATACGAAGGAGCTCGGGACGTTTCAGGAATTCAACAGCCCGACCTATACGGTCGTCGCGATTCAGGAGCTGTCGAGCATCCATACGTCGACCGGTCTGGAGGAAGCGAAGCGGCTGAGCGCCGATATGCTCGATGTCGCCTGGAGAATGGCCGCCGAGCATTATCACGTGCCGACGGGCGAATGGTCCGGCCCGCACAGCCGCAGCTACAGCACGGCGACGACGGATGCGGTCCGCTCCTTCCTCGAGCTGGCGTGTCCGGGCTCGCTGTCTCTGCTGCCCGAAGAACGGTTCGCCTACAATCTCGATTGGTACGGCAGCGGGATTCGCTGCCCCGAAGCGTACATATCCGCTTTCCGCCAGGCGCAAACCGGGGAATTCAGGCAGGTCGTGCAGAGAAGCGCCGCCGGTGAGCCGGTGAATACGGCGACGACCTACAAGGACGAGCGGATCAGCCTCGGCACGTTCAGCAGGGACGTCATGTGGAATCAGCGGCGCAATCTGCTCGCCTATGTGCCGAACGGGGAAGGCTTTACCTATATGCATCTGCGTTTTTTGCACGACGGATACGATTATTCGTCGGCCGTCTTCTACGGCGAGCAGCTGCAAAACGACGTTCTGTTCGGCATCGGCTTCTGCACGGACGGCGGGGACACCCATATCGGGCTCGATCCGATCGACGGGACGATCGAGGCGTCCGACCTGCGGCTGCGGTTGGAATTCGGCGGCAGTCAGGAAGGCGTTGCGGCGGATTTGACCGACGCTTGGAGCGAAGCCGCCGCTGAAGCGGGCACCGCGCTTGAAGCCGCTAGCGGCAGCGCCGCCGCAACGCGCGGAGGGGCGGATCTGCGGACGGCGAACGTGCGGCTGGATCGCGGGCTTGCCGTGCAGGCGCAGGTTTTGTTCGCTGCCTTCGACGGCGAACGCCCCGAATGGAAGATAAGCGCGGACGAAGGCAAATTATGCGTAGACTATGTGATCTACGCCGGAGCCAGGAAGCGCTTCGATTTTCGCGGCATGGAGCAGGCGCTGCTCGTGTTCGCCCTGCGTCTGGGCAGCGCAGCGGAGCCGGCGGGGCTGAACGCGTCCGCCGTGCCGGAGCGCGCCGCCGCCGCTGTTTCGGCTTCGGCCGAGAGGAAGCCGGAGGGCCCCGGCGCTGCGGCTCCGGAGGCCGCCGAAGCGGCTGAGCGCCGTCCGCGCGTGCATGCCGAATGGCATACGGACGGCGGCGGGACGCTGCGGCTGAGCCTGCCGCTTAAACCCGCGCCGAAGCAGGAGATGCTTCAGCCATAGCAAACGCGAAGAAAGGGGAGCTTCATATGTCCAAAGGAACTGTGGTAACCAATGAGTTTGCCGAATATACGGACGCATACACCGGCCGCAAGGTAACCAGGCTCACGTCGCCGGAGTATATGAGCCACCACCCTTATTTTTATTATAAAATGGTGACGGACGATAGCCGTTATCTTATTTACGCCAGCGACAGAGAAGGCGATGGAGCGCGCCAGCTGTACAAGATGGATTTGCACGACGGCACGGCGGTGCAGCTGACCGAAGGCGGCGGCGTCCATGATTTCAGCTGCTCGCTTACGAGCGACGACAAGCATTTGATCTTTTGCCGGGATCAGCGCGTAATCCGGATGGATTTGGCTTCCTTGAGCGAGGAGACGATCTATGAGACGCCGGCCGGCTGGCAGGCGAACGCCAATCCGGGATTGAGCCCGGACGACCGTTACCTGGTGCTGACCGAGATGAACGAGCGGGATGTCGTGCCCGAACGGGGCGATTGGTCGACCTTCGAACCGCAGTGGGCGGCGAGGCCGCACTGCCGGATCGTCTATGTGGACATCGAGCGCCGCACTTCCCATGTCGTTCATGAAGAGCCGCATTGCTGGCTCGGTCATCCGCAGATTCGGCCGGGCGATCCGTCGACGATCCTGTTCTGCCACGAAGGGCCGTGGAACCGGATCGACGCGAGGCTGTGGCTGATTCAAGCCGACGGCTCGAATATGCGCTGCGCGAAGCCGCAAACGCATGAAGAGCTGATCACGCATGAATATTGGCTCGCCGACGGCTCCAGGTTTGCGTTTGTTTACCGCCATCACGAGCAGGGACTGAAGGAGAGCATCCGGTTTATCGATCCCGCGACGCTGAAGGAAGAGATTTGGATGGAATGCTCCAAGTACTGCCATTTTATTTCCAACCGGGATCATACGTTCATCGTCGGCGACGGCCAGCTGCCGGAGGAGCATTTCATTTATCTCGTCGATGTACAGAAGCGGACCGAGGAGAAGCTGTGCTCTCACGGCACCAGCTGGAAAGGCTACGGCAACACGCAGGACGCCCATCCTCACCCGTCGTTTGCTCCCGACAGCTCCTTCGTTATTTTTACGTCCGACCGGGAAGGGATGCCTTGCATTTACCGGGCCGAGCTGTAAAATAAGGATTGCTATTATCTGAATTTTCTGATATAAAAAGATTAATGAAAAACGGACTGCGCGCGACTGGCGGAGCATGGGGAACCATGAGGGAGCGCGCAGCGGATGAGCCGTACGCCTGGGCGAAGTATTCGGTCTATTATGGACCGGATACTTTTTTTCGTTTTCCCGGGCACGCAGGAGCAACGGTTCCCGAGAACGGCGGGGAACAGGTCGACGTTGCCGGGAGCAACGGGAATTTGCCGTTATTTAACTTTTACTGTGAATGAATAGGAGAAGGAGGAAATTCGAATGAACATTCGCTGGCTGCAAGCAGAAGACATCCGTGAGGTAGAGGCGATGATGGCGGACTATCCGCTGCAATATCCGAAGTTTGTGAGGGAGCGCTATCCGTCCCGCTGGGCGGACCATTTGCGTACGAAAAACCGAAACGCATGCGGCTATGCCGTCGCCGTGTCGGAGGGGGAGCGGCTGATTGTCGGCCATGCGGGCTATGTGTTCAATCAGGAAGCCGGGATGTACGAGATCGTCGGAGTGGTCGTTTCATCTCGGTATGGACGTCAAGGGACGGGAAGAGCGCTGCTGCGATTCGTCGAAGAGCGGCTTCGCAGCGAGGGAGCGGAGCAGGTGTTTCTGCATACGCTGGGGCATCCCGGCAATGAAGGGACGCTTTGTTTTTATCGCAGTATCGGTTATTTTCAAACAAGCCATGAAATCGATTTCTTCAGGTCCGGTTACCACCGGGTTACGTTCGTCAGACGGCTTGCCCGCGATGAGACGGCGGAATCGGCTCTGACGATCCGGCCCGCGGTGAGCGAAGAGGAGCGGGAGACATTCGCTTCGATCCTGGAGGAAGGGGCGTTCTGGCTCGCCGATCGGGGAGCGGCAATGTGGACGAAGCGGCAGGTGACGGCGGAGTCCATCGCTGCAGCCTACGGCCGGGAAGGGCTGTACGTCGCCTATGTGAATGGACAGGCGGCGGGTGCCGTGATTGTGCAAGCCGGCCTAGACGGGGGCCAGCCAGACGGTCCGCAGGCAGACGCGCTCCGGCTGCACAAGCTGTGCGTGCGCCGGGCCTATGCGGGAACGGGCTTGTCCAGAAGAATCGTCGGTTGGACTATCGCCTATGCCCGTGAGAAGGGCTTGCGGCGGGTACGGCTGGACTGTGCCGCAGACAGGCCCAAGCTTTGCGCGTTCTACGAAAGCTTGGGATTTCGCAAGGCTGGCGAGACGCTAGTATTGGGCAAATACCCGACGGCTTTTTACGAGTACGGCTGGGAATAAGAAGGCGTGGGATTATTTTACATTTGCGCGAGCGGCTAGGTCCGTAGTATATAATAAGTTTACTATGACCGCGCATAACAGCATAACGCCGCCTGGTCTCTATATCGTAGAAGGGAAGAAGCAGGGTGAAGATGAAGCTTCCGGCCAGCTCGTTTCAGAACAAGCTTATGCTATCGTATCTCGTCATTATTTTAATTCCCGTTTTGTCCGCGCTGTTTATATTGGGGCTCGATTTTTACAACCAAACGAAGCGCAGCTACGAAGATATTATGAATCAATTGAACAAGCGGACCAACCTGATCGTATCCGATTTTTTTTCCAACATATCGCGTTATTCTTATTTTTATTTGACGGATAACCGCTTGAAGCGGATTTTGGAGAAGAAGAACGTGCAGAGCAATCTGGAATTTATCGACGACGCCAACTATATGCAGCAAGCGATGGATCAGAACCTGCTGATGAACGGGCAGCTCGTCGGCATTTCGGTCACGGGCGTTAATGGAAGGGTTTACAGCAGCACCGGCGCCAATACCGGATACCTTGACAAGCTGCTCGGCGAACTGCCTGCGGATAAACTGCGGAAGGGCAAAATTATTGTCACCAACGCTTATGAAAGCAATATTGTCAGCAATCAAGGGAAGGTCGTTTCCGTGCTGCGTTACTTATCGGATTTGGATCATGTGAAGGGGCAGGACGTCTACGCGAAGCTGGACATCAAGTTTAAGGTCATCGAGAATCTGTTCGGGGGGATTTCGGGGTCCAACAGCGAGGTGGGGACGATTGTGTTTGCAGGCGATAAACTGATTTACAACACGGCGGAATATTCGTTCGACGGCGAGGCGGTCAGCAAGATTATGGCGCAGTTTACAAAAGGCGGGGAGCATGAGAACCGGCTGGTGCAATTGACGTTGGGCGGCGAGAAGTATATGTTTACGGCGACCTGGAACGACATTACCGGCTGGTCGATCATCCAGTTTATCCCGTCGCGAGTCATTGACAACGCATTCAGCAAAAACGTAGGAAGGTACGTATCGATCAGCGTGCTCTGCGTGGCCGCTGCCGTCGCTCTGGCAGTGTTATTCTCCCGGCGTCTGCTGCAGCCGATTCACAATTTGATCAAAGCGATGAAGATCGTCGATTCCGGGTCGCTGGATCAAATGCTTGCCGACGAGCAGCGCAAGGATGAGATCGGCAAGCTGATTCAGAGCTATAACGTGATGATCGCGAGATTGAAGGAGAGCCGGGAGAAGGAGCGCAGAGCCGGAGAGCTGCAAAAACAAGCGGAAATGGGGATGCTGCAGGCGCAAATTAACCCGCATTTTCTGTACAATACGCTGAACACGATGCATTCCATTGCGGAGCTGCACCGCTTCGAGCCGATTTCGGTTATGGCCCGCTCGTTATCCGGCATGTACCGTTACAATCTGAAGTCCAAGGACAGAGTGACGGTGCGCATGGAGCTTGAGCAAATTAACAACTATATACGCATCCAGCAAATCCGGTTCGTCGATAAATTCGACGTGAAATACGAGATCGATGAAGCGATAGCCGACTATCGCATGCTGAAATTTTTGCTGCAGCCGATCGTTGAAAATTCGTTTCATCACGGTCTTGAGCCCAAAGGGGGGAAAGGGACGCTGGTCTTGTCCGTCCGCAAGCAGGGCCATACGCTGCATATCAAGATTCAAGACGACGGCGTAGGGATGAGCGAGCGGCGGCTGGAGGAGCTGAACCGTTCGTTGCGGCAAGCCGATGGAGCGGAGCCTTCTCAGGGGAACCGCCATATCGGACTGAGCAATGTGAGCGCGAGGATCAAGAATTTTTACGGAGAAGATTACTGGCTGCGGATTACTTCCCGGCTGCATGAAGGGACCTGTGTGGAAATGCTGATTCCGGCGGATAAGGAGGAGGATACGAATGAGAATCCTAGTCGTTGACGACGAATATTACGCGCGCAAGGCGCTGCTGCAGACGATCCGGGATTGGGACCCCGAAGCGGCCTTGGACGAAGCCGAGGACGGGGAAGAGGCGCTGGGGAAATTGCGCGCGCAGCCGTACGAGCTGCTCTTCTCGGATATTCGCATGCCGAAGCTGGACGGGCTGCAGCTCGCTGCCGCCGTTCACAGCGAATTCCCGTCCGTATTCAATGTGATTATTAGCGGCTATGACGATTTTCAATACGCACAAAAAGCGATCGTATACCAAGTGAAGGATTATCTGCTTAAGCCGGCGGACAAGACGGCGATATGGTCCATACTGGAGAAAACGCGGGCCTGCACGGAGCAGGCTGAGCAGGAAGCGATCAGGCAGCGCTTGGGCGACCTGCTGTATACCGAAAATGCGGACGGGATTCATGCCGCTGATTTACCGCCGCTTGCCTGCTACCGGACGGTTATCGCTCAAGCGGACGATCTGCAAGAAGCGAGATTGGTCCGCTTTCTGCAGGAAATCTTCGGTGCGAAGGCGGCGCCCGTCTATGCATTCCGCGACCGGCGATACCCGGACCGGATCGTTGCGGTGTGGGCGGGCGAGACGCCGTCCGCCGATGCGAGCCCGGGCTGGCCGGCTAAATGCCAAGCGGCGTTCAGGAAGCTTGCGGGGGAAATCGGCGGCCCCGTATTCATCGGCATCAGCGCCGCGCACAGCGCCCCGGAAGAGCTGTGCGCCTCGTACCGGGAGGCCAAGTCTGCGGTTTTGTACAAGTTTTTTGGCGAGGACGGCCGCGGGATATTCATCTTCGAGGAGGTGTCCCGGAACAAGCGGTACAATTACGAGCTGCTGGACGAGCTGCTGCCGCCGCTGTACAACAAGTTAATACGGGGCCAACAGGACGAAGCTGCGGCGATTGTGGACCGGCTGTTATCGGCGGCCATCGAGTCCGGGATGTCGGTTCATGCGCTGGCAAGCACTTGCTCCAAAATCATCGCGGCGTTCAATTCGGTCATTGAGCATATCAACGAGAATCATTCCGAGTCTGTCCCTTATCTCGAACCGGCCGATTTGCATCAATTCCGCGATGCACGGGAGCTGCGGACCTATTTTGACCGGAAGCTGGTTCTGCTCGGGGAGCGGATCGCCTCGTTGCGGAAAAAAGAAGACGTGGTCGAGCTGATCAAAGACTATGTGGAACGAAATTACCGGTATAACATTATGCTGGACGATATGGCCAAAAACATGTTTTATACCGACGCTTCCTATCTCAGTCGGCTGTTTAAGAAAAAAAACGGGACGAGCTTCTCCCAGTTCCTTCTGTCGGTCAGAATGAGAAACGCCAAAAAGCTGCTGGAAACAAGCACCGCGCTCACGGTTGCGGAGGTCGCCAACGCCGTCGGCTTCAACGATTATTCGTATTTTATTCAAATGTATAAAAAGTTTTACGGGGAGACGCCCGGGCAAAGCAAGAAACGAGAGCAAAGCTGACAAGGGGAAGGAACATGACGCCAACGATACGTTGTATAATTGCACTTATTTTCGTTATGATGACGGCCGGCTGCTCGCCGTCTCCCGAGCCGCAGCAGCCGGCCGCTCCGCGCGTAACGCTGGAGCTGCTGTCCAATAAAGGCGATACGGCGGAGGCGGTAGATCAGATCATCGCCGCCTTCGAAGAGCGGCATCCTCTTGTCAAGATCGAGCAGGATGCGCCTCCGAATATGCTGAAAGTGTTATCCATGCGCTTTTCTACCGATACGGCTCCGGACCTGTTTACCGTGTATCCGTCGGCTCCGAGCATACGCCAGCCCATCAAGGAGGGGTATTTGGAGGATTTGACGGGAGATCCGTTATTGCAGCGCGTGAAGCCGGAATTTATCGAGTTCAGCCAGACGCAGGGACGAAATTACGCGATTCCTTATGCGCTGGAGGGCTACGGAATTATTTACAACACGGCGATATTCCGCGATTTGAACTTAAGCGTGCCGCAAACGTACGCGCAGCTGATTCAAACCGCCGAGACGCTGAAATCGGCCGGCATTACGCCGTTTCTGTTCCCGGATCAGGACTACGCTTACTTGCGAAAAGTATCGGCCGTATTGCTGGGCTTGGACGATCCGGACATCATTCCTTATTTCGAAGACGTTATTGCCGGCAAGCGGCATATAACGGACAGCCCGCAGCTGCTGCGGCTGGCCCAAAAAACGCTGCAGCTGCGACAGTATGGACAGCGAGATTCGCTGGGCACCTCCAACGAAACCGCCGTTCACGATTTTGCGGACGGCAAGGCGGCGATGTTCTTCACCGGGATGTGGGAAGTGAGCACGATCAAACGGCTGAATCCCGGCATCGATGTCGCCATGTTCCCGTTTCCCGCCGACAACCCGGACGATACGCGGGTCGCGATGCAGGTGGGAACGGCCTTCGGCATTCCTCGGAATTCGAGAACGGCGGTGCAGGCCAAGCAGTTTCTGGAGTTTATGACCACCCGGGAAATGGCGCAGCTGTTCGCCGACGAAACCGGGAATATCTCGATCATACAAGGAGTCGAGCACCGCGTGAAGGAGAACAAGGGCATCGCCGATTACGCGTTGGCGGGCAAATTGTTCCGTGCGGCCGATTCGCCGTGGACGCCGTCCATGCAGGACGATTTCGGCAAAGCGGTGCAGGGGCTTATAGCCGGAAACGATACGAAGACGCTGATGCAGAAGTCGGAAGATATTTTCTATAACGCCGATAAGTGAAGGAAAGGGTAGCGGACGAGCCGTTATCCTTTTTTTTGCTGAGATGACAGAGCTTAGCGATTTCAAGGCTAATTTGTCTATCCACATATTTCTCATATGCGCGAAGTCAGTTTATTCATATCCATGGAAAACGCAAATTGTTAGGATTGTAAGCGTAACCAAAACAATATAACCATGGGGGTAACGCAGATGAAACAAAGACGCGCATGGCAGCAAATCGCAGCTCTGGGAACCGTCGTAGCCTTATCGACGACCGCAGCCTGCTCGAACGGAGGAGAGCCGGCCAAAGGGGCGGCGGACGGCGGCGGACAAAAGGTCAAGCTGGAGCTGTTATCCAACAAATCGGACGTAACGGATACGCTGAACAAAATTATCGCCAAGTTTCACGAGCAAAATCCCGGCATTGAAATCGAGGTCAACGCGCCGCCGAATATGCTGAAGGTGCTGGCGATGCGGATCGCCAATAACGATGCTCCGCCGTTGTTCACGGTCTATCCGTCGGCTCCGAGCATGCGCCAGCCGGTGAAGGACGGCTACTACGCCGATCTGACGGGCGATGCCGAATTGTTCAAAAACGTCGTGCCGAGCTTCGTCGATTTCAGCAAGACGCTCGGGAAAAACTACACGGTGCCTTACGCGTTGGAAGGATACGGCGTAACGTATAACGTCGATATGTTCAAGGAGCTTGGACTGAGCATTCCCAAGACGTATGCGGAATTGATTCAGGTCGCGGAAAAAATCAAAGCGGCCGGCAAGACGCCGTTCCTGTTTCCGGATAAAGATTACGCGATCATACGCCAAACCTCGGCGGCTTTCCTCGGCCTGGACATTCCCGACGCCAGCCAATATTTCGACGATGTGATCAACGGCAAGAAGCATATCGCAGACAATCAGGAGGTTCGCAAGGTCGCTCAAAAAATAGTCGATCTCCGCAAATACGGGCAAAAGGATTTGCTCGGCACCTCCAGCGATAACGTCGTCAGGGATATGGCCGCAGGCAAAGGCGCGATGTTCTTCCACGGCATGTGGCAGGCTGTCGCGATTAAGAAAGCCAATCCGAATATGAACGTCGATATTTTCCCGTTCCCTGCGGAAAAAGCGGAGGATACGAAGGTTGCGATGCAGGTGGGCACGGCGCTCTCCATCCCGAAAGACGGCAAATACAATAACGAGGCCAAGAAATTTATGGAATTTTTTGCGACGACGGAGATGGCGCAGATGTACGCGGATGAAACGGGCAATATTTCGGTTATTAAAGACGTCAAGCCGAATTACAAGGAGAATAAAACGCTGGCCGAGTACGCTTTATCCGGCAAGCTGTACCGGGCTGCGGATTCCGCCTGGACGCCGGCGATGCAGGACGATTTCGGCAAGGCGACGCAGGAGCTGATCGGCGGGGGCACGATTGACGATTACATGAAGAGACTGGAAGAGATTTTCTACAATAAAGGAAACTGATGAGCGTCTTACATCATAGGTTTGGAGGATGACAGAATGGAAGCGATCCATAGGGCGCAGAGTCGGCCGGCAGGCTCCAAGAGCACGGGACTGCGATCGAAGAAGCTGACGGTTTATGTGTTGTTTACTTTGCCGGCGCTTCTCTTGTACATCGGATTCTTTTTTTACCCGACGCTGATGGGGTTCAACTACAGCCTGACGAATTGGGACGGCATGGCGCGAACGTATCGTTACATCGGCCTGGACAATTACGCCGCCATATTTCGGGACAGCCGTTTTCTCCATGCGCTGCAATTTACGTTCAAGTACACGCTGATCGTCGTTATCGTCAAGACGGCGATCGCTTTGGGCCTGGCCATGCTGTTAACGAGCGGCATCCGTATGCGGGGGTTTTTCCGCTCGATTTACTTTTTTCCCGCCGTGCTCAGCCTGATTACGATCGGCTTGATTTTTAACGAAATTTTCTTTACGATCCTGCCGAAGCTGGGCGAATCTCTGGGCATCGAAGTGTTATCGAGGAATATACTGGGCAATAAGGACACGGCGCTTTACGGCATCTTGATCGCTAACGTGTGGCACGGCGTCTCCGTTCCTATGGTCATTTTCATGGCCGGGCTGTCGAGCGTGCCGAAGGATTTGCACGAAGCGGCGACGATCGACGGAGCATCGCGTACACAGCGATTTTTCTCCATTACGTTTCCTTTTTTGATCCCGATGCTGAATGTAAATCTGGTGCTATTGATTAAAGGCGGGCTCACCGTATTCGACTCCATTGTCGCCATGACCGACGGGGGACCGGGAACGTCGACCGAATCGATCGGCTTTCTGATCTACAGGCACGGTCTGCTTGAAAATAAATTCGGCTACGCTACGGCGGAATCGATCTTTATTTTTGCCTTGATCGGATTGATCTCCTTCATTCAGATGAAATGGCTGGGGAAAAAGGAGGTCGGTCAGCAATGAAGGAAGGGCGTATCGTTCAGGCTATCCAATATACCGTCCTCGCGCTGGGCGCGATTCTCGTTCTGATTCCGATGTATTTGACGGTCAATCTATCGTTCAAGACGCAGATGGAGTCGGCCCAAAGCTTTTTTGCTCCGCCGTCCGGCCTGTTTCTCGGCAATTTTGCGGCGGTGATGAAAGGGAAGTTCTGGATTCATATGGGCAATTCCGTGATGATCACGCTGGTATCGATGCTGTTCATCATGATTCTCGTCCCGATGGTATCGTTCGCCATTTCCCGAAACTTCAAGCGCGGATATTTCAAGTTCGTCTTTTACTTTATTCTCTCCGGCATCTTCGTTCCGTTTCAGGTCATTATGCTGCCGGTGCTGAAGCATATGTCGAGCATGCATTTGTTAAACCAGATGGGGCTCATCATTATGTACGTCGCGCTTTCGTTTACGCAAGGCATTTTCTTAAGCGTTGGTTTTCTAAAAAATATCCCGCTCGAGCTGGACGAAGCTTCGACGATCGACGGCTGCGGCATCGTGCAAACGTTCGTCCGCATTATTTACCCGCTGATGCTGCCGATTATCGTGACGATCGTCACGCTGAACAGCCTGTGGATATGGAACGATTTCCAGCTGCCGCTCATTTTGCTGAATCGAAGTCCCAACTACTGGACGCTGCCGTTATTTATTTATAATTTCAAAACGGATTACGGCTTCGATTATAACGTCGCTTTTGCCGGATTTCTGATCACCATGCTGCCGATCATTGTGCTGTACGGATTTATGCAGCGCTATCTGATAAGCGGCTTGACGGAAGGAGCTTTGAAATGAGAGATGCCGGGAATGAAAGGCCGATCAATGCCGAACAGAAGCTGCCCCGGTCCACGCCGGAGGAGCAAGGGGTCGCCGCCTCCGGCATCGCCGGATTTCTGTCCGCTGTGGAAGCGAAACGGCTGGAGCTTCACGGTCTGATGATCGTTCGTCACGGGCATGTCGTAGCCGAAGGCTGGTGGGCTCCGTACAACTCGGAGCAGCCTCATATGCTGTTCTCCTTATCGAAGAGCTTTACCTCGACTGCGGTCGGATTCGCCGTCGCCGAAGGACTGCTGACGGTGGAGGACAAGGTTGCCTCCTTTTTTGCCGGGCAACTGCCGGAGCCTCTGGATGAACGGCTTGCGGCCATGCGCGTCAAAGATTTGCTGACGATGAGCGCCGGGCATGCAAGTCCGATTATGGGCGGAGAATGGCGCCGGACGGAAGGCGATTGGGCGCGGTATTTCCTATCGAGACCGATGGACCACGCGCCGGGCAGCCGGTTTATGTACAACAGCGGAGCGACGTATATGCTGTCGGCCATCGTTCAGAAGGCTGCAGGTCAAACGCTGCTCGATTATTTGCTGCCCCGGCTGTTTCAGCCGCTCGGCATCCGCGTATCCGGCTGGGATACTTGTCCCTCCGGCATTAATACGGGGGGCTGGGGATTGAGCCTGACCACGGAGGATTTGGCCAAGTTCGGACAGTTCTATTTGCAAAAAGGCGTATGGCGCGGTAAGCGGCTGCTGCCCGAAGCATGGATCGAACAAGCGACGTCCTGCCAAATTGCCAACAGCGCCGGAGAGCGGATCGATTCCAGGCAAGGTTACGGATACCAGTTTTGGCGCTCTCGCCATAATTCGTACCGTGCCGATGGGGCGTTCGGGCAATTTTGTATCGTCATGCCGGAGCAGGACGCCGTTATTGCGATCCATGGAGGGCTGTCGGACATGCAGGGAGTCATGGATTCGCTCTGGGAGCATCTGCTGCCGGCGATGTCGGAAGAGGGGCGCCTTCCCGGTGATCGAGTGGCCGAGGCGGCATTGCGCGATAAGCTTCAGCGGCTGGCATTGAGCTTGCCTCGGCTGCAGACGGATTCTCCGCTTGCGGCCCGAATATCGGGTAAGCGGTACGCGTTCGGCGCCAATCCGCAGCGAATCGAATCCGTTACGTTTGAATTCGGGGAGCACGGCTACCGGTTTCATCTAACGGATCACAGGGGAACGCACCGGATCGATTGCGGCTTGGGGCAGTGGCACACCGGAGTGACAACGATGACCGGGGGCGAGCTGCATCACCGGTATGAGCCGGATACGCTGCGGGTGGCGGCGAGCGCTGGGTGGCGGGACGATGCTGCGCTTGTCATGACATGGTGCTTCGTAGAGACGCCGTTCACCGATACGGTCGTCTGCCGGTTCGAAGGGGGCCGGCTTCGCTTGGAGCGCTCCGTTAATGTGAATAGCGGGGAGACGGAGCTGCCGGTCGTATGGGGCGAGCTGGTGTGAGAGACTGCGCTGCGGCGCCTTTGACGGCTGCCTCCCCGAGCTGTCGATGCCTGCGCTATTAGTAATGATTGTATCACCGAAGAAGAGCCGCCGGCTAAAGCCTGCGTCTGCATGTTTAGGGTGAGCCTAAGCATGGGGGTGCAGCTTAAGTCCGGCGGCTCTCTTATGTACGCAAATTCGAAGGTAAATGAAGGAATTTTGCTCATTGACGATTTGGGGGGAGAATTGCTATAATCAACTTAACGTTATATGGTCTGACGTTAAGATGAAATGAATATCCGAAAGTGGAGGGGATTTTAGTATGGCGGTATTCACGGAACATGTTAAAACCTACGAGCTGTATATTAACGGAGAATTCAGAGCTTCGACAAACCCGGAAATGTTAACGGTTACAAATCCGGCGACGGGAAACATCATCTCGCAAGTGCCGAACGCGACGATCGAGGAAACGCGTGAGGCGATAGCGGCGGCCGAGGCGGCGCAGCGGTCGTGGGAGAAGCTGCCGGCCGTCGAGCGGGGCAGGTATTTGCGGCAAATCTCGCAGAAAATACGGGAGAACGCGGAGGAGCTGGCGCTGACGATTTCGCGGGAGCAGGGGAAGATTCTTAGCCTGGCGACGGTGGAAGTTCATTTTACGGCGGATTATATCGACTACATGGCCGAATGGGCGAGACGGTACGAAGGGGAAATTATCCAGAGCGACCGGCCGAACGAGCAGATCTTTATGTTCAAGTCGCCGATCGGCGTCGTCAGCGGCATCCTGCCCTGGAACTTCCCGTTCTTCCTGATCGCGCGCAAGCTCGCGCCGGCGCTGATCACGGGCAATACGATCGTCGTCAAGCCGAGCGCGGAGACGCCGAACAACGCGTTCGAATTCGCGAAGCTGGTCGCGCAGACGGATTTGCCGAAGGGCGTGTTCAACCTCGTCTCGGGCAGAGGAAGCACGGTCGGGCAGGAGCTGTCGTCGAATCCGAAGATCGGGATGGTCAGCTTCACGGGAAGCGTGGAGACGGGGTCGCGGATTATGGCGGCGGCAGCGGAGAATATCATCAAGGTGTCGCTGGAGCTGGGGGGCAAGGCGCCGGCGATCGTGATGGACGACGCGGACTTGGATCTGGCGGTCGAAAGCGTCAAAAACTCGCGGATTATCAATACCGGGCAAGTATGCAACTGCGTGGAGCGGGTCTATGTGCACGAGCGCATCGCGGAGCAATTCATCGAACGGCTCGGGCGGGCGATGAGCGAGGTCACCTACGGCGATCCGATCGCGGAGAACGTCGATATGGGACCGCTGGTTAGCGAGCAAAGCCTGGCGTCGGTGGAAGCGATGGTCAACCGGGCGATCGCGGAAGGAGCGCAGGTCGTTACGGGAGGAAAACGGTCGTCGCGCGCCGAAGGTTATTATTACGAGCCGACCGTGCTGGTGAACGTGAAGCAGGATTCGGAGATCATGCAGAAGGAAATTTTCGGCCCGGTCGTTCCCGTAATGACGTTCCGCGATTTGGACGAAGCGATCGAGCTGGCGAACGATTCGGAATTCGGGCTAACTTCGTCGATCTATACGCAAAATCTGGACATTGCGATGAGGGCGTGCCGGGAGATCAAATTCGGGGAAACGTATATTAACCGGGAAAATTTCGAGGCGATCCAGGGCTTTCATAACGGCTGGAGAAAATCGGGCATCGGCGGAGCGGACGGCCGGCACGGACTGGAAGAGTTTTTGCAAACCCGGGTCGTCTATCTGCAGTACGATTTGAACAAGAAATAAGCTTTTATTTCGCTCTTGGTTGTAAGCGTTTCCCTTTATGTTGATCTGTAAAAACCGTGGAGGTGCCGGCAAAATGAAAGCTTCTCAGATGGAAGAATCTTTAGCGAAGAAATATAAACAGCCCAAAGGGGTAGAGCAGTTCGGGATTGAAGCCGTATCGGATGAGCTGAGGACGGTCCGCTGGTGGGACACCTTTCTTATCGTATTGAATTTTATCGTCAATCCGGGGACCATTGTCATCAGCGGCTCTTTGATCGCTGCGGGGATGTCGTTCTGGGAAGCGATTTTGACCGGCTTCTTCAGCATTGTCATCGGCTTCTCCGTCTATCTTGTCGCGGCGACGGTCGGGGTCGATTACGGCATCCCCGGATTGGTCAGCCTGCGCAGAGTGTTCGGAATTCGCGGTTCCTGGATCGCTTCCGGCTTAAGAGCGGTGTCCAGCGTCTACTGGTTCGCCTTCCAGACTATCGCCGGGTCGATCGGGCTGTCGGCCGTGCTGGAGGCGCTCATGCATCGGCCGGTCAATCTCGCCGTCATCAGCGTTGTGTTTGCTTTGTTCCAGGTAGCGGTGGCAACTGTAGGGTATAATTCGTTAAAAATTTTATCGCGATACACTTTCGTGCTGAAAATAGTATTTTCCATTATTTTGATGGTCGTGCTGATGAATTACCCGCAAGCTTCGTTCCATCCTTCCGCCGTATTCTCCTTCGCGACCGGAGAAGGGGCGAAGTGGGGGCTGATCGCGCTATGGTCTACGGGGATGGCGGCCGCCTGGTTTTCCAACTTTACGGATGCGGCCGACTTTTGCCGGTATTCCAAAACCCGCGTCGATATGTGGATCGGCACGTTTCTGGCGGCGGTGATCGGGCAGATTATTTGCTCCTTCGTAGGCGGCTACGCAGTGGCGGCAGTGCTCGGAAAAAGCAGCAACGCGTTCGATGTCATCGTTCAAACGGCCAACGGCGCCGTCTGGCTGCTAATTCTGATCTTCGTCTATATCGTCATGGATAACTGGACCATCAACGTGCAGAATCTGTACACGGGGGGCCTTGCGATCAGCAATATTTTTACCTCTTTAGGCCGATTCTGGGGTACAATTATCGTCAGCGGGTTCGGCGTGTTCTTATCGCTGCTGCCCCAGCTTGTCAACGGGTACATCGGATATATGTCGGTGCTCGGCGACTTATTCGCGCCGATGGGGGCCGTCTTCGTCGCCCATTACCTGATCTTCTCGCGGGGGAGAATCAATGTTCCTGCTTTATACGACAGGAGCGGACAATATTGGTATTGGAACGGCTTCAACTGGATAGCGTTCTTCTGGATGGTGGTCGGTTACTTCATTAACAAAAGTATTCCCCAAAGCATGTTGAACATCGTCTGCACGACGGTCATCGTCGGCTTTCTATATTGGCTGAGCGTCGCCATCATCCGCAAAAAATCCGCTGCGCTGCTTCATGCAATCGAGCATCAACCGAAAAGCCATCAAGAAAGCGGCGGTATCGGCAGCTCGACCAACATCCATTTGACTTAATTCGAAAGGCGCCCTTCATACCGCGGAGAACGGGTGAAGGGCTTTGTTAGTTTTACAAACGTGGTGAAAAATTCCGCTGCGGCGTCCATTTGATCGTCCATTCGTTAAATCCGTTTTCAGAGGCGAACGCTTACGCTTTTCCAGATTCAAATGGCCTCTCCGCTAGTTTTTCACCGGACTTTTAAAAGCATGTATTCGGAAAAGAAGGAGCGGCAATCGATGAACAATTCGCGTTTACTGTTCGCCAATGTGCGTTTGCCCGGAGGCGGCAATCTCAAAACGATTGAAGTGGATGACGGGAATATTATCCGAGTCAGCGATGCGGCTGCGGGGCCGCAGACGGATCAAGACGGTTATATGGATATGGGAGGAAGGCTGCTGCTGCCCGGAATGGTGGACATTCACATGCATTTGGACAAAGCGATGACTTGGCCCGCGCTCCCCAACGCATCGGGTACGCTGCTGGAAGCGATACGGCGATTTGCCGATGCGCAGCCGCTTATGGAGACGGAAGATTTGATCGAGCGGATGACGAGGACGATTCGCCTGGCTCTGCGCCACGGGACGACAACGATCCGGACGCATCTCGATTACGGTTCGCCGTCTTACTGCGCCAAGGCGGTGGAGGCTTATCATACGGTCAAAGAACGGTTCCGGCGCGAGCTGGACCTCCAGGCGGTATTGATGTGTCCGCCATGTATGGACGAAGAAGCCGAGGCGGTCATTCGGCGGGCCGCAGCCGACGGAGCAATAGACGCGATAGGCGGAGCGCCGCATTTGGCCGATGCGCCGGAGCGTCAGCTGGATCGGCTGTTCGACATGGCCGTTTCGCTGGATGTCGATCTGGACTTGCATATCGACGAGTCGGACGACCCGAAGGTGAATCATCTGCCGTATTTATGCCGCAAAACGGTCGAGGCTCATTATGAGGGCCGGGTCATTGCCGGTCACTGCACTTCCTTGTCCGCGATGGAAGAGAGCGAGGCGCTAGAGATTATGGCGGCCGTCAAGGAGGCGGGGATCGGCATTGTTACGCTGCCGGCTTGCAATTTATTTTTGCAAGGGAGGCAGGACAAGGGACTTGTCCGCCGGGGCTTGACGAGAGTGAAGCAGCTGGCCGGCATGGGCGTTCCCGTAGCCATAGGGTCGGATAATGTGCGAGATCCGTTTCATCCGTACGGTAACGCCGATTTGCTGCACAGCGCTCTGCTGGCCAGCTACGGGGCGCATATGACAACGGAGGAAGAGATGAACAAGCTGATCGCGATGATTACGTCGGTTCCGGCTGCGCTGCTCCGGCTGGAGCATTACGGGCTGCGCCCCGGCGGCCGGGCGGACTTCGTGCTTCTGGACTGTGAGGATGCTGGCAGCGCTTTGGCCGTGCAGCCTGCGGCGCGGGAGACGTGGAAGCGGGGGCGGCGGGTGTGCCGGGTGACGGAATCGGTGACATGGGAGGAGCCGTAAAATCGCGTGCGGGAAATGGGTAGTTTACAATTCGTCGCAAATTTTATATATTCATAGTATTATTTGATTGTCAGATATTAAGACTACTTTAAGATCGAGGGGAGTGAGAATGAGAATGTTGGAGGATAAGATCAATCCTATTAAGAAAACGACTCTTTCTCAAGATATCGTACAGAAATTAATCGAATTGATTGTCAACGGAACCATCGGGCCGGGCGAGAAGCTGCCTTCGGAGAAGCAGCTGATGGAGCTGTTCGGCGTCGGACGCAGCAGCCTGCGCGAATCGATACGCGCTCTGGTGGCTTTGGAGCTGGTGAAAGTGAAAGTTCCCGAAGGAACCTTTGTGTCCAAATCGTTCGGTAATTTTTTTACCAAGCACCTCGAGCTTATGTCGAAGATTAGCTTTGATAACATCGTCGAACTGGTGGAAGCAAGGCTCAAGCTGGAAGTCGATTTGGCGGAGCTGGCGGCGCTGAAGGCTTCCGACGAAGAGCTGCGGCATCTGGATGCGATCATCGCCACGATGAAGCAGGCCAAGGATAACGAGGAGTTTCTGAACGCCGACCTTGAATTTCATATTCATATCGCTCAGATGGCGCATAATTCGTTTATGTTTCAAGTGCTGTCCATATTGCGCGATATTACGAGAGAGTGGATCTACCGAGTGCTGCAGTCCGAATCGGCCAGAGAGATCAGCCTCGCTCAGCATGAGCGGATTGCCCGCGCCATTCAGCGGAGAGATCCTGCCGAAGCCGGCGAGAAAATGCGCGAGCACTTGGAGACGGTCGGCGAAATTCTGCTGAACATTTCCAATGCGTCGGCGGAATCATCGAATGAGTGACAAGAGCCTGGATACAGAGCCCGTTTTGAAGACGAGCCGCTGTCCGGGCTTTTTTTCTTTTTATGGATTGACGTTCCATTGGTTCGTTGCTATAATCAACTTAACGTTAGATGGTCTGACGTTAAGATGAAATGAATATCCGAAAGTGGAGGGGATTTTAGTATGGCGGTATTCACGGAACATGTTAAAACCTACGAGCTGTATATTAACGGAGAATTCAGAGCTTCGACAAACCCGGAAATGTTAACGGTTACAAATCCGGCGACGGGAAACATCATCTCGCAGGTGCCGAACGCGACGATCGAGGAAACGCGGGAGGCGATAGCGGCGGCCGAGGCGGCGCAGCGGTCGTGGGAGAAGCTGCCGGCCGTCGAGCGGGGCAAATATTTGCGGCAAATCTCGCAGAAAATACGAGAAAACGCGGAGGAGCTGGCGCTGACGATTTCGCGGGAGCAGGGGAAGATTCTTAGCCTCGCGACGGTGGAAGTTCATTTTACGGCGGATTACATCGACTACATGGCCGAATGGGCGAGACGGTACGAAGGGGAGATTATTCAGAGCGACCGGCCGAACGAGCAGATCTTTATGTTCAAGTCGCCGATCGGCGTCGTCAGCGGCATCCTGCCCTGGAACTTCCCGTTCTTCCTGATTGCGCGGAAGCTCGCGCCGGCGCTGATCACAGGCAATACGATCGTCGTCAAGCCGAGCGCGGAGACGCCGAACAACGCGTTTGAATTCGCGAAGCTGGTCGCGCAGACGGATTTGCCGAAGGGCGTGTTCAACCTCGTCTCGGGCCGGGGGAGCACGGTCGGCCAGGAGCTGTCTTCGAATCCGAAGATCGGGATGGTCAGCTTCACGGGGAGCGTGGAGACCGGCTCGCGGATTATGGCGGCGGCAGCGGAGAATATCATCAAGGTGTCGCTGGAGCTGGGGGGCAAGGCGCCGGCGATCGTGATGGACGACGCGGACTTGGATCTGGCGGTCGAAAGCGTCAAAAACTCGCGGATTATCAATACCGGCCAAGTATGCAACTGCGTGGAGCGGGTCTATGTGCACGAGCGCATAGCGGAGCAATTCATCGAACGGCTCGGGCGGGCGATGAGCGAGGTTACCTACGGCGATCCGATCGCGGAGAACGTCGATATGGGGCCGCTGGTCAGCGAGCAAAGTCTGGCGTCGGTGGAAGCGATGGTCAACCGGGCGATTGCGGAAGGAGCGCAGGTCGTTACAGGGGGCAAACGGTCGTCGCGCGCCGAAGGCTATTATTACGAGCCGACCGTGCTGGTGAACGTGAAGCAGGATTCGGAGATCATGCAGAAGGAAATTTTCGGTCCGGTCATTCCCGTAATGACGTTCCGCGATTTGGACGAAGCGATCGAGCTGGCGAACGATTCGGAATTCGGGCTAACTTCGTCGATCTATACGCAAAATCTGGACATTGCGATGCGGGCGTGCCGGGAGATCAAATTCGGGGAAACGTACATTAACCGGGAAAACTTCGAGGCGATCCAGGGCTTCCATAACGGCTGGAGAAAATCGGGCATCGGCGGGGCGGACGGCCGTCACGGACTGGAGGAATTTTTACAAACCCGCGTCGTCTACCTGCAGTTCGATTTGAACAAGAAATAGAGCAATTTTCCTTTCATAACTATACAGAATGGAGCATGCGTCATGGAAAAGACGGTTTATCAGCCGGTAGTCAGCAAATATAAAGATGTGAAGCCTTTTGAAATGGACCAAGGGGTGCTGTTTCATGATATGATGATACAAGAGATGGGGCCAAAAACGATCATCGTCGGACTTGCCACCTTCGAGCCCGGCAAGAGCTTGCCGTGCCATATCCATAATGTCGAGGAGTCGGTGACGATTTTGAAGGGCAATGCCTTTTGCGATGTGGAAGGGGTGCGCACGGCTCTGGAGCCTTACGACACATCGTTCATTCCGGCATTCATTCCGCACCGTTTCGTCAATGCCAGCGATACGGAGGAACTCATTATTTTATGGGCGTATTCGCAAGTGGACGAATCGCTCAAGCATGTCGACGTGGAACGCATCATCGTGGAGACGGACCGCTGCATGCTGCCCAAGAACCGGCCTTAATCGGCCCTAAACGTCCGGTGGACACGAAATCACCACACTTCTAAAAGCGTGGTGAAAAAAGAGCGAAGGGGCCGTTTGAATCTGGAAAAGCGATAGCGTTCGCCTTTGAAAGCGGATTCTCTCAAATGGGCACCGCAGCGGACTTTTTCACCACCCTTCTAAACCGTACGAAAAAGGAGAACGTCGTCGATGGAGAGAAGATATAACGGGAGCGCATGGCATGACAGATTTTTACCGAGACTAACTTCTTCGGAAGTGCAAGCGCTTCCGAAGGAGGAGGCGCTGGTCGTGCTGCCGATCGGCGCCGTGGAGCAGCATGGTTCCCACCTGCCGGTGTATACCGACACTTTGCTGGCCGAGACCGTACTGGACGAAGCCTGCAAGTGTTTGCCGGAACAGTACGCGGTTTGGCTGCTTGCGCCGATGCCATACGGCATTAGCAGCGAGCATAGCGGAAGAGCGGGGACGATTTCCTTGTCGATTCCGACGCTTCAAGGGGTGCTGATGGATATTGCCCAGGGCGTTCGCGAGAGCGGATTCAGACGGCTGCTGCTCTTCAACGGGCACGGCGGGAACAGCGCGCTGCTCAATCTAATGGCGCGGGAAGTGCGGCTTAAGACAGGCTTGATGGTATTTTGCCTGAATGTCGGGGGCTTGACCATTGAGGAGGGCTTGATTACGGAAAAAGAACGGCTGCTCGGCATCCACGGAGGCGATTATGAAACGTCGCTGATTATGGCGTCATACCCCGAATGGGTGCGCGAGGAGCGGCTTGGGGCCGAATATCCGCGGCTGGAGGAGCATTCGCGCTACCTCCGGTTTCAAAACGCAGGCTTCGCATGGACGATCGACGACGTGTCGGAGAGCGGCATTCTCGGCGATGCGCGAACCGCATCCGCAGACAAGGGCAAGCTGCTGTACGAGCGGCAGGGCAGGCAGGTGGCTGATATATTGATGGAGCTGACCTCTTTCGAAATCGGCAAGCTAAGGCAGCAATGAACCGTTACAAGCTCCGGCCGATCGCCGGAGACAGCAATCTGAAGGGACTGAGGCAGAATGAATCGTTTGTTCGGCGAATTAATCGCGTTACTGGGCGACGACCGTGTGGTGCTGGAGCTGGCCTCCAGAGAACAATTGTCCAAGGACTTTTATTGGTATTCTCCGATTTTAACGGAATTGCTCGACGGCAAGACGGCGGATGTCATCGTCTATCCTCTGAACGAGGAGGAAGTGAAGCGGGTGTTGTCACTGGCTGTCCAGCATGAAGTGCCTGTCACGGTCAGAGGAGCGGGCACCGGCAATTACGGCCAGATCGTACCGCTGCAGGGCGGCGTTCTGGTCGACGTGAGCAGGATGAACCGGATATTGGATATAGGGGAAGGGTATGTCCGGGTCGAGCCGGGGGTCAAAATATCGACGCTGGAGAAGACGCTCCGCGAACAGCGGCAGGAATTATGCATCATTCCGAGCACTTACGCCAAATCGACGGCGGCCGGCTTCGTCAGCGGCGGCTCGGGAGGCATCGGCTCCATCAGCTGGGGTCTTCTATGGGACGGCAATGTCATTGAAGCGACGATTATTACGGCGGAAGCGGAGCCTCGCGTTATCCGATCCCGCGGAGACGATCTGCTGAACTATATTCACAGCTACGGGACGACCGGCGTCATTACCGAAGTGATCTACCGGGCGGTGCCCAGAGTCGAATGGGCGCAATGCATCGCCTCGTTCGCGGATTTGGAGGATTCGCTGCGCTTCTCCGAGACGCTCGCCCAGGACGAATCGATTCCGAAGCGCTCCGTTTCGACCTGCGAATGGCCGATTCCGTCCTATTTTCGCCCGTTGAAGAAAGTGATCCAAGATCAGAAGCATGTCGTCATCCTGGAAGTGGACGAAGCCTCGCTGGAACGGCTGCAGCCGCTGCTGGAGAGGTATAACGGGACGATTACGCACGCGATCCCGGCCGCCAATTATATGAAAGGTCAAGGATTGGCCGAGTATACGTGGAATCATACGACCTTGTGGGCGCTCAAGGCGGACGAGAGCATGACGTACCTGCAAGGAAGCTTCTCGCTGGACCGCTATATGGAGCAGATCGGGCTGATTAAAGCGAAGTTCCCGGATGAGTTCTACAATCACTTCGACTGGATGCGCAGCGGCGGCGAGCTGATCCCGCAGCAAATCCCGCTTGTGCGCTTTACGACCAAGGAGCGGCTGTACGAAATGATCGATTTCTGCGAATCCATCGGCGTCAAAATTTTTAATCCGCATACGTATTTGCTAGAGGAAGGCGGATGGGAAGCGCATATTCAGCGGGTGATTCGAACGAAA
The DNA here is from genome assembly GCF_025060755.1 of Paenibacillus doosanensis. GTDB lineage: Bacteria > Bacillota > Bacilli > Paenibacillales > NBRC-103111 > Paenibacillus_S > Paenibacillus_S doosanensis. The sequence continues at coordinate 30,915 of NZ_JANYUY010000056.1, forward strand.
AATCAAAATGACCCCAAAGGGCTGCTGAACCCGGGTAAGATCGGCTTGCCGTTAAAAGCCCCTTCGGTATAGGAGTCTGTCCGATGAAACATTTTCAACGATTATGTATCCGCCATGACTGAACAAAACGTGATTTACGCTGCATGAAAGGGTCCATTGGGGATAAATATTCGTAAATTTCAATCCGTCGGACAGATATCTAGCAGCCCGGTCATCACCGTCCTATAGAAATGCGGCGAACAGAGCAGACGAAACAAGCGGGAACAATCTGCAAAAAGCTGAAAAAATGTCCTAAAGGAGGAATACGCCCATGCTGGAACAAGTAACGGTGATCGGCGCCGGAGTCATGGGGCATGGCATTGCCCAAACGGTGGCGGCAGGCGGGATTCCCGTGAAGCTGTACGATCTTGCGGCGGATACGCTGCGGCGCGCCGAAGCTTCCATTAACGATAATTTGAACCTGTATGTGCAGCAAAAGGCCCTATCCGCGGAGCAAAAGCAGCAGATTTGCAAGCGCATTCAATATACGACGGATCTGGACGATAGCCTGCTCGGCTCCGGTATGATTCTCGAGGCGATTCCCGAAGTGCCGGATTTGAAGCGGCAGCTGTTCGCGAAGCTGGAGGAGCGGTGCGGACCCGAGGTTATCATCGCTTCCAATACGTCCACATTGCCTCTATCGACGCTGATTCGGCATGCCGTTCATCCCGAACGGTATATCATCGCCCACTTCATTAACCCGGCGCCGCTCATCCCGCTGGTGGAGGTGGTCAAGCACGAGCTGACTTCCGAATCGGCGCTGCAAGCGACCGTAAATCTGCTGAATCGGATCGGCAAATCGCCCGTCGTGCTGAAAAGAGAGGTTCCCGGCTTCATCGCTAATCGTCTACAGGCAGCATTGCTGCGAGAAGCGATGGCGTTGATCGAGCAGGGCGTCGCCGACGCTCCGGATATCGACCGGGTCATCAAGGACGGTCCGGGCTTCCGCTGGGCGTTCATCGGACCGGTGGAGACGGCCGATTACGGCGGGCTCGACACCTGGAAGCGCGTGCTCGATAACTTGCTGCCCGATCTGGACAAGGGGGAGAAAGCGCCGGAAACGATCAACCGTCTTGTGGCCCGCAACGATCTGGGCGCCAAAACGGGCAGGGGCTTATGCTCTTACGAAGGCGTGTCGGTAGAGGAACAATTGCAAGCGCGCGATACGTCGTTCATCAAGCTGCTGCAAATGAAGCAAGCGTTAGCGCGATCGCAAGGATCGTGAAGCCGGGTATAGCAAGTTCATGTTGGTAGGCCGCACAGCGTTTGCGGTCTTTTTTGTTGTTTAGGAAATGATGCGCAGCAAATTCCTGTGGATATCCGGGGGCTCCCCCGAAAGGAATGTCTACCCATAGAACGATCCCAGAGGAAGGGTTAGACGCCGATCCAGCCTAGGCTGGATGCGGACGGAATAAGCTTCAGAGCATCACGTCACTTTTGGGGGATTTGTTCCGTTTCGGTGAAGGCGGTGAATCGGATTGCGTCGCTAACGGACGCTACGGCAGTTAATGGGACTGAATGCAGCGGTTTTAAATGGTAACGGACAGGACGGCGCTTAATTAGCTCCGAATCCGCTGTCTAACGGGGCTTTTCGGCAATTAGACGACGAGGCGCAGCTATGTCCATTAAAGCTCCGGAAAGCGATATGGATCTGAATAAGGGATTTGGCGTCCGGTAAAGTTATGTAAAACGAAATCTTCCGGTAACGTTGGCCGCCGTTTATGGTAAAATCGGGAAACAGGCGAGAGCTCGCGAGTTGTGCCGGTTGGCCCGACAAAAGGCCCGCGCATCGCGCATACTGAATGCTGGACGCACGCATCCGCATTCTTGTCGCATCCGCCGGCTTGGCACGTCGTCAGGGCTGCCGATAGCTCGCCGACGCTTTCCGCCGAAACCGAATGAGGTGAACCCTATGAACGACTTGAACCGCGCGATCGAGCGGCAAATCGGCTCGGCTTATTTTGAACCGCCTGCGGCGGTAAGCACCAGCCCGGTCGCCTACGGAGTCAACAATCAAACCTGCTATGCCGATTGCAACGGCCATCGTTACGTCTTCAGAGTATATATGAATAAACGCGATTCGGAGCTGATCCGTTACGAGCTGGATGTGCTGTCCGAGCTGCAGAAGCAGCCGCTTTCGTTTCAAATTCCCGCCGTCGTGCCGAATTTGCGAGGGGAACCGGTGACGCTGACGGACAACGGACGATGGGGAGTGCTGTTTCACTATATCGAAGGAGAGCGGCCCGGCAGCGGCGATGCGTACGAGGTAGGCCGTGCGACGGGGGAGCTGTCGAAGGCGCTTGCCCGGCTGAACGTCGGGCGGACGGGGCCTTACCGAGGGTCTTATCATCTGTATGAGATTCACCCTCATGCGACCAGGGAGCGTCTTCATTCCTTCTTATCCGGCCCGCCTGAAGGCGCGGACGTCCGGATGGCCGAAGCGCTTCTGCATGAACTGGACGCTATGGAAAGGAAGCGGCTGCAATGGGCTGAGCTGCCTCATCAGCTCGTTCACGGCGATTTGCTGTTCAGCAACTGGCTGGTGAATAACGGGCGGATCAGCGGCGTGCTGGACTTTGAATTCGTCTCGCCCGACCTTAGAGCGATGGAGCTCGCCATTGGCTTGACACAGCTGATCGACGACGGAGCGCTGCAGGAGGAACATGCGGAGCGGCTGATCGCAGGATATAGCTCGGAGACGGAGCTGACCGATGAGGAAATACGGGCGATGCCGGATTTGCTGAAGCTGCGCTATATGGGATCGTTCATTCATCATTTCGGCCGTTACATGGCGGGCGTCGGTACGCTGGAAGGCGTGCAGAGACGGCTCCGAGCGCTGGGCAGGCTGGAGGAGGGAATGGCGCAAACAAGCCGCAAACTAAGCGGCCTCTGCTATCGTTATTTTCACAAACGGTAATACGGAAAATGAAGAGGAATCCCGCCTTGAACCGGCGGAAAACACACAGACCGGCTGCCTTAACAGGAGGCCGGTCTGCTGCCGTTAATATGAAGTTTGCCGCATGATGAAGCGGAGCCAGCCGGGCTACCGCACCGCCACCTGTCGGCTCGGCTTGCTGTCCGCCCGGAAGCTCATCATCGCGCCGAGCAGGCCGAGTACGGCGAGAACGGCGGACAGCCACGGAACCGAAGTGAGTTCCGAGTAGGTAATCGTCAGGCCGCCGAGATAGGCGCCCGCCGCATTGCCGAGGTTCAGCGCCGAGTGGCTGGATGTGGCGGCGAGCATCGGCGCTTCATGCGCCAGGTTCATAATGCGCAGCTGAATGCCGGGCATGATGCCGAAAGCGGCGACGCCCCAGCAGAAGACGGTAATGACGGCGAGAACCGGATGATGGATCGTCACCGTGAGCAAGGAAAGAATGACCGCCAGCAAGGCAAAATTCACCATAAGCGACGGCATCAGCTTCCAGTCGGCCAGCTTGCCGCCCAGTATATTGCCGATCGTTACCCCGAAGCCGAACAGGACGAGAATCCAGGTGACGCTATGCTCGGCAAATCCGCTAAGATTCTCCAGCATCGGCGTAATGTAGGTGAAGACGGAAAATAAGCTGCCGCAGCCGAGCGCTCCGGTAAGCAAAATCAGCAAAACCTGCGGATGGAACAGCCCTTTGACCTCTTGCATGAGACTGGACGCCTTGTCCTGCCCGATAACCGGGATGAAGCGAATAATGCCGAATAAAGAGACAATGCCTAGAATCGTGATCGCGCCGAAGGAAGCTCTCCAGCCAAGCTGCTGGCCGATGAACGTGCCGAAGGGAACGCCGATAATATTGGCGACGGTGAGTCCGGCGAGCACCATGGAAACGGCGCCGGCCCGTTTCTCCGGTCTCACGAGCCGGGCTGCGATCAAGGAGCCTACGCCGAGGAACGTCCCGTGAGCGAAGGCTGTCAATATTCTGGCGGCGATCAGCAAGCCGTATGTCGGCGCGATCGTGGACAAGGCGTTGCCGAGGATGAAAATGGCCATGAGCAGCACGAGCAGTTTCTTTTTCGGAATGCTGTGGGTGAACAGCGTCAGCACAGGCGCGCCGACGGCTACGCCGAGCGCATAGCTGGTAATCAGCTGGCCGGCCTGCGGGATGGTGACATTCAAGTCGGCTGCGACATTCGGCAGCAGTCCCATAATAATAAATTCGGTCATGCCGATGGCAAACGCGCCGACGGTGAGACACAACAGAGACAGCGGAAAGCGGTCGCTCTGGTGCGGCGATGCTGTCTTGTTCTTGGATGAATTCATAACGAAGTTCCTCTTCCTATCCTGACTTGATTTTGCGTGCACGGTTTATTTATGTTAAGCACACACAGCAGGTTCTCTAAGCATGAGTATATCACCCTTGCCGCGAGAGGGGAATATAGGGGTTTACGATAATAAACCGGAAGGGCGCGAAGGCGCACCCGTCAGGAGGCGAGGATAGAACAGGCGGCGTCGGGCCGCCTGCGAAGAACGCCGGAGGAATGACTGATGAATTAGTAAGCTTGGGCCTGTACCGGAACTGTCTTGGACGGGCCATATTGCAGTTACTTTCCGTTAACGGGTAATTGTTTGTACGCTCAGGGATGGCGGAAAGCCTATTATTCGTCCCGCGGTATGGGGCGAAACTGTAAAGGTTGCCTTTGCATTGTAATGCGAGGGGGGAGCGCAAGCGGCTTGCAAAGCGGCCGAGGGAAGGATGCGCAGAAAAAGCTCCCGGTCCGCATTTGACCGGGAACCTTCGAGGCGGCTATCCGCTGCTGTTGATTTTGGCACAGTGTCAGAAGCATTCGCCGCTTGTTTTCAGCTCCCATGCGGTGTTGACGATTCCGCTGCCGCTGCGCGGCACCGCGCGGAACGCCTTGTCGGCCGCAGACTTCAAGCTTTGCGTTTGCGGCTGCCGCCGATCAGAGCGTAAGCTCCGAGAGCCATAAGGACGATGCCGAAGATCGGGCCTTTGACAACCAGTTGATTATAGAGCGCGCCGAGTGTAAACACGGCAAAGAACAGCAGGGACAACGCTGCCAAAATGTTGATCGGAATCAGCAGGTAGCGGTTTCTTGCGCTGAACCAGTAAAATTCCAAAAGCCCGACGGCGACGGCCATAATGAATCCGGGCCAAGTCACGTCCCAGCTGTCGAACAGCATAGAAACTTGGCAGACGATCCCCGCCGTAAACAGAATGCCTCCCGGTATCAACAGCCCTGCGGCTCTGGGGGCCGTCATACTGAAGTAGAGCCAGTGGAAAAATAAGCCGAGCGGAATGACGAACAGGCTGGGCCAGTAGTACCCGAACAGCTCTCCCAACCCGACGGGATGTCCCTGATTCAAGTACAATCCCCCTCCAAGTAAAATGAACACGATGCCGATAATGATTCGATTCATAGGTATGTAAGCTCCTTTATTAGGTTTCTTGTGAGGCAATTGTAGCACGGATCGGAAACGGATTACGCCCTTCCTTGGGGCAGTCCGAGCACTGGACTTAAGTCCAGTGTTACACGTTCACCCGGTAAAATAATGAGAAAGGACCATGTGTTCGCATAAATGAGCCGGTATAATAGAAGGTAGCCTTTACCGTCATATCGGAGGAGTGAGGAGGATCAGGCAGGTGTAACGTCTCCATCGGAAGGGCAAGGGGCTTGAGCGCCGATTCTATTTGAAAGTCTATTTTCCAGCTTTTATAATACATAGTAGGTTATAGAAAATGATAGGAGGAAGAGTTATGTCCGAATTAAAATTATCGATAGATTACGATCAGTATGAGGGTGGCGTCAAAATGGTAGATTTGATTGAGAAGGCCGCGGACAGCGAGGAGGGCCGGCAGCTCGAAAGCTTGATTATCGGCGATTGGGGAGGCGCCTATGAGAACGACTCCGGCGAAGTCGTGGAGGCCTTGGTCCGTCTCAGCGGCAAATTCCCTAAGCTGCGCAAGCTGTTTATCGGCGATATGTCGTTCGAGGAATGCGAAGTGTCCTGGATTAACCAGACGAATCTGGCGCCTTTGCTTACGGCTTACCCGGAACTGACTTCGCTGACGATCAAAGGCAGCACCGGGCTGGAGCTTGACCCCGCCCGCCACGAGAAGCTGGAGGAGCTGACGATTATTTGCGGCGGTTTGGGCAAGAATGTGCTCGCCAGCATTCGTGAGGGAAGCTTCCCCGAGCTGCGCAAGCTGGAGCTGTACTTGGGCGTGGATGAATACGGCTTTGACGGCGGTCTGGAAGACGTTCTTCCGCTCATCGAACCGGGCAAATTTCCGAAACTGAAGTATTTGGGATTAAAAGACAGCGAAATCCAAGACGAAATCGCCATCGCCGTAGCGGACGCTCCGATTGTGAGCCAGCTGGAAACGCTGGATTTGTCGATGGGAACGCTGACGGACAAAGGCGGCGAGGCGCTATTGCGGAGCGATAAAATAAAAGGGCTCAAGCTGCTTGATCTCGGCTACCATTATATGTCGGACGATATGATGAATCGTTTGAAGCGATTGGACATTCAGGTCGACGTCAGCGAGCAGCAGGACGGCGACGACGATGAGGACTTCCGTTATCCGGCTCTGACCGAATAACGATGGAACGAATGATTCTGATCGGCAACCCGGGAAACCGGCGCACCTCGGGGCTGCAGGCGGCCAGGCTCAAGATGGGCCTGCCTCCGGCGCTGGAGCTAAGCTATCTGGAGCTGCTCGAAGGGGAAGCCTCCTTGGCCCGAGCCGCCGAGCGGGCGGGGTACGCCGGCATAAGCGAGCCGCCGCTGCTGCGGCTTGATGCGCCGGGAGAGCTCTTTGAGGTCGAGCGGGCGCTGATCGCGCTGGGCGCGCCGGACGCGTGTTCCGCAGAGGAAGCCGATCGGCTGCTGCCATACGGCGGCGAGGATTGGCGGCCGCTGTCGAGGAATAATGCGCTGCGCATGCAAGAGCAGCATGGAAGGCTGTACCATCCTTCGCAGTGGTTTCGCGGCTACTGCCGTCTGCTGGCGGGGCTGGAGCAGGAGGCGCGCCGGCTATGGGCGGCGCCGCGGTGGGTGAATGCGCCGGGCGATATCGCCGTCATGTTCGACAAGCGGGCGACGCACCGCCTGCTGACGGACGCGGGCATTCCGATGCCGCGGCTGCTGGCTGCTCCCGAAGAGCTGCCCGATTACGAAGCGCTGCGCGAGAAGATGGCGGCGAAGCGGATGCACCGGATTTTTCTGAAGCTGGCTACCGGCTCGGGGGCGTGCGGAGTGATCGCTTATCAGACGCATCCGGCGACCGGAGCCGAAGTGGCGGTCACCACGATGGGCATGGAGCATTATACGGCGCGCCCTCCTTCGATATTCAGCGTGAAAAAGCCGTATCGCTATACGGACGCGAAGGTGATTAAACCGCTGGTCGATTGGCTGTTGAAGCACGGGGCGCATGCCGAGCAATGGATACCGAAGGCTTCTTACAAAGAGCGGACCTTCGATATCCGCCAGCTCGTCGTGCGGGGAGAGGCCTGCCATCAAGTGGCGAGAGTGAGCGGCACTCCCATTACGAATCTGCATATAAGGAACGAGCGGATGACGGCGGAGGAGGTCGGGCTGTCCGAAGCCGACCGGCGGGCTGCCAGGGAGTGTGCGGAAAGCGCGCTTGCCGCATTTCCCGCTTCCTCGGTCGCCGGCATCGATATTGCGCTCAGCAACGGAGCCCGTCGCCCCTATGTGCTGGATGTCAATCCGTTCGGAGATTTGCTGTATCGAGTGCAGTATCGGGGATATGATCCTTATGAATGGCAATATAAGAAAATTTAGCGTAAGAACCGTCATGACAGCCGAGAGCAGAGAGGAGAGAAATGACAGTGACGGATATGAATCAAATCGTCGGCAGCCACGACATTCTGATGATTACGCTCGATACGCTGCGGTACGACGCGGCGGTTCTCGAAGAGGAGAACTGCCCGAATTTATGCGGCGGCGGGCATTGGGAGAAGCGGCATACGCCGGGCAGCTTTACCTATGCCGCGCATCATGCGTTCTTCGGCGGCTTCCTCCCGACGCCGGCGACGACGAACAAGTCGGAGCACGTCCGGCTGTTTCATTCGAGGAATACGGGGCTGAAGACCCATCCCCATACATGGCTGTTCGATACGCCGGATATCGTCTCCGGCTTGCAGGCGGAAGGCTACCGGACGATATGCATCGGCGGCGTTATTTTTTTTACTAAGAAAGTGCCTTTGGCCAAAGTGCTTCCCGGCTATTTTCAGGAAAGCTACTGGAGAATGACGTTCGGCGTGACGAACCCGCGTTCTACGGAGCACCAGGTGAATCACGCGCTGAAGCTGCTGGAGCGGTCGAGTCGGGAGGAACGCTTATTTCTGTTCATCAACGTGTCGGCCATTCACGGTCCGAATCATTACTTCGTCCCCGGCGCCAAACAGGATTCCGTACAGACGCAGCGGGCCGCGCTGCGCTATGTCGACGGGGAGCTGGGTAGATTGTTCGAGGCGTTTCGCAGGCGGCAGCGTCCAACCTTTTGTATGGCGTTCTCCGACCATGGTACTGCCTACGGAGAAGACGGCTATATGGGCCACAGGCTGGCGCATGAGGTCGTCTGGAACGTGCCGTACCGGGAATTTATTATACGGCCGGAGCATGAGGACAGAGCCGGAGAGGAGAGTTCACCATCATGAACCGAACTGACATTCCCCCGTACCGGGAGGATATGCTCGGCGATGCGGCCGCCCTCCGCGACTGGAAAGCGGCGCTGACCGCGGAGCCGTACCGCTCTTATTTATATTCGTACCCGCATAAAACATCGTATCGGCCGCTGGAGCGGAAGCTTCCGCTTGCGGAGCTGTGGAGCGGCGAGCCGGCGGAAACGTTCTTTTTGTATATGCATATTCCGTTCTGCGGAGCGCGCTGCGGATTTTGCAATTTGTTCACGCTGCCCGACAAACGAGCCGACGTGCATCAGCGGTACGTCGACGCGCTGGAGCGGCAGGCGGAGCAGTGGGCGCCGTTTTTGCGCAGCAAGCCGATAGCCCGGTTCGCGATCGGCGGAGGGACGCCTACGCTGCTGGAAGCGGAGCAGCTGGACCGGCTGTTCCGGATCGCGGAGGAGACGATCGGGCTGGACCCGCAGACCGCCTCGATTTCGGTCGAGACGTCGCCCGAGACGGTGACGGAAGAGAGGCTGGCCGTTCTCGGGCAGCATCGCACCGACCGCGTCAGCATGGGCATCCAAAGCTTTATCGAAGCGGAGGCAGCGGCGATTTACCGGCCGCAAAAGCCCGATGAGGTGGAGCGGGCGCTGGGCGTTCTGAAACGGTTTCGCTTTCCGATTCTCAACTTGGATCTGATTTACGGCCTTCCCGGGCAGTCGGTCTCGTCGTGGCTGTACTCTCTGAACCGGGCGCTGGAATACGAGCCGGAGGAGCTGTTCATTTATCCGCTGTATACGCGGGATCATACGATCGTGAAGCCGGAGACGGTCCGGCAGAGCGGCGAAGATTTGCGGCTCGCCATGTACAAGGCGGCGCGCGATCGGCTGCTGGACCGAGGCTATGTCCAGTACTCCATGCGCAGATTCGCCAAACCCGAGGCGGGCTCCGGCAAGCCGCTGCTTCCTTACGGCTGTCAGGAGGAAGGGATGATCGGCCTCGGCTGCGGCGCCCGCTCTTATACGCGAAGCGTTCACTACGCCTCGCGTTATGGCGTGAGCCGGCAAGCGACCGAGAGCATTATCGCCGACTATGTAGGCACGGAGGACTATACGGCGGCGGATTACGGCATCGTGCTGAGCGAGGCGGAGCAGCGGCGGCGTTTTATCATCAAAGCTATTTTGCACGCGGAGGGACTGGAGCTTAGCTCGTACTTCGGCCGTTTCGGCCGTCAGGCTGCAGAGGATCATCCGGAGCTGGATTTGCTGCTGCATACCGGACTGGCCGAGCTGAAGGAGGGCGTTCTGCGGCTCACCGGCGAAGGGCTGGCTTATTCGGACGCGATCGGGGACTGGCTGATTTCGCCGGATGTGCGGGAACGCATGGAAAGCTATGTGCTGACATGAAAGCGACGCTCTATTACCGGGGAAGTCTGACCTCCTGCAATTATGACTGCCCTTATTGCCCGTTCAGCAAAAACAAAGACTCCGCCGCGACATTGGCTAAGGACAAAGCCTATATCGGGAAATTCGTCGATTGGGTCCGGCGGCAGGGCGAGGAAGGACACCGGCTTTCCGTCTTTTTCAACCCGTACGGCGAAGGGCTCGTACACCGGTGGTACCGCGCGGCGATGATAGAGCTCTCCCGCATGGAGCATGTGGATAAAGTGGCGATTCAGACGAATTTGTCCGTCAAGCTGGACTGGACGGCGGACTTGAATCCGCAGAAAGCGGCTTTCTGGGCGACGTATCATCCGGGGCAGACGGAAGAAGCCGCCTTCCTGCGGCAGTGCGGCGAGCTGTACCGCCGGGGCATCCGCTTCAGCGTCGGTTCCGTCGGACTTAAGAGCGCGTTCCAAGCGCTGCGGTCGCTTCGCAAGGCGCTGCCGCCCGATGCGTACATGTGGGTCAATGCGTACAAGGATCGCCCGGATTATTATGCGCAGGACGATTTGGAGCTGTTGCAGAGCATCGATCCGCATTTTATGCTGAATGCGGCCGACTACGAGAGCCTCGGCCGGCCATGCAAAGCCGGCTGCGACGTTTTCTACGTGCAGGGCGACGGCCGCGTGAAGCGCTGCTACAAAGACCGGCAAATTATCGGCAATTTGTACCGCGACGGTCTGGAAGGGCTCTCCCGGCAGCGCGCTTGCCGGATGGCATGCTGCGACTGTTATATCGGCTATATTCATATGCCGGAGCTGAAGCTGGATTCGGTATACGGCAATGGATTGCTGGAGAGGATCGCGCCAATGGCGGAACGGGAGGGAGGAGATGAAGGTGCAGCCGAAGCGGCATCCTTATGCGATATGGTTGACCGGACTGCCCAGTTCCGGTAAGACGACGACGGCTCTGGCCCTCGCCGGCGCGCTTCGCAGCGAGGGTATCCCCGTGGAATGTCTGGACGGAGACGAGCTTCGCAAGCATATCGGCGGAGGACTCGGCTTCAGCCGCGGGGACCGGATGGAGAATGTGCGCCGAGCGGCATATGTAAGCGGTCTGCTGAACCGCAACCAAGTGACGACCGTCGTCTCGATGATTACTCCTTATGAGGAAATGAGGGAGTATCTCCGCCGCGAGCTGCCTCATTATATTGAAGTTTACGTGGAGTGCCAGCTTGAAGAATGCGTCCGCCGCGATGTGAAAGGGCTGTATGCCAAGGCGCAGCGCGGGGAAATTCCGGCCTTCACCGGTATATCCGACGTCTACGAGCCTCCGCGCCGGCCGGATGTGGTCATACGAACCGACCGCAGCGGCAAGGAAGACAACGTGCGCATCATCATGGATTATATCGCTCTTTGTTCACCCTCCGTTTAAGGCGTTTCGATAATATGGCCGGTCAGCGCATGTACCATCACGATATCGACGTACCGCGACGTTGAATCGGGTCCCGCCGAACCGCCTTCAAACCGGACGACATAGACGAGAGGATTGCCTTTGCGCGAGGGCAAATACATCAGGCTGACTGTGGCAGGCAGATTGCGCGAAGCCGGATTGGACAATGCCGCCCGCGCGGTTTGCACCGCCTGCTTGTCCGAAACGGCGGCATGAAGCGGACGATAAAAATGTTTCTTCTCCAGGTCGGAGTGGAAGGTGCCGTATATTCGGCGGACGATGCCGCTTGGGTCGATCTCTGCGACAAGCTCGTCGCCGTAAACCGGCTTTCCGTAAAGAAGATGCCGGAAGATGACGTAGCTGCCGCCGGACGGCAGCGTCCCGCTCCCGGCGATGACCAAATCCTGCTCCGGCCGGCGAATGCCGTACACATTCTTCAAGTTGTTCATCGTCTGCCTGGCGATCCAGGGATGCGAATGCGCGGAAGGGGGCGATAGCGTGCCCTCGATCCGCGAGGGCGTTTGCAGAGCTTCATTCCATTGGATTTTCGTTTCCTCGCCGAAGCTCGCGGAAAGCCTGTTCCAGGCGTCCAGGCGCTCCTTCGGCCCGTGCGCCGCCGCGATGACGGCGAGACACAGCGACAGCTTGGCTAATAGAGTGTACATCGGCTCGGCCTCCTGTTTTTACCATCGTAATAGCTTACTAGCAGTATGGGGTATAACGGGCGCCGGTTATACGCCGCTTTACTTTTTTTCCCGGAACCAGTATTATTATCGTTGTATAAATTACATAAGGGAAACACTTAGGAGGAGCCTGTCAACAAGGGCTCCTCTTTGTCTTTTTTCTCATGCGAGCTTACTTATCGGGAGGATGTTATGGAACAGCAGGCGATTTGGGCAATCATCATCTTTATTGTGATTTACGGACTTATTGTTTCCGAGAAAATTCATCGGACGATTCTGGCCATGATCGGGGCCGTTCTGATGATCGTGTTTGGCATCGTCAGTCAGGAGACGGCGATTCACCATATTGATTTCAATACGCTCGGACTGCTCATCGGCATGATGATAATTGTGGGCATTACGGCAGATACCGGACTGTTCAAATATGTGGCGATCAAGGCGGCCAAAGGAGCCAAAGGTCATCCGCGGAGAATTCTGATCGCTCTGACGGTTCTAACGGCTATCGGTTCGGCATTTCTGGATAACGTCACAACGGTGCTGCTGATGGTGCCGGTAACCTTCAGCATAACCAAACAGCTGCGCGTAAACCCGGTTCCCTTCCTTATTGCGCAGATCATCGCTTCCAATGTCGGAGGGACGGCCACGCTGATCGGCGACCCGCCGAACATTATGATCGGCAGCGCCGTGAAGGAATTGACCTTCATGTCCTTTATAAGCAATTTAACGCCGATCGCAGTTATCATTATGCTCGTCTATGTGCCGCTGTTTCTTCTTATGTTCGGCAAGCAAATCAAGTCGACGCCCGAACTTCAGCGCAGCATTATGGAGATGGACGAGAGGAGCGTCATCACGGATCGGAAGCTGCTCCGCAAATGCCTTCTGGCGCTCGGTCTGACCATCCTCGGATTTTTCCTGCATCAGTCGCTGCATTTGGAATCGGCGACGGTTGCGTTGGCGGGGGCATGTCTGCTTCTGCTGCTGACGGGGGAACCGATGCTGGAAAAAGCGTTCCACAGCGTGGAATGGATTACGTTATTTTTCTTTATCGGGCTGTTCGTCCTCGTATCCGGTCTGGTGGAAACCGGCGTGATCGCCAAGCTGGCAGCCGAAGCCGTCGATCTGACCGGAGGCAATATGGTGGCGGCTTCGATGTTGATCTTATGGCTTAGCGCGCTGGCCTCTGCTTTTCTCGACAACATCCCTTTCGTAGCGACGATGATTCCGATGATTCAGGAAATGGGCAATATGGGGGTTGCCAATCTGGAGCCGCTGTGGTGGAGCCTGGCTCTGGGGGCGTGTCTCGGCGGCAACGGAACCTTGATCGGAGCGAGCGCAAATTTGATCGTAGCGGGTCTTGCCGGCAAGGAAGGGCATCCGATCACGTTTGTTCGTTATTTGCGATACGGCTTTCCGTTAATGATTTTGTCGATCATTTTGGCTAGCGTGTATATTTATGTAAGATATCTCATTTGAACAGGGAGGACGGCTCCGTGCTAACTTATGCTTATGATGTGCAGAACGTAGAGCTTCAGGAATCGGTCAACGGAGAGGACGTCGAGTTTCGAATTCGGTTGATTGGAGATGCGTCGTTGGACGAGCGGATGCGGAATATCCAGAAAGACTTTGAACAAAATGACGTCTTGACCGATGTCATGTCCTACGCCTTCAAAAATCGCACCTACCAATTCATAGTAAGGAAAGATTTCTACGTCGATTTCGTTTTATCCTTGATGAAATACCGGATACTGCTTCGGGTGGAATGGGATCAATAAGGATGGCATACAGCCGCAGGCTCTATTTGCGAGGCCCGTTTTAAGCCGCTCCGGCGGTTTGAAGCGGGCTTTTCGCTCGCTCCGGTAATCGGCCACCCGAGGTGGTAGGAGTGTGAACTTCACCTGAAAGTTATTTACATGCAGCCTATATTGTGTTACTTTCTAAAATAAATGTGACACGATTTTACCTGATTTAGGATGAATGCTAGACAAGAGGAGAGAGCCTATGAACCAGCTGTCAGATGATTTTGTTATCAGGGAGATTGAATGGGAAGAGGTACCTGCGGCGATCGATTTCGTCATGGACATTATCCGGGAAGTATTCCCGATGCTCGATCCGAATGCGCTGCCGCCCGATATGGTTTCATTTCGGGAAGTGTATTACCGGTCGGACCGAGCGGCGTTTCTGGCCGCCTTCGACAAAGAGGGAGCTATTGCGGCGACGGCCGCCTTTCTCGGCTATGATGACCGGATTCGAGAGATAAAGGGACGTTACCCCCGGCAAACGACGGCCGAGCTGGTCAAATGCTACGTAAAGCCGGAGCTCCGTCATCAGGGGATCGGGACGCGGATGGTTGAGCGATTGCTTCCGCTTGCGCTGGGCAAAGGCTACGAGACGATGTATTTGCATACGCACCGGTTTTTGCCGGGAGCGGTGCGGTTCTGGGAGAAGCAGGGCTTTTGCTTCCGGCTGGAGCCGTTCGATTCTTTTGAAACGGTACATATGGACAAGCTTTTGCTGCGGGCTTGAGGGCATTTCCAAGGATCAAATGTTCGATGCCGAACAGCAAGAAGAGGCAGAGGGAGCGGACGCGATGTCTACAAAATCGATGAAAGAAAGAATTATAGAAGATTGGAACTGGAGATCCCGCGAGTACACAGGGCGCAGCGACATGTATTTACAGACGGAGCGGCAGCAGCGATTATGGAAGGAGACGTTAACCGGATTGCTGCCGGCCCGCGGCGAAGAACGGCTTGATGTGCTGGACGTAGGGACGGGACCGGGATTTTTGGCGCTTCAATTCGCGAGTATGGGGCATACGGTAACAGGGCTCGATCTGTCGCCGAGCATGCTGGAGATCGCTGCCGAGAAGGCTGCCGTCTTGGAGCTGCCGTGCAGCTTTATTGAAGGGGATGCGGAGTCGCTCCCGTTCCCGGATCATTCCTTCGATGTCGTAGCCAATCGGCATTTGCTGTGGACGCTGCCGAATCCGGGGAGGGCGATTCGCGAATGGGTCCGCGTGCTCAAGCCGGGCGGCAGGGTGCTTGTTATGGACGGAGATTGGACTAATAAGCAGCTGACCTATAAGCAAAAAATGCGCATTTTTATGGGGCATTCGCTTACCTTTTTCACCAAAGGGAAGATTCCGTGGAAAGGAAAGGGCAGAGGATACGACGATTTAGCCCATATGCTGCCGTTCAGCGGGGTCGATCCGGGCAAAGTGATTGCGCTCATGGAAGCGGCGGGGTTAAACGGCGTACGGGAGCATGATGTGCAGCATTTGCTCGACGCGGATGCGGAATCGTTTCCCCTCGCTTACCGGTGGAGCTTTATCGACAGCCACAGGCGGTTTATCGTCGCCGGGAATAAGACGGGTTCGATTTAGCGCGAACGAGTCATCCGCGTGCCCGGTTCGGGCGGGATGAGCCACGCCCACGATCCGGACGCTTCTCCGAAGCTTATCGGGACACCGTTGCGGCAAAGCGCCGATAAATCCGGGCACGCCCAAAAACGGCTCGCTTCCCGGTTTTCCGGGTAACGAGCCGCAATAGTTCCGGTGCAATCCTTGATGGCGAGTCAGTTCCTCAGCCGGCCATATTATTGATCGAATCTTGAGGCGAGAATACTGAGATATGATCCACTTTACCGGTCGATTTCGGAATGATGAATTTCAGTTGAAACTGATCGTTCGCTTTATAAATGTAAATCATGTCCTCCCCGTTAACCTTCGTATCCTGAGGCTTGCCTAACGTCTTCTCGATTTGATCGAGCTTAAGCTTCTGCAGCTCGGGATCATCCGAGCGGACATCGAAGATTTGGCTGCCTTTATTAAAGCCGAAGACGGCGTGCTTCTTGCTGTAAGTGGCGTAGAGACCTTTGCCTGCGCTGTCGGTCTTGTCCGCCTTGCCCCACGATTTCTCCACTTCGTCGATCAGGCCCGTATGCGCGGCATATTCAATGTGAGGGACTTTGCCTTGTTTGGCGAGCTTCAGCAGCTCCTGCAGCTGTTTCTCGGCTTCCGCAGCCTCTTTGGTTTCCGAAGAGCCGGCTGCCGTACCCGCCGTACCGCTAGAACCGGATGCGCCCTTATTGCCCGACGAATCTGCAGCGGCCGGCGTTTTGCCGGGGGCTGTGCTCGCGCCGGTATCGGAAGCATTAGGCGCCGGCGGGGTTTGCGCCGCGTCCCGGTTGTCGGAGCTGCATGCTCCTAACGCCAGCATGGCGCCGAGGACGACGACGCAAGGGATGATCTTAGCCTTAACGTTCATGGAAGTATTCATGATGATGTTCATCTCCTTGATTCACTCGTTGTCCGCAGGAGTTACGCCCGGCGGAACGTTCATCCAGCGCTGCGTGCCGGAAGAGGCGGCTCCGCCTTGCTCCTCCTCGATTTGTTTAGCTATCTGTTCCTGCTTCTCATAAAGCGCGATAGCCTTATATAGGGCTTGCTGAACAAATCAAAAATTCAACAGTAACAAGGGTTTGGCGCCTCTTTTGTCGAATTTAGGTGCAAGGAAAACGAAGGCTAACCCGTGAAAAACCTTGCACTTGGAGGCGTCCGAATTG
>NZ_JANYUY010000057.1 GCF_025060755.1 Paenibacillus doosanensis
GTGCTGCTACGCAACGGCCAACTCTATACGCCACGGAAGAAGGTGACGCCTGCGAAGGATTAACGCCTCCTTTGCTAAAGTCCCTGGCATAATTCCCAGTTAAAATCTGGATATTATCTCGATTTTTCGCTGGGTTCAGTTTGAGCTGTCCTTTTTTCGGCACTCCCAGCTGTTACAGCCAAGAAAATTTCCAATTCGACCGATTCGGGGACTTGACATCATACCGCTGGACTTATGTTTCGGACTTCCGCTCTCTTCGGTAAGAAAGTCTCCCAATAAATCCAAATGTCGTTCCCAACTCGTCTGCCGCTCAATAACCGGCTTCTCCAAATCCATCTTCATCGCTTGCAGAAGGCTCGTGAAATCTTCCACCGTCAATTCCGCCTTGCCCTGCAAAAGCTTGGATACATGTCTGAGCTGCTCCAATAGTTTCTGCTGCAGCTTGATCTGCTCTTTGATTTGATTCATTTGTAGGCCCACGATCTCAAGCGGACTGATCTGCCCGCCGCTTAAGGCCGACTTAATCTCCTCAAGGGATAAGCCCAGCTCCTTAAGCGATAATATCTGATGCAAGCGTGACAAGTTCGCTTCACTGTACAGCCTGTGACCCGATTCCGTCTGGCCGGATGGAGACAACAGGCCGATTTGATCATAAAAGCGCAGCGTTCTTACGGTGAGCCCCGTCAGCTTGGCGAGGTCCCCGACCTTCCAATGTTTCTTCATTAACCATCTCCACTCTTTGGCGCTAGCTATGTACCGGTAGCTCTATTGTAAAACATTACGTTACGTAAGGTGCAAGCAAAAGCTGCAAACCGTTTTCGATATGCTTGCCAAAACCGTTACCGTCAATGCCACTCTGAATTGGCAGGAAACGATCCGCGGCGTCGCGGCGGCCATCGGCGAAGAAGCCAAAGCCGAGGAATATATTCAGCAGTTCCAAAAGAAACAATCCGAGGTCGCGGCAACGATGGAGAAATCCGGCGCCAAAGGAAAAACGGCGCTGTTCATCATGCCATGGAAAAAGTCGTTCACCTACTGGAGCGGCTCGCGGATGGCGCTTTACTACGAAAAGCTCGGATTCAAGCCGTTCGAGGGAATGTCCAATGTAGGAGAGATTACGCTGGAAGGCATCGGCAAGCTCGATCCGGAATACATCTTCGACGGTAAAGACTATACGAACTCCAGTGAAATTACGCTCCAAGATCTGGAGACGAATCCGGTATGGAATTCGCTAGCCGCCGTGAAGAACAAGAAGATGTTCGTTGTGGACACGGAAATACTGGGCCCGCTGGCTATGGGGCAATTCAAAGGCTTAACCTACATGCAGCAATTGTTTGCAGGCAGCCGGTAATCTGCTTTTGGGTTGATTAAAATGAAAGCATCGGGATCGTATTTTCCCGATGCTTTTTTAAGATCCTAACCAAAAGTCGCCATAGCGCTCCGTGAGTAGCGCCCCGGCATCCAGGTATAAAGCGCCAATTGCCGTTCCTTGTGATATGGTTTATTTATATTCGCAAAATATACCGTTGAATCACTTTCGCAACGCCGTCTTCTTCGTTGGAATCCGTGATCACATCGGCTCGGAGCTTCACCTCTTCCTGCGCATTCCCCATCGCAACGCCCAGTCCCGCTTCTACGATCATGGCCAGATCGTTGGCGCTATCCCCGACCGCCACAACCTCCTGCATCCTGACGTCCAGCAATTTGCATACCTCGCGCAGCCCGCTAGCCTTCGTAATCCCCGCGGGGTTAATTTCAATATTGGTAGGATGTGAATTCGTGAGCTCAAAGTCGCCAATCTGCGGGATTCTCTCATGAAGGGCGGCCATTGCAGCCGAATCCTCCGTACGGAAGCCGAATTTGATCCATTTCATTTGGCCGGCGGCGAGCTCATCCCATGTATTCCGGTTCACCTTACCTTCCGTATGGTACGCCCAGTACCACACATCCAGATCGAGAGCAAGCCGGCGCAGCCGGTCGATCTGCTCAAATGGCATCGCATGGCGCACATATTGCTGGTCAAGCCCTTTCCATACCTCTCCGCCGTTGACGGCGACGATAGGCGAGTCCAGCTGCAGCTGCTCGTAATAAGGACGGATGAGCTGAATGCCTCGTCCCGTCGATAATACAACGATGATTCCTTGTTCGCGGCATGTCGCAATCCACTTCGCATTTTGCCGCGATATTTCCTTCCGGTCATTGAGCAAAGTACCATCCATATCCAGTGCAAGTAGTTTGAATGTCGTCATGCGTCTCCTTGTTTACTTCACACCTGAATGCATGAAGCTGTTGATAAACTTTTTTTGGAATATAAAAAATGCTAGCAGCAGCGGCAATGCGATGATTAACGTCGCTGCCGTCACCTCCGCAAATTGAGCCCCGGTCTCCGACGCATGGGCGAATATGGCTAGCCCCACCGTTAAGGGCCGATTCTCCGGCGAGTTCGTGACGATCAGCGGCCAAAGGAACGCGTTCCAGTGATGGCTGATCGAGACAATGCCGAACGAGACGATGGAAGGCGTAGCCAGCGGCACATACACTCTCATAATAATTTGCAGCAAATTGCAGCCGTCGAGCCTTGCCGCTTCCTCAAGCTCGTAAGGTACGGACTTGAACGTCTGTCTTAGTAAAAAAGTTCCGAATGCCGAAGCAAAATAAGGAATCATGATGCCGAGCTTCGTGTCCAGCAGATGCAAGCTCTTCAGCACCTGATAATTTTGAACGATCAATATATCCGGGGGAACCATGATCTGCACCATCACAAGCATGAGAATCACATCTTTTCCCCAGAAGTTCATCCGGGCAAACGCATAAGCCGCAAAAGTGACGGTAACCAGTTGAACGGCCAGAATGCCGATGACCATCTCAATCGTGTTCAGATAATACAATCCGAACGGAGCCGCGCTCCATGCATGCTTATAGTTATCTACTGTAAACTGCAGCGACCAGCCTGCGGAGACGATAAGATCGCGGGGCCGAAACGATGTCCATACTGTCCAAATTAACGGGATGATCCAAACGGCAGCCAGCACGTACATCACGCCATATTTTAAGTAGCGCATTTCGATCATCCTAACTATAATGAATTTTCTTGTCTAAACCGAAAAATTGAATGCACGAAACGATTAAGAGCAGAACAATTAAGACCACGGTTAATGTTGCTGCCATTCCCTCATCCCAGAACTTGAATGCCGTCTCATAAATCAGATACAGCAGCAGGTTGCTCGCATTGTCGGGTCCCCCGCCGGTCATGACCGGCAAGTGGTCCACCAGCTTAAACGTACCGGTGGTTGCGATGATGAAAATAAACAAGGTGCTGGGCATCAGCAGCGGGAACGTAATTTTGCGAAAAATGTACCACGGCCTCCCCCCGTCGATATCCGCCGCTTCATAAAGATCCTTCGGAATATTTTGCAACCCGGACAAGTAAAACACCATTAAAAAACCGGCTTCCTTCCAGATCGCCATGGCAATGGTCGATCCTAGAACCGTGCCGACATCACCCAGCCAATTGACCGACGGGATATGGAACCAGCCGAGGATGCTGTTCAAGATGCCGTATCTCGGCGTGTAAATAAACAGCCATATGTTGGCGATGGCGACGGCCGGAATAACTGTCGGGTAAAAGTAAAACGTTCTCATAAACCCGTTGCCCCTGATCGCACGATTCACGAATAAAGCCATTGCAAGCGCAATTGCCATAGCAATCGGCGCCGTCCCCAGCACGAATACGATCGTATTGCCTAGCACCTTCCAAAACTTCGCATCTTCCCATAAATGCCTGTAGTTTTCCCCTCCGATAAACTGCGGCACGCGAATCGCCAATTTTTTCAAATAAAAACTGGTAGCTACCGTTTTATATAAAGGGTAAAACGTAAACATGGCGAGAAAAACGAAAGTAGGAAGGAGAAGCAGCCACGCATGCATGTTTTCACGCAATCTTCTGGCCACTAACCGCTTCTCCATGGATCATTCCTCCCTCTTGATGCTAATCGATTACTTATTAAACGGAGCGAGAAGCTTATCGGCCTCTTCCTGCGCATTCTTAAGGGCCTCCGCAGGCGGCACGGAGCCTACGATGGCGGACTGCAGCTTGTCGTTCAGAACCTTCCCGACTTCCCCGGAGTTATGGGTAGAGAACGATGCCGAGGCGTATTTCAGCTGGTCGCGAGCGGTAACCGCCTGAGGGAACGACTCGATATACTTCTTCATAGTTTCGGTTTCATTGGAGCTTCTCGTCGGCGCGACGTAACCCGTATCGATACTGAATTGCGCGAGACGTTCCGGCTGCGTCAGCCAGCGGATATATTTCCACGCCGCCTCTTGCCTTTCTTTCGCAATGCCTTTAAAGATATACAGGTTCGCGCCGCCTACAGGAGTGCCGAAGTTTTTGCCGGCCGGGAGGAACGCCGTTCCGAAATCAAATTTGGCTCCGCTTTTGACCGCTCCCAGATTGCCTGTCGTATGGTACATCATAGCGGTCTTCCCGCTGATGAAATCGGACGGAATCGTCGCCCAGTTGGTCGTGCCCTCGGGCATAACCTTTTCCTTCTTGATCAGATCGATCCAATATTGCAGCGCTTCGACATTTTCCGGAGTATTAATAAATACCTTCTTGCCGTCCTGGTCCATCAGATTTTTGCCGTTTTGCAGAGCGAGAGCCTGGAACATCCAGCCGATGTAATCGGTCGAAGAGATTTCGATGCCCCAACGCCCCGGCTTAGTCAGCTTTTTGGCGTACTCCGTCAATTCCTTGTAATTTTGCGGAGGCTTGTTCGGATCGAGGCCCGCCTCTTTAAACGCTTCCTTGTTGTAGTAAAGAATGATCGTGCTGCGCTGGAACGGAATGCTGTACGTCTTTCCTCCGGTTTGCGCATTGGCCATAAATCCTTCGTAGAAATCCTTCAGATAGGCATCCCCGCCGTCTTTGGCCGCCAAATCGTCGAGCGGAATAATCGCATCCATATCGAGCAGCGTGAACAAATCTGTGGAGGACGACAGCATCAGATCGGGCGGAGTGCCCCCCATCACTGCGGTTTGCGCTTTCACTAACGTGTCCTGATTGCTGCCGGTATAGATCGGCTTCACGGTAATACCGTCCTTGTTCTCGTTGTTGAACTGCTCCGCCAATTTGTCGAATATTTTGGTCAGAGGCCCTCCGACAGCTACCGGATAGTAGAAGGAAAGCTCGATCGGTTTGGTCCCTTTTTTCTCCGAATCGCTTGAATTCGCGCCGGCTTGGTCCGATGACGAGCCTCCTGTTGCAGCGGGGCTTCCTCCGCCGCACGCCGTAAGCGCCAATACGCACATCGTGAGAACGGTTACAATTGAAATTTTGGCTCTGAGAAAAAACACTCGTTTCAACTCCCTTTGTCGAATTAGTTATTGCCATTCCTCCAGCCTTTGGTCCGGATTGTTCCGACGATCCCCCCTTTTCCGGCCAACAAAAAAAACCCAGTTGCAACCATTCCTTTCTCCGTAAGGAAAAAAGAAATAAGTAGCAATTGGGTTTCTCCAATACTCAGCCCACAGCCGGCAATTCAATTGTATGAATTTTTTGGATTCTCAGACAAATATACTCTATACCCTATGATCCTGCAACATATTTTTTAGTGTGCCGCGGAAGACTTCGTCCTTATTTTAATATTGTCCCTTAATTACAAAAAACGAGCCCCGGATGGTCCCCGCTAGTTTAGATTTCTGCCGGGCGAACTTAAATTTCCCCTCCAGCTCCTGCGGTACCTCCATCCCCTCGGAAAGCTTGAAACCAACCGCCCGCTTCTTTGGATCATCCACCGTATACATGACATTAAGCCCGAGACCATCCTCATAGAAGACGTAGGTGAACTGAATATTTTCCACTTGAAACCGCGACGTTTCCAAAGGCTTGGCCGCAAATTCAATGCTGCGCTCTTCTTTTAAAATCCGGTTCACGTAATCCAGGCTCTCCTGACTTTCGCTGGCCGGCACCACTGTAAATTCATGCTTGTACTTATTCATAAAATAGCGTGCTTCATTGGCACGTAAACCAGCAAGCGCTTCGGCTACAGGCGAGGATTCCAAACCAACCGTGGACACGTTTTTAAAATCAACGACATACGACATTTCCATCCCTCATTTTCTAAATTTATTGGCCGGAAACTAGACTATTGTTCAAGCTCTTGCTTTTGAGGATACGAACTTTTTCTGTCGAATGGATTGGCATGATACATAGTGTTCACACAAACGGGTATTAACAAACAGCTCTTTTAAACATACAACAAACGAAGTTGTCGCGTCAAAATCCTTCGTCTCGGCAAATGAAATCCGTGCGTATCCGTACGGATAGGATAAATTCATACCTAAAGCTCATAATAAAAGCTACGTTTTAACGGATTCCCACTAAAGAAATCTCATTCGTTGTATTTCATTCTAATGGACATATTAAATGTAACGTATACGTACGATTTAATAGACGAACCTCTGTAATAAAACAAATAAAAACAAATATAATGCCATTATCATAATTGACGTTAACGTTAAATGTATATATAATAAAAAAACAAAACGGAAGGAGGTTGCTTCTTTGACGGATGTGTTATTGAAAATCGACGATGTTGCCAAACAGAGCGGTTTGAGCAAGCGGACAATCAGATACTACGAAGAAATTGGCATTCTACCTTCTCCTGAGCGCAGTGAGGGAGGGACTAGACTTTACCGGCAGGAACATATCGAGTATTTGAATCGAATTACCGTTGCCAAAGAAGTATTAGGGTTTACGCTGCAAGAACTGCAGCATTTTTTATCGCTCCGGGACAGTTTGGAGAGCCAGAAGGCTGAATATAAAAAGGCCTCCGATCCCAAGGAACAAATGGAGAAATTGAACGAAATTTTAGCCATCACCGATAATCAGCTTGAGATCATTGCACAAAAGATTCATAAAATCCTCAGTATCCAAACGGAGTTAGTGGCTCTTAGGGAGCGTGCGCGAGCAAGGGTCAAGAAAATTGAAGAGGACATATCGAAGAAGCCCTAAAGACTTTGAAGACCAATAACACAAGGGAGGCATTATAATGCAAGCTCATGAGATAATGATCAGCCAAGTATATAAAGCCAAAGAAACTGATACCATACGTTCTGTCATCAAAACGTTTATTGATCACCGGATCAGCGGGCTGCCTGTCGTGAACGAAAGAGACGAGATTGTAGGATACGTCAGTGACGGGGATATTATGCGGTATATCGGCAAACATGACGATCGGGTCGTGGATTCGTTTTATTGGGTGGCCGTGATTAAAGGAGATCAGGAAAATTTCGAGGAAAGAATGCGTGAACTGCTTGATCTAAACGTTATGAGCATAGCCTCTAAAAGGGTGACTGCCATCTCATGGGATGAAGAAATTGAAAACGCCGCTTCTATTTTAGGAAAAAAACAAATCAAAAAACTTCCCGTTGAGCGAAATGGAGTATTGGTTGGAATCCTAAGCCGCGGAGATGTCATCCGCCATTCCTTTAAAACAATCATTTAATACCCAGTTTCATAATAGGGGCAGAATTAAAGGGGGAGAAACCTGAATGTCAGCAAACCAGAGTTCTATAGCAAGTAAAGAAACTCCAGCGGCATCCTCGCAAGAAAAAGAAGGCCTATTAAACCAACCAAAAGCGGTTTGGGCCGTTTTTTTTGCTTCGATTATCGCATTTATGGGTCTTGGGCTGGTCGACCCTATTTTAACGTTGATCGCCGAAGACCTTCATGCCACCCAGAGTCAGGTCACTCTGCTGTTCACCAGCTACAATGCGGTAATGGCTGTGGCTGCGATAGTGACGGGAGCGATCTCATCGCGCATGGGAGCCAAAGGCACACTGGTGTGCGGCATCGTGATTATTGCCGTGTTTTCAGCGCTCGGCGGCCTGTCCAATAACATTTGGGCGATTGTTGGCTGGCGTGCCGGTTGGGGCTTCGGCAATGCGCTGTTTGTAGCCACGGCACTCGTCGCTATCATTTCACTGTCCAGAGGCGGAAATGCCAAAGCCATTATTTTGTATGAAGCCGCGATTGGTCTCGGTATTTCCGTAGGTCCTCTTTTAGGAGGTTGGCTTGGTGCCATCTCATGGAGAGGACCGTTTTTGGGCGTTGCTCTGCTGATGGTCATCGCCTTTTTCGCAGTGCTCATCTTCATGCCGGCCTTGAAAGGGCAGACCGGCGCCAAACGGGGGACTTCATTCGCCGAACCGTTTCGCGCCCTGAAACACCGTTCTCTCGTTGTTTTCGGTATCGGAGCAGCACTTTATAATTTCGGATTCTTTACAGTGTTAGCCTATGCGCCTTTTGTGATGGGCTTGGATGTGCACGGGTTAGGTTATGTATTTCTAGCATGGGGCATCCTGCTGGCTATTACTTCCGTATTTATGGCGCCAAAGCTCCAGCAATGGATGGGCACCGTCAAAGCTATGTGTCTTATGTTCACTTTGTTCGCAGTGCTGCTTCTCGCCATCGGTATTTGGACGAATATCCACTGGGTACCTATCGTTGCAGTCATTCTGAGCGGAGCCGTCATGGGGAACAATAACACCTTGGTCACGACTGCAGTCATGAATGCCGCTCCTGTCGAGCGTTCCACCGCGTCGTCCGCCTATAATTTTCTTCGGTTCTTGGGCGCGGCGGTGGCGCCTTATTTTGCGGGGAAACTGGCGGAGGTGTTCAATCCTCACGTTCCGTTCATCACTGCGACCGTATTTGTCATTATTGCCGGGTTTATCGTCGGACTTAACTATCATCACGTCAAGCATGTCGACCATGCGGGATCGGGTCACTGATCATTTCATTCAGACTCTTTAACAGGCTCTCCAACGAGAGTCTGTTTTTTTTATCCGTACGCTGCCGCGGCAGCGTCACCGGCACATTATTGATGCGGCTACATCCGCGAAAGATGAGCCATACAATGAACGGCAGAGGCGATAGGTTCAGCCGCTAAAACGCCATCGAGAATGACAAGCGCAGGCGATGGATACAAACCCTCAGCTTCCGTATGAAGTATAAGCTCGATTTGATTCGGCGAGCTAACTTGAGCACGCGCAATATGAGGCCAAAGTACAGTAAAAGAATCGGTTTTATCCAAATTGACGGCTTCGATGCCTTGGAGCTTTATCGGCGATGTTCCATCGTAATACGCGATCTTGATTGCTGCCAGCGATGGAGCCGGTCTTTCTTTCTTGACAGAGTGCTTGATCTTCTTCTTCGGGCGAATCAATAACTCCCACAAAACGATACAAATAGAAGGGAGAAAGAAGGCTAGAACGGCCAGCCACTTGTTTGCGAACAGCAGTAAAGCTCCTAGAAAAAGCGCTCCCGACAAGATAGCAAGCAGCCAGACATATAACTTCTCCGACTGCTGCGAAGAACGCTTTTTTTCCTCAATCTCCGGCGTAACCGTTGTTTCTTCTTGCTTCCGCTCCTCACCATTCGCTACTCTCTTGGGTATATGCTCGCCTCCCAATAGATACGGGTTCGTATCGTCGTTCCAGCGCTCAAACCATAATGCGTCCGGACGCCGCCAAAGATGAAGGCAATGCTCAATCTGCTCCAAGTACTCAAGGGGGTCGGTATAAAAATGAAAATACTGGGCTAATTCCAAATGGACAACAGGAGACGGATGCGCACGCACATAGGTAAATAAAGTTTCCAGCCATTCTAACATATAGGGACCGAGCGCCGGAAACCGCGCCAATGTAACAGGCAAGCTCTGTCGCAATTGCATTACAGCCTCATCCCATGGAATAGGCCAATACAACGCCTCCGCAAATGCCTCCCATTCGGGCATATCCTCAAGATCCTCATTGTCCAAGTGCGGTTTAACTGCATTCCAAGCTGTGATCAGCCGCTCGCGATAGCGTTGATATTGCTCTTCACTGGCAAGGCTAAACCAGAAGGGTGCGAGAAAATTATTCGTCTCAAAGGCGACATCTTCATACTCTCCATCCCCCGCCTCTGCAGTAACACTCAAAAACGTCCGGTTTCCCATAATTCCCGACACCGTCCCTTCGCTGACACCTTCCAGGTTTCCATATATTTGAATTGTATAGCAACTTAAGAGCTGCAACAATTCATTTTTCGGGTTATTTTTGGTAGCGCTTACAGAGATATGTATTTAGGAGTCATCCTCACTTACGATGACTCCGGACAATCTTCGATTTAAGTAGACTCCATCAATCAGTCCCCGCTTGTACATCATTTCAATGACTAATGCCATCTGGGCCTGCTCTTTTTCTTCATAAGAAAATATGATTGGGTGCCGATCTACCGGGACATACTTAAAAATCTCTTTTAACAAAGATTGAAGTTCTTCGGATAATTCACGATATCCCGCATCTTGCTTCAGAACGCTACTCCCAATTTCCTCTGTCCTCATAGCAATAAAATCATGCAAATAAGCTCTAAGATTCTTTACCAAACTCTACACCCCCAATAAGTGAAATCAAAGTGAATGCTTAATAACAAATATTGTATAGTGACATCACTTTAGTGTCAATGTGGCCGTATATACGGCGCATTCATACTGGTATAATATTGACATCACTTTAAGGGGGGGATTCGTTTTTATGGCTACGAACAAACGGGTCTTTACCTTGCGGCTAGCAGAAGAGAATTTTGATAAAATCAAAGTCATTGCGGATAAAAACAAACGCTCCATTGCCATGCAAATTGAATATCTCATCGAGCAACACATCGAAGAATTTGAGCGTAAGAATGGGATTATTCAAATCGAAAAATAATATCAATTCGAAAAAAGTACGAAGGAGCATGCCGCGGCATGCTCCTTCGTACTGGAAACATTCAATTTCGCCTGCCCGGTTAAGGAAAATCCCGCTCGTTATCGATAATGCGGAACATCTCTCTACTCCGCGCCGGGTACCAGGCATCCAGCAGGCAGAAAAGCCTTGACTTAAGCATCAATAAGATTATTGTTGTTGGCAGCGTCTTTTCTAGCCTTCACTCTCCTAAACAGATAGGAATAAAAGATTAAATATTGTCCGACAAATATAGCATTAAGCACTGTGCCTTCACGAATAAACATAATCTTATGCAAGAAAATCAAACCGATGGACGCCGAAATAATAAGCAGCGAGCAGTCAAAGAGCGTTTTAATATTGCCCCATTTTCTCTGGGTTTTCATCACCAGCGTATGAACGAACAAATCGATCGGCATAAGGACGAGATCCGCGCGAATCATCAGAAATAAGCCGAAGGCTAGTGCCGCGTCTCCAAGAATAAGCAGCAGCAGTTTTGAAAAATATAGATCAAGCTGAATGAACCCCGTCATTTTCAAATTGAAATCCAGACATACAGCCAGAACGAAGGATGGGATTAACGAGGTAAAGTTTTTCAGTTTAAATCCTTTGGGCAGCACGACAAAAGTTAAAAACAGCATGATCATTTCCAGAATGAAATTGTACGTTCCTTGCGATAGACCGGGATATACGACCGTCATCACCCGGGTAAGGCTGCTTTGGGGCGAAATTCCTATGCCTGCCTTAATAGCCAAACTAACGCCAATCGTCAAGATATAAATCCCAATGATATACATAATCCACCGCTTCGTTAAGCTGCCGTCGCTTTTCAAATCCTCTGCGTTTTTTTGCATAGTTACCATCCTTCTCTCTACATAAAATAAATGATTTGTATGAAGCGCTTACATTAAACGCAATTCCAGACTTCCTGTCATGAAAAATGATCGGGGTGAATGCTCGGCAGCGACGACCGCAGGGGGTTCGCCGCTGCCGCATTTCACGCGAAGGAGGCAGCTTCCTTGTGGGTAAGACCGCTCAGCTTCATTCCATGAAACGGAAACGATGCAGCGAAATAAATAGACTTAACAGCTTATTAACGACGGGCTCACCCTCGTTGCGATTTCCTAACTCCTCTAAGGCGGCATCGATTGCCGCGGCGCTCGAAGTTAACTCATCCACGGTCATATCCGCCATCACACCGTAAATCTCAAGCGGCATGACGCTGTTTATCGTTTTATTTTCCGTTACAATGCAGGCTCCCGAATATTGATCAACTTGTTTCACGCAGAAGCACATTTCTTCGCTTTCCTGTCCGACTGCGACGAAGTAAGGCGTAGGGGCAGGCCAAAAGGTCGCTACAGCCCCGCGATCTACATATACGCCCTTGAATAGGCCGCTAATGATATGCCGCTTGTCATCCGCATAGCGTTGAATAACGGACAGCCGGCTTAATTTCTCGCCTTCATATTCCGGAACAATCTTGCCCTCTCGCATCGGCACCCAAACTTCCTGATAAAACTTGGCATGCCCGCGGCCGTACACATCAAACAAGTAGACTTTGGCCTGTGTGCCGTCTTCGGAAACTTCCAAGGGGACAATGTCCAGCTGCTCCGGCGTCAAGTCATCCAGACCTGCTACCCCTTTGGTTTTCATATTGGAGTAGTCGATATCGGCGTTTTTCAATAATTTCTTGTCTTTAGCGATTAATTCGCCGTCTTTAAACACATACAGCGGATTGATGCGGGATAAGCTATCCGTCAGCACGATATCTGCAAACCGCCCCGGTGTCAAAGAGCCGATCTGATCTTCCATATGGAAGGATCTGGCGGTATTGTAGGAGGCCATTTTTATCGCCTTGATCGGGTTGATGCCCATCTCCGTGCATAGCGAGATAATCCAATCCATATGTCCCATCTTGAGCAGCCGCTCGATCGAGATGTTATCCGTACAAAGCATAAAGTTATCGGTCGGGAACTTGCGATCCACAATGGCGCGAAGCAATATTTTGATCACTTCGCTGCTGCCGACGCCAAACTTGATCTGCGTCGCGAACCCATAGCGAATGCTTTTCTCGATATCGTTCACATTCCATACATCGTGATTGTTCGATACGCCGATCGCCGGCAAGTAGTTCAGGATCATGTCGGACAGCGCCGTCACGCCCCAGTGACCGTTCATAAATCCGCCCTTGGCTCTTACCCAGGAGGCCTTGCGGAAGTCATCTTCATTGCCCGAGCTGTAAGTAAAATGCTCAAATTCCCCAAGCCCGATGACAGGCTCCATATCCAAAACAGCCCTTGTTACCGCTGCGTCCGTTTTTTTGCCCGGTGCAAACGCATACAATCGATAAGGCAGTTTGTCATAGTCTTTAAATAAATCTTGAGCCGCTTGTATGCCATTCTCTCCCGCCGCGCTGAGAAGGTCAAGGCACTCGGCGAAAATTGTCGTTGTTCCGCATGGAACCATCGCCTCAGCCAGCGCCGTCGGATGAGCTAATTGCGACTCGAAGTGCAAGTGAGCGTCGATCAAACCGGGAATGGCATAAAGTCCTTGCCCGTCAAAGACATCTTTCACTTTAATTATAGATTCATCCGGATTAATGGCTACAATACGTTTGTCGTAGACCAGCAGCGATCCTTGATAGACCGTCTCCCCGTGCACGTCCAAAATGTTCAGGTTTTTCAGAAGAAGATCGGCCTCTTTGTTGCCATTTAGAATATCAAAAATAGCGTGGACTTTTTCCAGGTGATTCGCCTCTGTTAGTTTCATTGTTCTGCTCTCCTTTAATGGTTAGAATGGATCGATTTGGTTAATCGATTAACTAAACCAGACTTAGATAGAAAACGAGATTGAGAATTAGTTAATCGATTAACCAATTGGACTAATAAAAACCTGATTTTTAGTTATTGCCGCTGTCTAAAAATCAGGTGGATTTACGTTCAACAATGAACGGTTCCAGAACCGTTACCGGAGCAAACGCTTCTTTGCGAATTTGGCTCAAAATCATTTCCGCGCTTCGGATACCCAATTCCCGGTTTTGCAAATCTACACAAGAAAGCTCGGGCGTAGAGATTTGCGATATGAGAGAGTTTCCCAAACTCAACACGGCCATGTCCTTGGGGATGCTAATCTGACAATCAACCAATGCCTTGGTCAAATGGACTGCACTCATTTCATTTAGAACAAAGACACCGTCGATATCGTTCCGAAGAAGATGAGGTATACAATCTTTGGCTAAATCCATCCCCTCTTTAATTTCTATCATGGTGGGGGTGTCGTCACTGTGGCTCGCCTGCCTAAAGCCGTCGATAAAATGATCAAGTAGATCGTCAGGCAGTTGATTGTGCACATAGGCAATTTTATGCTTCCCTTTCGACAACAAATGCTCGGCGCCCAGCTGGCTTGCTTTCGTTAAGTCGGGATACAGCAAAGGGAAACCGTCGTAGGGAATGCACCTATTGGCATATACGGCAGGAATGTTCCAGCTCATCACGTCATGAATGCTGTCCTTAAAAGAACGATCGGAAAATAATCCGATAAAGACAATTCCGGCTATCATATTTTCACGCATCAACTGGATGATTTCTATTTCGCTTAGATTCAAGTTGTCTACTTCATAAATATATAGATTATAATGATGCTGGCCCAAAATTTGACTGATTCCGGAAGTCATCTCCGAATAATAAAGATTATTAATCTTGGGCAGGATGACCGCTACGTTAAAGGTTTCCATATGCTTTAATGATTTGGCAACCACATTCGTCACATAGCCGAGTTCTTTGATCGCCCGCTGGATTTTTTCCTCGGTTTCTTTCTTTACCACAATATTGGAGCTTAAATAGCGGGAAATCGTAGCGGTGCTTACATTCGCGTGTTTAGCTATATCCTTTAAAGTAACCATGGGTAACCTTCTTTTGCTGCCTCCTTTCTATTTAGTTAATCGATTAACTAAGTGGATTAGTTCAAATTTATCATGGAACGATCCGATTTGCAAGCGCTTTTTTCGTAAAAGCTTCTTACAAAATACGCCCCCTCCAAGCTCCAACCAGAGGGGACGTTTGCGTGTCCTTATAAGGCCGCGTCAGCCTTACCCGACCAAGCGAGCCTTCAGCCCCTGAAGCTTCGCCTCCGTCAAACCGATGCCGCGCAGGTACTGCTCGGCGCTTGTGTACTTCTCGGCGAGGTGCTCCAGCATCATGACCATGTTGGCAGGGTCGCAGCCGATAAAATGCTCGTACACCTCCGCCGGTACCCCCTCGGGGCGGTCGGCGCGCAGTTCATCCAGAATCGGCGTCAAGCAGTCGGCCGTCAGGCTGTAATCTTCGACGATCGTCTCCGACGGCACGTCCGCCAGCGCCAGCAGCAGCGCGGAAACGACGCCGGTGCGGTCCTTGCCCGCCGTGCAGTGATACAGAACGGCACTTTCGCCGCTATCCGCCATTACATCGAAGATCCGCAGCAATTCCGCTTGCGCGCCGTCCAGCATGTCGACGTACAAGTCGCCCAGACTGCGCACCGCGCCGCCGGACACCTTCGCCGGGTTGATCAGCGAAATGTTGTGGTACTCAACGCCTTCGTAATCCATAAAGACGTCTCGCTTCTCCTCCACTTCGCGTGCATGCCGCAAGTCAATCACGCTTGCGATGCCTCGTCCGGCCAGCGCTGCGCGGCTTTCGTCCGTAAGACGGTGCAAGCCGTCCGCGCGGTAGAACGCTCCCCAGTTCGTCGTTCTGCCGTCCTTCGTTGCATACCCGCCCAAATCACGCACATTATAGGCGCCTTCTACCGCAAGGACACGCTCACTTGTTTTTACCATTGGATTCATGTCGTGTAACCACCGTTTCTGTTATAGGATGACTGCTTTATTATATATTAAACGACTGGAATTGCTGACGCACCAGCTCGACCAGCTCCAAGACGATGCGTTTGGCTTCGTCCAGCTCTCCCGCTGCCAGCGCCTGATAGATGCGTTTATTGAAATGTCCCGATTGCTGCGGCTTCGGCAGCGCTTGGACATGCAGCTTGCGGTACGAAATGATTTTGAACATGTACTTGCCTTTAATTTGCTCGATAATTTGCAGCATGCTCGCATTCTTGACGAGGTGCAGCATCGTTTCAATAAAAAGAAGCCCGCTTTCATAATAGGTGCGGTAGTCGTCCTCCTCGGAGGCGCGAAGCTGCCGCTCCAAATGGCCTTCCAGCGTCGGCAGATCGAAGCCGAGCTTCCGCACCGCCGCGATGTCCAGGCTGTATAGCTGGAGCGAGGATAAGACTTCGAACATCTCGAGGAACTCCCGGAACGTGATGTCTTTGACAAAAACGCCACGTCCCCGGATCGCTTCCACGAAGCCCTCCGTCTCCAGCAAGGAGATTGCCGCCCGAATCGGCGTCCGGCTCATGCCGAGACGTTCGGCCAGTTCATTCTCCGAGAGCAGCAGGCCGGGCAAATAGTGCCCGTTAATGATATGCTCGCGGATTTGTTGATAGGCTAACTTTTCCAAAGAGGGCTTAGCAAGACCCGTTAGTTGTGGATATTCCCGTTCGCCGGGTGCAATTGAATTCATTAACGCAAGCCGCCTTTTAAGAAAGAATCGATAATTTGTCGCTGCAAAACCAGGTAAATCACGAGAATAGGCAGACTCGCCATGGTCGTCGCCGCCATCATCGGCCCCCATTGATTTGCTTCCGTGGACATAAAAGATTGCAGACCAATCTGCAGTGTCGAGAACTGCGGTTTATTCGTGACAAGCAGCGGCCAGAAGTAATCGTTCCAAGCCGAGATGAACAGCAGCACGCCCGTGGAGGCGATCGTCGCCCGCAGGTTAGGAAATATGGTTCGCCACAGCACGCTCCAATCGGAGGCGCCGTCGAGACGGGCCGCTTCGATCAGCGTTTTGGGGAACGTCTTGAAGGCGTGATACATCTGCAGGACGGCGAAGGCCGAAACAAGGTTCGGAATGATCAGCCCGAGCAAAT
Source organism: Paenibacillus doosanensis (assembly GCF_025060755.1). GTDB lineage: Bacteria > Bacillota > Bacilli > Paenibacillales > NBRC-103111 > Paenibacillus_S > Paenibacillus_S doosanensis. The sequence goes on from NZ_JANYUY010000057.1 coordinate 16,744, forward strand.
GGTTGCGCAGCCCCCAGCCGCTGATAACGACGTAGTTCGGAATCATGATGACCTGGAACGGCACCAGCCAGGTGAGCGAGATCAGCGCAAACACGACGCTCTGCCCGCGAAACTGCCAGCGGGTAAATGCATACGCGGCCAACACGCTCGTCAAGAGCTGCGTTGTCGTCTGCACGATCGCTACCGTCAGCGAGTTCGCCATCATGCGGGCCATCGGAATGGCTTTCCACGCATAGAGATAGTTGTCGAACGTCCAATGCTTCGGCAGCAGCGAAGTAGAGTAGATGTCGCCGGCCGTTTTGAAGGATGTATTCAGCATCCAGTAGAACGGAAAAACAGCCAGCAGACTAAGCAGAATGAGCAGAATATGCTTGCCGGCCAGCGCCGGGCGTGAAACAGTTAAAGACGTTTTCTTCACGTCGGTTCCTCCTTAGTTATCGTAGAACGACAGCTTGTTCGACAGCTTCATGAAGCCAAGCGCGATCAAGCTCGAGCCGAATACGACAACGACCGCTGCCGCCGAGCTCGATCCGACGGAGAATGTCTTGAAGCCGTACGTCCACAGCAGGTAATAAATGTTGGTCGTGGAGTTCATCGGGCCGCCCTGCGTGAGCACATTGATGTACGTGAAGCTCCATTCGGCGGCGAACAGCGTGCTCAGCATCGCCATGAACATGATCGTCGGCGACAGCAGCGGCAGCAGCACATGCCAAATGATTTGCCAGCGGCCGGCCCGATCCATTCGGGCGGCTTCTACGTATTCCTTATTCAAGCCGGACAAGGCGGCCGAGAAGATCAAGGTGCTGAAGCCGATCAACTTCCATCCGGTAATGAACGTGACCGACCAGATCGCCCAGTTCGCATCGGAAAAGAACCCGATCGGATCATGAACCAGGTGCAGCGCCGTCAGCATTTTGTTGATGAGGCCGCCCATCGGGTTCATCAGCCAGCTCCACACCGCGGATACGGCGACCGGCGCCATGATCATCGGCACGAATACGAGCCCCCGGTACAGGGTGCGCGACCGTTTGCCGATGTTATCGGTAGCAATGGCGATAGCCAGCGGGATGAGAAGCGAGAACGGCAGCACCCCGACGGTGTAGATTAGCGTGTTCAGCAGCGCCTGGCTCATGTCCGGCAGCGTGAACAGGAGCTTGTAGTTTTTCAGCCCCATCCACACCTGAGGGAAGTCGGCAGCATGTTCCACTCGTAGAAGCTGAGCCGAACGGTCTGCAGCAGCGGACGATATACCCAAAAACCGATAGATATGAGGGCCGGCAGCAGATACAGCCACGGCATGACCCAGCGCAGCGAGCGCTTGCGGCGCACCCGCTGAACCGGGTTCAACCGCTCCTTGGGCAGAGCCCCCGCAAGGGTGTTATTCATGAATTTTCTCCTTTCCGGTCGAACCTATTGAATCAGCGTCTGCGCGCGTTTCTGCGCATCCTGCAGGATCGGTGTAATGTCGCCGGTCGTTTGCAGCGATTTTTGTACGGCGTCGAGGAAGGTAGACTCCACTTGGCTGAACTTGGCACCTGGATAGGAAACCCACGGCTGCAAGCGCGTAAGCTGATCCAGATTCGGTTTCACGAGCGGATTTTGCGCGACCCATTCCTTCAAGTATTGGGCGTCGTCAACGATAGCCGGACGCAGCGGCAGATAGCCCATTTTCGTCGTAATAATCGTGTAGCCGCGTTCGCTGGTCGCAAACTTCACAAACTCCCATGCCGCCTTCTGTTTCGCTGGATCTTCCGACAAAATGAACAGGGCGCTGCCGGAATTCACCGGCGTCGTCGGCTTGCTGCCGAAGGAAGGCATCGCCGCATTTTTCAGCTCCCAGCCTCCTGCTTTCGCTGCCGCGATGAAGCCGCTTTGCAGGGCGCTGGTCGTCAGCACCATGCCGAGCTTCCCTTCGCTGAACGATTGCGTCACGTCGTTGTCGTTCAATTTGTCATGCGCGCCGCTCTGAATGAGATCCCGCCACATGGTGATCGCGCCGACAGCCGCCGGCTCGCCGAACTGAATGGATTTGCGGTCATCGGAGAGCACTTTGCCGCCGTTGCTGCCGACCAGCGCTTGGGCAATCCAATCTGCACCGGCCATCCCTTGGATATGAACGCCTGCGGCTTTCGTCTTGGACGCGATTTGCAGGGCCGCCTGCTTCACCTCGTCCCACGTCTTCGGCGGCTGGTTCGGATCGAGCCCCGCTTCTTGGAAAATGTTCGCGTTATAGAATAGAACCGGCGTACTGAACGTATACGGCATGCCGTACGTTTTTCCTGCTAGCTGCCCCAGCTTCAGCCCGTTCGGGGAGAAGCCTTCAAAGTTCTTTTGCAGCTCATCGGCCGGTACAATGTCCTCGAGCGCTTTTGCGCCGTAGTTCTGCACGGCATAGTCCAGTCCGTCGAAGACGAGCTGCGCCACGTCGGGACGCGAGCCGGCGGCAATATCCGCCTGTACCTTCGTGTTGATTTCGGTCGAGGCAATGGCGATCGGATCGATTTTAATATCCGGGTGGGCCGCTTCGAATTCGGAGATCAGCTGCATCACGCCCTCTTTTTGGCTGGCAATCGCCAGATTGTAGCTGTAGAACGTAATTTCGGTCGGCTCGCCGGAAGCTTTCGCCGAACCGGACGCTTCCTGATTCGCGGTTCCGCAGGCTGCTGTCGTCAGCAAGGCCAAGGCTACCACACCGGCCGCCGCCGTTTTTTTGAACATCATCGTTTCTCCCTCTCCCCTGATTAAATTAGCTATGTGCCGCTTGCAGCTTCTTCAGATCATACTCGGCCAGCACGCGCTGCTCGCCCGGCATCGTCATCGGCTGAACGATCATCTGTCCGTCTTTCACGAGAACATAGTTGTAGCCGGAGCGCTCCACCATACGCATAACGCCCTCTGCCATCGGGTCCAAACCGAAAGCCGAACCGTCCGCCGCAGCGCAAGGGACGCCGTTCAACATGCCGATGTTGTGAAAATGAATATGTCCCGACAGCAGGCCGATGACGTCGCTGCCTTCGATCGCCGCTGCCAAGTCCTGCGGATTCTGCAGCAAGTGGCTGTCCATCATCGCCGTCGGCGTCAGCACGACCGGGTGATGGTGCACGAGAATGGTACCGATCGGCGCCGGCTCGGCCAGCACGTCTTTCAGCCAGTCAAGCTGCTCGCTGTCCAAGCGCCCGTCATGGCTGCCCGGCACTTGCGTATTCAGCACGACCACGCGCAGCCCGCCGTTCATGAAGCTGTAGTAGTACGAAGCGTCCGAAGGTGCCTCCTCGAGGTAGCCTTCGCGAAACGGCTCGCGCGTATCGTGATTGCCCAGCGCCACATGGATCGGCACGCCGAGCGCCCGCTCCTCCGCTTGCAGGAAGCTCCGCAGAAACCGGTAGTCCTCCAGATCGCCGTCATGCGTTAAGTCGCCGCTGATTACAACAAAGGCCGGCTTCGTCTTCAGCTTGCCAATCTCTGCGAAAATGCCGTGCAGCTTGTCGGACATGGTCAGTCCGAACAGGGGCTGCTTGCCCGGCTTGCTGAGGTGAATATCCGTAATGTGTACGAAGAAAACAGGTTTCATCTTGATCTACTCCTTTGCGTGTTTGGTTGTATGCGGCGGATAAGCCGTGATGTCTTGCACGCCGTCCAGATGAACGACACGGTAGGTCGGAACGCCTGCGCGCATCGTGACCCACAGGATCATGTTCGCATTAGCCCCGACTTCCTCTTCCCCATGCGGCAGCCCGCCGGTACGGCCCAGCTGGATCAGCTCGCGATTGCCCTCGCGGGTGTATTCCAACTCATGAAGATGCCCCGCGAACATCGTGTGCGGGCGATTGCTCAGCAGCTGCTCCAGGCGCGCAAATTGTTCGCTGCCCGTTTTCCAGCCCGGTTTATGCATATTGATGAAGGTCCAGGACACATCCTGATGCTCATTCAGCACACTCTCAATAAAAGCAAACTGCTCCTCTCCGATTGTCATTTTGACTTGCGACATCCCTTGGAGCTGCTCCGGCGTCAGCGCCTCTCCGAACGCTCGTAAATACTGCTTGGCGCCGGCCGGGTCGCGCTTGATTTGCTCCGTTACCGTTTTGACCACCTTCATGAATGCTTCCGGAAGCTCATCCGGCGTATGCTCCGTATTGATCGTAATGTAGAGCGCGTCTCCGGCGCGAAAAGCGTAATAATCCATCCCCTTGCGCTCACTCCACACATCCGCCATCATGGCGTTGCCGTAGTCATGATTGCCGACCGCCGGAAAAAACGGCAGACCCGTCGCTTGCACCATCGCATCCAGCTCGTCCCACTCCTCATGCGCGGAGGCCGGGCTCGTCCAATAGCCCTCGATTAGATCGCCAACTGCCAGCACAAAAGCCGGCTGCAAATCCTTGAGCACCTCGAGCGCTTTCTCGAATACGCCTGCTGTCGCCATCCCGCAGCGGTCGCCTACGACGGCAAAAGCATAGTCGCCTGTTAATGTCTCCGGAAGCTTGCCGAACCAAGGCCGTTTGCTGGTAATAAAGCGAGCGTCTTCCAACATGCTGAAATCGGGTCTGATCTGATCTTTGGTTTGCATAGTCTGCTCCTTTGTCTCTCAGAATGGAATTGCTTATACGACTCATTATGCAGGTTGTATGTAAGTTGAATATCAAGCGGGGGATAAGAAATTGTGAAGAAGACCGGCGGTGTAGCACGGCGAGTTGCAGCGGTTTTTCCCTGATATGACAGGCTTTTCGGCTGAATGACTGTATGCGCGACGAGTGAATTTTTAACAGAACGTTTACATAGACCGAATATTCTGCAAACAATCCCGTCCTGCTCTGATGCCTGAAGCATCGCGCCGCTAAGACACAAGAAAGAAGCATCAAGGACAATCGGTTGTTCCTCGATGCTTCCCAAAATACAGACGATATGCTTATTTATTGCAGGGTTCCGGTTAACGGGTCCATCGGTAAAAAAATAGAAGAGCTGCCGCTGCATAGAATCGCCGGCTTATGAATATCGAATCGCTCCTCCATTTACGTGCAGCACTTGGCCGGTCACAAACATGGAATCGCTGGCGGCCAAATAGACATAGGCAGGAGCCACCTCGAATGGCTGCACGGCACGACCGAACGGGCTGTTGACGCCCCAGGTGCTCACCATCTCGGCAGGCCAAGAACTCACGGTAAGAGGCGTCCAGCCCGGACCCGGAGCAACTCCATTGACCCTGATTCTCCTGTCGGCGAGCGATACGGCCATCGTACGAATGAAGGATACAATCGCTCCTTTGGTCGCCGCATAATCGATGGCGTTTTTGTTCCCCTCATAGGCCACCCTGGACGTCGTACAGATGATCGCGCTGCCCGGTCTCAGAAAAGGCAGGGCGGCTTTCGTCAAATAAAACATAGGGAAGACGTTCGTTCGAAACGTATTGTCCAGCTGTTCGTCCGAAACGTTCATAATGCTGGGTGTGTACGGCTGAACGGCGGCGTTGCTGACGACAATGTCCAGCCTTTGATAATGATGCATCGTCTCCGCCACAATGTCGCACGAGGCCGCCGGATCGCGAAGATCGCGAGGCAGAATCAAGCAGCGAACGCCGAATTGCTCCACGTACCGCTTGGTCTCTGCCGCATCCCTATGCTCGTTCAAATAAACAATCGCCAAATCGGCTCCTTCTTTGGCATAAGCCACCGCGATAGCGCGCCCGAACCCGCTATCGCCGCCGGTGATGACGGCGACTTTTCCTTTTAGCTTGCCGCTGCCGATATAACCGGGATTATCGAAAATGGGCCTGGGCACCATCAAATATTCCAGGCCGGGTACCCGATTCTGGTGCTGCGGCGGGAAGGCCACCGGCTCTATAACGGTCTTGGCGCGCCAGCCGATATAGGGATATACAGGATAACCGCTCTGCATAGGCCGCCCCCTTTCTCGAATTTCTCCTGCAAGGGGTCTATGTCAGCCTCTCCCTGAACGAGAAATTGCCATTGTTATTACCAACTTATGAAACCTTTGATGAGAGTATGAACGTCATAAAGCTCTTGTATGTCCTGCGGACCCAAATTGCAGCCGGATTTGAATAGCTTAAGTTCGGTAGACACCCTATAACACGCAAAAAGACAGGATAAGGGCATTGCCTCGATCCTGCCTTGTGAAGAGCCAGACAAGGCGCTCACCGATATTGTTCATATAGCAGTTGAACGACCGGCGAGGGCTGCAGGCCAAGCTCTTTAAGCAGCAGTTGCTTATAATGCTCATAATGATTATGTAGGGACTGCCGATCTCCTAAGGCTCCATATATACTCAACAGAAGAAGATTCGACTCTTCTTCAAATTCATTACGGGACACAAGTCTTCTCGCAATTTGCGCTGCTTCTCTAAATCGCTTCCGATCCAGCAGCCAGATAGCGAGACGTTCGGCGAAGGAATCGTACATGACGCCCAACCGCTCATGTTCCGCAGTTGCCCACACAAATGAATGATTCTCGAACAGCTCGCCTGCAAACTGTTTCTCCAGATCGATTGCCGCGGCTGAATTCGCTTCGTTGATTTCAGATAATTGCTTCATGTCGTGCTCAAATTGAATAAAGTCGACGTCGGCTTGTTCCAAGTCTACACGATACTGTTCTTGCGCTGAAATGAGCATTTCCTTGTACCCATGCGGCGACAACGCCTTCCTAAGCTGATAAACCGCCGTATGAAGATACGCTTCTGCATTTTTAAGAGGCCTCTCCGGGAAAATATCCTCCAAAATTCGGATTTTGGATACGTTTCGTCCCCGGTTAACGAGCAAATAGGCGAATAATTCCATGCTTTTTTTGGAAATCCATTTTACAGCACCCGCTTGCTTACTGCCGGCCTCGAAGCCGCCCATTCCCCGAACAGTAAGCCGATTAACAGCGAAGTCGCCCGCTTCATCAGAAGAAGCACTGCGTCTGCCGGCTGCTTGAGCAACCGTCTGGGCCAGACGCTTTCTGGAAATCGGCTTAACCATATAGTCCAAGGGATAAACGTCATAAGCATGAAGCGCATATTCCGAATGCGAAGTGGTAAACACGATGTTAAGCTCCGCACGAAGCGAACGCAGGCGGCGGGCCAGCTCCAATCCGTCATCCCTAGCGATCTTAATGTCGAGAAATGCTAGATCCACATCCCCGCTTCGGACAAAGTCCAGCGCCTCCTCCGCATGCTGGAAGCTCCCGACAAGCTCCACGCCTTGCATCGTCGATAACATCCGCTTCATAGCCAACAGCATGGCAGGCTCATCGTCAACTATGAGAACTTTCATCACGCGGTTCCCCTCTCATGGTGAAGTAAACTACGCTGCCTTGCCCTATTTTGCTTTCCGCCCATATACTCCCGCCGCTTCGTTGTACGAACTGACGGCTTACGAGAAGTCCAAGTCCCGCGCCCTTCTCTCCCCTAGTGCCGGGCAAGGAATGGAGCTGCTTCTCGCTAAATAGCCGACGAACCTGTTCCTCTTCCATACCCATTCCATTATCGCGGACGGAAACGACCACCATGTCTCCCGATAACTGAGCATGTACATGGACGGAGCCGCCCAATCCGGTAAATTTAACTGCGTTGGATAACAAATTACGAATAATTAATCCAAGCGCTTCCCGATCGGCATACACACGAGTGCCTGAGGCAATGTTATTATGCATCCTGATCTGTTTGCCTTCGCTTTTAATATGCAGCGCATGACAGCAATCCTCCACAACCTCGGACAACTCCACTAACTGCGGACGAAGAGCCATGTCTTCCCGTTGGCTGCGAAACCATTCTAGCAAATTGGTAGCCATTCCGAGTGTATTCCGAATCTGGCCGCCCAGCATCCCAACGATCTCCCGGTGATCCGTATCCAAACGGTCCCGATCCTCTTCCAGCAATTCAATGAGTTGAAATTGCAACGCCAGCGGACTGCGAATATCGTGCGAAACGATCGTAAACAATTGATCCTTCAACTGATTGAGCTGCGCACTCTGCTCCAGATGGCGCTGCTTCTCCGTAATATCGAAGATCAGAGAAATACTTCCCTGCCCTTGCCTGCGCAGCGTATGCAGCGGATATACGTTCACACTGTACATTTTTCGTTCTCCATCCAGCCAAGCGTCGATCTCTACATTGCCTTGCTGCATAGACTGGCACAGCGCATTCCAATCGGGCCACTGCGCCAGTAGCTCCGAGATATTCCGACCGGAAATAGATGCATGCCCCAGCTTTGAAAACCAATGGAGGGCCTGTTGATTGCTATCGATCACCTTGCCTGAAGCATTCGCAATCAGAATACTTTCCTGAAGCGTATCCAGTACAATATTTCTGGCAAAAGGAACGAGAGAGAAAAACTTATACCGCAGTATAATAATGAGAACTAACATGCCCAAGAAACTGCAGTAGACCGACATCGGTATCAGCCATGGCGACCATTCCGGTCTGACCAGCTTGACAATCTCTATCATAAACGAAAAGGAGATCAGAAACAGAACCCACATCCCCGGGTTCCGCAAATCTTTACGAATATTCCGTATATATTGAAATAGCAAATAAAAGCTTACAACCAGAATACTACAGCAAATCATGCTGAAAGTGATCGAGTAGATGCTTTTCGTCGCTAATAAATGACCATTATGGAGTTCAATCCTGCGATATATCACATGAAGATCTGAATCGAACCACATCAGCATCGACCAGAGCGCGAACGCCAAGATAAACAGGATCTTCCCGCGTGTCCTTAACAACTTGTCGTAGGCGACCAATTCAAGTACGAACAAGACAAAGAAGGGGACCATTAAGTTTACCGCCGTTTGATGAATATTGCGAAAAACAAGCTTTTCCATTAAGGCATCGCTGCTATTTTCAAGAATAACACCCGTTGCATAAATCATTCGGCACACGATGACGCCGATCAGATAGCCGATACCGCGTTCTTTTCTGAAACGATATAAAAAGACAAAGATGATGCACATCAGTATGACTGAAGCAATCATCAAGACAAGCTGCATGGTTGTAGCCATAGATAGGCCCCTCAGGTTTGATTTAAAGAGATGCATTCAACCTCATCCGAAGTGTTGACTCTCTCTATGTATATATCGACCGTGGAGTCTGTTTCTATAAGGCTTACCCGGTTTGCGCATGAACAAAAAACGGCCGATCCGTTATGTCATTAAGAATGACGTACCGGACCGGCCTGAATCTACTGCTTTATCAAATCATAGTTAATTTCTAATGTGTTGATTTATCGGGCATATCGTCAAGAACATGCTGCAGCCGCAACAGGATCGTGGCTGCTTCCGCCCGTGTAGCCGGCTCAGACGGGCTGACTCGATTGCCTTCGCGTCCATTCAGCAGCCCCTGTTTGGCAGCGGCATTGATGTATCCTTTTGCCCAAATCGGAATATCGGCATCATCGGCAAAGGAAGTCATCTGTCCTTGTTCGACATCCCACTTCATGGCCCTAACCATCATGGCAGCCATCTCCGATCGGCTCACAGTCTGTATGGGTCGAAGTGAACCGTCCGGGTATCCCTGTAAGATGCCGCTCTCCACCGCCTTGCTTACCGTACTTGTTGCCCAAGCGGGGATCTGGTTCTGGTCGGTAAATACTTTATCCGCCGCAGGTCCGGAGGCAGCCCCTAGTGTGCGAAGCAGCATAGCCGCAAACTCGACACGTGTAACAAGCCCTTGCGGGTCAAATTCAGTCTCCGAATGCCCATTTACAATCCCCTTCTCTGCGGCTTCACAAATGTTCGGCTCTGCCCAATGACCTTTGATATCAAGGAACGTACAAACCGGGTGCTCCGCTGGCACTGGCAATGGTGATGGCGCAGCCTCTGTCTGACGCTGAACCGTCAAGCTGTACGACTTGACTGTGCCGTTCTCCGCTTTGACGATAATCTCAAACACATTGTCTCCCTTTGCAAGAGCGACGGTCTCCTTCCCAACCAGTATGGCTTCTCCCAGGCTTACAAGCGCCTGGCCATCAGAAGCGACTGCTTCTATCGATACCTCGTCTGCTGACGTTTCAACGCGATAGCTTGTCTTGTCTGCTGCAAATGCCGGCGTTAACGACAGTGCATCTCCGTTCGCTTTCACAATAAGCTGAGTAAGGTTCGCATTATTAGATGCTGCCTTAGTGCTGCCGTTTCCTTTACTTCCCGTATTCCTCCCGTTCACTTGTACAGTACGCGTCACGGGTACCGCAGCATTCCCTGCGCTATCCTGCGCATCGTATTGCAGGATATATGTGCCTGGCACTTGAGGATCGACGCTGCCTGTAATCGTAACCGGTATGCTTTCTTCCAAATCCGTCACCGTTGCGCCAGGGTCCATAAAAGCGGCTCCCGCTGCAAGAACGATCCAAGCATCACCCACAAGCGTAATAACCGGAGACTGCGTATCTACCGTAAACGTATGCTCCGCCGAGAAGCCCCCCGTATTCCCTGCTGCATCCGTCGCGCCCGCACTCAACGTATGCGCACCTTCGGTCAATGCTGAGCTTGGCATCCATGACCAGCTTCCATCCCCCGCTACCGTTACCGTAGCGGCATCCGTTCCATCCAGCCGGATGGTCGCTACGGTCCCCGGCTCCGCCGTGCCGCTGATCGTCGGTGCAGCAGCATTCGTCCACTCTCCGTTCGTTGGCGCTACGAGCACTGGCGTCACTGGGGCGGTTGTGTCCACTTTGAACGTATGCTCCGCCGAGAAGCTCCCCGTATTCCCCGCGGCGTCCGTTGCGCTTGCGCTCACTGTATGCGCGCCTTCGCTCAGCGCTGCGTCTGGCGTCCATGTCCAGCTCCCGTCAGCCGCTGCCGTTACCGTAGCGGCATCCATACCATCCAGCCGGATGGTCACCGCTGTTCCCGGCTCCGCCGTGCCGCTGATCGTCGGCAAGCTCGTATTCGCCTGCAGCCCGTTCGCCGGCGCTAGTAGTGCAGGAACCGCGGGCGGGGTCTGATCGATCGTAAAGCTCGCACGCGCTGCATCGAGAACATTATAGTATACATTTCTCACCGCATTCCCGGCTACCAGTACTCTATACTCTCCGTCCTGCACGGTGCCGTTCAAACTTAAAGTAAATACATGGGAACCCGCATCAAAGCTTGCCGTATAGGCCGTAAAGGCTTCGCCGTCTTTCTCCATGCTGATGAGCGGTAATGCATTCCCGGCATCTAACGGGGCTCCTCCTGCAATCCAATATACCGCTTCATAGACAGACACGGTAACCGCTGCAGGCGGTACTTGAAAAAGCTGACCAGGCGTAAAGTTACCGAAGGCGGCAACCGGCTTGGTCGTATCATACTGGACAAGCAACGTGTTCGATTGAGGATTAGCGTTACCCGCGGCATCCTCTACGCCCCCTGCCGCTACGGTTACTTTCACGGCTTGCCCGCTAGTCATCGGGCTAACGGTAGCCGAATACACCATCGAGGTCACGGTAACCAAATTCGATACCGCCCCATTCTCGATCACCAAATCTTGTTCCGCAAACCCCTGAACAGCTTCGCTAAAAGTGATGGTTACGGGGAAAGATGCATTGACCGTGCCGCCTCCAGCACTGGAAACCGTTGCCGTCGGCGCAATGGTGTCCACTGTAAACGGACGCGCTGCCGAGGGCGCGCTCGTATTCCCCGCCGCGTCCGCCGCCTTCGCCTGTACCGTGTGCGCGCCTTCGCTCAGCGCCGATGACGGCGTCCACGTCCAGTTCCCGCTTGCATCCGCGGCTGCCGTTCCCGCCTCATTCCCGTCCAGCACAATCGTTACCGTGCTGCCCGCTTCCGCCGTACCGCTGATCACCGGCGCGGACTGCCCTAGTGCCTGTCCGCTCGTCGGGCTTGTAATGCTCGGCACAGTAGGCGCGATGGTGTCCACTGTAAACGGACGCGCTGCCGAGGGCGCGCTCGCATTCCCCGCTGCGTCTGCCGCCTTCGCCTGTACCGTGTGCGTGCCTTCGCTCAGCGCCGATACCGGCACCCCGTACCAGTTCCCGCTTGCATCCGCGGTTACCGTTCCCGCTTCATTCCCGTCCAGCACAATCGTCACCGTGCTGCCCGCTTCCGCCGTACCGCTGATCACCGGCGCGGACTGCCTCAGCACCTGTCCGCTCGTCGGGCTCGTCACGGTCGGCACGGGCGGGGCGGTTACGTCATGCACATCGAATGAGAATGACTCCTGCTGCTTGTGTCCTGCAACCGTATCCTCCACCGTAATATACAGTGTATACGGCCCTGCCGGGTAGCGCTGATCATCGATTAGCGTTGACCAGTTATAAGCCTGATTGCCGCCTGTAGCAGGCATTTCATATACATAATCGGTCACGGTCGCATCCGTACGATTTTGTATCTCTATGCGGAGCGTCAAGGGCTCGCCGATGCTTCCATCCCGGATATGACCCGCAACCTGAAGCACATTGCCGGCCAGCCCTGTGTCATAAGCAGCCGAGAGGGGCTCGACCCTCAATACAGGCGAAAATGTCTTGAGGTAAGGGGTATCGAGCCCTTCCTGAATGCCCCAGATTGCCGGGTCCCATCCTCCTGAAGCGATCATATCCTTCATATCAGACTTCTCAATAGCCCCGGCTGCTCCCCCCCTCCCGCTTCCCAGTGCGTTCAGACCCGGATTATCTGTCAGATTCCAGTATGATTTGGTGATGACCGCGGAGGAAGGTGTAACCTCGTCGCCAACTAACCCTCCGATATATCCGCTTCCGGCAGCTTTAATCAGCGTCCCCGACGCGTAGCTGTTCATCATGTTTCTCCCTATGAAACCAATTAAACCACCTATAGAGCTGCCGGGGTTACTGGCTTCAATACGGCCAGTTGCATAGCTGTTGGATACGTCCCCAAGCTCTTCCCCGACCAGCCCCCCGGCATAATTAAAGTTGCCGGTCACTGTCACATCGCCGGTTGCATAGCTTTCTGTAATGCCGTATGTATTGTACCCGGCTAATCCCCCTGCATATTTGAAATTGCCGTTTATATGGACATGCGCATCACTATTGGACATCTTATTGATCGATTGCCCTGTTATTCCCCCAACCCAAGAACCTGCGCCGGTTATTTCACCGCTCACAGAAACGTCATCCACTGCGGTCCAGGCATCGGTGCATCCTGCCAATCCGCCAACATTAGCATTGGAAGATCGACTCGTGATCTGTACATTCTCCAACCGCACATGCTTGATCGTTGCCAGGGTCGAACCTGCGGTAGCGGATTGAGCATACCCGAACAAACCTAAATTTGACAAAGACGAATCGATGGTCAGGTTGCTGATCGTATAATGATCGCCATCAAAACTCCCGCCAAAAGAGCTGCCAGGCGTTCCGATCGGCACCCAGTTTGCAAACGAGGACAAATCAATGTCTGCTCCTAGCTTGTAATTCGAGTTCGGGCTATACCGCACGTTATCCAGATCCTCCGCCGTCAGAATGACGAAGGGATGCTCCAGACTGCCGTCCCCTCCGCCGCTGAAAGCATAATCGGCCTCGGCCCGTAATGGCCAAGCGCCCAGAAAAGGCACTCCTACAAGCAAAACGATTAATAAGATGGCTAACTGCTTTTTCAACACTTCATCCCCATTTCCGCATCTTGTATTCCCCTTGGCAGGCTGCCTCGCCAACTCCCCCCGAGAGGCATGACCTTTAAACAGTGTAACAGAGCGGAATGAAAGAATGATGAAAGAACGGCTTTTATACTCAATCTTAAAAGCGATGATTTTAGGTGGATTTGTTCGCATATGAATGGTACATTATTCCATAACCGACGCTGCAAAGTATTCGTATTCAATAGGTGTTATTGGAAACGTGCAAGTCTGGGATACACGTTTAGGCTCATATTTTTTATATCCGGGGAGAGTGTCTGCATGGACAAGAATTCGGTTTATAGAACAAATATTATAGGCGGTAGAGAGGTTGGCGCCATCTCGGTCGATAACATGGATAAGAGCGTTGTGCATAAAACAAACAGCTTATTTTGGGATACAAAAGGAAATGAGGTTTTAGGAGCCACCTCGCTTCCTTATTACGGGGCGTTCGTATCGGAAGAAAAAAGCCGGCTTTTTGGCGATGTATCCGGAAAAAAGGTGCTGGAGATCGGCTGTGGAAGCGGTCAATCCTTGCAATATGTAGGGGAACGCAAAGCTTCTGAACTATGGGGTATGGATTTATCGGAAAACCAACTCGAAAAGACAAGGCAGCATTTGACGGCATGCGGTCTTTCAGTCAAATTGATTTGTTCACCCATGGAAGAGGAATGCGGCCTGCCAGTAGATTACTTTGACTTTGTTTATTCGATTTATGCCATAGGCTGGACAACCGACCTGGAGGGTACTTTTCACCGGATTGCTTCTTACCTTAAAAAAGACGGCGTATTTATTTTCAGTTGGTCTCACCCTATACACAAATGTGTTGCTGCAGAAAATAACACGCTTGTTTTTAAAAAATGTTATTTCGACGAATCTTGGTATTCCGTATCTCTTGGCGAAAGTACGCTAGCCTTATCGGACCGTAAACTATCAACCTATGTGAATGCGTTGGCCAAGGCGGGATTTGCCATTGAGCAAATGATTGAGGAATCCGATGACGAAATGATACAATCGCGGGACGGCAGCTTTGCCAAAAAAGCAAAGATGCTTCCTGTCACTTTCGTAATCAAAGCAAGAAAACTCTAGCATCCGATAGCTTCATCGGTAAAAAAAACCCGCCGCGGCGCGTCAAATATTTTGAATTTGATATTTCATTCGGTGTTTCATTCGCTGTTTTTCGACAAAATCATGTTTGCTTTAAATTTCCTCTTGCTCAATACCTTTAATCCTGCTATTATGAAGTAGCATAATTTTTGGAAAGCTAATATTCAATACATGTAGGATCTTTCCAAGCAGATAATCTTTGACCACTTCCTTTATAGGAAGCAAAAGCCATACGGACAGCTGGTCAAATGCCGATTGGCAACTTTCGTTGCCTTATTGATGGAGTTAAGAGCTCAAATTTTATAAGTTGGTTACTTTACAACCGGTGCACACGCACACAACTTGTGAAACGATCAATAAGAGTGGTAAAAGTAATTATTTGCTATATAGACTCTGATCCTAACACCGTATATTTGAATATTAAGGGCTTTTCCATGAAACGATGAGTTTTATGGCTGATTGACGAGCACATAAGTGGTTTGTCCGGCCATTCTTAATGGAACTGTCTTATTATTTGATTATATCGAAGCAAGTGTGATGCGCATGGTGCGTGTTTCGCTTGCTTTTTTTGTTATAGTTCTTTCATTGAAAAAAATAATTTATTCGGAACAGGAGATTGAAACATGGGAAAAGCACTAATCATCGGCGCTGGCGGCGTAGCTTCTGTAGCAATTCATAAATGTGTGCAAAACAGCGAGGTGTTCGAAGAAATTTGTATCGCTAGCCGCACGAAATCCAAATGCGATGAATTGAAAGCAAAGTTGGACGGCGGCAAAACCAAAATTACAACCGCACAGGTCGATGCAGACATCGTGGAAGATCTGATTGATCTGATTACCGAATTCCAACCGGATATCGTTATGAACCTGGCTCTGCCTTACCAAGATTTGACGATCATGGATGCTTGCCTAGCCACCAAAACACACTATATGGATACAGCCAACTATGAGCCGGAAGATACGGCCAAATTCGAATACAAATGGCAATGGGAGTACCGCGAACGCTTCGAAAAAGCAGGTATTACAGCTCTTCTGGGCAGCGGATTCGATCCAGGCGTAACCGGCGTATTTTCCGCTTATGCGCTGAAACATTATTTTGACGAAATTGAATATATCGACATCCTGGATTGCAACGGCGGGGATCACGGCTATCCTTTCGCAACCAACTTCAACCCGGAAATCAACATTCGCGAAGTGTCCGCCAACGGACGTTACTGGGAAAACGGGGAATGGATCGAAACGAAGCCGATGGAAATCAAACGCGAGTATAACTTCGCTGAAGTCGGCCAAAAGGACATGTACCTGCTGTACCATGAAGAGCTTGAATCCCTTGCGCAAAACATGCCTGGACTGAAACGCATCCGTTTCTTCATGACCTTCGGCCAAAGCTATCTCATGCACTTAAAGGCGCTTGAAAACGTAGGAATGACCTCCATCGAACCGATCGAATACGAAGGGAAAAAGATCATTCCGCTTCAATTCCTGAAAGCTGTGCTCCCGGACCCGGCTTCCCTGGGACCTCGTACGGTGGGCAAAACGAACATCGGTTGTATCTTCAAAGGGAAAAAAGACGGCCAAGACAAGACTTACTATGTCTACAACGTTTGCGACCATCAGGAGTGCTATAGAGAAGTCGGCTCCCAAGCCATCTCCTATACGACCGGCGTGCCTGCCATGATCGGCGCGGCCATGATCCTTACCGGCAAATGGAATAAACCGGGCGTATTTAATATCGAAGAGTTCGATCCGGACCCATTCATGGAAGAGCTGAACAAATGGGGACTTCCATGGGTAGAAGACTTTAATCCGGTGCTTGTCGACGCATTGCCTGAGGAATCTAAACAGCCGGAGCTCGTTCGTTAATATGCGGTTTGAGGAATTACCTACACCTTGTTTTGTCGTCGATGAAGCGCTCATTGAAAAAAACCTGAATATCTTAAGCGGCGTCATGCAGCGTACGGGAGCCAAAATCGTGCTCGCGCAAAAAGCTTTTTCCATGACCGAGATGTATCCGCTCATCGGAAAATACTTAAGCGGCACGACCGCGAGCGGTTTATTCGAAGCGCGGCTGGGCCACGAAGAAATGGGCAAGGAAAATCACGTGTTTGCCCCTGCCTACCGTGAGAATGAAATCGACGAGATCCTGACCATCTGCGACCATATTATTTTTAATTCCTTCTCTCAACTGGAGAAGTATAAAGATAAGGCTTTGTCCGCCGGCAGAAAAGTAGGCCTTCGCATCAATCCGGAATGTTCGACGCAAGTGGGACATGAAATCTATGATCCTTGTTCGCCGGGGTCCAGATTTGGCGTAAAACGGGAGGATTTCCGGCCGGAACAGCTTGAGGGCGTTTCGGGACTGCACTTCCATACTCTTTGCCAACAGAACTCGGACGATTTGGAGACCACGCTGAATGCGGTCGAAGACAAGTTCGGGCCATGGCTATCGCAAATGGAATGGATCAATTTCGGCGGCGGTCACCATATTACGAGAGAAGATTATGATATTCCGAGATTGGAAGCTTGCATTAAGAGAATGCAGGAGAAATATGGTTTGGAGGTCTATCTCGAACCGGGAGAAGCCATCGCGCTGAATGCGGGCTACATGGTCACATCCGTACTGGATATCCATCGGAACGGCATGGAGATTGCGATCGTGGACACGTCGGCTACCTGCCATATGCCGGATGTTCTGGAAATGCCTTATCGTCCGCCGCTGATCGGCTCGGGCGAAGCCGGGGAGAAGCCATACACGTATCGGCTTGGCGGGCCGACCTGTCTTACGGGCGATGTCATCGGAGACTATTCCTTCGATCAGCCCCTGAAATGCGGCGACAGATTGGTGTTTGAGGATATGGCGATCTACTCCATGGTCAAAACCAACACGTTCAACGGCATGCCGCTGCCTGCGATCGCCGTGCAGGATAAAGACGGCAATTGCCGTATCGTACGCGAGTTCGGCTATCAGGATTTTAAGATGAGACTAGCTTAATGAATAATAAGCCTTAGCCCTATCATCAGGGTTAAGGCTTTGTTTGCATGTTCGCTATTATTTAGGAGTCTGCCCGACGGAGTTACTATTGTACGCGTGGTTCATCGAACAGGCTCTTAGGGTACGGTTCCTCTCGCACAACGTAACGGCTGGATGCCTTCCGGCTGCTTGGGAGCAATCCCCGGCTCAAGGGGTATCCGCTTGAGCCGGGATATATACTGTCATCTTTAAATCGGGATAATCCGCGACGGTAAGCGACTGATGCTCGAACGCGAGTATGCCGAGCTTGGGGTGATTGAACCTTTTCAGTCCAAGCGGAACACCCAGCACCTCATGATTTTCCCACCATTGATTGAACTTTTCGCTCGTCTTCTTAAGTAAGTCAACCAATTCCTCGAACGAAGGGTCGCCGATGTGCTGGCCGTAGCTAGTGCGAAATTGGGCCAAGAGGCTCTGGGCTACATGCGGCCAATCCGGCAGTAAATCGGGATAATCGGGTCGGGCGAACATCCGCCACAAGCTGTTTCTTTCCAGAACGTTCATCCGGTTAAAGTCGCCGAACAGCTCGCAAGCCGCATGGTTCCAAGCGAGCGTATCCCACCTCGGTCCTCTTACGTAAGCGGGGAAGGGCTCCAATTTATCCAGCATCCGCTGCACAGACTGATCCAAGTCAATGTCGGGCGTCCATTCTTTGACGGGCGGACGGTGCTCGGCAAGCGTATATAAATGCAGCAGCTCGTATCGGTTCAATTGCAGCGCCTTGCCCAAACTGTCCAGTACCTGGGAAGAGGGCCGAACGTCCCGCCCCTGTTCAAGCCACGTATACCAAATATTGCTTACCCCGGCCATATCCGCCACTTCTTCGCGGCGAAGCCCTTTGGCCCGGCGATGCGGCGCGCTTTGAAACCCAAGGTCGGATGGAGATAAGCGCGATCGGCGCGATTTCAAGAAAGCCCCTAACTCTTTGCGGCGTTTCAAATCTTCTTCCACACTCGCTTCCCCCGATCTAGGTATTATTTTTTATAATCGTATAAACGGTATTCTTACAAAAAAACCTTTTTCATCTAAGATTGGGATATAACTTTGTTGAAAAAGGTGATTAAAGTGACCAAAACGAATGAAGCGCCGCTCGATCCTCGCAGATGGTGGGCTTTGGCGGTAGTGTTGTCAGCGACATTTATGGCTTTGCTTGATTCTTTTATCGTCAACGTCGCTATCCCCTCCATCCAATCCGATTTACAGGCAAGCGCCTCGGATATTCAGTTTATTCTTGCGGGCTATACGCTTGCTTATGCCGTTCTGCTGATTACCGGGAGCCGGCTCGGCGATATGTTTGGGCGCAAACGCCTGTTTCTGTCGGGGATGCTGGGATTTGTGATCGCTTCGGCGCTATGCGGCATGGCCTCCTCGGCGATGTATTTGATCTTGTTTCGCGTGCTTCAGGGCGTAACGGCGGCGGCCATGATGCCGCAAGTGCTCGCCATGATACAAGTGAGCTTTCCCGAGAATGAAAAAGCGAAAGCCATCGGTTTGTACGGTGCGACCATCGGCATAGCCACAGTATCCGGGCAACTGCTCGGCGGTTACCTTATCAGCCAAAACCTGCTCGACTTGGGATGGCGTTCCGTGTTTCTCGTGAATGTCCCGATTGGTGTGATCGCTTTACTGGCCGGTATCCCGCTGCTCCAAGAGTCGCGCAACCCTGCAGCCAGACGCCTTGATCTGACCGGCGCACTCATTCTAACAGCAAGCCTGCTGGCGCTCGCATTTCCGCTCGTTCAAGGACGCGAGGCGGGGTGGCCGACATGGTCGTTCATCTTGCTTGCCTGCTTCCCGATATGTTTGACACTGTTTATTATATATGAGCGCAAACTACTTGAAAATGGAAAATCGCCGCTGCTCGCTCCGTCGCTTTTCCGCGATCGTTCCTTCAGCCTCGGCATCTCGCTCATTCTCGTCTTTTACGCGATCGCTTCAGCGCTGTTCTTCACGTTAGCCGTGATGCTGCAGCAGGGCTTCGGCTACTCTGCTCTAACGTCGGGGTTAACGTATTTGCCGCTGGGTATCGGCTTCTTCCTCGCTTCACTGGCATCGCCCAAGCTCGTGGGCAAGTTTGGGCCGGCCGTTCTACTGGCCGGAGCTGTAATTACGGCAGTCGGCATAGGATACACATTGGAAATTGTCCATCATGACGGCGGTCATCTTGTTTGGAATGCGCTTTGGCCGAGTTTATTCATCATTGGCGTCGGCCAAGGCACCTGCGCCGCGCCGCTTATCGGAACCATTCTATCCAAGGTGCGTCAGGAGAATATAGGGGCGGCTTCCGGGGTTTTGACGACAACGACCCAGCTCAGCACCGCGCTCGGCGTATGCTTTGTCGGAATCTTCTTCTACAGAGCTTTGGATATTTCCGATTTGCCCGACGCTCATGCGCGTTATGCACACGCCTTTACCGTCGCGCTTGAATTTGTTCTGATCTTGTCCGCGATTTATGCGTTCCTGCTCATTTTCTTAATGAAGGCGGGACAGCGGCGGCAGCCTGAGAGAGCTGTCCGTACTTCGGAGCAGAGGGGTTGATGGGTTGTGAGCGGCTTCGCCGCCGCTTAGGAGTGCGATGATTTCGTCGTGTCCTGCAGTCGTTGGAAGCTTCCGCTCGCTGTTGTAGCCGGATTGTTTGCATTGTGAACTTCTTTCTTCTTCCGCTACCGCCCATCCGATACCAGATGAGCGGTTTTTTGGCGTTCTACTTCTCCTGCTCCTTGATCACCTGTTCAATCCCTAACAGAATCAGCTTCACACCGAACTCAAATGCCGTATCGCTCCCCATCAGCTCGAACAGCCCGTTCGTGAACATTCTCCGGAACAGTCCCGCATCCGTCTCGCTCATCGAATCCAGAAGGCGAGTCATCTCCTCCCCCGGAAGCACTCCCTGATCTTTAAGGATAGCGGAGACATTGCGTTCATGCTGATAATCGTCCAGAACGAAGTAGAAGACATAGTTCACAAGCGTAGTAACCACTTGCATTTTCTGCGCTTGCTCAAGCGGCGTCGATTCCACGCAGAGCAGCATACGGTTGGTGAACCGGATGATGTCCGGTTCGTGGGGCAGCGTCATCATCATCAGCTGCGTGGAGCAGGGATACCGGCTGAGCACGCTTCGTACCGTTGCCGCTAGCCCCGTCAGCTGCTCCTTCCAGTCCCCCTCGGCGTGGAACTCATCCAGAATCATTTTCGATACATGGTTGGCCAGACGCTGGTAAAGATGCTGCTTGCTCTTGAAATACCAGTACAAAGACGGCGCCTGAATCCCAAGCCGGTCGGCCAATCGTCTTAAGCTGAACTTCTCGATGCCCTCCTCCCCCAGAAGCTCCCACGAGGCTTCCAAAATCTTTTCCTCCGAAATCGAAGGCTGCTGCTTCTTCATTGGTATCCGCCCTTTTATCTAACAGTGTAAGTTTATGCTTTACAGGCTCATAAGTTCATGATATCATCTAACACTGTAAGTCACAACCTAACACTGTTAGTTTGGAGACAAAATAAATAACAGAAAGTAGTGACCCGCATGGATGCAGAAAATCTTCATTACTTTGAAAAAGCGCCGGTCGCCAAAGCCGTAGCTCACTTCGCCGTACCGATGATGCTAGGCACGTCAATGAGTGTCATCTATTCCATCTTGAATGCCTATTTCCTTGGCACGCTGGGCAATACGGCCATGTTAACCGCACTCGCATTAACCTTGCCGTTATTCGCGATCATTATGGCGCTAGGCAACTTGATCGGTATCGGCGGCGGTACATTCATCTCCCGTTTGCTGGGAGAGAAAAAATTTGACGATGTCAAGCATGTATCCTCATTCGCCTTTTATAGCAGTTTGGTTCTCGGTGTTGTCGTGATGGCCGTCGGTCTCCCGTTAATCGATCCTATCGTTCATGGCCTGGGGGCAACGCCTGACTCCTTCGGATTCACGAAAGACTACGTCACGGTTATGCTTATCGGCTCACCATTCGTCATACTCTTCTTCACGCTGGAGAATATCGCGCGCTCCGAGGGGGCGGCAATCACGTCGATGACTGGTATGATTCTGAGTGTTGTCGTCAATATTATTCTCGATGCTCTAGTCATCTTCGTCTTCCATTGGGGCGTAATCGGCGTTGCGTCTGCCACGGTCATTTCCAATCTGGTTGCAAGTGCATTCTATGCCTTTCATATGGGATCTAAGAGCCAATTCCTAACGATCTCCGTCACATGGTTTAAGGTTACAAAGGACATTCTGTGCAATGTATTCAAAATCGGAGTTCCCGTCTTTGTAATGAGTATTTTCTTGGGCGCCATGTCGCTTATCTTTAACCATTTCCTTGTCGAATATGGGGACCAGGCCGTGGCGGCTTACGGAATTTCATCACGCCTGTTGCAATTTCCGGAGTTTATTTTGATGGGCTTATGCGAGGGAGTCGTGCCGCTGATTGCTTTCTCTTTTACAGCCAATAAACTTCGTATGAAGCATACTATTGGATTTACGATTAAAGCGATTGTCGCTTTAGCCGTCGTGTTCGGTATCATCGTCTATCTGATTTCCGACCACTTGATTGGTTTATTTACGAATGACCGGCAATTAATTGAAATGGGCAGCTACATTTTGCATGTGACGTTCTTATCCTTGTTCATTACAGGAATGACCACGTTGTTCACAGGAATCTTCCAAGCAACAGCGCAAGGAACCGCCGCGTTTATGATGTCCGTTATTCAAGGAATCACTCTGATTCCGGTGTTGTTTATCGCCAATCGAATGAACGGCTTCCACGGGGTGGTCTGGTCGCTTGTCATCGCGGATGCCGTCGCGTTCCTCGTTGGCGCCCTCATGCTGTATGTTCTGCGGAACAAATTGCAGCCGGATTTGGAAAGTTTAGTACAATAGACGATATATCATTCGCAGGAAAGCCGGAGATAGTGTTAACTTTTCGCGCATTAGTTTCGTCTAATGAGGAGATGTATTAAAATATGGCGGTGATAAGGTTTGAAATTGCTGGGATCATTTATGATTAGTTTTCTTCTCTTTTTCTCATTCGGGTGTGACTCTACACAAAAACCACAGGGCCACTCGCCAACGTCTGAACCAGTAATAAATCAGCGTTCGCAGTCCGCACTCATCGGTAAATCAGATTCATGTGAAGTTCCACCGCAAAATCTTAATTGGTCTGGAAAGGTGTACCGAAGCATAACTGAAAACACCCCAGCAGAACCTGGAATGAAATTCGGTTATGTGAAATGTGATAACGGGGATTATTTTGAAGCGGCAGATGACGGACCAGGCTCACTTATTGTATACAGTAACGGAGATCCTCGCACTAATCACGACCTGATCCTTATGGGTCAATGGGGACAGGCTCTTTATTCAGCAACCAACAATACCGAAGAATCAACAGAACCGTTGTTAATTGTCGGTACGGACAACCGCCTTGAGGCATCCCTAACCGACGAGAACGGCGTCAATCTCGGGAGCGTTACCGTGTACCCGTATACTGACGATTTTGACTTCAAATTGTATAAGCCCAACCATAGCCAAATTACAAATGAAGAAGCGATCGATACTCCCATCGGAAGCGGCACGCTATACACTCTCGACGCTGATAACGGTACAGCCGCCTCCGGTCTGACCGGCACACATGACGTCTATTTCGCCGTCATCGCGGTACAAGACAATAATATCTACGTACTGGAATTCTCAAAGCATGACAAAGAGGCGGCGACCAAAAAGCAATTCATCGATTTATTGAACGGGTTGAGGATAAAAAAGTGAATGCCAGCCGACAATTCGCTTTACTTGCGATACGGTTGTACCGCCATGAAGACGAAATAAAATGCGCCCTCTTGGACGGCCATCTTTTATTGTCAGGATATAAAGCTCAAGCTGAACTGCCACAATTTATCCGCTAAAGCTTTATTATAGTTAGAAGAAAACCGTTCATACCGATATGCAAATTCAGGTGCCGCGGGACCGCTTGGGCGAGTTCAATCCGGTTGTCGTCAAAAAAACAGACGGATGTGACCGGGATCGATGAGCCGATCACCGCGCTGTACGCCAAAGGCGTGAACTAAAAACCCCTGAGACTCAAGATCTCAGAGGCTTTAAATTCCTTTATATCACATGCTTCCCAACAGTCCTCTCACTCATTAACAAAGAGCCCGATAGAGAGGTCCTATTTGGTTTTACGTATCGTTTATCCTTATTTGTATAACACTTTATCTACATTGTATCTGGCCTTAAGTTCGTTAATAATAAATGTTTCGTAAATTTCCCTATGAACGGGGTCCTCGACAATATAAACCTCGATTTTGGTAACTTCGTCCCTGTGATTTTTCATGACGGATACTGTATCTTCAAAATGTTTTTTGATTCGGGGTCTTAGCTTGCGTGCTTTGCCGACGAATAAGAGTTCATCCCGATCATTGTAAAACATGAAAATCCCCGCTTTATCTCTTGAAATCAGGTGAAAATCCGTAAACCCATAAATATTGCTTAGCTCCGGGTTTTTCTGTTTGTGTATGGTGACATCCGGTGTTGGAATTGTTATTTGTATCATGTGCATCCGCTCCCTTTTTTATTATTACATGTAATACTTCAAAAAACGTAGTTACGGTTTAACGCGGCGCCTGTAACAGCAGCTTCAACGATTTAGGACCGCCGTCTCGAGCGGCGGCCGGAACCTCCGAAGGTTCCTTTTCTGCCAGCAGAGTCGTTTGGGGTAGCGCCTTTGCGAGGGCCGCGGGTGATACCAGCCTCGGAAGAGGTGACGCTGGCTTTGATCTCCCTAACTGTCGTCTGTGTCGACTCATTCATTGCCATCGGATACGGATGATCCCCGATCACCGGAATCTTCTGCTTGATCAGCTTCTCGATATCTTTCAGATAAGGAATCTCCTCGTACTCGCAAAACGAAATCGCTATTCCGCTTAATCCCGCTCGTCCGGTGCGGCCGATCCGATGCACATACGTTTCCGGGATATTCGGTAAATTGTAGTTAATGACGTGCGACAGCTCCTCGATGTCGATGCCCCGGGCCGCAATGTCTGTCGCCACCAGTATGCGCGTCACACCTTGCTTGAAGTTATTCAACGCAGCTTGGCGGGCGTTCTGCGACTTGTCGCCGTGAATCGCCTGCGCGGTAATCGCCGCCTTCGTCAAGCCCCTCACCAGCCGATCCGCGCCATGCTTCGTACGGGTGAACACAAGCGCGCTCTCGATCGACCGGTCTTGCAGCAGGTCGATCAACAGCGGCAGCTTATTCGGCTTGTCCACAAAGTAGAGTGTCTGTTTGATCCGCTCCGCCGTAGAGGAAACGGGCGTAATTTCGATTTTCATCGGATTCGTCAGCAGTGAGTTAACCAGAGAAGTGATCTCGGGCGGCATCGTCGCCGAAAAGAACAGCGTCTGTCGTTTGGCAGGCAGCTTGGCGATGATCCTTCTCATGTCGTGAATGAAGCCCATATCTAGCATGCGGTCTGCTTCGTCCAGCACGAGAATCTGCACGTGACGCAGATCGGCGAACCCTTGGTTCATCAGGTCGATTAGCCGGCCCGGCGTCGCTATTAGAATGTCCATGCCCTGCTCCAGCGCCTGCTCCTGCGCTTTTTGCGAGACGCCGCCTACAATCACGGCACTTCGCAGATTCGAAAAGCGTCCGTAAGATTTAAAGTTGTCGGATATCTGAATGGCCAGCTCTCGCGTAGGCGTCAGGATCAGCGAACGAATGACGCGCTTGCCGCCGCTCGGTCGTCCCTGCTGCGAGCTTAGCAGTTGGATAATTGGCAGCAAGAACGCCGCTGTCTTGCCGGTCCCCGTCTGAGCGCAGCCGAACAAATCTCGGCCCGCCAGCACCGGCGGAATGGCTTGCTCCTGTATGGGAGTGGGCTGTCTATAATTTTCCTTAGCCAGCGCTTTAAGAATGGGGGGAATTAGTTTCAATTGTTCAAATGTCATATAATCTCCTTCGTCATACCACCGTCGATGCGGAAGTTTCACTTCTTGCATTATACACCAGATATGAGATGATGTACTGCATTCTCTGTAACAGTTAAATTCTACATGCAACGACAAGCCCCCGCAGCAGACTTTCGCCACTAGCCCATCGCCATGCGTGGCGCACATGTACAAGATGGACGCCAAGTTATTTTTCCATTCCGAGCACTGCAAAAAGAAATGAGCATTTGGGTCGATATGCTCAAGCAGGAATGCCCGCGGCGGCCGCACTTACTTTATTTTAATGATTACTTTCCCCTTCGCCCTTCCGCTTTCCAGGTATTTAAATCCTTGCCCGGCATCTTTCAAATGATACACCTTATCAATAATAGGCTTAATGAGACCTCCTTCAATAAATTCCTTTAAAACCTTCAATTGTTCTCCGCTCGGTTTCATAAAAAGGAAGTGATACCTTGTTTGGCTCTTCTTCTCTTGAGCTTTGATCTTACGGCTCGCGACGGACAAAATTGTTGTTTTCATCCAGCCCAAATTAGCTTCTTTTCCAAATCTGGCGTTTGGCATACCGGAGATGGATACGATTTGTCCGCCTGGCTTTAGTATCCGGAATGATTTTACCAAGGCTTCTCCGCCTAAAGTATCAAAAACAGCGTCATATCCGGTAAGCATTTCTTCAAAATTTTCTTTTTTATAATTAATAATTAGATCAGCCCCCAACGATTTGACCAATTCATAGCCTTTTTCACTTGCTGTTGTGGCAACAAAAGCGCCCATCAGCTTGGCCATTTGGATGGCGAAGGTTCCTACGCCTCCCGAACCTGCGTGAATCAAAACTTTCTGGCCTTTTTGCAGATTTAATATATCAACAAAAGCTTGGTAAGCCGTCAATCCGATCAGCGGTATCGATGCCACCTCTTCAAAGGTTAGATTTTGCGGCTTCAGCCAAATATCTTCCTCATGAACAGCAATAAATTCGGCCAATGTTCCGATCCGATTTTTGCGGGGTCTTCCGTAAACTTCATCTCCAGGCTTAAATGTATTCACCCGGTCGCCAACCTTGACGACAACTCCGGAGAAATCATTTCCTAAAATGAGAGGAAACCTGTAATTCAGCAGGAATTTCATTTTCCCTTCCTTAATTTTTAAGTCAATAGGATTTAAGCTGGCTGCATGAATCTCCACTAGCACATCATGTTCTCCGATAGTAGGCATTGGTTGATCTGTAATCACGAACGGGACATTTTTTCCGTATTTCTCAATGATCATAGCCTTCATTTAAAATCACTCCATATATGATTATTAGTTTAAACATATAAACCTATTATGCAAAAAAGTTCCTCGCTACAGTATGCCCTTCAAGTCTTAGGGTAAACATGGAGTCATTTGCATTCATCTTCAACGGCAGTAATTAACGATTTGAGTTGTTCAAGTGGTTTACGGACAGTCAACACATAATAGTTTTCTACGCCTTTTTTTTCGGATTTAATAAAACCGGACTGTTTCAACACCTTTAAATGATGGGATACAGCAGGTCTAGACAAATTCATATGGCCTGATATTGTATTTACATTAAGTCCCGATTTATTCTGTGCCAACAGCATAATAATAGCTTGACGGTTTTCATCGGTCAGTACTTCCAATAGAGGGATACAATCTTTAAATTGTTGTAGAACATGCTCGATTTGCTGGCTCATACGATCCACCCTTTCGTTCATTCGTTTAATCTATTAAACATAATTATAGCTGTTTTTTTAACAAAATCAAGTTGTGTCCGCACTTGAAATTCAATTAGCCCCCATCTAGCGATGGGAGCCTGCGGCGAAGTCGCGTTCGTCTTCTCGGCTAATAACCCACCGAATTCCTTAAAGTAATAATATTTTCCTGAAGGAACGTTTGATTTTTTTCAATGCCTCTGTTTTTGCACCATACAACTGCGCTGAAAGCATCGTAAAAATCATAAAATGGCAGCACTCTTTCCAAAGCCAACATAGGTCGAATCGATTGATAACCTTCCATGAACGGTATCTTTGTTCTCGGATTGACTTCCCAAATGTACCGATTGACTTTTGTAAAATCGATTTCCGACGATCCGCCACGGGCACTCTCGAAATCAATGATGCCGACAACCTCGTTACCGTTCACCAATATATTACCTGGTCTAAAATCCATGTGAACAATGCATGGTCCGTCAGGGTCCGGTAAAGCGGAGAAAGCCTCATCAAAGCGAACAATACATCTTTCATACAATTTGGAGTCGAGAATCTCTTTGCATGGCTCTTTCCACTTTTCAAAATTACTTTTGATATATAATCTCCAATCATTCTGATGAAGTAACTTAAAACCATCGGTTACGTGGTAACCATACCCAGGAGTTTTAACCTCATGGAGCATAGCTTGATACACGCCAATTTGAAAAGAGAGCTTCTCATCCATGTCTCCTGTACAAGGCATACCTTGAATTGCTGAAAGCAGCAATGCTCCAGTAGTACTTTCATCCCCGTACCAAATGTCCAACACCTTAGGAACGGGTATGATCCCCTTTAATGTTTCAAGCATCTGAAATTCACGGAATAGTTTATCCTTGTTAAATGGAATTTTTACAAAAACGTTGTCTCCACTGGCAAGAGTAAGTTTGTATACATCAGAACTAAACGACTCTGGAACATCTTCTATATTCAAGAGGTTCAACTTTAGCTTTTCTATAACTTTTAGAATGGAACTCATATGGTACCTCCTGTTTTGGAGTAATTTTTCCGATTTATTTCCTCTGAAAGCCGAATCATATCCAATATCTTGCATATATCATATTCTTGACCCAGCCCCAAGACCCCTTTTTCGAGGAGGCATTTCATTTTTAAGAGGGATATTTGAATGAGGATTATCCAAGACACAGCAGCATCTTGTGCCGGATTGGGCCACCTCCAGCGACACTCCTCGATCAGGTCGAAGACACTTCAACCCTTCAAATAAATAAACCGGGTAATGTAAAAAGGAGTTGAATCGGGTTAGTATATAAGTATATAAACATTGGCAAACAAAAGGATAGGGGCGACAAAGTTGAAAATATTAGTTGTCGAAGATGATCTGTCGATGCAGAAGTCGATTTGCATGGGTTTGCGAAAATTCAGCTATGCAGTTGATGCGGCATCGGACGGCGAAGAAGCGTTGCGATTGGTTGAAATCCATGAGTATGACGCGCTCGTGCTGGACTGGAATTTGCCTAGAATCGATGGCATCGATGTCTTGAGAGAGATCCGCAAGAATAACCAGGACATCAAGATTTTGATTCTGTCGGCACGTTCCGAGGTAGAGGACAAAATTTTTGGTCTGGACACCGGAGCGAACGATTATATGGCGAAACCCTTTCACTTCAAGGAGTTGGAGGCTAGACTGCGGGCGCTGCTCCGCCGGAGATTCACCCAGACGGATACGCGGATGTCGCATGGCGAGCTGCTGATCGATACCGCGTTAAAGACTGCGTACGTTAAGGGCGACCTAATGGAATTGACGAAGAAAGAATACGGCATTCTGGAGTACCTGATGCTTAATAAGGATAGAGTCGTCAGTGCGGAAGAAATCATTGAGCACCTGTGGGACAGCAGCTTCGACGGGTTCTCGAACTCTCTCAAGGTTCATATCAATTCTCTCAAAAAGAAGCTGGCGGCGCTCTTGGGTGAACAGGAAGTGATCAAGAACCGGAGAGGCCTTGGCTATTACATAGCGGAGGTGCCGCTTGATGCATATTAAATCTCTTCCGCTGCGTGTGCGGCTAACTTTGTTAATGGCGCTGATACTCTCCATCGCATGCTTCTCGCTCATGGCCGCTTTAATCTATACAGCTCGCGTCGTTTATGTCGCCCCGCAGCTTGTTCCTAGAGTCAGTGCCTCCGAAGAAATGGGGAGAGAGCCCCTTCCAGCATCCATATCGTCTGTGCCTCCAATACCGTCCCCACCTCCCATCCCCTCCGTGCCGTCAGTCTTGATTGAGCAGCAGATTTACTTCGCCTCTACCGGCTTCCTGTGCGTAATCTTGATCATCGCTAGCGGAAGCGTCCTTGCCTACAGGGTAGCAGGAGGAGCGCTGAAGCCTGTCACAGACTTAAGCAAGGAGATCGAAGAGATCGACGAAAATAATCTGTACAGGCAGGTTCAGGTTCCCCCGTCCAAGGACGAGGTCGCGAGGTTATCCCTATCGTTTAATCGAATGACACGGAAATTGGAAAAATCTTTCACGGTTCATAAACACTTTACAGCCAATGCTGCTCATGAACTCAAAACACCGATCGCCGCTATGCTCGCCAGGATTGAGGTGGTACAGCTGGGTGGCCCGCCATCACTTGAAGAATATAAGGAAGCACTGCAGGATCTGCAGTGCAATGCGGAGCGACTTAACACCCTGGTTCACGATCTGCTCCGAATGAATGCGGACTTGAATGTGGCCGCTTGTGCGACATTCTCAGCGAAGGAGCTGTTCCAGTCGATCGTAAGCGAGCTTGCCGCGGAGATTCAAAGCAAGCATATCGATGTCGAAGTCCGCCTTGAGGATATACCAGTCTATGGAGAGAGGAATCTGTTGCAGCGGGCATTCTCCAACATTTTTCATAATGCCATCAAGTATAATAAGCCGAATGGGAGCATTCAAATCACTGGCACACGCCATCCGGATACAACGCGGATTATCATCGCCGATACGGGGATTGGGATTCCAAAGGATCAACTGGACAAAATCTTCGAACCTTTCTACTGCGTGGACAAGTCGCGTTCCAGAGAGCTGGGAGGCAACGGACTGGGACTGTCCATTACCAAGGCGGTCATCGACAAGCATAGTGGCTCCGTACAAGTCCAAAGCGAAATGGGCATGGGCACCACATTCGAGGTTCAACTGCCTAACCTACGCGATTAACCTAGAATTAACCTTTCCTCCCGTATAGTCATGGTATATCCATGTATGAGGGGGAGACGAGATATGCGAAGAATCATTTCAACCTGAATTTCGAAAGTACTGCGCATTAAAAACATAAAAAGGGCTCCAAATCTTTGGTAGAATGGTGTTTGTCCAGGACAACATCACCCAAAGAGAGGAGCACCTTTTAGGTGAAGTCTACCACACCG
>NZ_JANYUY010000058.1 GCF_025060755.1 Paenibacillus doosanensis
TGGTTATCTGGACAATTTCCATTTTACCAAACATGAAGGGTGTTTTTCTGTCAAGCTTGCTAATTTTTCAAAAGATTTTCAGTAGCAGCAGTATCTAAGCGTGTTTTTCAAGGTGCGAAACTTGAGTTACATATTTTTTGCAAGTTACGAAATATTTAATTTATTGTAAAAAATAGTTCATAAATATCTAGTAATATGATAAGTAGCCACAGAATTTTGAAACATTGGCTAAAATTAAGGGTGTAGCTAGTTAATTAATATTTGATATTATTTAAAGTAAATCTGTTTCGGGAGGATCATTTGATGTGAATAAATTCATAGTTTTTCTTACTTCTATAGTACTTATTGTCTATTTTAATGTGGTTCCGACTATTGCTGCAATAACTCCCCAATCTAGTTCACAAGCAATTTATGGATCAGAAATAACAGGGGGAAAATCCTGGGTTTCTTTTAAAGATAACAACAAAGAGGTTAAAATACATTTAAAAAACACTGGTAACATAACTTGGACGGGTGAAAATCATGTTTACTTAGCTTATCATTGGTTAGATTTCGATGGGAATGTGATCATCTATGATGGTATTAGGACGAGTTTACCTAAAGATTTAGCACCAGGGGAATCTGTTACGTTACTTGCCAAAGTACAGACCCCTGAAAAAGCTGGCTTTTATCAATTGCAATGGGATATGGTTCAAGAGAATGTAACATGGTTTTCTGGAAAGGATCCTAATAATGTTTTAACAACGAAACAAGTAGTCTTTAATATGTATTATTTTGTATATAGTATTCTTATACTTCTTGCTATTATTGTGGTAACTTTGAATGCTCTTGCGAATAAAAATAAAGTTATAATTCCGAATTACATTCATAGATTTAACAAATGGGTTTGGTCTAAACTCGATTTAATGTGGTTTGTAATAGCTAGTTTTTTGAAAATTTATTATTTCTCCGACCTGACTCACATCGTTTTAACACCCGATGCCAAAAAGGTTTCCTTCTTATTTGCTTTATTAATAGGCCTTTTATTCAATTTAATGAAGCATCGAAAACGTCGTGTGGCGATTGTGACTGTCATTAATTTAATCATATCGCTAACCATTTTAGGTGATTTGGTTTATTTGGAATATTTTGATAACGTGCTTTCGATTCCTGTCCTTTTGTACATGGGGCAGGCTGCATCGGTCAAAGGAAGTATTATGCAGTTACTGCATTACAACCAATTATATGTTTTGGCAGACCTAATCATAGGAGTAGTTTTACTGCTCTTGCCACAAAAAATGTATTTCCCTGAATTGAGAATGGCTGGAAAATCAATAAATAAAAAAGCTTTGACGGGCGCGTTATTTGTCGCCTGTACGGCATTATTATTTTTAAACATTAAAACAATTAGTAAAGAAAATCCGGGCATATTCGTTCAAAGATTCAGCAATAGCAAGATTGTCGAAAGTGTAGGCGTGATGAATTATCACCTATTCGATGCCTATAAGTTTGTTAGCGCTAGCTTTAATAAACCAAAAGTAACTACGGACCAATTGGCCGCGATGAGCGAGTGGTTTAAAGGCCATTATACCAATGATAAAAATGCCGATTACGGAGTCGCTAAAGGAAAGAATGTTATCGTTATGCAGGTTGAAGCGCTCCAGCAGTTTGTAATTGGCCTTAAAGTCAATGGGCAGGAGGTAACTCCTAACCTTAATAAACTTATTAAAGACAGTATGTATTACGAAAATTATTTTGATCAAACGAATCAGGGTAGGACGTCGGATGGAGAATTTACATCCTTGACATCTTTATACCCTTTGAATGAAGGATCGGTATATTTCTCTTATCCTCAGCAAAATTACGATTCATTGCCATATGCTTTGAAGGACAACGGCTATACAACATTCTCTGCTCATGCATACGATGGTCAGTTCTGGAATCGTAAAACGATGCACCAGCATCTAGGAATTGATACAAGTATGTTTGGCTCTGATTTCGCTCCTGGAGAGAACATAGGATGGGGGTTGTCAGATAAGGACTTTTTGAGCCAATCTGTTCAAAAAATTGCAACGCTCCAGCAGCCGTTTTTCTCGTTCTTAATTACGCTTTCCAATCATCACCCTTATGATGCGTTACCAGCCCAGTATAAGGTGTTTGATGAGAAAGAAGGGAGCATGCTGGACAGGTATTTGAATACCGCCCATTATACGGATATGGCTATCGGAGCATTTATAGATGAGTTGAAAAGTAAAGGGTTATACGATAATACGGTGCTGGCTATCTATGGTGATCACGATAGTGCCATTGACATCAAGGACATTTCAACGGTTGTACAAACCGGAACGGAACCGATTGATGCATCCAAGTTGGATAAGGTACCGTTAATTATTCATATTCCGGGCTATACCAAAAACGCAACCAGCAGTACTGTAGCCGGACATTTGGACTTGACGCCGAGTATATTGCACTTGCTTGGTATTTCTGAAGAGAACCATCTCTTTATGGGCAATGATTTGTTCGAGAACGATCCGTCCAGATTAGTTGTGTTCCGGAACGGTTCTTACGCTGATCAGTCTCATTATTTCCTTACGCTAAGCGGTTCTATTCAGGACGGGCAATGCTATGATCTAAGTACAGATCAGCTGCAACCGATTAGCGCGTGCTCGGCAAATGCCGAAGAAGCCCGCAAGCGTCTGGACATGTCGGATTTAATGATTCAAGCTAACTTGATGCCGCGGCTAAAATCGGAAGAAACAGCTATTAAATAGTTCCTTTTACCCCCCCTTAATCTTAGGATTTTGGGGGCTTTATTTATAATCACTGCCAATTCCTTGCACATGAGGCCTATAGTCAGATCTTTAACATAGGTCTAAAACCACACAAAAACCGCAAATTATGCTATAATTTGTCGTATGCTGTAATATACATAACACAATCATTGGAGGAGAAATGAGACTTCTTAGACTAGTCAACATGGTTTTATGCGTTGCATTGATAATGCCGTTTGGTTTGAACATGAATACGGTACCTGCTCATGCTGCCGAAAAGCAGCACTGGTCAGCTGCAGTGTTTCAGAAATGGACCGACGGAGGGCTGCTTGAACCGAATGAAGAAAGGTTCAATAATCCTGATGAGGACATTACCCGAGGGCAGTTTATTGCATTAGTGAACAGAGTTTTCCATTATACGGAGACCAAAGAACAGATGTTTGTCGACGTTCCCGAAGACGCATGGTATAAAGAAGAGGTGGCTAAGGCCGCCGCGGCGGGCTACATCGAGGGCGTGGAGAATGCTCAAGGAGAATTGGAAGCAAGGGCTGAAGCGAATATAAGCCGGCAGGATGCGGCGACGATTCTTTGCAGGGTATTTGCTATCCAGGAAAGCTCCGGTTCTATAAACGTCCCAAAAAGCAACTTTATCGATGTGTCGGACATTTCCGACTATGCTAAGTCTTACGTGCAGTCGCTAATCGCCAAAGGGGTGATTACAGGATATCCCGATCAAACGATTAAGCCTAAAAACAATGTGACTTTAGCGGAGACATTAACGATGCTCGACCACCTCTCGGGGGCTGTTTTGAATCATGAGCAGGCATACAACGGCTCTTACGACGGGAATGTGATCGTGAATACCGGAGGAGTTACGCTGCAGAATGTAACGATATCCGGCAATTTGTACTTAACGGAAGGAATAGGGCAAGGCAATGTTACGCTGGATCATGTCCATGTTCAGGGGGCTACCTTTATCAAAGGCGGCGGGGAGCATACGGTTACGATCAAAGATTCGACGTTCGCGGGGAACGTTGTCGTTGCCAAAGCGGACGGCAAGATTAGAATTAGCACCGATGGCCAGACGGCGATGAGGTACGTTGAGCTTCGTTCTGGAGCGATATTGGAGCAGGCGGAGGGTTCTTCAGGCAGTTGGGGGAATGTGAACGTGACGCCTTCCAACGCGGATCAACCGGTCATTCTGCAGGGTCAATTTTCTAATGTTCGTATATCCTCTCAAGCTAGCATAAATGTAAAGCAGGGAATGATCGCAAGCTTGGAAATTGCCAATGATGCGGCGCCTTTGAAGTCGAAGCTTCAAATCGAGGCCGGAGCGACCATTAACAGCTTGATCGCTAATGCTGCGGTTGAGATCGTCGGCGATGGCGACATTCAAGAGGCGACGATTAATTATAATGACGTATCTTTGGCCAAATGGCCTGATCAAGTGAAAGTAGCCGCAGGAATAACTGCGACTATAGCCAACAGTCCCGTTACGGCAAATACTCAGAGCCCGACAACGCCTGTATTTGGCGGTGGAGGTGGCGGCGGCAAAAGAACAACTGCAGCCGATGCGGATGCGGAGAGCGTCGCTCTGGCCAAGCAGCTTTTGACATTGGGGGATACTTCCGCTCTGATTGCGGATAAAATCGACTTACCGAATTTAGGAGCCAACAGCACTCCGATTACTTGGCAGTCGGACAACGAGAATGTTCTGCAGATCGGCAGCACGGTAACGGGTACCGTCTATGGAAAAATTATGAGACCGGATACCGGACAACCGGATGCAGCGGTCACATTAACGGCTACTTTGCGTAAAGGCAGCACTCAGGATACAAAAGCATTTCCAGTGGTGATCAAGGCAAGGCAGGACAAAAGCTTAAATGCTTTAACGGCTGACGGCTTCAAAGGGGAAATTCATGATAACGCCAACGAAGTAACCGTTTATGTCCCCAGCTCTACCGATATGGATAAGGTGAAGCTGGAAGTTGCGTTTACCGGAAGCGGCATGAAACTGGGAGATTCAGTGATTACTAGCGGTCAAGCGGTTCATCTGGAAGCTAGTCAAAATTTGACCGTTGAAACGGATGCGTACGATTCGCGGACTTATCGCCTGAACGTTCATAAGGTGGAGACAGGCTTAGCGACGGTGGTCATCAGCACATACAATCGCGAGCCTATCCAAAAAGAAGTGAAAAGCAAAGGAACGATGCAGTTAATCGACGGCAGTGTCTATTCGTATGGAACAGGGCTGTATAATGGAGATATTCAAATTAAGGGCAGAGGAAACAGCTCCTGGGGGATGCTGAAGAAATCTTACGCCATTTCGATGGACAAGTCTACCCCGCTGCTGGATATGCCGGCAGACGATGATTTCGTTCTCATCGCTAATTACGCGGATAAGTCGCTGATGCGCAACTACACGGCGTATGAGCTGGCGCGGGATTTGAATATGGCTTACAGTCCTCGGATGCGGTATGTGGAGCTATTCCTGGATGGCGAATATCTTGGCAATTACTTGTTGGGGGAAAAAATTAAAATTGCTCCGGACCGCGTTCCGATTAATAAGATGAGCTCGAAGGATAAGTCCGGGGACGCGATTACCGGTGGATATCTAATAGAAAAGGATGGTTTGGACCGTTTAGATCCGGACGATATATATTTCAACACGGATAAAATAGCGGGCTTCGACGTGTTCAACATTAAAGATCCGAAATCCAGCAAGCTGAACCAGGAACAGCTCAAGTATATTACGAATTATTTTCAAGAAGCGGAAAATGCCTTGTACAGCGATCATTTTACCGATCCGGAGACGGGATACAGTAACTATTTCGATGTAGACTCGATCATAGACTGGTATATGGTCAACGAGCTTTATAAAAATGTGGATGCCGCATTTGGAACCAGCGTATACCTTTATAAGGATAAAAACGGAAAGATCAGCATGGGGCCGGTATGGGACTTTGATATTGGAGCGGGAAATATTGATTATAACGGCAACGATGACCCGACAGGCTTCTATATTAAAAACGCCGTGTGGATTTCGAGGTTTTTCGAAGATCCGGCTTTTGTACAGAAAGTAAAAGCGCGCTGGGAGCAAATGAAGCAGAAACAAATACCGGATTTGTTCAATCGGATTGACCAAACAAGCAATCAGCTGCAAGCTTCGGAGCAGACGAATTTCTCCAGATGGCCGATTCTCGGCACTTATGTTTGGCCGAATGCGAGCGGATGGGAAGAACGTACGACTTACGATTCCGAGGTCCAATATTTGAAGGACTGGCTGCAGAAACGGTATATGTGGCTCGATCAAGCGTTTAGCGAACTGCCCTAATTTCCATTTATACTCAGTTTTGAATCAACATCTACCACCAACTCCTATAACCATCCGGTTATAGGAGTTTTTATTTCCTGCTCCAACCTTGTCTGCATAATTGTCCAAGTCCCCACATAGACATGTTATCAGTTGATTTTACTCTAGCGGTGGAGGGGATTTGAATGCGGCGATTCACTTGGGTGATTGCCTTGGTGTTGAGTTTCAGTCTGGTATTGGCGGGCTGCGGCAAAAAGGATTCAGGCTCGGTAGTAAAGGATTTGGATTCGATGGTGAACAAGCTGCAGAGCTATCAGGGCAGCGGGCGGATGGTGCTCCATACCGGGCAGGAACCGCAGGAGTATCAAGTGGAGGTATGGTACCAGAACCCTCACTACTATCGAATTTCACTGACGAATGCGAAGAAGGACATCACTCAGATCGTATTGCGCAATGACGACGGGGTATTCGTACTGACACCGCATCTGAACAAAAGTTTCCGTTTCCAAAGCGATTGGCCGGAAAATCAAGGCCAGGTGTATTTGTACCAATCGCTTGTCCAAAGTATTCTGATGGATAATGATCGTCATTTCACTTCGGACGACAAAGCGTACATCTTCGATGTATTGGCCAATTACCAGAACGGCTCGCTTGCGCGGCAGAAGATTTGGCTGGATAAAAAGAGCTATGCGCCGCAGCATGTGGAGGTATCCGATTCGAATGCGAATGTGATGGTGATCGTGGACTTTAATCAATTTGAATTCGGCAAGAAATTCGATAAGGATTCCTTCGACATGCAGCGGAATATGACAAGCTGGAATGTCACGAATATGCCGACGGCGGCGGCAACGGCCCCTGTAGGCAATGCGGACAACGGAGCGGCCGCTGATGCTGGCAAAGGCGCAACCGGCTCGAAGGAGGCCGCAGCAGGCTCTGCAAAGGCTCCGGCGACAGCAACGACGGGAAGCGCAGCAGGCAGTGCCAACGGCGCTCAGGCGGGCTCTGGAGCGGCTAACGGCAGCGGGACGACAGGCGCCAAGGCCGGAACAGCTTCCGGAACCGCTGGAGCAAGCGGGACAACGGGAACCGGAGCCACCGGAACGACTGCCGGAGCTGCCGGGGACGCAGGTAAGCAGAAAGCGGAGCAGCAGTTCGGTGTCATTGAGCCCGGGTATTTGCCGAGCGGCGTGAAGAAGCAGGATATGAGCGAGATCAAGCTGGGTGAGGAGAAAGCGGTCATGCTGCGCTATTCCGGACAGTTCAATTTCACGCTCGTGGAATCGCGTCCTGACTCGCAGACGATGTCGGCGCTTCCGGGGGATATTGTGGACTTGGGCTACACATTGGCGGTCGTAACCGGCGACGAGAAGAAAACATTAACCTGGACGTACGACGGCGTCGAGTTCAGACTGTCCACGGCCGATTTGACCCAGACGGAAATGATCAAGGTGGCGCAGTCCATCCAGGATCAGAGTGGCAAGTAATTGTTGGAGTACCTGTATAATAATTCCATTTAGGCGGCTTTCGGAGAGCGTTCGATCCGATTATGAGTTGCGTCTGAAGGAGTGCGTTTTCCCGTAACTTGACAGGAGAATCCGGAGATTAGCATGATTTCCGTAGGCGGTACTGCCAAAAACTGACGGCTTCCTGACGCCCGGATGTTCAAGATATTGTTCATTGACACCCGAGGGAGAAACCGATTAACATTAGGTTTATTAAAAGACACGAGGAATGTCGAGGGGGAAGTTCCCTGTTTCAGGGAGCTTCCCTTGATTTTGGCAGAAGAAGGTGGACTTGATGGATTCGTTTTACCGGCCTACGCGAGTGGAGATTTCTCTGGATGCATTGCGCAGCAATCTGGGAAGATTTCGGCAGATGCTGCCCTCCCACGTGAAAATGATGGCGGTGGTCAAAGCGGATGCTTACGGGCACGGGGCGGTAGAAGTGAGCCGCGAAGCGCTGCGCTGCGGTGTGGAATACATTGCGGTTGCTTTTTTGGATGAGGGACTGGAGCTAAGGCAGGCGGGAATTACGGCTCCGATTCTGGTGCTGGGTTATACGCCGCCGGAGGGGCTGGAGATGGCCTGGGAGCACGACATTACGATTAATGTGTACAGCAATGAGGTATTGGATGCGTTTGAGCGTCTGCAGGAGCGGGAGAAGCCGCTTCATGTTCATGTGAAGATCGACTCGGGGATGAACCGTCTCGGTCTGACCACGGAGGCGGAGGCGATTGCCTTTATTGAGCGGGCGCTGCACATTCCGGGCCTTCATGTCGAGGGACTGTTCACTCATTATGCCTGCGCGGATGAAGAGGATAAGTCGTATACGCTGGAGCAGTACCGGCGTTTCGACCGGGTTGTACAGCATTTTGCCGCTCAAGGCGTCGCGTTCGATTATGTGCATGCAGGCAACAGTGCGGCGGCAATCGATTCTCCGGATTTGACCTACAACATGGTTCGTCTCGGCATCAGTATGTACGGCTTGTACCCGTCTGACGAGGTAAACCGTCAGGCGATCGAGTTGGAACCCGTGCTGAGCATCAAAACGGGCGTCGTTATGGTGAAGCAATTACCCGAGGGAGCCGGTATCAGCTACGGTACGGTCTACCATACGGCGGGTGAGGAAACGATAGCTACCCTGCCGATCGGGTATGCGGACGGTTTCTCGCGAATGCTGACAGGCAAAGCCTATGCGCTGGTCAAGGGGCATAAGAAGCCGATCGTCGGGCGAATCTGCATGGATCAATGCATGATGAACGTTACCGGGCTTGACGATATTCATAACGGCGAAGAAGTCGTCATTTTGGGAAAACAAGGCGAAGAGCGCATTACGGCGGAGGATCATGCGGCATGGCTCGGTACGGTTAATTATGAGATTACATGCATGATATCTCATCGCGTTCCCCGCGTATATATACGGGACGGGGCCGTCGTCTCTACGGTCAATCCTTTGATGCGGCAGGGCTGGAACGCCCGCGGGTAAGGACGGCAAGGGGGAATTTTCCAGTCATCTTTTTGCGAATAGTGCGGAGGATTTTCGGGTTGAACCGCGAATATGTACTGTACATACTTCTGTGGATTCTTAAGGACTTGAGATTCTGATAGCAAGGGGATGCGGCCTGATTGCATATATGACGGAGAAAGGCCCGAGCGTTTTTAAGCGGACGGCGGGCGGTTAGATCATTGACGATAATAAGAAGAGGTATAACATAACTGCTATACCTGCTGCATATACTCATCTTGTATAATTTTGCTGTATATTCGCCATAATGGTAATATTGCTTGTATGTTTTTGGGGGTGCATGCTTGGTGTCCAACGCGCAGAACACGAAACGAATTATGATCAGCTTGCCGGACTATTTGCTGCAGGAAGTGGACGGCATCGTGGAGAAGGAAAACTCCAATCGCAGCGAATTTATTCGCCAGGCGATGAAGCTGTACTTGGTGGAACGGAAGAAACGTCACCTGAGGGAATCCATGCAGCGCGGCTATATGGAAATGGCGAAAATTAATTTACACATGGCCTCGGAGGCATTTCAGGCGGAGGAAGAAGCGGATAACACACTGGACCGTTTAGTAAGCGGGGTGTAACTATTGATTGTCAAAAGAGGCGATGTGTTTTTTGCAGATCTTTCACCGGTCGTAGGTTCGGAGCAGGGTGGAATTCGGCCCGTACTCATTATTCAAAATGATATTGGCAATCGCTTCAGTCCTACGGTTATCGTGGCGGCGATTACCGCTCAAATTCAAAAGGCTAAGCTGCCCACGCATGTGGAAATTGATGCGGAATCCCACGGCTTTGACAGAGATTCTGTCATATTGCTGGAGCAAATTCGCACCATTGATAAACAGCGTCTGACCGACAAAATCACTCACCTGGACGAGGAGACGATGCGTAAGGTCGACGACGCATTGCAAGTAAGCGTGGGTTTGATTGAGTTTTAAAGCATTCGCGGATTGAAGCGAGGGACCGAGCTTAAGGTTCCTCGTTTTTATTTTGCTTGGAAAATGAGGCAGCCATTTCCTGCGGGTATTGCAGAGGGTTACAATTAGCGAGTGGAAGCCTCTATCGACTGAAGGGCACCCACCCTTTAGAGGAGCACATCACTTTTGGGGATTGGTTCAAGGCCCGCTCATCTTGTGATGAACTCAGCTTGAGGGGAGCAAGGTTCCTCAGCGCGGCCGTTATGGATGAGGCTCGTTCCGGCCGTTATTTTTGGCGTAGTCCGGTTTGT
This sequence comes from Paenibacillus doosanensis, assembly GCF_025060755.1. Taxonomy (GTDB): domain Bacteria; phylum Bacillota; class Bacilli; order Paenibacillales; family NBRC-103111; genus Paenibacillus_S; species Paenibacillus_S doosanensis. Next base: position 10,301 of record NZ_JANYUY010000058.1, read on the forward strand.
GCATTATAATGGAAGTATCTGTATGGGGACTTAAGAACGGCCGGCAGCTGCATGGCGGCGAATCGCCTCTGAATACGGGGGAAGCCGGCCGGATGATCGACCTTAAGCGAAGGCGCAAACGAAGGCTGCATACGAGCATGACTCCCTTTGCGGGGGACTAGGGTTTCTTAAAGCGGAGGAGGACAACTATTCATGTCGATGTCGAAAGAAGAAGTGCTTCAACTGGAAGATAAGAAAACGGGGACGGAGCTGACGGAGGAGGCGAAGGCCGCGATCCAAGAGCGGATTTTGAAGCAGATCGCCGGAGAGCTGCAGCTCGCGGCGGGCAAGGTGCGTACTACCGTCGGGCTGCTGGACGAGGGCAATACGATTCCTTTTATCGCGCGATACCGTAAGGAGATGACCGGCGAGCTGGATGAAAATCAGCTGCGGGATATTGAGGAGCGTCTGACGTACTTGCGGAACCTGGAATCGAGGAAGCTGGAGGTGCTCCGGCTGATTGACGAGCAGGGCAAGCTGACGTCGGAGCTGAAAGCGGGGATCGAGCAATCGGTCAAGCTGCAGGAGCTGGAAGATCTGTACCGCCCGTACCGCCAGAAGCGGAAGACGCGTGCGAGCGTAGCGAAGGAGAAGGGACTCGAGCCGCTGGCCGAGTGGATACTCTCGCAGCCGAGACAAGGCGATTTGCTCGCCGAAGCAGGGCGCTACGTAAGCGAGGAGAAGGCCGTCAAGACCGCGGAGGAAGCGGTTCAAGGGGCTATGGATATTATCGCGGAACAAATCGCCGACGACGCCAAAATCAGGGCGTGGGTGCGTAAATATACATACGATCAAGGCATTGTGCGGACTGAAGCGAAGGATGCAGAGCAGGAGTCGGTTTACGAAATGTATTACAGCTATCAGGAGCCGGTTCGCAAGCTGCCTCCGCACCGGATTCTTGCGATTAATCGCGGCGAGCGCGAGGATGTGCTGAAGGTGGCGCTCGATGTTCAGAACGATCGTATCCACGAATATATCGGACGCCAGATGATCAAGGGAGCTTCGGTGACGAAGAATACGCTGATCGCGGTGATCGAGGATGCGTACAAGCGGCTGCTGGCCCCGTCGATTGAGCGCGAGGTGCGCGGCGAGATGACGGAGAAGGCGGAAGAGAAGGCGATCGAAGTGTTCGCCGAAAACCTGCGCAATCTGCTGCTGCAAGCCCCTATCAAAGGGAAGGTCGTGCTGGGCGTCGATCCGGCGTACCGGACAGGCTGTAAGCTCGCGGTCGTGGACGAAACGGGCAAAATGCTGGAGATCGCCGTAACCTATCCGACGCCGCCCAACAATAAAGTAGCGGAAGCGAAGGCCAAGTTTCGCAAGCTGATCGAAACCTACGGCGTCGAGCTGATCGTTATCGGCAACGGCACCGCCTCGCGGGAGACGGAGCAGTTCGTAGCCGATTTGATCGGCGAGATCAAACAGCGGAAGCTGCAGTATTTGATCGTCAATGAAGCGGGAGCGAGCGTCTACTCGGCTTCCAAGCTGGCGCAATCCGAATTTCCCGACCTGGACGTTGCGGAGCGCAGCGCTATCTCGATTGCGCGCAGGATTCAGGACCCGCTGGCGGAGCTCGTCAAGATTGAGCCCAAAGCGATCGGCGTAGGCCAATACCAGCATGATGTGACGCAGAAGCGGCTCGACGAGAGTCTGACCTTTGTGGTGGAATCCGCGGTCAACCATGTGGGCGTCGACGTCAACACCGCTTCGCCGTCGCTGCTCTCTTATGTATCCGGCATTAACAGCACGCTGGCGAAAAATATCGTCAAGTTCCGCGAGGATAACGGCAAATTCGTAAGCCGTACGCAGCTGCAGAAGGTGCCGCGGCTCGGCGCGAAAGCGTACGAGCAATGCGCCGGATTTCTGCGCATCAGCGACGGCAAGAACCCGCTCGACAACACGCCGATCCATCCGGAGTCCTATGACGTGGTGGACAAGCTGTTCCGCGAGCTGAAGCTGGAGCTGTCGCAGCTCGGCACGCAGCAGCTGAAGGAGATGCTGCAGCATCTGGAGCCCGCGGAGCTGGCTGTGAAGCTGGGCGTCGGCGTGCCGACGCTGCGCGATATTCTGGACAGCCTGCAGCGTCCGGGACGCGATCCGCGCGACGAGCTGCCGGCGCCGATCTTCCGCACGGACGTGCTGCAGATCGAGGATTTGGTCCCGGGCATGGAACTGCAGGGGACGGTGCGCAACGTAATCGACTTCGGCGCATTCGTCGATATCGGGATCAAAAACGACGGGCTCGTGCATATTTCCCAGCTGAGCGATTCCTACGTGAAGCATCCGATGGACGTTGTCTCCGTAGGCGATACGGTGACGGTATGGGTGTTGAGCGTCGATCTCAAGAAGGGCCGCGTCAGCCTGACGATGAAAAAGCCGTGAGCCGGCGTCAGCCGAGCTCACCCATCCATGCCGCATAGGCGCTTACCTACTAGCATACGAGTGACGAAAATAGAGCCTCTAACGCAGCTCGGGCTGCGCTAGAGGCTCTATTGGTCATGTTAAAGCTGCGACGACGAGGATTCCTCCGTATCGGTTCTGCGCGTACGGTAGAAGAACCAGCAATCGTTGAGCAACCGGATTTGTCTACGGTTTTTATTGTGGAACGCTCGCATCAGTTGATTGCAAAGCCATTGTGGCAAACCGATCAGCCCCTTCCCTCCTGCCATTATGCTGTTAAACCTGCCGTGCCTGCGAAGCGGGGTTGATCCAGGGAGCCGCTCTTCAGCGGAGCTTCATGTTCTAAACAAACCCTGGGACGCTGCTCCTTGAAAGGCTACATTAAAGGTCTCATGATACAGCATATGGCTGGGTGGGCGAATGGGTGCAGGTCCTAGTTAGACAGTTCTTCCTCTTCCTCGTACCACTGCTCCAACTGCGCCTGCAGAGCGCGGATTTCCGTAAGCAGCGAGACGAGCGGATAAGCTTTCTCGTTAATGGCGGAGAAGGCCTGCTCCAGCTGGTTGATGTACTCTAGTCCGTGATGGAGCTTGTACTGCGGATGGACGATTTCCAGGTTATCGCATTCGGCGATCACCTTGGGAAGAGACGGCACGTTGGAGGCGGTCAGCTTGTCCAGTTCTTTGTGCAGACGTTGATTAAGGGCGGTCAATTGATATAGATGGGTTGCAGGCAGCTCGACAAATTCAATGTGCTCGCCGAGCTGCAGTACGCCGTATTTCATTTTGGACATGTCATGTTGCTCCTCTCATCCGTTCCTATATACTTGACAGTTTAGCCTATGATGCGGTTACAATTCAAGTAACAAAAACGAAAGATTCGAAGGGAAGAGAAGCCGTGGATGACCGTCAGCTGCAGCATTGGGTGGAACAAATATCGATAACCTCGTTCGGGCGTCCGTTTTTGCACAAGGCTCGTTTCAACCGCAGATTAACCTCGACGGGAGGGCGTTATTTTACGAAGACGCATGATATCGAAATCAGCTGGCATCAACTGGAGCAGTTCGGCGCAGAGGATGTCGAGAAAATTATTAAGCACGAGCTGTGCCATTATCATCTGCATCTCATGAACCGGGGGTACCAGCATCGCGACGCCGATTTCAAAACGCTGCTGAAGCAGGTCGGAGGCACGCGGTTTTGCCGGTCGCTGCCGACGGTCAAGCGCAAAGAGCCTTACCGGTACAAGCTGATCTGCACCAACTGCCGGATGGAGTATTTGCGTAAAAGAAAGCTCGACCCGAACAAATACGCATGCGGCAAATGCCGAGGGAAGCTGAAACTGTATACTCTTGACATTCAAAAACATTCATGATAAATTAAAAATTGTTATTCCCTGATAGCTCAGTTGGTAGAGCACTCGACTGTTAATCGAGTTGTCACAGGTTCGAGTCCTGTTCGGGGAGCCACTACTTTGGAGAGATACCCAAGTGGCTATAAGGGGACCCTCTGCTAAGGGGTTAGACTGCGTAAGTGGTGCGAGGGTTCGAATCCCTCTCTCTCCGTAGACGAAGAAACCGCCGTAAGGCGGTTTTTTGCTGTTCCCGGAAACTGCTCGCGGCCGCTTCCGGCGGTATCGGCTAGCGGGCCGCCCGCAGGCCGCGCGTAAATCATCGCGCAATAGCTAGGAGTTGTGCATATTGAATGAATAATGACAGCCTATTTTGCCGCTAACGCTGCTTAATTGCTGTCATTTTGCATATATATATCTTCTACGTCGTTCATCGGACAGAGATTCTTAGAAGTGTGGCGAAAAAGTGGCCGGAGAGTCGGTAGAGAGTTGGAACAGCGTAATTGTTCGCCTTTGTTCCCGGATCTCATCCGTTTCACGGGCTTAACGACTCAAGAAATCTGGGAACAAGAGCGATCGGAAGATGCTTTCGCATGCGCAGCGGGCGTTTTTCACCACGCCTCTAAAAGGGTGGTGAAAAAGTCCGCTGCGGTGTCCATTTGATCCTCCAATCGCTGTTGAAAACGGATTCTTTGGATTGTTTTTCGTTATTCTGCGGAGAGAATCCGTTTTCAAAGGCGAACGCTTACGCTTTTCCAGATTCAAATGGCCCCTCCGCTCTTTTTTCACCACGCCTCTAATCCTGCAGGTCCTTCTTATAGTACAAATAAACGAGAATGGCTAGCGCTCCGAGGATCACCATCAATAAAATCAGCAAATACTCCTGATAATTTAGCAGCCAGTACACCGAGCTGGAAATAGCCAGGATGCCAATCGTATTGATCACGGTTTTGGCCAGTTGGCCTCCGCTGCTTTTACGGCTCATATATAGGTCGAGCGGCGGCTTCATCAGGAACGAAAACCCGTAATGAAACCGGTACAGCAGGTAGGCAATGCCGAAGGAGCATAATTCACAGGAAACCTGAATGATGAAGATTCCCGTTCCCGCGGGCTGCTGCGCTTCCTCGGCCGAGACAATGCCCGCCGCCAGCAGCGAGAAATAGACGATAAATTGAATCACGTTAAAGGCCAGGCAGCCGACGGCCGTCACATCGACAGCGTGAAACAGGCTGACCTTGATCAAGTACCGCAGCAAAACGACATACAAAATAAACTGAACGGCCAAGTCGTAGCTGGGAATATCCCACACCATCCGAATCAGATAGGACGCCACCGATAACGTCACGGCGATGAGAGAAAGCTTGGCTCCGAACTCCCAGAACGGCCACCGGAACGTTTTGAACATCAGGGCCAGAATAGCCATAACGTCCAGGTAACCGAACAGAAGGTAAAGAAATGTTTGCATAAATTCACCTAGATCCATTTTTTCCACTTAAAAATAAGCCACATGACGACGCTCACGGCAATTAACACGACCCAGACGTATGCATATCCGAAGCTCCAGTTCAGCTCGGGAATGTCTTTGAAATTCATGCCGTACAAGCCCACGACAAAGGTCAGCGGGAGAAAGATGGAACTGATAATCGTTAAAGTCTTCATGATCTCGTTCATCCGGTCCGACTTCATATTCATTTGGAGCTCGAGCAGACCGCTGAACGATTCTCTGAACGTATCCAGCGAATCGACAACCCGCGAGAGATGGTCGTAGACGTCGATGAAATAAACGTCCGTTTCGGCTCTCGTATACGGAAACGTATGATGGGTAATCGATCCGATGATCGTTTTTTCCTCGGCGATAATGCGCCTCAGTTTATGAATGGCCCGTTTGTGCTGAAACACATCCTTGGACACGTGAAGATACGGATTATGGAATACGCGGCGCTCGAGCTGATCGACCAGATCCTCGATATGGTCGGTCACATCCGTATATCCGTCGACGCAATGGTCCAGCAGACGGTGCAGCATAAGTCCGGGATGCTCCGTTCGCTCCGTTACGGCCAGCAGTTCCCGCCGCAGATCGTCTATGAAGCCGAGCGGCTGCTTGGTGATCGTAATGAGAAAATTGGCGCCGATCACGATGCCTATTTCCACGTGCGTCAGCTTTTTGTCCACAACGGCAAAAAAGGTGAGGAAAATATGATCCTTGTAACGGTCCATCTTGGGCCGCTGGTTGAGCTTGGTACAGTCCTCCACGACCAGGGGATGACAGCCGAACAGGTCGCCGACAACCTGCTGCACCTCGGATGGAGTCGGGCGGAGCAGATGAATCCAGACGATCTCCTGAGCGGAAGGCAGCCGAATTTCTTGCTCCGTCACTTGATTGGTTTCGAGATTTCGTACGATCATTGGGACGGTTCACCTCATTGGTCACAATATACCATAGTTTCATCAAAGGGAACGCTAAAATTTTTTTGAAAAAAGGGCTTGTCAATCGAAAAGCATTCGGCTATAATAACACTTGTCGTCAAAAAGGACGGCGGAAAATTGTACGGCAAGGCCCGTTGGTCAAGGGGTTAAGACACCTCCCTTTCACGGAGGTAACAGGGGTTCGAATCCCCTACGGGTCACCATTTATGTGTTTCGGGACCGAATGGCTCATCGGAATTCATGCTCTGATAAGAGCCATTAGCTCAGTTGGTAGAGCACCTGACTTTTAATCAGGGTGTCGAAGGTTCGAGTCCTTCATGGCTCATGTTTTTTTTCCTCATTATATATTAGCTTGCGGTTGTGGTGGAATGGCAGACACGCCATCTTGAGGGGGTGGTGGGCTTACGCCCGTGGAGGTTCGAGTCCTCTCAACCGCATTTATCCAACGAACCTACAATCCCTTGGACACAAGGGATTTTTTTGTTGTCTGAACTGATGGAAGGAAAAGTGACCGGAAAGCCGATAAGGAGTCGGAACATCGTCAGGGGTCGCTATAAAAGGATGGACGGAGGGTCTCCGTTCCGAGTTGCATAATCAAAAAAATCCGGGCGGCGGCAGCCGGAGAACGGCGTCCGTCTTGTTAATATGCCCCATGGAGGCGGTTTGTTACGATGCGGCGAAAAAAATGGAAGTTTCTGTTGTGGCTCGCGCTGACCTGCGCATGGCTCGTGCTTATCTTTGTAAAATCGGCTCAAACCTATTCGGAGCAGGATATCCGGCCGCTGCTGGCGGAGTGGCTTCCTTACGACCTGCTGATGAAATGGCTGCCGCATATCGAATTTTATTACGATCACGGATTGGTAACATGGACCCAGCCGTACGATTTTATCGAGTTTTTCATTCGCAAGGGCGGACATGTGACGGAGTATTTGGTGCTGTGCTTCTTAAGCGTCATGACGCTGCTCGCTAAGCCCGCAGGCAGAGTGACGGCGGTCCTCGCCGGTACGGTATTCTCGGTGCTGTACGCCGCCTCGGACGAATGGCATCAATCGTTTGTCGCCGGACGTACCGGTCATGCCATCGACGTAGGGGTCGACGCGATCGGCGCCGTGCTGATGGCGCTTATTTTTACGGCGGTCTTCCTCATTGCGGGCAGGAAAAAATAAGGAATGAATTAACAAATCGTCCGGCGGAATCCGATATAATATAGTGGATGGGAGGGGATGCCGGTGAAGAATAAATCACGACGTATCAAAGGCGTATGGCTGATGTGGCTGGTCATGATAGGGCTTGCCTTGCCCGCGCTGCCGGCCCGGGCCGACGCTGGGTTCAGCGATGTCGATCCGCAAAAAAACAGCTGGGCGGTCGGTTCCATTTACTTGATGGCGCAAAAGCAAGTGCTGACCGGATATCCGGACGGAACGTTTCGCCCGAACCAAACGATCAGCAAAGCCGAATGGACTGCAATGATCTATCGTTTGTTCGACAAATACCGACCTAACTTATATGCGACGGGGCTGCAAAAAATCGACGGCTTCGCCGACGTGTCGCCGGAGCATTGGGCCTATAAGCCGATATCGGAAATATACAGCCACTCGTTCAATTGGGGCGTGTACGGCCTGTCCAATATGGGACAGCTGACGTTCCGTCCGGATATGCAGCTCACGCGGCTGCAGCTGGCCGACATGCTGTATTCGTTTTTCGATACGCGGCTGATCGACCGGCGGATGAGTCCGAACGATATCTGTTCGGTGGTGTCGGACTTCAAAGATATTTCGTATAAAATGTACGCCGATAAAAATCAATATGAGGACGCCGCCAAAACGGACGGCCGTTACGACGCGGCGGGCTCCGCAGCGACGTTGGCGGGGGAAGTGCTGCCGGTCTTGTTTCTGGGCACGGGCAAAAGCGACTGCTCCTTCGGCACGGATGCTTTCTCCAACGCGCAGGCGAGCAGCCTCGCCAGCCTTCAGGCATCGGGCATTATGACGGCGAACGAGCTCGGTTATTTTCGGCCTTTGGACAAGGTGACCCGCGCGGAGGCGGTGACGATTTTAAACCGTATCTACAATTATTTAAGCAAAAATTACTGGCTCGGAGATTATACGACGATTCAGCTGGATCAAACGGGGGCCGGCAGCTCCGGAGGTTCAGCGGGGAGCGGCGGCGGCGGTTCCGGATCTTCGGGCGTTTACAATCCCGATACGTCCTCCTACTATCCGGACTGGCAGGATACGGGAGGCGATATATCCGGCAGCTGGTCCAACGATTCGATCGTTAATGTGACGGATTATTTCGATGATAAAGGAGTTTTAACGAAAAATCTGCAGAACGGGGAAATCGAAGCGGCGGTGCAGCCCAAGGAGAACCGGTACTTAACCGTCGACCTGAAATCGCAGGACAAGGTCGATCTGTATTTGATTCTGGACGGGAAGATCGCTTTCTTAAAGCAGGAGGAGCTGCCCAAGACGATAGAACTGGACGGGATCAAGCTGGTAGGCTTCCGCACGCTGCAGCGCAATCCGAATCCGATGAGAGTCGGAGGGACGACGGCGACGCTTACGGTTAAGCTTAGCGTCGACAAGCCGGACACCTCCAAACCGGGGAAGAAAAAATAAACGCATGACAAAGGGCTTCCGGCGATCGGATATCGCGGAAGCCCTGTATGTTTTGGCCGATGCCGTTCGGAAAGCCGATTATTGGAGCAAATGCTTGAACGCGCTGTAGTCGATCTGCTTTTTGTCCAAATACGAAATCAGGCTTTTATAATCTCTTTTGGGTGTGGCCAAAATATATCCTTCGATGCAGTGCTGCTCGGTAATGCTGTCGGCCTTGCTCTCCAGCGCGACTTGACCGATCTTGGCCGCTATGGAATGACGGGCGATATCGCGGAACGGCGCAGGCACGGGATCGACCAGCACGTCGAGAAACGCCTTGGCCTCGTCGGTCCATAGATGACGGGAGGATTCGACATAATAGTTTTGCCAATCGAGTTTGCTTTTGCCGTCCGCCATTGGCAGCACCTTGAAAAATTTGCGGAACATAAAGTAGCCGCCGATCGACATGAAGGAAATGAGCACAAACACCCAAAACAAGATAAACCACATAAACCAGGAATTCATGATTATTGTCACCTCATCCTCATTATACCTTACTTTGGAGAGTTCCAAAAGCAAAAGTCACCTTGTGGACAAGGGGGAATCCTAGTAGAATAGAGAGAGTGCGAAAAAAAGGAGATGAGGAATACGATGGTCAAAATCGGTTCTCACGTATCGTTTTCGGATAAAGGGCTGTTGAACGCTGCGGAAGAAGCAGTATCTTACGGGTCTTCTACATTTATGATATACACGGGGGCGCCGCAAAATACGCGCCGCAAGCCGATAGAATCGCAATTCATCGAGGAAGGCAGAGCGTTGATGGAGCAGCACGGCATTGGCGAAATCATCGTTCATGCTCCGTACATTATAAATCTCGGTTCCTATAAAGACGACACGTATGAGTTAGCCGTCCGCTTTTTGCAAGAAGAGATTCGCCGTACCGACTACTTGGGCGTGAAGCAGATCGTGCTGCATCCGGGCGCTTATACGGAGAAGGACGCCGAGTATGGGTTGGCAAGAATTGCCCAAGGACTTAACGAAGTATTGTCCGGCGTGAAGGACACGAACGTCAATATCGCTTTGGAGACGATGGCGGGCAAAGGCACGGAGATGGGACGCAGCTTTGAAGAGATGGCGGCGATTATCGATAAGGTGGAGGATAACGGGCGTTTATCCGTCTGCTTCGATACCTGTCACGTTCATGATGCCGGATATGATATTATCAATGATTTGGACGGCGTGCTGGAGCATTTCGACAACGTCGTCGGCTTGGACCGGATCGCCGTCGTTCACTTGAACGACAGCAAAAATCCGAAGGGAGCGAGCAAAGACCGCCATGCTCCTGTAGGCGCAGGATGGATCGGCTTCGAAGCGATGAATAATGTCGTGCATCACGAGAAGCTGGCTCATCTTCCGCTCATCCTGGAAACTCCTTGGATCGGCAAGGAGGACAAGCTGCAGCGTCCGATGTACGAGGCGGAGATTGCTCTGCTCAGCGGAACGGTAGAGCAGCGCTTCGGCTCCAGCTTCATGGAGGACGTCGAGCGTCTGGCGCATTTCTTCGGCAAGCAGGACGTCAATCATCGCGATTACGTGCTGCAAACGTGGGAGATGCTGAAGAGCGATGCCAAGAAGCGCAAAGAAGACGGCCGCGAGCCGATGGAACGGCTGTACGATATGGTCGCGGAGCACCGGGTATTCACGGAGCTGTCCGAAGAGCAAATTAACCACCGTTTGACGGCCTGGCTGGCAGGCCAAAAAGTGTTCCAACTGTAGTCCAGCGGCAATGATTTTGAATCGATGAAGGAGTAGTTAGCGTCATGACACCGAACGTATTTCCTAAAAACCAGCGGGACAATTTAAAAAACCGCGCAAGAATGCTTGTTTCTTGTCCGGATCAGCCGGGCATCGTCGCCGCGGTTTCCCGTTTTCTTTACGAGCATGGAGCCAATATCGTCCAATCCGACCAATATACGATGGACCCGGAAGGCGGCTTGTTCTTTATACGTATTGAGTTCGATCTCGAAAACCTGGACGATCGCCGCGAGCAGCTGAAGACGGATTTCTCCGTTGTAGCCGAGCAGTTCCAGATGAAATGGAGCATCAACCGGGCGAGCCGCAAGAAGCGTCTGGCGATTTTCGTCTCGAAGGAAGACCATGCTCTGCTGGAGCTGCTGTGGCAGTGGCAGGCGGGAGATCTTGAAGCGGACATCGCGATGGTGATCAGCAATCATAACGATATGCGAGCTTTGGTCGAATCGTTCGACATTCCGTACCATCATATTCCGGTAACGGCGGAGACGAAGGCGGAAGCGGAGCGCCGGCAGCTTGAGCTTGTGCTCGGGAAGGTCGACGCGGTCGTATTGGCCCGTTATATGCAGATTATTACGCCGAAATTTATCGAGCATTTCCCGAACCGGATCATCAATATTCACCACTCGTTCCTTCCGGCGTTCGTCGGCGGCAAGCCTTACGCTCAGGCGTATAACCGCGGCGTGAAAATCATCGGCGCCACCGCGCACTACGTTACGGAAGAGCTGGACGGCGGACCGATTATCGAGCAGGACGTGCAGCGAGTCAGCCACCGCGACAATGTCGACGACCTGAAGCGGATCGGCCGCCATATCGAGCGTACGGTGCTGGCGCGCGCCGTGGCGTGGCATGTGGAAGACCGCGTCATCGTGCACGGCAACAAAACGGTTGTATTTAGCTAATTCGACATGTAGAAAATAAGAAACGGATTCGTACGGAAGCCGGGCGGACAAGCCCGCGTACGGGTCCGTTTTTTTATATGCGGCGGAACCCGGGCGGGCGTGCCGAAACAGACCGAATTCCTGAAGGGCTAAGGATTCCGGTCTTAGGCAGGTTCAGATGCAAGGGTTAGACTCCCTTGGGGTCGTTGCCGCGTCGGGTTTGCACGACGGTCTTGTTCTTGCCGGTTCGTTTGGCCGAATAGAGCGAAGCGTCGGCTCCTTTGAACAGCGCTTCTTTGCCTTCGCCTCTCACATACTCGTGCAGGCCGATGCTGATCGTGACGGCTTGCGAATCGAGCTCGGGATGGATCGTAACCGACAGCTTTTGGCGGATTTGTTCGGTGATGCGGAGCGCTTGCTCGATCGTTTTTTCCGTAAAAATAACGGCGAACTCCTCCCCTCCGTAGCGGACGACAAAATCGTTCGGGGTCACCGTTTCTTTGATGATGTTCGCTACCCGCTGGAGGACGATGTCGCCTACCCAGTGGCCGTAGGTGTCGTTAATTTTTTTGAAGTTGTCGATGTCCAAAATGGCCAGCTGTAGAGCCAGGTGATTGCGCTCGTGCTGCTCGACGAGTTTTTCCAAATATTCGTGAAACGTCTTGTGATTGTATAAATCCGTAAGGGCGTCCATCTTAGAGAGCTTGTCCATGATGACGTTTTTGACCAGCAGCTCCTGTTTCGCTTCGGTGGCGATTCGCAGATTGTTGAGCAGCTCGATGCCGCTGACGGATATATTGAGCGAGATGATCGTCGTACCGACGTACAGAAACAGCGTGCCGATCACATGAATCGGCTGCATCGACGCGCGAAGCTCGGGAGTGACCGCATACATGACGGCAAAGCAGACCAAGGTAAGTGAAAAAGCGGCCAGAATGCGTTTCTTGTTGAACGAAAGAACGGAGGTTAGGATGGGAAAGATGTATATTGCAGGTACGATGCCGATGGTCGGATTGACGTAGATAATGGATGAGGCGTAGAGGATGCCCGTAATAATCATCAGGTCGTCGCTTTGAACTTTGCGATAGCGGTACAGCATCTCCGTTATCCCCGTTATCGCGGCCAAGCCTACGGCTTGCAGAAGCAGAGTGCCGAGCAGTCCGGCTTCCCCCGGCTTGCCTTCCATTTGATGAATGCAATATTCCAGTGCAACGGTAAGGACAATCGTAATCCAGTATAGATTCAGCATTTTCCGATACGTTTGACGCATGTTGGCCAGCTCTAACAACAGATGATTCATAATCGGCTCTTACCACTCCAAATGAACAGGATTCGGTGATCGACAAATACTACATATTCGCCAAAACGCGGGAAATTCCTTCGAGGCTGCTTGTCATTTCCAAACGTTTTTTTTAATCTTCCGTTAGGTTTAGGTTGGCAAACTGAAACGGACAATGGTAAAATGGTGCAAGTGAGTTTATGTGCCAATGGTTATGCACACGTTAACAACGCCGTTTATTCCCGCATTTTATAGGCTTTAGGCCGCGTGGGCGGGAGATGCAGCTTCACTAACATTATAGGAGGGTTTTTCATGACAGTATTGAATAAAGCGATCGAGCAATTGTCCATCGACACGATTCGCACTTTGTCCATTGATGCCATCGAGAAGGCGAAATCGGGTCATCCGGGTATGCCGATGGGCGCTGCGCCGATGGGTTACGAGCTGTTCGCCAAAACGATGAACCATAATCCGGATAATCCGACTTGGATTAACCGCGACCGCTTCGTGCTTTCCGCAGGCCACGGCTCGATGCTGCTGTACAGCCTGCTTCACTTGAGCGGATACGATCTTCCTATGGAGGAGCTCAAGCAATTCCGTATGTGGGGAAGCAAAACGCCGGGCCATCCGGAAGTGGGCCATACGGCCGGCGTAGACGCTACGACAGGTCCTCTGGGACAAGGCTTCGGTATGGGCGTCGGTATGGCTATGGCGGAAGCGCATTTGGCTTCCGTTTACAATAAAGATCAATTTAACGTTATCGACCACTATACGTACGTGATTTGCGGCGACGGCGACCTGATGGAGGGAATTTCCTCCGAGGCGGCATCGCTGGCGGGCCACATGAAGCTCGGTAAGCTGGTCGTATTGTACGATTCCAACGACATTTCCCTGGACGGCGAGCTCAACCTGTCCTTCTCCGAGTCGGCTGTTCGCCGGTTCGAAGGCTACGGCTGGCAAGTGCTGCGCGTTGAGGACGGCAACGATCTGAACGCTATCGAGAGCGCGATTGCCGAAGCGAAGAACGACGATCGTCCGACGCTGATCGAAGTGAAGACGATTATCGGCTTCGGCAGCCCGAACAAAGCGGGCAAAGGCGGACATGCCGGTCCTCACGGATCTCCGCTCGGCACGGACGAAGTGGCTTTGACCAAGAAAGCTTACGGCTGGCCTGAAGATCAGCATTTCTATGTGCCTGAAGAAGTGCGCGCTCACTTCGCTGCTGTGAAGCAAAAAGGCATCGAGGCTAACGCGGCTTGGCAGCAAATGTTCGCCGAGTATGCGAAGGCATATCCCGAGCTTGCGAAGCAGTTCGAAACGGCCGTTAACGGCGATTTGCCCGAAGGCTGGGATAAAGATATTCCGGAAGCGGCCCCTGCGGAAAAAGGAACCCGTACGGCATCCGGCATCGTGCTGAACGCCATTGCCAAAAACGTGCCTTCGCTCGTAGGCGGCTCGGCTGACCTCGAGTCCTCCACGATGACGCATATGAAGGATCTCGGCGTGATGACGGCCAAAGATTACAGCGGTCAAAACATCTATTTCGGCGTGCGCGAATTCGGTATGGGCGCTGCCGTCAACGGGATGCTGCTGCACGGCGGTCTGAAAGTATTCGGCGGCACGTTCTTCGTCTTCTCCGACTACTTGCGTCCGGCGATTCGTCTGGCTTCGATCATGGGCGTGCCTGCGATCTATGTCTTTACGCACGACAGCATCGGCGTCGGCGAAGACGGTCCTACGCATGAGCCGATCGAGCAATTGGCCGCCCTGCGAGTCATTCCGGGCGTAACGGTCATCCGTCCTGCGGACGGCGACGAAACGGCTGCGGCTTGGCGCTATGCGGCGGAGAACAAGAAGGGCCCTGTCGCCTTGATCTTCTCGCGTCAAGCGGCTCCTAAGCTGGAAGGCACAGAGCAGGCGAAAGCAAGCCTCGCGCGCGGCGCTTATGTTCTGTCCGATGCTCCAAGCGGCAAAGCGCAGGCGCAAATCATCGCGACTGGTACGGAAGTACAGCTGGCGGTTGCGGCGCAAAAGCAATTGGCGGAAGAAGGCGTACAAGTTCGCGTCATCAGCATGCCTAGCTGGGAGCTGTTCGACAAGCAATCGCAGGAGTACAAAGATTCCGTTATCCTCCCTGACGTTAAAGCGCGTCTTGCCGTGGAAATGGGTCATTCCTTCGGCTGGGAACGTTATGTCGGCGAACAAGGCAGCGTGCTCGGCATCGATCGCTTCGGCGCATCCGCTCCGGGTCCGGTTGTCATTAAAGAGTACGGCTTTACGGTAGAAAATGTAGTTGCCCGCGTGAAGCAGCTGCTGAAATAAATGATCTTAAGAAGGCCGGGCCGCTTGACGGTTCGGCCTCTATTCCAAAGGAGAACAGAGCGCGATGTCCCAATTCGAGCAAGTAACCGTATTGAAAAAAGCGAACTTTTATTTCGACGGCAAAGTAACCAGCCGCACCGTCATTTTCGCGGACGGCACCAAGAAAACGCTGGGCGTTATGCTTCCGGGAGAATATGAATTCGGAACGGATGCGAAGGAAATTATGGAAATCCAGGCTGGAGAGCTGGACGTGCTGCTTCCCGATTCCAGCGAGTGGATTCATATTAACGGCACAGGCGAATTTACCGTTCCCGCGAAATCGAAGTTCAAGCTGCAGGTGAAAACACCTACCGACTACTGCTGCTCCTACATTGCAGAGTAATCCGAGCCTGATACTTAGAAAACAGACGAAGAACGATGGAAAAATACCCTGCCGGGCAAGCACATTCATGCTTCTTGGCAGGGTATTTGACTTAAGTGACCGGCAGCTTTAGGTTACAGGGGCTACGCGACAACGACGAACGAAAGACGATGTTCCGCATGCGCCGTCGGCGTGTTTCACCGCCTTCTAGCCGGTTTGATCTTGTTGATGGCTGGCGATATAGTTCTCCAGCTGCAGACGGTCGTAGGGAGCCAGACCCGACAGCAGGCAGCCGTAACGGAACGAACCGCTGTTGTCGCTTTCGATCCGGATGACTCTGCCGGTAATCGGCGGCAGCTTAGCCTCCTGAGCGAAGTGAATGACGACGAACATATCTTCGGCAAGCGGGAATTCGGATATGAGCTGAAGTCCGTTCCCGGACAAATCGTACAGCGTGCCGGGGATCGTCTGGCCTGTGAAGGCGCCTTCCTGCTCCCATTGATGCACGGAGAGATGGATCGGAACGCGAAGCTGCAGGCGGGCCGTCCTCCGGCGCTCCTCGACGCTGGCGGATTTGCCGATCGGCATATGCATCCACTCCTCATAGCACTGCGCTACGGCGCACAGATCGGCTTCCCCCAGACCTTTGCCGAGTCCCATCTGGAATAGCCCGGCCGCCGCTTTGAGCATCGGAGAAGGCATTTGGAGCCGGTTCGTTACGTCGCCGGCGAGAAGCAAATCCTTCAACATCAGCTGCAGTGAGAATTGACTGCTGAAGTCGCGGTTGATCAGTTGGCCGCCTCTAAGCTCCGCCTGCTTGCTGTTCGCGCTGCCCGCCAGCACGATTTGCAGAAATTGCTCGGCGTCGAGTCCCGCTTTGGCCGCGATGGACAAGCCTTCGATCAAGCCCAGCGCATTAATGCCGACGATCGTGTTGTTGGCGAGCTTGGCGTAAGAGCCCGAGCCGGAGGGGCCCATGTAGACGATTTTGCTGCCGAGAGCCTCGAAGATGTCGCGTTCGCGCTCCAGGGCAGCCTGTTCGCCGCCGACCATAAACACCAGTGTGCCGCTCTCCGCCGCAGGCTTGCTGCCTGTAACGGGAGCGTCGAGGAAATCGACGGCGCGGCCGAGCAGCTCGTGATGGATTCGTTTGCTGGTGTCCGGGGATACCGTGCTGCAATCGATGACGGTTTTCCCTGCGCGCAGCCCGTGAATGACGCCGGACTCGCCGAGCACGGCCTCCAGGACGACGGCATCGTTACTCAGCATCGTCATGACGACGTCGGCTTCTTCGGCCGCCTCCATGGGGGTTGCTGCCGTCCGGGCGCCCAGCTTAACCAACTCGGCGGCTTTTTCCGCGCTTCGATTATATAAAACGACATCGTATCCTTGGTTCAACAGATTGGCGGCCATAGGTTTGCCCATGGTCCCTAATCCGATAAATCCTACCTTTTTCATCCAATCACCTCTGTCTTATTGTAGCATTTTGCCAAAACGGTGTGAATGACGTACTTGCTTTTATGCTGTGAAGTAAAGTATTCTAGTTTCGTAAAGTTCAAATACCCTAAGGAGGATGAAAAATGAGCGCAAAATTATCGTTTGATTATAGTAAAGCACTATCTTTCATTCAACAGCACGAGGTTGACTATCTTGCCGAGCCGATTCGGCTTGCTCATGAGCAATTACATAATAAAACCGGCGCAGGTTCCGATTATTTGGGATGGATCGACCTGCCGGTCGATTACGATAAAGCCGAGTTCGAGCGCATCGGACAAGCGGCTAAGAAGATTCAGTCGGATTCCGACGCTTTGGTCGTTATCGGGATCGGCGGATCTTACCTGGGAGCGCGCGCAGCGATCGAGATGCTGTCCCATTCCTTCTACAATTTGCTGCCTAAGGGCAAGCGCAAGACGCCGGAAGTTTACTTCGTCGGCAATAACATCAGCTCGACGTATGTGACGCATTTGCTGCAGCTGCTGGAAGGCAAGGACATTTCCGTCAATGTGATCTCCAAATCGGGGACAACGACGGAGCCGGCGATCGCCTTCCGTATTTTCCGCGAGCTGCTGGAGAAAAAATACGGCAAGGAAGAAGCGCGCAAACGGATTTATGCGACGACCGACCAAGCCAGAGGCGCTCTGAAGAAGCTGGCGACAGAAGAAGGCTACGAGTCCTTCGTCATTCCGGACGACGTAGGCGGCCGTTATTCCGTGCTTACGGCGGTAGGGCTGCTGCCGATCGCTACGGCCGGCATCGATATCGAAGCGATGATGCGCGGCGCTGCGGATGCCAGAGAGGCGTTCTCCAGCCCGAATCTGGCCGAAAATCCGAGCTACCAATATGCGGCTGTCCGCAACGCTCTGTACCGCAAAGGCAAAACGACGGAAATCCTCGTCAATTACGAGCCGTCTTTGCATTTCGTTTCGGAATGGTGGAAACAGCTGTTCGGGGAGAGCGAAGGCAAAGACAACAAAGGCATTTACCCGGCTTCCGTCGATTTCTCTACCGATCTTCACTCGATGGGTCAATTCATTCAGGAAGGCAACCGCACCTTGTTCGAAACGGTCATTCAAGTGACGGAGGTCGCCGAGCATATTACGATCGGCACGGATGCCGACGATTTGGACGGGCTGAACTTCTTGAGCGGCAAGACGATGGACTTCGTGAACAAGAAGGCGTTCGAAGGCACGATGCTCGCTCATACGGACGGAGGGGTGCCTAATCTGATCGTGACACTGCCGGATACAAGCGCGTATACATTCGGATATATGGTGTACTTCTTTGAAAAAGCATGCGGCATCAGCGGTTACCTGCTGGGCGTAAATCCGTTCGATCAGCCGGGCGTCGAGGCTTACAAGAAGAACATGTTCGCTTTGCTTGGCAAGCCGGGCTACGAGAAAGAAAAAGCGGAGCTGGAAGCAAGACTGGAGAAGTAAGCGTGAACGAAAAAGCGGTCCACCTGTTATGGGTGAACTGCTTTTTTTCCTAAATCGGACAGAAGGGAGGATGCTCATGCTGGCTCAATACAAGACGGTGAAACAATTCGGCGTCGCGGAAATTGTGATCAAGAAATCGCGGTTTATCGGACATGCGCGGCCCGTAGCTACCGAAGAGGAAGCGGTTCAGTTTATCGAGAGCATCAAGAAGGAGCATTGGTCGGCTACCCACAATTGTTCCGCTTATATGATCGGGGAGCGGGACGAAATTCAGAAGCAATCCGATGACGGGGAGCCGAGCGGTACGGCCGGCAAACCGATTCTGGAGGTTATCAAAAACCAGGGGCTTAAAAATGTAGCGGTTGTCGTCACCCGGTATTTCGGCGGCATTATGCTCGGGGCCGGGGGGTTGATCCGGGCTTATACGGACGGAGCCGTAGTCGGATTGGCGGCTGCGGAGCCGGTGTACCAGGTGCTGCACCGGGAAGTGCTGATCGAGATCGATTACACCTGGCACGGTAAAGTGGAGAACGAACTGCGGGGCCGAGAGATGCTGATGGGAGAGACAATGTTCACCGATAAGGTGACGCTGACTTGTCTGCCGCTGGACGGAGAAGCGGAGCGGTTCATCGCCTGGATGACGGATATAACTCAGGGGCAGGCCGTCATCATTCCCGGAGAGTCCCGGTATATCGAACATACGAAGCAGCCAAGCTTTTAGTAGAAGCGTGGTGAACAAGTGGCCGAATAGTCGATAGAAAGCGGGAACAGCGTAAGCGTTCGCCTTTGTCCGCGGATTTCAACCGTATCACGGGTTAACCATTCAAGAAATCCGGGGACAAGAGCGATCGGAAGATGCTTTCGCATGCGCATTCAGCGTTTTTCGCCATCCTTTTAAAAGGCATGGCTGTTTTTTTGCGCTAATATATGTCGCCAGGGCGGTCTGACAAAATAAATCCATTGTCATATTATTCCAATAAGATTAAATTCATATTTTCTCTTGCTTTGCAGCAATAAAGTGATAAACTATTGAAGTAAGAAAGATATTTAAATAGGAAAGCGAGTTGAATCGCGTTGGCCAGAAAAGCAGTGGCGCAGGAGCTGAGCCGCGAACGGATACTGGAGGAAGCGAGGCAGCTTTTCGCCGAACACGGGTATCATGCTTTAACGATGCGCAGCATCGCCAAAGCGATGGGGTACAGTCACGGCGCGTTATACTATCATTTTAAAGAAAAAGCCGAACTTTTCTATGCGCTCGTCAACCAGGATTTCCATATGCTTCTACAACGACAGAAGGAGATGCTCACCCGTACACGTATGGGCGACATCGGCCAACTGGAGAAGCTGATGCTCGAATTTATCCGGTTCGGTCTGGAGAACCCTTATCATTATGAGATTATGTTTATGATCAACGACTCGGATTTGCAAATTTATGCAAGAACCGAGCAGGCGCAATGTCTTGAACTGTTCGCTACGGTCGTCCGGGCGGTTATCGCCAGACAGCCGGGCAATGAACACAAAATGTACAGCATTCCTTGGAGCTTGTTCATGTCCATGCACGGCTTTATTTCTTATAATATCCGCTATCGTCAATCTTATGAAGATGTGAAGAAGCTGGCCGACCAGCATGTCAAATACTTATGCCAAGCTCTGCAGCCGGCGCCTCAGCTTACCCACGCAACAGTTTGACCAGCACCGTGCGCCGGCGGGGACCGTCGAATTCGCAGAAGTAGATGCCCTGCCAGCGGCCCAGCACAAGCCGGCCGTTCTCAATGAACACCGTTTGCGAGGTGCCCACGGTCATAGCCTTCAAATGCGCGGCTGTGTTTCCCTCGGCATGTCTGTACTTGGGATGCTCCCACGGATATACTTCATCTAATCGCATCAGCACGTCGCGTTTGACGTCGGGATCGGCGTTTTCATTAATGGCAATGCCTGCGGTAGTATGCGGACAATAAATGACCGCCATCCCTTCCTCGGTTTGTTGTTCCTTCACGAGCTCTCCTATCAGACCGGTTATATCGGTCATTTCGTCGCGCCGGTTCGTTTGCAATGTAAGTGTGTGAATCATGCAAGCGCCTCCTTTTCGATTAAGTATCTTTCATGCTGGTATTATACGACAGCGCGCGCGTCTCTACAAAACATGGTACAATGGGTTAGATCAGTATATGCTGCACTAGCCCGGGCAGTAGAAAGGATGAGAAAGCGAATGGATTTGACGGCGAATACGTTGGAGAATGCCGATTTTATGATTGAGGAAATAAAAAAGAAGCTTCGTATGGCTTCGGGAGCCGCATTGAAGGCAACGGCGATGAATGATGAGCAGTACGAGGATTTGAGAGATATTTATGAAATGGTGTCCGGCAAGGCTAATTTCAGCATCAGCGAGATTGAAGCCATTACGACGGAACTCGGGCGTCTGCGCAAGTAGAACGCGCAAGCGCAAGCCCCCGGGCCGCTATCCTATCTTTAAGAGAATAGGGGCATCCGAACAAGCAATCCTTCGTTCATCTCCGTACAATATTGCGTAATGCCAAAGGCATTAGGGAGATTGATGGAGGTGGACATACGTGCAAAAAGCGGTTCGCAAACAGGATGTTCAGAAGTTAATCGGCAAAACCGTTTATGCCCTTAAGAAAGACGGCACCCAAGTCAGCGGCAAGCTTGTCCGTATTAGCGGCAACAAGTTGATTCTGGCTCCGCAAAAGGGCAAGCAAGTAAAAACGTCGGCTTTGGCTCCGTTGGTGCTGTTCGACCTGCTTGCTATCGGAACGGCTCCATATGCAGGCTTATACGGCGGGTATCCATACGGCGGTTACGGCTATGGCGGTTTTGGCCCGTACGGCGGCGGCTTTTACGGCGGTTTCTGGTAAACGGGAAAGCGCCGCTTCTTTGCTGCGCTGAAATGGAGTAAAAAAAAAGCTTATCCAAAGCCTTGAGCGGCTAAGGATAAGCTTTTTTTGCTGTTTAGGAAATGATGCGCAGCAATATCCTGTGGATATCGGGGGTCTCCCCCGAAAGGAAAGTCTACCATAGAACGATCCCGGAGGAAGGGTTAGACGCCGATCCAGCCTAGGCTGGATGCGGACGGAATAAGCTTCAGAGCATCACGTCACTTTTGGGGGATTTGTTCCTGTTTATCGGCAAGTGGAGCGGGTGACCATTCGTTTCTCAGATGCGTTTGCGCTTATACAGCGTGACGAACAAGCAGGCCAGACCGAGCACGATGATCGAAACGCCTGTAGCGACAGCCTCGCTCGTATTGCCTTGCGTAGCGGCGCTGTTCGGCCCTTGGCCGGGTCCTTGACCTCCTGGCGGTCCGCCGAAGCCTCCGCCTCCTTGACCGCCGCCCGGTCCGCCTTGACGGTTTTGCCAGCCTTGGCCGTTGCCCTGCCCCTGCTGCTGATTGCCCTGAGCGTTGCCTTGGGCTTGAGGGCTCTCTTGATTGCCCTGAGCATTGCCTTGGGCTTGGGGGCCCTGCTGGCCTCCCTGGGCGTTGTCCGGCCCGTTGAAGGCCATGGCCGCAACGGTATTGCCTTTGCCGCCTTCGGCCGGGAAGCCCGCGCCTTCCGGCATCTGACCGTTCATACCGCCTTGGCCGCCCGGTCCTCCGCCCCCGAAGCCTCCGCCGCTGCCGTTGCCGTCGTTCGAAGAGGCGATCGTTCCGGCAAGCTGCTGCGATATATTGTCCACTTGACTCGTATTGGTTGAAATCAATTGCTCAACACCGCTCTCGTACTGTTCATAAGTGTAGAAGGAGCTTGGGTCCTGCTTGACGTAGGCGGAGATCATCGCATCGACCTGCTGAACTCTCGCTTTGAACGTATCCGGGGCGAGATAGCCTTGTACGGCCTTTTGGATGATATCGTGATACATCTGCTTATACTCGTCGACAGCGAGCAGTTTGGCGATCAGCGGCCGTTCGGCCACCGCTCCCTGCGTCGGTTCGTCGATCAGAAGAGAGGATCTGCCTAATCCGCCGAAGGCCATATTATAGTCCCAAGGCAGCACGGAGAAGATGCCGTTGTTTTCGTACAAATAATAATTTTGTTTATTCCCGCCCAAGTAGCTGTCCGTATTCACCGTCACGACATTGAGCGCAATATATTTCAAAGCTTCCTCGACATTGAGCACTTTGGCGTAATCGGTGCCGTTATTCAGCTCGTCGAGCATATCGATCAGCACCTTTTTATTCGAAGACTTGGACTTCTGTACGAGACCGGAGTAGGAAGAGAGGCTGTCGTCGATCCACTTCAGATCGCTGCCGTTGCCGTTTTCCCCTTTGTACAGCGCCCCGTACGAATTGCCGAAATTGCGTTCGAGATAAGCGTCGCCGATTTGCTCGACGGCCAAATAAAATCCCCACAGCTTGCCGTTCACATACACATTGACAAACGAATATTTAGGCGTAGGCAGGCCCATTTCCTCGGCGAGCTCATAGGTCAGAAACTCCCTCATATACGACGCGTCGCTGTAATTGTTGTTCAGGTTAATTTTGCTGATGCCGCGGAGCGTTTGGCTGGACACATATTCATCGAAAGAGAGCTTGAAGCTGTAGCGGTCGGAATCGTCCATATTGACTACGCTTCTTAAGGTAAGATTGCCTTTGGTCCGTATGCCGACATTATCGAAATGCTCGCCGTTATAATCGACGGAAGCCGTCTTCATTTCTTCCGCGGACGCATTATCCAGCATATTTTGGAAGTCGTCCTCGTTGATTGTTATTTTGACATCGACGACCTTGTCCTTGGGAAAAACTTCGCTGTCCAGAGCAGCCGTCTGCGCCGAAGCGCTGGAGGAGCCGGCCTTGCTGGCCGAGCTCCCCGAAGTTTGGGCGACGATTGAGCCGGAGATCCCGGCGGTCAGCAAAGCTGCGCACAGGCAGGCTATAAGGGGCCATCTCGATTTCGGTTTCAATTTCATCTTCGCCACCACCTGTTACTGGGATACGTAATCGCCGCTATAGCTGATCAGCACGGCATTGCGCACGCCGTCCAATGCTTTAATTTCGTTGACGAATCGCGGCTCGTTCTCGTTCAGTCGGACTTCGACCGTCATTTCGATGTTGTCGCTCGTAATCGTTTTTTGCTTCACATTAAACCGTTTGACCAAGCTGCCGAGCTTCTCGTGGATCGCCTTCTCCGATTCATCGGAAGCGCAGTTGACGACAAGAAGGTACGGCGTTTCGAAAGAAGCTTGCTTGATGAAAATAAACAGTACCAAACCGACGACGACGGACCCGATAACGGCCAAGGAGTAAAATCCGGCTCCCGTTACGATACCGGCTACGGCCGCCCAGAACAGGAAGATCAAATCGGTAGGGTCTTTAATCGGAGTCCGGAAACGGACGATACTGAGCGCGCCGACCATCCCGAGCGATAATACGAGATTGGAATTAATGGCGATAATGACGAGCGCGGTAATGAGCGTCATCCCGATTAAGGAAACGTTGAAGCTTTTGGAGTACAGCACCCCGCTGAACACGCGCTTATACAGCGTATAGATGAACAATCCGATCAAAAAGGCGATGGCCAGGGTGAGCAAAATTTTGGCTGTGCTGATATCGGACGTAAAATTGCTGAGCACCGATTTTTTAATAATGTCGGAAAACGTAGTAGCGGTTGCATTTGCAGTGGATTGATCCATATTATTGGTCCTCCCAGGAGTTGGATTTTAAAAATTTACGGCAGATGACGTATTTGGAATTGGACTGCCGGATCAAGCCTTCATTTTGGATCGCGGTGCGAATGTACTCGGGCAAATATTCGTCATACTTGACCTCGAATACGATGATCGGCTGATCAAAGGCGTTGACCGTCGCGAGCTCGGGATTAAACAGATCGACGGAATGAAGCCCCGTCTTGAGCTGCTTGTCGAAGGTGAGTCTGACATTGCCCGACTCGGCTACGTACGCTTCCCGTACATAATCGACGATCACTTTGGGACGCAGCAGCTTCTGTTTCATTTCCCGGTACACTTCGTGCAGGAGAGGCTTCTCCGGAAGGTTCAGCGGCTCGTAACGGCCCGCCACAATCGCATCGGCCATTTCCCGGGTCAGAGGCTCCTTCAGCTTGGAGATGTAATCGTTGAATTTGATCTTCTTCTCCATGTGAATGATTTTGTCGGAAAAATTGTAAATCCGTATCCGGTATTTCTCGCGGTCCCGGACGCCGCCTAGCTTCTCGTGGAGCGCTTTGTTGTCGATATCGTCGAAATACAAGCTGCGAATATGGTATTCGCCGGTTTCACCGCTATGTTTGTCCTGCTTCAGCAGATGTCTGAACCGCAGCCGCAGCACATTGTATTGGTGATAATTAACGTAATATTTCAACTCATGTCTGAATTTTAAATTCGGTATCATAGGGAGCACCTCGCTTTCTTGTTGCTTGATCGATCTTTACAATTACTTTACAATACGTACCTAAACGTTCCCTTAGCGGACACTGAATGAGCGCTGAAAGTTTGCAAGCGCCGTAAGCGGACGAGCCGCCCGCTGAATTTTGACTTTTACAAGCCGAATGGCTAAGCTGGTTAACAACGGAAAAGGGCAGGATGGAGGGCAAGGAGGTACGAGATATGCCGGATAAAAAAAGCTGCCTGCTGTGGGGGCTGCTGATCGTATGCGTAGCCGTGTTCGGAGGGTTGGAGCTGTGGAAAGCGAGAGGAGGAAGCCAGGGAGCGGCGGCCGGTTCTCCGCTGGAGCCGAAAGCGATCGTCACAACGTTCAAAACCGATGCGGCAACGAGCCGCGCGATCACTTGGCAAACCAAGGACAGTCAGGCTGCGTCCGTCGTCCAATGGGTGAAGGGTGGCAAGGCCGATGTTACTGCGGTTAAAGGCACGACGGACACGGTCCGAAACGGGAGCGGAGAGAAGCAAGGCGTGCACAAAGCGAATATCACCGGACTTGAACCGGATACGGAATATACGTATCGCGTGGGCAGCGGAGAAGCGGGAGGCTGGAGCGATCCGGCTGTGTTCCGGACGGCGCCGGCCGATGCCGATGAAGTGACATTCCTCGATGTGGCCGACTCACAGGGAGAGACGGAGGAAGATTTCGCCGTTTGGGGACAGACGCTGGACAAAGCGTTCGAATTATTTGGCGATGCCCGTTTTATCGTCCATAACGGGGATTTGACGGAGCAGCCCGAGGATGCGGGGGCATGGGATGCCTTCTTCGGCAAGGCGCAAGCATGGCTTGACCGTATCCCGCTAATGCCGGTAACGGGCAATCATGATGAAATCGATAAGAATGCGGATGCGTTCGTGCAGCATTTTAACGTGCCGGACAACGGCGCCGAAGGCTCGATTCCAGGCACGACGTATTCGTTCGATTACGGGCCTGTTCATATCGCCGTCATGAACACGGAGTCGAATGTGAAGGCGCAGGCCGAATGGCTGCGCGCCGATTTGCGGGGGACTAACAAGGAATGGCTTATCGTCGCTTTGCACCGCGGTCCTTACGGCGGCAATCAGGATGAAGCGATTGTGAAGCGCTGGGTGCCTGTTTTTGACGAATTCGGGGTCGATCTCGTGCTGCAGGGACATAATCATGAATATTCCCGTTCTTACCCATTGAAGGGCGACGCCATTGTTCAGCCGGGCGAAGGGACGGTCTATGTCGTGCCGAATACGGCCGGGCCCAAATTGAATAAGAAAAAGGAGGACCGCTTCTATCATCAGGTTCATTTTCAGAATGAAAGGCAAATGTTCGCCGGCATCCGCATTCAAGGCGATACGCTGACGTACCGAGCCTATGATATCGACGGCAGGAAGCTGGATGAGTTCGAATTGAAGCATTCGGGGGATAAAAGGCGAAAACCCGCCGAATGACGGGTTTTCGAGCCGAGAGGATAAATAAGCATGCGGCTAGCTTCCGCAGCATTTTTTGTGTTTTTTGCCGCTGCCGCACGGACAAGGATCGTTGCGGCCGACTTTTTTGCGGGTTGCGAAGCTGATCACATCCGCTTTGCCGGCCGGGCCGCTAGCTGCGGGAACTCTCTGCTGAGCGGACAGCTCCGTCGGATAATACCCTTTAAGCGCCCATTGTCTCGTGTGATTGTGCAGTCTGACGATATGGTCCATAATCGCTTTGACCATTTCCAGGTCCTTTATTTCCAGCTGGTGCTGCAAAAAGTTAAACAGCTGGTTCGGCGTTTGGCCGATCCGGATTGCATAGACGCATTCGTCGATCAAGTGCGCGGCTTCCTCCCGCGACATCGAGTAACAGCGGTCGATTAGTTCTACGAACGCTTGATAGCTGGGATTGGCATCGACAAAGTTGGGCTCGCCTGCGGCGATCAGCTCGTCTTTGGTGAACGGACGGAAGGGCACCTCGCTGCGAAGAGCGTGCTCTTCCTTCACCTTGGCCGGATCGAAGACGCGAATATTGGAGAAGCCTTCGGCTCCTTGCTTGATTTCTTCATAAAATGAGATCGAATCGAAAATAACGTCCAAATATTCCTTCAGCCGCGGCGACTCTCCGGTATGCTCCTCAAGCAGCTTCTCCAAGCTGCCGAGATCCAGCGTACCGTAGTAAAACAGCAGACCCTGAGTCAGCTTGATCCATTCCGTATTTCTGCGGCTGGCCTCCCGGTAAGAGGAAAGCTCGAGCGCGCGATACGCCTCCAGCACTTCCTGCGGCATGACCAGCGTCTTTTCTCCGTTCCAGGTTCCCGTGAAAATAAGACCCCGTTCCTTGAAATATTGAAGCTGTTTCGTTCCAAGCGGCAGGTAAGCGCGGCCATCATTGGCGGCAAGATACTGCATCACTTGATGACGCGTCTCGTCCCATGCAGCAAGCAGATTTGGCAGCAGAGCCGGAATCTGCTCGGACAGCTTGTCGCACAAATCCTGTTTCTTCAGCGAGCTGGCGCCTTTAATGTCCAGATTGACCCGAATGGCGGTAAGATCCGCCTTGGTCAGCGTCGCCAGATGGTCGGCCAAACGAAGCGGAACCTCAATGGGGCTCCAGCGCTTTTCTTCTTCCTTGGCTTCCGCGATTTCCTGTGTTTCTTTCAATTTTCCCAAAGCATTCAACAGCATTTTCTGATCTTTTGCGCTCAGATGCTTGTCCAAAATTTTCTCATCCTTTCTGAGCAGGTAAAAGCCCCATCCTCATAGGAGTGACGGGTTACATCATCATGAAAGTTAGTATATCCCAATGTCTTGCAAAAATGAGCCAACGGCTCCGCCCGCATTTTTATCCCTAAATATAGTATAACGAAATCGCCAATATGTAAAATCGACCTATTTCAACAGCGTTCAACGTTGGGTAAACGATGCTCGGTATTCGGTGGCAGAGCCTCAATTTCTTACTGCCGTTAATTCCGGTACAACCGGGCGCTTTAGTGACATTCCTTACTATTTTGAGCTGAATTAGTATATTTATCCTATAAAAGCTATAGGCACATGATACTATGGAAGCGCCGCGAAAGCGCATAGTATGATAAACGTATTGTCCGATATGTGGAGAACTTTCATAGCCGTTAGGGGGAGCAGGATGAATTTGAACGAACATCAACGTCATCGCTTGGAGCAGCTGATCCGGGAGCATCAATTCGAGCATGCTTTGCCGTACTTGCTGGAGCACACGCGGCAAGGAATCCGCTGCTCCAAAGCCGGACGGGCCGGCGAGGCGCAGCTATGCGCTTCAAGGATCGGGGGAGATCCCGATCTTCCTCCCGAGGCGGAGTGGCCGCTGACCAAAGACGGCGTACCGATGACTTTTATAGCGCAGCTGAATTTGCAGGAGCTCGCGAAGGCCGATGAAGCCTCGCTGCTGCCGGCAAGCGGGATGCTGTATTTTTTCGTGGGCGTGGACGAGCCGGCGTATGACATTGAGCATCGCGTGCTCTTTTCCGCGGGAGAAGAGCTGGCTTCGGCTGCCTGCCGCCGCTCTCCGGAGACGACTGCGCTTGAGGAGACTTACTCCGGGTACAGGCTGGAGCCGAGAGCTACGCTGGAGCCGCCCAATTACGCTTATGTCGATTACGAGCAGGTCGAAAGCGAAACGGCGGATTACGGGGATTACGAAGAGCTGGGCTGGGCAATTACGGAAAGCCGAAGCGGGGATGTCGCCCGGTTATTCGGTTATCCGGACGGACAGCATGACGACAGCGAATATCAAGCGGCCCTCATGCTGCTGACAGGCCAGCATTACGATTACAGCAAAGCGCGGGCGCTTGAGCGAATCACCGCTCAGCTGGGCGGGGACGAGCACCGAGCGAAGCGGGAAATCGAGGATACTTTAATGCTTCTTGAAGTCGAGTCGGATAACGAGATCGGATTTTGCTGGTGGGACGCCGGCGTGCTTCATTTTTTTATCCGCAAGGAGGACTTGCTGGCCGGACGTTTTGACCGTACCTATTGTTCGTTATATTCAAGCTGACAAAAGAAAACGCATGAATGGAGGAGAGAGCGCTGGATACGCAGGAACTGCTTGACGAGGAAAAAGAGTTCGGGTTTGCAAGGGTTTATTCGGTTGAACTGAAATTTAAGGAGCGGCCTCGGCTGGATCGGAAGCTGCTGTATGCGAACATGGAACGTTACACAGGCAAACTGGAGCAGCCGGGGAGACAGGAGTCTGAAGCGAAGCTCGCCGTATGGGAAGCGAATGAAGAAGCGGGCAAGGATTTGCTGCATTTCTTTCATCTAAACTACAATGTCATTACCAGGAAGGGGACATGCCTGCCCAAACCAGTTTGACGGATACGGAGCATCGCCCGGTTTCGGAATATGCGACGGCCATTCAGCAAGCCTGGCATTGGGGGGAAGCGGAGCAGACGCTGCAGGAATGCCGCCACTCGCTGCTGCTCATCGATATGATGGCATCCGGACTCGAGCCGAAATCGAGGCTGGAGCTGTTTACCGGCGCGCTGCGGGCCGTATTGGAGACCGCTCCGTGCGATGCGCTCTATTTCCGTGAAAGCGATAAGCTGGTTGAGCCCGGGGCATACCTAGCCGCTATTGAACAGGGAGCCGGCTTGTATGGAGCCATGAACGTTCGCTTCTACAATGTAAAAGGAACGGGAAGCGACCGCCATGAAGGCTTGATGGATACGATCGGGCTGGCCGCTCTCGGCATTCCGGACGTCCAGTGCCATTTCTACGACCTTGCACCGAACGAAGTGGCCGGGGTTTTGACGGATATCGGGTATTACTTGTTTAACCAAGGCGATGTGATCAGCGATGGGGAGACGATCGGCTTTACCGAGGATATGCGCTGGCGCTGCGAGCATCAATATGCTCTGGCTGCCCCGCGGCGCGTCGTCATCGATCTCGATCCGGGCGAGCCTCATTATGCGGGAAGACAGGGAAGCGGGGAAGAATAATCGTAAATGAAGCAGCAGCCTATCCTCGACCAAGGATGGGCTGCTTTTTTCTCATCTATTTATACGCGGCGGGGGACAGACGGACGGCGTACCAATTGAAGCATACTTTGATAATAATGTGCAATAATATAAATATTAACAATCGATAGGATTACATATGGTACCGCAAAGAGTAAGCCTGTTAACTCTAGGAGCATGGAATTTACCGAAGCTTAGAAGCTTTTATCGGCAACTGGGACGGACAGAGGGGAAAACGAGTTCCGGTACTTATGCCATCTTCAATACCGTAGGCGTCATTCTCACTGTGTTTCCGATTGAAGGAGCTTGCTAAGGATGCAGGTGTTGAAATACTTTTGGAAACCGATACATTTTGCGGAGTCACCTTTGCTATCAATGTAGATACGCCCGAACAAGTAGATTCCACCATTGAAACAATAGGGCTCACAGGCGCTCAAATACTCCAGGAACCTGGCGACGCCTTCTGGGTGGGAGAAATCGCCTATTTTGCCGATCCGGAAAATAACTTTTGGGAAATGGCTTAGAATCCGAACTCCGTCTTTGACGAACGAGGAGCTAGGATTGGTTTTTGTGGAACGTATAGCTCGATTTAGGACAACGAGACAGTCGTGCCTCGGATACCCCAGGTACTCTTACTTGCAGATGACCGCTCGTCGCTACGTTCCTTATAAATCAATGAGATTTGTGGTACTACCTTTATGCCCTGCGCGGCTATAAAAACTGAAGACTTGCGTACAGCTTATTACCAATAATCGTGATTAGGATCGGCTGCTTTGAAGGCGGCTGGCGTTGCCTGCGATAGGCTTCACGGTTTATTTGCTTACGTCCGGAAACCGCAGCTTGCACGCGGAGATATTGATCGATTATTTGTGAACTCCTCGCACATGGCAGGGAAAGGGGAGTTGCTTTCCTTGCATTTACTTGAACCAATGAAACACGATTATGTAAAACCAGCCGTTCTTCTTTAAGAAGAGCGACTGATTCTACGTACGGTTTTGTTTGATAATCAGCTCCATCTTGCTCGATCTTGAAATGAATGACATCCAGAAACACCATAGGCGGCCGGATGTAGATGGCGGTTATGGCATTCTTTCATGACGTGCATAATTATTGGTGATATTAGAAATCAGCATCGGAGACACCTCAATCCCATACAGGTTTTGAGGCCCTTTAATGAACGAAGCTTGTCGTTTTCATAGATAGGATCTTTGATTACCACATAATTCGCTAGTTGGATAATCGGCGTTCAGCCAATATACGATATTTCTGAAAGAATTTCGTTAATTAATTTGATTTAATCAATTGCAGTACAGTTTGGGGTTCCAGATTCGCTTGTGCCAGCATTGCTTCAGCAGCCTGTGAGAGGATATTATTTTTCGAGAATTCTATCATCTCTCTTGCCATATCAACATCTCTGATACGAGATTCAGCTGATGCCAAATTGCTTTCATAATTCAAGAGATTATTTTGTATATGTTCCAGACGGTTTTGATATGCTCCAAATCTTGAACGTTCTTGAGAAACGGTTTTTAAAGCCCGATCAATTTTCACAAACGTCGATTCAGCATCTTGACGTGTTGAAAGATCAATATTATCGATACCAAGAGCAGCTGTTCTAACATCTGTTAAGTCAAATTCAAAAGTATCGCCCGAATTAGCACCGACTTGTAAATTTAACGAAGCTCCGCTTTTTATATCACCATAAATATTTAGATTTGTTATAGTATAGCTATTACCATTCATCTCTCTTTCAAATCTTAGCATACCTTGATCATTAACTGCTTTGATGCCTGCATTGACAGTATTCAACTCCTTATTTAGGGCATTAATAAAAGTAGTGGATGTATATGAACCAGCTGTTATAGTGACCGTTTTTTTTAATGAACCATCAACAGTGAACTCCCAAATATTGGACCTTTCATCTATTGTTAATCCATTTGTGATATCAACATTCGTTTTAAGATAGCTTTTGGTAAGGGGAGCCCAAGTATCACCTTTATTAGCGGATCGCAAGAATAATGGGTTTAGCGCATTCCCGGAAACCAATTGAATAGCATTTTTGTCGGAACTGAGATTATGTTTAAGAGTTAAAATATAGTGCTTATTCCCGATATTCGGGCTAGTATTTACGCCTATTGAAGTAGATGAGATCGAAGCAGTAATATTAGCTCCTACGTTTGTTAACTGTTTATTTAACTCAGTGATTAGATCATCTCTGCTATAAGAGCCTGCGGAAAGGACGATTGTCTTGTCTATCCCCATGTCTTTTAAGTTGAGCGTATCATTATCACCCGATATAACAGTATACCCTACAGAAAAGTCTGCTTCCCTTCCCCAAACTTCGTAATGATCCCCAAATTTATAGCCTTCTTCTTGTGCAAATATCTCATTAAAAGCAGTTCCTTCGACTTCGATTGTATGATTTCCGGCAACTGTACTTGATAGCAATGTTCTCATATGAGTGTCATCCCAGGAGCCGTACACATCAGTTAATTCTAGTTGTGCACCTGCTGCCAACAGTTTGGAATTTATATCATTGTATAGAGCAGTAGTTGAGCCGTTATAGATCCCGGCAGCAATAGTAATTGAGTAGGAATTACCGTCAACCTTTACAGTCAGCCCATCGTTTACACCAGCAGTTATTTCTATCCCTGCTGCCTCATGAATATTAGAGCTATTTCCAATTAAACATGAACTGGGAAGGGAACTGACGTTTGTTCCTGTATAGATTGTATTACTAAGCGAATCAAATGGACTTCTTGAAACATTTAAAAGATGTATCCCATTAAAATGAGTATTGTTTGCAATAGTATTTATTCCCTCTTTGATCATCTCTACTTCATCTTGAATCATACCTCTATCAGAATCAGTAAGAGTACCGTTGGCAGCCAGTACAGCAAGTTCTTTTAATCTGATTAGGGCAGGATCTTGAATAGTTCCTAATGCACTATCAGTCGTTTGAATTAAAGAGATGCCATCCTGTACATTACGACTTGCTTGACTCAATCCTCTTATTTGTGCCCTCAATTTTTCGGAAATAGCTAACCCTGCTGCATCATCCGACGCCATATTAATACGCAATCCAGAAGATAGCTTTTTTAATGTATTTCCAGTAGTTTTGATGTTCTTATTTAATCTATTTAATGTATTTAGCGTAGATAAATTGTGTGCAATTTTCATTGTTCCTCCAAAACGTATCCTACCTAAGATTAGATTATCGGTTGGCTTTGATAAAAATTAGAAAGAACTACCTCTGATTTCTGCTAAAGTAAGAGTGACGAACTTCTACTTAAGACATAATTATGACAGACCATAAGCCTATATCAAACATAACGAGAGTCAACCTGCGTTTCAAGAAATGAACATCACGAGATAATTTGCTTTTAGCTGGAATCTGCAGGAGATTTTCTTAGTTAATTCTGTTGTCTTATGTTCAATAAATTACAATTTTATGAAAATGCTGTGTCCCTAATATTAAAACATAGATTCGACATACAACAGTGCTTTTCCTGCGACGTTATATAAATTTGATTCTGGTTAAATCATGCTATACTCGAGCAATGATATGTTGCATATTGGATGATATTCCTTGTTTATTTCACGTACACAATAATACTGTTATGTAGACCTTTTACATCTCATTTTCGAGCCAGCAAAATGACCGACTCTAGATGCGATGAGTAGACATCGACTATGAACATATATGTGTCCGTAGGATGGTGTTTGCTCAATGTTAAACTTAGTTCGCTTATTTCCTTCTGCCGATATACAACAAGTGAGAGGATATCCCCAAGACGGAAGGGTCCTTAGCGAGTTCAATAAGCAAGCTCGTCATCTGCTGAGATTCACCTTTTTCTTCCCAATACTGCCTCTGTTCATGACTTATCAACCCGCCGATGCTAGAAGAACCGATCAAATCCACCGTTTCAAATCCGTTACATTCCATAAAAGGCTTAATATCATGGATATTGAAGTAATAGGCTCCTGTAAACCGCCCCTGATCTACATGGTTAAAAACCCCAGTATCGCGGAACGCTTTAATCGAATCCATAGTGTCATTGGGCTTCCAATGCCGCGGGTATTGCAGAGAAGTAACGGTCATTCTCATCCTGCTTTGGAAGGAGGCAAAAATGATACCTCCCTTTTTGGTAACGCGGAACAATTCTTTTACTGCATTGATCCGTTCTTCTTCTTTTTGCAAATGGTAAAGAGGGCCTAGCATCAAAGAAGCATCGAACGCCTCGGCGGGCAATCCCTCCAAACGCACAGCATTTAATGTATGAAAGCCGTTGAAGCGTTCCGTCAAGTCCAGTTCGGCTGCTTTTTCCTTGGCCATTTCAACCAGTCTAGGCGTTAAATCAGAAAGAGTCACGTGAAATCCCAGTTTTGCCAATTCCATTGAATATTTGCCCGGTCCTGCTCCATTATCCAGTACATGACCATGGGGAGGTAAATATTGTTTCATGTAATGCCAGTTAATGATGAACTCCAGCGGTTCCCTATCCAGCCGGCCCCACTCGTCAAAACGGGAATAGTAATCGATTACGTTTTCCATCCGATAACACCTGCCTTAGTATAATTTTTTGTCCAAAATGAAATAAAAAAAGCCTATTGCCTGCAAAGAGGCGATAGGTTTTCCTTCGCGGTACCACTCTTCTTGATTCGTCGTCTTCAGTACAGAAACGAACCGTCTTAGAACCTGATTACGGAGGTTAACCGTTAAGGCCCACTGGATTCAGCCTTACCGCTCATGGGTGAGTTGGGGAAGCTATTGGCTGTCTCGCACCGAAACGACAGTTCTCTGAACAATAGGTTTCCTTAGTACTCCCAATCATTGCGCTTAACGTATTTGAATTTGGATCAGCATATCACTTCCAAATAATACCTGTCAATAGCATTCTTTGAGTCAATTCCCGTTCTTATGCATTTGCGGCGAGGCTGCCCCGGCATCAGGTGTGCAAGCAGCCGGATACGGTGCTCGCGCGTTTTATACTGGAGGATGCTCAGGAGCTAAGCACGATCCGCAATTCCTTCGATTACCACGAGAAAGTGACCACGCATGATTCTTCGCTTTCTACTTGTATTTTCAGCATCATGGCCTCCAAACTGGGGCTTCGCGACAAGGCGTACGAATATTTCGGAGAATCGTCCAAGCTGGATCTTTTCAATACGCATAAAAATACTAAGGACGGCATACACGCGGCTAATCTGGGCGGTACTTTCATGTCGATCGTCTATGGATTCGGCGGCTTGCGCGTGAAGGAGAAGGGGCTATTCCTTGCACCGGTATTGCCTGAAGCCTGGGAAAGCTACGACTTTAAAATACGTTATGAAAATAGTCTTATTCAAGTCAATGTCAAGCGGGAAGCGTTTGAGGTGATCTTGTTGCAGGGCGCGGAAAAAGAAATTTATATTTACGGCGAGAACCGCTTGCTGAAGGACCGGCTTCTGGTTGAATTGAAGTAATGGAGGCAATAAAGGATGAAATATCAATGTGCGATCTTTGATTTGGACGGTGTTTTGGTCGATACGGCCAAATATCACTACTTGGCATGGAAAGAGCTGGCCGATCAATTGGGCTTTACCTTTACGGAGGAGCACAACGAAAGACTTAAGGGCGTATCGAGGATGGATTCCCTGGATATTTTGCTGGAAGTAGGGCAAATGAAAGACCGCTTCACTGTGTCCGAGAAAGAAGAGATGGCCACCGAGAAAAATGCGAGGTATACCGCTTATATTAGCAAAATGGACCCTTCGCAGCTGCTCGCAGGGGCCCTGGAGCTGCTGCGCGAATTGAAACAGAAGGGGATTAAAATTGCTCTTGGCTCAGCAAGCAAAAATGCGCCGATGATCCTGGATCGGACCGGAATTTCCTCCTATTTTGACGTCGTTATCGACGGCAACAGCGTATCGAAGGCCAAGCCTGACCCCGAAGTATTTATGCTTGGAGCGGACGGACTCAACCTGCCTTATAACGTATGCATCGTGTTTGAAGATTCCGCGGCGGGGCTGGAAGCGGCCAAATCAGCCGGAATGCTGGCTATCGGAATAGGAGAGGAACGAAATTTGACCTGCGCCGATGTCGTGTACAGCAGCCTTGAGAAGATCGAAATCGATAAGTATTTTTAAACGGGGGGCTTCAGTATGGATCACTTTAAGGCAGTGTACGAAAGCGCCAAGGAATGGACGCTCGAAGCGGGCAGGAATTTGCGCGACAGCCTGGGACAGCAGCTGCATGTGGATTATAAAACGTCGGAAGCCGATCTGGTGACGGAGAAAGATCGGGAAATCGAACAATTTTTTATCCGCAACATAAAAGAAACGTATCCTCATCACCGCATCATCGGCGAAGAAGGCATGTTAGCCGAATCGCCGTATCATCCCGCTGACGAGATCGTGTGATTAATCGACCCTATCGATGGAACGACAAGCTTCGTTCACCAAAAGGAAAATTTCGCGGTGTCGGTAGCCGTCTATGAAAAAGGGCAGCCTGTCATAGGCGTAATCTACGATCCGATCAAAGACGAGCTGTTCCATGCCCTTAAGGGACAAGGCGCTTATTTAAACGATGCTGAGCTGAAGCCGCTTGAGGATACGTCAGTCAAGCATTCGCTGATCGGGATCAACAGCCTCTGGCTCATTCCGAACGAATATTGCGATTACACGAAGTTCCACTCTTTAATTCGGGATTTACGGGGCACGAGAATTATTGGATCGGCTGCTCTGGAAACGGCTGCCGTTGCCTGCGGCCGGCTTGACGGTTTTATTTGCTTACGCCTTTCTCCGTGGGATTAAGCGGCTGGTCTGGTCATCCTGGATGAAGTGAAGGCCGTGACAACGTCTATGGGAGGCAGTCCCGTACGAACATTTGAAGGCGACTCGATTTTTACCGGGAACCGCGGCTTGTATGCAGAGATATTGGGTGATTACTTATAAGTTCCTGCTCAAGGCGGGGAGATCTGAGAGGCTTTCTTAGCGGTTACTGTTACTGCTAATGCATAATGTCCATCAGTTGACGGCATAAGTTGTCCTGATGGTGACGGACAAGCTGTCCACTCGTGACTAAGAAAAAGGGAGAATCAAGATAATTCTCCCTGGATGACTCGTTTG
>NZ_JANYUY010000059.1 GCF_025060755.1 Paenibacillus doosanensis
CAATTCGGACGCCTCCAAGTGCAAGGTTTTTCACGGGTTAGCCTTCGTTTTCCTTGCACCTAAATTCGACAAAAGAGGCGCCAAACCCTTGTTACTGTTGAATTTTTGATTTGTTCAGCAAGCCCTAATTATGGTTGTCGCGATGTTCGATCAGATTGCGGGTACGTCGGGAAAATACGGCGGTTCGTTTATGGGAACGTACCGTTATGTCAAAGATTTTGAGCTTCAGAAGCAGTTCTTCGAAATGGACTTTGAAGATAAGAGTACCAACGCCGCCGGTAAGCAACCCGCCTTTCCGGTACCTGACGATGACGAAGCGGCGCCGGTTGTCTTCGAATTGCAGAACGTCAGCTTTCGGTACAACTCCGAAGCCTGCGCGCTGCAAGACGTGTCGATGAAAATTCGCCGGGGCGAGATTGTGGCGCTCGTCGGCGGCAACGGAGCCGGCAAATCTACGCTGGTCAAAGTGCTGCTCGGCTTTTATAAGCCGACGGAAGGGCATGTTTTTTTCGAGGGCAAAAGCTATGAGGATATCGATTTGTCCAAGCTGGTGGAACGAATCGGCGTTACCTTCCAGGACTATGCCAAGTTTGAGTTCACCTTAAGGGAAAATATCGCCTTCGGCGATCTGGCCAGCCTACACGATGACGTAGCCTTGTACGCCGCCGCCGAGAAGGGCGGAGCAGCCAAATTGCTGAAGCGGCAGAGCAGCGGACTCGATACGCATTTGGGCCGGTGGTATCACAAGAATGCGATCCAGCTCTCGGGCGGAGAATGGCAAAGAATCGCGGTGTCGCGGGCGCATATCAGCAACAAAGATATTCTTATTATGGACGAGCCTGCCGCTATGCTCGACCCGATTGCGGAACTGGAGCAATTTCATCATATTAGAAACAGTATCCAGAATCGGACCGGCGTGCTCGTCTCGCATCGGATCGGCTTTGCCAGATTAGCGGATCAAGTCGCCGTTATGGATGGCGGCAAGCTCGTCGAATTCGGTACGCATGAAGAACTGATGGCGGAGCGCGGGATGTATTACAAGCTGTTCACGAGCCAGGCGCAATGGTATCGGAAAGAGGAGGAGGTCGTGTAATATGGCGGATACGGCTATGGAGAAGCGAAAACGCGCGCGGATCGGCACAACGGTTTATTCGAGCTTCAGGCTGGTAGTGGAAGCGGCCAGTTTCAAGGAGTTGCTGCTTACGAAACTGGGGCTTGCCGGGGGAATTATCGGCACGGTCGTCGCTGTATTTGAGAAGCATTTTTTTAATGAAGCGGCGAATGTCGTATCGGAGGGGATGATGGGAGCTTCGTTTCGCCATGCCGTCCAATGGCTAGCTCTTTGGCTCGGGATGACCTTGCTGAGCGACGCGCTGGGGCTGATCTCCGGCAGAAGCAACCCTATTCTGTGGAGTAAGATGCAATATTACATCCAGGAAAAGCTGATGCTCAAAATTTCCCGCATCCGGATCGATTATTTCGCCAACACGGAGACGTACCGGAAGTTTGAATGGGTCAAGAACGAATTAAACCGCAAACTGCCCCTGATTCTCAATGCGACGTTCGGAATCGCTTTCTCCACGATTCAACTGATAACGGCCGTGTGCATTATTGCGACGGACAGCTGGCTAATCGCCGTTATCGTGCTCGTCGGGTGCATCCCGTCCGTCCTGCTGAGGCAGGCCCAGTCGGAGGCGGTTTATTATCAGGAGCAGAATAATTCGCATGAGCTGCGCTATCAAACGTACATATCCTGGGTGATGTTCAAACGTCCCAGCATGAAGGAGATGCGGTTCGGCAATCTGTACGACTATGTGAAGGAGCGGTACGATGAATCGGTGACGGAGTTATACCGGAAGAGAATCGCTCTCATTCGCAAGTTTACGCTGTTTAACGGCGGAGCCCGTCTGGTCGGCCTCACAACCATCGGCATCGTCCTCGCCATGGTTTCCTATGACATCTACAACGGGAGAGCCGGGATCGGATCATTTGTATTGATTTACAGCACGGCAAGGGTCATACAGACCGCCTTCCAGGGGTTGTTCGACAACTTGGTGGTGATCGGCAGCGACGGCAGATTTATTGCGGATTATGAAGACATCATGAATTTCCGCGAATATGGGGAGGAAGGAGCACGGCCGCAAGTTTTGGTTAAAGGAGGAAGCCTTCCGGAGCCGCGCATAGACATTGCCGTACCGCAGCAGGTGGATATCGAATTTTGCGATGTCGATTTTAGTTATCCGGAAACCGGGAGGCAGGTTCTGAAGGATGTCTCCGTGACCATAAGACAGGGGGAGAAGATCGCTATTGTCGGGGAAAACGGATCGGGCAAAAGCACATTTATTTCCTTGCTGTGCGGACTGTACGAACCCGACCGCGGGAGCGTGCGCTTTAACGGTCTTGACGCCCATCGGCATCCGGATTTCGTCAAGCGGGCCATATCGTGCACCTTTCAAATGTTCGGGCGATATGCCGTTTCCGTGGCGGATAACATACGTGTCGGCGACGTATCCCGCGAGTACTCGGAAGATGAAGTGCGCGCGGCGGCTAAACTATCGGGTTGTTACGATTTTATCTCTCAGCTGAAGGAAGGCTTTGAGACGCATCTGAGCTATTATAAAGCGGGCAGCGTCGATTTATCCGGCGGCGAATGGCAAAAAATTGCGATCGCCAGAGCGCTATTGAAGGAGGACGCTCGGGTATTGATCCTCGACGAACCGACCGCGGCGCTGGACCCGGTGTCGGAGGCGAAGCTGTACGAGGATTTCAACAAAATCACCGGGGACAAAACGACGATTCTTATCTCCCATCGGCTGGGCGCCACGAGGCTTGCCGACAACATCTTGGTATTCGACGACGGACGCATCGTCGAGCAGGGCACCCATCAAGAGCTTATGGCGCTTAACGGAATGTACGCCCGGATGTATAGGGCCCAATCGCAATGGTACGTTGCGTAAGAAGTGAGCGGAAAGTTGTGCCTATGGCAAGGGGAATTCGTTTGCGGGAAACTAAAGTTTCATAAAAATGATGACGCGGCTGCCGATTTGTTTCGGCAGCCGCGCTGCGTTTACTATCGTCAAATCGAATTCGGATGTATTTGTTTCCCGGCCGGAGATAGTATAATGAGGCTTAAGGGGGAACGGCATGTGAGGATACATATAGAGACGTTAATGAAGTACGTTGTTTCGCATATGCGCGAGGGAGAACGGTTGATTCTGGGCATCGACGGGCTTAGCCGTTCGGGGAAGACGACACTCGCGTGCGGACTCGAGCAGGAGCTTCGACAGAGCGGGATTGCCACTTGCGTCCTTCATATGGACGATTACATTGTGGAGCGCGCCAAACGATACAATACCGATTGCGAGCCGTGGGAGGAATATTATCGGCTGCAGTGGGATGTCATAGGGCTGGAAGAGCGTTTATTTCGCCGGCTGAAAGGGACCGGCATACTTGAACTTATGCGCTACGATGCGGAGAAGGACTCTCATGAGATACAAAGGGCGGCGGTTTCGGAAGCCTGCGTCGTAATTATTGAAGGCGTCTTTTTGCAGCGAAAGGAGTGGCGAAAATACTTGGATGTCGTCGCTTATGTGGATTCCTCCCGAACGACAAGATTTCTGAGGGAGAGCGAGATCACCCGTCGGAAGAAGGACGTATTCGTTAATCGGTATTGGAAGGCGGAGGACTATTACATAACAACGGTCGCTCCGGCCCGGCTGGCCGAGCTGGTCCTGCATAACTGACAGCGAAAAAAATAGATGAGGGAACAGTTGACATTTTGATCAGGAACAGCTAAGATGGTTTTATCAAATAAATGAATGAGTTATTCATTCTCTGGCAAAAAGGAGGCTCTTACCATGAAAACAGATTCGAAGGATCAGCTCCGCGACGAACGGAGGGATCAAATCAAGAAGGCCGCGCTTAAAGTGTTCGCTACGCACGGTCTGATCGGAACGAAAATGAGCATGATCGCCAAAGAGGCGCAAATTAGCGACGGACTTTCGTACCGTTATTTTAAATCCAAGGATGAAATTTTAAGCGAGCTGGTGAAGGAAGCGATCGAAGGCTCGAACGAAACATTCGATGTCATTCGTACGATGCCCGGCACGCCTTTGGAAAAAGTCCGGTTACTGACTAGCGAGATTTTGCATGAGGACAATTATTATTTTATTTTAATGCAGCAGGTGCTGTCGTCAGAAGATTTGCCGGGCGAAGTGGCCGAACTGTTGAAGGGCTATGACGCGGGCGAAATGATTCGAGTGTTAACGGACGTCGTGGCCGCCGGGCAGGAAGCCGGTCAATTTATCGCCGGCGATGCGAGAGTGCTCACCATGTGGTATTTGACGTCGGTAGTCGGACTGATGAATGTGCGTACGGCGCAAATCGACGATTATCGGCTGCCTGACGCCGACTTCATGCTGCGCCTGATCGTTCAGCCTTAACAAGTGGAAAGCAGGGGGAACATTGAAAACTATACAGTCCAATAAAACGCTCATTTTGATCGGTCTGCTGCTCGGGCTTGTCTTCTCCGAGCTGGATCAGACCGCCGTATCTACGGCATTGCCGACCATCATCCGCGACCTGCACGGGCTCGCTCTATTCGGCTGGGTCGCCGGCATCTATATGCTGTCGATTACGATATTTATGCCGATTTTCGGCAAGCTGGCCGATCTTTACGGCCGC
This sequence comes from Paenibacillus doosanensis, assembly GCF_025060755.1. Lineage (GTDB taxonomy): Bacteria > Bacillota > Bacilli > Paenibacillales > NBRC-103111 > Paenibacillus_S > Paenibacillus_S doosanensis. Next base: position 4,684 of record NZ_JANYUY010000059.1, read on the forward strand.
AAGCGGATCTATTTGATTTGCCTGGCTCTGTTTATGGCCGGCTCCATCCTGTGCGGGCTGTCTCATTCCATGGTCGCGCTGCTAATTGGCCGGTGCGTTCAAGGGATCGGCGCGGGCGGGCTGATGCCGCTGGCCATGATCATTATCGGCGACTCGTTTCCGCTCGAACAGCGGGCGAAGGTGCAGAGCATGATCGGACCGATGCTGATTCTTCCGCAGCTGCTCGGTCCGACGGTGGGCGGCTACTTTGTCAGTCACATGAGCTGGCATTGGATCTTCCTGATCAACATCCCGGTAGGTCTGCTTGCGGGGATATTCGTTGCCAAAGGCTTGCGCGAGTCCGTCAGTCCGGAGAAGAAAACGATCGACTGGGCCGGCGCCTGCACACTCGTTCTGGCGATCCTGTCGCTGCTGTTCGCTCCCGTGCTGATCGATGTCGCCGGATACACCTGGTCGTCTCCCGCCGTAATCGGTTTGCTCGTACTGGCCGCACTTCTGATCGCCGTCTTCATCCGTATCGAAGCGAGGGCGGCGGAGCCGATCATTCCGCTCCAATTGTTCCGCAACCGTTCTGTCGTCGTCTTGTCGCTGATCGTGTTCGTCACGATGCTGGGCGTTATGGGCGGAATGTCCGGCTTCCCGTTCTTTGCGCAAAATGTCATGGGCTTGTCGCCGACCGCCTCCGGCTACTTGACGCTCGCTTTTATGGCGGGGGCGATTCCGGCGAGCATCGTATGCGGCTTCCTGATTACCCGAATCGCTTACAAGCATTTGTTTGTCGTCTCCTTTATTTTGCCGGTGGCCGGTTATTTCCTGCTGTCTCGCGTCGATGTGGATACGACCGTGCTGTATGTGATCGCAGCCTTCTTTATTTTGGGATTAGGCATCGGCGTGCTGTTCGGCAGCGATAACCTGATCGTGCAGGAAACGGTAGCCAAGGAGCACACCGGGGTTGGCGTCGCCACCGTCCAGCTGTTTCAATCCCTCGGCGCTACGCTCGGGTTCAGCATTTTCGGCAGCCTGCTGTCCCGCAACATTCATAACGGCATCGCGGGCCTGTCCGCCCAATTTCCGGCGGGAGCCGCGGAGTCGATTATGAACGGGGGCATTCCGGCGGGAACGCCGGCCAGTCTGGTGCTGCAGATCAAGACGGTGTTCGCCGTGGCGTTTCAGCAGATGTTCTGGATCGGCGCCTTATTTGCCGCCGCTGCGTTCGTTATTTGCTGGTTTATGAAGCGGGAGGTGCTGACGCCGCAGCAGCCTGCGGAGGAACCGGCGGCGATTGCAAGCTGAAGCGCGACTGCGCAGCAGGAGAATCCGAATATTTCGTTACAATACAGATGGACCGGGACGCTTTGCCTTAAAGGCGAGCTCCGGTCTTTTTTCACTTGGCTCTGTTTTCTTTTATTGTTGATTATTAAGGTAGTTCTTGATTTGTTCTACGTGATGCTTATCATGGCCAATAAACATGTTTTGTAAAAAAGTTTCCAACGTATACGAACTATTTGGGAATTGTTTGGTGAATGCTGATTTAGAAACCATATTGAGCTTTGATATTAATTGGTTGCGTTGGGAAATGGCTTCCTTAAGTAAATCATGTGGTTCCATTTTTCTGCCGAAAGAAACGGATGCTTCGTTAAATGCCTGCACATCGTGATGTTCTTCAAGTTTAACTTTTTCATTGTTTATAATCTGATTAAGTGTCTTAATAAAGTTTTTGTCCCAACCCATAATATGACTGATAATGTCTTGAATCGACCATGTACCTACTATTAGTTTGCAAAGAACGTCATCAGGATAAAGGGATAAATTGGAAATGAAAACGGTCAATCTTTCTAATTCTTTAGAGACGAATATCAATAATATGACTTAACATAATGAAAAGGAAAGAGGGCAGTCGGCGTAAATTCAAGACTGTTAATGAGAATCGTTATCATCTATAATGGCATATGTGAAGAGCCATTTCCTGTCGGCGATCCGTTCGGCTTATGAAGCCGGAGAACCGGAATTGCCCGGGAAAGGAGGAAGCGGAATTCGATGGACCTTCACGACCATATGCAGCTATGGAACCACGTTTACATAAAAATAATGGATATTCGCCATACGACCCTGCAGCGCGGAGAAGAGCTGCGTTCCTACCGGCTGCCGGCGAGCGCCTTTCTCTTTGTTTTGCGCGGGAGCGCTCAGGTGAGCCGTGACGGTGATAAGAGTACGGCGAATCGATTCCACGTGCTGCATGCGGGCAAAGGCGTTTGTCTGGACATAGCGGCCGACGAGCTGTTCGAATATTGCACGATTATGTACAAAGCGGTGCTGGCGCTGCCGAGCCGTCGGGAGCTGGTGCAGCTGATGAACAGCGGCAGCCCGTTCCAGCTGCAGTACGGCTTTGCGCCGCGGCATCCGCTTTCCCTGCTCGATAAAGTGGAACGGATGGAGCAGGCGTGGCGGCAGACGGATATGCCGGATAAGCTGTATATCAAAGGCTTGTTTTATCAGTTCGTATCCGATGTTCTCCTGCAGCTCAGCCGCCAAGGCGCCGCGGTCGAGCAGCCCGACCCGGTGTCCCAAGCGATCCGCTATTTGCGCGAGCGCTACAAGGAGCCGATCACGCTGGACACGCTGGCGGATATGCTGGAATGCAGTCCGCGGCAGCTGCTGAGGCTGTTCAAGGAGCGGATGAACGCGAGCCCGATCGACTATTTGATCCGGATTCGGATGGAACGGGCGAAGGAGCGGCTGCTCGGCGCCGGCCTGACGGTCAAGGAAATCGCCGAGAGCGTAGGCTACGCGGACAGCTACTATTTCAGCCGCCTGTTCAAAAAGTTCGAAGGGATGTCTCCGGCCGCTTACAAGGCCAATGCCGCTATGGCGCGACCATGTCCGGATAATCCATCCCGCATGTCGATATATGCTATTGCCGCAGGCAGGCCGCGACGTTATATTGATGATGAATATGAGAATCATTATCAGTATGAAGGGAAGGTCGGCTTACCGATGTACAGAAAGTCCAAGACAGCTGTGCTGGCTACATTGTTATTTTGTCTTACCCTATTGTTCAGCGCCTGCGCAGGCGGGACGAGCGGCTTGACGCAGACGGGAGGAGCGGCGGCGGAATCCGAGGGCAAACCGGCGGCGGCGCCGAAAGCGGCGTCAAGCGCAGATAATGAAACCCCGCGCGTCGTTAAACATGCGATGGGAGAGACAACGCTGGTCGGAACGCCCAAGCGCGTCGTCATTTTGACGAACGAAGGTACCGAGGCTTTGCTTGCCCTGGGCGTCAAACCGGTCGGAGCGGTCAAGTCGTGGAGCGGCGACCCGTGGTATAACCATATTAAAGACGATATGAAGGACGTCGCGGTCGTCGGAGACGAGATGCAGCCGAATATGGAAGTTATTGCGACGCTGAAGCCGGATTTGATCATCGGCAACAAGGTCAGGCAGGAGAAAGTGTACGAGCAGCTCCAAAAGATCGCCCCTACCGTGTTCTCGGAGGATTTGGGCGGAGACTGGAAGGAAAACTTCAAGCTGTACATGGAGGCGGTCGACAAGAAGGAGGAAGGGGCCAAGCTGTTGGCCGATTTCGACAAGCGCGTGATCGAGGCCAAGGCGAAGCTTGGAGGCAAGACGGCCGCGAAAATATCGGTTGTGCGCTTCTCCGCCGCGCAGGTCCGCATCTACCAGAAGCAGACCTTCTCCGGCGCCTTGTTAAGCCAGTTAGGGTTCGCCCGTCCGGCGGCGCAGGATAAAGACGGCAATATCGAAGTGATGAGCAAAGAGAGAATCCCCGACATGGACGGGGACGTCATGTTCTACTTCGTCACCGAAACGCCTGGCAAGAACGATGCCGACAAAGTCGTACAGGATTGGATGAACGACCGCCTGTTCCAAAATTTGAACGTCGCCAAAAATCATCAAATCAAGCAGGTCGACGAAGCGATATGGAATTCGGCGGGCGGCTATGAAGCGGCGAACCTGCTGCTCGATCAGATTGTGGACTATTTCAGCAAAGCCAATTAAATGCATCGAATTGCAAGCCGCCGAAGCGATGGACGCCTTCGGCGGTTTTTTGTTGTTTAGGAAAAGACGCGCAGCCATATCCTGTGGAAATCCGGGGGCTCCCCCGAAAGGAAAGTCTACCCATAGAACGATCCCAGAGGAAGGGTTAGACGCCGATCCAGCTTAGGCTGGATGCGGACGGAATAAGCCTCAGAGCATCACGTCACTACCCTGGAAATTACTCTTGGTACCCCATTTCCATTGTCTGTGGTGCCGCGTCGGCGGCATGGATGGCTTTTGGGGGATTTGTTCCGCCGCTTCGGGCTTCAAGGCGGGTGGGTTCACAAGCCGTCCGCCTTTTTCGGGCTGCGCGTTCCGGCTGTGCGCGAATAATAAGAACTTATTAAGAATTAGGTCGGCTTTTTATTAAGGTGTTTCTCTTATCATAGATTTGCAGCAAACAATGAAAGGAGAAACGACATGAAGATCATTCGCAGTTTATGGCCGCTGTGCCTGATGGCGCTGATTCCATTATCGAATATTTTTTATATGCAGGTGAATACAAGCGAGAGAGGAGCGAGCAGTCTGGCCACCGATCTGGATGCGGCGATCCCGTTCGTCAAGGCGTTTATTATTCCTTATTTGGGATGGTATGTGTTTATTTTCGCCGTGATGTTCTATTTTTTGCTTAAGGAGAGAAAGCTATACTATCGGACTTTGTGGACCTTGCTTGCGGGCTTATTCGTATGCTACTTCGTCTATTACGTCTTTCAGACGGTAGCGCCGCGGCCTATCGTAACAGGCGATGACGGACTCGCCCGGCTCGTGCGGTTCGTGTACAGCCAGGACGGGCGGTATAACTGTTTTCCGAGCATTCACTGCTTCACCAGCTTTTTAATGATGCGCGCTCTGAATAGCGCGTCGTGGAGAACTATAGTAAATCAAACGGTAATTTATACAGCCGGGACGCTGATCATCCTCTCCACCTTATTGGTGAAGCAGCATGTCGTGATCGATGCGCTGTCCGCCATCCTTCTGGCGAATGCGGTCTTTGCGGCGATTTCCAGATGGAGCATGACGTGGCGAGAAGTCGTCGTCAAGGGAGGAGGAGCGTACCGTGGACGAGAGAACCTGGAGTAAGGCGTCATACGCGCCCTCGAATCCGATTCTCATTTTATCCGGCAATTACGGAGACGGTCACAGGCAAGCCGCGCAAGCGATTCTGGAAGCGGTCAAGGACGAGCTGCCGGGCGCAGAGCCGATGCTTGTCGATTATATGGAGCTGACGCATCCGTTCATTCATCCGCTGGGGCGATACTTGTTTCTGGAGAGCATGAAGAAGATGCCCAGAGCGTACGGCTACGTATACGGCAAAACCCGCTCGGCCCAATCCTTCTCGGGTCCGCTGAAGTGGTTTCAGCGCCGCGGCTCGGGAAGGCTGGCGAAGCTGCTGCAAACGGTGCGGCCGTCGATCGTCATTTCTACCTTTCCGCTTGCTGCCGGGGCGATGTCGGCGTTGAAGGCGGGTGGACAAACGGACGCGCATACGGCGACGGTCGTTACCGATCATACGGATCACAGCTATTGGGTGTATCCGCATACCGATACGTACATCGTAGGCTCCCGATACGTGAAGCGTCGTTTGCAAACATCATACGATATACCGGCGCGAACGGTTTGCGATACCGGCATCCCGATCCGCAAGGCGTTCGGCGGTCAATACGACCGCGAACAGCTGCGGCGGCGGCACGGCCTGGACCCCGCGCTGCCCGCACTGCTGTTTATGGGCGGCGGCGGCGGCTTGCTCGGCGGCAGCTCCCATCTGAAGGCGCTGGAGGAGCTGCCTTTCCCGGTTCAATATTGGGTCGTTTGCGGACGCAACGACGCTTTGAAGCGGCAGCTGGCGCAGGAGCTGCGCCATTCCAAGCATCGCGTTCATATCGAGGGCTTCGTTGAACATATCCATGAGCTGATGGGAGCCGCCGATATGATGATAACGAAGCCGGGAGGGCTTACGATTTCGGAAGGACTGGCCATGGAGCTGCCGATGCTGCTGTATAAGCCGCTGCCCGGTCAGGAGGAAGATAACGCCCGCTTTCTGCTGGGCTTCGGCGCAGCCGACGCGGCCGGACATCCGGCGGAGCTGGCCGCGAAAATATCGGATTACTTGCAGCATCCGGAGAAGCTGCGGCGGCTGCGGGCGAATGCGGCCAAGCTGCAGCGCAAAGCGGCGGCGCGCGAAGCGGTCCGCGTCATCATGCAGGCGCGGCTGTCAAGCGACGGCCTGCGCAGCCCGGCTGCAAGCGGCTTCAAGATAGCCCCGGGCGAAGCGTAGCATATGCCGTACGGACGAGAGGGGGGAATTTGCGTGGAGAAGGAAACGATATTGGTCGCAGACGACGAAAAGGAAATTCGCGAATTGATAGCGATCTATTTGAACAACGAGGGCTACCGCGCGATCCTAGCGACCAACGGGATGGAGGCGCTGGAGCTGCTGCAGCGGGAAAGCATCGATTTGATCATCCTCGACATTATGATGCCTAAGCTCGACGGGATTCAGGCCTGCTTGAAAATACGCGAGGACCGGAACGTGCCGATTATTATGCTGTCGGCGAAATCGCAGGATTTCGACAAAATTCTCGGCCTGGACACCGGCGCCGACGATTATATGACCAAACCGTTCAATCCGCTGGAGCTGGTTGCCCGGGTACGGTCTTTGCTGCGCCGGCACCATCGTTTGCGGCACGGCGACCCGTCCCGCGCGGGGGTTATCGAGATCGACGATTTGTCGATCAATACGGCTACCCACGAGGTGTTTGCCTCGGGCAAAGAGGTGAAGCTCACTCCCAAGGAGTTTGCCATTTTAGAGCTGTTCATGTCCAACCGCGGCATGATTTTCAGCGTGGAGCGAATTTATGAAAAAGTGTGGAACGATTCTTTTTATAATGCTGAGAACACGGTGATGGTTCATATTCGTAAAATACGGGAAAAAATCGAGGTCAATCCGCGAAAACCGCAATATATCAAAACCGTATGGGGAGTAGGGTACAAAATTGAAAACGAAAAAAAGAACGGTTAGCCCGCGGAGCCGCCTCATCCCTGAAGCGATTCGTTCGAGAGCGGGCGGCAGTCTGAGAATCCAGCTCATCTTAACCTTTATCGCCTGCCTCACGCTCGCCTTGCTCGCCACGATGATCAGCCTCATGATGTTCCAGAGGTGGGGAGCGGCGGCCGAAGTCGATTATTCGGAAGGCATGGGCAGGATCGACAATGGCGCCGCCATGCTCGCGTACGATTTGTCGCTGAGCGATCAGCCCGCCGTACAAGAGCAAAAAGCGCGGGAGCGGATGAAAAACAACGAGCCGGCGCAAACGTATATTGTCGATCAGAACGGCGCCGTATTGCTGAAATCCGGCAGCGCCGCGTTAAGCCGGCTGGATGTTCACGACGCGATCGGCCAAGCGATGGCGTTCAAGCGCTACAATAACGTGTACGTCGGCGCGAAGCCGGAGCCATTCACCGCTTTTTATCCGGTCGTTTATCAAGGAGTCAAAGCTTACGTCGTGGCGAGCGGCGTTCCGGAAGGAACGGTCGTATACCGCAATCCGCACCGTTTTTTACCCGTCATGATCGGCATTATCGCGTTTATCGGCACATTCTACTATTTGACGAGAAGGAAGATTAAATATATCGAGGAGCTGGCGTACGGTTTGGTGGAAATTTCCAACGGGGACTTGGATTGCCGGGTTCGTGTACAGGGGAAAAGCGGCGACGAGCTTGCTTCCCTCGCCGATCATATAAATCTGATGGCGGACAAGCTTCAGCGGAGAATCGAAGAGGAGCGGCGGATCGAGAAGACGAAAAACGAGCTGATTACGAACGTCTCCCACGACCTGCGCACCCCTCTGACCTCGATTATGGGGTATTTGAAATTAATCATGGACAACCCGCCTGAAGATGAGGAAACGCTGAAAAGCTATCAGAAGGTCGCATATGTCAAATCGGAGAAATTGAAGGCGTTAATCGATTCCTTGTTCGAATATACGAAGCTGGCCGGAGAAGAAGAGCAGCTCGATAAGACTGAGGTCAATATGACGGAGCTGGCGGCGCAGGTGCTGGAGGAATACGCGCCTCTCGGCGAAGAAAACGAGGTGAGCCTCGTTAAGCGGCTGCCGGAGCACGCGGTGCGGCTTCTGATCGATCCCGACAAGATGGTAAGAGTGCTGGAAAATCTGTTAACAAACGCCATTACTTACAGCAGCAAGCCGGGGATTGTTTGCGTACGGCTGGAGGAGCGGCCCGGCCGGGCGCTGCTTGCCGTAGAAAATACCGGGGAACCGATACCGGAGGAGGAGCTGGAGCGTTTGTTCGAACGGATGTATCGGACGGATTCGTCGAGGTCGGAGGAGACGGGCGGTTCGGGGCTGGGACTGGCGATTGCCAAAAGCATCGTCGAATTGCACGGAGGCCGAATTTGGGCGGAATGCGAAGGCGAGATCATCCGTTTCGTTATCGAGCTTCCGCTCGAAGCTTGAAGCGCCCGCAGGAAAATGTAGGCAAACGCTTCCAAGCATGATACATTGATAAAGGAGGGTTACCGGAAAAGAGCTTAGGGGCAGGAGGTAGCGGAAATGAAAACGATTAAGTTCAGAAATTGGCAGGACAACTTATACATGTTTAGTTACCGCCGCACGTATACGGCGCCCGTCGAATATTTTCATGCCCACGAAGGCTTGGAGCTATTGTACATTCATGAAGGAACCGGCAAATACATTATCGAGGATCAAGTATATTCGCTGCAGCCGCGCACGTTGATCGTCATTAAGCCGTTTCAGGTGCACTATATCCGCATGGACGTTCCTCCCGTATATATAAGGAGCCTGCTGAAGATTAAGCCGTCGGTCATCGAGCCGTTCCTCTCGTCGCTTCCGCAGCTGAGCGATTTCCTGGTTCAGCTGATGGAACAAAAAATGCCGATCCAGGTGTTCTGCCTGTCGGAGAAGCACGCCGCATTTCTGGAGCAGCAATGGCTGCAGCTGCACGAGCTGTTCACCGCGGGTCCGACTGCTCTCCGCAAGGAGGGAGTGAGGCTGTTCTTCTTTCACTTTTTGCTGTATTTTCAATCGCAAATTTACGTGCTTGACGGCCATCAGCCTCCCGGGCATGCCGTTTCCTCCCGCACGTCGAAGCATATGAATTCCATTTTGAAATGGATCGATCATCATTATAAACGGCCGTTTACCGTTCACGAGATGTCCGACGAGCTGCATTTTTCTCCGAATTATTTGTCCAAGCTGTTTAAGGATCAGACGGGCAAAACGATCACTGAATATACGAACGAGCGGAGGCTGGAGGAAGCGCGAATGCTTCTGCAGCTGCAGCCGCTGTCCGTCGAAGAAATCAGCAAGGAAACCGGGTTCAAATACCCGTCGTATTTTATTCAAATGTTCAAAAAAAGATACGGGCTGACCCCCCACAAATACCGGGAACAGATCGCCGAGCAAGCGCGAACGACGGCCCCTCAAAATGAAAACGCATTCATCCTTTGAATGGAATAGTGATATTTTTGTATAGCAATCTGTTATCTTCTTTCCCTTATGATAGGCATATGACATCGCTTTCTAACATAAAAAGGGGGAATTTAACTTGCTTACGATCAAACGCACTTTAATGTCTTCGGTTGTTGCGGGGGCATTGCTGTCGGCGACGGCATGCGGCGGGGGAGCCTCACAAGAAGCGGCGACCGCCAAGGTTCAGGACGCGGCCAAGCGGGAACCGGTTGAAATTACGTTCTACCGTCCGAATGTCGGGATGACGGAAGAACAGTTTATGGATCTTATGGGGAATGCGATCAAAGAAAAATTTCCTTATGTGACGCCGAAGCTTATTCCATATGTGAGTAAAACGAAGACGGAGGAAGTGATTTCTTCGGGCGCCGATTTGGATATCGTTATATTATCGCTGGGCTTTTATCCGCAATTTCAGAATTTGAATCTGTCGGTCGATCTGACGGACTATATCAAGAAAACCAATTACGATACGAGTCGTCTGGAAACGACGAATTTTGATTTTATCAAGCAGTTCGGCAACGGCAAGATCGAGTCGCTGCCGATTTTCACGACAGCCGAAGTGCTGATGTACAACAAGGACATCTTCGACAAATTCGGCGTGCCTTATCCTACGGAAAACATGACATGGGATGACTTGTACGAGCTCGCCAAGCAGGTTTCCCGGTCCGACGCGGGCGTGCAGTATTACGGCTTCTTAACCTCGGTCAGCCATATGCTGAACACGAACCAGCTGTCGCTGCCTTTCGTCGATGCCAAGACGATGCAGCCGGCGATCAATACCGAGAAATTTAAGCAGCTGGCCGAAAATTTCGCCCGCTTCTACAACATTCCGGGAGCGGAGCTTCCGAAGGAGAAGTACGGCAAGGAAGGGGAGTTGTTCACCAAAGACAAAACGCTGGCGATGTACGCGTACTTTAACAGCACGATGGTTGGGGCGGCCAAAGATATGAACATCGACGCTGTGCCGCTGCCGACCTTCAAGGAAGCCCCGGGAGTAGGATCGCAGATGTATTCGACCTATGCCAGCGTCTACACTAACAGCAAGCATAAGGACGTCGCCTTCGACATTTTGGCTTTCTTAACCTCGGACGAGATGCAAGAGAAGTTTGCCAAGGACGGCTTGGGCATGTCGATTGTTAAGGGAGCCAAGCCTCTGGAATCGTTCGGGTTGAATTTGCCGCAGCTGAAGGGCAAAAATATTAAAGCGTTCTATCCGCCCAAACCGGCTCCGATTTCTCCGAGAACGATTTACGACGATTTGTCGTCCAAATATGCGGTGACGGCGCTGCGGGAAGTGGCGCAGAAGGTGAGCGACGCCAACACGGCCTTCCGCAAGGCCGAGGAACAGGCGGCCAAAGAGATTCAAGCGGCCAAACAGCAGTAACGTATGGCATCGAACCGAACCGATGTTCAAACTCCGGCGAACATGATAGGATAGAACCAAAAAGGAGTTGACGACGCATGGTCATAGCAATGGACGATCTCGAGGCGGCCTGCCCTGAATGCAACCGGGAAGGGAAGGTAGAAGGAGAGACATGCCCGAAGTGCGACGGCAAAGGGGTCATTCTGACGGCCCTGGGGCAGACGCTGCTTCATTTCATTAAAAAACATAGCTGACGGCCGGCGCATCAAGCGGCGGCATTGCAGCTAACGGAAGAGCGGCGGGCAGCCTATGCGCCTGCCGCTTTTTTTTGACAGTATAAAATCTATAAATTTCCGGGATCGTAAATAAAGACAACCCTCCGTAATTTTCACTGTAACGATGATCAGAGAAAATAGGGTAAGATAAACTAGGTTATCTTTTAGAAATAGATAAAAAGAAGTGGGAGAGAAGGCTTACAATGAAAAAAGCAGTGAGTTTGGTTATGGTTACGGCCCTGGCGGCAGGCTCCTTGGCGGGCTGTGCCACCAAAAACGAAGGAGCGAAAGAATCGGGAAGCGGTGCAGGCAGCCAAGGCCCCTTGAAATTTTCCATCGCTTATCCGATCACAACCGGTGACGGCTATGCCCAACGATCCCCGGACTTGAATAAGGACAAATGGATTCAAAGGCTCAATAAGCTGACCAACACGGAATTGGACGTCCGCTTGATCCAACGGGAGAAGATGAGCATGATGTTCGCCGGCAACGACATTCCCGATGTGCTTGGAAGTCTGGATTTGCCGACAGGCAAAGATATGGCCGGCTCTGTAGAAGCCGGACAATTCATGCCGCTGGACGATCTGCTGAAGGAATACGCGCCGAATGTCCTGAAGAAAGTGCCTAAGGAGGCATGGGATGCGGTGTCGTATAAAGGCCAAATCTATGCGATCCCGAGCTATCTGACGAATCCGTCGCGCCGTGGCACGTATATTCGTACGGATTTGCTGGAAAAAACCGGGCTGCCAGTACCCAAGACGGTTGACGAATTTTTGGACGTTCTGCGGGCCTTCAAGAAGCTCGGCGTAGAGAATCCTTATCAAATGCGGGAAAATTTCAAATATGCCGACGTGATTCTGGGCGCCTTTGACGTGCTTCCTTATAAAGATCAGTTTGAGAAGCAGGGCGATCAAATCGTACCGAAGTTTTTTGACGTGGAAAATATGCAGAAGGCGCTGCAAACGTATAAGACCATGTACGACGAGGGCTTGATTCCGAAAGATTTTGCAACGATCTCCTCGACCGAATACAGCAAAAACATCAATGCCGGCAAATCGGGAATTTGGTCCGCCAATGTCGGAACGGGGCTGAAAGATTTCAGAACGAATCTGAAAGCGGTCGATCCCGCCGCCAAAGTGGATGTGATTCCTTCGCCGAAAGGTCCTGAAGGGAAGGGCGGATACTTCCTGTACTCTCCTATCGTCAGCGCCTATTACATTAGCAAAAACGTCGATAAAGATAAAGCGGCGGGAATTATGAAGTTTATCGATTGGATGACGACCGACGAGGCGGATAAATTTTTCAGTCTTGGCGTCGAAGGAGAGAACTATACGGTCGAAAACGGCAAAATCCAGTACAAAGCGCCGACGAACAAAGAGGAAACTCAGGAGGAATCTTTCCGCACGACATTGAGATTGGCTTCGGATTCCACCTATAATAAGCTGCAACTGAGCGTAAGCCAGGACGGCCAAGACATATTGACCGCATTCGATACGGTGCTGTCGAAGGAAGGGCTGCCGGGCATCGGTTTCAACCCCGATTTGAAGGCATTCTCCAAGTATCCTGACCTGACGCCGCTCGGAGACACCGGCCCGAAATTAATTATCGATCATATGGTCAAAATGATTTACGGAAAAGAGCCGATTTCGGATTGGCCTAAAGTAATTGAAGAGTATAAGTCGAAAGGCGGCAACGAAATCATCAAAGAGGCGACCGAAAGATATAACAATAAAGACGGCATCGCCCTGTTTAACAATCAATAACCTGTTAAGGCTTGGTTCAGCTCAGTTGAATCAAGCCTTTTGTTTTTTGCTCAGAGGTTCCCGATTCACGTTCCGGTTCCATTGTTGCGCACATATTGCTCCGGGGACACGCCGACAATGCTTTTAAAATCTTTAATAAAATGGCTCTGATCGTAATAACCGAGCTCCGCCGCAAATTGCGGCCAATTCCACGGCTGTCCTTCCTCCAGTTTATCGGCTACCTCCAGCAGCCTGAAGCGCTGAATAACCCATTTGGGACTAACGCCGACGTACTTGCCGAACATGCGCTGCAGCATTCTGACGGATAAATGGAACTGCCTTGCGATGTCCCGAGCGCCGGTAATGCTGCGGTCGTTTTTGATCGCTTCGATGATGCTTCTGATTTCGGCAACCGCCGGGTCATGCGCGGGCATACGGCCGCGAAGAAACGTTTCGGCGTGCGTCACCATGCCTGCCGCATCATTGCTGTCCAGCGACTTTACGGCATGTTCGTAGGCGACGGCATCGGCTCCGAACACGTCCTCGGCACGGACAGTTTGGCCTGTCCAGCGCTGAACCGGAATTCCGGTGAACGGGTAGAACGCACCCGGATGAAACTTGATGCCCAGAACGACCCCCGAATTTTGCAGCTTCCGCGTAAACTTTCGTTCGACGACTCCCGTAACCCACGCTCCGTCAGGCTCCACCGTCATATGGACCGAAGGATGGGGCAGCACCTCGGACATATACGGCTCTTGGCCCGTTAAATCCCATTTCACGATCCAGTATTGCTCGACATACGCCTCCAAATCCGGTGAGGGTATGTACAGGTCAAGAGTAAACTTGCTGCGTTGGACCGGCTCGTTCAGCACCCCGCGCGGTTTTTTTAGATTGGCTTCCACGGTCAGAACCTCCCGTCAAGAATGATGGCTGGACAGCTTTCTTGATCCATTGTATGGAAAAAGAAGGCTAAATACAAACGGATACCGATTTGGCTGTACTAGGCGAGGTCAATGTGGATCGAGGCTCGACCTTCCGGACGTTTTCCTATATAATAATGATAATCATTATCGATATTATTAGGGAAGGGGTATGCTGTCGGTTGAATAAGCTGGACCAACTTAGATTTGAATTGCAGGAGGCGGAGCGGCGGCAGCAGGGCGAGGGAGAGCTGCTCCCGGCCGAACGGGCGGCAGCGCTTAGTCTGATCCTCCTTCAACACGGCTGCGCTATTGTGCGGACCGGAGACGAGGCGATACGTCTGAACCCAAGCGAAGCCTATATTTGCGTGCATACGCCGGGGCAAGCGATAGCGTTCGGAAGTGATTCCGCTTCGGACAAGCCGCCGGCCGTCTATCTGTTTCACTTTGATATGTTCGCCCGGCACGAGAGCGGATGGCGACGGCTTGATCCCGCGTCGGAGGATACCGCATGGCTGGCGGGGCGGTATTCGCCCGATAACGACCCTTCAGCCGCTCGGCTCGCCGCGGAGACGGAAGCGTATTGGCGCTCTGCAGACCCGCTGGAGCGGATGGCGGCGCAGTCGGCGTTTCTGATGCTGCTCTGCCGGCTGCTCCAAAGCCGCAGAGAGGAGGGGGAGCGGCCGGAGGATGCGATAGCGCGGACGAAGGCCTATATCGACTCCCGCTGCCAGGAGCCGCTGAAGGTCGGGCAGCTCGCGCGCATGAGCGGATTTAACCCGCATTATTACTTGCATTTGTTCAAAAAGCAATATGGGACAAGCCCGATCGAATACATGACCGGCAAACGAATGGAGCGGGCCAAAGCGCTGCTGCTTGAACCGGGGGAGTCGATTCGCGAGGTAGCCCGCGCGGCGGGTTATAAGGACGAGTTTTATTTCAGCCGATTGTTCAAGCGGAAGACCGGCATGGCGCCGTCCGTGTATATAAGAAGCCGCCGGCATAAGATCGTCTCCTACAGCTACGCCGTTACCGGACAACTGCTGGCGCTGCAGATCATACCGTACGGAGCGCCCCGCGATTGGCAGCGGTCCGCGCATTATATGAGCCGCTACGGCCGGGATATTCCTCTTCATCTTCAGGCGGCGGATACCCCGCGATATTGGGAGGAGAATCGGAACGCGCTGAGGAATTCGCGGCCCGAGGCTATCGTCGCGGTCAATTGGCCCGATGTTGCCGACAGGGAGGAAATGGACGGCATTGCCCCCGCCTTGTACGTTCCCTGGCGGGAAGCGAGTTGGCGCGAGCATTTGCAGCTGACGGGAGAATTTCTGAACCGAAGCAAGGAAGCCGGGCAATGGCTGCGGCAGTACGAAGAGCTGACGGAACGCGCCGGCGTCCGAATTCGCCGGCGGCTGGGCGAGGAAACCGTTATGATGCTTTATTTCAACGGGCCCAAGGCGTATATATGCGGCAGGCATCGAACCGGATCGGTCTTATACGACGATCTGCACATCAAGCCTCCGGAGCCGGTCCGGCAGATCTTTGCTTATCAAGCGGCGGAGCCCGGCGATCTGCTCCTGTACGATCCCGACCATATGATATGTATCGTCAACCGCGCTACGACGGCGCCCGCCGACATGGCTTCATGGTCTGAAGCGGCTGCGTGGCGCGCGCTGAAGGCGGTTCGCAGCGGCTGCGTCTACCAGGTCGGGATGGACCCGTGGCTGGAGTACTCGGCTTCGGGCCACCAGCGTATCG
Source organism: Paenibacillus doosanensis (assembly GCF_025060755.1). GTDB lineage: Bacteria > Bacillota > Bacilli > Paenibacillales > NBRC-103111 > Paenibacillus_S > Paenibacillus_S doosanensis. Next base: position 20,311 of record NZ_JANYUY010000059.1, read on the forward strand.
TCGAGGAGGCGTTAAAGCTGTTTGCGCAGGATCGTCCATGAAAAAAACTGAGGATTGTCTATGGCTGGCGGAGAGGCGGCAATGTATACTACAAAAGTGTTGAGAATGGTTATCAATTAAAGGAGGATCTTATGAAATCCAGAACATCGAGAATAATGCTGTGCCTCGTCATTGCCGCCATGACGTTAGGCTCGGCTTGCGGCAATACAGGGCAAAACGCCGGCGGAACGGCAGAATCCAGCCAGACCAATGCAGCTTCGGGAGATGCGCAGAGCGGCTCGGCCGCGCCCGCCGGGGAACGTACCGTCACCGACGAGCTGGGTCATCAAGTGAAGCTGCCTGCGCATATCGACCGGGTGCTCGCTCCCTATTTGGAGGACCCGATAGCGGCGCTCGGCGTAAAGCCCGTCGCGCAATGGTCGAGCGGCAGCACCGTATTCGAATACTTGCAGCCATGGCTGAAGGATGTGCCGAAAACAAGCTCGACGCCGGCGGTCGAAGAAGTGCTCGCTTATCAGCCGGACCTTATTATTTTGAATACGGCCGCCAAGGCGGCGAACGGGATTTACGAGCAGTATGCGAAAATCGCGCCGACCTATGTGTTCCAGAACGGGCTCACGAAAGATTGGAAAGAGGTGCTGCTCACCGTAGGCGAACTGCTCGGTAGCAAAGATAAAGCCGAACAGGCCATCGCCGGCTACGAGCAAAAAGCGCGCGAAGCTAAGCGGCAGATAAGCCCTATTGTCGGAGACAAGAAAAGCGTGATCTTATGGATACAGGGCAAAAGCATCTACCTCGTCGACAGCGGACGCTTCAGCGGCGCGGTGCTGGCGAAGGATCTCGGCTTCCCGTTCCCCGAACAGGCTTTGGTGGAGACGGTCGGCAAGCCGCTGGCCGAGCTGTCGCTGGAGACGCTGCCGGATTTGAAGGCGGATTATATTTTCTATGTCAATCAGAATGCGAACGGCAACGAACAAACGAATCTTATTCTCGATAACGAAGTATGGAAGCGGCTGCCCGCCGTTCAGCAGGGCCACGCCTACGAGGTCGATTATGGCAATTGGATTAACGGAGGCATTCTTGCCAACGAGAAGACGATTGACGATGTGCTGAAGCTGTTGAAACGATAGGCGTTCCGTTGCAAGGACGCACGCAGGCGCAGCCGCAAGATCAGAGCGGATCACCCTCTGGTCTTTTTGGTTGTTTAGGAAATGATGCGCAGCAAATTCCTGTGGATATCCTGGGGCTCCTCCGAAAGGAATGTCTAACCATAGAACGAACCCAGAGGAATGGTTAGACGCCGATCCAGCTTAGGCTGGATGCGGACGGAATAAGCTTCAGAGCATCACGTCACTACCCTGGAAATTACTCTTGGTACCCCATTTCCATTGTCTGTGGTGCCGCGTAGCGGCATGGATGGCTTTTGGGGGATTTGTTCCGTTTAACCGGAAGCCGGAGAGAGGAGAACGGGCACGAATGCTGAAACAATTTTTCGCTTATTACAAGCCTTACAAAAAGTTATTTATCATCGATTTTTGCTGCGCCGTATTTTCGGCTTTGCTGGAGCTTGGATTTCCGCTGGCCGTCAACCAATTCGTCGACAAGCTGCTGCCGAGCGGCAACTGGCGGCTGATTTTATGGTCGTGTCTCGGCTTGCTTGCCGTCTATGCGCTGAACAGCGCGCTGCAGTATATCGTCACTTACTGGGGACATAAGCTGGGCATCAACATTGAAACCGATATGCGGCGCAAGCTGTTCGAGCATGTGCAGAAGCTGTCGTTCCGCTTCTTCGACAACAACAAGACGGGAACGCTGTTATCGCGGATGACCAGCAATTTGATGGAAATCGGGGAGATGGCGCATCACGGACCGGAGGACGTATTTATCGCGGTCATGACGCTGCTCGGCGCATTCGCGCTGATGCTGGCGATCAATTGGAAGCTGGCCCTGCTCACGGTCATTGTCATTCCGGGCTTGATCTTCCTGGCGATGCATTTTAACCGCAAAATGATTCAGGCGTTCCGGCGCATGTTCAGGGACATCGGAGAGTTTAACGCGCGGGTGGAGGATAGCATCGGGGGCATTCGCGTTGTGCAATCTTTCACGAACGAAGAACACGAAGCGAAATTGTTCGCTCACAATAACGAGCAGTACCGGCAAACGAAGTTTTTTTCCTATAAAGTTCAGGCGCAGAACGCGTCGGCCAGTTACTTTCTGACGCGGATGATCATTTTGTTCGTTCTTGTGTGCGGCACGTGGTTCGTCATCCGGGGGGAGCTGACGAGCGGGGAATTCGTCGGATTCCTGCTGCTGTCGAACGTGCTGCTCGGACCGATCAACAAGATCGGGGCCGTTATCGAGAGTTATCCGAAGGGCATTGCCGGATTCAAGAGCTACCTGGAGCTGCTGGAGACGGAGCCGGATATTGCCGAAGCGCCGGAGGCGGTCGATCCGGGTAAGCTGCGCGGCGACATCCGTTTTCACGACGTTACCTTCGGGTACGAGCAGGGGAGAAACGTCATCAGCCAGATGAGTTTGACTATTCATGCCGGGGAGACGGTGGCTCTGGTCGGTCCTTCCGGCGCGGGGAAAACGACGATGCTCAGCCTTTTGCCGCGTTTTTACGAGGTGAACGCAGGCAGCATTACGGTCGACGGCATCGATATCCGCAAGATGAAGCTGGCTGCCCTTCGCGGCCAAATCGGCATTGTTCAGCAGGACGTATTCCTGTTCTCCGGCACGATTCGCGATAATATCGCCTACGGCAAGCTGGACGCTGCGGAAGAGCAAATATGGGAAGCCGCCCGCAGAGCGCGGCTGGAGGAGTTTATACGGTCGCAGCCCGACGGCTTGATGACGGTGATCGGCGAGCGGGGCGTGAAGCTGTCCGGAGGCCAGAAGCAGCGGCTTTCCATTGCGAGAATGTTCCTTAAGAATCCTCCGATTCTCATTTTGGATGAGGCGACCTCCGCATTGGATTCGGAGACGGAGAAAGCGATCCAGCAGTCGCTGAACGAGCTGGCCGCAGGACGCACGACCTTGATCATCGCGCACCGGTTGGCGACGATCCAGAACGCGGACCGCATCATCGTGATGACGGAGCAGGGAATTCGGGAGCAGGGACGGCACGAAGAGCTGCTCGCCGCCCAAGGCGCTTACACTCAGCTGCATCAGGCCCAATTCGGGCTTAAGTGATTTTCCATTGAATTTCCAGGTATCGTTCATGTAAAATGGATAATGCTGCTGATTACGATTACAAAGGAGTTCTTATGCCCCAGATCGACATGCCTTCTGTCATTCTATTAATTTTTGCGGCGCTTGGCATATTGAGCAACAACAATTCGATTACCGTGGCCGTCGTCTTCCTCCTGCTGCTGCGGGTGTTGAACGTGCAGCAGGCTTTTCCGTGGATTGAAAAGTACGGCTTGACGGCCGGCATTATCGTCTTGACGATAGGGATTATGGCGCCGCTGGCGAGCGGCAAAATTACGTTTCAAACGTTGTACGAATCGGTATTCCACTGGAAATCGCTGCTTGCGGTGGCGATCGGCATGCTGGTCGCTTATTTGGGCGGGCGCGGCGCGATGCTGATGACGAATCAGCCGACGGTCGTAACGGGCATTCTGCTGGGCACCGTGCTCGGAGTCGCTTTCTTGAAGGGCGTTCCCGTAGGCCCGCTTATCGCAGCGGGAATTTTATCCTTATTTTTAGGCAAATGATGGCAGTATTTGCGGCGCGTACCCACCGATATGCCGGAAGGAGAACGAATATACTGTAAATAGCTTCGCGAAGTAAACATGCCGAATCGGCACAGCATAAGTGACCGTACGGGGGATGCTTTATTGGGGTGAATGTTTGCGCGGCCTCGCGCCAAGCGAATAGGGGAAAACCTCTCCCTAACCCGTCAACTAACCTCGGAGGCTTTTGGGAGGAATTGAACGTTGAAGTTGTTTGGCAAAGCTTTAATTGTATCCTGCGCGTTTATTTCGTGCGCGCTTTTTTCGGCCGTGCATGCTCAGGCCGCCCCGGAAGACGCAGTGAAGATTCAAGTCAATGACAAGCTGGTCGATTTTCCGGAAACGAAGCCGGTTTTGGACGCGAACTCTCAGCTGCAGGTTCCGTTCCGCCCCCTGATGGAAAACCTCGGCTATAAGGTCGAATGGGTGCAGGAGGGCAGAGAAGTCAAAGTAACGATGAGCAAAGGCGATCAGAACATGACGCTGAAAACCGGCGACGATTTCGTAGTCGTCAACGGCAAGCAAGTGAAGGTGAACTCGATGATCGGGATGGCGCAAGGCAGCGTATACGTTCCTCTGCGCTTCGTATCCGAGACGCTGGGAAGCGAGGTGCAATGGGATAACGATAATCAAATCGCCATTGTCGACGCGGACGGGAAGTATCATGCTCCGGCCTGGTACAAGCCCAAGCAGGACGATAAGCTGCTGAAGTACGCCCAAGCTTATATGGGCATTCCGTACGTATGGGGAGGCAGCTCGCCGGCCGGCTTTGACTGCTCGGGCTTCGTGAAGTTTGTTTTCTCGAATGTCCGCGGAATCGAACTGCCCCGAACGTCCAACGAAATGTATGATAGCACGGGCGTTGCCGTAGCGTCTCCGAAACCGGGCGATCTCGTATTTTTCGCTAACGGACGCCTGTCCCATGTCGGCATTTATATGGGCAACGGCCAGTTCATTTCGGCAACGACGTCGTACGGGGTTCATATCGACTCGCTGTACAGTTCGTACTGGGGAAGCAGGTACATAGGAGCTAAAAGCTTGTAACGTTGTGCAGTATAAGAGTCCCCATGCTTAATGGATTATTATCGAAAAAGGATATTATGGGAATTTATTACAAACAGGCTGTCAAGTTCAGCCTGTTTGTTTGGTTCTTGGCCCCAAAAACGTCGGCGCTTGCAGCCGGCGTCTTTTATTTATACAGGATATCGTCCTTCAAGGTCGCCACATGCTCCAGCACCTGTGAAATTTCTTTTTCCTGAACGCCGAAATGGGCGAGCGCGTCGTGCAGATGCCCGGCCACCGCATCAAAGTGCACAGGCTGCAAATTCATGCCTTCATGGGCTTTGGCCATCGATTTGCCCGAATATTGATTCGGCCCGCCGAGCGCGAAGCTGATAAATTTGGCCTGATGTCTGCGTTGTTTCTCCATATCGGTATGCTCAAAAAAATGTTTGATCGTATCGTCCGCAAGAATGCGTTTGTAAAATTCATCGACAACCTTCGAAATGCTGTCTTCTCCGCCTAATTGTTCGTACAGTGTCATGATAAACTCCTTCCGATGGATAGATTGCGTACAGTAATTTGTCCGTTTTTCTCCAAAATATTCATGGAACGCTTAAAAGGCAATGATAGCTCTCCGCATCCGCATAACATGCAAAATGAAAGGAAATGTTAGCTATGTTTAAGTCAATTTGGGAGGTGACGGCTACATGCCAATATCGTCGTTAGCGCTGCATGAATCGATGGAGCTTCATGAAGCGCTCAATTTCAAAACGCTTTGCCTGGCCAAGTCCAAACTGATGCAGGGCCTTGTATTCGACCGGGATCTGAAAGCTTTATTGCAAAAGGATGTGGAGCAGTCCATTCAAGCGATCGCCGAGCTGCAGGCGCTTTATGCGAAAGCCCCGTTTCAAGCCGCGATGCCCGCTAGTCGTCCGGACCCTATCATAAACTAAGGTGTGATCAGTATGAATAGCGATCATTTAGATCCGATTAACGCATTAAATATGCCGGAATTAGCGGATATGACCTTAGCTGCGGATTTTCTTATGCGGGCGAAGGAGGGCGTTCGCAATGCGGCCATCGCTTTGACGGAAACGGTCACTCCGGAAGCAAGGACGCTGCTGAAGACGCAGCTGAGCCAAAGTCTTGCGATGCACCGGGAAATTATGGAGCTGATGATAGACAAGAAATGGTTCCATCCGTACGAGCTGAGCGAGCAATACAAGCTAGATCAATTATCTGCCAAAAATACGGTTATGATCGGGCAAATGAATTTATTTCCGGGAGACACGTCCCGTAAAGGGATGTTCGACCGGACGCCGGACGAGCCGAGCGGAGGAAAGCTGTCATGAAAGCTGTCACTTATCAAGGAATTAAGCAGGTCGCGGTCAAGGAAGTGCCGGACCCGAAGATCGAAAAGCCGGACGATATGATCGTGAAGCTGACAACAACGGCCATATGCGGCTCGGACCTGCATCTGATCCACGGGATGATTCCGAATTTGCAGGAAAATTACGTGATCGGACATGAACCGATGGGCATCGTGGAGGAAGTGGGGCCCGAAGTTAGCAAGCTGAAAAAGGGAGACCGCGTCATCATCCCGTTCACGATCGCGTGCGGCGAATGCTTTTACTGCAAACATCAACTGGAAAGCCAATGCGACAATTCCAACGAAAACGGCGATATGGGGGCCTATTTCGGCTATTCCGGATCAACGGGAGGCTACGCCGGCGGGCAGGCCGAATATTTGCGCGTGCCGTTCGCCAATTTCACTCATTTCAAAATTCCCGAGAGCTGCGAAGAGCCGGATGAGAAGCTGTGTCTGATCGCCGATGCCATGACGACCGCCTTCTGGAGCGTCGATAACGCCGGAGTGAAAGAAGGCGATACGGTGATTGTGCTCGGCTGCGGCCCGATCGGGCTGCTGGCGCAAAAGTTTTGCTGGCTGAAGAAAGCGGGGCGCGTCATCGCGGTCGATTATGTCGATTACCGGCTGCAGCATGCCAAGCAAACGAATCAAGTGGAAACGATTCATTTCGAACAATATCCGAATGTCGGGCAGCATTTGAAGGAACTGACGAAGGGCGGGGCGGACGTCGTCATCGATGCGGTCGGTATGGACGGCAAGATGAGCGACCTTGAATTTTTAGCCAGCGGGCTGAAGCTGCAGGGCGGATCGATGGGGGCGTTAATCACCGCTTCGCAGGCGGTGCGCAAAGGGGGAACGATTCAAATCACCGGCGTATACGGCGGGCGGTACAACGGATTTCCGCTCGGCGATATTATGCAGCGCAATGTGAACATCCGCTCGGGACAAGCTCCCGTCATTCATTTGATGCCATATATGTATGACCTGATCGCCTCGGGCAAAGTCGATCCGGGCGATATTATTACGCACGTGCTGCCGCTGAGCGACGCCAAGCGGGGATATGAAGCGTTCGATACGAAGACGGACAACTGCATCAAAGTCGTTCTGAAGCCCTAACAACGAATTGCAGGCAGGAGGAATATTCGGATGAATTCAACGTACGCACTGCATGAAACGCTGGAGGTTCATGAGATTGCCGCATTCAAAACGGTTTGCCTGACCAAAGCCAAAACGATGCAGCTGCTCGTATCGGATGAGCAACTGAAGTCGATTTTGCAGGAGGAGGCCCAGCTCGCTTCCCGGCAGCTGGAGGAGCTGCGCGGCGTATTGTCGAAGGCTGCGGGGAGGGAGAAGACCGTATGAATACGATTTTGGAGCATCTGACCGGCATGCATACATTGACGGATCAAGTCATTGCGACCGATTTTCTGATCGGCGCCAAGAACGCCGTTCGTAGTTATGCGATGGCCGTGACCGAGTGCCCGACGCCGGAAATTCGCGATATGCTGGCGAGACAGCTCGATGAAGCGGTCGCAACGCATGAGAAGATCGCGAACTATATGGTGGAGCGGGGCTGGTATTTGCCTCATGACACAGACGGGCAGCTCGCGCTCGATTTGAACAATATGGAGACGGCCCTCAACATTCCGGGCTGACCGCCTAAGGATCAAGGATTAAAGATTAAGGACCGGCGGAAGCTCTCACTGATCGGGAGGGCTTTCGGCTTGCCATGTATGGCATAAGCAGGATGATATTGCTAATTCGGGGGCATCTTAATGTGGAGCAAACTTACTATCGCGAGAGGAGACCTGTCCATATGGAAACCGTGCAATCGGAGCGATATGCGAACATTGTCCCGATGGACGAGCTGGGAACGGCCGACAAACGGCTGCATCCGTTTCCCGTTCTGAACGAGCTGCGGCGCAAGTCCCCGGTCCGGTACGACGAGAGCCGGGCGTGCTGGGACGTATTCCGTTACGAAGACGCGCATCATATATTGAAAAATCCGGCCGAATTTTCGTCCAAGCGAAGGCTGGCGGGCAACGAAAACGATACTCTCTTAACGATGGACCCTCCGCGGCATTCGCAGATGAGAGCGTTGGTCAACAAGGCGTTCACGCCGCGGGTCATCTCCGAATTGGAGCCGCACATCGCTTCGATCGCCAACGAATGTCTGGATACGGTCATCGGCCGGGGCTCCATGGATGTCGTGCACGATCTGGCGGTGCCGGTGCCGGTTATCGTGATAGCGGAATTGCTGGGCGTCCGTCCGCAGGACCGCATGCTGTTCAAAGAATGGTCCGATATTCTTGTCATGGGCTCGGAAGAAAACAGCGAAGCATCGTTTAAGCAGCTAATGGCGACCAAGCAGCGGGCTTTGGAGGAATTGAACGTTTATTTAGGCAGCATCGTCGAGGAACGCAAGAAACAGCCTAAGGAAGATTTGATCTCCTTGCTGATTTCCGCCGAAATTGACGGTGAAAAGCTGAAAGATCACGAGATTCTCGGATTTTCGATCCTGCTGCTCGCGGCGGGCAACGAGACGACGACCAATCTGATCACAAATGCCGTGCGTTACTTGACGGAAGCACCTAAGGCGCAAGAGCAGCTGCGGGAGCATCCCGAGCTAATACCCGGATTTATCGAAGAAGTACTGCGCTATTATCCGCCGATTCAAGCGATCGGCCGCGTCGCCGCTGCGGATTGCACGATTGGCGGCCAGCCAATCAAAGCGGGGGATCAAGTGGTGTCCTGGGTAGCGTCGGCCAACCGCGACGAGTCGAAATTCCCCGATCCCGACACGTTCCTGATCGACCGAAAGCCCAACGCCCATCTTTCCTTCGGCTTCGGTATTCATTTCTGTCTGGGCGCGCCGCTGGCGCGGCTGGAAGGGCAGATTGCGATCCGTGCGATGCTGGAGCGGATGGCGGACATACGGTTCGCAGCGGGGACGCCGCTTGTTCCTATCCAAAGCCCGTTCGTCTTCGGCGTGAAGCAGTACCCGGTTACATTCGCGGCGCGATAAACCGCTTGATGGAAAGCGACTGACTCTCCTTGGCTTGTTCTTTGGCCGAGGGGAGTTTTTTACGTTACAACGGATGGATTTCGAGGGCAAGTTATTTTCGGATTCGGGGCGGCGGAGGCATAGAGCGGCCGCGTGCCGCCGCAATACGAACGGCTTTCCGGTACATTCCCGGAAAGCCGTTTCTTGTTTCCTGCACTATGAGCGCCGCTCACTGCGCTATGCCGCCGCTCAAGCGAATTCCCGCGGATGCCGCCGCTTCAGCTCCTCGATCCCGTAGGCGCGCCCGGTTGCTTCCAGCCGCTTCACGTAGTCCTTTAAGAAGCCTTTGGCATGGTAGGGACCGCCTTCCTTGATGACCGTCCACAGCGGATCGACGTCGAACGGCATCGATTGCATCATCGCGTCATGCCAATCATTTAACAGATAGACCGCTTCGCGGCAAACGTCGCGGCGTTCGGCGGCAAGATTATGCTGCTCGTAAGGGTCCGCGCTAAGCCGGAACAGCATTTCCTTATCGAATAAATGGAAGCCGTCATGATACGTTCTGACGTAGAGCCAGTCACCGAAGCGGACGCTGCGCTGGCAGACATGAGCGCATTGCGAGACGACGAGATAATCTCTGCCGCACGCTTCGCCCGACCGCAGAGCGGCGGCATAGCTCTGTCCGTCCCAGCTCGGTGACGACGGAGAGCCGAGCAATTCGGCCATCGTCGGAGCCAGGTCCAGATGATAATGAAACCCTTCGTCGACATGGTTCGACATGAGCCCGGGCCAGCGGATGATCATCGGGATGCGGCATGTGCCTTGATCCGCGGTCGCATGCTCGCCGTAGATGCCCAGCTCGCCCATGTTTTCACCGTGATCGGCGGTAATAATGACGATCAGGTCGTCCATGACCCCTTGAGCTTCAAGCTCGCTGAACAGCCGGCCGATATGCTCATCCATGTAACGGATGCCCATGTCGTATCCGTCGACCATTCGCCTTAAGCCGCTCCGGTCCGTAATTTCGCCGGGATGGCGGGGGTACTGCGGCAGCGCCCGGTTGTCGTACATATTGATTTCGCTGGCGCTGTGCGGCCCGATCTTTTGCTTATGCGCTTCGAGCACTTCATCGGTAATCCAGGAGGGCAGAGGATCGCTTTTGAACGGATTGGCGAAATCCTCCGGCGTGCGGTACGGCGTATGAGGGTCCCAATAATTGACGTACAGAAACCAATTGTCTTCTTGGGCGTTTCGGCGAATCCAGTCCAAGGCGACCGGCGTCACTTCCTCGGCGTATTCCATGCCGCCCTTGCCGGTATTATGCATTTCGTGAAATCCGGCGTAAAACGTCCATGAGGAGTGACGCTCCGCGAACGGGCTGATCAAGGCGGTTTTCATTCCTGCTTGACGGAACACGTTAGGCAGGCATTCCTTGCCGATTCGGTCCCGGAACGCACGCTCCTCGCCTTCATGCCGCACATCTCCGGCTGTTCCGCCGTGTCCGACAACGCCGTTGTGAATGCCGAAGCGGCCGGTCATCAGCGCGGTGCGCGACGGAAAGCAGGGAGCGTCGGAGGTGTAATAATTCGTAAACCGCACCCCTTCCTTGGCAATGGCATCGATGTTCGGGGAGGTGTTCCGGTGGTAGCCATAGCATCCCAGATGGTCCGGGCGTGTGGAGTCCAGATCGAGCAGCAAAATTCTTGTTTTGTTCGTTTTCATTGAGGCATTCTCCTTTGTATGAGAGATCGTTATCCTTTAATCGCGCCGGCCATGCCGTCGACAAAGTAGCGCTGCAGCAGCAGAAATACGATGATGATCGGCACCAGCGCAATCGTGCCGCCGGCGGCGATTCCCGTCCAATCGACGATATTTTCGCCCCGCAAAGCATATAGCCCGACGGCCAGCGTTCGCAGATCCGGGTTGCTCAGCGTCAGTACGAGAGGAAGCAGAAACGAGTTCCAGGTCCAGATGAATTGCATAATGACCGCGCTGCCGACGATCGGCTTGGACAGCGGGAGCATGATGTGGACGAAGGTGCGAAAGAAGCCGCAGCCGTCCATAATCGCCGCCTCTTCCAGTTCCTTCGGCACTTGGCGGAAAAAACCGGCGAATAACAGCACGAAGACGAGATGGCCGCCACCCGATTCGGCCAAAATAATGCCGCCAAGCGAGTTCATCAGTCCCAAATGCTTGATGAGCTCAAAGACAGGAATAATGGAAAACTCCAGCGGAACGAACATGCTGGCGGCCAATACCGTGATGATCAGCCGCTTTCCCTTGAAGGCGTACCGGCCTAGCGCGTAGCCGCAGGTAGCAGTAATGCACAGGACGATAACGATAACCGCAATTGTAACGATAACGGAGTTCATAAAATAGCGGTCGAAATGCCCCGCGTCCCAAGCCCGAGCGAAGTTCGCTCCGTTCAAGGAGTCGGGAATCAGGCTGAGTCCTTTGGCAAAAAACTCGTCCTGGCTTTTGAACGAAGCCGAGATCATCCATAGAAACGGATAAATCCATACAAAAGCAACCGCAGCGAGCAAAATATGAGTGAGCAGACCCGGAAGCGACTTGACTGTACTGCGGAACGTCGTGAGCTGATGCATCGTTACGCGCCTCCTCTGCCGGAAGATTTCATTCTGCCGTTGATCCAGGCTTGAATAACGGCGATCAGTACGATCGTGAAAGCGAAGAAGATGCCGGCGGCCGACGCATATCCCATTCGGGGCAGTCCCATTTCACTGGAAAAGGCGTAACGGTAAATATACGTGGAGACGACGTCCGTAGCGTAGAAGGGGCCGCCTTCCGTCATCGTTTTGATCAGATCGAACACTTTAAGCGAGCCGGCGATATTGAGCAGCAGGATGACCAGACCGATCGGCATAATCTGCGGCAGCGTAATGTGCACGAAGGTGCGGAAATGGGTAGCGCCGTCGACTCGGGCCGCTTCGTACAGCTCCCGCGGGACCGTCTGCAGCCCGGCCAGCCAGTAAATCATGTTCATGCCGAGATTTTTCCATACATAAATCATAATGACCGTGAACATAGCCCAATTCGCGTCGCCCAGCCAGTTGACCGGAGCGTCGAGAATGCCGAGGGAGGTCAGCATAAAGTTGACGGCTCCGTCGGAGCTCCAAATGTAGACCATAATGATGCCGACGATCGATGCGGTGGTCACCACGGGAATGAAATAGAGCGTCCGGTATACCGCCGCGCCCCGCAGCTTCGGATTGTTCAGCACAAGAGCGATCAACAAAGCCAGCACGAGAAGGAGCGGAACGGAGCCCAGCATAAATTTGAAGCTGTTGGCGTAGGCTTTCCAAAAGTAAAGATCATGAATAATATCCTTGAAATTTTGCAGGCCGACATATTGAATATCGGAGCTGATCCCCGACCAGTCATGCAGAGCGTAATACCAATTGATGACGATCGGCCATCCTTGAAACATCGCGTAAAAAAGCAAATTCGGCGCGATAAACAGCCAGCACCATCTCTGAATAACGCGCTGCCGGCTGCTGCGGGCGCGGGGATCGGTCCCCGTATGCTGCGGCGTTGAAACGACTTTCTCCATATCAGCCCTCCTGACTTGGCGCCGTTACTTTAACGCCTTGTAATCCTCCGAGGTATAGTTTTTCATCGGGTCCCAATTAGGAAATTCGAAATCCGAGGCGGATACTTTGGCGCCCTTGCCTTTGGCCGCCTCGATCGCGCTGTTCCATGCTGTCCCGAGCTGCTTGGAGTATTGCGCGAGCGCATCCTTCTCGTCCTTGATCGCCCCCGAGACGACGGCCGATAAAATTTCTCCCGCATCCGGGTGAACATCCTTAAATTCCGCGAACACCGAGGCGGTCTCCGGATTGCGGACGCTCGGATCGGGGATGGTCCGGCCATACGATTGCACGATGTCGTAATAGGCCTTGAGCTGGGCCGCTTTGGCGTACTTCTCGTTGATGCCCTTCACGACGGAGAAGGAATCGCCGGATTCGACCCGTTTCGGCTGGAAGAAGTCGCCTCCGTAAAATTCCTTCAAATACAGGATCGCTTCCTTCGGATGCTTGGATTGGGCCGACAGTCCGATCCACGCCCCGTTATTCGTCAGCGGCAGCGAGCCTTTGCGTCCGGATTCGGGCAGCGGAGGAGCCATGACGCCGTACTCGAGCTTCGGATTGTCCTTATTCCATACGCCTACGTTCCAGGCGCCTTGAATGATGAAGCCCGCCTGATCTTGGGCGAATAGGGCGCGCGCTTCGGGAGCGGAGATGCTCATCGTCTTGGGATGGAAGCTTCCGTCCTTGGCCAGTCCCTTGAACAGGTTAAATAAATCGAGCACGGGTTGGGAGTCGTATGTCGCTTGCTTGGTGGCCAAGCTGACCGGGGCGTTGCCGTTCAGTCCGCTGCCGCCGAGAGACGACCATTCTCTAAGCGTCGACAGCCAGCGGTTGCTCTGCTTGCCGCCTTCGATAATACCGTAATATTTACCTTTGCCCGCCGCCGTAATCTTCTGTGCGTATTCGCGGAATTCGGCGTAGGTTGCCGGCGGTTTCTCCGGGTCGAGGCCCGCTTCCTTGAACAGTTTTTTATTGTAAAAAACAAGCGTGCTCGGGAGCGAAAGCGCCTCGGGAATCGAATAGATTTTGCCGTCGACCATGGTGGTTCCGTTCTGAAAGGTGCCGTCGATAAACATGTTTTTGAAGGAGTCGTCGATGTACGGATCAAGCGGCTGGTACCATTGATCTTTGACTAGAGTGGATAGCTTCATCCCGGTCGGGACGGGGAATAAGTCGGGAGCGTCGTTCGTTTTCACGGCGGTGAGCACCGTATTTTTGAATTGATCGACCGTCAGCTGGGTATATTCGATCTTGATGTTCGGATATTTTTCCATAAACTGTTTGTGGAACTCGTCCCGCAGCGGCTTGACGCTGTCGCTCCAGTCCATCACGCGCAGGACGACGGGAGCGCCATCGCCGCCTTGAGTATCCGCGGACGATTTGCTTTGGGCGCTATCGCCCGGAGGGGAAGCGGCGGGGGAGCAGGCGTTCAACGGAATTAAGCTGACGACGGCAAGCAATGAAGTGATGATGCGCAAGTAAGGCTTCATACATAGACCTCCTCTTAATTTGCACTTTTTTGCAATCGCTTTCAAATTGGTCTGACAAGGTAAATTATAGATAGTTGCTCCAGCAACGTCTATGTATAATATACAGATCAGATGTATAAAACTATCGTTCAATTTGAAAAGATGTAGGCGAATTACAGCAGTTATGAGATAATCGTCTGTATAATATTACGCAACATAGGAGGGAGCCTTCGCGCTATGCTGACCATTCATTCCGCATTTTTCGATAATATGATACCGAACTGGCGCAACCAATTGGAGGCGGTCAAGTTCCACATTTTGGTTTTGATTACTCACGGAAAAGTGTTATATACGCTGAACGGAGAATCCCGGATCGTGCAGGCGGGGGAATTGCTGCTCATTCCGAAGGGAACGAGCCGGGTGGCGGAAAATGCAAGCGAAGAACCGCATCAGAAATATACGGTGCTGTTTCATTATTTTTATCACAATGTGCTGGAAGAGAGTGAAATTCCGTATTTGACGAACGGTCAAATTCTCCATTTGAAAATCCGCAATTTCGAATACGTCAAGCAGCGTTTCATGCTATTGTACCGGGAAGACATGGAAAAAAAGCCTTTCTCCGAGCTGATCCGCCTGGGCACTCTGCAGGAGCTGCTGGCTTTGGCGGGAAGAGAGGCCGAGGTGCTCGACATTTCGCCGATCAAGCTGAAGCTGGCCAAAACGATCCAGCAATACATTCTCGAAAATTACCGCACGCCGCTCCACATCGAGCAGCTGGCGGAGCTGATCCATCGTTCGCCGAACTACACGATTTCCCTGTTCAAGGAAGTGAACGGACAATCCCCGATTCAATATATGCATCAGCTGAGAATGATGGAGGCGCGCAATTTGCTGGCCAATTCGGGCATGAGCGTAACGGAAATTTCGCAATATTTGGGGTACTACGATACGTCCTATTTTTTCAAAATGTTCAAAAAGTTTACGTCGATGTCGCCGACGGCGTTTATTACGCGCGAAGAGATGGGGTAAGCGAAGAGCGGGGGACGAGACGCAGACGCTCAAACCCTCGACCCGCTTGCTTCGTTTGCGTTTTCACCGGACTTTTTAGTGAGATGATGAAAAACGCCGACTGCGCATGCGAAAGCATCTTCCGATCGCTCTTGTTCCCGGATTTCTTGAATAGGTAAGCCCGTGAAACGGGTGAAATCCGAGAACAAAGGCGAACGCTAACGGCTTCTCCAGATTGCTCCCGCTTGCTTCGCTGACGTTTTCACCGGTTTCACCACCCTTTAAGGCATCACTGGGTTGTCTCCGGAGCGGGGCAGCCGCACCTGTACCAGCGTTCCCCGCCCTTCCGGCCGGTTGCGCCCGATTCGCATCGAGAAGCGCTCGCCGTAAGCGAGCTCGTACCGGCGGTATACGCTCAAGATGCCGGTATGCCGGGAGAAGTAGGGATCGGAGGGTTCGCCCCCTGCGGCGGCGAGGTTCTCCATCCGCTGCAGCACGTCCTCCGGCATGCCGCTGCCGTTATCGGCTACGGTAAACACCCAGTGATCCCCATCCGGCTGCACCGAGATGCGGAGGCGGAAATCGTCATCGTCGGCAAGCGGACTCCAGCCGTACTTCAGCGAATTTTCCACAAACGGCTGAATGCTCAGCTTCATCACCGGGGCGTCGAGCAGCTCGGGAGCGATGGCGAAATCAGCCTGGACCCGCCTTCCGTAGCGGTACGAATGGATGTGCAAGAAATCGCTGGTGTACTCAAGCTCCTCTTCAAGACGGGCAAGCCCCCGGTCTTTGCGCACATTGTAGCGCATCATCCGCGAAACGCATTGCAGCATGTCGCTGACCGCTTCTCCGTCATTATGGAGCGAATACGATTCGATCGTCTCCAGCGTGTTGAACAAAAAATGCGGGTTGATCTGCGCCTGGAGCTGCAGCAGCTCCTTCTCCTTCTCGCTCAGCTTCGAGCGAAGCACTTCCTTCCTCAATATCTCCAGATCGTCCAGCATCCGATTGTAGGTGTTAATGAGAAAGCCGATTTCATCCTGCGCGGAATGCTCAATCGGCACGGAAGTGCCGCGACCCAGCATTTGCATTCCCGATTTTAAGCGGTACAGCGGCTTCAGCACGGCTCCCATCACGGGAAAGGCGATCAGCAGCGCCAGCATCAGGCTGATGGCTGCGACGATGTAAGTGATCGTCTGGGCTTGCTCGATCCCTTTGCTAACCTCGTCCAGCTGCGAAATTCCAACCAGCGTCCAGCCTCCGAGCGGTATCGGATGGGACATTACTTGATAGCGGTTCCCTTCGAGCGTCGCTAGGAACGGCTCGGGCGAACGCGAATGGTCCTTCAGCTGTCCGGAAAGCCCCTCCGGCAGAGTGCCCGCCTCTCCGAAGTTGACGAGCTCGCCGGTTTCTCTATTGTACATGACCATCCGTCCGTCCTGTCCGAGCTTCGTATGATCCATCATCTTCTGCAGCCAGGCGGCGTCGATCTCAATGAGCAGCCAGGAGCCGACGGACTTTTGCTGAAGATCGATGACCGGTTTGACGAAAGTGACGACCTGCTGTCCGGCCGACGGGGTAACGGCGTAGTTCATCGGGTGAGGCGCAAGCAGCCCCTCCTTGGTCATGCCGAAAACTTGGCTGAACACCGGATCTTTCTGAAACGGATATTCGTATTGAATATGAACCTTTTGCGATTCGGAGTAGACTTTGCCCAAGGAATCCAAGTACAGCACGCTGAGAATTTCTTTTTTTGATTGAATGAGGAGCTGCAGCAGGGGACGGAAGCTGATCGAATAGCCGGACTGGTCGGGAACGCTGTCTTTGGGCACCGACAGAAATTTCTGAAACTCGGAATTAATGACGACCGTGTTCAGCGTTTCGTTCATTCCGATGAAATAATTGTTAATTTCGTTAGCCATATACTCGATCAGCTGGGACGAGATAGCGGCCGTATAATTGGTGCTGGAGCGTACGATGAGATACTGGGAGATGAAGCTGACCGTCAGCGTAGGGACGAGAGATAAGAGGATTAACAGCACGAAAAGCTTGCCTCTGAGCGATAAAGCGCGAAATTTGCGGACCATTGTCTTGAAGCGTTGTAGCATTGCCGCACCACCCTTGTAGGTTGTAAAAGTTTAAGCTCGCCATCCGGCGCGTAAGTATGGTTAACTTAAAATAGAACCGTAAACCTTTATTTCGCTGCGATGCAACCGATTTCCTAGCAGGAGGCTGAGAAGTTTGAAAATTTGTGTCATCGATGATGAAATCGCTGTCAGGTCGGGGGTTATTGTTAAATTAAACCGTTTGAACAAGCCTATCGAGGTGTTTGACGCCGGATTCGGCGAGGCGGCGCTGGAGAACGTGCGCAGAATCCGGCCCGATATCGTGATTACGGACATTATGATGCCGGGGCTGACCGGTTTGGAGCTGCTTCAGCAGCTGAAAGAGGAGCTGCCTGCCGTCCGCGTGTTTCTGCTGACCGGCTACAGCGAGTTCGAATACGCCCGCAGAGCGATTCAGCTCGGGGCGATGGGATATTTGCTCAAGCCGGCGAACCGGAAGGAGCTGCTGAAGCTGGTCTCGGACGCAGAACGGGAGGAAAGCGGCAGGCTGGCGGCCGACTTGCGCCGTTATGCTGCCCAGCTCAGGGAGCGGGAGATGCATCTGGAGCCGGCGGAGCTGCTAATGCCGTTCAGCTGGTATGACGAGACGGTGCCGAAACGAATCCGCCTTGCGGCCGATCCGGCCGGTATGGCGCTTGAGGCGGAGCGGGAAGCGGTGATCTTCTCCTTCAAATACAAGCTTCATGTGGATGGAGCGGTCGTGCGCGCCGATTGGAAGGAGCACGGCTGCTTTGCCCGGGGGGATGAGTTCATACCGGCGTTTATCCGCGAGGCGGAACGCTGGGAGGCGAAGCAATTTTTCGCGCCGGACGGTGCTTCGAGGCAGCGGGGCGGCGAAGCCCGGCTGAAGCAATCGTCGGCTATGCGGCAGTCGATCGTCCAGGCGGTGAAGGAGATGGACGTTTCGGAGCTGGAGCAGAGGGTGGATGCGTTTTTGCGCCACGCGGAGCAGCTGGAGCTGAAGCAGCTGCGCAAGGAATGCGCATATTTGATGGCTATGCTCGACGAGGCGATGACGGCGGGGCATAATATTACGATCGTCGAGGAGGACAAGCTCGATTACTGGTTTTCTTGGGTCGTCCGCCATCCGAGCTGGCGGGAGTTGAAGCGCAGCGTGGAGCGATTCGTCGTCGGAGGCGTCAAAGCGTTGGCGGAGCTCGATTCGAATCAGCAGCCGACCGACCTTGTGGACAAAGCGATGCAGCTTGTTCACCGGCATAAGGGCGCCGATATCAATCTGGAGTCGGTGGCGGCAGCGCTGTCGGTTCATTCCGTGACCTTAAGCCGCATCTTCAAGCAGCATACGGGCGAGAACTTCGTCCGTTATGTCGTCCGGCATAAAATGAAACAGGCCGAGCGGCAGCTCGTCGAAAGCGATAAGAAGGTGGGAGAAATCGCCGAGGAGGCGGGCTATGCGGACTATCGTTACTTCAGCCAGCTGTTCAAGCAGGCTTACGGCCTCAGCCCGTCGGAATACCGCAAACGGCATATTCGCCCGGATCGTTAAAAAGTTCATACGTGACGTTAATTTATTCGGCTATGTTCCCCGCGAGGCTTTCACTATACTTGATTTGTAACACATTCAATCGCTTAACAAGGGGGAGTCTACAATGAAGAAAGCGTTTTCGATCGGTCTGCTGTCGATGCTGGCCATGAGCGCCGTCTTATCCGGCTGCAGCGATTCGAGCGGCAGCTCGCAGGGGGAGAGCGGGAGCGGCGGCGCGAACGGAGACAAAAAGCCGGTGACGATTACGTTCTGGCACCGCTGGCCGGAATCGCAGCCGGTGTTCGAGAAAGCGATTCAAGAGTTCCAGGAAAAGTATCCGTACATTAAAGTAGAGATGCCGTCGATCGCTTCCGCACAGTATGCGGCGCAGCTGCAGGCGGCGGTAGCGAGCAACGATCTGCCGGATATTTTCGCCAATCAGAACGCGGTGCCGACGGATCAGCTGTATCAGCTCGATCTCATCCACGATCTGGACGATTTGTTCCCGCAGAAGAAGAAGGACGAATTTTACGAAGGCACCTGGACGGAAGGCTTCACGACGATGAACGGCAAGGTGTACGCGATGCCTCACTTCACGCCCCGGAGGTTCGCTCATGTCATGTACTACAATCTCGATGTGCTGAAAAACGCCGGGCTGTCGGAGAAGGATGTGCCGAAGTCTTGGGACGAGCTGATTGCCGTCGGGAAGAAGATTAGAGAGAAAAACAGCGATGTGTACCCGCTCATTCTCGGCGTCAAAACCGATTGGCTGATGGGCGGCTTTATCGGGCAGATGGCATCGGCGATCAATCCCGACGTATTGCCCAACGACGGCGCCTATGCCGGCTTTAATTACAAGAAAGGGGAGTACGAGCACAACTCGGCCGGCATCGTGCAGACGATGAAGTTCATCAAGCAATTGCAGGACGACAAGCTGCTGCATCCGAACAGCCTCGTCATCGATTACCGCGAGGCGTCCGCCTTGTTTGCCGGGGGCAAGGCGGCGTTCGTCATCGACGGCACGTTCCTGACGTCCGAGCTGCAGCAGAACAATAATTTCAACAACTTCGGCGTAGCCCCGCTGCCGACCAAAGACGGCAAGCCGCAGTACTACGCGTTCCAGGGCGAGACGAAGGCCTCGGTGCATGTCAGCAAAAATACGAAGCATTACGACGAGGTGAAGCTGTTCCTGCAGTTTTATATGGACCGCATTTATCCGCTGGAGCTGGAGATGGGCGTCGAAGGCTCGCCGATCATCGCGCAAAATCAGAATACGAAGATGACGAATCCGCAGTTCCAGCAGGCGCAAAAAATTCAGGACCAGATGTTTATATTGTCGCCTCATCAATATATCCGCAATTTGGCTGCGATCAAGGTCAACACCGAGCTGAATGGCAAGAAGCCGAAGGAAAATCTCGGGAAAATTCTTGAAGGCTATATGGCCGGTCAAATTAAAGATTTGGAAGGGACGTTGGGCAAGCTCAGCTCCGACTATAACAAGGCGCTTCAAGATTCGATCAACAAAGTGGCCGGCGGCGGCGCCAAAATCGGCTTAAACGATTATAAATTCCCGAACTGGACGCCTTTTGAGCCGTATACCAAAAGCAAGTACGAAGAGCTGGGGAAATGACGGGCTTCTACCATCTAATGCGCAAAGGAGTTGGACGCGTTGAGCGCACAAACGACCGTACTGGCTAGGCAAGCCGCCCGCTCCGCAGCGGTCAGAAGAGAGCGGGCCCGCTATAAATGGGCATACTTGTTTATTTTGCCGCAGCTGCTGTTTTTCATGATTTTTACGATTTATCCGATCATTATGAGCTACGTGTACGCTTTCTACGACTGGAGCGGGTTCGGCCCGCTCTCCAATTTCGTCGGCTGGGATAATCTGACCAAGCTGCTGCACGACGATCAATTTTGGAACGCCTTCGGCAACAGCCTGATCTATATGGGAGCCAAAACCGTGATCTTAATGCCGACGACGCTGATCATGGCGCTGATTTTGAATCAGGCGTTTTTCAAGGGCAAAGTGTTTTACCGGACGATCTACTTCCTGCCCGTCGTGACGACGACGTCGATCGTCGGCATTATTATGAAATTCATCTTCGGCAACGACAAGGCGTTGATCAACGAGCTGCTGATTGCGCTCGGCATATTGTCCGAGCCTGTTCCGTGGTTAGGCCAGTCGCATACGGCGATGGCGGTGCTGATTCTGGTAGGCTCCTGGAAGTTTTTCGGGATGATGATGGTGTACTGGCTTGCCGGCTTGCAGTCGCTTCCGGGCGACGTCTATGAAGCGGCCAAGGTGGACGGGGCCGATTACTGGCAGACGCTGCGCAGCATTACGATCCCGCTGCTGATGCCGGTAGCGACCGTCATTCTGCTTCTGACCGTCGTCAACAGCATGCATGTGTTCGACCTGGTCAAAACGCTGACGAACGGCGGACCGTTCTTTGCCACGGAAACGGTCGATTTGTTCATCTACAACTATGCCTTCAGCACGAGCGGATTTCCGCAAATCGGCTACGCTTCCGCAGCCGGGATCGTCTTCGGCTTGGCCATCTTCATCATTACGCTGGCGCTCGGATGGCTTGCCAAGCTGTCGAAGGACGGGCAGGACGCCCGCAGCACCAAGCATGCGAAAGGAGGGACGCCCGTATGAGCGGACGCCGTTCGTTAACCGGCCTTCTTCACCTGCTGCTGCTCGTGCTTGGGGCCGTATGGATTTACCCGTTCATCTGGATGCTGTTCTCGTCGCTCAAAACGAACACGGAGTATATTAACGCGGGCTTCAAGCTGCTTCCGGAGGCGGCGCAATGGGACAATTATGCAAGAGCTTGGAAAGTCGGCCATTTCTCCACCTATTTTGCCAACTCGGTCATTATTACCTGCACGACGGTCGTCATCGTAATCGTCATGTGCGCGCTGACCGGCTATGCGCTCGGGCGGGTCGCTTTTCCCGGACGTAAGCTGTTCGTTCTGGCGATTACCGCCACGATGTTTATCCCCAAAGGATATACCATCATCCCGATTTATCAGATCATCAAGAGTCTGGGGCTGCTCAATACGCTGCCCGGCATCATATTGGCCGAATCGTCGGGGGCGCATGTGCTGTTCATTCTGCTTTATATGACGTATTTCCATAACCTGCCCAAGGAGCTGGAGGAGGCGGCGGAAATGGACGGCTGCGGATTTATCCGCACCTTCGTTCGGGTCATGCTGCCGCTCGCGAAGCCGATTATCGCCACTACGGCGATTATGCAGTTCATCTGGACGTGGAATTCGTTCTTCGTGCCGCTGATCTTCAGCATCAACAAGCCGGATTTGCGTACGCTTGCGGTCGGCATGTATTCCTTCGTCGGCGAGCATACCGTCGATTGGTCGGGCATGGCGGCCGGCGCTTCGATTTCGCTGATCCCGGTCATCGTCGTGTTTATCGTGTTCCAGCGGTTTTTTATCGAAGGCATCTCGGGCTCGGTCAAAGGCTGAAGCTTCAGGAGCGCAGCGGCATAGGAGTCCAGGCCAGTTATATCGCATTAGGATAAGGAGGAGAAAGCAATGGCAAAACAACCGCATCTGATTATATTCAATCCGGATCAATGGCGCAGCGACGTGATGGGGCATATGGGCAACCCGGCGGCCGTGACGCCTCATCTGGACCGGATGGCGCAGACCGACGGGGTGTCGTTCCGCAACGCCTTTTGCCAAAATACGGTGTGCACGCCGAGCCGATGCTCGTTTATGAGCGGCTGGTACCCGCATGTCAGAGGACACCGCACGATGTACCACATGATGCAGCCCGACGAACCGGTGCTGCTTCGGACGCTCAAGAATGCCGGGTATTACGTATGGTGGGGCGGCAAAAACGATCTGGTCCCCGCCGAGAACGGATACGACGACTACTGCGACGTGAAATACAAGCCGCCCGTTCAGCCGCGCAGAGAGACGAACCTGCATGCCCATGACGTATGGCGCGGAGCGCCGGAGGGGGACAATTACTTCTCCTTTTATGCGGGACGGCTGGAGAAGGCCGAGGACGAGGAGAACTATTATGACGGGGATTGGGCGAATGTGCTCGGAGCGATTGAGCTGATTCGCAACGCGCCGGACGACCGGCCGCTGTGCATTTACTTGCCGCTGTTGTATCCGCATCCACCGTACGGTGTCGAGGAGCCGTACTTCAGCATGATCGACCGTGCCAAGCTGCCTCCGCGAATTCCGGCCCCGGCCGATTGGGACGGCAAGCCGAGCCTGCTGCGGGGCATCTGGGAAAAGCAGAAGCTGCAAGGATGGACCGAGGAGCGCTGGGATGAGCTGCGCGCCACCTATTACGGCATGTGCGCCCGGGTCGACCGGCAGTTCGGCATGGTGATGGACGCGCTTCGCGATGCGGGAATGTATGACGATACGGCGGTGTTCTTTTTCTCCGATCACGGCGATTTTACCGGAGATTACGGCCTGGTGGAAAAAACGCAAAATACGTTCGAGGACTGCTTGTCGCGGGTGCCGTTCATCGTCAAGCCGCCGAAGGATGTACCGGTCCTGCCTCGGGTCAGCGACGCGATGGTGGAACTGATCGACTTCCCGGCGACGGTGGAAGCGCTGCTCGATATAAAGCCCGGCCATAGTCATTTCGGGCGATCGCTGCTGCCGGTCATAGTCGGCGAGACGGACGAGCACCGGGACGCCGTCTTCTGCGAAGGGGGGAGATTGCACGGCGAGGAGCAATGCATGGAACGCGAGAGCACCTCGGTCGGCAGCGCCTCGGGGCTGTATTGGCCCCGCATTCAGTGGCAGCTGCAGGAAGGGCCCGAGCATACGAAGGCGGTAATGTGCCGGACGAAGGAATACAAGTATGTGCGGCGGTTTTACGAGCAGGATGAGCTGTACGATTTGACGCTCGACCCCGGGGAAACGAACAACCGGATCGGCGATCCGGAGCTGGCGGGCGTATTGGCGCAATTGAGGGACCGGCTGCTGACGTTCTATCAGGAAACGTGCGATACCGTGCCTCTGAAAGCGAATAAGCGTATGTAGACGATGAGGCATGACGAAGGAAGACGATGTGAGGGGAATGTGAAACTGAATATGGTAATATTATCCAATTAAAAGGGTTGAAAACGGGCTGCCGATGTCATATCGGCAGCCCGCCCTCTCATGCGGCTAATCTTGATCCGAGGGGATGATTTCGTCCAGCTCGGTTTGTTGGCGGTTGGCCTGCTCCAGCACATGCTGATCCGTCTCGCTCTGACCTTGAATCTCCGCTGCGGCCTGCGCTTGACGGTTCAACTGCTCCTCGGCTTGCCCGATCCCTGTGGCTCCTTGATGTCCTCTGCTGCTTGGCATGTGCGTACCTCCTGACTTAGAATGGAAATGACCCGGTTAGTATGGATGATAAATTGCCAAATCATGCATACCGGCGGAAATACGCTCCATTCGAAAAGCGCGATACAAATCGGCAAGCGGCGCGTACCGTCCCCGTCTGCCAATTCGGAGCTTGCCATGGGAGGGACCGATTCATTTGCGCATCCGAATCCAATACTTTGTTGCAGTCGTAATAACGATCATTCTAGGGCTAAGTTCTCGAAGGTTCGCGGACCGAATTCCCGAGCTGATTGCCGAGCATGCCGGAGATATGCTGTGGGCAGCCATGGTTTACTTCGGCTTCCGGTTTGTCTTCGTCAGAAGAGGCTTCATCCTGGCGGCCGTCCTAAGCATCGTATTCAGCTATGCGGTGGAATTCAGCCAGCTGTACCAAGCGGCTTGGATCAATCGGCTGAGAGATACCGTATTGGGCGCTCTCGTGTTGGGCAAAGGATTTTTGCCGGCCGATTTGCTCCGGTATTTGCTCGGCATCGCGATAGCCTGCGGCATGGACGCCTGCTGGCCGAGACGCAAGCGGTAAAGCGGACCGGACCGGTTATAGGGACATTCCCGTTCGTCATACACATTAGTAAGCTAGGCGTATCGCTATTTGTAAAGGAGTGGTCCATTGCTGTCCTTAACGGGACAGCTTTCTTTTTTCAATTAAAACAGGACAAAGGGCCTACATCGCCGTTTTTATCCAAAAAAAGGATAATGGACCGGCCGCATCGAATAGGTATAGCGCATATCGAATCTGCACCATCGCAAGCGGACTGCCGTAATCATTCGCCATCGCCGATGAAAAAGAAGGAGGCCGACTTATGAAAGTAAAACGAATCGTTACCAATGTAAACGCGCGCGACGTCGCCGCCGCCAAAATTTTTTACCAGGATGTGCTGGGGCTGGATGTATTAATGGATCACGGCTGGATCGCCACCTACGGTTCTTCCGCAGAGATGGGCATTCAAATCAGCTTCGCCTCGGAGGGAGGCTCGGGCACGCCGGTTCCGGATATATCGATTGAAGTCGACGATGTCGACGCTGCGCTGGAACGGATGCGGGAAGCGGGGTTCCCCGCCGAATACGGTCCTGCCGACGAGCCTTGGGGCGTAAGACGATTCTACGTCCGCGATCCGTTCGGACAATTGGTCAATATTCTTGCTCACGTGTAGTAGAATCAGCCCATAGACCGGGTGATCCGATAGGTCAAAATATGTCTCTGGTCCCTTGGATTGATGTCGTATGCAAGTATAATTACACTAAAATGCAAAAAAAAGGTGGATACAACGTAATGAATAAAAAAGCGGTGGCAATGATTTTGGGCGCTTCTCTGATGCTTAACGCGGGCGCAGCGGCTTTCGCAGCGGCGAATCTTGAAGAAATTAAAGCTTATTTGAATCACGATTTGAAGGTGAAAGTGGACGGAAAGCCGATACAGCTGCTCGATGAGCAGGGCCGGGTCGTGGAGCCGATTACATACGAAGGCAATACGTATTTGCCGGTGCGCGCGATTGCAAGCACGCTCGGGGTAGGCGTCGATTACGATGCGGAAACAAGCACGGTGCTGCTTGGGGTGAAGGCGGACGGCGTTGCCGTCGCATCGGAGGATTTCGATAGTACTTACTATTCCAAAGATAAGAACGATACGACCTATAAAGGCAAAGATTATAAAGAAGTTTTGACAAGGAAAGATCACGGCGGAAGCTTCATATTGACTCCTGATAAAAAGTACACGAAGCTGTATTTGCAGGTGGCGGCGCTCGGTAAAGACATTACGAGCATCGAAATCAAGGACAGCGACTCGTTCGCGCTCTTGAAGAAGGAAACGGTCTCGATCGACGAGGGGCTGAAAACGATTGAAGCGGATATTTCCGGGGTCAAAACGCTTTATATCGAAATTACGACGAAGGACGACGGCGGGTTCCTCGTTCCGCTAACTTCCTCTTCTTATAAGTAGAACATAAGCCGGAAATCATATATTATGGACAGCAAGCTGATGCCTTCAAACGGGCATCGGCTTGTTTTATTTTTGTTTAGGAAATGATGCGCAGCCATATCCTGTGGAAATCCGGGGGCTCCCCCGAAAGGAAAGTCTACCCATAGAACGATCCCAGCGGAATGGTTAGACGCCGATCCAGCTTAGGCTGGATGCGGACGGAATAAGCTTCAGAGCATCACGTCACTACCCTGAAAATTTTTTAGCGTAGTACCTAAAAATGACAACACTAAGCTAAGCGCGGCTCTTCATGTTTAAAAAAATCGCGCTCGG
>NZ_JANYUY010000060.1 GCF_025060755.1 Paenibacillus doosanensis
TGGGGAACAAGCGCCTCCATCTCGACCATTTGAAATAGTCGAGGTTGGGTGCCTTGGCGTTTGGAAACTAGCATAAGTTTTGGCCTCATTTCTCATCGATCAGTTCCATTTATTTTACCATTTCTATCGTGTCATGACTGTACAATGCCACTTTTTCACCACCCTTTTAAGAATCGCCGGAAAAACATAAGAAATACATAAACAAGGAGAAGAGAGCACATGCCGGAGACGACGAATGAAATGTGGATTGACGATGCGTGGGAGAAGCTGGTTGCCAAGGTAGGGCAAACGAGCCGTACGATCGGCGCGGGCTTTCCCCATGTAGCCAAAGACGGGAAATACGATTGCACCGAGCCGAACGGATGGACCTCGGGCTTCTGGCCGGGACTGCTGTGGCTCATTTACCGGGATACCGGCAATGAGGAGCTGAAGCGGATCGCCGAGGAATGCGAGCGGAAGATGGACGTATGCATTGAAGAATATGCCCGCCTGCATCACGACGTCGGCTTTATGTGGAGCCTGACCTCGGTAGCCAATTACAAGCTGACGGGCAGCGCCGAATCGAAGCTGCGCGCGCTGAAGGTCGCCGCTTGGCTGGCGAGCCGGTTTAATCTGCGGGGCGGCTTCATCCGCGCCTGGAACCAAAGCAACTGGGACAGCAAGGACGGCAATACCGGCTGGGCGATCATCGATTGCACGATGAATCTCAGCCTCTTGTTCTGGGCCTCGGAGCAAATTCAGGACCCACGGTTCAAGCATATTGCGGTGGAGCACGCCAATACGGTGCTCCGCGAATTTATCCGCGAGGACGGCTCCTGCTACCACATCGTGAACTTCGATCCGGAGACCGGCGAACGCGTCGGAGCGCTCGGAGGTCAGGGCTTCGCTCCCGAATCGGCTTGGGCGCGCGGCACCGCATGGGCATTGTACGGCTTGGCTCTCTGCTACAGCTATACGAAGGACGACGCCTACTTGCAGGGGAGCAAAAAGGTCGCCCACTTCTTCCTGGCTAACCTGCCGGAAGACTTGGTGCCGTATTGGGATTTCCGGCTGACGGTCCAGGAGGGAGCTCCGCGAGACTCTTCAGCGGCAGCCATTGCCGCAAGCGGCCTGCTGCTGCTGGCCGACCTGCTGCCTGCGGAGGAAGGACGGCTCTACGGGACGGCGGCCCGGCGCATCCTGAAATCGCTGGCCGATCATTACGCGATCTGGGATTTGAGCGACGAAGCGATTTTGCCGCATGGCACGGGCCATTTCCCGGCGAACAAAAACATCGATGTCGGCTTGATCTACGGCGACTACTACTTCGCCGAGGCGCTGGCCAAGCTGCGCGGACAAACCGAGCTGTTCTGGTAGAAGGGGAGAGCGGGCTATGCGGATTCCCAAGCCATGGAGCCGTCTCATTGCCCTTACGCTGCTTGTGTGCATAGCGGCGGTCGCACCGGCCTGTTCGGACGAGGCCGCTCAGAGCGCCAAGCCGCCTACGGAACAGAGCGCTTCGCCGTCCAAGCCGGATAGCGCGGAGGCGGCGAAGACGCTGAAGGGCTCGGAACCGAGCCCCGCCGATTTCAAGCCGTACGCCGGCGCGCCCCCTAGCGCGATGCAGATTATAGCCGATCTTCGGCAGCACAATCCGCAGCAGCAGCATCCGAGATTGTTCGCGACGGCGGATACGTTCATCCGGCTGCAGGAAGGCGTGAAGAGCGACCCTCTGCTGCGCAAATGGTACGGCGACCTGCGGAAGGCCGCCGACAAAACGCTGACGAAGCCGGTCGGCGCTTACGAAACTCCGGACGGCCGGCGAATGCTGTCCGCCAGAGACGCGAGGCCGGTCATTGAGCAGAACGCGATGATGTTTCGGCTCAGCGGCGACGACAAATATGCGAAGCGGGCTATCGAGGAGATGATGGCGCTGGCCGCTTTTCCCGATTGGAACGATAAGAAGGAGTTTCTTAATACCGCCGAAATAACGGCGGGCATGGGAATCGGCTACGATTGGCTCTACGAGCGATTGACGCAAGAGCAGCGGGACACTATCCGTCAGGCGATGGTCGACAAAGGGCTGCAAAAGGCGCTCGACGCCCATAACAACAAGGCATGGTGGAGCGTCAGAACCGATCCGGTGAACAACTGGAGCGCCGTCTGCAACGGCGGCATCATCGTCGGGGCGCTCGCGATCGGCGATGAAGAGCCGGTGCAAGCGCTCGCCGGGGACATTATCGCCAGATCCCTGCAATCGGTGCAGAACATTATTTTAAGCCATTGGGAGCCCGACGGCGGATGGAGCGAAGGCCCCGGATACTGGCGTTACATGATGGAATATACGGTAAGTTATATGGCGGCGCTGCAAAGCTCGCTCGGTACGACCTACGGTCATGCCGAGACGCCCGGACTGCATAAGACCGCCTATTTTCCGATCTATACGACCGGCCCGCAGGGCACGTTCAACTTCGCCGACAGCGACAGCGGCAAGATGAAGATTCCGGAGCTGTTCTGGCTGGCCAAGGCGACGAACGATCCCATGCTGGCGGAACGAAGAATCGCCATGATGGAGGACGCCAAGCAGAACGGCGGCGTATACGATCTGCTCTGGTACGATCCGCAGTTCCGCGAAGCGGGTGCGACGCTGCCTGCGGATCAATATTACCGCGACGCCGAGGTCGTCACGATGCGCAGCAAGTGGGACGATCCGGCGGCCGCTTTCGTCGGCTTCAAGGCGGGCACGGCAATTGCGAGCCATTCCCATTCGGATACGGGGGAATTCGTGTTCCATGCGGACGGCATCCAGTGGGCGATAGATCCGGGCAAGGAGGATTACAATCTCAAGGGCTACTTCGAATACGACAAAGAGCGGTACACCTATTACCGACTGAAGCCGGAAGGTCATAACACGCTGGTGATCAATCCGGATAAGCAGTTTCAGCAAATCCCGACGGCGATGAGCCGGATCGCCGCCTACGATTCCAAACCGCAGGGAGCTTATGCCATTGCCGACATGCAGCCGGCTTATGCGCGCAATGCCGACACTGCGAAGCGAGGCGTCATGTTTGCGGACCGCAAACGACTGATCGTCGAGGATGAGATCGAGAACAAGGCGCCGTCCACCGTTTGGTGGTTTATGCATACGAAGGCGTCCGTCCAGATCGCGGAAGACGGCCGTTCGGCTCTGCTCAGCCAGAACGGCAAACGGCTCAGCGTCCGCATGGTGTTCCCGCCCGGAGATGAACCGGCCGGCGCGGTCTTCCAGGTGATGGATGCCAAGCCGCTGCCCGAGTCGGACAATCCGAAGGGGCAGACGCCGAACAACGGCATCCGCAAGCTGGCCGTCAAGCTGGACGGCGTAACCGCCATGCGTATGGCCGTTGAGCTGACGCCGCTGGCCGCAGGAGAGTCAGTTCCCGCCGAGCCGGGGCGCTATGTCCCGCTTGCCGAATGGTCGCTGCGTTAACCGGAAGGCTGCACTAGAAGAAGTGTCCCGGTTTGCGGCCCTTAAGCGGCGAAGGACGGAACGGGCGCGGCAATCCGAAGCCCTGCCCTGCTCCCGTTCTGGACGCCTGCCGGGACGATAAGGCGAAATCGATTGTCGCGTGCATTCATTTATTAGGAAACGGGAAGCTTTCTTAACCGACAGCCGTATGCTTCAAAAAAAGCGTAAATAGGGGGTCTTTCTGGTGAAGAAGAATGTATTGATACCGTGCTTGCTCTGTTTGGCGGCGGCTTTATCCGGATGCAGCAGCGATAAGGCGGGCGAAGCGCCCAAGCCGGCCGAGACGAACGAGAAAATCAATCTGGTCGTATACAGCTACAGCTCGGGCATTCAGGATTCGGAATTTCAGAAATTTTTCGTCGAGCCGGTGCAAAAAAAATACCCGAATATTACTATGCAGCTCGTTTCACGCAATGGAGACAAGGATACGCCCGAGCAGATCATTGCGTCCGGCAATTTGCCCGATTTGATACTGACCAGCAACGTTTACATCGGTATGTTCAACAAGCTGGGGCTCGGCATGGATTTGAACGGACTGGCGAAGAAAAACAACCTCGATCTGGGCAAGTTCGATCCGGTCGGCATGGATGCGATCAAACAATTCGGCGACAACGGGGAAATATACGCTCTCCCGTTCTCAATGAACTACGGCTTGATGATTTACAACAAAGATATTTTCGATAAATTCGGGGTGGAATACCCGCAGGACGGCATGACCTGGGATCAGGCGATCGAGCTAGCCAAGAAGCTGACGCGCAAGGAAGACGGAGTACAGTATATCGGTATCGATCCGGACTACCCGGAAAACCTCACCAGACAGTATTCGCTCCCGTATGTGGACGAAAAGGAAGAGAAGCCGCTCATTAATACGGCGGGTTACAAGACCGCTTTTTCCAAGCTGAAAGCGATGTACGAAATTCCCGGCTTTATCGGCGAGAAAAATAAATTTATGTACACCTCGAACGGCTTTTTCAAGGATCGCATTCTAGCCATGTATCCGGTGTGGGGAGACGGCGTCGTCGGCACGATCGAAGATATGGCGCAGCAGGGCAAACCGCTGAACTGGGACATGGTCACGTATCCGAGCTTCGAAGACCGTCCCGGCATAGGCAAGCCCGTCGACCTGCATCTGATGATGCTGTCTCCGCAGAGCAAGCATCAGGAGGAAGCCTTCAAGGTGATGTCCACTCTGGTGTCGGATGACGCGCAGATTGCGATGAACAAGACCGGGCGCATGACTTCCTTGAACAACGATGAGGTGAAGAAGACCTACGCTTCCGAGCTGAAAGGCTTCCAGGGCAAAAATGTGCAGGCCGTGTTCAAGCTGAAGCAGGCCGCTATCGTGAAGCCGACCGACTACGATCTGCCGTTCAAGCAGCTGATCCGCGAAGGGGCGAAGGATATGGCGCAAAACAATAAGGATGTCAATACCGTGCTCAGGGAAGTTCAGGAAAAGGCCGAAAAAGCGATGACGGAGATTAAAAACGCCAAATGACGGCAGATGAAGCCGAAGTTCATGATTGAAAAATAGGAGGCGCTAGCGATGTATCCAAAACCGCCGCATAAGCCGCCGCAGGAACATCCCCGTTTGCTGCTGCGCAGCCGGGATATGCCGGGTCTTAGAGAGAAGCGGACGAAGCCGGAAATGAAGCAGGTATGGGAGCGGCTCATGTATTTCAGCCAAGTTGACATCCGGGAAGCCGCATCGGGCGATACGCCCGAAGACGTTTATTTGATCGAAGCCAACGCCCTTATGTATGTGCTAGACGATGACCGGGAAGCCGGACAGCGGGCAAAGGAGCTCGCGCTCTCTTGCATTACGAAATCATTTAACCCGAATTTCCAGGATATTTCCCGGGCTATCGGCAGGCTGATGCTGGCTGCGGCCGTCGTGTACGACTGGTGCAGAGAGCTGCTGAGCGACGAGGATCGGCAGTTTATGATCGTCCACTTCAAACGGCTGGCGCATATGCTCGAATGCGGGTTTCCGCCGAAGAAGGAAGGCTCGATCGTCGGCCATACGAGCGAATGGATGCTGATGCGCGATCTGATCGGCACCGGCATCGCGATCTATGACGAAGATCCGGAGCTGTACGATGTGGCGGCGGGCCGCTTCTATGCCGAGATGGTGCCGGCGCGCAATTTCTTCTATCCTTCCGGCTGGCATCATCAGGGCGACAATTACGGCGCTTACCGTTATCAGGCCGAGCTGTACGCGACGTGGATTTTGGACCGGATGGGCGCGGGCAATCCGTACGACCCTTCGCAGGAGGAAGTCGGCTATCAATGGATTTACACCCGCAGGCCGGACGGCAAGCTGCTGCGCGACGGGGACAGCGACAATCCGCTGTATGCGGAGCATCAATACATCAAGCTGTTTCCGCTCGTTTATCTGATGGCCGGCAGCTACTACGGCAATCCGTACTTTATCGATCAGCAGTTCCGCGAATTCGAGACGATTCCGGATATGTACGTGTTTCACGCCTTCTTGTTCTACAATCCCGACGTCGGCCCGAAATCGGTGAAGGAGCTTCCGCTGACCCGCTATTTCGGCTCGCCGGCGGGCATTATGATCGCCCGGACCGGCTGGGACGAGGGGATGGACCGCGCTTCGTCCGCCGTCGTGGCCGAAATGCGCATCGGGGAGTACCAGTACAACAACCATCAGCATCTGGACGCGGGGGCGTTCCAGCTGTACTACAAAGGCTACTTAGCCATAGATTCGGGCATTTACAAAGGCTCGTCGGGCAAATATCATTCACCGCATAACAAATATTATTTTAAGCGGTCGATCGCTCATAATACGGTGCTCGTTTACGATCCGGATGAGCTGAAGCAGTATCCTTACGTTAAGGACGGCGGCCTGGTCTGGCCGAATGTTAACGACGGGGGCCAGCGTTGGCCGAACGAAGGGCGTCCGCCGCTTACGCTGGACGATCTGCTGAACAAGGATTTCAAGCGGGGCGAAGCGCTGGCTCATGCCTGCGGACCCGATCCGGTGCAGCCGGATTACTCCTATCTCAAAGGCGACATTACGGCGGCCTATTCCGCCAAGATGAAGCAGTTCCAGCGCTCCTTCCTGTTTCTGAATTTCAAGGATGCGGATCATCCGGCGGCGCTCATCGTCTTCGACCGCGTCGTGTCGGCGAACGCCGAGTTCAAAAAGTATTGGCTGCTGCACAGCGTGGAGGAGCCCCAAGTGAGCGGCTCGCGCACCGTCGTCTCCCGCAGCGAAGACGGCTACAACGGCCAGTTGATCAACGATACGCTGCTGCCGGAGCCGGACAATGTGGACATCGTTCCCGTCGGCGGGCCGGGCAAGGAGTTCTGGGTGTTCGGCACCAACTACGTCAACGATTTCCCGAGCACGAAGGAGCAGGGGGCATGGCGCATTGAAGCGAGCCCGCGCACGCCGTCCGAGCAGGATTTGTTCTTGAACGTGATGCAGGTGAAAGATATCGGCGGGCCGGCTCCTTTGGCGACCGCGAAGGTCGAGACGGAGCAGCTTGTCGGGGCGGCGATCGGGAATTGGACGGTCTATTTCAGCAAAAGCGGTCTTCGGCTAAGCGAAGAGCTGATCATCCCGATGCCGGAGGACCGCTGCGTAGCGGCAAGCTCGGGCGGGGCTGCGGATGATGCCGGAGCAACCGGCGGCCGTGAGTGCCTGATCGCCGATTTGGCGCCCGGGACGTGGACCGTCGAGATAGCGGGCTGTCCCGCCGCCAGGCACGAGGTTGCGGAAGAAGCCGGAGTGCTTCATCTGCCGGGAGCATCAGCAGCCATGCGTCTTATTCCGCCGCCAGCCGGGCGGAGCACGGTTAAGAACAATGGAGAGGATGAAGCTGAGGCATGATCAAGCTTAGCGAGTTGTTCGGCGCAGAGGAGCTTGGAGCGATACTGTTATCCCGCGACAGCTGCCGCCCATATCCCGATGCGGAGCAACGGGACGAATGGGAGAAGCTCCCGCCGGAGCTGCGCCGATCGGTCATTGCCGAGGGAGAGCGCTATCTCGGCTGCGCCTGGCCGGCGCTTACGGCGACGATGTATAGAGAATTTCTGCAAAACGGCAACCGCACGCGTTATGACGGACCGTATCATCTGCGCAGACGCGCGGTGACCAGTCTCGCATTAGCGGAATGCGTGGAGAACGAGGGACGGTTTATGAACGACCTGATCGACGGCATCTGGCTGATCAGCGAAGAGTCGAACTGGGTCATCTCCGCGCACAACCGGATGTTTCAGGGGCGTTATCCCGACTTGCCCGATGCGGCCGCCCAGCCGGGCATCGATCTGTTCGCGGCCGAGACCGGCAACTTGTTCGCCTGGCTGCATTACTTGCTCCGGCCGGCGTTCGACCGGGTCAATCCGCTGATCGGCGAGCGGCTGCTCATGGAGCTGCGCCGCCGCATTCTCGATCCTTACCTGCAGCGGGACGACTGCTGGTGGATGGGGCTTACGGAGCGGGAGAAGCGGCTGAACAACTGGACGCCGTGGTGCACCTCGAACTGCCTGAGCGCCTTCCTGCTTGCCGAGGAGGACGGAGAAAGACGGCTTCAAGCGGTGCGGAAGGCGCTTGCGGGTCTCGATCGGTACCTCTCGATGCATCCGGCCGACGGCGGCTGCGATGAAGGGCCCGGGTACTGGAATAAGGCCGGAGGCTCGCTATTTGACTGTCTGGAGCTGCTGTATATGGCTACTGGAGGGCAATTCAACGTATATGATGAGCCGCTCATTCAAAATATCGGGCGCTACATCTATAAGGTTCATATTCATGACCGCTATTATCTTAATTTTGCCGACGGCCCGCACCGGATCACGGTGGAGGAAGATGTCGTGTACCGCTTCGGGAAGCGGATCGGCGACGACAATATGATGGCGCTGGGGACGGCCGTTCACCAGATGCTGCGCACCGACGGATGGAAGAACATGAAGTTTTTGTCGTTCCTGCGCGTGCTGCCGGCGCTGTTCCACTACGATGTCATCGAGAACGACCGACGTCCGCTGACCTACCGGCGCGATATGTGGATGGACGGAATTCAAGTGATGGCCGCTCGGGAGACGGACTCCCCGGATCGCGGTCTGTATGCCGCCATGAAGGGCGGACACAATCAGGAAAGCCACAATCATAACGATGTCGGGCATTTCGTCGTCTATGCCGACGGCTTGCCGGTATTGATCGATGTCGGGGTCGAGGAGTATACCGCCAAGACGTTCAGCTCCGAACGCTACGACATATGGACGATGCAATCCGGCTACCACAGCTTGCCGACGCTGAACGGATCGATGCAGCGGGACGGCCGCGAATACCGGGCGTCGTCCGCGCATTACGAGGCTTCCGCGGAAGGCTCGCAGCTGACGCTGGACATCGCTTCCGCTTACCCGCCGGAAGCGGGCGTCGTTTCCTGGCGGCGCCGCTGCCGGTTGGAGCGGATGCCGCAGCCGCTGGTCGAGCTTGAGGAGCGTTACGCATTCGCCGATTCCGCTGCCTGCCGGTTCACGCTCCACTTCATGACCTGCTGCTTGCCGGACGCGGATAATGCCGGCGTCATGGCCTTCTACCGCGATGGACGCAAAGCGCTCGTGATGGAATACGACGCCGGCGCGTTTACGGCATCTGCGGAGGCGATCGCGCTGGAGGACAAGAAGCTGCGCAATTCCTGGGGAGAGAAGCTGTACCGGATCGTTCTCACCCCTGTGAGGCAGGAGCGGGAAGGCGGGCATATCATCCGATTCCGTCAGCCTTAGAATTCGGGCGGTCGGCAAGCCGGAGACGTTCTGCGCCGGGCGCCGTCTCCATTTTACTTCCACCATACAAATAGGAGAGGATCATACTTATGCCATTATATTGGGGAGATTTGCACAATCATTGCGGAATCAGCTACGGCTTCGGAGGCTTGGAGAATGCGCTGCGTGCGGCCCGGGGGCAGCTGGATTTCGTCGCTATCATCGGCCACGCATCGTGGTACGACATGCCGGCCCGCACCGAGGGGCTGGAATATTTGGTCGATTTTCACAAGGAAGGCTTCGCCAAGCTGAAGGGCCATTGGGACCAAGTAAGGGAAACGGTGAAGAGCTTTAACGTGCCGGGGGAATTCGTAACGTTCCAAGGCTACGAAGCGCATTCGAGCCAGTACGGGGACCATCATTTCGTGTCGCCTGACGATGATCTGCCTTTGGGCGAGGGAGAGTCGCCGGCCGCCATCGTCCGGAAGCTGGCGCCGCGCCGGGTTATCGCCGTACCGCATCATGTCGGCTATACGCCTGGCTATCGCGGCGGCAACTGGGACAGCTTCGATCCGGCGATCAGTCCGATTGTCGAAGTGTATTCGAAGCATGGCAGCGGCATGTCGGACCAAGGCTTATATCCATATTATCATGACATGGGGCCGCGCGATTCGCGCAGCAGCGTGTACGAGGCTTTGCGGCGCAAGCACCGCTTCGGGTTTGTCGGCTCGACCGACCATCATGCCGGCTATCCGGGTTCCTACGGGGACGGGCGGCTGGCGGTGATGGCCGACGAGAAGACGCGGGAATCGATCTGGGAAGCCATTTTGGCGCGCAGAACGTATGCGGTTACCGGGGATAAAATCGCCTGCCGCTTTACGATGAACGGTCTGCCGATGGGCAGCGAGGCTAAAGCAATCGAGCGGCGGTTCGAGCTTGATGTGACGGCCTGCGACCAGATCGATAAAATCGTCGTCTACAAAAATTTGCGCCCTTGGCAAATCGTAAACGGCGAATCGCTTCTGCTCAGCGGATCGAGCCGGTCCCGCGAAGCCGGAGCCGGAGTCTATAAAGTCAGAGTGGAAATGGGCTGGGGCGACAGCAAAAACGGCTTTTTCTGGAACGGGGCCGCCGATGTCGGCGGGGGCAGACTGCTCTCCGTAGAGACCTGCTTCCGCGGCCGCAGCGTGCTGGCTCCAACGCCGGAGATGAAGGACGATCCTTCGATGAATGCGATCGGCAACGAGCTGATCCGCCAAACGGACACTTCCGTAGAGTGGAGCTGCACGACCTTTAAAAACCCGACGACGATGCATTCCCATACGGCTGCGCTCATTTTGGAGATCGAGGGCAGCGAAGCGTCGCAGGTGCGCGTACAGTTAAACGGCGTCGAGCTTACGGCGACGATAGGCGAACTGCTCGCAGGCAACCGGACGAAGCATTTGAAGCCTTACAATTCCGAAGCGATGGTGCTTCAGCGGGCCGTGCCGCAGCATGCTTATACGGTAAAAGAAGCGTGGACGGATACGGAGGCCGAATCGGAATGCGAC
Organism: Paenibacillus doosanensis; assembly: GCF_025060755.1. Lineage (GTDB taxonomy): Bacteria > Bacillota > Bacilli > Paenibacillales > NBRC-103111 > Paenibacillus_S > Paenibacillus_S doosanensis. The sequence goes on from NZ_JANYUY010000060.1 coordinate 10,762, forward strand.
GTATATCATGTCGAGATTAGGCAAATGAACGGCCAATGCGCCTTTATCTCGCCGATCTACGCTTTATCTTAATTTGAAATCCATCTGCGAAAAATCAAGGAGGATGCGAACGTGAGCCGACCGAACATCTTATTTATCATGAGCGATGACCATGCCGCTCATGCGATGAGCTGCTACGGCAGCCGAATCAATCAAACGCCGAATTTGGACCGGATCGCCGAAGGGGGGATGCGATTTGACAACTGCTTTTGCACCAACTCGATCTGCGCTCCGAGCCGGGCGACGATTTTGACCGGACTGTACAATCACTTGAACGGAGTTCAGACGCTCGGAGATAAGCTTGACGGACGTCAGCAGACCGTATCCAAGCTGCTGCAGCAAGGCGGCTACCAGACCGCGATTATCGGCAAGTGGCATCTGGGCCACGGCAGCGACAGCGATCCTACGGGGTTCGATTACTGGAACGTGCTGCCCGGCCAAGGGGATTACCATCAGCCGACCTTTATCGAGATGGGGACGGAAAAGCAGTATGAAGGCTATGTAACCGATATTATTACGGACCGGTCCATCGCTTGGATTACGGAGCGCGATAAGGATCGCCCGTTCTTCCTGATGTGCCATCACAAAGCTCCGCATCGCCCGTGGCTGCCGGATGAGAACACGCTCATCTGTACGAGGACATCGACATTCCGGAGCCGCCGACGTTCGACGACGATTACAGCAACCGCGCCGCCGCAGCCGAAGCGGCGATCATGCGGATCGAGCGCGACCTGAAGAAGCGCGACTTGAAGATCGATCCGCCGGAGGGTTTGACCGGGAAGGAGCTCAAGAGCTGGAAGTATCAGCGCTACATCAAAGATTATTTACGCTGCGTGGCCTCGATCGACGATAATGTGGGACGGCTGCTGGATACGCTGGATGCGGAAGGCATCGCCGACGATACGATCGTCATTTATACGTCCGATCAAGGCTTTTTCCTGGGCGACCACGGCTGGTTCGACAAGCGCTTCATGTACGAAGAGTCGCTGCGCATGCCGTTCATCGTCCGCTACCCGCGCGAAATTCAGCCGGGCTCGGTTCAGGATGCGATGGCGCTGAATACCGACTTCGCTCCGACGTTTCTAGATTATGCGGGGCTGCAGGCGCCGGAGCCGATGCAGGGCGTCAGCTTGCGCCCGCTTATGCAAGGGAGTGTGCCGGAGGGCTGGCGCACCTCGATGTACTACCGGTACTGGATGCATCTTGGCGAGCACGGCGTATACGCCCATTACGGTCTGCGCACGCATGAATATAAATTGATCTACTACTATGCCGACGCGCTGGGCGCTACCGACGCCGTCGACGATCCGAAGCCGCCGGAATGGGAATTGTTCGACCTGCGCAGCGACAGCCATGAAATGAACAACGTATACGCCGATCCGGCCTATGCCGATACGGTGAAACAGCTGACGGAGGAGCTGCACCGGCTGCAGCTTGAGGTCAAAGATACGCCTTATACGGCCGGCGTCCGGTAGTATAAGGCGCTGAACGCGGCCGCTCGTCTTGGAATGACTTCGATCAACGTTTTTCTCAACTTGCGTTTTACAGAAATTGGATGATGCCAATGGGGAGGGGAAAGCATGAGAAGAAAAGCAGGGGCGGCCGTACTGTCCGCCGTCATCGCCGCCACGATGATATCGGCATGCAGCAAGCAGGAGGCGGCCAACAACGCGCCGGCCGGCGAAGAGCAGCACGAGCCGGTGACGCTCAAATTTTATACCGGCGACAAGGATTATGAACAGAAGTTCCGCACCGAGGTAGAGGCGAAGGTGAAGGAGAAATACCCTTACATTTCGTTCGAGTTCCAGGGGGCCGATCAGGGCAAGGAGATTCAGGATTTGGTGCTTGCCGGCGACAGCCCGGACATTTATTACCAGGGCATTTCCGCGCTCAATGAGAAGCTGGTCAAGTTTAATCTTCAATATGACTTGACGGATCTGATCAAGCAATCGAATTTCGACCTGGATCGGATCGATCCGGCCTATCTCGATATTATCAAGAACGCTTCGGCCAGCTACGGCGCCGGGCTGTATGGGCTTCCCGTCAATACGTTTACGCCTGTGCTCTATTACAATAAGGACATATTCGATAAATTCGGGATTGCTTATCCGAAGGACGGAATGACCTGGGACGATGCGTACGCGCTCGCCGAGAAGCTGACCCGTTACGAGGACGGCGTGCAGTATCGCGGCATGACGATGAATTTCATTTATTTGCTGGATAATAACCAGCTCGGAGCGCCTTACTTGCATCTGTCCGAGGATCGGTCCGACGTCAATACCGACGCCTGGAAATCGATCTTTACGACGTTAACCCGGTTTTACCGGTTTCCGATGAACGCGCCGATGGACGAGCGCAGCCGGGTGAAGGAGGTAGCCAGCTTCGTCAAAGACCGCGTATCCGCGATGCATGCGGATGTGACGGCGGCGGCCGAGAGCTTCCCGGACGATTTCACCAATTGGGATATGGTATCTCTGCCTACGATGAAGGAAGCTCCGGGCACGAACGCGCAGATTAACCCGCGCTTCTATTACTTGATCAGCGCCAGCAAGCATAAGGAGGAAGCGTTCAAGGTGCTGCAATTCGTGCTGTCCGACGAGATGCAGATGCAGGCCAGCAAATCGGGCAAGGCGACGGTGCTGAAAAATCCGGCGATTCAGCAGGCGTTCGGCCAAGAATTCTCCATGCTGAAGGGCAAGCATACGGAAGCGCTGTACGTCAATAAGCCGGTCAAAGCCCAGCCGGCCCGGGATTCGAAGCTGGTCACCGTTCCGGTAACGACTCCGCTGAACAAAGAATTCAATAACGTGCTTACCGGTAAAAAAGACGTGAACACCGCGCTGCGCGATCTGGAAGAAACGCTGAACAAGGCGATTTTGGCCGAACAGAAAAAATAAGCGCGCTTAAAAGCATGATAAACAAGCGACCGCAGGACACGACGAAATCACGATCCTTTTAAACGCTGCTTACATACGACTGGAGGCGACACCGAATTGAACGATACCGTCAAAGGCAATCCGAACGATCAGACGAAGGCGGGCTCGGAGCGGCCCGTTACCGCCGTCATCGTAGGCGCGGGGCACCGGAGCTTAATCTATGCTTCCTATGCCCGGCGTCATCCCGGCAGCTTCCGTATTACGGGTGTGGTCGATCCCGATCCGGAACGGAGACAGCGGACGGCCGAGGCGTTTCGGCTGCCTCCGGAAGCCTGTTTTGAATCTGTCGGGCAGCTGACGGCCGGTCCCCGGATAGCCGACGCGGCAATCAACGGGACGATGGACCGTCTGCATGTGGAGACGACGCTGCCGCTGCTCGCCGCAGGATATGACGTGCTGCTGGAGAAGCCTATAGCGACGACGGAGGAGCAGCTGCGCGAGCTTTACGTCAAGGCGCAGGAATGCGGGCGAATCGTTATGATCTGCCATGTATTGAGGTATGCGCCGTTTTACAGGGAAATCCGCAAGCGGATAGCGGCGGGCGACATCGGCGAAATCGTCAACATCCAAACCGCCGAACACGTCAGCTATCATCATATGGCCGCCTCTTACATCCGAGGCAAGTGGAATTCCCAAGAGAAATGCCAGTCTTCCATGCTGATGGCCAAATGCTGTCATGATCTTGATATTCTTACATGGATGACCGGCGGACTCAGGCCGCTCAGAGTCGGCAGCTTCGGCAGCCTGATGCAGTTCAAAGCGGAGCGCGCGCCCGAGGGCTCGGGAGAGCGGTGTCTGGCCGATTGCCGGATTGAAGCGGATTGCGCCTATTCCGCCCGCAAGCATTATATCGAGCAGAAGCGGTGGGGGTTTTACGTATGGGAGAACCAGCATCTCGGCGTCAAGTTGACCGAGGAAGAAAAGCTGGAATCGCTTCGCACTACGAATCCGTACGGCCGCTGCGTGTGGCGCTGCGATAACGACGTCGTCGATCATCAATCCGTCATGGTGGAGTTCGAGAACGGCAGCACGGCGACGCATAATATGATCGGCGCGACATCGCGTCCATGCCGGACGATCCATATCATCGGCACGCGCGGGGAAATCCAGGGGGTGCTGGAGGACGGCAGCTTCGTCGTCAGACATCCCGACCCGCGGGCAGGGCATCAGTATTCCGAGGAAAAAGTGACCGTCGACGTGACGGGCGACAGCCATGGAGGCGGGGATTTGCTGCTGGTGGAAGATTTCGTCCGCGTCCTGAGAGGGGAGCGGGCGTCGATATCGTCTACGCGGCTCGAACAGTCCATTTACGGACACGAAATCGGATTTGCGGCCGAGCGCTCCCGCACGGGGCACGCAACTGTGGAACTGGCCTATTAAAACAAATAAAGGGGTATATCAATGAAATCGTGGGTTCAAATGTCAGGAAAAATCATTATTGCTTCCACGCTGGCGGGGAGCTTGCTCGCCGGATGCAGCGGAGGCAAACAGGAAGGAGAAGGAGCAGGAGAATCGGGGAAACAAGAGCCTGTCGAGCTTGTCTTCTATCAGACCGGCAACGCGGACTGGACGGAAGACGATTTTATGAACAATTACGGCAATTACATCAAGCAGAAGTTTCCGAATATTACGCCGAAATTCGTGCCGGTGCCGGCTTCCAAAAACATGGACGGCTTGATTACCGGCGGCCAGCAGTTCGATATCCTTATTTTCTCGATCGGCCACACGCATCTGAATTTGATCCGCAATGAATTTCAGTACGACATCTCGGACTTAATTAAAAAGAAGAACGTCGATCTAAGTCGTTTCGAGCCGTTCACGATCGAGCAGCAGAAGGAAATTGCCGGCGGAGGCATTTACGGTTTGCCGCTGTCCAACACTTCTCCGGTTCTGATGTATAACAAGGACATTTTCGACAAATTCGGAGTGCCGTATCCGAAAGACGGCATGACGTGGGATGAGGTCTACGATCTTGCCAAGCAGCTGACGCGCAGCGATAACGGCACGCAGTATTACGGGTTCCTGGCGTCGCCGGAGCATATTTTGAAAACGAATCAGTTTTCGGCGCCGTTCGTCGATCCGAAAACGTTCAAGCCGATGTTCGACGATCCGAAGATGATGACTTTTCTGGATAACTTGAAGCGGTTCTACGAATTGATTCCGACGACCGACGGCAAGCCGCTGGAAGGGGGCTTCTTCGCTTCCACCGCGCAGTCGAGAATGTTCTCCAAGGATAAGACGCTGGCGATGTGGTCGCATTTCTCGAACTCGGCGGTCAATTTCCCCGACGATCTGAACTGGGATTACGCTTCGCTGCCGTATTTCAAAGAGCTGGGCCAGGTAGGGCCGCAGGCGTATCCGGGCTATATATATATCAGCAAGACGAGCAAGCATAAGGACGAGGCGATGGATGTCATTCAGGCTTTGACTTCGGATGAGTTCCAGACGATCCGTTCCAAGATGGGAATCGAGACGGCGCTCAAAAATCCGGAGATTAAGAAAACGTTCGCTCAGGATTTGCCGAAATACAAAGGCAAAAACATTCAAGCGATCTTCCCGCAGCAGTACGCCGCTCCGGCCCCGCTGACCGAATACAACGATTTGGCCTGGAAACGGCTTAACGAAGCGTTCGGCGATATCGGAAGAGGCAAGAAGGACATCGTGACCGCGGTCAGAGATTCGTCGGAGCTGCTTGCCAAAGATATTCAGGCCGAGCAAACGAAAAAGAAGTAAGGCGGAGCCGGACTAGAAGCACGGTGAATAATTCCGAAACATATGGCCTAGGGGCCGCATAGCAAGGGGAAAGGCGTCTGTCCGCGAGGGACGGACGCCTTTTTGCCGATAGTTGTATCTGGCGTTTGCGCCGGCGATTGCACAATCCCTTCGCATGTACTGATCGGGGGAACCTGTCACTTGACCCGATCGCCAGGGGCGTTGCTATTGCTGCGGGCAGTGTTGCTTGCTTGCCGTTTTGCCGCAGCGGGAAGGATCAAGCAGCGTTATGGCTTCTACAGTTTCCTGGCCGTGATTAAATTCGGGCTAAAACGACGATCTTTTTATGCTTTTTGTGGAAAATGAAGAGGGAAATTTTCGATTTTAATGACGAACTTGCGTTTTTGATGATATTCACACCGCCGATTGCGGCTGTATAATGGCTACGGTGCGTGGCGAGACTGCACGGCGCTCTGCCGCTCAGGCCGGCGGAACAAGCGCGGTCAGCACGCCTTATCCGCAAGCGAGAGCAATCTTGAGGGTATCTGAGATTTATTATGCGGATATCTATTATAACGACAAGAGTTTGGAGGCGAATAAGAGTTGAAGGATCGACATGAGAAAAACTTTCACAACAACGTCAGCAATGTCGGCAGAAATCGCGATTAATGTCGTATTTGGCAGCAGGCGTTCGCACGGAATTTCTTTGCATTGGTGCGGCCTCGGACCTAACGTCAGGACGCCCCGCAAACGTACCGTCTGATACGGCTTGATCTTAACGGCTTCGCGCTTCTTGCGCCGGCCCCGCTTTGAAAGCTTCGATCGAAGCTTAATTCTAATGAATCCGAGGTGACTTTATGCGTAGTAAACGGCCAAACTCTTATGTTAGCATGCTGCTTATCGCGGCTCTGACGGTCTGTTCGTTTCCACATTATGTATCCGCTTCCAACCAGCCGGTGACGCTGTCGACGGGGTTTGAGCCTCCCGATTTTGAAGTCAATAATACGATTACGAGCAGCAACACGATAGGAGGATGGACGGGCAATGCGGCGACCCCGTGGACCGTTGTTGCCGACGGAACCAACGGCAACGCGATTCAGAGCGATCCGGGGGCCAATAGTCTCTACGTTGCCAATAAAACGAAGTCTTTCCTGGCCGACAGCGCTTTCTCCGGGCAAGTGAAAGACTTGGCTGCCGACGGCGGCGCGCATCCCGGCCTGATTCGGTATAAGGACAGCAAAAACTTTTATGCGCTTGGCTTAAGCGGGGGCAGCCTCGAATGGCGAGGCAAAGTGAACAACACGTCGGTCTCGATGCCGGGCTCCGTCTCCCTCGGAGGAGCTTGCGCCGGCGGCAGTTCGGCCACCTACTGTACGCTGAACCTTGTAGTGAGCGGAGCCGCGATGTATGGCTCGGCCAAGGAAGGGCCGGCGCTCATCGCCAAGGTCAGCGACGACATGGCGATGTCGGCCGTTCCGTACATCGGGTTTGTGACGCAGAAGGGTGTCGCGAGCTTCGATAACCCGTACGCCACCGATACGCCGCTCGGCGCGCCGGGGGAACTGACCGGCACTTCCGTTGGAACGACGGTCGATCTGTCTTGGTCGGAGGTCACCGGCGCCGACAGTTATGTGATTCGGCGATCGACGACTGTTTCTGGACCGTATCTGTATGCCGGCAAGTCTGGCGCCGCGGCTTTTACGGACATCGGGGTGACGAATCCCCAGACGTACTATTACATGGTGAGTCCGGTCTCGGTAACGCCGCAGGGTTCGTCGGCGGAAGGGATTCCGGCTTTTGTCTCCGTCGGCGCGACAGGTTTGACAGGGGCGTCCGGCGATAACAAGATCGATCTGAGCTGGAGCGGCTTCGCATCGGCGGCAAGCTACACGATCTGGCGCAGCTTGTCCAGCGACAGCGGGTATACGCAGCTCGGCACCGTCGCGGGCGGCACGACGGCTTACAGCGATGCGACGGCTGTGAACGGCACGACTTATTACTACCGAGTGCAGGCGGTGACCGCAGATACGGGCGCGACGCCGAGCTTGACGATCAACAATGCCGCGCCTTTGACGGCGACGGCGGGCGTCACGGCGCCGAATGCCCCGACCGGACTGACCGCAGCTGTGGTCGGCTCGGAAATTGCGCTGAGCTGGTCTCCGGTAAGCGGCGCGAAAAGCTACAGCATATGGCGCAGCACGACAAGCGGCAGCGGCTATGTGCGCATCGGCACGACGGCGGATGGATCGACGACGAGCTATTCGGACACCGGCATCGCGAACGGCACGTACTACTACGTGGTGCAGGCGGTGAACACGGGAGGCTCCAGCGCTAACTCTGCGGAAGCGAGCGCGACGCTGAACGCGACGCCGCTTGCCGCTCCGACCGGCGTCACAGCGACCGCTACGGGCGACGCGACGATTGCGTTGTCCTGGCAGCCGGTAAGCGGCGCGACCGGCTATGTTGTGCTGCGCAGCATGCGAAGCGGCGGCGGCTTTACGCCAATCGGCACGATTGAAGATGGCGGTGCGAACGGTTATGTGGACAGCGGCGTGGAGAACGGCACCTGGTACTACACGGTGCAAGCCGTGAATCCGGCAGGAACCGGCAGCAGCTCTGCGGAAGCGAGCGCGACGCTGACGGCGCCGGACGCGCCGACCGGCGTTACGGCCAATGCCGACGCAGGCACGCAAGTGGCGCTGCAATGGAATGCCGTGAGCGGCGCAACGGGCTACAAGGTACTGCGCAGCACGAAGAACGGCAGCGAATACACGACGGTCGGCACGACCGACAGCAGCGCGACCAGCTTCGCGGATAAGCATATCGCAAGCGGCACGACCTATTATTACGTCGTTCAGGCGACGAATGACGGAGGCTCCAGCGCGAATTCGCAGCAGGCGAGCGCAACGCCGGTATACACGATAAGCAGCGGCACGATCGTGAACGTCTCGACGGCGGAGCAATTGGATGCCGCGCTGGCGGCCGCTCAGGCGGGGACGACGATTGTACTGGCGGACGGAATTTATACGAAAACCGGTCCGTTTGAATTGAAAGGCAAGGTCGGCACGCTGACGTCGCCCATTACGATCAAGGCGGCTCATACCGGCCGCGCTATCATTAGCGGCGCCGCCTATATGAAGGTATCGACCTCGTCCGCGTACGTCAACGTACAGGGGCTGCGGTTCACGAACACGGATAATGTCTCCTTGCTTCTGGACAGCTCGAACAGCATCCGGGTAACGGAGTGTTCCTTCGAACAAATCGAAAATCCGAACAATGCGAGCGCGAACATTCCGTATATGCAAATTCGCGGCGCGAACAGCGACTATATTCAGGTCGACCACAACGTATTCGCGAACAAGACGCAGCAAGGCCAAGGCATGAGCATCGACGGCAACGGCAGCTCGATCATGTCTCAGTATCTCACGATCGAATACAATTTGTTCCGCAACTTCGGCCCGCGCATCGATAACGGCATGGAGTCGATCCGGCTCGGCCTCTCCGGCGTATCGATGCTGAGCGGCTATGCGGTCGTGCAGTACAACGAGTTTGACAACTGCGACGGCGATCCCGAGAGCATTTCGGTTAAGACCAGCAACAACACGATTCGCTATAATACGTTCCGCAACTCCCAATCGCAGCTGACGCTTCGCCATGGCAACGGGACGGAAGTGTACGGGAACTATTTTATCGGCGACGGGGTGAAGCAAGGGGTTGGCGGCATCCGAGTATACGGCGCCGATCATAAAATATATAACAATTACTTCCAGGGGCTTGCCGTGGAAGGCATCCTGATTGACAACGGCGATGTCGATCACGGGCCGGCGATTTCGACCTATAAGGCGTATTCCGGCGATTTCTCCAAGCATTGGCCGGTGTACCGGGCGCAAATCGTGAACAACACGATTGTGAACAGCGCCTACGGCATTACAGTCGGACACCCGTCGTACAGCGTCAATCCGAAATACTTCAAAGAGCCGGTCGACACGATCGTGGCTAACAATCTGGTGCAAAATACGACAAACGAGGCTTTCCCCGAGACGATTGCGAGCAATACGGTGTATCGGGACAACATCGGATTCACGGCGCAGCCTGGCAGCAATCCGGCCCGGACGAGCGCGGAAATCCGGAATGTCGACCCGCAGCTTGCCTTGCAGGCCGACGGCTTGTACCGGCTGCAAGCCGGCAGCGCGGCGATCGATGCGGCGACCCATGCGTATCCGTATGTGCGCGATGACATGGACGGACAGCCGCGGAGCGCAGCGCCGGATATTGGCGCCGACGAGTATTCGACTGCGGCGGTGCAAAGACAGCCGGTTTCGTACGCAGGTTATCCGATCTCGCTCGACGCAGCCGCGATTACGCTACAGATAGAAGCGGAGAAATATTCGTTCAAGCAAGGCGATCTGTCTACGGTCGCTTGCTCCGCTTGTTCCGGGGGGCTGTCTGTACAGGCGGGCGGCACGGCAGGGACGACGGCTGCGAGCCTGATGTACCGGCTTGATGCGGCGAGCGACGGAACGTTTTACGTTCATCTGCTTGGAAGCGGCGCAGCCGGCCCGTCTACGGTTCTCGTGTCCGTTGACGGCGGCCCGGATGAGGCGGTAAGCATGGCAGCCGGAGCAATGGGCTGGAGCAGCACGTCCGCTTCATTCACGCTGGGTGAGGGGATCCACGATCTGGTGCTGAAGCCGCAGCAGGGCGGCATTCAGCTTGACAAGCTGGCGCTGTCCAAGAGCAGCAAGCCGCCGATTGAGGCATCGCTGCCGAAAGCGTCGGACATTCGGGTCAACGGCATCTCGCTGCCTGATTTTGCTCCGGGAAAATATAGCTACACGGTGCAATTGCCGGTCGGCACGCAGCGGGTGCCGATCGTGACGGCTGCGAGCGCGGGTGCGGTGCAGGTAACGCAGTCGCCGACGCTGTTCGGCACGGCTGTCGTGCATGTGACAGATCTGGACGATCCTTATCTGGCCACCGATTACACGGTGGCGCTGTCGGGGCTGCCGACTTACGGCGCGATTCCCGAACGGCTGCTGCCTTACCCGATTGTCGGGGCGGCTGCCAGCGATTTTAAGTCGCCTTATTCGCCCGCGAACGCCTACGACAACAATATGTCGACCCGTCTTGCCGCAAATGGCGAGCAATGGGCGACATTCGATCTCGGCCAAGCGAAGCCGGTGAAGTACGTACTCATTTCGTTTTATAATGGAGATCAAGATCAATACTCGTTCGATCTCGAAACGTCCGTCGATAACGCCGATTGGACCAAAGTTTATTCCGGTTACAGCAGCCGCGCCACCGCGAATCTGGAGCTGTTCCAGATTCCGTTGACAGAGGCGCGCTACATCAAATTCAACGGACATGGCAACTCGAAGGACGCCTGGAACAATATCGTCGAAATCGTCATTGCAGGCCAGTCCCCGGTTGCCTCGGTGCAGCTGGACGTGCCGGATAGCCTGAGTGTCGGGCAGTCGGCGGCAGGTGTGCTGAGTGCCGTCCATGACGACGGATCGCAAGTTCCGCTCACGCAGGGCGTCGGCTTCGTCAGCAGCAATCCGGGCGTCGCGGCGGTCGACTCCACAGGCATGATCCGCGCGGTCGGCGCCGGCTCGACCGTCATTACGGCGACTTACGGCTTGTTCCAGGATGCCAGGACGCTGGCCGTCGTGCCGCCGGCGCCAAGCCGCCTGGCGGCGCCGACGAACTTGACAGCCGCCGATGTTACGCAAACGACGGTCAGCTTGAGCTGGCAAGGCTCCGCCGGGGCGGCGGGGTATGGCATTTATAAAGACGGAACCAGTGTGACGGGAGCGACTTATAGCGTGACGGGCTCGGTTTACAGCGCCACGATCGGCGGTCTGACGGCGGGCACGCTCTACAGCTTTACCGTCAAGGCGATTGACGCCGACGGCGGGTATTCGCCGGACAGCAATGCGGTTGCAGTAACGACCGCTGCCGCGCAAGGTGGCGGCGACGATGGCAACAACGGAAACAACGGAAATAACGGAAATAACGGTAACAATGGTAGCGACGGTGATAATGGGAATAACGGCAACAATGGAAACAATGGAAACAATGGAAACAATGGCGGCGATGGCAACAACGGAGAGAACGGCAATAACGGCGACAATGGGAGCACTGCCGGCGGCTTGAAACGTCGATCGCATTCCAGTGGGTCTGCAGCGCCGGCCGTGGGAACCGACACGGCGTCCGAACCGTCCGCAGGCACAACGACAACGAAAATCTCGGCTGACGCACTGGATGAGCTGATGAGCAAGGCGACCGCCGATCAGAATGGAGTCAAGACGGCGACCGTGCAAGTGCCTGAAGTGCCCGGGGCCAAAGCTTACGATTTGACGTTCCCGGCAAGCTTCGTTACAAGCACGACCAAGACGGAGAACATTGCGATCGCCACCCCTTTGGCGACGGTCGTGCTCCCGGGCAATATGCTCGCTTCCGCTTCCGTTGCGGCGTCCTCGTCGGTTACACTGACGGTGCAAAGCGCGGATAAGAACACGATTGGCGATGCCGCCCTGCGGACCCAAATCGGCGACAGACCGCTTTTGGACATTCGCTTGCAGGTGGACGGTCAAGCCGTGCAGTTCAACAACCCGCTGGCAGCCGTCACGATTTCGGTGCCGTATACGCCGTCGGAACAAGAGCGGAAAGACCCTGAGCATCTGATTGTCTGGTATATCGACGGCAACGGCCAAGCGGCGAAGGTGCCGAGCGGCAAATACAACCCGGCGACGGGAAGAGTTACATTCACCACGACGCATTTCAGCTTGTACGCCATTTCTGCCGAATACAAGACTTTTGCGGATATTGACGCCTACGGATGGGCGAAGCAGCCGATCGAAGTGCTCGCTTCCAAAGGCATCATCAACGGGATATCGAAAGACATGTTTGCTCCGGCAAACACGATTACGAAGGCGGATTTCCTCTTGCTGCTCGTCAGAACGTTGGGCTTGTCGGCGGAGGTGGACAGTAACTTTGCGGATGTCGGCAAGTCGGATTACTACTACGAGGAAGTCGGCATCGCCAAAAAACTCGGCATTAGCGACGGTGTCGGCAGCAATCGATTTAACCCGAACGAAGCGATCTCGCGCCAGGATATGATGGTGCTGAGCGCAAGGGCGCTGCAATTGGCCTCCAAAACGGCCGCTGCAAAAGGATCGGCAGCCGATTTGCAGCCGTTCGCCGATCGCGCTCAGGTAGCTTCGTACGCTGTGGACAGCGCTATTTTCATGGTGAAGGAAGGACTTATGACCGGTGATGGGAACGGTCTGAATCCGCAAGGGTATGCGACTCGGGCGGAAACGGCGGTGCTGATGTACAAGATTTATAATAAGGAGTAAGCGATAAGCCGAAAAAAATATCCGTTGACAGGCTGAGCGGATGGTGTTACCATACAAATCACATAAGAATACTTTGTTATCTACCGTACGAACGGAGACCGATGCTTGTTATAGGTCTCCGTTTTTGTTTTTTTGGATCAAGGCCGCTTCGACGTTTCGATAAGCAGTCTACCGCTTCAACCGGAGACTTGCTTTTCAGTCCGATCCAGTCCGGCAATGGAAACGGAGCAAGAATGAAGGGAACTTCGCTGGATTAATTCCGAGTTTGCAGGTAAGTATAGTTTAAAATAAAAAGGCGGGGATCACAACAATGAACAACAAATGGACGAAACGAGCATTACCGGCCCTCATTTTGACGATGCTGCTTACGGCGTGCGGAGGCGGACCTTCCGGCTCCGGCGCCGATCAGCCCCAAGCGGGTGCGAAGGAAGGGGCGGAAGCGCAGGAAAGCGCCGGGCTAAGCAATATTCAGGACGGTTTGATCAAAGCGTCGGATCTGTCCAAAATTCCGGAAACCGCCAAAAAACGGACGAATACGTTCATTTCCGGGACGCAAACGCCGGAGGGCATATTTAATCCTTACTTTTATCAAAACGGCTGGGACGGCAATGTGACGAACGTGCTTTTTGCCTCGCTGCTGACCAAGGATGAGACGGGCAAGCCGATCCCGGAGCTGGCCGAATCATGGGAAACGTCGGAGGACCAGCTGACGTACACCTTCCGCTTGCGTCCGAGCCTGAAGTTTAGCGACGGCAGCCCGCTGACCGCCGAAGACGTGGCCTTCACGCTGACACTGCTGCATGATCCCGCATACGACGGCCGGGTCGACATTGCGCAAGCGGGCATTAAGGGAGGCAAGGCTTACAAGGAAGGCAAGGCGGACAGCGTGGAAGGCATTAAGGTGATCGATCCGCAGACCGTGCAGGTTACGACGGAGAAGGTATCGACGCTCGCGCTGCCGCTTATCAGCGGAGAAGTGCTGTCCAAGGCTTATTACGGCAAAGATTACAAGCAGGGCAATCTGGACTATATAAAAACGCTGCATGACAAGCCACTCGGAGCAGGGCCTTATCAATTCGACAAGTTTATTAAGGGGCAGGAAGTCCGGTTTACGGCGAATCCGAATTATTATGCGGGCAAACCGGCCGTGGACAACTTTATTTTCAAAATTACGAACAACGACACCAACTTCCAGTACATAAAAGTCGGGGAGACCGACTTCGACCGGTTCACCGCGAACCGCGACAATTTCGAGCAGCTGAAGGCGCTCGGCTTCGTCAATATCAATACGTTTACGGCTACTTCGTACGTATACCTCGACTTTAACAGCGGAGGCAAGCTTCTGAAGGATAAGCGGGTGCGGCAAGCGCTGTATTACGGGCTGGACCGGCAAAAATTCACCGATATTTTGTACCAGGGCTTTGGCGAAGTGGCGAACGTTCCGGTGTCTCCGGCGTCGTGGGCTTATACGAAGGACGTGACGGCGTACCCGTTCGATCCGGAAAAAGCGAAGCGGCTGCTGGACGAAGCCGGCTGGAAGGTAGGCGCCGACGGCATCCGCGAGAAGGACGGGCAAAAGCTGAAGCTGCAATACTTGGGCCGTAAAGGCTACAACATCGACGACGTGCTGATTCCGCTGGCCAAGGAAAATTTGAACGATATCGGCATCGGGGTGGAAGCGGAAATTCTCGACTTCAACGCGCTGCTCGCCAAACGGAAAAAGGGCGACTTCGATATCGCTTCCTTCACGTCGACGAACTTCTCCGATCCGTATGAGGGCGTCAAAGGGTTCCACAGCAAATACAGCGTCAGCGGCTATTCGAACCCTACGGTCGACCGGCTGATTGAGCAGAGCACGGAGACTCTTGATACGAATAAGCGGATTCCGCTGTATCACGAGCTGTACAAAGAGCTGAAGGACGATCCTCCGGTGCTGCTGCTCTCGTATTTGAAAATATTGTCCGCTCATAATGCGCGGGTTCAAGGGATAAATCCCGATCCGGTATCCATCTTGAACCGTTCGATTCCGAAGCTGAAAATTCAGCAGCAATAACAACGGGCATCGGAGATCGGAGCTTTAGTCGGGAAGGAGGCTATCGGAGCCATGCATGTCTATATGGGAAAAAGGCTGCTGCAGCTCATTCCGACGCTGCTGGGCGCCTCGCTCGTCATCTTCTTCATCTTTGCGCTGGCGCCGGGCGATTTCATCGATTCGGACATAACGCTGACTCCGGAGCGGGCGGCCGAGCTGAAGGCGCTCTACGGGCTGGATAAGCCGCTGATGGAACGCTACTTCATCTGGCTGGGCAATGCGCTTAAGGGAGACCTGGGCTACTCGCTGCAATACCAGCAGCCGGTGATGACGGTGCTGAAGGAATATATGCTCAATTCGTTCCTGATTGCAGGCGTGTCGCTGATCCTGACGTGGATCATCGCCGTGATGATCGGCGTTTTCTCGGCAACGCGGCAGTATTCGTGGTACGACTCGCTTATTACGCTCGGCGTATTCGCCGCCATGTCGTTCCCTTCCTTCTTCATCGGTTTGCTGATGATCAAGTGGTTCGCCGTCGATCTCGGCTGGCTGCCGATCGGGGGCATTCTCGATACGGGCAGCCAATCTGCGGGGGCGGCTTACCTGCTCGAAATCGCCCGGCATATGGTGCTGCCGGCCACGGTGCTGACCATGCTCAGCGTCGGCTCGCTGACAAGGCATTTCCGCGCGAATATGATCGACGTCATCAAGCAGGATTTTGTCCGGACGGCGCGGGCCAAAGGCTTGAAGGAGCGGACGGTCGTCTACAAGCATGCGCTTCGCAACGCGCTGCTTCCGGCGATCACGCTGCTCGGGCTGGAGCTGCCGGGGCTGTTCTCCGGGGCGATTATTACGGAGCGGATTTTTACTTGGCCGGGCGTCGGCTACATTCATATGGAAGCTATATCGAACCGCGATTATACGATATTGATGGGATTTACGATGTTTCTGGCGGTGCTGACGGTGATTGGCAATCTGCTCGCCGATTGGCTGTATGCGGCAGCCGATCCGCGTATCCGCTTAAAGTAAGGAGGTATCCGCCATGGCTATGGATTCCGGTGAATTGCTGCAGCCGGAGGCGCTGCGACGCAGGGGGACGCCGGACGGGGCGCGTCCAGCCGCCGCTTCTTCCCCGTGGCAGGCCGCGTACCGGCGGCTGCGCAAAAATAAGCTGGCCTGCGCCGGACTCTTGTTCCTGCTGGCCATGCTGCTGTTCTGCTTCGTCGGTCCGCTGTTCGCCTCCGATACGGCAGGCAGAGTGAGCGTATCGCTGATCAACAAGCCGCCGAGCGGCTCGCACTGGCTGGGAACCGACAATTTGGGCCGAGACGTGCTGACGCGACTTATGCAAGCAGGACGCATTTCGTTATTGGTCGGGCTCGTCTCGATGGTGCTGTCGATCGTGCTGGGCTCGCTGCTCGGGGCGATTGCGGGCTTTTACCGGGGGTTCGCGGATCATCTGATCATGCGGATCGCCGATATTTTGCTCGCTGTGCCGGAAATCCCGATTCTGATCATCATCGGAGCGATTTTATCCGATCTGAAGGTTCCTTCCGAATATCGCATCTATATGGTCATGCTGATGATCAGCTTCATGGCGTGGCCGTCGCTCGCCCGGCTGGTGCGCAGCCAAATATTGTCCTTCCGGGAGCGCCCGTTCATGCTGGCCGCCGAGGCGCTGGGGCTGCGGGACCGCCGCAAGCTTGTCCATCTCTTGCTCAATGCGGTGCCGGTCATTTTGGTCGTGGCGACGCTGAGCGTGGCGAGGGCGATCTTGAGCGAAACGGTATTAAGCTATCTTGGTCTGGGCGTCGTTCCGCCGACGCCGTCATGGGGAAATATGATGGCTGCGGCCAATTCGCTGATCGATTTTCAGACGCGGCCGTGGCTTTGGATTCCTCCGGGTACGGCGATTTTCTTAACGGTCATAGCGATCAACGTGCTGGGCGACGGCTTGCGCGATGCGCTCGACCCAAGGATGAAAAGGTAGGTGAAACGCATGACGAGGAAGACGCTGGCGGAATTTGTCGATCTGCATACTTATTTTCATACGGAAGAGGGCGTCGTCCAATCGGTCAGCGGCGTGAGCTTTCGGATTCGCGAAGGGGAGACGGTGGCGTTGGTCGGCGAATCGGGCTGCGGCAAGAGCGTGACCGCGCTGTCGATGATGGGGCTGATCGAGCAGCCGCCGGGCCGCATACAGGGCGGCCGCATCTTGTTCGAGGGCGAGGATCTGCTGCAAGCGGGGAAAAAGACGGTGCATCGGCTGCGCGGAAAAGAGATCGCGATGATCTTCCAGGAGCCGATGTCCTCGCTCAACCCGGTTCTGACGATCGGCGAGCAGATCGCCGAGCCGCTGATCGAGCATCTGCAGCTGAGCAGGAAGGCCGCCCGGCTCCGGGCGGTCGAGCTCATCGGGCGGGTCGGCATTCCCCGGCCGGAAGCGATCGCGCGTGCTTACCCTCATGAGCTAAGCGGGGGAATGCTGCAGCGGATTATGATCGCCGTCGCGCTCAGCTGCGATCCGAAGCTATTGATCGCCGACGAGCCGACGACGGCGCTGGACGTGACGATCCAGGCGCAAATTCTCGATCTGCTGCGCGAGATCAAGGCGGAGCGCCAAATGTCGATTCTGCTCATTACGCATGATTTGGGCGTCGTAGCGGAAATGGCCGATCATGTGGTCGTCATGTACTGCGGCAAAGTGATCGAGCAGGCGCCGGTGCTCGAATTGTTCCGGCAGCCCAAGCATCCGTATACGCAAGGGCTGCTGAACTCGCGGCCCGTTATCGGTCGCCGGTCGCAGCGGCTGTACTCGATCCCCGGGCAGGTGCCGAGCCTTATCGGACTCGGAGAAGGCTGCCGGTTTGCGGGCCGCTGCCCCCACGCTGCGGACATCTGCCGCACGAAGCAGCCGCCGCTTCAGTACGGCGGCAACCAACATCAGATTGCGTGCTGGCTGTATGAGGAGGAGAGCGAGCTTGTCGGAACCGCTGGTACAGGTTAAACGGTTAAAAAAATATTTCCCGGTGCATCAAGGCATTCTCGGCCGCAAAACCGGTGACGTCAAAGCGGTGGACGGCGTCGATCTCGCGATCCGGCGCGGCGAGACGTTCGGCCTCGTCGGCGAATCCGGCAGCGGCAAGAGCACGATCGGCCGTACGCTGCTGCGGCTGACGGAGAAGACCGAGGGCGAAGTGAAATTCGCCGGCATCAATCTGTTCTCGCTGCCGGCCAAGGAGCTGCGCGGGCTGCGTCCGCGGATGCAGATAGTGTTCCAGGACCCGTACGGCTCCCTGAACCCGCGCATCCGGATCGGGGACGCCATCGGCGAGGCGCTGCTCGACCATGGCATCGCCTCCAAGGCCGAGGCGCGCGAGCTTGTGCTGGAGACGCTGGCCTTATGCGGCCTCTCGTCTTATCATATCGACCGCTATCCGCATGAATTTTCCGGCGGACAGCGGCAGCGGATCGGGATCGCCAGGGCGATCATTCTGAATCCGGAATTTATCGTCGCCGACGAGCCGGTCTCCGCATTGGACGTGTCCATCCAGGCGCAGATCATCAATCTGCTGCAGGATTTGCAGGAGCGGCGGCAGCTGACGTATTTGTTCATCTCGCATGACTTGAGCGTCGTCGAGCATCTGTGCTCTACGATCGGCGTGCTGTATTTGGGCTCGCTCGTCGAGGTAGCGCCGAGGGACGAATTGTTCGGCAGTCCCCTCCATCCATATACGAAAGCTTTGCTTTCGGCCGTGCCGATTCCCGACCCGGCCGCGAAGCGGGAGCGGATCGTGCTGAAGGGCGACATCCCGAGTCCGGCCAATCCTCCAGCGGGCTGCAAATTTCATACGCGATGCCCGGAAGCGACGGCGGTCTGCCGGGAGCGGCCGCCGGTATTCCGCGATTGGGGAGGGGGGCATTACGCCGCCTGCCACCTGATCGGAGAGTAAGGCCGGATGAGAACTTCGGTGAAAAAGCCAGCGAAGCGTTCGCCATTGTTTCCGGATTTCGCCCGTTTTCACGGGCCATTTGAATCTGGAAAAGTGAGGCGTTCGCCTTTGAAATCGGAGCTCTCCACAGAGAAAAGGGAAAATAATCCAAGCGGTCCGATTTCAACAGCGACTGGAAGATCAAATGGGCACCGCAGCGGACTTTTTCACCACCCTTTTATGAGTCTGTCCGATGAACCGCGTAGAAGGTATATATATATGCAAAATGACAGCAGTAATGCAGCGTTAACGGCAAAATAGGCAGTCATTATTCATTCAATATGCACAAAAGTAACTCCGTCGGACAGACTCTTAGAAAGGAGGAGGCGAACGTGAGCGTTGTCAAATTGCCGCAGCCGGTAGGGCTGCGCATTGAAATAGCCAGAGCCGCAGGGCTATCCGATGAAACGATTATCGATCTGATCCGCCGCAAGGATGCGGAGACGCTGCGACGGACGGGGCCGGAGTCGCTCCCGTGGGACATATTGATCGAGCATGGAGCAGAGCGGGGCGAAGAGCTGGAGCGGGCGATCCGCGAAGGATATGCGTTCACCTTTTTGACCGTTCGCGGACTTATCCATTATTTGCTCTACCGTTTCGGCCTCAAGGAGGGGGCGGACTATACGAGGTCTGAAGGCGCATTGGAGGGCGTTCCGTTAACCGGAGCGCAGTTGTCCGGGCTTCGGTCAGCGATTCCTTCCTTTTGGCGAATCAGTGAGCAGCCGCTGGGCGAGGACGGACAGCCGGAGCGGGCCGCTGCCGGGACGTTCCGGATCGAACGGCTTCATTACGAAGCGATTCGTATTGAAGGAGGTGAGGCTGCCGGCGCTTAACGCAGGCCGGGCACGGCATTAAGGTCGGATGCACAAGCTATCCGATGACGGAAAAACGAGCAGAACATTAACTTAAAATATAAGGAGCGTGCATAGTTATGAGTACTTTGAACGAATATTTGCTGCAAAAGCGGGAAGCTTCCATCGCCAGACGCGAAAAAGCGCAAAACGATCCGAATCTGCAGCCGAACCGGTTCGGCGCCAAGGTGAGAGCCAAAGGCCGCAGCGGCGTGCGGGAAATCCGCATCCGCGATTTTCAAATTATCAGCGACAGTCCGGCCGATTTCGCCGGATACGATCTGGGCCCCAGCTCCCCGGAGCTGCAGCTTGGCGTGCTGGGCAGCTGCCTGACGCATATCACCTTGATTCAAGCGGCCGAACGCGGTGTCAAGCTGGAATCTCTGGAGGTCGAAGTGACCGGCCAGCAGCATCCTTTGGCAGGCAGACCGGGCTATGAGGATATTCCGATTTATCCGCATAACATCGAATATAAGCTGACCATCGTATCTCCGGAGCCGCAAGAGACGATCGACCGGCTCCACGAAGCGGTGGAGAAAGCATGCCCTGTGCTTAACCTGCTGGCGAATCCGCAAATTATTACCGGCGAAGTCATTCTGACCGCACCTGAAGCGAAGCAGGCGCAGGAGGCTTAATAGGGGCCGAGACCCGCAATCCGAAAGGCTTGAACTGCCGGAGAAACGCCGGGTCATCCGATAAATAGGTTGAAATCCGGGATAAAGGCGAACGCTCATGCTTAGGCAGGCCGTTTCCGCTTGCCTTGTCTCCTTGCTTCAACGGGCTTCAAAAAAATTTGGCCCGGCTCATTCACTACAGCACGCCGTTCCCGTTCAAGGGGGATATGGCGTGCTTTTTTGCCGTATCGAAACCATCGACTTTGCTCCCGCAGCGCCAAGGCTTAGGACGGCGGAAGTTCGAATCTGCGGCAGTTGCAGCGGTGTGCGAACCGGCAAGCGGAACCCCCTGTGGGCCGCAGGCTGCGCATACATCGTCATGTATCTGGGCGGTTCTCTCTAAACAGGAGGATCGGATGCGCGCGTGTAGAATTCGTTTAAGGAAGAAATTTCCGTTTGGGCTTGCCGTTTTCACATTTACAAAATGGGGGGTTCACTTTGCCGAAAATCGTATATTTGCCCTTGGATGAAAGGCCGTGCAATTACGGCTACCCGCAGCAGTTGGCGGCGATGACCGATCTGAAGCTAGTCGTTCCCGAGCGGCCGCTGCTAGGCTGGAAAAAGAAGCCGGCGGACACGGCCGCCCTAAGTCGGTGGCTGCTCAAGGAAGCGCAGGATGCGGATTATCTTATCGTTTCCGTCGATCTGCTCGTCTACGGAGGAATCGTTCCGTCCCGCCTGCACGGTATGATTGCGGAAGAATGCTTGCGGCGGCTTGCCGTTCTGGGCGAAATCAAGCGAAGCCGTCCGTCCGTTCGCATTCACGCCTTCAATCTTATTATGAGGGTGCCGGATAACGATACGGACGAAGAGGAGCCGGATTATTACCGATTGTACGGGAAAGCGATCTTCCGGTACGGCTATTTGACCGATAAGCGGGAACGCGAAGGCTTGAGCGATGCCGAAGAGCGGGAGCTGGACCATCTGCAACGGCAAATTCCGGACGGCGTAATGCGGGATTTCATCGGGCGGCGGCGGGTTAATCGACAGGTCAACCAACATGTTATTGAATTGGCGGGACAGGGTGTTATCGATCAGCTGATCATACCGCTCGACGATAATGCGCTGTACGGCTTCTCTTCCCGCGAGCAGCAGTAGCTTGTCTGCAAAGTACAGGAGCTGAAGCTGCTGGACCGCGTGCTGGTGTATCCCGGGGCGGACGAAATCGGCTGTACGATGCTGGCGAATATTTTTTGCCGGTGCAAGGGCTATAAGCCGGAAATTTACGTCAGGTATTCCTCGACCCAAGGCCCGCTGATCAAGCCGAAATACGAGGACCGCAGCTTGAATGAGAGCGTCAAAGCGCATTTGACGGCGGCGGGCGCGGTGATGGCGGATAACTCGGCGGAGACGGAGTTGATCCTGATGATCAATTCCCCGGCGGCGGACCAGGGGCAAATGGCCGAGCAAATCCCATATGCGCAGCGGCACCGCTCGTATTTCTCGGAAATTCATTACCGGGAATTTGCCGAAGCGATGCAGGCTTATTTGCGCAAGGGCAAGCGGGTCGCCCTCGGCGATGTCGCCGTCTGCAACGGCGGCGACGCCGTGCTGATGGAATTGTTGAAGCAGCAAGGGCTGCTGGCTTCATTGACGGCCTATGCCGGATGGAATACGTCGGGCAACACGCTAGGCACTGTCATCGCGCATTTGATCATCGCTTCTTATGGCATGAAGCTCGGGGACGGGGCGGAACGAAGCGCCGTGCTGCGGGCAAGCCGTACTTTTTATTATGGCCGGCTTATTGAGGATTTCATCTATCAATCGATCGTTCGGCAGGACATGCTCGTCCACGATTTGCCCCGCCTGAACGCGGGCTATTTCAACATCGGGCATTGCTTGGAGGAAGCGCAGCGGATTGCGGCCGCCAAAATAAGCCGGTGTATGGAGTACTATTTGCCGGATGCGGAAGAAGGCAGGCTGGTGCTGTCGAATATTCATTTCCCATGGGTTCGCATGTTTGAGATCGGCTTCGATTTGACGATAGAGCCGAAGGCGACTTAACCGATATGAGCATTGGCCGGGAAAAGGTGAATATAGGCCATGTCCCGCAGGAGCGATTTTCTCTATAATGAGAGGATGATTACAGTCAGGCCATCGATAAGAGCTGCGCTGCTATGCTTCGGCGCGGCTGCGGCGGCATAGAGAGACAGCTGAGGAGGAAAAAAGGGATGACGGCACACAACGGACAAGCATGCCGGCTGGAAGCGGAGCTGGATTGGAGCGGTTTTTTGTCCCGGCACGACATGACCTGGACGACGCGCCCGATGTCATGGAATGAAGGCGCTTTTATCGGCAACGGCTTGATGGGCGCAATGATGTTCGGGGAGGAGCACCGGGAGAAGAGGAATGTGCTGCGGTTCGTGCTCGGCCGCACGGATATTACGGCGAAGCGGCCGAGCGGCTACAGCCCGCGGGTTCCGATCGGCGAGATCGACCTGGAATGCGCCGGTTGGATTTATCAGCCGACCGAGATTAAGGTGGACCTATGGAACGCCGAGATCAAGGCGAGGGTGGTGACGACCAAAGGAGAAATCGGGCTGCGCGCATTTGTTCACAGCGAGAAGGCGGTGCTGGTCATTGAGCTCGAGCCTTCCGAGGGAGAGCGCGAGGCCAAGCTGCAATGGTACGCCGAGCCGGAAGTGTCGCCGGTTCTGAAGAACGCCGACGGTTTTAATCTCAATCAATATATTCCGGAAATTAGGGTTACCAAATATACGAAGCAGGAGGTCAACGTCGGCGTTCAAACGTATCCGCTCGGAGACGGCTGCACGACGGCTTGGCAGGAGCGCGAGACGTCCCCCGGGCGCCGTATTTGCTATTTGACGGTGCAGCGCGGAGCGGACGAGGCGGTCGGGGATGCCGCAGCCGCTCTGGTGCGAGAGACGGCGGAGGCCAGTCTGGAGCAAGAGGTGGAAGCGCACCGCAGCTGGTGGCACGCGTATTATCCGCAAAGCTTTGTTTCGCTGCCGGATACCCGCCTGGAAGGATTTTACTGGATACAGATGTACAAGCTGGCTTCGGCAACCCGCCGGGAGCACCTGATCATTGACAATCAAGGGCCGTGGATGACTCCGACGCCTTGGCCCGGCGTATGGTTTAACATGAATGTGCAGATGAGCTATTCTCCGGTCTACACCTCGAATCGGCTGGAGCTGGGGGAATCGCTGATCCGCGGTCTGGACGAAAACTTCGCTAATTTGATCGACAATGTGCCGGAAGAGTACAGAAGCGATTCGGCGGGGCTTGGCCGAAGCTGCAGCTACGATCTTAGCAGCAAGGTAAGCGACGAAACCGGCAATTTGCTCTGGATTTGCCATAACTATTGGCGGCAGTACCGCCATTCGATGGACGAGACGATGCTGCGCGAAGGTCTGCTGCCGCTGCTCAAACGGGCGGTGCAATATTTTGTGCATATTCTGGAGGAAGGCGAGGACGGCAAGCTGCATTTGCGGCCGACGGTTTCGCCGGAGTACGGCTCCTTCCTGAAAATGACCGTGCCCGATTGCCATTACGATCTGGCGCTGATCCGCTGGGGCTGCGAGACGCTGCTGGCCATCGACGAGCGGCTGCAGCTCGTCGATCCGCTCGCCGAACGCTGGAGGTACGTTCTGGAGCATTTGACGCCGTTTCCGATGGATGAGAACGGCTTGATGCTCGGCAAGGACGCGCCTATCGAATTCGGGCATCGCCATTTCAGCCATTTGCTGGCGGTATTCCCGCTGCACTTGATGACCGGAGATGATCCTGAGGAGCGCGATCTGATCCGCCGTTCGCTGCGGTACTGGACCGGTATGGAAGGGGATATGCGCGGCTTTACGTTTACCGGGGCGGCTTCGATTGCCGCGGCGATCGGGGAAGGCAGCGAAGCGCTGCAATATATTCGCGCCTTCATGCACTTGATCAAGCCGAATACGATGTACAGAGAAGCCGGACCGGTGATGGAATCGCCGCTCGCTTGCGCCGAGTCGATTCATGATCTACTGCTGCAAAGCTGGGGCGATACGATTCGCGTCTTTCCGGCCGTGCCGGACGAGTGGCAGGATGTGAGCTTCCACAACCTGCGAGCGGAAGGCGCGTTTCTGCTCAGCGCGAAGCGGGAAGGCGGACGCACCGCCTTCATCCGCGTGAAGAGCCTGGCGGGCGAGCCTTGCCGGCTAAAGACAGGTTGGAGCGAAGCGGAGGAGCGGACGATTCGCGCGATCTCGGCGGGAGAGGGCAAGGACATCCCGCTGCGCGCGGTGGGGGACGGCATCATCGAGCTGCAGCTGCGGCAGGGCGAGGAGGCGCTGTTGTATGCGGGCGAGCCCCCTGCCGAATTCCGCATCGCCCCCGTTGAGGCGGAGCGCAGTTTGTGCAACTACTTCGGCGCCAATAAGCCGTGGCGCTTGTACGGCATTCCGTTTTCATCGTAGATAACTCGCCGGCGAACCGCCATTGACGCGCCCTGATTCAGGTGCGGGATGGCGGTTTTTGGCATAGATGGCGGGCAGCGGGTTAAGTTGAACCGGCTGCTGTCCGTTCGCGGCTGTTGCGGCCCGGTTCGTCACGATGGTTCAGCCAGCGGATTCGGCCAAGCCGGAAACAAAACAAAACCGAAACAAAACAACCCGCGACAAAACAACCCCGTCATGCGGGGACCGTAGTTTTGCAGCGGATTCAGATACGCTATAGGGGAGAGTCGGAATGATAATAGGCTGTAATAACAAAAAAAACGCCTGTCGGCGTCGAAGCTGCTGTTCATTATGTTGATTTCAAAAATGTAAAATGATACAATGAGAAACGGTTGCTATCTTTCAGATGAGCAAAGATAGACCATCATAATAATTCCTTTAAATCAAGTATAGCATCTTGTGACCGCAGTTGTCAACTACCGTTTGTATACCAATCGAAGAGAGGCGATTTGACTTTGAGTATCACGGATCAAGATTGGCGCGAGGAGCAGCAGCGAGCCGACATGGTTATCGGCAAAATAGGCAGACGCATTGAACAGCTGGAGCGGGAAGTCGGGATTGTACGATCGGATGTCGTGGATATCCGCAAAAATTTTTGGGATGACGTTACGGTTAACTTAAGCAATATGGAAGATTTGACGGAGACTTACTTCAGCTTGAAGCAGCAGGTCGAAATCCTTGACGAACGAGAGCGGCGTCACCGGAACGCTTCCGTGGCGCTCGGCAAGCTGACCCGGCTGGTGCGGTCGCCTTATTTCGGACGGATCGATTTCACGGAGGAGGGAGCAAAGAGCGGCGAAAGCATCTATCTTGGCATCGCTTCGTTTAACGATGACGATGAGAATACGTTCCTCGTGTACGACTGGCGGGCTCCGGTATCCAGCCTGTACTATGATTATCCGCCGGGTCCGGCTTCCTATGAGACGCCGGGAGGCGATGTCGCCGGCACGATGTCGCTGAAGCGGCAGTATGTGATTCGCGACGGAAGCATCGCTCTTATGTTCGATACCGGCGTTACGATCGGCGACGAGCTGCTGAAGCAGGTGCTGAGCCGCAGCTCCGACGCGCAGATGAAGAGTATTGTCGCGACGATCCAGAAGGAGCAGAACCGGATCATCCGCAATGATCGCAGCCGGATGCTGATCGTGCAAGGGGCCGCAGGCAGCGGCAAAACGTCGGCCGCGCTGCAGCGGGTCGCCTATTTGCTCTATAAGCACCGGGAGACGCTGTCGGCCGATCAGATGGTGCTGTTTTCGCCGAACCCGATGTTCAACAGCTATGTGTCCACCGTGCTGCCCGAGCTCGGCGAGGAAAATATGCAGCAGACGACGTTCCAGCAGTACCTGGAGCATCGCCTCGGCAAACAATATGAGCTTGAGGACCCGTTCGCGCAGCTGGAATACGTGCTCTCGGCAGCCGATGAGCCCGGATACGAGGCGAGAATCGAAGGCATTCGCTACAAATCGTCGGCAGACTATTTGCATGCGATTACGGCATATAAGGATGTGCTGGAACGGGAGGGCATGATCTTTGGGTCTGTCCGGTTCCAGGGAAGAAGCGTCGTATCGGCGGAGCAGATTCGAGAAAAGTTCTACTCCTTCGACTCGTCCATCCGGCTGCCGAACCGTTTGATCCTGCTGCGGGACTGGCTGCTGCAGCAGCTGCGGCAGTTCGAGAAGGCGGAGCGGGAGCGGGATTGGGTGGAAGAGCGCATTAACTTGCTCGAACCGGAGGATTATCAGCGCGCCTATTCCCAGATGCGCCGCAAGCAGCAGGGGCGGACCGAGACGTTCGACGATTATGAAGTCGAGAAGGATTTGCTCGCCCGCATGGTCGTGGCGGAGGAGATGAAGCCGGTCCGCCGCAAAATCAAGCGGCTGCGCTTCGTTCACGTGCTCGCCATCTATCGTCAGCTGTTCGAGAATGAAGCGCTGTTCTCCCAGACTGCGGGCGCATCCGGCGTGCCGGAGCATTGGCAGGACATCTGCCGTCAAACGGTCGGCAAGCTGAGCGGCAAGGAGATTCCCTATGAAGACGCTACGCCGCTGCTATATTTGAACGAGCTGATGCTGGGCTTCCAGACGAACAATTCGGTTCGCCACGTGATCGTCGACGAGGCGCAGGATTATTCGCCGTTTCAGCTGGAATTTCTGAAGCGGCTGTTTCCCCGCAGCCGGATGACGGCGCTCGGCGATATGAACCAGGCGATCTACGCGCACGCTTCGGCTCTCGGCGAGCTCGATCCGATCGCGGCGCTGTACGGCCCCGAGCAGACGGAGCTGATCCGCTTGACCCGCAGCTATCGCTCGACCCGCGAGATCGTCGAGTTCTCCCGCGGGATGGTGCCGGGAGGCGAAGAGATCGTGCCGTTCAACCGCGGCGGCGACAAGCCGCAGGTGACGACGGCGGCGGACCGCTCGGAGCTGCACGACAACATCGTCGCCGATATGGAGGCGCTGCGCGCGGACGGCTACGAGTCGGTCGCGATCATCTGCAAGACGGCGGGAGCAAGCGCCGCGGCGTACGAAGCGCTGCGGGAGCGGCTGCCGCTGCAGCTGGTGACGAAGAATACGCCGGAATTCGTGAAGGGGATGCTCGTGCTCCCGGCATATTTGGCCAAAGGCGTCGAGTTCGACGCCGTCATCATCTATGACGGCTCGCAGGAGCAGTACCATCGCGAAAGCGAGCGCAAGCTGTTCTATACCGCCTGCACACGGGCGATGCATCTGCTGCATATTTATGCGCTCGGCGAACCGAGCCCGTTCGTTACGTCGCAGCCCGCGGACACGTTCGCGTTGGAGACGGTTCGGGCGTAGGAAGCCGCGTGAAACGAGCCGTTTTATTTTGCTCATAAACATGTTAGAATAAATGACAGAAGAGAAAGCGGCGTTCCCTCGGAACGTCGTTTTTCGATATAGAAACCTGATAGAACGATCGGGTTCGGCGAACTGGAGATGAGAACAACGATGGATTTGCGAAAGCTTAGATTGAACGATACGACCCATACCAAGTCCAGCGAGGAGCGGGATGAATACGAGAAAGATTACGCGCGGCTCATTCAATCGCCCGCCTTCCGCAGGCTGCAGGGGAAATCGCAGGTGTTCGGGGCGGGGTCCGGCGACTATTACCGCACCCGGCTGACGCATTCCCTGGAAGTGTCGCAAATTGCCCGGGAGGTAGCCAGACGGATCGGCAAGCTGTATCCGTTTCTGAGCCGGAAGGAGCATCCGGGACTCGTTCTGGACCCAGCCGTAGTGGAATGCGCTTCGCTCGCCCATGATTTGGGACACCCTCCGTTCGGGCATAAAGGGGAGGATGTGCTGAACCGGCTGCTGTCCGTCGTTCACGGACTGTCTTATGAGGGAAACGCGCAAAATTTCCGCATCTTGATGTTTTTGGAGAAACGGGCCGGCAGCGGCAGCGGACTGGATCTGACGACGGCGGTGCTGCTCGCGATTAACAAATATCCGTTTAATCTGGATGAACCGGACCGTCTTAAAGGCGTCTACGGAATGGAGTGGCAGGACATCGCCGCGCTGCGCTATAAGTGGGGGATGCCGGAAGGCTGCTCGACGCTGGAAGCGCAGCTGATGGATCTATGCGATGACATCGCTTATTCGACCCATGATATCGAGGACGGCATTCGCGCGGGCAAAATTCAAATGAACCGCACGTTTTTCGAGGACGAGAGGCTCGTCGAGAATGTCATTCAGGAAATTGTCGATGATCACGGTAACGGGGATATGGGCTGGGATCAGGTCGATATGAAGGCGATGGTCAAGGAAGTGCTGTTCTCCTTCCTGGAGCAGTGGGAGACGATCTATGCCGAATGCG
This sequence comes from Paenibacillus doosanensis, assembly GCF_025060755.1. Classification (GTDB taxonomy): domain Bacteria; phylum Bacillota; class Bacilli; order Paenibacillales; family NBRC-103111; genus Paenibacillus_S; species Paenibacillus_S doosanensis. Next base: position 39,647 of record NZ_JANYUY010000060.1, read on the forward strand.
GCAACGAGGCGTCCCGCACGCGCAGGGAAATTAAGGCGCGCTGGGTCAGCGCGTTCGCTCATCAGGTCGGCATTATCGACGATGCCAAGAAAGGCTGGAAGCGGGTCACCTTTGTCCGAGACGGACAGGAGGACGTGCAGCTGCTGCGCACGATGGAAGTATTGAAGAAGCTCGCTTGGGTGACGCTGATCAAGGATTTTCGGGTGCAGCGGCTGCAGAAGCGCAGCGAGATTATGATCCAGAGGCTGTGGACCAGCTTCATCGAATATGAAACCGGCCGACTGATCATTCCGCCGGACTGGATCGAGAACTACGATCAGCATAAGAGCCGTTGGTCATGGCCGCGGTTTGTCGCCGATTATATATCCGGGATGACCGACGCCTATGCGGAAAAAGTTTATGCGGAAATGTTCGCAAGCAAGTCCGGCTCGATCTATGAGATGGATTAGCGGCGGGCATACTAAGCCTGCAGCATGTTTTTGGGTCAACGGACCCGAAGGCTGCGGGCTTTTTTTGCATTTCAGAATGACAAATTCATGCAAGCGAGACGGCGTAACGGATGCAAAAGGAGGTGTGGCAGCGATGACATCGGAATTTGACAGCCGGCAGGAGCGTGAGCAAGGGCGCGAGCGGCGGCAGGAGCATGAACCCAGCATAGCGCCCGGCATGAACACGCATGATCCGCTGGAAGAAAAGGCCACGGAGGAAGAAATCGGCCGGGGAGAATCGACCGAGGTAACCCGGCTGTTTCTGGACCGGACCCCGGAGGAGTAAGCGCGGCGCGAACAAAACGGACAGAAGCTGCCTGGCTGGAAGCGGGGGCGTCTGTCCGTTTTTATGTTATACTATAGGAAATAAATGGAACATAGGAGGCGGTGAGGATGTATCTTCAAACCGTTACGCTGATGCGGGAGCGCCTGCCCGATACGGAGCGGGAGCAGTACCCGTTCTCGATTCCGAGCATTCGTACGCTGAATCGGCTTTCGTTCGAAAGTCCGGTAACCTTCTTCGTAGGGGAGAACGGCTCGGGCAAGTCGACGCTGCTGGAGGCGATCGCCTATCAAGCGGGCTTCAACACGGCGGGCGGAGGGGTCAACAACCGGCATGAGGCGGAGGCTTCCGGATCGGTGCTCGGACCGTATCTTAGGTTATCGTGGATGCCCAAAGTGTCGAACGGCTTTTTTCTGCGGGCCGAGTCGTTCTATCAGTTCGCCTCGCATTTGGACGAGCTGTCCAAAGACCCGCTGGAGGGCTACAAGGCTTACCGCGCCTACGGGAACCGCTCCTTGCATGAGCAGTCGCACGGCGAATCGTTCTTCGCGCTGTTTCAGCACCGCTTCGGCAAGAGGGGCGTCTACTTGCTCGACGAACCGGAGGCGGCCCTGTCTTCCGCGCGCCAGCTTGCCTTTCTCCGGCGACTTCATGAGCTCGCCCCGTATTCCCAGTTCATCATCGCCACTCATTCGCCGATCCTGATGGGCTACCCGGACGCGCAAATTTACGAATTCGACAGCTCGCCGATCCGTCCGGTGCGGTATGAGGATACGCCGCATTACGAAATTACCAAAGGCTTCTTAAACCATCGCGAGCAGTATTTGCACCGGCTGTTCGAGGACTGACTTATGGCGACAACCGGTCAGAATGCGAGACGGACGGACCGATCGGCAAGGGAAGCCTCCTCCCCGGCAATCCGCTTATCCATCCCCTCGCTGCTGCAAGTTCAGGAAGCCGCCGCCGTCTGCGGCTTGCGATTAAGTTTGGAGCGCATGCGCCGAACAAGCGGTTTTTCGACAAGCAGGTAGATGAGGCAGCATAAGCCGAGCGACAGCGCGAAGCATATCGCCGTCGTGCCGAAGGCTCCGATCTCCGCGGGCAGGTGTGCGGATTTGGCCAGCTTGAGCGTAATCGACAGGCAGGCGAGGCTGGTCAGCAAAATGGAGTAAGAAGCGTCCCCCAGAAATTGCAGCGGCTTCAGCGCGCGCGGCATGCCGATCTTCATGGAGCCTACGCCGGCGAGAACGAGCCCCGATCCTATCGTATACAGCGTATTGACGTACGGCAAAGCTGGGAAGGCCGAGCGGAGCAGCCAAATCGCAGGAAACATCAGCGCCCCTGCAATGAGCCAGCACCCGCTTTGGCGGATCAAGCCGCGGCCGATGCCGTATGCGATGCCTGCTCCCAGCACAAATTCCAAATTCAGCGGATCGAACAGCAGATGGACCCACGGATTTTCCTTCAAATGAATCCACCCGGCGGTGTTCATGCCGATGATTGCCATCCATAAGCCGAAACCGGCAAGGGCCGCTTTTTGTTCCATGACGAACAAGAGAGAGAACGCCGCGTAGAACAGAACGATATAAATCAGCGACCAGGCGACCCCCAGAATCGGCGGGTTATCCCCCGGTATAAGCAGCAGAGAACGGAAAATTTCCGCCGGTTTGGTCTCGAAGCCGAGCCCGAAGGAAGGCATGAGGAAGTAGACCGGAATGACGGCGGCATTGACCAGCCAATATAGCGGATAAATTCTCATCAATCGTTTGGTCATAAAAGGAAGCCACATTTTCGCGTTGCCGAAGTGATTGTGATATAAGGTATACATAAGAAACCCGGTCAGCACGAAAAAATAGGCGTAACCGCCTGAACGCCCCATATCGCTGATGCCGAGGAAATTGATTTGAAAATATTTTTCTCCCATTTGCGCGGTATGAAACAGCATGACCAGCATGACGGCCACGCCTCTCGCCGCCTGAATGAGCGGGATCGTCACTCGCTTCTCCATTGGTTAGGCTCCTTGTTCCTAGACTAAATGTCTTCTCATGATCCCATAGAAACATGTCGTAAGTATGACCTTAATCTGAAAATCAGCTGAGACGAGCCTTAAAATTAGCTTAACGGGCAAGAAAGGCGCATACGCTGGTAAAGGAAGAGAAGCTTAAGAACGCTTGGAGGGAAGCAATCATGACGAAAGAGGAAGTGCTGCAGCAGCTTCAGCAGCTGCCGGAGCAGCTCAAGGAAGCGGAGGCGGATTATTATGCCGCCTTAAGCCGCCTGGAGGACGCCAAGCTGGCTCTGCGCGCCAAAGAATGCGAGCTGTTCAGCCAAGGGCTCATCTCGGGCAGAAACGAGCAGGCCCGCGATGCGGAAATATGGCAGCATACCCATGAGCTGCAAAGGACGCTGACGAGAGCTAAAGTGGCGGTGGATCAATATCGGGTAGATTACGACTATTTGAAAAACAAGCTGGATAATGCTCAGCTTATGGCGCAGCTGCTGCTCCAGCTCGATTGACAGGAAGAAGACCCGAAGGCCGGGAGGAAGCGGGCTGTATGAGCGCCGCTTTCTTGTGCCTGAGGGTCTTCTGTCATGTAGTTTGCATTAGAAGCAGGTGAATTGGCTGATTCGGTTCAGGTCGAGTCCGAAATACAGCCAGAAGCCTGCGGAGCCGACGCCGAACCAGCGAAAGCCCGCAATCGAGCGGCGCCCGACATGAGTCAAGAACATCCAGTACTGGTCCCCGTTCGTTTGCCAAATATAGACGTTGCGGAACATGCAGCGGCGAATGCTGCCCGGGTCTACTGCAAATGCCGTTGCGGCAGGCATGGGCGGCACGAAGCTGGGCGGCGGCGACTGAGGCGCGCCGATCTGTCCCGGCCCCCCGCCGCCCGGAGGCGGCGGAGGCGGAAATCCGCCCGGGCCTCCGGGGAAGCCTCCTCCCGGTCCGGGAACAAAGCTTCTTGGTTGGTGCTGCTGAGAGCGTTGCGGTTGATATGGGTACATGACGGAACATCTCCTTTTATCGAATGGCTGAGCGTGTGCCTATCTAAGATTCAATATATGTAGCAGCTGCCTAGCAGGTATGGGCTTCAGCCTGGTCGATAAGAAAAACGTCCATCCATGGCCTTGTTGCTCGCTTTAAAGGCGAGTGCTAGCGCTTCTACAGTGCAGTACACTCGCAACGGACACAGCGGCCGTTATATCAACCGTATCGGCCATTTTGGATTTCTAACGGACACGGCTGCAGCTATTTATTGCCAAATACGCTTTAGAAAGCAATTCGGAGCTATGTAACTGCCGTCATGACCGTTACGTTTAAAAAGCGTCTGTTTGCGACGAATTTAGCTCCCTGACGTCCGTTAGCTTTAGAAACGGTTCGATGCCCTTCAGTTCCGGGGGCTACACCTCCTGTACTGTAGCGCTCTTCCAGGCCGTTCGAGCGCTTACCCGTTCTGCTTGGGGGAGCAGTGTTTGAAGGCGCTATTTTCGCGATAAGAAACCCGGCCTGCAGTCAAGCCAACGCCTAAACGGATGCGTTAGAGCATTAACACGACTTTAAAAAGAACCGGCAAAAAACGAGCATCCTGCGGACGATAGAGGTTTCCGCTCGCTGTTGCAGCCGGATTTCTTTCATTTTGAGCCCCTCAAGCAGGGGGAATCCGTATACAAAGATGACCGCTTACTGCTGCTCCAACTCGCAACCCGCCCTCTGGCCACTTTTTCACCACGCTTTTAAAGCGGCCATGACTCGCTCCACCGCTTCGTCGGCCGTCAGCTCTGCTGAGCTGTCTCCATCTCTTTCTTTGTATTCTACAAGTCCAGCCGCCGCTCCCTTGCCGATCACGATTCGAATCGGAATGCCGATCAAATCGGCATCCTTGAATTTGACTCCCGCCCGTTCCTCGCGGTCGTCCAAAAGAACTTCAACGCCGATCAGGCCGAGCCGTTCGTACAAGCTTTCGGCGAGCTTCATCTGCTCGCGGTCCTGCGCGGCAACCGGCACAAGATGGACGTGAAACGGAGCGACGGCGGCCGGCCAGCGAATGCCCCGCTCGTCATGATGCTGCTCGACGATGGCGGCCAACAGTCTGGATACGCCGATGCCGTAACAGCCCATGATGACAGGCGACGGCTTGCCCGACGCGTCGGGGAGCCGGAGTCCGAGCTTGTCGCTGTATTTGGTTCCCAGCTTGAAGACGTGGCCGATTTCAATGCCGCGGGAGAAGGCAAGCTCGCCTCCGCAGCGCGGACAGCGGTCTTGTTCCTGGACGTTGCGGAAATCGCCCGTATGATTGAGCGGGAAGTCTCTTCCCGGCACGACAAAGCGCAGATGCCGCTCGGCCTTGTTCGCTCCGGCGATAGCGGAGGCGATCCGGGCGGCGTCGCGGTCTACGAGCAGCTTGACGGACAAGCCGACCGGCCCGATGGAGCCGGCAGGTCCGCCCCCGGCCCGCGCGATGACGTCGTCGTCGGCCAGGCTGACGGCTTCGGCCTGCAAATACTGCTTCAGCTTCACTTCGTTAACTTCATGATCGCCGCGGACGGCCACGGCGACGGGAACCCCGTCGGCGACATAGACGAGCGTTTTGATCAGCTCTTCCGGCTTCACGTTCAGCGCGCCGACGAGCTGATCTATCGTATGCAAGCCGGGCGTCGGGAAGCTTTCGCAAGCAGGTACGGCAGAGGAAGCGGCCGTCTCCGCACCCGCAATCGGCTGAGCTTCGGCCTTCTCCAGATTGGCGGCATAGCTGCAGCTTAGGCAGCTGACGACGGTATCTTCGCCGATGGCCGCCAGCGCCATAAATTCGTGGGTCTCTCCCTCGCCGCCGATAGCTCCGGCGTCCGCTTCCACCGCTTTGAACCGCAGGCCGCAGCGGGCGAATATGCGATGATACGCTTCATACATCGCCCGGTAAGAACGGTCCAGGCTCCCCAAGTCCATGTCGAAGGAATAGGCGTCCTTCATTAGAAATTCCCGCCCTCGCATCAGACCGAAGCGGGGGCGGCGTTCGTCGCGGAATTTGGTTTGCAGCTGATAGAGCGTCATCGGCAGATCGCGGTAGGAGCTTATCGAATCGCGCATGAGCGCAGTGACGACCTCCTCATGAGTAGGACCCAGGACGAATTCGCGGTCGTGCCGGTCGCGCAGCCGGACCAGCTCGGGACCGTAGAGCGAGTGACGGCCCGACTGCTGCCACAGCTCGGCGGGCTGCAGGGCCGGCAGCAGCAGTTCCTGCGCGCCGCAGCGGTCCATCTCTTCGCGGATGATCGTCTCCAGTTTGCGGAGCGCTTTTCTCCCCAGCGGCAAATAAGAATATACCCCGGCGGCAAGAGGCCGAATGAATCCGCCCCGAATCATCAGCTTGTGGCTTGCGGCCTCCGCCTCCGACGGAATTTCCCGTAAGGTCGGGATTAAAGCATGGCGCTGTCTCATGGAATCAGCCTCCTTAGAATGGTTAGTTATAAACAAAAAGACGCATTCGTTAGGGACGAATGCGTCGCGGTACCACCCTTATGTTCGCAGCGAATAAGACGCGGCGCTCTCAAGAAGATAACGGCTTCACCGGCAGGCGGATACTGAACAGTTCACCGCTGCAGCTGCAAGGCGGGAAGGCGTCCGCGGTCGGGGAGGCTCGCAGCCGGTGACTCCCTCTCTGCAGCAACCGGAATGGACGTCTTATATCCTTGGTCATCGCTTGTTTTGAAGTTATACACTAAAGTTAGTATTAATTTACATGAATTCGAACGTCAAAGCAAGCGGGAACATGGCCGTGAACGCTATTTTCGGCTGTTTTTTTAGAAGCCCGGTCAAAAAAGAGCGGAGGGGCCGTTTGAAGCTGGAACAGCGTAAGCGTTCGCCTTTGTAGACGGATTTTCACCGCTGTAGCGGTTCAAAATGAAAAAGATCCGGCTATAAGAGCGAGTGGAAGCTTCTATCGACCGAAGGCTGCTTGTTTTTTTACCGCGCTCTTAGGAGTCTGTCCGACGGAGTTACTTTTGTAGGTCCCTTCGGAGTAAGACTCGGTTTTCAAATGATTTTTCATCACGATTTGAGTATAATCACTGTGTCTTTCTTTGCCTTTGTGGGAGTTACGCCGCTT
>NZ_JANYUY010000005.1 GCF_025060755.1 Paenibacillus doosanensis
GGCTGGCCGCCGGGGCCGGCGAGCTCGCCGGCTTGGCGCCGCTCGCGAGCATCTGCCGCTCCTTGCAGGAGAAGGCGGAGCGGCTGGAGCGGAGCCGCTTCACGATCGCGCTGTTCGGCGCGTTCAGCGCGGGCAAATCGTCGTTCGCCAACGCCTTGATCGGCGAACGGGTGCTTCCGGTGTCGCCGAATCCGACGACGGCGGCGATCAACAAGATCATGCCGCCGGAGCCGGAGAACGGCTGGCCGCACGGCACGGCGAAGGTCGTGCTGAAGAGCATGGACCGGCTGACCGACGACATCCGTTACTCGCTGGAGGTGCTCGGCATCGCCGTCTCCGGTCTGGACGACAGCCTGGCGGCGATACGCCGCTTGTCGGCCGATCAGGTGTCGGCCAAGGGCAAGCCGCATTACACGTTCCTGAAGGCCGTAGAACGCGGCTGGCCCGAGATGAAGCCGCATATCGGCGGCGAGCTGCGCGTCGATGCGGAGCAGTTCGGCCAATACGCCGCCGATGAGGCGAAATCGTGCTTCGTCGATCTGATCGAACTCTATTATTCCAATCCGTTAACCGATCAAGGCATCGTTCTGGTCGACACGCCGGGAGCGGATTCGATTAACGCCCGCCATACGGGGGTTGCTTTTAATTACATCAAAAATGCGGACGCAATTCTTTTCGTCACTTATTATAATCATGCGTTTTCCCATGCGGATAAAGAATTTCTGCTGCAGCTCGGACGGGTGAAGGACAGCTTTGAGCTGGATAAAATGTTCTTCATCGTCAACGCCGCCGATCTGGCTTCCTCCTCGGAGGAGCTGGACGGGGTGGTAGCCCATGTGGAGAGCAATTTGCAGCAGCACGGCATCCGTCATCCGCGCATTTATCCGCTGTCCAGCTATTATGCGCTCGAAGCCAAGCTGGCCGGCGACGAGGAGACGGTGCAGGCGTCGGGCATCGCCTCCTTCGAGCAGGACTTCGTCCGCTTCTCGCTGGAGGAGCTGACCGAAATCGCAGTTCGCTCCGGGCAGAGCGATCTGGTGCGCGCCGCGGACGTGCTTAAGGACTGGATCGCAAGCGCCCAGTCGGACGAGAGCGAGCGGCTGAACAAGGCGTCGGCGATCCGCCAATCATTCGGCGAAGCGGTCCGGATGCTGCAAGATCTATCCACGGAACCGGAGGAGCGGGAGCTGCGCAAGGAGATCGAGGAGCTGCTGTATTATGTCAAGCAGCGCGTCACGTTCCGGTTCGGCGAGCTGTTCAATCTGGCATTCAACCCTGCTGTGTTCCGCGAGGAAGGCAAGGATGCGAGAGCGCTGGTGCAGTCCGCTTGGGACGATTTGCGCCGGATGATTTCCTTCGACTTGTCGCAGGAAATTTTGGCTACGACGCTGCGGGTCGAGAATGCGATCAACCAGACGGCCAAAAAGCGCAGAGAGCAGTGGCTGCATGCGCTGGGCGCGGACTTGTCCGGCTTCCGCCCGTCGGCTTACGAAGCGCAATCGTTCCGGACGCCGGAGGTGTCGGGGACATTCAACGCCCAGGAAGCCGTTACCGTCAAATGGCTTGCCGGCTTTTACAAGAATGCCAAGCATTTCTTCGAGGGCAGCGGCAAGCAGTCGATGCGTACGGAGCTGGAGGCGCGCATTAACGAGCCGCTAGCCGTCTATGTGCAGCAGCAGACCGACCGGCTGGAAGCGGAATACCGCGAGCAGCTGCAAGCGTGGTACCGCGCCTTGGCGGACCGGATGCAGGAGGAGCTGGGCGAATACGCCGACGGGCAGCTCGCCGCGCTGGAGATGAAGGTCGATATAGGGGAGCTGGAAGCGAAGCACGGCAAGCTGCTCGGCTACCTTTCCTAACGGCCGGCTGCAGTTAGACACGGTCCGGCGGGTAATCGGAGGGCGGAGCGCGTCACCGATCGGAGGCGCGCCATCCGCCGTCCATGCTCTGCCTCTTTACAAACTTCGATTTCCGCCCCGCGGAAGGGGCGGAAAGATTTTTTTCAAGCAAAGATTACCTGGCTTTTCAGGCTGATTCAAGGCCGGTTTATCCCTGGGAACCGGCCGTTTTTAGCGGTTTTATTGAAAGGGTTTACATATGGCGAGATTTGGCATTAAATACGTGATATAGGTGGATTGTGCTGCCATTTTGTGAAGAAACGCGCTTATTTCTCCCTTTAAGGAGAATTATGCCATCGGGTATTGTTGCCGCCCCTTAGGGATGATGTTAATATTCAAAAAAAGCGAACGCTTTCGAACGCGGCTTTGGCTGCTTCGGAAGCCATTTTTGCTTAAGCGGCCTTTTTTGGGGCTGCAAGTTCACTGGAGGGGGTCACCATGGAAGTCTTTAGGCAACTGAAGGAGTTTTACTGGTCGGAGAAAAAGTATTTGTTCGCATCGATTTTCTCGCTGATGACCGCAACGGCGCTGGGACTGGTTTATCCGAACCTGCTGCGCTACCTGATCGACGATGTGATTTCGAAAAACAATTTTTCCGTGGTGCCTTATCTGTCATTACTGGTCGTAGGGGTGGTAAGCTGCAAAGCGTTTTTCCAGTTTTTGCATGGGGTGATGAGCGGCAAGCTCGGCAACAAAACCGCATTCAATTTGCGGAACGCATTGTACAAGAAATTGCAGTATTTGTCGTTCCAGTATTACGACAAAGCGCGCACGGGCGACCTGATGTCCCGTTTGACCGCGGATTTGCAGGCGGTAAGGGATTTTATAGGGTTCGGCTTCGTGCAAATCTTAAACGTTTTCATGATGTTCATTTTCGGCACGATCATGATGATGACCATCAACTGGAAGCTGACGCTGATTACGATGGTATTTATGCCGTTTCTCGTCTTTACGGCGATTCGCTTCGAAAGCAAGATTCATCCGGCATTCCGTTCGATCCGCAAATCGATGAGCTCGATGACGACCTCGGTTCAGGAAAATATTACGGGGGTGCGCACGGTCAAATCGTTCGCCCGCGAGCCGTTCGAGATCGGCAAGTTTTCCGAGCGCAACGAGGATTACAAGGTCAATAACGTGACGACATCCGGCATTTGGGCGCGTTACTTTCCGCTCATGGAGCTGTTCGCGAACCTCAGCGTCGTCATTCTGCTCGGCATCGGCGGCTACATGGTCATTAACGATGCGATTTCGCTGGGCGAACTGGTTGCCTGTTTCAGCTTGATTTGGTATATTATCGGCCCGCTCTGGGGCATCGGCTTCCATATTAATAACTTTACCCAGTCGAAGGCGGCCGGCGAGCGGATGCTCGAAGTTTTGCATCAATACGTGCATGTAAAGGATAAAGACAACGCGATAGCGCTGACGAGCGAACAGGTCCAGGGGCATGTGAAGTTCAACGATGTGACGTTCGCTTACACGGATAAACAGCCGGCTCTGCATCATTTCCAGCTGGATGCTCCCGCAGGATCGGTGATCGGGCTGCTCGGCGGCACCGGTTCCGGCAAGTCGACGGTGATTCAGCTGCTGCTGCGCGCCTATAACGTGAAGGAAGGCTCGATCGAAATCGACGGCAGAGATATCCGCGACGTGACGCTGGAAAGCCTGCGCAATCAGATGGCGATCGTCTTCCAAGAGACGTTCTTGTTCTCTTCGACGATTCGCAACAATATCGCTTACGGCGTGAAGGACATCTCGACGGACGACATCGTTAACGCCGCCAAGCTGGCCAAAGCGCATGATTTTATTATGGAGCTGCCGCTCGGCTACGACACGATCGTGGGCGAAAGAGGCATGGGGCTCTCCGGCGGCCAGAAGCAGCGGATTGCAATCGCCCGCGCCCTGCTCAAAAACCCGAAAATTTTAATTCTCGACGACGCGACAAGCGCGGTCGACATGGAGACGGAGCATGAAATCCAGCAAGGCTTCCAAGAGGTTATGAAAGGGAGAACGACGTTCATTATCGCCCACCGGATTTCTTCGCTGCGCCATGCGGACGAAATCATCGTGCTCGACGAAGGGCGGATCGTGCAAAGAGGCACGCATGATCAGTTAATGCGGCAGGAAGGGCCGTATCTGGAAACGTACAAAATTCAATTCGCCGACCAGCCGGACGCGGATGCGGACGGAGGCGCGGAAGCCGCATTCAAGCCGCACCGGGCGACCGATCAGGTAGCTGCAGCTGGTCACATCAAAGCAGGGGGGTTCGCACAGTGAGCAAGTCGGCTACAACCGAAACGGGGCAGGAAAACAAGGAAGCCTCGCAGTCCGGGAAGCGCTTCGTTTATCAGGACGATGAAGTGTTGGACAAAGAATTCGATTGGGGACAGGTGAAGCGGCTCAGCCGCTACATGAAGCCTTATGCCAAGCAAATCTTGCCGGTCATCGTTACGATGATGATTGTCGGCGCGTTAACGAAGCTGCTCAACCCGCTGCTCATCGCCTACGCGATCGACCATGCGCTGAAGGAAGGCAACAGCCGTCTTCTGATGCAATGCGTAGGCGGCATGCTGGCGCTCTATTTGATCCAATGGGCCGCCAACAATTACCGCATCCGCTATACGAACACGATAGGCCAAAAGGTCATCTACGATCTGCGCCATGATTTGTTCAGCCATATTCAGACGCTGTCGTTCAAATTTTTTGACAAGCGGCCGGCCGGCTCGATCCTCGTCCGGATTACGAACTACGTCAATTCGCTGCAGGATCTGTTCACCAACGGCGTCGTCAACCTGCTGATCGATTGCGTTCAACTGGTCGGAATTGTTCTTATCCTATTATTTTACAACATTAAGCTGGGTACCGCCATCATCGTCACCGTGCCGATCATGTTCGTCATTTCGACGAAGCTGCGCTTACATATCCGGCGCGCCTGGCAGGTGGTGCAGACGAAGCAGTCGCGCATCAACGCGCATCTGAACGAATGTATCCAAGGCATCAAGGTTACGCAGGCGTTTACCCAGGAGAAAGAGAATATCGCCTTCTTCGACGAGATGAACATGGATAACCACAAATCGTGGAACAGAGCCTCTACGCTGAACCAATCGTTCAACCCGATCATCGAAGTGACGGGAGCTATCGGCTACTGTATCTTGTTCTGGTTCGGCGCGCATCTCATTCAGCAGCAGGAAATCACCGTAGGCTTGCTCGTCGCGTTCGCGACGTATATCGGCCACTTCTGGGAGCCGATTAACCGTCTCGGGCAAATGTACTCGCAAATGCTGATCGCGATGGCATCCTCCGAACGTATCTTCGAGTTTATCGACGAGCGGCCGAATGTGGCGGAGGCGGACAATGCGAAGCCGCTGCCTCCGGTGCGGGGCGATATTGAGCTGAAGCAGGTGAAGTTCGAGTATGAGCCTGGCAGACTTGCGCTCAAGGGCATCGATATGAGCGTGAAGGCAGGGCAGTCCATCGCCTTGGTCGGTCACACAGGGTCGGGCAAAAGCACGATTATTAACCTGCTATGCCGGTTTTACGACATAACGAGCGGAACCATCACGATAGACGGCCACGATATCCGCGACGTGTCGATCCCGAGCCTGCGCTCCCAGGTCGGCATCGTGCTGCAGGATACGTTTATCTTCTCCGGCACGATCCGCGATAATATCCGTTTCGGGCGGCTGGACGCCACGGACGAGGAGATTGAATTCGCCGCCAAGGCGGTGCGGGCGCATGATTTTATCGTTAATTTGCCGCAAGGCTACGATACGGAAGTTCAGGAGCGCGGCAACGTGCTGTCGATGGGCCAAAGGCAGCTGATCTCGTTCGCTCGCGCCCTGCTGGCCGATCCGCGCGTTCTCATTCTCGACGAAGCGACGGCGAGCATCGATACGGAAACGGAGCTCAAAATTCAGGAAGCGCTCAAGACGCTGCTGGCGGGCCGGACGTCGTTCATTATCGCTCACAGGCTCTCGACGATCCGCAGCGCCGACAACATCGTCGTGCTGGATCACGGCAATATAATGGAGCAGGGCAATCACGAGGAACTGATGCGTCAGAAGGGGATTTATTACGGCTTGATTCAAGCGCAGTATCGATTCTTGCGGGAAGTAAGCTAAATAGAGCGAAGCAGCGAAGGAGGGCGCCTTACGGCGTCCTTTTTTCGCATATTCGCATTCCAAAGAATCCCATTTCAACAGCGATTGAAGGATCAAATGGACGCCGCAGCGGACTTTTTCACCACCCTTTTAAGAGGAGCGTAAAAAATATCGAGGCGGCAAACACGCGCAGCGAGCGGGCATCAGCCCGGACTGAAGCGGGCTTGGCTTGAAGGGACGTTATCGTTCCATGGACAAATCGGGTGATAATCGGGGACGAGAAGGAATACGATAGAAAGGTGGGCTTTGACAACGGCTTGACAAACGGGAGGTACAAGTGGATTACATAATAGGCTGGAAAAAGGACAAATGGTTGGTCGTCTGCTGCTGTATGATGACGGTGCTCGTTCTGCTCCTCTCCTCTGGTTATGTATACATGACGATGCATAAAGTAACCCGCTATCAAGTGTTTGCAGGAACGGAATTGATCGGCGCAGTTAGCGACAAGACGGTAGTGAGCGATTGGCTGAAGAAGAAGCGGGAAGAGGCCGCGACGATGTATCCGACGGTGCAGACCGGCCTGCTGATCGATCCGATTCATTATTTGGAGCAGCGGGAATACAAGGCGGCGTTCGACAACGAGCAGGTACTGCGCGCGCTGGAGAGTAAAGTCAAGATTCAGACAAAAGGGGTGCAAGTCGTCATTGACGGTCAGCCGCTCGGTTATGTTAAGGACGCCGCGGCGGTGAACCAGTTATTTGACCTGTACAAAAGCAAGTATGTGCAGCAGGCGGAAGAACAGGACGGTTTGCTGCTGAAGTCGGTAGAATTCGTACAGCAAATACAGCTTGTTACCAAAGAGCTGAAACCAGGCGATATCGACGATAACGGCGAGCTGCTGAAGCGGATCGAAACCGGGGGCGTCCAGCCGGTGCAGTATACCGTGCAGCGGGGCGACTGCATCTCCTGTATCGCCTATAAGTTTCATATTAGCCAAAAAACGATATATGACAACAATCCGTCGATTAAGAGTACGGTCATCCGTGTCGGGGACGTGTTGAATTTGACGGTGCTGCAGCCTCTCTTGACGGTCAAAACGGTGACGGAACGGGCGGAAACCGTCGAGGTGCCTTACGATACGCAATATATCGACGATCCCGAGATGAAGGCCGGAAACAAGGAAACCGTAACTGACGGGGAAAGCGGCCTGAAGGAAGTCCATTACTTGACGACGCGGATCAACGGGGAACTGGTCGACGAAGCGCGCTCCGATGAAGCGCTGCTCAAGCCGGCGAAGCAGGCGGTCGTGAGGAAGGGCACGAAGGTGATTCCCGGGGTAGGAACGGGCGTTTTCGCATGGCCGGTATACCGGGCGAAGCTGACCAGCGAATACGGACGGCGGTGGGGTTCTTTCCATCCGGGTACGGATATGGTCTCCGAGCAATCGGGCATCCTGGCGTCCGATCACGGCAAAGTCGCGTTTGCCGGCTGGAAGACGGGATACGGCAATTGTGTCATCATCGACCATCAAAACGGTTATAGCACGTTGTACGGGCATATGAGCAAAATTGTTGCCGCCGAAGGCGAGCTTGTCCAAAAAGGCGAAAAAATCGGCATTATGGGCCAGACGGGGAATGCCACCGGCGTTCACCTGCATTTTGAGGTGCGCAAAGGGGAGAAGCAGCTGAATCCGCTCACTTATTTGGCGAAGGCCGACGATTAGATAGGAGCGGTTCTTTGGACGCTGTCTGAAATCGGAGAGAAAAGGGAATAATTGGGGATAATGCCGGGATGAGGCCAGATCACCGGTTCTTTTTATTGCCAAAAATTCGGTGCGGGCAGCGCCGATAATGGCTGAAATTTGCAAATCGCCGCATAAACCGCTACTCTAAAAATGAAAACAACTTAAGATGTCGAATGCTGAAAAAGGGGAGAAATGCACTTGCTGTCTACTCGATTTTTGTGGCGAACGGTCGGATTCGCCGCCTTGTTATCGACCTTGCTTTGTATGTACGGATTCGGCTATGCCGTCAATCAGATTATGTTTCCGAAGCCGGCGGCGCAAAATGAAGCGGCGGCTCCCCAAGAGACGGCCAAACCGAAGGAAACCCCGCTTGCGTCCAAAGACAAAATTCAAATTGTTGCCTTGGGCGACTCGCTCAGCGCGGGGACCGGCGATTTATCCGGCCGCGGGTATGTCGGTCAAGTGAAAGAAAAGCTGGAGAAGCAGTTCGGCAAGCCGGTCTTTATTCTTAACAACTTTGCGATTCCGGGCTTCACGACAGGCGACGTGCTGAAGGATATGGAAGCCAAAAAGGACATCGGCAAAGCGATCGGACAAGCCGACCTTATTCTGCTCACCGCCGGCGGCAACGATTTGTTCGAAGGCGGTCAAGGAATCTTTAACGGCTCCTCGGATGAAGGGTTCAATCCCGGCGCGGCCAAAGAGCGGATGCCTGCGGCGCTGAAGCGGCTGGAGCAAATTTTGGATACCGTGGCGAAGCAAAATCCGAACGCGATCGTCTGCTACGTCGGGCTGTACCACCCGTTCCTTGATCTTGACGACAAGCGGGAGGGCTCCGTCCTCATCGACGAATGGAACCGCTCCGCATTCGAAATCGTCAACAAGCATAACAATATGGTGCTCGTGCCGACGTACGACTTGTTCGAGCTGAACTTGAACAAATATTTGTATACGGATCATTTCCATCCGAATCAGGACGGATACGAGCGGATCGCCGAACGGATCGCGCAGATCGTCCAATAGCACACTTTTAAAACCCCGGTGAACGAGGACTTAAGCCGAGAAATACAGTTACCGGGATTTTGGCGGCAGCCGATTTTCGATATAAGGGAGAGAGTGGGATGGGAAGCCAAGCGGAAGTTGTTTTGTCGGTCAAGAACGTCAAGAAAACGATTAAAAAGAAAGAGATCATCAAGGGCATTTCCTTCGAGGTCTACGCCGGTGAAATCTTCGGCTTTCTAGGGCCCAACGGCTCCGGCAAAACGACGACGATCCGCATGCTCGTCGATTTGATCGCCCCTACGGCAGGCTCGATTACGATCTGCGGGCATGACGTGCACAAAGAGCATAACGAAGCGCTCCAGTATGTCGGCTGTATCGTCGAGAACCCGGAGCTGTACTCGTATTTAAGCGGCTGGGAAAACCTGGAGCATTTCGCCCGGATGCTGCCCGGAGTAGGCGCGAAGCGAATTCAAGAGGTCGTCGATATCGTCGGGATGGACGCGCGGATTCACGATAAAGTGAGAACTTATTCGCTCGGGATGAGGCAGCGTCTCGGCATAGCTCAGGCGCTGCTGAACAATCCGAAGCTGCTCATATTGGACGAGCCTACCAACGGCCTTGACCCGCAGGGGATTAAAGAGATGCGCGAGTTTATTCAGCGGCTGGCGCAAACCGGCCTCAGCCTGTTCGTATCGAGCCATCTGCTGAGCGAAATTCAGCAAATGTGCGATCGGGTAGCCATCATCAGCCACGGCGAAGTGATTAAAGTCGGCGAGGTCGACGCCCTTATCGACGAATCGGCAAGTCGCGTCATTTGGCGGGTTGCGCCAATGGACCGGGCGCTTCGGCTGCTGCAGCGGCAGGAGGACGCCGTTGTGCTGGAAGTGATTCACCGGCCGGAGGAATTCGACAGGCCGGCCGCCGAGCCGGCCGTGCACGACATCGTTACGCAGCTTAAGTCCGAGGCGATTCCGCAGCTGACGCGGGAGCTGGTCGAAGCGGGAGTGCAGCTGTACGGCGTAGAGACGAAAAGCCCGACGCTCGAGGATTTATTTTTAAGTTTAACGGAGGGGAAACGCATTGGTTAGCATATATCCGTTAATCAAAAACGAGTGCATCAAAATAATAAAGAAGAAACGGCTGCTTGTCGTTTTGCTCATATTGGCTGCCCTTATTCCGATGTTTACTTATGCGCAGATGAAGGTGGCGCAAAATAATCTTAAGCAGTTCGGCACCTCCGATTGGCGGGCCGAGCAGCGCCAGAAGATCGTCGATTACACGCGCAGCATAGGAAGCGCCCGCGTGCCGGAGGAGTGGAAGCAGTTCCGCAAGGTCGAAGTGATGCTGGCGCAATATTATTTGGATAAAGATGTGAATCCCGCGGCTCCTAACGGGGTAACCTTTACAAGAGAATTCATTAAAAACGCGGTCGGGCTGTTCATTCCGCTCATGGTGATGGTCGTCGCTTCGGACCTGGTTTCCTCCGAGCATTCGACGGGCACGATCAAGCTGCTCTTGACAAGGCCGGTCGGACGATGGAAAATCTTGATGAGCAAGCTGGTCAGCCTAATCTTGTTCACGTCGCTGATCGTCATCGCCACGGCGGTGCTGTGCTACCTGATTTCCGGCGTCGTCTTCGGCTACGGCGGATGGGATATGCCGGTATTTTTCGGCTTTAAAATCGTCGGCACGGAAGTGGACACTTCCTTCGTCCGGCCGGTGGAACAGTGGCTGTACCTGATCATGGAATTCGGCCTTGTCTGGTTCTCGGCTGTCGTGGTCGCCGTCATGTCGCTGATGGTATCTGTGCTGATTCGCAGCACGGCGGCAGGCATGGGACTCATGCTGGCGGTGCTTATTTCGGGCACAATCTTGACAAATATGGTATCCTCTTGGGAGACGGCAAAATATTTATTCATGGTCAATTTGCGCCTGACCGATTACTTGACCGGCTCGCTTCCGCCCATTAAAGGCATGGATTTGCCGTTTTCCTTAAGCGTTTTGACCGTATGGGGATTGGTTTCCGTGGCGGTTTCTTTCGCGGTCTTCACGAAAAAAGATATATTGAACTGACGGCGCTAGATGTTATAATGCACAATAGAACTTTCGCGAAGGCGAAAGTTTCAAGAGTAAAGGGGGGGCTGCGATGACGGAGCAAATCGATTTGTTCCCAAGCACAACTGCCACAAGCACAGCCGCCGCGCCGGCGGCAGATTACGGCGCCGACGATATCCAGGTGCTGGAAGGCCTCGTGGCGGTCCGCAAAAGACCGGGGATGTACATAGGAAGCACCAGCGCGTCGGGGCTTCATCATTTGATATGGGAAATCGTCGACAATGCGGTCGACGAGCATCTCGCTAAATTTTGCAGCAAGATTGACGTTACGATTCATAAAGACCAATCGATCACCGTCCAGGATAACGGCCGCGGCATTCCGACGGGAATGCATAAGACCGGTATTCCGACGCCTCAAGTCGTGTTTACGATTCTGCATGCCGGAGGCAAGTTCGGCGGCGGGGGGTATAAGAAATCCGGCGGTCTCCACGGCGTAGGGGCCTCGGTAACGAACGCCCTGTCGGAATGGCTGGAGGTCACGATATACCGCGACGGCAAGATTCACCGGCAGCGGTTCGAATATTGGGTCGACGAGCAGGGCATAGAGCATGTGGGCGAGCCTGTCGCGGGGCTGGAGGTTCTCGGAAACACGAGGCAAACCGGCACCAAGGTGACATTCAAGCCGGATAAGCGCGTTTTCCAAGGCGGCACGGCCGTTAACTACGACACGCTGCTGGAGCGCTTACAAGAGATCGCCTTTTTGAATTCGGGACTTCAGGTGACGATCAAGGACGAGCGGTCCGACAAGCAGGAGACGTTCCAATACGAAGGCGGAGCGAGTCAATTCGTTCAATTTTTGAATGAAGAGAAGAACGTGCTGCACGAGGTTATTCATTTTACCGCGGAAAAGGACGATATCGAGGTCGAAGTGGCTCTGCAGTACAACGACGGTTACACGGAAACGATCGTTTCGTTCGTCAACTCGATTCCGACCCGCGGCGGCGGCACGCATGAGACCGGTTTTAAAACCGCCTACACGCGGGTTATGAACGATTATGCCCGCAAAAGCGGGATTTTGAAGGAAAAGGATAAAAATCTCGACGGCCAGGATCTGCGCGAAGGGATGATGGCGGTCATCAACATCAAGATGGGCGAGGTCGAATTCGTCGGCCAGACGAAGGATCAGCTCGGCAGCGCTTCGGCGCGCAGCGCGGTCGACTCGGTCGTGTCCGATAAAATGGCCGTATTCCTAGAGGAAAACCCGCAAGTGGCGCAGATGATCATGAAGAAGGCCGTGCAGTCGGCCAAAGCCCGCGAAGCGGCGCGCAAAGCCCGCGAGGAAGTGCGCAGCGGCAAGAAGGGCAGGAGCGAGAGCTCGAACCTGGGAGGCAAGCTGACGCCGGCGCAGTCGAAGGATTACTCCCGCAACGAGTTGTTCATCGTCGAAGGGGATTCCGCCGGGGGCTCGGCCAAGCAAGGGCGGGATTCGAAGCATCAGGCGATTTTGCCGCTCAAGGGCAAGCCGATGAACCCGGAGAAGGCGAAGCTGTCGGACATTATGAAGAACGACGAGTACAAAGCGATCATCGCGGCTATCGGAGCCGGCGTAGGGCCGGAGTTCGACGCGTCCGAAAGCAATTACGCGAAAATCATCATCATGACCGATGCCGATACGGACGGCGCGCACATTCAGGTGCTGCTGCTGACGTTCTTCTACCGCTACATGAAGCCTCTGATCGATGCGGGCAAAGTCTACATCGCTCAGCCGCCGCTGTATAAGGTGACGAAGAAAGCAGGCAAAAACAGTACGATCAGGTACGCGTGGACCGACGAGCAGCTGCAGGCGCTATCGAAGGAGCTGGGCAAAAACATCGAGCTGCAGCGCTATAAAGGTTTGGGCGAGATGAACCCGGATCAGCTGTGGGAGACGACGATGGACCCGGCGACCCGGACGCTGCTGCAGGTGCGGATTGAGGACGCGGCCAAAGCCGAACGGCGCGTATCTACGCTGATGGGAGACAAGGTCGATCCGCGGAAGCGCTGGATCATCGAGAATGTCGACTTTACCGAGTTCGAGGAGTAGGTGAACTGTGACGATATTGGAAAGCTTTTTACCCGCATATTTAGAAGAAGTAGTGGGCGACCGTTTCGGTCGCTATTCCAAATACATTATTCAGGACCGCGCGATTCCCGATGTGCGGGATGGCTTGAAGCCGGTGCAGCGGCGCATTTTGTACGCGATGTACGACGCCGGCAATACGCCGGACAAGTCGTACCGGAAATCGGCCAAGACCGTCGGCGACGTGATGGGTAACTATCATCCGCATGGCGACGCTTCGATCTACGAAGGGATGGTCCGCATGGCTCAGCCGTGGAAGATGGGACATCCTCTGATCGACGGCCACGGCAACTGGGGCTCGATCGACGATGATCCGGCTGCCGCGATGCGTTATACCGAGGCCCGCTTATCGGAAATCGCGATGGAGCTTCTGCGCGACATCGAGAAGCGCACTGTGCAATTCAAGGATAACTTCGACAATTCGACGAAGGAGCCTGTCGTGCTTCCGGCCCGTTATCCGAATTTGCTCGTGAACGGAGTCAGCGGCATTTCCTCAGGATTTGCCACCGAGATTCCGCCGCATAATCTGCGCGAAGTGATCGACGCCTGCGTGGCGCTGATGGACCGGCCTTCCATGGAGCTGGACGAGCTGATGCAGATTCTTAAAGGGCCGGATTTCCCTACGGGAGGCATCATTATGGGCTCCGAGGGGATCAAGGAAGCGTTCAGGACGGGCAAAGGGCGCATTTACTTGCGCGCGCGCACGGAAATTGAGACAGTGCGCGGCGGAGCCCAGCAGATCGTCGTTACGGAAATTCCGTACCAGGTGGTGAAATCCCGTCTGGTTACGTCCATGGAAAACATCCGTCTGGAGAAAAAAATCGACGGCATCTCCGTCGTCCGCGACGAAAGCGGCCGCAACGGCCTGCGAATCGTCGTGGAGCTGAAAAAGGACGCCGATGCGCAGGGGATTCTCGCTTATCTGTTCAAAAAGACGGATTTGCAGGTGACGTATAATTTCAATATGGTGGCGATCGTCAATAAGACGCCGAAGCAAATGGGCGTCCTTGAAATATTGAGAGCCTATATCGACCATCAAAAAGAAGTGATCACATTCCGTTCCCGGTACGAGCTGGAAAAGGCGGAGGACCGCGCTCACGTGCTGGAAGGGCTGGCCAAGGCGCTTAACATACTGGATGAAGTGATCGCCGCGATCAAAGCGTCGAAAAACCGCCAGGACGCCCAGAATAATCTGGTCGCGCAGTTCGGCTTCACCGAACGCCAGGCCGACGCGATCCTGACGCTGCAATTGTACCGGCTGACCAATCTGGAGATTCATTCGATCGAGAAGGAATTGAAGGAGGTTCAGAAGACGATCGCCTATTTGCGAGGAATCTTAGGCAGCGAGAAGAAGCTGATGAACGTCATCAAGGAAGAAATGACCGGGATTCGTACCAAATTCGGCGTGGACCGCCGTTCCGACATTCAGGACGAGGTAGAGGAGCTCAAGGTCAACCTGGAGGTTATGGTTGCGGCCGAGGACGTGTTCGTGACCTTGTCGAGCGAGGGCTATATCAAGCGGACGAGCAAGCTGTCCTTCACCCGTTCCGGCGGCGAGCTGGAGAAGACGGGCCTTAAAGAGGGCGATTATGTGCGCTATCTGCTGGAAGTGAATACGCTGGAAAACCTGCTGATCTTCACCCAGAAGGGCCAATATTACTTGCTTCCGGTCCATCAGGTTCCCGAGTACAAATGGAAGGAAAACGGCACGGCCATCGTCAACGTCATTCCTATTCCGAAGGACGACAAGATCGTGAACGTCATTCCGATCCGTACCTTCGAGGAGCAGGGCAAGTCGCTTGTCTTCGTGACCAAGAAAGGGCAAGTCAAACGTACGGATCTGAAGGAGTATATGACGAACCGGTCGATCGGCATCGTAGCGTGCAAGGTCGGCGAGAATGACGCGGTGATCGACGTGAAGCTGAGCACGAACGACCAGGATATTATGCTGGTAACGAAGCAGGGGATGGCGATCCGCTTCCGCGAAGACGAAGTCAACCCGATGGGGCGCGCGGCTGCCGGCGTTCGCGGCATTCAGCTGAAAGAGGACGACGAAGTAATCAGCGCCGAATGGATTCAGGGCGAGGAAGGAGAGCTTCTGGTCGTCTCCGATCTCGGGTACGCCAAACGTTCTCTCATTCTCGATTACCCCGTGCAAGGGCGGGGCGGCAAAGGGATCTTCACCTTCGAATTTAAAGACGGCAAGCGGGTTAAACCGAACGGTGCAGCGCTAGTCAAAGCTTACACCGTTAAGGAAGAACTGCTTCTGACGGCCGTATTGCAAAGCGGCGAACGGATGTCGTTCTCGTCCGAGAAAACGCCGATCGAGCAGCGCAAATCGACCGGTCGCCAAGTCATTGCCGTCGCGAAAACCGATTTGATTGCGGATCTGCTCAAGATCGATTAATCGTAACTGTTGTAATCCGGCTCCAGCCGGTCAACAAACTGTAAGAAAAGGTCCAAAACGGCCCACACTGGCATCGTATCATCGAGCTTCTCCAGCCACTGTGGGTCGTTTATTATGCCTTTCTCCAGCGCTTTTTCTCCGATATGCTTTTTCCACGCCTCCATGTCCGCATCACTCCTTCGCATAAATTGACAAGCTCCGCCTATAGTCAAAAGCCCATATTGCAATATATGTTGAATGGGGTCTAATGTTCCTGATTTTTATCGTTTAAAGTCTTAAAATATTTACGCTGTTAACCTTTAATCCGCGCTTTGGCGATGGTATAATAGGAACTACAGCAAGAACGGCCGGATGAACTTTCCTAAGAGCCCATTTTATGAAACTCGAAGTAAAGTATGGTAGATACAGGAGTGATGAAATGTGATTACTCAGGAATTTGCGAAGCTGTGGTGGAAGCTTTCCAAGGATTTGCGCATCCATATGGAGACGGAGCTGGCCCCGACGTTAACGGAAGGGCAGCTGACGGTGCTCGAGCTGCTGTCGGGCCGCGATCGGATGAAGCCTTCGGACTTCATTGAATTTTTGACGACGACGCCGGCCGCGATTACGACCTTGCTGGACCGGATGGAGAAGGCCGAGCTGATTTCGCGCGAACGCGACGAGAAGGACCGCCGGATCGTGTGGGTTCATGTGACCGAGAAAGGAAAGGCCGAGTGTCAGCGAGGGCTGAGCATCCGCGAGCATTTTCTGCAAAATTATTTGAGCCGGATTTCCTCTCATAATCAGCAGCTCCTGGTGTACTTGTTAGGAAAAGTCGCTAACGCGTAAAAAGAATGGGGCAGACGGCTCATATAATAAGCAGCGTGTATTCGACGTATCGCTCTGGAAGCACGGTGAACATGCAGCCGCAGGTCGCTCATGTATTCACCGCACTTGCAGGGCCGACATTCAGGGCAGGGAAAGGTCGCCGGTACAACGCCGATCAGGCATGGCTTAGGGCAAGGGGGAGAGCTTCCTCCTTGCCTGTTTGCGTTAAAGCCGTGAATGGGCAGGCGCGAGCTGGTATAATGATAGGCGTCATATCATGTGAACGGCTGTCGGTGCAGGAGAGGAGTTTGGCGATGAGTACGGAACTAATATTGGATATGAACGGTTTGAGCAAGCGGATCGCTGCGTTAGGGGAGGAGCGGGTTCTGTTCTCAGGCGTAACGGCGCGATTGGAGCAGCCTGCGGTCATCGCGCTGCTCGGCTTGTCCGGGCAAGGGAAGAGCACGCTTCTGCGAATCATCGGGCTTCTCGACGCAGCCAGCGAAGGAAGCATCCGCTATCGGGGGCGAAAGCCGGAAGAATGGACTTCGCAGGAATGGAGGAAGAAGGTATGCTACGTCGCCCAGCATGCCGTCATGCTGCCGGGGAGCGTGGAGGATAATCTGAGGGCCGTCAGCATTTTACATAAGCAGCCGTTTGACCGGGCATTGGCCAGCCAATTGCTCCGGGACTGCGGGCTGGAGCAATTGGACCTGGGCAAGCGCGCTTCCGACCTATCGGGCGGGGAGAAGCAGCGCGTCGCTTTGGTGCGTTCTTTGCTGCTGCGTCCGGATATTTTGCTGCTCGACGAAATTACCGCATCGCTCGATTTGCACAGCAAGCAAGCCGTCGAGCGGCTGCTCGCCTCCTGGCATCGGCAGGAAGCGGCTTCGATGATCTGGGTGACCCATGACCTGGAGCAGGCTCGTCAGAACAGCCACAAGGTCTGGTTTATGGCCGAGCATACGCTGCTTGAGAACATGGACACCGAATTGTTTTTTCAGCGTCCCGATTCCGAAGCGGCGCGCAAATTTTTACAGATTCCGTGAAGGAGCGGGGAAACCGGAATGACGAATACGGCGTTAGGCTTTACTCTTGTTTTCATTGCCGTGACGATTTTAATTTCCATGTGGCAGAAGCTGGGTTTAGAAAAGGAAATCGCTATCGGTACGGTAAGATCGGCGGTTCAGCTGCTGCTGGTCGGCTACGTGCTGCAGTTTGCGTTTAATGCGGACAACGTTGTTTTTTTGCTGCTGATTATAGGAACGATGATTGCGGTCGCTTCCTGGAATGCGGGGCATAGAGGGCGAGGGCTTGCCGGCATACGATGGCGAATTGCGATTGCGATCTTCGCGACGGAAGCGGTGACGATGGGGCTATTGCTCAGCCTTGACATTATCGAGAGGACGCCGCAGTATGTGATTCCGATGAGCGGAATTACGATCGGCAGCGCGATGGTCGTCTCCGGCCTGTTCATCAATCAGATGAAACGCGAGGCGCAGGCGTCCAAAGGGGAGATTGAAGCGCTTCTGTCGCTCGGAGCTTCTGCGCGCCAAGCGATTCACGAGCCGCTCAAGCGCTCCGTCAAGGCCAGCATGATTCCGACGATAGACGGAATGAAGACCGTAGGGCTGGTTCAGCTCCCGGGCATGATGACCGGGATGATCGTCGCGGGCGCGAATCCTGTGGAAGCGGTCCGCTATCAGGTGCTTATCATGTTCGCCTTAGTCTCCTCGGCGGCATTGACGAGCATTCTGCTCAGCTTGCTTTGCTACAGGCTGTGGTTTACCAAAGATGATAGATTGATAGATATCGGGTCATAGTGAGCCCCGTGCTTCCATGCGGGGTGCGCCAAACGTCCCGGCACATTAAAAAGCCTGCTTCTGCCAAATGGCGGAAACAGGCTTTTGTGCGCATGCATGATGGGGCGCTCTGTGCCGAAGCTTAGGTTCCGATCATTGCTCATGGATACTCGCGCTATTGCAGCTTCTCGCTCCAAAGAAACCAAGGGTATGATGCGGGAGGCGCGGAACGGAAGCTTAGCGTCTCCTTCGTCGTCGGATGCTCGAAGCTGAGCTCGGTCGACCAAAGCGCGATTTGCTGACCGGGCTTCGTCAGATGGGCGCCGTATCGCTGGTCTCCGACGAGCGGGCAGCCGATTGCCGCAAATTGCACGCGAATTTGATGCGGCCGTCCCGTATGAAGCTCGACCTGCACGAGAGAGAGACCTTCCGAATGGTCGAGCACCTGATAGTCGAGCACGGCCTCTTTGGCCCCCGGCTTGCCGGGAACGGCGACGGATACCATATTCGTTTTCGTATCCTTGAGCAAATAATGCTTTAGCGTCCCATGCGGCTCTTGCGGCCTTCCGTTTACGACCGCCGTGTAGATTTTGCGGATGGAGCGGGTGCGCACCGCGTCGGATAGTCTGGACGCGGCCTTCGACGTTTTGGCGAACACCATGACGCCCCCGACCGGACGGTCCAGCCTGTGCACAAGCCCAAGGTAGACGTTGCCCGGCTTGCGGTGACGATGCTTTAAATCCTGCTTGATCATCGTCAGCAAGTCAGGGTCCCGCGAATCGTCCTCCTGGGTCGGCACATTCACCGGCTTGACGACGACGATCACATGGTTGTCTTCATACAGCACTTCTATGGCGGGGAGAGAGGCTTGCGCCATCCGTTACGCCTCCCAACGGCCCAAAATGCCGCAAGGGAGCATGAGCTTCGAAGCGGTAATCGGCAGGCCGATTTCGCCGCAGGTGATATTGCCGCCGTAGGCCCGGCCCATCGACATGGCCAAAATATTTTTCAATACGGTGGCGGAAATGCCGGTCGTATACGAATTGATCAGCATGAACAGCGGCCTGTCCGACATAATCTGCATGCACTGTTCCACGAACGGGTACAGATTCGTCTCCAGCTTCCAAGTTTCCCCGTTCGGGCCGCGCCCGTAGGAAGGAGGGTCCATGATGATGGCGTCGTATTTGCTGCCGCGGCGCTGTTCGCGCTGTACGAATTTGAACACGTCGTCGGTGATAAAGCGTACGGGACGGTCGCCGAGTCCGGACAGATGCAAATTTTCCTTGGCCCACTGCACGACCCCTTTGGACGCGTCGACATGGCATACGTCCGCCCCCGCATAGGCGCAGGCTACGCTGGCGCCGCCCGTATAGGCGAACAGATTGAGGACGCGGATTTTGCGGCCCGCTCCCTGGATTTTATCCATCATCCACTTCCAGTTGGCGGCTTGCTCCGGGAACAGTCCGGTATGCTTGAAGCTGGTCGGTTTGATATGGAACGACAGCTTGTCGTAGGAGATCGTCCACCGCTCGGGCAGCTCCTTCTTATATTCCCACTGACCGCCGCCGCTCGCGCTTCTATGATAATGGGCGTCGGCGCCCCGCCATAAGCCGTTTTCCTTGTGAATCGGCCAAATAATTTGCGGGTCCGGCCGGCGCAGAACGATGCTGCCCCAACGCTCCAGCTTCTCGCCGTCTCCCGTATCGATTAATTCGTAATCTTTCCAATCATGTGCTGCAAACATAATGTAACCTTCCTTCTATCATTTTCCCGTGTGCATTCCGTTGTTCAAAAAAAGCACCTACCACATTTTACACTAATTGCTTGCGTAAAGCCATGGAGCGGCCTGGGGAAAGTCAACCGAGAACAGCATCATGCTTTTTATACAAAAGTCGATGACAAAAAGACCGGCTCGTTGGCCGGTCTGTCGTCTTTTCCCATAATCGGAACAAGCTTATTGGGGCAATTCTACGTTCGTGATCAGGCCCGGAAGCTCTTTGGTCATGAAGTCATTGTATTTCGTTTGCGATAACGATTGTTTAAGCGTTTCTTTCAGCTCGTCATAAGGAATGACGCCGCGCGATTCCACGCGGATAATATGGTAGCCGTATTCCGTCTCGATCGGATCGCTGATTTTATTCAGTTCGAGCGTCATGGTCGCCTTCTTGAAATTCTCGGTCCATTGGCTCACCGGCACATTCGCATATAACCCGCCGTTATCCTTGGAGCCAGGGTCTTCCGAATACTGCTTGGCCAGCTCGGCAAAATCGGCGCCGGCCGCAAGCTTGTCTTGAATTTCCTTCAGCTTGGCGTCGACGGTTTCCTTAGGCAGCTTGCTGCCTTTATCGTCCTCGTTCATCACGAGAATATGTCTCACCGATGCGGTAATGACGCTCTCGTCGCCGCTTGCGGCTTTCTTGTCGTATTCGGCTTTGACGGTCGCATCGTCGACCGCATTGGTCGACCAGGTCTGCAGCGTTACCGTATCCCGGACAAACGTTTTCAAATCGTCCTCGCTGAGGCCCTGCTGCTTCAATTGCTCGCTTAAGGTTTGGGCGGAGGACGAATTCAGCTGCTCCAATTGCCGCATTTGCCCGTCGACGAGAGCGGGAAGCTTGGCGGCCGTTTCTTCATCCAACTTGCCGGCGATGATATGAGATGCGGCGATTTGGTCAATAATATACTGTTTGTACTGATTGTCCTGCTCATGCTGCGCGTTTTGCGGGTTCAGGAAGCGCATGACGGCCGCAAACTTTTCGTAATCGCCGCGCGTCACCTGTCCTCCCTGATATTCGGCGACGGTTGCTGCCGTATCGAGCTTCTTGCCGACCCAGATCGTCTGGGTCTCGTCATCCCATTGGACGTCCTTGCCGAGAGCTTCGCTGACGAAACGAAGAGGCACATAGGTCGTGCCGTTGTAGATGAAACCTTGGCCCTGATCTTCCGCCGGTTTTTTCTCAAAACCGTCAAACATATATTTCAGGTTCTGGAAATATACTTCAATCTGAGTTCCGCTGGCGTAAGCCACGCTCCCTGTCAGCATAACGCCGAGAGAGAGGCCAAGCACCAAGCCTTTCAATTTGTCGTTCATTCGTGTAATGACATCCTTTCTTGCCTTACGGCCAGCTTCGGGCAGTCCTTGTTCGAATCGCCGGAGCGAATGCAGGACGTTTACTCGTATACTCGAATCGCCCAATAAAAAGTATTCCAGACGAATTGACAAAATCCTCCTCGGACGGAAAATAAGTATGTTTTTAGAATTAACGAACTATTTGAAAAAAACGGAGAGGAATTTGCCAATCGATGTAGTATTTCAATATTAGAGGCGCAAAATTGAACAATAAGGGATGTGTGACCTATGATGAGCGTAATCCCTGGTCCGGAAGATCTTTACCTGTTTCATGAAGGGAATTTATTCCGCAGCTACCGGGTGTTGGGGGCGCATTTTACGGAGCATGAAGGGACCCTTGGCGTTCGGTTTTCCGTCTGGGCCCCCCATGCGCGCGAAGTCCGCGTTATTGGAGATTTTAATTACTGGAACGGCAGCGAGCATGTCCTCAGCAAAATCAGCGTTTGGGGCGTGTGGAGTCTGTTCGTGCCAAATGTCCGCGAGGGCGAGTATTACAAATACGAGATCGTCACCTCGCACGGAACGCTAGTATGGAAGGCCGATCCGTACGCTTTTCATTCCGAGCTGAAGCCGGGAACGGCCTCCCGGGTTTGTTCGCTGGAAGGTTACGAATGGCATGATGACGCCTGGCAGGAAGCGAAGCGCCGGCAGCTGCCGTACGACCGGCCGATGAACATCTATGAGGTCCATATGGGCACATGGAAAAAGAAGCCGGGCGACGGGTACTATACGTACCGTGAGCTGGCCGACGAGTTGGTGGATTACGTCGCGCACATGGGCTATACCCATATCGAGCTGATGCCGCTCGCCGAGCATCCTTTTGACCGCTCGTGGGGCTATCAGGCGACGGGCTACTACTCCGTTACCAGCCGCTTCGGAACGCCGAAGGATTTCATGTATTTTGTCGACCGCTGCCATCAGCAGGGAATCGGCGTGATTATGGACTGGGTGCCGGGGCATTTTGTGAAGGACGATCACGGCCTGCGCCATTTTGACGGCCAGCCGCTCTATGAGCACAGCGATCCGCTCAGAGCCGAGAAGCCCGAGTGGGGGACGATGGCCTTCGATTTCTCCAAGCCGGAAGTCGTCAGCTTCCTGATCTCCAACGCC
This sequence comes from Paenibacillus doosanensis, assembly GCF_025060755.1. Taxonomy (GTDB): domain Bacteria; phylum Bacillota; class Bacilli; order Paenibacillales; family NBRC-103111; genus Paenibacillus_S; species Paenibacillus_S doosanensis. Next base: position 22,172 of record NZ_JANYUY010000005.1, read on the forward strand.
TTGTTCTGGATGGATATGTTCCATATTGACGGTCTGCGGGTCGACGCCGTCGCCAGCTTGCTGTATTTGAACTTCGGCAAGCCGCGCGAGCAGTGGATCAAGAACGAGCAGGGCGGGGAAGACAATCCGGAAGCGATTGCGTTTTTGAAGAAGCTCAACCAGACGGTATTTGCCCATTATCCGGATGCACTTATGATGGCGGAGGATTCGAGCGACTGGCCCCTCGTTACCGCGCCTGTGCATGACGGAGGCCTCGGATTCAACTACAAATGGAACATGGGCTGGATGAACGACATGCTGCGCTACATGGAATGCGATCCGTATTTCCGCAAGGGCCGGCATAACTTGCTAACTTTTTCTTTCATGTACACCTACTCCGAAAATTACGTGCTGCCCTTATCTCACGATGAGGTCGTGCACGGCAAGAAATCGCTTCTCAACAAAATGCCGGGTGATTACTGGCAAAAATTCGCTAACCTGCGGGTGCTGTACGGCTATATGATGGGGCATCCGGGCAAAAAGCTGCTGTTCATGGGCGGCGAATTCGGGCAGTTCGACGAATGGAAGGATCTTGAGGATCTGGACTGGGAAATGCTCGGCTATGACAGTCACCGGGGCATGCATCAGTACGTCCACGATTTAAACCACCTTTATTTGCAAGAAAAAGCGCTTTGGGAGCTGGACCACAGCCCCGAAGGATTTTCCTGGATTGATCCGCACGACCACAACCAGAGCATTGTTACTTTCACCAGACAATCGAGCGATCCGAATGATTTTTTGATCATTGTCTGCAATTTTACTCCGGTAACCCACGCACGATACCGGATTGGCGTACCTTTTGCGGGGGAATATACGGAGCGGTTTAACAGCGATACCCCTGTTTACGGAGGGTCCGGGCAGTTGAATACGGGAAGGCTCAAGACGGAGAACGTGTCTTGGCACTTCCAGCCTTGCAGCTTGCATATTACGATTCCCCCGCTTGCAACCGTTGTTTTGAAGCCTGTCAAAATTGGACGCAAAGAAGCTGCTGGAAAAAGAGAAAGGGGATAGGTTCGATGCGCAAAAAAGAGTGCGTGGCCATGCTGCTCGCAGGGGGCGAGGGACGGCGTTTAGGAGTGTTAACCAATAAATTGGCGAAGCCCGCTGTTCATTTTGGAGGGAAATATCGCATTATCGATTTTACTTTGAGCAATTGCACCAATTCGGGCATCGATACGGTGGGCGTGCTGACGCAGTATCAGCCGCTCGTGCTGAACTCGTATATCGGCATCGGGACACCGTGGGACCTCGACCGCAAAAGCGGGGGGGTAACCGTGCTGCCCCCTTATATGGAGCAGCAGGGCGGCGATTGGTACCGGGGTACGGCCAACGCTATTTACCGCAACATATCATTCATCGAGCAGTACGATCCGGAATACGTTCTGGTCATATCCGGCGACCACATCTATAAGATGGATTACGATCGGATGCTCGATTTTCATAAGAGAAAGGGCGCCGACGCCACGATCGCCGTCATCGAAGTGAGATGGGATGAAGCAAGCCGCTTCGGGATCATGAGCACGGACGACGACGAACGTATTGTCGAATTCGCCGAGAAGCCGAAAGAGCCCAAGAGCAATTTGGCCTCCATGGGCATTTACATATTCAATTGGCAGGTGCTTAAAGCCTACCTGACGATGGACGAGAACAATCCCGAATCCAGCAAGGACTTCGGTAAAGATGTCATACCGCTGATGCTTCGCGAAAAATTAAACATATATGCCTATCCGTTCGAAGGTTATTGGAAAGATGTCGGCACGATCGAGAGCTTATGGGAAGCGAATATGGATCTTCTGGAAAATGAGCCGCAGTTTAATTTGAACGACCGCGAATGGCGGATCTATTCGGTCAATCCTTGCCAGCCGGGCCAATATGTGGCTCCGACGGCGCAAATCAGACGCTCGCTCGTCAACGAGGGCTGCAGCGTATTCGGAGAAGTCGATCATTCCGTATTGTTCTATGGCGTGCACGTTGGCGAAGGCTGCTACATCAAGGACTCCGTCATCATGCCGAATGTGAAGATCGGGAACAACGTAAAAATATATAAGGCGATCATAGGGGAGAACACCGTCGTAGAAGACGGCTGCGTCATCGGAGACGCGGACGGCGATTCCAACATCATCTTGATCGGCGGCAATGAAACTATCAGTATGGCGACGATGACCAACTTGAAAGGGTGAGTTCGTATGAAGCGAATGATGGGTGTTATCAATCTGGTGAACGAGCCTGATGATCTGGAAGAACTGACCTATTCCCGCTGCGTGGCTTCGGTTCCCTTCGGAGCGAGGTACCGGCTGATCGATTTTGCGCTTTCCAATATGGTCAATTCCGGGATGGAGAACGTCGCCGTTTTTACACAGCATAAATACCGTTCCTTGATGGACCATCTCGGCTCCGGCAAGGAGTGGGATTTGGACCGCAAACGCGGAGGGCTGTTCCTCTTGCCTGCGATTTTGCACGAAACGACGGGGATGGCCCGCGGGGACCTGTTCCAATTTTACAGCCACCGCGATTATTTTTACCGGGCGCGCGAGGAATATGTCGTCATCTCCCGCAGCCATATCGTCTGCAACCTCGATTTCAACGAAGTGCTGGATTACCATTTGGAGAAAAACGCCGATATTACGGTCGTCTACAAGGAAGCGGAAGAAGAGGAATTCGCCAAATTCCGCCGGCTCGCCGTCAAAGAAGACGGACAGGTTACCGTGATGGAAGATCATTCCGGCCGTCTGCGCAACGACAATATTTCGATGGAAATGTACGTGATGAGCAAGGAGCTGCTGCTTGACATGGTCGAGTCTTGCCTGGCGCAGGGCTACGATCATTTGGTCCGCGACGGCATTATGAAAAATATCGGCAAGCTCAGCGTTTACGGATACGAGCATAAAGGACATACTGGCATAGTGAATACGATTCAAAGCTACTATAAACATAGCATGCAGCTTCTGAATCCGAATGTTTGGCGCGAGCTGTTCTTTCAAAAAAATCTCGTTTTTACCAAAGTCAAAGACGAACCTCCGGCCAAATACGCCGATAACGCCCATACCCGCAACTCCCTGATCGCCAACGGCTGCGTGATCGAAGGCAAGGTGGAGAATTGCATTTTGTTCCGCGGCGTCAAAATCCGCAAGGGCGCATATGTGAAAAACTGCATCATTTTGCAAAACTGCGAGATTGAAGAAAATGTCATTATCGAAAATGCGATTCTCGACAAGGACGTATTTATTAGCAGGGGCCGGGTGCTTACCGGGGATAAACAGGCGCCGTTCATCGCTTCCAAAACGAAGGTTATCTGACGCGCGATAAGGCGGGGACGTCATTCGAGGCGCCCCGTCTTTTTTTCTTCGGGCAAGTCTCAATTGAAAAGGAGTGGGAAGCCATGAAAGTGTTATTTGCCGCATCGGAAGCCGTACCTTTCGTCAAAACGGGAGGCTTGGCGGATGTCATAGGCTCTCTGCCGAAGCAATTGGCGGGGCAGGGACTGGACGTGAGGGTCATACTGCCGAAATACGAAGATATTCCCGATCAGTATGCGCAGGCGATGGAAACCGTCTCCACCTTCACTTTGCAGATGGGCTGGAGACAGCTGTACTGCGGTATCTTGAAGTTGGAGCATGAGGGGATCGTATTTTACTTCGTCGACAATGAATATTATTTCCGCCGCCGGGGCTGCTATGGATATGAGGACGATGCCGAACGGTTCGCTTTCTTTTGCCGGGCGGTTATGGATTCGCTGCAGCATATCGATTTCATTCCCGATGTGATTCACTGTCACGATTGGCAGGCCGGAATGATTCCGGTATTGTACCGCGCCCATTTTAGCTACCAGCCGAAATACGCTCATATCAAAACGATGATGACGGTTCATAATTTGAAATATCAAGGGGTATTCGCCAAAGAGCTGTTCAAGGACTTCTTCGCGCTAGGGGACGAGCATTTTACCGGTTATGCGCTGGAGCAGTACGGGGGAGCCAGCTTTATGAAAGGCGGGCTGTTGTATTCGGATCTCATTACGACGGTCAGTCCGACGTATGCGGCGGAAATTCAGACGCCGTTCTACGGCGAATATTTGGACGGCCTGCTGCGCAGCCAAAGCCACCGGCTGTACGGAATCGTCAACGGCATCGATTACGCCGAGTTCGATCCGATGACCGATCCGAATCTGGAAGTCCATTACCGCGATTCGCTGGAGAAGAAGCAGCAGAACAAGCTGAAGCTTCAGGAGAGGCTGGGGCTGACGGTACGCAAGGATGTGCCGCTGATCGCTCTGGTAACCCGTCTGGTCGAGCAGAAGGGACTCGCCTTGATCGACCGCGTGATGGCCGAGCTCATGGCGCTGGATGCGCAGTGGGTTATTCTCGGAACGGGAGAACATCGCTTCGAGCAGCTGTTCCGCTGGGCCCAGGAAAGCTATCCCGGCAAGGTGTCCGCCAACATCACGTTCAGCGAAGGCTTGGCCCGGCAAATTTATGCGGCATCGGACTTGTTCCTGATGCCGTCGCAGTTCGAGCCGTGCGGGATCGGGCAGCTGATAGCGATGCGGTACCGTTCGGTGCCGATCGTCCGGGAGACCGGCGGCCTGAAGGATACCGTGCAGTCTTACAATGAAGCGACAGGCGAAGGCACGGGGTTCAGCTTCGCGCATTACAATGCGCATGACATGCTGTATACGATCGAGCGGGCGGTGCGGCTGTATCGCGAAGAGGAAGCTTGGGCCCGCATTATGGACAATATTAAGCAAAAAGATTTCAGCTGGACGCAATCGGCGCAGGAATATGCCGCATTGTATGAACAGATGCTTCGATAGCCTCACCGGGAATAATATCCGGATGTGACAAAAAGACAGCCTGATCGATTTTGAACCGCTCCTCCGTTTTTGCATGCTTCTCTGGCACTTGAGGACGGTTCAATCGCTATCGGGCTGTCTTTGGTTTTTTCCGGCGCGCCTGCACCTTCTTATCAGGAATGATCTGCGGCCAGATCGTCGTAATACATCGTCTCATTGTTGAAGGAACGGTTGATGGATAAGAAGGTGTGCAGCAGCTCGAAGAGCTCCGATTGGTCGAGCTGCAGCGATACGTGCCCGCTGCCGGCCGCATTAGTGGAAACATTGAGCAAGATCGATTTGTGATCCTGATCAACCTGGATTTCCCATTGATCTTTCTTCAACACGCTTTCCCACATGTGCAGTTCCACTCCCCTTTTTTTACTGAGGTCTCATGCTTGTTCATCTTTGGACATGATATTCATTATATGAGCCTCCGAAGGATAATATGACAGCCTGCCTGCTGTTTTTGCCGGCAGGGCCGCGCCCTGCGGTCAACGAAGAAGAGAGCCTAACCTTGTCAGGATAGGCTCTTTCTTTCATTGTGAATCCGTTTTTCGAGTGCGCATCTGCCGGGCGCGCCAGTGGCTGCGGCCCCAAATCGGTGCTTTTAAAGTTCCTGGGGAGCTCGTGCGGCGCTTAAGAATGCAAGTCCGGACCGGAGAAAATACGCCCTAAAGCGACAAGCTTTCGACAGACCTATACAAAAAAAGTGTCATAGGACTAGTTCTGGTTCTATCAACCTATTGCGTCTTATTTACCAAATAATTTACACTCAAGCTATAAGCGGAACGTGCGGGCCTTACATTTGCCGTTCTGCAATGCCTTGGAAAGCGCGGGCCGAAGGCGGAATGCGCCTCAAGGAAGAGGCATCTGCATTGCGGAAAACTCTACTTTTCCAATAGGGATTATTTATTATCTTCTGTTACAATACTCTTCTAGCTGTAATATAGCGACTCGAATATTTGCTCAGATCGCTTATAATGACCCCGTTCACGGAGCTGCCAATTGTGTTATGTATAAATTGGCCGTTTCCGATATAAATACCAACATGATTAACTTTCCCCGGCGTTGTCGTACTGAAGAAGATCAGATCGCCTTTTTTTAAGTTGCTTTTGCTGACATAGGTGCCCTGTTTGCTCTGTGCGGTGGAACCCCATTTGAGCGTGACTCCTTGAGTGCCAAATACATATTTGGTAAAAGAGGAGCAATCGAAGATCATCTTAGACGGATTGTTCACTCCGAATTCATAGCGTACTTTGCCCTGTAAGGACTTCGCCTTGGCGATAATCTTGTCCGCCTTCTGACTGGCGGTTGCAGTCGATTGAACTTCTGCGGTTGCGGCATGAGCCGAGATCGGGGCGGTGATCATAGCGGATGTCAAAACAAGGGTGAGACAGCTTGCTCCAACAATGGTTCTGGTTAGCCAACTTGCTTTTGTCATATAATCCTCCCATTAGCCATTAGTGGTGTATCTGGGAGTAGTATATCATGCGCCCTAGTTATTGGTAATCCTCAAAATATGGTAGAAAGATTTTCGAAGTATTACGGCGGAGAAAATAGGGGTTCTCATTATTTTTTACAATTAATTCACAGGGATAAGCATAATCATCACATTTTATTCATAAACATAGTGATAATTTGAATTAAGTAGGAAACAAGGGGTGCATATCATGTACTATTGCATACTGTGCAAGCAGCTTCATCCGCTTGGTTTTAGCGAACGTGAATTCGTTTTCAAAAGCGGCTTTCATTACTTCAGCTCCAATCTGTATCAAGCCGGAGTATGCGCCAAGGAGCCTTATACATTGCCTAAAGAACAACCGGCGACAGCCTGAAAGCAGCAGCCCCGCTTCTTATGGAGAGGGGCTGCATGTTTTGAACCGAACGCGTTAGAATCTTCTAAAAAAGGGCCGTTCCAGCAAAACGATAACGAGCAGGTCGAACAGCACGAGCGGCAGCAGAAACGGGAAAAAAGAAACGGAGGCCTTATTTCCGGTCTGGTTGCGGGACACTCGCAGATAGACTCTGTGTTTGTCCAGCTTGACGATGGTGCCTTGATATACACGACCGTCGGTCGTCTTAATTCGAACCTGCTTGTTCATATATTGCTTGCACTTGCGGTAATTGCGCGTACGTGACATAACAAACCCCTCCCTTCCGGACGATGGTTTTCCTGCTGCAACGATACTCCATTTTTCTAGCAGGACATGTTGTATTATATGCAAATCTATCAGACGGCGTGTGGGCCTAATAATTTGCCGCAGGCTCTTATCTCCCAAGATAACAATTGATATAATGGGGAGAGGAGGAGGATGAACGATGAAACGTACCGCGGCCTTCATATTTGCCCATCCCGATGACGAAACGTTCCTTGCTTCTTGCTTGATCAGGCAGCTGACCGATAACGGCGACCAGCCTATTTTACTGCTGGCTACCAGGGGAGATGCGGGCAAAAAAAACGGCGACGTCGGCCATTTGACTGAGGAGCAGCTTGGCGCAAGGCGCGAGAAAGAAATGGAGCGGGCGGCGGCTATACTCGGGCTTAAGCGCGTAGAGCATCTGGGTTTGCCGGACGGCAAGCTGAACGCGGCGGACGACGTATGGTTCGTGAAGCGCGTAGCCGAGTTTATCCGGGCACATGAGCCTGAAATTGTAATTACCTTCCCGGAAGACGGGGGAAACTTCCATCCGGATCATATGGCGATTTCCAAAATAACGACATCCGCCGTCTTGAGCGGGGACTGTCCGTCCGTGCAGAAGCTGTACTACGTTGCGTCGGAAACGCTGAAGGAACAAGGACATCGCCCTTCCGTCTCCATCGATACCGAACCATGGTGGGATATGAAAGCGGCGGCGCTAAAGGCGCATGATTCGCAGAAATATGCGATAGCCCGTTATTTTGGCGATCTTCGCTTTTGCCCGCAGCAGAGGCGGTATGAAGCTTTCGTCCTTGCCTGGGAGAGAGGGAGTTTTTACCCGGCGAAATCGGAACAGTCGGTAACGGACGGGCTCGTCTGACCTAATATGTGCGTAGGGGGCGTCGAATTTGACAAAACAATATGCCATCGACATGGCCAAAAAACTGTTTAGAGAAACCAATAAATCGTACTACGTCATTTTTGAACCCGATTCCAACGAATATTCCATCATCGATCAGGATGAATTTACGAAAAACGCGGGAGAATGGAACAACCTGGTCATTTTCAGTATCGAAGGTTGATTGCAAGCCAGCCAGATTGAAGTGCAGGAACCGTCGCCGACGCTATAAGCGCCGCCAAAAAGCTTGAGTTTTCAAGCTTTTTTTGTTTCTTCTATACCCTAAATATGGAAATGTGATAAAATGGGAATTATCATTTTGTCGTTGGAATACAAGGGGAGGCAGCTGTGAAAAAGGGCGACGTAACCTTCATCGAGTTAAACGAGACGGATCGATATCCGTTTCAAGAAGATATTGTGATTTCGCGCAAGCAGGTGCATATTCTACAGAAATTACCGGGGTTTATAGCTGTGAAAGCAAGGGCGGATAATGAAGCGGAAGTTCTTGGTTTTATCGTATATACTATCGTGCACGACGAATGTGAAGTCGTATCTCTGAAGAGCACGAAAGAAGGCGTCGGGATCGGTACCCGGTTGTTGGAGCTCGTCAGGCTTAAGGCTGACGAGAGGAAATGCGCGAGAGTTTGGCTGATTACGACGAACGAAAATTGGAAGGCCATCCGATTCTATCAGAAGCGTGGCTTCAATATGAGAGGCTTTTATGCCGATGCAGTTCAAGAGGCGAGAAAGCATAAGCCGAGCATTCCGCTGTATAGCGATGAAGGAATCCCGATTAGGCACGAGATCGAATTTGAACTGCTCCTTGCAAACGGAGAACAAGAGGGTTATTCATATAGCGAATAACCGATCTGCCGGACTGCTGCACTGCTGCCGGGCGAACCAAACGGGCTCCTGATGAAGGCGTAGAGCGGGACAACTGCCGTTAGCTGGCGGACTCCGGCATATCGGCTTTGGGGAACACCAGCCTGTAAAGTGTCCCTTCGCCGGGAACGCTTTGAATATCAATTTTGCCGTTCATCTTCTTAATAATGCCGAACGATACCATCGTTCCAAGCCCGGTGCCTTTCTCTTTCGTCGAATAATACGGATTCCCGAGCCGTTGAATTTGTTCTTTGGTCATACCGCTCCCGGTATCGCTGATCGTGATGGCGACGCCTTCGCTGTCCGCCGTCGCATAGATTTCGAGAAGTCCCCCGTGATCCATAGCCTCGATCCCGTTTTTTCCGATGTTAATCAACGCTTGCCGGAATTTATATTTGTCTCCGGTTATGTGAAGAACGCTCGTCTCTTCGATCACAGTGTTGATGTGAATATTGTAATAATTGGCGTAGGTCATAAGCACGTTCGATAAATACCGGATTTCCTCGCGAATGTCGATGTTTTCGATAAGCTCCGGGTCCGGCTTGGCTAAAGTGAGATAATCGGTAATAATCAGCTGCGCCCGGTCCAATTCCTCCAGGCACAGGTTCCGGTAAAACTGTTTTTTGTCCTGATCCAGGTGCTCGGCGCCCAATAATTGAATAAACCCTCTGACGGTTGTCAGCGGATTGCGGATTTCGTGAGCTACGGAAGCGGCCATATCGCTGACGATTTTTATTTTTTCGCTCTGAATCACTTCTTCCTGCATGCGGAAATACCGGTTCAGGCATTCGATCAAATAGACGCATAAACCGACGATGAACGCTTGTAAAATATAAGTTTCCAGCGTCGTCCAAGGATCGACGAACAGAAGCCTCATCTGCCCGAGAGCGGATAAATAAAACGAGAAGGTAATCATTTTAATGCAGGTGCAGGCGGTGACGGCCAAGAGGAGCTTGTGCAGCAATTTTCGCTTGGAATAGTTTCTGAGCGTCATGTAGACGATCAGAAAGCTGGGGAGCAAGGAAACCGCGTAAAGCCAATTGTTGGGGTTGCCCGTCAAATAGCGGTATGTGACAAGAGTCAAGTAAAGCAAAGCGGAAACATGAGAGCCCCCGTATAACGAACCGATAGTCAGCGGAATCGAACGAAAATCGTATTTCAAACCGTTTAATTCAATAGGAAATGACATCGTTGTTACTAGGGCGACGGAGACAAGAACATAGAGCAGCAAACGGTATAAGAACGGATTGCTGCTCGTTTTGTATATGTACGGATAAAACACCAGCGGGGAGAAAATAAAGAAAATATTCAATAAGTAATCTTTGAAATAGCTTAACATAAACGCTCCCGGGGGCTTAAGATGGCTTACGGTTAGGACTGGCTTGCTGGCAAATCCGGAATGGATCGCTTGACAAGAAAATATTCGACAAAGCCCCAGGTTTTCCCTTCCGGCGATTTGAAAAATATCATTCGAGCCCATAGAAGGAGGCTGTAAGAGAGTATGTTGAGCCTGCGGTTTACCTTGTTCTTCGGGCTTTTCGTGTTACAATAAAGGGAAGGTCTTGTAAGGCACGGCAGGGCAAGGTCAAATTTGTGAATGGGAGTAGGAACAGCTTGTTATGAAAAAGAATCCGTATTTGTATATAGGCATATTGAATTTGTTGGCCGCCATCGCTTTCGTCGTCGCCGGCTTCATCACTACCTCTACCACGGTGAAATACGGTTATATTGGCGTAGCGGTGCTTTTTGCCATTTCGGCATTGCTGAATTTCAAACGGAATCGCAGCGAGAAGTAGCTTGTATAGGATAAAGATGGTCCATTTAGTATAGTAGGCGGTGTAAATCACAGTGACGCTCAATGTTAAACTGTACACGATGTGCATGGTGCAAAACGGAAATCAGGTGCTGTTGATCAACAGGCCGGATAAGAAAGGATTTCCCGGTTATATCGCTCCCGGGGGCAAAGTAGATTTTCCTGAAAGCATCGTCGATGCGGCGATCCGCGAAGTGAAAGAAGAAACCGGGCTTACCGTGAAACGGATCGCATACAAAGGTCTGGACGAGTTTTGCGATCCGGGTCAAAACCTTAGATATATGGTGTTCAACTATTTGGTAACGGAGTTCGAAGGCGAACTGCTGCAGAATCCCCCGGAGGGCGATCTGTTGTGGGTCGATAAGGAGGAAGCATTGGAGCTTCCGATGCAAAGCTGGTTTAAGCGCCGGTTTCCGTTGTTTTTTAACCAAGGGACCTTTGAGCTGAGCGCCTTGTGGGATTCGCAAACGAACACCGAAGGGAAGGAAACGTTTCGGCAGTATGAATAAATTGGAAGATCGGGTGAGAGCGAGCGATGGACATTGGGCCGCTGGAGCGATTTGATGCGGGCGATCAATTGAGTCTGGGCGGATGCGGGTACAGCTCCAACCAAATGTATCGGGCGTTCAAGGAAGAGACTCCGCTGCACACGACGATCCGGCTTGAGTTGGCGGACCTTGAGGAACCTTATGTAAAAGTATGGGAGCATGATCCGCAAGAAGCTGCGCAGTATGAGTCTTTTATCGGTTCCGGCTACTCGTTCGGCGGTTATATAGCGGCCTTCGCTTGCTTCGGCCGTCGTCGCATTCACCATGCCGAAAGAGGAGAGAAGACGATGTCATTTATTGAAGTGTTGGATAAAGGCTATGTAAGACTGGTGAACCACATGGGGGCGGATTTGACGGTCGTCAATGCGGCCCGCGTTTCGTATGCCAAAGAATCGACGGAGCTGAGCGATAAAGATATTCGTTTGATCCGTTTCCTGGCCAGAGAAGGCCATACGTCGCCGTTTCGGCACGTCATGCTGCAATATGAAATCTACGCCCCGCTGATGGTGGCCAGACAGTGGTGGAAGTATGTCGTCGGCTCTGCCCATTATGAGGGGACCGGAGACAGTCTGGAAGCGTGGAACGAGTCCAGCCGCAGATACATAACCGAGGAACCGGCGTTCTACATTCCCGCCAGCGGCGAATGGAGAAGCCAGCCGGCTCATTCCAAGCAGGGGAGCGGCGAGCTGCTTCCGACGGAGCAGGGACACAAGCTGACCGCCGAGCTTAGGGAGTATATCGAAGAAGGAATACGTAAATACGAAGCGGCTCTAAACGACGGCGTTTGCGCGGAGCAGGCGAGGCTTTTTTTGCCGGCGTACGGAATGTATGTCCGTTGGTACTGGACGGCTTCCCTGCAATCGATATGCCATTTCTTGAACCAGCGTCTCGAACATGATGCGCAGAAAGAAATTCAAGAGTATGCCAAAGCGATATTGGAGCTCAGCAAGCCGCTCTATCCGGTTTCGTTGGACGAGCTCGTCGGCTCGCATTAATATCTTATTTTAGCGCAGGGAGGTGATCGGTTTGAAGGAGCTTATTTTGATCCGGCACGGCCAGGCGGATCATTTGCTGCAAGGCGTGGCGGGGGGCTGGTCTCATTCGCAGCTCACCGGCATAGGGAGAGAACAAGCGCGGAAGACGGGAGAACGGCTGAAGGAACTGTTGGACGGCAAGCCCTTCAACTGCTACTGCAGCGATCAGGCGAGAGCCGGCGAGACGGCGGCAATCATCGGCGCTATGTTCCAGAAGCAGCCTACACTTGCTCCTCAGCTGCGGGAGCTGAATAACGGGCTGGCGGCGGACAAGTCCAAAGATGAGGCCCGGCGGCTGGAGCTGCCGATGACCGAGCCTCTGCTGGATTGGGTTCCTTATCCGGAAGGCGAGAGCTGGAATATGCTGCAAAAGCGCGTATTCGCGTTTATGGAGAGCATTCGCGAGGATGAAGCGGAGACGGCCGTTATCGTCAGTCATAGCAATACGATCAATGCCATCATTCATTGGTGGCTGGAATTTCCCCCCGAGCTGGTAGCGAAGGTATCGTTCGATATCGATCCGTGCAGCATTACGCATTTGACGATTACGAGCTGGAATCGAAACAAAACCGTATGCAGGATGAATGATACGAGCCATCTGAACGCAGAGCCGGATACCGGGTTCGGGGATTAAGCGGAGGGACGAAACGGCGGAAGGAAGACCATAATCAGGAGGCGTTACCGTATGAATGGATCGGATGAATCTATCGTTATTAGCTGCGACAAGTCGCTGCTTCAGCTTGATGTAGTGCTCGGCTTCCTCTCCAGAAGCTACTGGGCCAACAAGCGATCGCAAGAGAGAATTAGGAAATCTATCGACAATTCGATTTGCTACGGCGCTTACGCAGACGGCAGGCAAGTAGCCTTCGCGCGGGTCGTCACGGACGGAGCCACGATGTACTGGCTGTGCGACGTGTTCGTCGATGAAGCGTATAGAGGCAGGCAGATCGGGAAAAAACTCGTTCAGGCTATCGTGCAATCGGATGAATTGAAGGATTTGATGGGAATTTTGGGCACGGCGGATGCGCACGGATTATACGAGCAGTTCGATTTCCAGCGGGACCAGGAGCGGATGATGCGCCGAATGCCCGACTTCGTAAGAAAGACGGGCAAGCGATAAAAGGCGTTGATCTTGACCGGATCACTGCCCCTACCGTAATCAGAGAACGGCCGCTTTCTTCCCCGTGTAGCGGAAAGAAGGCGGCCGTTTCATTGGGCGACGTTCTCAGAAAGGGGAAATTTTACGGCAGCAGGGCGCGGAGCTGATAATGTCCGGAAGAAAGCCGAATGACCGCTTCATGAACGACATCGGTATGGCTATCGGCGGACAGGCTAAGCTTGATATCATGGCGCGCCGATAGGGGCGTTCTTCCTTCCGTGATCGCTTCGGCGGTCAAGGCCGACGCCGGAATGCGCGCTTCGCCGATACAGTTTGGAGGAATCGCGATGTCCAGCGTGAGCGCTTTGCCGTCGCGCCGCCAGCGGATGCTTGCGGTCCCGGCAGGCAAATGATGCTCCGCAGACGCTTCTTCCACTTCCCCGGTGACGAAAGGCCGGAAGCTCAGGCTGTAAGTTTCGAGCTCATGATCATACCGGTAAGCAAATCCGGCCAACCCGGCGTATAACCATTCTTCCAAATGCCCCAGCATAAAATGATTTTGCGATTTGCCCACCGTCGGACCGTCCCAGGCTTCCGTCAGCGTCGTCGCCCCATGGGCGAGCTGATAGCCGTAGCTCGGATGCTCCTTGCTCCGGGTCATTTCGTAGATAAGGTCCGAACGGCCGTTCTCCCCCAAAGCCAGCAGTACATAACGGTGGCCGACGTCCCCGGCCGTAGTATGGAACCGGCGGCCGCGAATATCCTCGATTAACACCTCCAACACCTGCTGCTTGTAACGCTCGTCGACCAGTCCCAGAACGAGGGGCATAGCTTGGGAAGTATGGCTTCCGGTCGCATAGCGGCAAGAGGCCGGGTCGAAAAATTCCCGGTTAAACGCCGTCCGGATTTGCTCGCGCAGCTTCTCGTAGCGGGCGGCGTCTTCAAGCCGTCCCAGCTGCCGGGCGATGCTCACGAATACATCGACCGCATGATAGTACATGGCCGTTTCCGTATGGGCAACGGGGGTATTTTTGGCGAAACCGGGGTCCTCGTCCCCTACATCGTACCAGTCTCCAAGGCCTCCGCGGACGATATAATCATCCGAATTGGCGGTAACATAATCGATATAAGCTTTCATGCCTTTATAATGCTCGGATAATATGCGGGTATGACCGTACAGCTGATGCAAGTTCCAGCCGATCAGCACGTAGGCGGCTCCCCAAGGGACGGAATCGCGGAAGCAGCGCCATTGTTCCGAGAAAACCACATACTCCGGGGCCGTTGTAGGAACCATGCCGCTTGCAAGCTGCGCGTCGCGAATATCTTCCATCGTCTTGACAAAGAGTGACTGAACGTCGTAATTGTAAGCGAGGGACGGCCCCATAAGATGGACCTGCTCCAGCCAGCCCAGCTTTTCCCGATGCGGGCAGTCCGTAAAAATGCTCTTCGTATTGCTGAGCATAGCCCAATTGATGATCTCGTGGGTACGCCGCAGCAGCTCGTCGGAGCAAGCAAAGCGGCCTGCGGTACGGATGTCGGGATAGATCATCTGACCTTCCAATGCAAGCAGCATCGGCAGTTCTGCGCCGGTTTTTCCGCGGTTTTGAGCGGTTAGGGTGAGAGCGGCCCCTTCAATTTGGACGTAACGGAAGCCGTAGTAGGTGAAGCGGGGGGACCAAACTTCATCGCCCTCGCCCTTAAGCGTATATTTCAGCTTGTAAGGAGATCCCGTCCACTTCTGGTTGACGGTACCGTCCTCGCGGAGCAGCTCCGCCGGCGTGAGCGTTATTTGCGATCCGGCCGGACCCGATACGGTAAGGGCGACCCAGCCCGAGAAGTTTTGTCCGAAATCGGCGACATAGACGCCGGGAGCGGGTTCGGCGATGTGCACCGGCCGGAACGAGCGCATCACCTGAAGCGGCGCCGTCGCCTGCCGCTTGAGCTTGCCCGAAGGGGCTTCGGCTGCGGCTGCCGGCTGCCAAGCATCGCCGTCTTCGGCCCGGAAGCCGGGCAAGTCCCAGCCGGCGGGTTCGCGCCGGGCATCGTAATCTTCTCCGCCGTAGATGCAGGAGAAGGTGACGGGTCCGGGCGCGGTCTGCCACCCGGTATCGGTGACGATAACGTCCTCCGTGCCGTCGTCGTACACGATCTCCAATTGAACGAGGCATTTCGGCCTGCCGAACGAGCCTTTGAACTTGCGGTACCGCCCGCCGGTCACATTGTAGAAGCCGTTGCCGAGCAGCACGCCGACGGCGTTAGGCCCCTGCTGCAGCAGCTCGGTAATGTCGTATACCGAGTAGAGGCCGGTTTTGTTATAATTCGTCCAGCCGGGCTCGAGCACATCGTTGCCGATTTTGCGTCCGTTCAGCCGCAGCTCGTAATGCCCCAGACCCACAGCATAGACGCGCGCGCGGACTGCTGGCCGCCGCATAACGAATTCCTTGCGGAATATCGGCAGGGCATCCTGCTCCGAAGCATCCCGAACCGGTTCGCCGATCCACTTCGCCCGCCAGTCGGAGCCGCTCAAAAGCCCCATCTCCCACCACGCAATGCCGCTTTCGCTCATCCGGTTATCTTGATCCCATGTCTGTACTTTCCAGTAATATCGTTTACGGGAAAGCAGAGCTTTCCCGCCGTACAGCACATGGATGCTTCTGCGCCCGAGCACCTTGCCGCTATCCCATACGTCGCCGTGACCGAGCAGGGCGTCTTCCTCGCGGGAGGATGCGATAATACGGTAGGTGGTTTGATAACGGCCGCGTTCTTGGCCGCCCTGATAGCTCCAGCTGAATGCGGGGGAAGGGACGTCGAGCCCGAGCGGATTAGGCATATGTTCGACGAGCAGATTATCCGGCTGCATCTTCGCACCGCTCCTTTCCGGAAGCGCCGGGCAGCTCGTGAGAGGTCGCTACGGTAATCGTCCGGAATTCTTTGCCGTAATTGCAGGTCGGATCGCCTTCACGATACGGTCTGCAAGAGCAGTAAAAATGATACAGCACCCCTTGATGCGTTATCACGGACGGCTTGTGGGCGAAGATCGAATCGATGCCGCCTTCTTCGCCGACGGTAATGATCGGATCGGGATGTTTCTGCCAGTTGAGAAGATCACGCGACAAGGCGAGGCCTTCCTGGGCTTTTTTGTAATTAAAGCCGAAGTAGTACATGACCCACTCATCCCCGTTCAAAAGCACGCAGGGATCGCTGGCGAAGCCGGAATCCCACTCTTCCGGAGTGACGGGCAGCACAGGGTTATGCTCGTAACGCTCCCAATGCTTCAAATCGCTGGAGAAAGCGACGCCGGTTTGCTCGATCCAGCGGCCTTTGTTTTTGTTCTTGGCATTGTAAAATAAATAAAAGCGCCCCTCATGCTCGACGAGACATTCCTTATAAAGGCCGCCCTTTTCCCAGTCGGCGCCGTCCTCGGGTGCGAGAATCGGCTCGCTGCAGCGGTGCCATGTAAGCAGATCTTCATCCTCGGTCCAGGCGATACCGATTTTGGCTGAACCTTCTTCGTAGCCGGTATGCGGGTAAGCGTGGTAGACGAGCCAATATTTATTGTTCCATTTTTTGAGCACGGGAGGCGCTGTAAGTCGGTTTTCCTTTATCATCCAGGTTCCGGCAATATTGACGGAATCCCAGTCCGAACCCTCGCCGCGGCGCAGGATGACGCTGAGATGCTCCCAGTGCAGCAGGTCGCCGCTCGTTGCCAGGGCCGTCTGATAGCCGGTGCCGTCAAAGCCGACGTACATCATATAAAAGCGGCCGTTATGTTGAAACACGAACGGGCAATCCACGGCATTATAGTCAAAACGACCCGGAATGCCGGAGCCGGTCAGCACCGGCTTGCCCCATTTGTAAGGGGTTAAATAAGGTTGAATATTCATGCGGACCTCCTTGGATAAAGCGCTTTATTCTCATTGTCAGCTTACTATAAGAGGATGGATAAAATTGGGGGTTAACCGGCTGCAACTATAGGTGAATTGAACCTTCTGTCCGCCGCCGGGCGACGGAGTTGGTTTGAATCCCCCATTTCCGGTTCGGCCGATTCCGCTTATAGTAAGGGAAACGATGATGAAAGGATTGCTGCCGATGATTGCAAACAGCATACCAAGCGGCGTATGGCCGACGATGATTACCCCGTTTACCGATAGCTTTGAGGTGGATTATCATGCCTTGGAGCAGCTGGTGGAATGGTATATCGGACAGGGCGTGCAAGGGTTATTCGCGGTATGTCAATCCAGCGAAATGTTCTACCTTTCGTTGGAGGAACGGGTCAAGCTTGCACGGTTTGTACAGAACCAGGCTGCGGGCAGGGTGCCGGTCATCGCATCCGGACATATTTCGGACGGACCCGAGGGGCAAGCCGAGGAGATCGGGCGCATCGCCGATACCGGCGTCGCCGCAGTCGTGCTGGTAAGCAACCGGCTGGCGAAGCAAAGCGAATCCGACGACGTATGGATGGAGCGCACGCAGCGGCTGCTGGAGCGGGTGCCCGGCGTGCCGCTTGGCATATATGAATGTCCTTACCCGTACAAAAGGCTTCTGTCGCCGCAAACGTTGCGCTGGTGCGCCGAAACGGGAAGATTTTGGTTCCTGAAGGATACCTGCTGCAGCTTGCCGCAGCTGGCTGCGAAGCTCGAAGCGGTGAAGGGCAGTCCGCTGCAAATTTTTAACGCCAACTCGGCGACGCTGCTGGCTTCATTGAAGCTCGGGGCGGCCGGATTCAGCGGCGTGATGGCCAACTTTCATCCCGATCTCTACGTCCGGCTGACCGCACGCTGGCAGGAGGAGCCGGAGGCGGCCGAAGCGATTCAAGCCTTTATCGGAGCGGCTTCGCTGATCGAACTGCAGCAATATCCCGTTAATGCCAAGTATCATCTGGGCAGGAAGGGTTTGGACATCGGACTGCATTGCCGTTCCAAAGATGCGGCGGTTTTCGGCGGCAACCACCGCCTAGAGGTGGAGCAGCTCGATGAGCTGTACGTTCTGGTGAAGCGTTATTTGCAAACGGTATCCCAGCCTTGTTGACGAAGAGCGGCGATGCCGGCATACCCGAATGAATGAGGAGGAGACAGGCAATTATGCTTTTTCAGGCGAAGGACAAAATGGTTTTTATCGGCGACAGCATTACGGATAAGGGGAGAAAAAAAGACCCGCTGAAGCTGGGCAACGGCTACGTGCGCATGCTGCATGATACGCTGACGGCGCTTTATCCGGAGCTCTCGCTCAAAATCATTAATGAGGGCGTTTCCGGCAACCGGGTCATCGACTTGGAGAAGCGGTGGACGCTGGATGTTATGGATCATAAACCGCAGTGGGTATCCGTATCGATCGGCATTAACGATGTATGGCGGCAGATGGATGCGCCGGATGTCGAGCAGGTGTACCCGGACCGCTTCGAAGAAGTGTACCGCCGTCTGCTGGACCGGGCCAGCTCGATTCCGGGCTGCCGGCTGATTTTGATGCAGCCTACGGTCATCAAGGAGTACGAGGACTCGACGGGCAATCTGCTGCTTAAGCCGTACGTCGAGGCGGTGAACCGGCTGGCGGAGCAATACGGCGCCATTCTCGTCCCGACCCATGAGGCGTTTATCCGTTTCATCGGCTGCGACACCGGACAGGATCTGACGACCGACGGCGTCCATATGAATAGCCTCGGCGACACCTTAATGGCGTCTACATGGCTTAAGGCGGTACTGGCCCACAAGTCTTAGCTTTTTACAAGGAGAAGCTGCATGCCACAATTCTGTGGTTGCAGCTTTTGCTGTTTTTCGCCCGAGAGCTTGGGACAAGCGGCCGACGGGGGGGCGAAGGTGCAAGTCAGCGCCTATAAAGAGGATGAATTCGCCCTATAGTTGCTCCACGGCATTCCTGTAAACTGGTTGCAAGCGAAGGAAACATCATTTATTTGCGTATAGGGGAGAAAAGGATGAAAATAACCGACTTGAAGACAGAATACTTCGAGAACCCGTTAGGGCTCGATACGCGCAAGCCGAGATTCAGCTGGATCATGGAATCGGAAGCTTACGGCCTGGTTCAGACGGCTTATCAAGTGATGGCGGCGACCAGCGTGCAGCGGCTGAAGGACGACGCCCCCGATGTTTGGGATAGCGGTAAGGTGTTATCCGATCAATCGGTTCACGTAGAGTATGACGGGAGCCCGCTGGCATCGCGCCAAGTGTACTATTGGAAAGTCAGAGTCTGGGACGGGGAGGACCAGCCGTCCGCTTGGAGCGGCATCGCCCGATATTCGATGGGGATTCTGGAGAGAAGCGAGTGGAAGGCCCGCTGGATCGCCAGATCCAAACCGGAGCAAACCGAGTATGAGGGGCTGCTGCCATCCCCCTATTTCCGCAGGTCGTTCCGGGTGGAAAAGCCTGTCAGGCAAGCCTTCGCTTATGCCAGCGCACTGGGGCTGTACGAGCTGCACTTGAACGGGGAACGGGTCGGGCAGGATTACTTTGCTCCGGGCTGGACCGATTACGGAAAGCGCGTACAGTACCAAACCTACGATGTGACGGCCTTTATGCAGCCGGGAGAGATGACCGTCGGCGCTGTTGTAGGCACCGGCTGGTATGCCGGTCATGTGGGAATGTTCGGCAATAACCGGTATGGAGACAATCCTCATCTGCTCGTCGAGCTTCATATCGAATATGAGGACGGCACCTCCGCGCAGGTCGTAACGGATGAAACGTGGAAAACGTTCGCAGGTCCGATCCTGTATTCGGATTTGTTAAAAGGCGAAGCCTACGACTCTCGCTTGGAGCCGCAAGGCTGGAAGCTGCCGAGCTTTGACGATGCCGCCTGGGAGCGGCCTGTCGTGCTGGGGCGCTACGACGGCGCGCTAACCGCGCAGATCGACCCGCCTGTTCGGGTGATGAAGGAGCTGCTTCCGGTCAGTCTGAAGCGGACCGAGCGGGGGACCTATCTTTTTGACATGGGACAAAATATGGTCGGCTGGGTCCGGCTTCGCGTCGAGGATGCGCCGCCGGGACAAACGGTGACGGTGGCTTGCGCCGAAATGCTGAACGCCGATAATACGCTGTACAGCATTAATCTGCGCGAAGCGGTACAGCAGGAGACGTACATGCTGAACGGGGAGAAGGAGGCGGTATTGGAGCCGCATTTCACCTTCCACGGGTTCCGTTATGTCGAAGTGGCCGGCCTCTTAAGCCCGCCTACGCTGAATACGGTTATCGGCAGAGTCGTGCATTCGGCGACTGCGCGGACCGGCGAGCTTCACACGTCGAACGTGATGCTGAACAAGCTGCTCAGCAATATCGAGTGGGGCCAGCGCGGCAATTTCATCAGTGTGCCGACGGACTGTCCGCAGCGCGACGAGCGGCTCGGCTGGACGGGAGACGCGCAGATTTTTGCCCGTACCGCCAGCTTTAATATGGACGTCGGCCGCTTTTTCCATAAATATATGATCGATGTCATGGATGCCCAGCACGCTTCGGGAGCGTTTCCCGACGTAGCGCCGGATGCCGGCTGGGAGGAATTCAAGCATAACCACGAAGAGCTGAACTGGCATGCTCCGGATAACGGAGGCTGGGGAGATGCGGGCGCCGTCATTCCATGGACGGTCTATCAAGTGTATGGAGACCGTCGGACGCTGCGGGAATGCTACCCGGCCATGGTGCGCTGGGTCGAGTATTTGCAGGCGAACAGCGACGGTTTGATCCGTCCCGGTTATTCCAACTACGGCGATTGGCTTTCGGTCAATGCGGAGACGCCGAAGGACGTATTGGATACGGCTTATTTTGCCTACAGCACACGGCTGCTCGCCCAGGCTGCCGCCGCGCTGGGAGAAACCGGAGACGCGCAGCGGTTCGACCGGTTATTCGCTGAGATCAAGGAGGCTTTCCGGCGCGCTTTCGTCGGCCGGGACGGGCGGATCAAAGGAGATACGCAGACCGTGTACGTGCTCGCGCTGAAGATGAACCTGCTTTCCGGGGAAGAACGGAGCCTTGCGACGGAGCATTTGGTCCGCAATATCGAAGAGCACGGCAACCATTTGACGACCGGCTTTCTCGGCGTCGGCTATCTGCTGCCCGCCTTGACGGAGGCGGGGCGCGAGGATGTGGCGTACTCGCTGCTGATGCAGGATACGTTCCCTTCCTGGCTGTATTCGGTCAAGCACGGAGCGACCACGATCTGGGAGCGGTGGGACGCCTGGACGGAAACGGACGGCTTCCAGAATCCGGGCATGAATTCGTTCAATCATTATTCCCTCGGTTCCGTCGGCGAATGGATGTATCAGAACATTCTCGGCATCAACAACGGCGACGGGACGGGATATAAGCATCTGATCTTGCGGCCGCGTCCAGGCGGAGGGCTGCAGCATGCTTCGGGCGAGTTTCGCTCCGTCTACGGCACGATCCGCGTCGAGTGGAAGCGGGAGCAATCCTGGTTCGTGATGAAGGCCGCCATTCCGGTTAATACGACCGCGACTGTCTATGTACCGGGAGTTATTTTAAACGACAGCTTGCAGGTTTACGATTCGGTCCATAACCTGCGGACGGAAGGCGGTTACACGGTGTTCGAAGCAGGCTCCGGCAGCTATACGTTCATTTCGCGGCTCTCTCGGGCAAGCGGGGCGCAGGCGCGAGAGAACGGCTCGGATGCGATGCCGGATCAAATGATGCAATCTTCATAATCCATTCAAGGGGGAAGCGAAGTGACTTTTGAGATTCAACCTACGACGGGCAACAGCGAATGGTTTACGCAAGACCGGTTCGGTTTATTTATTCATTGGGGGTTATATTCGCTCGGAGCGCGGCATGAATGGCTGCAATCCCGGGAGAGACTGTCTCCGGAGAAATACGGCAAATATTTCAAACGGTTCGATCCCGATCTGTACGACCCGGAATTATGGGCTCAGCTCGCCGGCGACGCGGGGATGAAATATTTCGTCGTGACGACGAAGCATCACGAAGGCTTCTGCCTGTGGGACAGCAAGCTGACCGATTACAAAGCTCCTAACAGTCCGGCAGGGCGGGACGTGCTTAGGCCGATGGTCGATGCGTTTCGCCGCCGCGATATGAAGGTCGGCTTCTATCATTCGCTGATCGACTGGCATCATCCGCATTATACGGTCGATCCGAAGCATCCGCTGCGCTTCGATCCCGAGTTCATCGAAGCTAGCAAGCAGCGGGATTTTGCGCAATACCGCGACTATTTATTCGGTCAAACCCGCGAGCTGCTTACGGAATTCGGGCCGGTCGATCTGATGTTCTACGATTTCTCGTTCCCCGAGGAGAACGGCTTGGCCGGTAAAGGCAAGGACGATTGGGGCAGCGCCGAGCTGGTTCGGATGATCCGGGAGCTGCAGCCGAATATATTGCTCAACGATCGGCTGCAGATTGGGGGCGACATTACGACGCCCGAGCAGTATATTCCGACCCGCTGGGTGGAGGTGAACGGCAAACGCGTCGTATGGGAAACCTGCCATACGTTCAGCGGTTCGTGGGGCTACCACCGCGAGGAGGAGACTTGGAAGAGCGTCGAGGTATTGATCAAAATGCTGATCGACGTCGTGAGCAAAGGCGGCAATCTGCTGCTCAATGTCGGTCCGACCGGAAGAGGAGAATTCGACGAGCGCGCCATAGACCGCCTGAAAGGGATCGGCGAGTGGATGAAGCGGCATAGTCGGTCCATCTACGGCTGCACTCAGGCTCCGGATTCCTTCGAATGCCCGAGGGACTGCCGCCTGACCTATAATCCGCAGACGAATCGGATGTATCTGCACGTCTACAGCTGGCCGTTCAAAAATATTCATCTGCGCGGCTTCGCGGGACGGGTGGAATATGCCCAGCTCTTGAACGACGCCTCCGAAATCCGCTTCAAGGAAGGCTTCGTGCAGAGCGGGATCGAGGAAGGCGCTTATCGGGAAGGCAGAGACGAGAGTACGCTGACGCTATCGCTTCCCGTCAAGCAGCCGAATGTAACGGTGCCGGTTATCGAGCTGTTTTTGAAATAGAGGCGGACTGTAGAACGATACAAGGAAACGATACCCAAGAAACGATACAAGGAAACGGAGGGAAACACCGACTCATGTTAACGATCACTATCGGCCATGACAGCCGGCCCGCGCCGCGGGTGGAATACGGCATCCGGCTGCTGCAGGAAGCTCTGCAGCAGGCCGGCTATGACGTCCGGCTGCAAGAGGCGGACTGGAGCTGGGACAATTACCGGGCGGAGGACGAAATCCGATTGTACGCAGGCAGCCGCGGCGAATCCGCGCTGCTGCAAGAGCTTGAACGGCGCGATGTGCTGCTGTATCATACGGAGGCTCCGGCCAAGGAAGGCTTTTACTTGTGCAGCCTGCCGGGGAATTTAACCGTCGTTTCCGGGGGGAACGATTCAGGCGTGCTGTACGGCTGCCAGGAGCTTGCCGAGCGCATCGGGAAAGCGGGAAAGCTGCCGAAGGATCTCGCCTACGGCGATGCGCCCGACTTCTCGCTGCGCGGTCCGGCTATCGGATTGCAGAAGACGACGGTTGAACCGCCGCGGCAAACGTATGAATACCCGATAACGCCGGGGCGCTTCCCGTGGTTTTACGACCGGGCGCTGTGGCTCGATTTTCTGAATATGCTGCTGGAGCAGCGCTGCAACATCATCTACTTGTGGAGCGGGCATCCGTTCTCCTCGCTCGTCAAGCTGGAGGATTACCCCGAGGCGCTGGAAGTGACCGAAGAGGAATTTGCGCTGAACGTGGATACGTTCCGCTGGCTGGCGGAGGAGGCCGACCGCAGAGGCATTTGGCTCGTGCTAAAATTTTACAATATTCATATTCCGCTGCCGTTCGCCGAGAAGCACGGGCTGAAGCTGCATCAGCCGAAGCCGCTTCCGCTGACCGGCGATTATTACAAGCAATCGATCGCGGCCTTTGTCCGCTCTTTCCCGAACGTCGGCTTGATGGTCTGCCTGGGGGAAGCGCTGCAGGGGCAAATTTACGGCGTCGAATGGTTTAACGATACGATCATCGCCGGACTGCTGGAAGGGCTCCGTCACTCCGACGTCAAGGAGAAGCCGCCGATCATTTTGCGCTCCCACGCCATCGAGCCGCAAAAGGTGATCGAAGCTGCGCTGCCGCTGTATCCGAACTTGTACACCGAGGCCAAGTACAACGGCGAATCGCTGACGACCTATACGCCGAGGGGGAAATGGCAGGACATTCATAACCGTCTCGGCTCGCTGCAGACGATTCATATCGTGAACGTACATATTCTCGCCAATCTGGAGCCGTTCCGTTACGGCGCGCCGGCGTTCATTCAAAAATGCATGCAGGCCGCCAAATACCGGCTGAAGTCGAACGGGCTTCATCTGTATCCGCTGTTCTTCTGGGATTGGCCTTATTCGCCGGATAAGCCGGAGGAAGGCGCGCCGCGCCTTAGACAAATCGACCGGGATTGGATTTGGTATGCGGCCTGGTTCCGCTACGCCTGGAACCCGGACCGCGATCCCGAAGCGGAACGTCATTATTGGAGCGGACTTCTGGCGGAGCGGTACGGCAGCCGGGAAGCGGGCGAAGCGATTCTGGACGCTTATGAGGCGGCGGGCGAGTGTGCGCCTAAGCTGCTGCGCCGCTTCGGCATAACCGAAGGAAACCGCCAGACGATGAGCCTCGGGATGACGATGAGCCAGCTTACGAATCCGGAGCGTCATATGCCGTGGCCGGATTTGTGGGAATCGCAGTCGCCTCAGGGAGAACGGCTTGAGGAGTACGTCGTCAGGGAGCTGGGCAAGGAGCCTCATGTCGGAGAGACGCCGCTGGACATTATCGCGGACAGCGAGCGCCATGCGCAGGATGCGCTGGAGGCGATCGATCGGGCGGCGGGCGCCGTGACGCGGGGCCGCGCCGAGTTCGAGCGGCTGAGAAGCGATGTTCAGGCCATTCGCGAGATGGTGGGCGTATATGCGGATAAAGTACGGGCAGCGATCCTTTTGTTAACGTATAAACATACCGTGCAGGATGATTACTTTCAGCGGACCGATCTGCTGGAGCGGGCGGGCGATTACATGGAAAGCAGCCTGAACAGCTACCGCAGATTGACGAGCTTGACGGACGATACGTATCTGTTCGCCAACAGTATGCAGACGCCGCAGCGGAAGGTGCCGATTCGCAACGGAATGGAGTTCAGGCACTGGCGCGAATGTCTGCCGGTGTACGAGCAGGAGCTGGATCGTTTCCGCTTCCATGTGCAAGAGCTGAAGTCGGGAACGCTGCCGGAGGCATTGAAGAACAGGCAGCAGCCGATTTCCGCGCTGGAGCAGGCTTCGTTCACATTGCTTTCCGGCCATGCGGAAACCTTCCGCGTGGAGAAGGGCGCGGAGGTGTTCACGGACGGCGATATTCATATCGTCGGCTGCGCGGAGGAGCTCGACGGCTTGACCGGCGTGCGCTTCAGCCAGCGGGAAGCGGGGCTTCGCGGCATTGCTCTCGAATTCGAGCTTGCCGAGCCGGCGCAAGTGCTGATCGGATATTTTAATTCCAAGGATCAGCAGTGGCTGCAGGCCCCGAGCCTGGAGGAAAATACGCATGCCGACGATATGGGAGGCTACGAGCCGCTGCTGAAAAAAGGACTGCGCTTGTACGCATACCCTTCGGTTAACGTTCACGCCTTCCG
The DNA here is from genome assembly GCF_025060755.1 of Paenibacillus doosanensis. GTDB lineage: Bacteria > Bacillota > Bacilli > Paenibacillales > NBRC-103111 > Paenibacillus_S > Paenibacillus_S doosanensis. The sequence continues at coordinate 48,083 of NZ_JANYUY010000005.1, forward strand.
GTTCGATGCCGGCCGGCATACGCTGGATTTCGGCAAAGGAGCGTACCTGCTTCTCGGCGTCGTGCCTGCAGGGCAGAGCATTCGCCCGAGAAATGTCGAGCATAAAAACGACGGCGTGGAAACGCTGGATTGGTTATACGAATAGGATGACGACGGCCGGGGGGCTTGTCCGGGACATTACCAGGTCCGGCTTCCCGGCCTTACCCGCGAAGAGGAGGAAAACCAATGTCCGGAACCGGCAGCCGTTCGGCGATCTGGTACAAACAAGCCGCGAGCCATTGGTTCGAGGCGCTCCCCGTCGGCAACGGCCGATTCGGAGGCATGGTATATGGAGGCGCCGGGAGAGAGCGGATCAGCTTCAATGAAGATACCTTATGGTCGGGAGAGCCGAGAGAAAAGGTTCGCCACGACGTCCAACTGCATTTGGACTATGCGCGCCAACTGATTTTCGGAGGGCGGCATGAGGAAGCGGAGGGCATCATCGAACAATACATGGAAGGAGAAGAGATCGAGTCGTACATGCCGCTCGGCGATATGGAGCTGTGGTTTGACGAGCAGGGAGAAGCGACAGGTTACCGCAGAGAGCTGGACATGGACGAAGGGATCGTAAGGACCCGTTACCGTTTGGGAGGAGCGCTCTGCACGCGGGAGGTATTCGTATCGGCCGCCGATCAGGTGATGGCCGTACGTCTGCATCATAACGCCAAGACGGCGCTCACCGTGCTTCTGCACAGTCCGCTCCGTTATACGGTGAGCGAGACGGCGCCGAACCGGCTTAAGCTCTCCGGCCGCAGCCCGTATCATGTGCTTCCGAACACGATGAAGGCGCCCGATCCGGTAAAGTATGAAGAAGGCAAGGGCATGAGCTTCGAGCTGCAGATTCATGTCGAGGTGGAGAAGGGCAAGGTGGAGACGAGCGGCGGCAGAATGCGGATTACCGGTTCAGGCGCGATTACGCTGTTCATCGCTGCGGCAACGAGCTATAACGGCTTCAGGGGCGATCCCGCTTCCGCATCGGCGCCGAACCCGGCGCGGCTGTGCGAGTCGCGGCTGGATCATGCGGCATCAGCGGGCTATGAGCGGCTGAAAGCGCGGCATATCGAAGAATACGGCGCTTACTTCGGCCGCGCCGCGCTGCAGCTGGGAGACGAAGCGATGAACGGGATGCCTACGGATGAGCGGATTCGCGCCGTAAGAGAAGGGGCGGATGACCCGGGCTTGGCGGCGCTTTTTTTTCAATACGGGAGATACTTGCTCCTGTCGAGCTCGCGCCCGGGCACTCAGCCGGCCAACTTGCAGGGAATATGGAACGATAAGACGCAGCCGCCCTGGTGCAGCAGCTGGACGACGAATATCAACGTCGAGATGAATTATTGGCCGGCGGAGGTTTGCCATCTGGAGGAATGCCACCAGCCGCTGCTCGATTGGATTGAGGATTTGCGGTGGACGGGACGGCAGACGGCCGCCGTTCACTACCGCAGCAGAGGCTGGACCGCTCACCATAACATCGACCTATGGAGAACGTCGACTCCGGTCGGAGGATCTCCGAGTTGGGCGTTTTGGCCGATGGCGGGCGCGTGGCTGTGCCATCATCTATGGGAGCATTACGCTTTCAGCCAAGACGAGCGATTTCTTGAGCGGGCGTTCCCGGCGATGAAGGAGGCTGCTTTGTTTTGCCTCGACTGGCTGGTGGAAGGCCCTGACGGCCAGCTCGTAACTTGTCCTTCGACGTCGCCGGAGAATATGTTCGTCACGGCGGACGGCCAGCAAAGCAGCGTAACCTACGCTTCCACTCTGGATATGGCGCTGATCCGCGACTTGTTCGGCCATTGTATCGAAGCGGGACGTATTCTGCAGAAGGAGGCGCGGTTGTGCGGGGAGCTGGAAGAGGCGCTGCGCCGTCTGCCGCCGTTTCGGATCGGCAAGCACGGGCAGCTGCAGGAGTGGGCGGAAGATTATGATGAACTGGAGCCGGGACACCGCCATATCGCCCATCTGGCCGCGCTGCATCCGCTCGGGTTGTTTACGCGGGAAGACGATCCGGTCTGGATCGAAGCTTGTCGCGCCTCATTGGAACGGAGGCTGGCTCACGGCGGGGCGCATACGGGATGGAGCTGCGCTTGGACGGTCAGTTTCTGGGCGCGTCTGGGCGAGCCTGACAAGGCCCATCGGTTTTTGAACGAATTGCTGGCCGGAACGCATCTGAACCTGATGAATGCGCACCGGCACCCGAAGGTGAAGCTCGATATTTTCCAAATCGACGGCAATTTGGCGGGGACAGCAGGGATCGCCGAGCTGCTTCTGCAAAGCCATGGCGGCCGGGTGCGTCTGTTGCCCGCGCTCCCCGAGCAGTGGTCTCGCGGAACGGCCAAAGGTCTGCGCGCCCGCGGCGGATTCGAGATCGATATGGAATGGGCGGAGGGCCGATTAGTCCGCGCCCGGCTGTTATCTTCGGCGGGCAAGCCCTGCCGCTTATGGACGCCGCATCCGGTTTCCGTACGGCGCGGAGGAGCCGATATTGCCGGCGAGAGCACCGGACATGAGCTTGTATGGCATACGGAGGCCGGGCAAAGCTACGACATAGTGCCCGTATAACCGAAGGAGGAAGCGGCGCGCTCTCCCGATTGCAACAGGAGGCGGCGCTGCACGGGACAGAAGGGGGATTCATTGTTGGTAGAATATAAACATATTGTGAAGGAATTTATTTTCGAAGAGGACAGACCGTTCCCGAGCTGCCACGCATCGACGCTGGAGGTGCTGCCCGGCGGTGAGATTATAGCCGCTTGGTTCGGCGGCACTGCGGAGAAGGCGGGCGATGTAGCCATCTGGGTCTCGCGGCGCAACCTGGAGGGATGGACGGCCCCGGTCAAGGCAGCCGATCGCGAGGGAGTGCCGCATTGGAATCCGGTGCTGTTTCTCAGACCCGACGGAGTGCTGCAGTTGTATTATAAAGTAGGCCATTCCATTGCCGAATGGGTTACGATGGTTATGTATTCCGAGGATCAGGGGATTACTTGGAGCGAGCCCGTACAGCTGGTGGAAGGAGATGCGGGAGGCCGGGGGCCTGTCAAAAACAAGCCCATTCTGCTGCATGACGGGACGATCGCCGCTCCGGCTTCGCTGGAGCCGGCTTGGGACTGCTTCGTCGATCTGTCACTTGACGGAGGGACGACATGGCATCGCAGCGAAACTGTGCCGATCGACCACAGCCGCCTGAGGGGGAAGGGGATTATCCAACCGGCGCTATGGGAGTCCGTTCCGGGAAATGTGCATATGTTGACGCGCAGCACGGAGGGGGAAATATACCGCAGCGATTCCGCCGACGGCGGGCGAACCTGGTGCGAGGCGTATGCTACCGAGCTGCCGAACAATAACAGCGGGATCGATCTGGCGAAGCTGGATTCCGGCGTGCTCGCGCTTGTCTACAATCCCGTCCGCACCGAGGAAGGGAAGAAGAAGGGACCGCGAACCCCGCTTGTGCTGCGTCTGTCGGAGGATAACGGCAGGACGTGGAAGCAGGAGCTGAAGCTGGACGAAGGGATCAAGCAATATTCGTATCCGGCGATCGTCGCCAGAGGCAGCGACCTGTATATTACATACACGTGGAGAAGAGAGCGCATCGCCTTTTATCATATTCGGCTATCGGAGGCGGTTTCTTAACAGCCGCCGGAAGCCCGTTCCAAGCCATAGCGAATCCCCTACCGGTTCCCGGACCGGACTAGGGGATTCATTGCATCATGGAGCAAAGGGAATAAGTGTAATTGCCCTATAGATTGAGCAGATAACCACCACTCATCGCGCATTGAAATTTTATATACTTAAGCATGTAAGTAAATTGAATATTAATTAGCTCAGAACGGAGGAGAGTTCATGCCAACGGGCAGCCTTTGGGATGAGGAATTGCAGGCGGGGAAGAAGGCGTTGCGCACGCTTCCCGGCGCGTTACTGCTCGGTTCCACCGGAGCGAGGCTATGGGCGGATTATGTGGAGCCCAGGCCCGGATTTGCCGGCAGATTCGATTTTATCCACAAGATCAACATTCCTTTGTTGTACGCCGTAACCGCTCAGGGGATCGTCAGCTTCGAGCCTTGCCGGACGCAGTGGTTTCCCAGCCATCTGCTGATGGAATATGAAAGCGGTCGCTTGTCCTTGACGGAGCGCAAGTTTATTGCTTGGGACGATTGTGCGGTGTCGTGCCAGACCTGGACGAATGGCGGCAAGGAAGATCTTGTTTTGCGGCTTGAGACTTATGAGGACCTGTTCAGCGAATGCGAAGGGGGCACGCTGCAAGGCACATTTGAAATCGAGCATTACAGTTTCGATGTAACGGGGGTCATCGCTGTAAGCGAACCGGGCTTGCTAAGCGAATTGCGAATCAGGCCGGGAGAGACGAAAGAACTGATCGTTGCCGGGGCATTCGGAATCGACGGCCGGGACAGCCGTGAGGTATTGAGAGAGCGGGCGCTGCGCTATGTACGGCAGGGAACGAACGCCGATCAGATCATCGCGGAGTATAAGAAACAGTACCAGTCCTGGTTCGACAAAACGCCTGTGTTTCGCTCTAGCGACGAACTGCTGAACAAAACCTGGGCGTATCGCTGGTTTTTGCTGCGGCATAATTTGGCGGACCCGCAGTACGGTCATTTGCAGCATCCGCTGTTTTACGAGGGACGATCCCACAAAAAGAGCAAAAAGCCGTTCGGTAAAGGCGGCTGGGAATTCAGCAAGCTGATCAATTTATCCGTACCGCTGCATCTGATGGATGCGAGGTGGTATCATGATCCGGTCTATTGCGAAGGCTCGCTGCAAAATATGAAGGAAGGCGCGGACGAAAACGGGATGTACTGCTGCATGACCGTCGATACGATCATGCATTCCTTCGCTAATTTCTCCTGTTGGGCGGCCTACAAGCTGTACCTTGTACATAGAAACCGCTCGGCGGTTGAACGACTCCTTCCTTCTCTGAAACAACAGGTTGCTTCGTGGAAACGCATACACGGCAACGATGCCGATCAACTGCTGATTGAGCACAAACATACGCGAACAGGCAAGGAGTACCAGCCCAGCTACTGGTATTTTCATAATTACCCGAGAAATCCGAAGGATAAAGCCACGTATACCCATCTGAAAAGGGTAGATCGGGCGGTTTATCATTACTTGAACACGCAGGCCGTAGCCAAGCTATGCGAAGCCTTCGGCGATCCGGAGGCGGAAGCGTATGCGGAGCTGGCGGGGGAGATCAAACGGGATATTATCGCCAAAATGTGGGATGAGGAAACGCAATTTTTCTACGATCTGCACTATGAAACCGACGAGAAGGCGATGGTCAAAAACATCGTTGGCATTTATCCCGGCTGGGCGGAGATGATCGACGAACGGTTCGACGGTATGATCGAGCATTTGCTGAACGAGCGGGAGTTCCGCACGAGATGTCCGTTTCCTTCGGTATCCGCCGATTGCCCGGCTTACTCCAAGGAAGGAGGCTGGATGGGCCATTTCGTCAAAGGCCGCAACGGATGCGTATGGGACGGACCGACATGGCCGTATACGAATTCCATCGCGCTGGATGCGCTGGCTAAGGAGAGCAAGCGAAGGAATCACCGATTCGATGGCGATTTCGCCCATTATTTCCGTGAATATTCGTTCCTCCATTTCATGCAGCGCGATTTGAACCAGCCGGGGCTTGTGGAGCATTACAACAGCGAGACGGGCGAACCGCTGAGCGACGAGCAGGAATACAATCATTCTTACTATATCGATCTGCTTATTTCCCACGTAGCCGGACTGAACATAGAGCAGGACAGACTGATCATCGATCCGATCGACATCGGGCTGGATTATTTTTGTCTGGATCGGGTGAAGGCGGCCGGAGCCGATATTCGGATTTCGTACCGGAATCCGCTTGTAAGCGATTGCGGACCGGACTGCGGGCAGCAGCCTCTGGAGGCAGGCTACTGCGTGTATGTGAACGGGAAGCGGATCTTTCAGGCAGAGACGCTGTGCCGTCGGGAATTTTCTTTGCAACAATTCATTCATCAAGGACAAGGGGTGTCGTTATGAGTCGATTTAACGGAGTCGTCACCGTGCCGGAGAACGATTCCTCCATCCGGGAAGCGTTCCTTCCCGTTATTCATCCGAATGACAGCCATGCGGCCAATCTGCTGGAGCTGGATAACGGAGATTTGCTGTGCGTTTGGTTCAACGGAAGCGGGGAAGGCAATCCCGATACGAATATCGTCATGTCCAGGCTGCCTGCCGGCTCGCATGTCTGGGAAGCGCCGGTGCAGCTGTCGGGCGATCCGGAGAGATCGGAGCAAAATCCGGTTTTGTTTCAGGCGCCGGACGGTAAGCTATGGCTGATGCATACGTCGAACGAGCCGCATAATCAGAAAACGTCCAGAGTCGTCCGCCGCATTTCCGAAGACAGGGGCTTCACTTGGGGACCTCCCGAGGTGCTGTTCGACGGTATGGGCATCTTCCTGCGCCAGCCGATTGTGGTGCTGAGCAACGGCGACTGGATATTGCCGGCCTATTATTGCAAGATGGACGGACATTACAGCGTCGTCCAGATCAGTACGGACCAAGGCCGTACCTGGCAGGAACACCCGGTTCAAGGAAGCGTTCACCGCGTCCAAATGAATATTGTGGAGCTAGGCAGCGGTGTGCTGTATGCCGTATTCCGCAGCCGGCAGGCCGACCGGATTTATACGAGCCATTCCTATGACAAGGGAAGAACCTGGACCGTTCCGGTTAAAAGCAAGCTTGCCAACAACAATTCGTCCATTCAGCTGACCCGCCTGCATAACGGTCATCTGGCGCTTATTTTCAACGATTCCACGATGGAGCGCGACCAATTCCGCTGGGTGTCCAGCAAAGGAAATTTCCGCCGGAAGCCTTTGCGCACGCCGCTTACGCTGGCCATATCCGAAGATGAAGGGCAGACATGGCCGTACTTCCGTAACGTGCAGATGGCGGATCTGGAGTACAAGGACTCCGAGATCGGATATTCGTATCCCTCCATTATTACGACAAAAGACGGTGCGATTCATGTCGCATTTTCATACTTGCGAAAAGGAATTAAGTATGTTCGTGTAGAAGAAGAGTGGGCGAGGCAGGAATAAATTTCCTGTCCTCGGCCGAATTGCGGCATTTTCTGGCTGGAGCAACACAAATATCATGTACCTGAGGTGAATGGACATGAACGGAAGAATCGATCATTTATGTGGCGACCTCTTCTTTGACGAAAATATGGATATTTTCATCAATCGCGAATTGGAATCGTTTACAACGGCGCAGCATACGCATGATTTTACGGAAATCAGCTTTGTGGGGGAAGGCAGCGGCTATCATTATATTGAAGATCAGGTCATTCCGATCAAGCAGGGCGATCTGTTCCTCATTCCTATCGGAACCTCGCATGTATTTCGCCCGTCTTCGCCGAAGCAGGACAAGACGCTGGTCATTTACAACTGTATCTTCCGCAATGAGCTGCTGGATCAGTGGAAGTCTATTTTGCAAAAGGACTCGTTTACATACAATATTTTTTACTATCCGCATGAGTGCAGCGAACGGTGGCTGCATTTTCAAGATAAACACGATACGTTCTCGGCGATGTTCCAAACGATGTACTCCGAATATTTGAAACGAAACACCGGCTTCGACACGGTGCTGGTCGCCCTCCTCATACAGATGCTTGTGATGCTGAAGCGGTTCGAGCTGAAAAATGAAGAAGAGCCGGCGTCGTTCAGCAAGCTGGAGGAAGTCGTCCACTTCATCAAATGCAACTACACGCAGAACATTACAGTTCAGGATGTAGCCGATTATTTTTACTTGAGCGCGAGCCATTTTCAACGGTTGTTTAAAAAGACGACAGGACTTACGTTCACCCAATATTTGCAAAATGTCCGTATTCAAAAATGCTGCGAGCTGCTGAAATCGACCGATATCCCGATTTATCAAATTGCCAACCAGGTCGGTTATTTGGATATGAAGTTTTTCCATGCGCTGTTTCGCAAAAAAACCGGCGTGACGCCTCGTCAGTACAGACAAAACTTTCAGGAATTCGAAGACAAAGCGATATCGCTTTAAGCTAGGAGGGCTGGCCATCATACGGGTGCAGCTCTTTTTGCACTGCGCAGAGTGCACAAGGTTTAGAAAGCCGGTGAAAAAAGAGCGGAGGGGCCATTTAAATCTGGGGAAAAACGGATTTTCTCCGTGGGAAAAAGGAAATAACCATCCCCAAACATTCAAGAAATCAGGGGACAAGAGCGATCGGAGGATGCTTTCGCATGCGCAGTCAGCGTTTTTCACCGCTTCTAGACGGATTCCAGAAAAACAAGCGGAGGGATGATCGATGTGGTCGCCGGATGAATTTTTAAACGATTTGTATGATAGCCAGGCGTTGAACGGGCAGGCAAGCAAGCTTAAGCCGTGGGAGCAGAGAAAGCATGAGGTGAGAGAGCGGCTGCTGCAATCGCTCGGCCGGTTCCCGGCAATGCCCGAGGCGTTGAACCCGGTTTTGCTGGAGCGGCAAGAGAAGGACGGCTATACGCTGGAGCGCATCGCTTACACCACCTTTGAGCGTTTGCGAATGCCTGCATATTTGCTGATTCCGCATGGAATCGCTCAACCTGCTCCTGCTGTGATCGCCTGGCACGGGCACGGTTACGGGAGCCGGGAAATTGTCGGATTACAGCCGGACGGTGCCGGCGAGGAGGGGAATCCGGGGCTTACCGGTCATTTCGCTCTGCAGCTTGTGCGGCGGGGGCTTGTTGTGATGGCTCCCGAAATTATCGGCTTCGGCGATCGGCGGCTTGCTGCGGAGCGGAGCAAAGATCCGCGGAAAGCGAGCTCCTGCCATGCGCTTGCCTCCAGATTGCTGATGTACGGCAGAACGGCGGCCGGATTGCGTGTTCTGGAAGCGATTCGTTCGCTGGATTATTTGCTCGGCAGGAGCGAGGTCGATGCGGCGCGGATCGGAACGATGGGTTTCTCCGGAGGGGGAATGATCGCGGCTTTCAGCGCGGCTCTGGATGAGCGGATCGGGGCGGCGGTGCTGAGCGCCTATGCGAGCACGTTCCGGGGCAGTCTGCTTGCGATGAATCATTGTATCGACAATTATTTGCCGTCTATTTTGCCTTACGCCGATTTACCCGAGCTGATAGGGCTGATCGCGCCTAGGTCGCTGTTTGTCGAATCGGGCACAGAGGACCCGTTATTTCCTTGCGAGTCCGTGAAGGCTGCGCTCTCGGCGCTAGAGGGAATCTACGCCGCCGAGGGGGCTGGAGAACGTCTCGGAAGCGATTTATTTCCGGGCAAACACGAGGTTTCGGGGCGCCGGTCCTATGAATGGCTGGCTTCCGCGCTGAGAGCCTGAGCATGATTACCCTATAGAGTAAGTTATCATCACCTATAATCGCGTAATGGGGTGGAGGTATAATGATAAAAACGCTTACCGAAGCACAAGCATCGATGAGCGACCGCGAATAGAGGTAGTTTTTATCGCCAATAGAAATATCGCTTCCCGGCGCTTGCGCTTCGGTGAAGTCAGGATTTCTATGTGGAGGTAAAAACGCTTACCGAAGCACAAGCATCGATGAGCGACCGCGAATAGAGGTAGTTTTTATCGCCAATAGAAATATCGCTTCCCGGCGCTCAGCGCTTCGGTGAAGTCAAGCCACCGGACCCAGCAGGTCTGTGCGGCGAATGTCTTTGTTTCCGGCGGAAATGTGAAACCGTTGTCAAAAGCTATGAAAATGATTATTGGGGGTGCCGCAATGGGGCGCATTCTTTTAAACCACATCGAAAAACGATACGGAAAGGAAAAAGGGCAGGCCGTAAAAGATTTTAATTTGGAAATTCTCGACGGCGAATTTTTGGTTATGGTCGGACCGTCCGGCTGCGGCAAATCGACAACGCTCCGCATGATCGCTGGGCTTGAGGACATTTCCTCCGGCGAGCTCTATATCGGAGACCAACTGGTCAATCATTTGCCGCCCAAGGATCGCGATATTGCGATGGTATTTCAGAACTACGCCTTGTATCCGAATATGAGCGTATACGAGAATATCGCTTTCGGTCTCAGGCTGCGCAAAATGCCCAAGCATGAAATCGATCTTGCAGTCAAAAAAACGGCGAGAATTCTCGAAATCGAGCAGTTTTTAAGCCGCAAGCCGAAGCAGTTGTCCGGCGGTCAGCGCCAGCGCGTAGCCTTGGGCCGGGCGATCGTGCGCAATCCTCAGGTGTTTTTGATGGATGAGCCATTGTCCAATCTGGACGCCAAGCTGAGGGTGCAGATGAGGACCGAGATTATCCGCCTGCACAAGCAACTCGGGGTAACGATGGTCTACGTCACGCATGACCAGGTCGAGGCGATGACGATGGGGCATCGGATCGTGGTGATGAAAGACGGCATCATTCAGCAAGTCGATACGCCGCAAAAAATTTACAATCACCCGCGCAACATGTTCGTAGCGGGCTTTATCGGAACGCCGCCGATCAATCTGGTGGAGGGGCAAATCAAGGAAAACGCCGACGGCGAGCTGGAGTTTCATACAAGCCGTTACGCGCTAAAAATCCCTGCCGAACATTCGAACGTGCTGCGCAGCAAAAAAAAGGTCGACCGCAACGTGATTCTCGGTATTCGCTGTGAGAACGTCCACCTTGAGCCCGCCTTTCGCGAGGCGAATCCGGGTGCCCAAATCGTCGGAATACAAAAAATTAATGAGCTGATGGGAGCCGACTTGTATTTGTATATGGACATCGGCGCGCCGAATCTGTTTATCGTCCGCACCCGTCCCGAACATCAATTTGTAGAAAATGAAAAGCTGACGCTAACGCTTGCGATGAATAAAGCGCTCTTCTTCGATAAAGATACGATGGATAATTTGGCATACTAAGCTTGAAGCTAAAGAAACAGCGGAGGGATGGAGTTGAAGACATTAGTAAGAACCCGCCCGTGGCTGGCCACTGTGCTGGCGCTCGTCTTTGTGCTGGGCCCTACGCTCCCCGGGCTCGCCGATGGCAGCGGCGAGTCGCCGGGAAGCGGCGCGACCGATGCAAAGACTACCGGGATTGTGAAGAAAGCGGATGAGAGTCAATCCCTTGATCCGTACTATTTGGAAGTGCTGGAGAAGTGGAAGAAAAACGGCGCCGCCATGGACCACAAGGGAATGATTACGGTTCCCGGCAATGCGGTGAGCGGCAAGTCCGAGCAGGCGAATGTGAGCGCAGGCTCTTACGACGGGAAAAACAACGTCTTGATATGGAACGCTCAAGGCGACGAATGGATTGAATATGAGGTGAACGTCGAGCAAGGCGGGTTGTACACGATGGAGCTTTCGTACCATCCGTTCGTCGATCCGAAGCACCGCAAGCCGATCGCCTGGAACGTATCGGTGGACGGAGCCAATCCTTATCTGGAATCGAAATCCGTCCAGCTGTATCGGCATTGGAAGGACCAGCTTCCGGCGCGCACCGACGATAACGGAGACGAGATACGCCCGATGGCGGAAGATGTTTCCGGCTGGCTGAGCGATTCGTTCCGCGATTCCGGGGGCTCGTATGAGGACCCGCTGCTCTGGTATTTGACGCCGGGCAAGCACAAGATTCGCTTCGCCGGCAGCGATCCGGTCGCCATCGAATCCGTCTCGTTCAAAGCGCCGGTCATTACGGACCCGTATCAGACGGTCCGAAGAACGTCTCCGGCCGACGCGGCTGCGGTGCAAGCCGATCCGATCGTCATCGAGGCCGAGCAGGTCGATTGGAAAAACGATTCATCCATCCCGTTGTCTTATGACAACGACATCGCATCCGTTCCGTACGTACGGGGCAAAATTACATACAATACGATCGACGGAGAACGGTGGTCCACCGGCAATCAGGAGGCCAGCTGGAGCTTCGAGGTTCCGGAAAGCGGGTATTACAAGATCGCGATGCGGGCGCAGCAGTCGTTCCTCTCGAACCGTTCGTCCTTCCGTACGATCTCGATTAACGGCAAGGTGCCGTTTGCCGAGCTGAAGGCGTACCGTTTCCTGTACGCTTCCGGCTGGAAAGGCGTTACGCTGGAGGATAGCGCAGGCAAGCCGTTCGAATTTTATTTGCAAAAAGGAAAAAATACGTTATCGATGCGCGTAACGCAAGCGCCTTTGAAGCCGGTCATTATCGATCTGGAGAGCGGCATTGCCGATTTGAAAAAGCTGGCGGCCGATTTAAAAGCGCTGACGGGAGGCGTGGACGATAAAAACCGGACATGGGAAATCCGCAAGGATCTTCCGGGCTTCATCGAGCAATTAGGCGCTCTCGGGAAAAAGCTGGCCGATGTGCGCACAAGGCTGGAAACCGTTAACGGACGTCCGGACGCCGTGTCGCAAGGCATCGTGACCGTCGAGCAGGACATTCAGTCGCTGCTGAAAAACGAGAATGAAATTCCGTACGAAGCGAGCCGGCTGGTGACGCTGCAGGGGAAAATCGGCGATTTGATTCAGCAGCTCAATACACAGCCGCTCCAGCTCGACCGGATCTTCATTGCGCCGGTAGAGAAGAGCTTTCCGAAAATGGAAGCGTCGATGCCGCAAAAAATTCAAGGGGCCTTCATTAATTTCTTTTATTCCTTTATGCCGAAGGAAAATTTGAATAAAATGCAGGACGATGTACTGAACGTGTGGGTGCTGCGCGGAAGGGACTATGTGAATTTGCTGCAGGATTTGGCCAATGAATCGTTCACCCCGCAGACCGGCATCAAAGTGAAGGTCAACCTGCTCCCCGACGCAGGATTGCTCGTGCTGATGAACGCCGCGGGGATAGCGCCAGACGTCGCTTTGGGGCTCGGACAGGACTTGCCGTTCGAGTATGCAATGCGTAACGGAATATACGATTTAAAGCAATTTCCGGATTTTGACGAAGTGTACAAACAGTTTGCTCCGGGTTCGTGGACGCCGTTCTATTATAACGGCGGCTACTACGGAATGCCGGAAACGCAGACGTTCCAGATGATGTATTACCGCAAGGATGTGCTGCAAAGTCTGGGCCTTAGCGTCCCCGACACTTGGGACGATGTGTATAAAATGCTGCCGATTCTGCAGCAAAACGGCATGAACATTACGCCGGTCGGCCATAACCCGTTCTTCCTTCAGAACGGCGCCGATTATTTTGCGGCGGACGGTTCCAAGACCGCACTCGGAACGGAGAAGGGCTTCGATTCGTTCAAGAAATGGACCGACCTGTACAACAAGTACGCGGTCGACCGCTCGCTCTCCAGTTTTTATCAGCATTTCCGCGACGGCACGATCCCGCTCGGGATCGGCGATCTTGGGATGTATATCGAGCTGACGGTAGCCGCTCCCGAGCTGAACGGGTGGTGGGGCGTCGCTCCGATTCCCGGCGTGAAGCAGCCGGACGGCACTGTAGCCCGCTGGATGGGCGGAGGCATGCAATCCTCCGCAATTTTCAAACAAACGAAGAAGCCGCAGGAGAGCTGGGAGTTTCTCAAATGGTGGACGTCGGCTGAAATTCAGGAGCGCTACGGCACTGATCTGGAGACGCTGAACGGCGTCAGCTTCCGCTGGAACACGTCGAATATCGACGCTTTCGCCAAGCTTCCTTGGAAAAAAGACGATTTGAACGCGATCATGGAGCAGTGGAGATGGTTCAGAGAAATTCCTAACGTACCGGGCAGCTATTTCATGGAGCGCGAGCTGCAGAACGCCTGGAACCGGACGGTCGTGGACGGAATCAATTACCGAACCTCTCTGGAGACCGCCATTGTCGATATCGACAGGGAGATTCAAAGGAAAATGCAGGAATTCCATTTTATCGACGACAACGGCAATGTCGTGAAGTCATTAAACTTGCCTAGTATAACCAAACCGTGGGAAGGGGTGGATAAGTATGTTAAAAAGTGAGCAGGCCGTAACGGCAGCGCATACTTCCACAAGCCGGGCGAAGCAGAAGCGGATGTCGCCTTTTCAAGCGATATGGGAGTACCGCGCTTCGTATGTGTTTATCGCACCGTTCATGATATGCTTTATGATTTTTATCATGATCCCGGTTATCGCCGCCTTCGGGCTTAGTTTCACCTATTACAACTCGCTTGAGCCGCCGAGGTTCGTAGGCTGGGCCAATTTCCGGTATATGCTTTCCCAGGATTTGATTTTGATCAAGTATGCGATTCCGAATACGTTCAAGTTTGCGACGATCGTAGGTCCCGGCGGATATGCCGCCTCGTTCCTGCTCGCTTGGCTAATCTCCATACTGCCGGGCGTCTACCGCAAATGGTTTACTCTCGCCTTGTATACTCCGTCCCTTGCGGGCGGAGTGGCGATGAGCATCATCTGGCTGCCGTTGTTATCCGGCGACCGGATCGGCTACTTGAACAGCTTCCTTATCAAGCTGGGTCTGATCAACGAGCCGGTATTGTGGGTGACAAGCAAGGAGCATTTGATGACGTCGATGATCGTCGTCACTTTATGGTCCAGCATGGGGATCGGCTTTCTGGCGATGCTGGCCGGCATATTGAACGTCAATCACGAGCTGTACGAAGCGGGAAGGCTGGACGGAATTAAAAGCAGGCTCGAGGAAATCTGGTATATTACGATACCATCGACCAAGCCGCAGATGCTTTTCGGCGCGGTCATGGCGATCGTCGGCGCATTCAAAGCCGGGGGGATCGGCACGCAGCTGTCCGGGATGAATCCGACGCCGCAGTATGCGGGGCATCTCATTATAAGCCAGATCGATGATTACGGCTTTACCCGCTTCGAGCTCGGGTATGCTACGGCATTATCCGTATTCCTGCTGATTCTTATTTACGCAGCCAACAAGCTCTGCTGGAGATTGTTCGGAACGAAGGAGGACGAATAGATGAAAGTCATGAGCGCGGAGAAGCTGGGAAAGCTGATTCCGTGGCGAAGAAGGTCGAGGCTGAACAGGCTCGGGCCGTTCGAGAAATTTGCGGTGCTGCTGTTGGTCGTGCTCAGCATTTTTATGCTGATGCCGCTCGTATATATTTTGAACCACGCATTGAAGCCGTATCAGGAGCTGTTTATTTATCCGCCTAACATTTTTGCCCGGCATCCTTCGTTTCAAAATTTCGTCGAGCTGCTGGCGATAACCAAAGGTACGGCGATACCGATTACAAGATATATTTTTAACAGTGTCGTCGTGGCGATTTTATGCGTTATAATTGTTACAGTAGTCAGCGCGATGTGCGCTTATCCGATTTCCAAGCATAAATTTCCGGGACATAAGCTCGTCTTCGGGATGATCTTGCTGACGCTGTTGTTTGCTCCGGAAACCGTAGCTATCCCCCGGTATCTGGTCGTCAGCAAGCTCGGCATTATGAATACGTATCTCGGCCATATTATGCCGATGGTCGCAGTGCCGACCGGGGTGTTTCTCATGAAGCAGTTTATCGACCAGCTGCCGAACGAGCTGCTTGACTCGGCGAAGATGGATGGGGCGCGGGAGTATACGATTTTTATGAAAATCGTGCTGCCGGTCATAATGCCGGCCGTAGCTACGATCGGCATTATTGCCTTCAACGCCGCATGGGGGAATACGGAGACGTCGACGCTGTTCATGCAGCAGGAAGAGATGAAAACGTTCCCGTTCTACATCTCGACGCTGACCAGCGGCATGGCTAACAGCGTGGCGAGGCAGGGAGCGGCTGCGGCTGCGGCGCTGCTGATGTTTTTACCGAATTTGATCATCTTTTTGTTATTCCAGAGCAAGGTCATTGCTACAATGGCTCATTCCGGCATTAAATAAGACGGAACAGAGGAAGGAGGCGCCAGTACCGATGAGCATAAAGCAGTGGAAGGACCGGGTGGAGCAATGGGGACGGTTCGAGCTCGCCTTAAGCGGGCCGAGCGGGGGAAACCCTTACCGGGATGTGCGGCTAATTGCAACGTTTCAATACAAGAACCGAAGGCTGGAGCCCGAAGGCTTCTATGACGGGGACGGAACGTACAAAATCCGCTTCATGCCGGACGAACCGGGCGTGTGGCGCTTTGTTACAAGGAGCAGCTGCAGCGAGCTTGACGGCATTGCCGGCGAGTTTCTCTGTGTCGCTCCGTCTGCGGGCAATCATGGTCCGGTGCGGGTGAAGAACCGACATTATTTCGAATATGAAGACGGCACGCGCTATATGCCGTTCGGAACTACCTGCTATCATTGGACGCATCTCGGTAATGAGGAACTGGAGGAGCATACGCTGGCTTCATTGGCAAATTCGCCGTTCAATAAGGTGAGAATGTGCCTCTTGCCGACGCGGGACATGAAGCCGCCGCAGATTGCCTTCGCCGGAACTTGTCCCGAGGATATTGACAAAACGCGCTTTAACCCGTCGTTCTTCGCCCATCTGGAGCGAAGAATCGAGGATCTGCAGCGGCTCGGGATCGAAGCCGACCTGATTTTGTTCCATCCGTACGATAAGGGGCATTGGGGCTTCGATAATATGGAGCCGGAGGAAGACTGCTTTTATTTGCGTTATGTGATCGCAAGGCTGGCCGCTTACCGCAATGTATGGTGGTCGCTCTCCAACGAATACGATTTCAATAAATTTAAAACCGTGGCGGATTGGGACCGCCTTATCCAATTCGTTCAGCAGTGCGATCCGTATCAGCATCTGCGCTCGATTCATAACGGAACGAAGATGTATAAATCGTCTACGCTGTACGACTATACGAAGTCTTGGATTACGCATCAGAGCATCCAGCATTGGGACGCGGCTTTGACGACCAATTGGCGCGAAGCTGCGGCGAAGCCGATTGTCATTGATGAAATCTCCTATGAGGGCAACAGCTCGAGACGATGGGGCAATATTTCGGGCCTGGAGATGGTCCACCGGTTCTGGGAAGGCTTCTCGCGCGGCGGTTTCGTAGCGCATGGGGAGTCGTTCATCGACCGCGAGACGCGGGCCTGGATTTCGTTCGGAGGATTGATGTACGGAGAAAGCGCCGAGCGTATCGCTTTCTTGCGCCGGATTATGGAGGAGGCTCCGGAAGACTGGATTCAGGCCGGGGAGGACGGGACGTACAAGCTGATTTATCTCGGCAATTACCAGCCCGCCTACCAGTACGTCGAGCTGGCGGAAGACGCCGCTTTCCGGGCGGAGCTCATCGATATATGGAATATGACGATAACCCCGCTGGAACCCGTCTTTCAAGGAAAATCCAAAGTGAGGCTTCCCGGCAAACCGTACATGGCTTTGCGCCTTCAGAAAGTATGAGGGGCCGGAAAGAGAGGAGGAGAACGTACTGAGTACGAGCACCGATACGATTGTGCCCCGTTGGGGATTGATGGAGCTGACGCTTCAAGGGCCCGCCGAGGGCAACCCTTTTACGGATGTCAGGTTAAGCGCTTGCTTTCGCTGCGGCGAATATGAAGCGGCGGTAGAAGGCTTCTACGACGGGGAAGGGAGATACCGCATTCGCTTTATGCCCGAGCTCGAAGGGGATTGGACTTACTCGGTCAGCGCGAACTGTCCCGCTCTGGACGGCACCCGGGGGAGTTTCGTCTGCTCCGGCCGAGAAGAGGGCAATCATGGGCCCGTCCGGGTCAAGGACGAGGTTCATTTTCAATATGCCGACGGCACTCGCTATACGCCGATCGGCACAACCGGCTATGTCTGGCATTTGCAGGAGGAAGAGCTGCAGGAGCAGACGCTGCGCACGCTGCGGCAGACCCCGTTCAACAAAATAAGAATGTGCGTGTTTCCCAAACACTACGAATTTAATCAGGCGGAGCCCCCGATATATCCTTTTGCCGGTTCTGCCGATGAAGGCTTTGACTTTAGCCGCCCGAATCCCGCTTATTTCGCCCATTTGGAGCGGAGAGTGAAGGATTTGGCCGAGCTGGGCATCGAGGCCGACCTGATCTTGTTCCATCCGTACGACGAAGGCCGCTGGGGCTTCGACCGCATGACGGCTGAGGAGGACGAGCGTTATCTGCGATATGTTGTCGCGAGGCTTAGCGCATTCCGTAACGTTTGGTGGTCGCTTGCCAATGAGTACGATCTGATGACCCATAAGCGGCCCGAGGATTGGACGCGGTTTTTCCGTATTGTGCAGGAGGAGGACCCGGCCGGTCATCTCCGATCGATACATAACTGCCGCACTTGGTATGACTTCGGCGTTCCCTGGATTACCCACGTCAGTATTCAGCACAGCGATGTGAGGGTCGCCTCGGAATGCACGAAGCAGTACCGCAAGCCGGTCATTATCGACGAATGCGGTTATGAAGGCAATCTGGATAAGCGCTGGGGAAGCCTGACGGCGGAGGAGATGGTGCTGCGGATGTGGGAAGGCCGCTGTCGCGGAGGCTATGTGACCCACGGAGAGACCTACTTAGGCGATGAGGAGGAAGGGCCGCTCTGGTGGTCACACGGAGGATCGCTGAAGGGACAAAGCGTGCAGCGAATCCGGTTCTTCAGCCGGATATTGGAAGAAGCGCCCGCGGATATGATTTACAGCAGCGACAGGCTTGATGCGGCTACGCTGGAGGTAAGCGGGGAATATTATTTGCAATATTTCGGTCCCCATCGCTTTAGTTACCGAGAATTTTCGCTTCCGGAAGGGCAGTATTGCGTCGACTTGATCGATACGTGGAACATGACGATCACCCCGCTGCAGGGGGAGTTTGCAGGAAGGTTCCGCATTGATCTGCCTGCCCAATTGTATTACGCTCTGCGCATTAGACGTGCGGTTAACAAGTGACCGGAGCCGATAGGGAGTCGGGGCGGCGCGTGTGCTGCCAAGACCATTATCGACCGCGGCGGCCGCATGTAATATCACCTGGCTTCGGCAAAACGATCCGACTTAGTTTAAGAAGAGGAGAGATATTATGGAATCTTTGCGTAAATCAACGGGAACGATGAAGCTGTGGTACGAGAAGCCGGCAAGAGCCTGGACGGATGCGCTGCCGATAGGAAACGGGCGGCTCGGTGCGATGATTTTCGGCAAGGTCAATCAAGAGCGGCTTCAGTTGAATGAAGATTCTGTCTGGTACGGAGGGCCGGTTAACGGCAATAACCCGGACGGGCGCAAATATTTGCCGGAGGTCCGCCGGCTGCTGATGAAGGGAAACCATGTGGAAGCGGAGGAACTGGCCCAGATGGGAATGATGTCCATTCCCAAATCGCTTCATCCTTATCAGCCGCTGGGCGAGCTGCAGCTGTACCATGACGGGGAGAAGAAGATGATCTCCAATTATTACCGAGATCTCGACATCGAGCAGGGCATTGCCCATGTGTGCTACAGCCTGAACGACGTGCCTCATGTCAGAGAGCTGTTCAGCAGCGCCGTAGATCAGGTTATGGTCGTCCGGGTTTCGTGCGACCGGCCGGGGATGTTGAACCTACGGATGAATTTGAGCCGCAGACCGTTCGACGAAGGCTCCCATCGTTTCGGTAAGGACACGATTGTGATGAGGGGCGAATGCGGCCGCGACGGGGTGACGCTGACGGCGGCGGTCAAAGCGGTGGCCGAGGGAGGCACGGTGAGCGTCATCGGCGATTTTCTCTCCGTGCACGGGGCGCAGACCGTTACGCTTTATGTCGCCGCCGGTACGACTTTCCGCTGTGAAGATCCGCTGGGAGAATGCATACAGCAGCTGGAGCATGCCGCGGGCAAAGGATACGAGCGGGTGAAGCAGGATCATTTGGCCGACCACACGGCTAAAATGCAGCGTGTCAAGCTGGATTTGGGACCAGCCGCCAAAAAGGATGAAACCGCTTTACTTCCGACGGATGCGCGGCTCCAAAGATGGAAAGAGGGGGCGGAAGATCCTTCCCTGATCTCGCTCTACTTTCAGTTCGGGCGTTATCTGCTGATGGCAAGCTCTCGTCCCGGCTCGAATCCGGCCAATTTGCAAGGCATATGGAATGAAAGCTTTACGCCGCCATGGGAGTCCAAGTATACGATCAATATCAATACGGAGATGAACTACTGGCCGGCTGAGGTATGCAACCTGTCGGAATGTCACGAGCCTTTATTCGATTTGATCGACCGGATGCGCCCGAACGGCAGAATTACGGCCCAGAAGGTGTATGGCTGCAGAGGTATCGTAGCGCATCACAATACGGATATGTGGGGCGCGACCCAAATCGAGGGCAACTTTATGCCGGGCTCGATCTGGCCGATGGGAGCGGCCTGGCTGTCGCTTCATTTATGGGAGCATTACCGCTTCGGGCTGGATGGGCGTTTCTTGCGCGAACGAGCGTATCCTGTCATGAGGGAAGCGGCCGAATTTTTCCTCGACTATATGTTCGAGGATATGCAGGGGCGGCTCGTCACCGGGCCTTCCACTTCGCCCGAGAACAAATATATCGGGTCGGACGGCAGCGTAGGCTGCCTGTGCATCGGCCCTTCCATGGACACGCAAATTGTTTACTCTTTGTTCCAGGCTTGCATCGAAGCATCCGGGCTGCTGCAGATGGACGACGGGATTCGCGCGGAGTGGGAGACGGCGCTGCGCAAGCTGCCGAAGCCGCAAATCGGCAAGCACGGTCAACTGCAGGAATGGGTGGAGGATTGGGATGAGGTGCATCCCGGTCACCGGCATATCTCCCATCTGTTCGCCCTGCATCCAGGCGAAATCATTCATGTGCGGCATACGCCGGAATGGGCGCAAGCGGCCAGAAGGACGCTGGAGCGCCGGCTGGAGCACGGAGGAGGCCATACGGGCTGGAGCCGGGCCTGGATTCTTAACTTCTATGCCCGCTTGGAGGATGGGGAGCAGGCTTACGAGCATCTGAAGCTGCTGCTCTCCCTGTCGACGCTGCCTAACTTGTTCGACAATCATCCGCCGTTCCAGATCGACGGCAATTTCGGCGGCATTGCCGGCATCGCCGAGATGCTGCTGCAATCCCACCGCGGAGAAATCGCTCTGCTTCCGGCGCTGCCGAGCGTCTGGCAGAGCGGTCAAGTATCCGGGCTGCGCGCGCGCGGAGGCTATGAGATCGACATGGAATGGGAAGCGGGCGAGCTGACCCGCTGCGTTCTGAAAGCGACGCAATCGGGAATATGCCGTATCGCCTGCCGCCGTCCCGAGGCTCCGCTGCGGGTGGAGATGAACGGCAAGCCGGCAGTGTGTCGGACATCGGGTTATTTGACCGAATTTGAAGCCGCTGCCGGAGCAACGTATGTCCTCACGGCGCAAAAGCAGGCTCAGCCTATAGAGCCGAGCCGGGCCTCGTCGCAATCGTAAGAGCATAAGCGCAAGCTTCGCGCTGCATCGTTCGGAGCTATCACAGACAGGCCATCCTAACCGGGTGGCCTGTTTGCTGCAATCCGCCCCGAAAGTGGGCAGAAACAACCTATATATGTTGTTTTGAACTGGTGTAAAGTAAAAATCGAGAGGTGATTAGAATGGAATTTATAAGACCGGAAGATTACTTACCGAGAAAATCTCATATATCCGATTTAAACCGATACGGCATCGCACTCATAGGCTGCGGAAGCATAGCGAACACGGCGCATCTGCCCGCTTACCGCAAGTATGGTTTACATATTGCCGCATGCTGCGATGTCAGCGAGGAAGCGGCCCGAACAACGGCGGAGAAATTCGGCATTCCGAGATGGACGACCGATGTGAACGAGCTGCTGCAGATGGAGGAGGTAGCGGTGATCGACATGGCGATCCATCCGGCACCGAGGCTGGAGGTGCTGAGAAGCATCAGCCAAGCGCCGCGCCCCGTTTTATGTCAGAAACCGCTTGCCATGGACATCAAGCACGCGCAGCTGCTCGGCGAGGAAGCCCGGCGTCTCGGCATCGTGCTCGGCGTGAACCAGCAGGCACGGTGGGCTCCGGCGCACAGAGCGCTGAAGCTGGCGATCGAGCAGGGGCTGATCGGAGAAATCTACAGCATTCATCATTATATGCGCTCGTTCCAGGATCAGGCCGGTTGGTGGTGGACGAAGATGAAAAATTTCAATATCGTCGATCACGGCGTCCACTATGTCGATTTATGCCGTTATTTTAACCCGTATCCCGAAGATTGGTCCAGAGTGCACTGTACGACGGCTCAACTGAGGGAGCAGAATGCGATTGATCCGCTCATCTATTCGGCCAATGTCGAATTCGGTCCGAAGGGCGGCAGACATCCGTTTATGGCTTCGCTTCATTTTAACAACATCGCCAAAGCGAACCGTTCCCACAGCAATACATGGTGGGTGGACGGGACCGAAGGAAGCTTGTGGTGCACGCAGGATACGCTGTATATGGCGATTAACAAGCATAAAAACGTCATTCACGAAATGAAGCTGAAGGGAAGCTGGTTCCCGGACGCCTTCGCGGGTTCCATGCTCGCGTTTATTACCGCGCTCGATCAAGGACAGGAGCCTCCGGTAACGATCGAGGACAATTTGCAGACGATTGCGATGACGACGGCGATGGTTGCCTCCAGCGAGGAAGGCAGGGTCGTCGAGAGAACGGAAATTTGGAGCGGGGGCGAACGAGGATGAACGAACTCGGATTTATGAGTTATGTCTATATGGGTTTCTCTGCGGAAGCGATGGCGGAGGAGGCCGGGAAGCACGGGCTCCGTTACGTTCAACTGGACATCAAGCAGAAGCTGCAGGTGATGGATGACGAGCCGTTCTCTACCGCAAGGGCCGATAAAATTTGTCGGATTTTTGCAAGCAGAGGCATTCAGATCGTCGGCCTGTCGGGGTATACGAATTTGCTCAATCCGAATTTGGCAAAACGCGAAGAAAAATTGGTCCAGCTGGAGAAAATGATCGATCTGTGCTCCGCTTATGGAACCCAATATATCGCCACGGAAACCGGAAGCTTGCATCCTTCCAACGCATGGCGGGATTACGAAGGAAACCGTTCGCCGGAAGCGTGGGAGCAGCTTCTCGCCATTACGCAGCGGCTTCAAAGACGCGCGGCGGAAAATAATGCGGTGCTGCTGCTTGAAGGCTTCGCGCTGAATGTGCTGGCCGAGCCGAAACAGGCGCAGCGGCTTCTGCAGGAGCTCGGAACGGAAGGGCTCGGCATGATCATGGACCCGTTCAATTATTTGACGGTGCAAGATTTGAGCGGCTTGGAAGCTCAGCGCCGGGCGATGACCGAAATCTTCGATTGCATTGCCGGTCAGTCCCCGATCGCTCACGCCAAGGATTCGCTTTATTCCGACGAAGGCTTTACGACGCCAAGGGTAGGCGCGGGACAGGCGGATTGGAACGTTTATGCGGAATTTCTGATGAAAAGGCTGCCGGATGTGCCGTTAATTCTTGAACATGCCAAGCCGGAAGAAGTCGAGGAATGTTTGCAGCTGATTCGGCAAGCGTTTGCAGCGGCGGGGGAAGCAAAACCGAATGCGCGTGATGCCCATGAAGCGTAAACCGAGGTTAGGCATTCAAGGACCTGTCGTCGCTTGGCAGGACCCGTGGGGCAAAGAAGCTTCCGATTCGGTCATGCGAACGGGAACCGGAAGCGTGTGCCCGTCGCAGGACCCGAGACCTGAGCCGCAAGCGTTTATCCGGGCGCTTCAAGAACTGCAGGCGGACTTCTACGTCCATCATGCGTTGCCGGGAATGCAGGGTTACAAGGAGCTTCTGGAAGATGTGGCCGGAGCGGGGCTCGATATTTGTCTAGGCAACGAGTACGGCAACATCAACGGGCCCTGGGTCGAGGGCACGAACCGGTACGACCTGCCGGATGACGCCTTGGCTCAAGCTGCCGCCTCCGGACGCTGCATCGGCTTATTGTACGACGAACCGGAGCATTTGCAAATCAATGCGGCACAGTACCGCAAGGACGGCTGGTTCCCGCATTGGGGACTCACCGACGGCGAGACGCTTGAACGATCCCGGCTCGGCGTCGAGTCGGCCGTGCGCGGCAGAGTCCGGCATGTCGGGGACGCAATGAACCGGGCAGGCCGCAATCCGGGGGCGATGCCGCTGATTTCCGAGCAGGTGTTTCCGACTTCGTTCCATACTTACGCCAGAGCGGGGATGGAGCTGTGTCCCAAGATCATGAAGGAATCGTTCCAATCGCTGCAGCTTTCTACCGCGCTGGGGGCGGCGAAGCAGTACGGAAGAAACATGTGGATATGCGCCGATCTGTGGGGACCCGATACAGGGGCATGGTTCACGCGGTTTCACGGGTTCCCCGGACATTCGCCGGAGGAGTTCGCTTCGGCTCTCCGAATGGGCTATTGGATGGGCCCGTCCCATCTGTTTGTGGAAAATGCCGATGTGCTTCTCCGCAGCACGGGCGAGGGCTTCACGAAGACGGAATTCGGCGAAGTTTGGCTTGAGTTCGTTAAAAGCTATGTTCCCGGGCATCCGCTCCGGTGGCATCATTCGCAAGCCGATCCGGATATCGTGATCATTCATTCCGACGACAGCAACTATGGTCAAAATGAACGGTTGTTCGGAAACCGCTCGTCGGATCAAGAGTCCATTGCACGCAGTCAAAGCGTGTTTACCATATGGCATTTGCTCAGCAGGGGACGCATTCCCGCGTACGGAAGCTGCATGCATATACCGGGATACGACTTCCCGAGGCATGAGCTGAAGCGGGAGGTTTCCATAGAACGCTTTCCTTTGGAAAAAGGCTACATAGGCAGCGGACGGAAGCCGATTCATCCGCTGTTGTATCCCGTTCATAACGTCCTCGTATACGACGGATATGTAACGGGACGGCAGCTCGGCCGGCCTAAGCTGATCATGGCGGGCGGTTCCGATTTGTCGGATGCAACATTTCAGGCGCTGCGCCAAAAGGCCGAGGACGGGGCTGTCGTCGTCATAGCCGATTGGCTGCTGCCAAAGGACTGTCCCGCCGATGTCCGAATAAGCGGAGCCAAAGGCTTGGGACAATGGCTTGTCACGGACGATTTCCTAAGTGAAAACGTTCGGGAAGCCGTACAGCCGTTTCTCGGCGACGCGGACTGCTGGATGCAGCGGTTCGGGAAGGAAGAAGTTCGGATGTACGCACGGAATGAAGACGGAAGCGAATTGGATTTTGAAATCCGTTCGACATAAGAAGACAGGATAAGACTTGGAAACCGGAACAGGGGCTGGCGCTTGCTATCGTATTGAAGAAAGCGGCCCCAGGTTTCATAGTTCCAAGGTTCCAGTTTATGCAGTAAAGGAGGAAATTCATTTGGAGCAGACCCAACATCTGGACCCGTTCGCCGAAATCGCCTTTCGCGAACATCCGGGAAATAAAGACGAATTGCATGAAATTCCTCCGATAGCTTACGAGAAAGCGTATTTCGCTCCGGGATCGGAGATGGCCAAGGAGGTCCCGGCCTTTTCATACGAGACGCAGCTGACCATGTTTCAGCATGAGCTGCAGCTGCTGCGCATGAAATATCGGCCTTTCATGCGCAATCTGGCTCCGGCGCCCTCGTTGACGCGGGATCGGCAGCGGCATACCCGCTTCCAGTTCCGTTATCAAACGGCGGAAGATGCGAATTTCACTCGCGTGCTCGAAGGCGAGGGCGATTGGGAGCAGGCCACGGTGCCTGATTTTCGCGGGCCGTCGGGGGATAAGGGCAAATGGACCGGATTTTACCGTAAAGAGTTTGCCTACGAACCGGTTCAGGCCGGCAAAAGGGTATTTCTCGTATTCAAAGGAGTCGATTATAAAGCGACCGTCTATTTAAACCGCAAATGCATCGGCAGTCACGAAGGCTTCTTCGCCCCGTTCGAATTCGATGTGACCGACTTCCTGCAGCAGCATAATACGCTTGTCGTCGAAGTCGATAACGATTACCCGATGATGGGGGTAGGCGGAACGAAGCTGGACGGGGACAAAATGTATGCGGCGACGGGGCCGGGCTGGGACGATCCGTACAGCGGCTGGAATCATTGCCCCCCGGGAGCGGGCATTTATAATGCGGTGTATTTGGAACAGCGCTCGGAGTTATTCATCCAAGATGTGTTCGTGCGCCCTAACCTCGACGAAGGCCATGTCGAGGTGTGGATCGATGCGATGAACACGACGAACAAGCTGCTGGAAGATTTCGAAATGCAGCTGGAGCTGATCCCGAAAAATTTTGCCGGAACCGGCATCGGCCCGTTAAGCTTTCAGATAGCTTACGCAGGGCCGGGAATCAATTATTTTCGCTATAAAGTCGATTTCCCTCAGTTTCGTATGTGGGAGCCGGACGCGCCTTATCTATACATAGCCCGCGTCGAAGTGAATAACGGCGGCGTTTGCACCGATTGCCTGGACCGCACGTTCGGCATGCGCAAGTTTCATATGGATGAAGACGGAGAGCCGAAAGGAACGCTCTATCTGAACAACCGCCCCGTCATTCTCAGGGGAGCCAATGAAATGGGACATCTGCAGCAGTGCGTGATGCAAAACAAGCCGGAACAGCTCATCGACGACATCTTGATCGCCAAAGCGGCGAATATGAACTTTTATCGGATTACGCAGCGGCCCGTGCAGGAGGAAATTTACGATTATTTCGACATGCTGGGCATGATGCACCAATGCGACTTGCCGACCTTCGGCTTTATCCGCCGCAATCAGTTCGTGGAAGGCGTCCGTCAGGCGGCCGACATGGAACGGCTGATTCGCAGCCATCCTTCCTCCGTCATGGTGTCGCTGATTAACGAGCCGTCGCGTACGGAGAAGCGGCGCAAAGGACATCGGCATTTGCACCGCAACGAATTGGAAGCGTTCTTCATCGCCGCTCGCCAGGCGATTTATGTGGAAAATCCCGACCGGGTGGTGAAAAACGCGGACGGCGACTATAACCCGCCGACACGTGAAGGCTTGCCCGATTTTCATTGCTATACGATGTGGTACACGAATAACGGAATTACTCTCGGAAAACTGCACAAAGGCTTTCTGCCGGCCATTCGTCCGGGCTGGAAAGCGGGCTGCGGAGAGTATGGCACAGAAGGGCTGGACAATGCGCAGCTAATGACGAGCCGCTATCCAAGAGAATGGCTGCCCGAAGATACAAAGGAGCGTTGGTCGCCGAACCGGATCAAGGGAGCGCAGACGTATGCGATGCACGGCGATTGGTTCGGGGAGCAGCATTCGATGCACAGCTGGATTGAAGCGAGCCAGCAGCACCAATGTCTGGCGACGAAGCTGATGACCGATGCTTGGCGGCGAAGAACGGATCTGGTCGTTTCGACGGCGATCCATCTCTTGATCGACGCATGGCCGGCAGGCTGGATGAAGGCGCTGGTCGGAGCCGACCGCATTCCCAAGCCGGCATATTTCACCTATAAGCAATGTCTGGAGCCGGTGCGGGTGAACCTGCGCTGCGACCGCCTGAAAGTGTATGAAGGGGAAACGATGGAAATCGAAGCGTGGCTCTTGAACGATACGGATCAAAGCTACGAAGGCTGCCGGATCATCGCTACGCTGCGCGACGGCCAGAGGGATTACGGGAGCTACGAAATGACATGCGATTTGCCGCAGACATCCTCTCGCTATGCCGGTACTATCCGCTTCTCTGTGCCGCCGACGGCGGAGCGGCAGCCGTTCTTCATCGATGCGGCCTTAATCGACGAGCACGGAGCGGAGCTTAACGCGGAACGCTTCCGTTTCGAAGCCTTCGCCCGGATGAGGCGGCTGCAGCCGAAGCCGGTTCGCGCTTCTTATCTGGACTCCGAATCGGAAGTGCTGTGCTCGCTGCTCGATCTGGAGAGTTCTTCATACGAGGAGGACGACGCGCAGGACGGGGCGATTATCGTTTCCACGAAGGAGGCGTTCGTGCGGCACCGGACCTCGCTGCTGGAA
The DNA here is from genome assembly GCF_025060755.1 of Paenibacillus doosanensis. Lineage (GTDB taxonomy): Bacteria > Bacillota > Bacilli > Paenibacillales > NBRC-103111 > Paenibacillus_S > Paenibacillus_S doosanensis. The sequence continues at coordinate 75,800 of NZ_JANYUY010000005.1, forward strand.
AAAGTCCGTCACGGAGCGACCGCCATGTTCATTCTGGGACGTCCGGTATCTACTTCCAACCATACTTGCTGGGAGCTGGAGGGCGGCGAAATCAAGACGGCCAAGTACAAAGAAGTGTATACGCTCGGAGTAAATGCGAACCGGCCGGAGCTGCAATGGATGAAGCATGACGATTTCGCTTACTTTTACAATCTGCAAAACGACCGCCTCGACGGAATCAGCCACAGCCATCTGCTGGGGGAGGGGCTGGAGCCGATCGTCTTCTCCTATACGACGCAGGGCGAGTCCGACGGTCAGAAGCGCAAGCTGCCGATCATTGCGGAGAAAAAAGTCGGCAAGGGCCGGATTTACGCCGTTTGCTTCCCGCTGTCGGGAAGGGTCGGCTTTAATCCGACGCTCGACAGGTTACTAATTACCCTATTGCAAAGCGGAGGTGCGAAGGCATGACGCGGTACACGGTGTTCAGCGCAGACCGCCGGAAGTCGGCGGAAGTGACGGCGGAGCGGGATGAAGTGACGATTTCGCTGCGGGATCAAGAATCATCCGCCGTTTATTTCGAAGGACGGCTGCAGGAAATGTTGTGTTTCTCCGTCCGTAAACCTTGGAGCAGCGAGCCTGTGCGACTGAATCACACCAAGTTGTCTGAGGAGCAAGAGCGCCTTGTTGTCGAAGGCGACTTGTCCGGGATACGATTCTCCTTACGTCTCGGCTTCGACGCGAACGGACTGTTGCGGATTTCCGCTGCCTGGGAGAATCGCAGCGGCATGACGCTGCGCGACGCGGCAGCGGGTCTGCTGTTCCCGTTGGACAGAAAGCAAGAGGAGAAGGTAACGATCCCGCATATGATCTACAACAATAATCCGTCCTCCGATCCGCAGCGGATCGTTCCCAAGCTCGGAGAAGGAGCGGGCCGAGGGTTTCTATGCGAGGAGCACCGCCTGCCGATTCCTGCGGTAAACGCGGAGTGGCGGGAAGGGGAGCAAGCTCGCTTCCTTACCTTATTCTCTCTCCCGAGCTATGTCGAAACTCCGGACGGCAAGGTCCATTACGGATCGCTGGGAGCGCTTCAAGAGGAGCGGGGACTGACGTTTGCCGCCATGAGCGGCGTGCTGATGATGAACGGCGAGAAAGACGTCGTCTATGTGTCCAAAAGCAGGACGCAGCCTTACGACGGCGGCTATCTCGATTTTGCGCCCGGGTTTGCGCTGGAAAAGGAGTATGCGCTTCATTGGGGCGCAATCGGCCGCTCGGGCCAAGCGTTCCGCGAGGTGGTTCGCGCCGCTTCCGAGCTGTTTGCTCCCGAAGGCGCCAAACCGCATACAGCGGCGGAGATCGTACGGTTGAAGTCGAACGCGCTGGATGACAGGTGGAGAACCGGGGCCGGGGGAGCGGCAGGGTATATCAAATTTACCGATTCGAATTCCTTCGGCAATGTCTCCAAGCATCCGCTGCACTATATGTACGGCTGGACCGGACAATGTCTGAAGCTGGCCTGGTGCGACGCCAAGCTAGGCTTCTCCCGGGGGGAAGAGGAGCGCATCGCAAGATGCGAGCAGGCGGCGAGCTTCTATGTTAAGGAAAGCGAAACCGAAGTGCCGGGAATCCGCCACAGCTCTTATATGTTGCATGAAACCCGCTGGGACGATTTCCGTTCCGGTCAGGAGAAGGTCGTATCCAGCAGAGCCTACGGCGAAACGATAGCGGATTTAGGGGACATTATTTTGCTGTTCCGCGAGCAAGGCAGAGCGATACCGGAGGAATGGGTGCGAGCCGTTTGCGATGCGGCCGACCTGTTTATCCGCGGAGGTTTGCAGGACGGAATCCTTCCCGCGGCTTGGGATCTCTCCGGAAAACCCTACGATAATATGATTACGGCGGCAGGGCTGCCCTGCCTGATCGCTTTGGTGCAAGCTTACCGGATTACGCGGCAGCCCGATTATTTGGCTGCGGCCGAAGCGATGATGCAGTGCTATTACGAGCTGCATGCAGCGACGTTCGATCGTCCTTTCGCCCGCTCCACGCTGGATGCCAAATGCGAGGATAAGGAAGCGGGTATGTATTTCTTCCTGGCCGCTTACCATCTGTATAAAACGACGGGCAAGCCGCTTTATGAGGAATGGGCGCAGCTTTCGGCCGAATGGCTCCTGACCTTCGTCTATATGTGGAATCCCGTATACGATAAAGGCTCCATGTTCCGGGAGGCCGGCTTTCAGGCGGCGGGTTGGCCGGGAGTCAGCGTGCAAAATCATCATCTGGATGTGTTTTTCCCGACCTTCGAGTTGTGGGATTTCGGGCGTTCGACCGGCCGGACGGATGACGAGCGCTGGGGGCGCATGATTTTCGATGCGCTCGGTCAGGGCATATGCACGAAGCCGGGAGAATGGAAATTCGATATTATCGGCGAGCAGGCCGAAGGCTTTTTCCAGACGAACTGGAACCACCGCGGCCACAGCAATAAATGGAATCCTTCCTGGGTCATCGCCTTAATGCTGCAAAACGCCATACGGTTCCAAGAGGCGGAACTTGCAAAATAACGAAAGGGGACATACGACGTGGACGTTAACAAACAAGCGATGCCGGATTGGCAAAATCTCGACGTGCTAAGCCGCAATGCGGAGCCGCCCTCCGTCGGTCTGATCCCTTACGCCGATTTGGAGTCGGCGATGGCGAACGAGCCCGCCGCTTCTCCTTACTTTTTATCGCTGAACGGAAGCTGGGATTTCCATTACGCGGACAGTCCGGATGAGGCGCCGGACCATTTCTTCGAGCCGTCCTTTCAGCCTGAAGGCTGGGCTCGTATCGACGTCCCCGGCAATTGGCAGATGCAAGGGTACGGACGACCGCTCTATTCCAGCAGCTACTACCCGTTCCCGATCGACCCGCCTTACGTTCCTTACGACAATCCGACGGGCTGCTACCGCAGAAGCTTTCGGCTTCCCGGAGGCTGGGAGGATCGGCAGCAGTTTCTCGTGTTCGAAGGGGTAGACTCCGCCTTTCACGTATGGGTGAACGGGCATCCGGCCGGCTACGGGCAGGGCTCGCATCTGCCGTCGGAATTCAACATTACGCCGCTGCTGAAGCGGGGGGAGAACGTCATCGCCGTCCAAGTATATCAATGGTGCGACGGCAGCTATCTGGAAGATCAGGATAAATGGCGGTTAAGCGGTATCTTCCGGGACGTCTATATCAAATCCGCTCCGCATGCGCATATCCGGGATGTGGCGGTCCAAACCCGCTTCCCGGAGCAGACGGCGGATGCGGTGCTCAGTATAAAGATTGACATCGGCAACGATCACGATTCCCGGACCGCCGAGCCGTGCCACATGCGCATTTCGCTTCTTGACGGCATGAGAAACAAAGTTTGCGAAGGCTCGGCCGTCATCGTGGACGAATTGGCTGCAGGAGAACGGCGGGCGCTTGAAGCGGAGATTACGGTGGCCGCGCCCCTTCGCTGGAGCGCGGAGACGCCTCATCTGTATTACCTCGGACTGGAATTAACCGACGGGCAAGATCAAGTGCTGGAAGCGGCAAGCACAGCGGTAGGCTTTCGGGACATCGCCGTGAAGGACGGTCAACTGCTGGTGAACGGCAAAGCCGTTATTTTGAAAGGGGTTAACCGCAACGAATTTCACCCGCAGCTCGGGTTTACGATTCCTTACGAATCGATGATCGAGGACATCCTGCTGATGAAACGGCATAATATGAACGCGGTCCGCTTGTCCCATTATCCCAATGATAAACGTTGGCTGGATTTATGCGATCATTACGGCTTGTATGTGATCGATGAAGCGGATTTGGAGACGCACGGCGGCCATTTTGTCGGCAACGAGAGCTATTTGGCCGAAGACCCGGCATGGAAGGAAGCTTTTGTCGATCGCGCGATCCGCATGGTGGAGCGGGATAAAAACCATCCCAGCATCATCGTCTGGTCACTCGGCAACGAATCGGGATACGGCCCGAACCATGATGCGATGGCGGATTGGATACGCAGGGCCGATCCGTCCCGTCCGATTCATTATGAAAGAGCGAAGGACGCCCCGGTCGTCGATATCGTCAGCAGCATGTATCCGTCGCTGGAAGCGGTCATCGCCGAGGGAGAGAAGGAGGACCCGAGACCTTATCTAATGTGCGAGTTCGCCCACGCAATGGGCAATTCCGTCGGCAATCTGAAGGAATATTGGGATGCGGTGTACAAGTACCCGCGCTTGCTCGGAGGATTGATCTGGGAATGGGCGGATCACGGCATTTTGCAGCATACCGACAGCGGGGAAGCTTGGTACGCATACGGCGGCGATTTCGAAGATCATCCGAACAGCGGCCATTTTTGCATTGACGGTTTGCTGTTTCCCGACCGCAGGCCGAAGGCATCGATATTCGAGGTGAAAAAGGTGCTGGAGCCGGTCAAGATCGAGCCGGTCGATATGGAGTCGGGGCTGATCGCCGTGCATAATCGTTACGACTTTCTTACCCTCGAACATCTGGCCGGTACTTGGACGCTCTACTGCGACGGACGGATGCTGGAGCAGGGGGCACTGCCCGAGCTGAATACGGGCGCCGGAGAGCAGACGACCGTACATATCCCCTGGAGCAAAAAGCTGGCGGTTCATGAGGGCGGAGTCTGCTGGATGCATATCCGCTTCGCCCTGAAGCAAGCGTCCGATTGGGCTCCGCGGGGGCATGAGGTCGCCTGGGCCGATATTCCGCTGGAGATTATGATTGCGGCCGATGTTTCGAACGGACAGCGGAAGACGCCATCTTATATCGCGCCGGAATCTATGCCTGCGGTAAACATAATCGAAACGAAACGGTTTCTTGACATAGAGGGAGACGAATTCTTCATCAAGTTCAATATCGGCAAGGGTGGAATCGAAGCTTGGCAATATAACGGGGTTCCGTTATTGACGGCAGGGCCGAAGCTGCAGCTGTGGCGGGCGCCGATCGATAACGATTCCCGCCAGGCGAAGGAATGGAGGAAAGCGGGCTTCGATGCGCTGCAGCAGCGTGTCGACACGGTCGAGACGTTCCGGCACGGGGAATCTGCGCTCGCCATTGAGGTGCGAGGCGCGCTAGGGGCCGCCGGTCTGCCGGTCTGCTTCCGGACATGGACGAAGTATGAAATCTACGGAAGCGGCGATATCGTGATGACAGCGCGGATCGTTCCGGCAGAAGGGCTTCCTCCGCTGCCGCGGTTCGGCTTCGAGCTGGCGCTGCCGGGGTCATTCGAGCGCTTCTCCTGGTTCGGTCTCGGCCCTCACGAGTGTTACGAGGACCGTAAAGAAAGCGGGCGGCTCGGCGTATACGGCGGCTCGGTTCAAGAGCAGTTCGTTCCTTATATTAAGCCTCAGGAGAACGGCAATAAAGCCGATGTCCGGTGGGCGGTCGTGACGAATGCGGCGGGAACCGGGATGTATATAGGCGGCATACCTAAGCTGGATGTCAGCGCGGGCCACTATTCGACGGACAATTTGAGCAAGGCGAAGCATACGTACGATCTGATCCGGCTGAATGAAACGATCCTGCATCTCGACTACCGGCAGGCTCCCATCGGCAATCACAGCTGCGGCGAGGCTCCGCCGCTGGACAGCTATCTGCTGAAGGCGCAGGAGTTGGAGTTCTCCGTCCGGCTGAAGCCGTTCTCGGAGCGAGACCGATCGCCTTGGGGATTGGGAAGAGCGCGGCCGAAGCCGCTGGCAGAAGCGGATGAAGGTGAACGGCATAAGGAAGCGAATGGAAAACAGGAGGTTGAGCAATGAGCTTTGCACCGGTTGCTTTTTCCAAAATCGTATACGGGGGCGATTATAACCCCGAGCAGTTCCCGCGGGACATTTGGGATGAAGATATGCGTTTATTCAAGCTGGCGGGCATCGACATCGCCACGCTGAACGTATTCTCCTGGTCGCTCAACCAGCCGGATGAGACGACGTATCGCTTCGATTGGCTTGACGAGGCGATGAACAAGCTGCAAGAGCATGGGGTTAAGGTCTGCTTGGGAACTAGCACGGCGGCCCATCCCGCCTGGATGGCGCGGAAATATCCCGATGTGCTGACGGTGACGGCCGACGGCAAGCAGCGCAAATACGGACGCAGACATAATTCCTGTCCGAACAGCCCGACCTTCCGGCATTATGCCGGTTTGATGGCGCGCAAGCTGGCCGAGCGTTACAAGGATCATCCGGCGCTGCTCTTGTGGCATGTCAACAACGAAATCGGCATTCGCTGCTACTGCGAGCGCTGCGAGCAAGCGTTCCGCAAGTGGCTGCAGCGGCGCTACGGCACGCTGGAGAAGCTGAATCAGGCTTGGTACAGCCGGTTTTGGGGCCATACGTTCTACGACTGGGAGGAGATCGTTCTTCCCAGCGGCCTCAGCGAAGGGTTATCGGGAGGCAACGCGGATCAGACGGCTTTTCAAGGCATTACGCTCGATTTCTTCCGATTTAATTGCGACAGCTGGCTGGAGTGCTATCTGATCGAGTACGACGCCATTAAAGAAGTGATGCCAAACGCCATCGTCACGACCAATTTTCAAGGGAACGGGACGTATAAGCCGCTGGACTATTTTAAATGGGCGCCGTATCTGGATATCGCCGCCTTGGACATTTATCCCGAGAATCATACGCCGGAAAGCTATATGGCTATGAGGTACGATCTGATGCGAGGGATTAAGGACGGCGCTCCGTTCATGCTGATGGAGCAAAGTCCCGGGGTGATCAACTGGAAGAGCGTCAATCCGGTCAAGCGCCCCGGCGTGATGAGGGTCAGAAGCTATCAGGCGATTGCGCGGGGCGCCGAATCGATCATGTTCTTTCAGCTGAGGCGGTCGCTCGGAGCTTATGAAAAGTTCCACGGAGCGGTCATCGATCATGCGGGCCATGAGCATACGCGAGTGTTCAGGGAATGCGCCCAATTGGGCGGAGAACTGCAGCGGCTCGGCGGACAGCTGATCGGTTCCACGATCAAGAGCCGCGTCGGCATCTTGTTCGATTGGGAGAACTGGTGGGCGGTCGAGCTGGGCGGAGGCCCCTCTTCCTATATCAAATATTTGGATCAGGTGCAAAAATATTACGACGCTTTGTACAGCAATCATGTGCAGGTGGATATAATCCATGTCAAGACGGATTTGAGTGGGTATGATCTGGTCATCGCGCCGCTATTGTACATGGTGAAGCAGGGCTTCGCCGGGAAACTGGAGCGCTACGTCGAGCAGGGCGGGACGCTGGTGACGACCTTCTTCAGCGGCATCGTGAATGAAACCGATCTCGTCACCCCGGGCGGTTATCCCGGAGAACTGCGCAAGCTGCTCGGCATCTGGGTGGAGGAGATCGACGCGTTATTTCCTGAGCAGCGGAATTCGCTGGTCATGCAGGAGCCTCTGGGATCGCTGGAAGGCGCCTATGCTTGCCGTACCGCTTGCGAAACGGTGCATACGGAGGGCGCGGAGGCCGTTGCCGTATTCGGCGGCGATTATTACGCCGGATGTCCGGCGATCACCCGGCATTCCTACGGCCGCGGAGAAGCCTGGTATGCGGCTGCGGAGCCGGACGGAGCGTTCCTGCGGAAGTGGATGGGCTATCTATGCGAACGCGCGGGAATCGCGCCGCTATGCGAAGCGCCCGAGGATGTTGAAGTAACCTGCCGGGAGAAGGACGGAATCCGGTATACCTTTATTATGAATCATGCGGACGAAGAACGGGAAATCGATGCGGGCGATACCGTTCGTACGGAGCTGCTGAGCGGGACGGAGGTTTGCGGTCTGCTTCGGCTGGAGCCGAAGGGCGTGCTTATTTTAAGGCAGGCCGGAGAAGACGAAGCTTAAGCGCCCGCTTAACACCTTACGCAAACGAGGAGGCGGTAGCATGGACGTGCGGGAGCGGCTGCTCCGGCGGTTCGAACGGCCGGGAACGGAATATCGTTCCGTCCCTTTCTGGGCCTGGAACGATGAGCTGGACGGAGAAGAGCTGGTCCGGCAGATCAAGCAGATGAAGGAGCAGGGAATGGGCGGATTTTTCATTCATTCCCGGGACGGACTGGAGACCGTGTACATGGGTCCGGAATGGATGGATTGCGTTCGCCGGTCCGTACAGGCGGCCGAAGAGCTGGGCATGCACGTATGGCTCTATGACGAGGACCGCTGGCCGTCCGGGTTCGCCGGAGGGCTGGTGCAGGCAAGAGGAGGCGACGCCTTCCGCGCCAAAGGGCTTACGCTGGAGGTTGTTGCGCCGGGCAGCCTGGCTGAGGATTATTCCGATGCGGTTGCGTTATTCCGCGCCGTCATCGAAGAGCGAAGCATGCTGCGGTGCGAGCGGCTGCCTGTGGGCGGAAAGCCTGAGCTGGGCGGGCATGAGGTGCTGCTCGTTTTCCGCGTGGAAGTATCCGAGCGGAGCGAATGGTTCAATAACGAGGCGCCGCCCGACAATTTGAACCCCGATACCGTCGCAGCCTTTATCGACATTACGTACGAGGCGTACAAGCGCGAGGTCGGCGGCCAGTTCGGCCGGACGGTTCGCGGCGTGTTCACCGACGAGCCGAGCGTTCATGACCGGCACTGCCGGTTTACGCCGGGCCGAGGCTGGCTTCCGTGGAGCGAATCGTTTGCCGGATTTTTCAAGCGGCGGCGGGGTTACGATGTGCTGGAAGCCGTTCCTTATTTGTACTTTGACGGGGAAAAATCCGCATGGGTAAGGCATGATTACTGGAGAACGCTCACCGAGCGGTTCAGCGAGGCGTACTCCAAACAGCTCGGAGATTGGTGCGACGGGAACGGGATCGCTTTTACCGGACATTATTTGTGGGAGAACAATCTTGGCACCGCCACCCGCGTATGCGGAGCGGTCATGCCGAACTACCGGTACCAACAAGTTCCCGGCATCGATATGCTGAACGAGCAAACGAGCGAATACATAACCGTTAAGCAGTGCACGAGCGTAGCCCATCAGTTCGGACGCAAGCAGGTGCTTACGGAAACGTACGGCTGCACGGGCTGGGGCTTCACCTTCGAAGGGCAGAAATGGATCGGCGACTTCCAATATGTGCTCGGCGTGAACGTCCGCTCGCAGCATTTGGCCTTATATTCGATCAAGGGCTGCCGTAAGCGCGATTATCCCCCGGTATTCAACTACAATACGAGCTGGTGGAAGTATAACCATGTCGCGGAGGATTACTTCGCGCGGTTATCCGCCGTATTGAGCGAAGGCAAGCCGGTGCGCGACGTGCTCGTGCTGCATCCGGCCTCGACGGCTTGGAGCCGTATCGGCACCTTGCCGTACGGGGCCCAGGCGAGGGGAAAGGATAAGGATGTGTCCGCGGCCAATCACTTCGGCCACGAGTTCAACGCCTTTTTAGGCAAGCTGCTGAGAGCGCATTACGATATCGATCTCGGCGACGAGACGATTATGGCGGACGTCGGCGCCGTGCGCGGAGGCAAGCTGGCCGTTGAGCAGGCGGAATATTCCGTCGTCGTCATTCCGCCTATCGACACGATGCTGGAGAGCACGTTCCGTCTGCTTACGCAATTCGTTCATGCAGGCGGACGCATCGTCGCGACGGGTCCGCGGCCCGCGATGATCGAAGGTCGAGAAGCCGCAGAGCGGCTCTCGCAGCTGTATGATCATCCGAATGTGACGGAGGCGGAGGAGACCGAGCGGGTGATCGAAGCGCTTGAAGCGATAAGCCCCCGCCGGGTCAGCTTGACGAACGGGCAGCAGCTGGAAGCGCCCGAGCTGCTCTACATGCTGCGCGAGCTGGATCAGGCCGGAAGCCGGCTGTTGTTTGTCGTCAACAACGACCGGGAAGGGACTCATCAGGTTCGCATCCGCCTGGAAGGCGGCGGCGCCGTCGAGCAGTGGTGTCCGCTGACCGGCGCGGTGAAGACGATCGAAGCGGAGGCGGCAGGCGGCTTTCTCCAATGGAATGCGGAGCTGGGCCCGGCCGGATCGGCATTGTACGTTTTCGGCGGCGGGTCTTGGGCTGCAAGCCAACAGGCGGACGGCCCGGTTCGTGAAGCGAACGCCTCCCGGGAGCCCGCCGCGGCGAATGAATCGTTATCCTTGATCACGGAGCTCGGACCGGTATGCGGCTTCAGCCGCACCGCGCCAAACGTGCTGACGCTGGACAGATGCTCTTACCGGCTCGGCGGCCACGGCGAGTGGTCGGAGGAAATGGACGTTTGGCGGGCGCAGCGGGATGTGAGGGAGAAGCTCGGCATGAGGCAGGTGTACGGCAACGGAATCGAGCAGCGGTACAAATGGATTCACGATCCTCATCCCGGCAACGGCACGCCGGCGTCATTCCGGTTTTCGTTCGACGCAGCGGAAGTTCCGGCAGAACCGGTGCACCTGGTGGTCGAATCGGCAGAGCAATACGATATTCGGCTGAACGGAATGCCGGCCGCCAATACGCCGGACGGCTGGTTCCTCGACCGCTCGTTCGATAAGGTGCTTCTGCCCCCTTTGAAGCAGGGTGCGAACGAACTGACGCTATCCTGTCATTATCATAACCGGATGGAAGTGGAGGACATCTATTTGATCGGCGGCTTTGCGCTGGACCGGGAACGAACAATAATTGCCGAGCCTGCAAAGCTTGCATTGGGCGACTGGTGCCTGCAAGGATATCCGCATTATTGCGGCAGTATCGTCTATCACTTGGATTTCGTACAGAATGATCCGCCGCGGGGGCGCAGGATGCTGCTGGAGCTGGGGGACTACTCCGCGGTCACGACGGAGGTCAGAGTCAACGGCCGAACGGCGGGTCATGTGCCATGGCGAGCGGCTAATCTGGTAGACCTTACGGAGTATCTGCGCGAAGGCGAGAACCGGATCGATCTTGAAGTGATGGGCAGCCCGCGCAATATGCTCGGTCCGTTTCACCTTAGATCGGGAGATCCTTCCACAACAAGCTGGGGGTCGTTTCGCAAGGAGGGGGCGGACTATACCCCGGACTATAACCTGCGTCCGTACGGCTTGTTTGGACGGATAAGACTGCTCAGCCGGTCTTAACTCCGCAGTCGCAGGACAGATTCAAGATCGAATGAAGAGACAGAATTGGAGGAAAGAGCATGAAAATAAGATGCAATAGGTGGAAGCTGCTTCTGTCCTTGATCATCTTGTGCATTGCGCTGCTGCCTGCGACGGCGGAGGCGGGAGTGAAATATTCCACGTTCACCAAGGACAGCAACGGCAATCTGATATGGCTACAGCCCGCGTATTACCCGATCGGCGTCATCGGGCAGGATCTGTCCGTTCCCGATCCCGGCAATCCGGCGCAGAGGATCAAGTCGCCGCTGCAGACGCCGAAGGATATTTTTATCGATCCGCACAATGACATTTATATCGCCGATACGGGCAATAACCGGATTGTTCATATGAATGAACAAGGGCAGCTGATCCGCTATATTACGGTGCCCGAGAGCCCGCTGCTGAAACCGGAGGGCGTGTTCGTCACCGTGGAAGGCGATATTTATGTCGCCGATACGGGCAACAAGCGGGTAATCAAGCTGGATAAGACGGGCAAGCTGCAGCAAGAATATAAGCGGCCCGATTCCAGGTACATCCCGGATACGTTCGTATACGATCCGTCCAAAGTCATGGTCGATGAGCGCGGCTTTTTGTACGTAGCGGTTCACGGCGGCTACGAAGGACTGGTGCTGTTGGACGGAAGCGGCAAGTTTCAAGGCTTTTTCGGCGCCAACAAAACGGTGCTTTCCGCGCTGGATGCGCTCAAGCGCTGGCTGTACACCAAGGAAATGTACGCCAACGAGATCGCCAAGAAGCCGGAGACGATCAACAGCGTCGCCACGGATAAGAACGGTTATATTTATACCGTTACCGGGGGAACGATCAAGACCGACCAATTGAAGAAGCTGAATATTAAAGGGGAGAACCTGCTGCGCAGCTCGCAGAAGGAATTCGGGGAATACCGGCCGATGGATACGGCGCTTCTTCAGGCGAACGTCGTTACCATGCCGCAGTTGATCGACGTCGCGGTAGACCAGAACGGCAATATGATCGTTGTCGACCAGCAGTACAAATATATAAGCCATTACGATTCCTCGGGCAATCTGCTTTATTTCTGGGGCGGCCCTTCGGCTGTCGGCTCTTCGCAGGTCGGGCTGATCAAAAGCCCGGTCGCGCTGGACGTCAACTCGCGCAACGAGCTGTTCGTTCTCGACGATCAGGAGAATATCGTACAAGTATTCCGCCTGTCGGAGTTCGGCGAGAAGGTTAATCAAGCGAACCAGCAGACGCTGGCAGGGTATTACGAAGCGAGCGAGAAGCCTTGGCAGGATGTGCTGCGCATGAACGCACAGTTCACGCCGGCGATTTTGGGGCTGGCCAAAGCGGCCTACAAGAAAGAAAATTTCGAGGCAGCGGAGAAGCTGTTCAAGGAAGCCGGGGACCATGAAGGTTATTCCGACGCCTTCTGGCAAATTAGAATGCGCTGGTTCCAGAAAAACTTCTCTTGGATCGCCAGCATCGTGTTTTTCGGGACGATCGCGCTGGTCGTACTTGACCGGCTTACGGCCAAAAGCCGATTCCGCTTAAAGTGGAAAAACAGACCGAGATGGAAGTGGAGCTTTATTCTTCATTTGAAGCACTCCCTCTACATTTTGAAGCATCCGGTCGACGGGTTTACCGCGGTCCGGTATGAAGGCAAAGGCAGCTATGCCGCGGCGCTGCTCATTATGATAGGCGTTTACGGAGCGCTGCTGTTCAAGGAGTTTTTCACCAGCTTTTCGTTCAATATGGCAGTTCGGGTCGATGTTTATTCGATCTTTACGCAATTTTTTATCGTATGGATCACCTGGATTATCGCCAACTATCTGGTCAGCTCCATTTACCGCGGAGAGGGACGGTTTAGAGATATATTAATCGGCAGCGCTTACGCATTGGTGCCTTACATTATCATCGGCATTCCGCTCGCCCTTATATCCAACGTCATGACGTTATCCGAATCGTCCATCTACAACTTTATCGCCAATGCGATGCTCGTATGGATAGGGCTCCTGATGTTCTGGAAAATTCAATGGGTGCATAATTACAGCGTCGGCGAGACGGTGATGAATGTTTTCCTCACCCTCTGCACTATGCTGGTCATCGGAGTGCTGATCTTCATTACCGCCGGATTGACGAACGATTTGGCATCGCTGTTTTACGAGATGTTCCAGGAGGTGCTCTTGAGATGACTTGGCTCGGCAAAATAAATAAACCATCCGCCATTGTAACCGTTCTGCTCTTGATCGCCGTCGCGGTTTTGCTGGCTAACGCCAAGTTTGAATTCCGGACGCCGCCTGAGGCCCGAAATATTATGGCGGGGCAGGATAGCTCGGCGCCTCCTCAGAAGGGGATTCAGGCGCAGCTGCCCAAGGATAGCGACTTCAAAACCGTTGCGGAGTCCGACGCGCTGCGGCTGAAAATGGATGCCGGCACGGGACATTTTATCGTGGAGGATAAAAGGAATAACAACGTATTCCGTTCGTATCCCGATCCCCAGTACTGGGCTCAGGAGAAAATATCGGAAAATTGGAAGAAGCATCTGGCGTCTCCGCTCATGGTGCAATACGTGGACTTTTCCAAGAGCATTCTGCAGGCTAAGGAAACGAATATCCCCGCAGAAAGCGGCAAGGTGAAGGATGTGCGGACGATTCCCGGCGGCTTCGCCTTAACCTATGAGTTCCCGGAGACGGGCTTTACGATCCCCGTGGAAGTCAAAATCGAGAAAGATTACGTGGAGACGAAGGTTGTCCGCGAAGGCATCAAGGAAACGAAGATGGGCCTTGTATGGGTGAGGCTGTTCCCGTTCTTCGGCGCGGAATATTCCGCCGGGCAGGACGGCTACATGCTGATTCCGGACGGGGCCGGGGCGCTCATCCGCTTCAAGGATAATCAGCTGAATGTCAATAAGCTATACGATGAAAGCGTATACGGGCAAGACAATACATTTGCCGGATTAAGCAATAACCGCAACAAAATCATTATGCCGGTATTCGGCATGAAGACCGGTTCCAAAGGTTTTCTCGCCGTGCTGCAGGACGGAGAGGAATACGCCAATGTCGTGGCTTCGCCTTCGGGCGTATTAAGCGGCTACAACTGGATTACGACGACGATGAATTTCCGCTCCAGCTTCCTGCAATTTACGAGCCGGAATTCTCCCGACGAATGGGGCTTTGTGGACTACAATAAAAACGAACTGTTCGGCAGCGATCGGGTCGTAAGATATTATATTCTCGGCAGCGAGCAAGCGGATTATGTCGGCATGGCGCAGAAATACCGCGATTACTTGATGAACGAGAAGGGCGTTCAGCGCACGAGCGCCAAAAACGCCGATCTTCCGATGCATGTGGATATTATCGGCGGCGACCGCGAGAAGGGGATCGTTACCGACCGGTACATCCCTCTGACCAGCACCGGGGAAGCGACCGAAATGGTTCATTCGCTGTATGACAAAGGAATTCGCAACATGTCGCTGATGTTCATGGGTTGGCAGAAGGACGGCTACAGCTCGTTCGGCGAGTCGCTGCCCGCCGATCCTCGGGTCGGAGGCGACAAAGGGATGAAAGCGTTCATCGCCGACGCCCACAGCAAGGGCTTCCCCGTCTATCTCGATACGGAGTACGGGATGAATAACACGGGAGCCGGGGGCTTCGACGAGAAATTCCACGCCGTCGTCAATCTGGCCGGCCGCAAACTGAATCTCAATCCGCTCTATAACAATGCGAGAGTGCCTGTGACAAGCGATAAATTCGCGGCGGAGATGGTGAGCAAGCAGCTTGCCGCTTACAAGGAGCTTGGCGTAGACGGTCTTGGCGTCAACCGGATCGGGCAGCGGCTGTTCAGCGATTACAACTCGTCCTACGGCTCGCACCGCGATGAGGCGAGAGATGTGCAGGAGTCGATCTTGAAGAACATTAAGGAGACGCTCGGCGGCGTCATCGGAAACCAATCCAGCTTCTACGCGCTGCCGGAAATCAACCATATTCAGAATCTCGTATACGACCATTCCTACGACTTATTCACCGACGAGGCCGTTCCGTTCGCCCAAATCGCGGCGCACGGGCTTATCACTTACTCCTCAGAATACGTAAATAACCGTCAGGAAGATATCAACGACTTTTTGCGGGATATCGAGTACGGGGCCGCTCCTTCCTTCGTATTCACCAGGGCGGAGACGAAGGAATTCGTCAATGCGTACGGCATCCGCTACTATAACACGCATTTTGCGGACTGGGCGGACATGGCCGCCGAGCAGTACAAACAGTATAACGAAGCGTTGGGCGACGTGCAGAACCAATTTATTACGAGTCACCGGACGATCGCTCCGAATGTCAAGGAAACGACGTATGAGAACGGCAAACGGATCGTCGTCAACTACGGCATCGAGCCTTACCGGAGCGAAGGCATGGAAGTGCCCGCACAAAACTTTGTCGTTATTCAAGGAGGAGCCGGACGATGAAAAGTAAACTGAAACTGCGCGCATCCCTGCTTGAATATGTCGAAGGGTCGATCTTCATTGCCCCTTGGTTTATCGGATTTCTCGTATTTATGGCGTTCCCGCTCGGCTACTCGCTTTTCATGAGCTTTCAGAAGGTGACGATAACGGCCAGTTACACGACCACCCAGTTCGTCGGATGGACGCATTACCGTTACATTTTATTCGAAAACGGGGATATGCTGTATAACCAGCTGCTGCCGTTCCTAAGACAAGCGCTGTTCATGATTCCGATTATCGTCATCTTCGCCTTGCTTATCGCGATTATTTTGAATCAAAAATTTGCGGGGCGGACCTTCTTCCGAGCCATCTTCTTTCTTCCCGTCATTTTATCGACCGGCGAGGTGGTGAAGGAGTTTCTGACACAAGGCGAAGGCGATTTGGGCTTTATGTCCAAATACAACGTATCCGGGATCATTAAAGCCAATTTATCGGCTACCTGGTCCGGTCCGCTGATCGGCGTTCTCGATTCGTTCGTGCTCATTTTGTGGTATTCCGGCGTGCAAATCTTGATCTTCCTGGGAGGCAGGCAGACGATCTCCAATTCCGCCTATGAAGCCGCGCGGATCGACGGGGCAGGCCCGTGGGAAACGTTCTGGAAAATTACGCTGCCGGCTATGACGCCGTTCATTTTCTTGAACATGATTTATACGGTCGTCGACCTGTTCACGTTCCCGACGAACCCGATTCTGCAAAAAGTGCGGGACAGCGAATACGGGCAATATAGCGCGCTCATCTGGATTTATTTCGTCATTATCAGCGTATTTTTGAGCATTATCTTCATTATTTTCAGCAGGGCGACCAAATCGCAAAGAGATTCCAGATAGTCAGATTCCAGATCATTGATTCCAATGTCGAAAGGGCGATGCTTGTGATCGGTTTAAGAACGAGGAATGGGAAGGAGCCGGCCCTTTGGTCCTGGCTCTTGAACATCCGCTATAAGCTTATAGGCAGAGAAGCGGATAAAGGGCTGTTGTTCCGGATCTTTATTTACCTGATTTTGCTCGATACGGCCTACATTTATTTGAAGCCGATTCTTCATATGGTGACGACGATGGTTAAAAACGCCGACGACCTGCTCGATCCCGCCGTCAACTGGTTTCCGAGAGTAATTTATCTTGGCAACCTGCAGGATGCGTGGGAGTGGCTGAAATATCCCAAAGCGCTTGCAACTAGCTTGACGATGGCGCTGGTGGTCGCTTTGCTGCAGACGATGTCCTGCGCAGTAACCGGCTATGCGTTCGCCAGATTGAAGGTGCCGTTCAAGAACGTCATGTTTTTTTTCCTGCTGCTGACTTTTATCGTGCCGATGCAGGTGACGATTTTGCCGAACATTATTTATGCCCGGGAGCTCGGCCTGCTGAATACGATTTATCCGATTATCGTCCCCGCCTTCTTCGGTCTGGGACTTAAGGGAGCGCTGTTCGTCATCATTTACCGTCAGTTTTTCTCAACCCAGCCGAAGGAGCTGGAGGAAGCGGCGCGGATCGACGGAGCCAGCGTGTACAAAATTTTTTACAAAGTGATGATGCCGCTGGCCAAGCCGGCGATTCTTGTCGTATTTCTGTTCTCTTTCATTTGGACCTGGAACGATTTCTACTTGCCTAGCATGTATTTGGCCGATATCGAGACGGCGCCTCTGTCTATGGGCATTTCGCGGATCGCTACCGCCTTAAGGCAGCAAGCCGAGCAGTACGGCCCGTCGGTGACGGATGAAGCGATTCGGATGTCCACCACCTTCCTCATGATCGTTCCGCCGATGCTGCTCTATTCGTTCACGCAGCGCTGGTTTATCGAAGGGGTCGAAAGAACCGGTTTGGTAGAGTAAACCGAAGTTTGTATCTAACCATTCCAAATAAAATGAAATCAAAGAAAGGAACGATGCACATGAGAACATATTCGGTTCGTCCTGTGAAAGCATGGGTCACGCTAATGGTGTCGATCGTTATGCTCGGTTCGATCATCGCCTGCTCTTCCGCTCCCGCCTCCTCCGGCGGGGTGCAGGCAAGCTCGGCGAATGCCAAGAAAGCTATGGTCATTCGCAAAAAAGAAGGCGGCGGCGAGGCGTTCATCATCAATCATTTGAAGAAGCAGGGCTATCAGGTGATGGATGTCGTCGATCAAGATTTTACGGTCGACAAAGCGAACGGCTACGGCGTTGTCTACGTAAGCGAGGGGGTAAATTCCTCGAAGATGGACGCCAAGCTTAAAACGTCGAAGGTGCCGGTCGTCATTGCCAAAAATCAGGCGGCAAGCGATGCGGGGCTTGTCGGAGTATCGCAGTACGGTGATGAAGACAAGGTCAGAACAGTCCATATTCTGGACAGCAAGCATCCGCTGGCGGCGGGACTTAAGGATACGGTAGCCATCTATAAAGAGGAGGGCAAAATCTCTTACGGTTTGCATCCGGGCAAAGACGCGGTGGTGATAGCTGAATATCCTGCCAGCGGAAGCAACAAGAAAGTAACCATTTTCGGCTACGAAAAGGGGGCCAAAAATATTAATAATGAAGCCGTTCCCGCCCGCCAAGTATATTTTTCCTTACCGACAGGCGAGGAATCCAAGCTGACGGACGACGGCTGGAAGCTATTCGATGCGGCCATAGCATGGGCTGCGGCCAACGGCGGCAAATAAGGAGAAGCGAAGCGTTCGCCTTTGTTTCCGAATTTCAACTCATTCAAGGGCCAACAAGTTCAAGAAATTCGGGAACAACAGCGATCGGAAGATGCTTCCGCATGCGCAGTAGGCGCTTTTCATCACAGCTTTAAAAGGCGCTCAGGAATGGTTTGGTGTTGGTTTTACCACTAATGTACAGGGGGTAGTTCGAATGAAACGTTTCTTGGTTGCAATCGTTGCTGTCATGATGTTATTGAGCCTGATGGCCTGCAATTCCGCTCCGGCCGGCTCGTCCGGGGCTCCTGCCGCTGCGGGGAACAAGGTGCTGTTCGTCGGCAGGGATAGCGGGGGAGACGGCATTACCGCCAAACGGCTGAAGCAGGAGCACGGATTGGAAGTCACCGTGGTCGCCGACAAAGAGTTGACGGCCGAGAAAGCGAATGGGATGGCGCTTATCTATGTCAGCGAATCCGTCAATTCGAATAAAATCAAAGATATTTTCGTAAACATTCCGGTGCCCGTCGTATACGCCGAGCCGCAGTCGACAAGCGATACCGGCATGACGGACGTCGAAGCCTACGGTTCCCTGACCGGAGGAAACGCGGCCAAGACGATTGAGATCAAGGACGGCAGCAGCCCGCTGGCCGCCGGCTTGCAGGGCAAGATCGACGTGTACAAGGATAACGGCAAGATGGGCTTCGCCATCCCCGGCAAAGAAGCGATCGTCGTCGCTACCGTACCGGGTGAGGATCAGAAAGCGACGATCTTTGCGTACGATAAAGGCGTGAAAAATGTGAAAGGCAACACGGTCGCCGCCCGCGAGGTGTATTTCTACATGTTTGAGGGCGAAGAAATCAACCAGACGGATGACGGCTGGAAGCTGTTCGATGCGGCCGTGCAATGGGCTCTCGGAAAAAAATAGCGGGGAGGCGTTTATGGTTATGAAAAGGAAGCTAAGCTGGATCGCGGTGATCATGGCGGTTATGCTGCTGGCCGCTTGCTCTTCCTCCGTGACGGCCCCGAAGGCCGAGGCCAACAAGAAGGTGCTGTTCGTCGGCAGGGAAGGGGGCGGAGACGCTCTGGTCGTGAAGCGGTTAAAGGGGCTCGGCTACGAGGTTTACGTTACGGCCGATAAAGAGCTTACGGCGGAACAAGCGCTGGCGTACCGGTTCGTATTCGTCAGCTCGACCGTCAATTCCGGCAAGGTGGGAGATAAGCTGAAAAAGTCGCCGGTGCCGGTAATTTATGCGGAATCGCAAAACATAGGCGATATCGAGCTGTCCGGCAAATCGTCGGATATCGATAACGGCGATTTCAGGGGCCGAGCCGTGACGATCAAAAAGGCGGATCATCCTATGGCGGCAGGGTTTAAGGGCGATGTTACCGTGTACCAGTCCGAGGGCAAAATCGGTTTTGTCGTGCCCGAAGGCGGTGACATCATCGCCTCCGCTCCCGATGACGAGCGGCGGGCGGTCATTTGCGCATTTGAGAAGGGGACGCCGAATATGAGCAAAGAGCCGCTGCCGGCGAGAGAAGTTTACTTTTATCTGGTCGGCGGCGAGGAGATTAACCAAACCGACGACGGCTGGAAGCTGTTCGACGCGGCGGTGCAGTGGGTAACCGGAGCATGATGCGAAGGAGATGCAGCACAAATAACCTATAAAAATGAATTCTCGCCCAATGAAAGCGGACTCTTTTCGTAATAAAGTATTAATAGATCATTAATCTATTGAAATCGGCCGTGCAGGATCGCCGATAACGAATTTTCAAAGCGTTTACATGATTTGCACGGCCCGTAGAGAAATTACTGAAACGATGTCAGAAACGAATAAGGGAGGATCTTGTCAAAAATGAAAAAAGCATTGAAGTCAACGCTGTTGATCGCTTCTACGGTCTCCATGATTGCCGGCTGTACCGCTTCTCCTGCCAACCCTGTGGAGGAGCCCAGCGCTACCAAAACGCCGGAATCTCCGGCTAACGAAATCTTCATCTACACGTCGTATCCGGCCTTTTATGCAAAGGAAGAAATTTTCGATAAGCAAATCGGGCAATATTTGAAGAAGAAGTTCCCTGACGTTACGATCAAGCACGTGCATTGGGATAAAGGAAGAGAATACAAGGATTTGATCGCCGCCGGAACGATTCCCGATATTATTATCGACAACGCGCGGATGAATTTGCAGCGTTATATTCTCAAAAACGATCTTCAGTACGACATGACCGATCTGATCAAAAAGTTCAACTTCGATACGAGCAAACTGAATCCTGCGGCGATGGCTCAAATGAAAAACGTGACGCCGGAAGGCAAAATTTACGGGTTGCCGTTCCAATTGAGCGATTTTGTTTTGTTCTATAACAAAGATATTTTCGATAAGTTCGGCGTCGATTATCCGAAGGACGGCATGACCTACGACGAGGTTTACGAGCTGGCGAAGAAGCTGACCCGCGTCGAAGGCGAGAAAACGTACAAAGGGTACCAGCAGCATCCCGGCTTGTACATGACCTATAATCAGCTGTCCTTGTCGCCGCTCAGCTTGACGGAGGATAAAGCGGAGCTCAATACCGAGGGCTGGAAACGGGAGGTCGACAATCTGCGACGCTTCTACGAAATTCCGGCCAACCAGTTTACTTCGGTCGACGATTTCCCGAAAGGCAATATGGCGATGAGCGTGCACGTGTCGGAAAAAATTATTCAATGGTATGAGCAGAACAAAAACTTGAATTTCGATATTGCGTCCATGCCGTCGTTCTCGGATCTTCCGAATACGAAAGCGCAGCCGAATATGTATGCGGCCTATATTACGAAGCAATCGACGAAAAAAGATTTGGCGTTCCAAATTTTGCAGTACCTGCTGTCGGAAGAGATGCAAATCGAATTTTCCAAGGAAGGGATTATCGGACCGCTGGAAAGCCAGAAGGTTCAAGAAGCGTTCGGCAAAAACTTGCCGCAAATGCAGGGCAAGCATACGCAGGCGATCTTCGCCAGCAAAAACGCGATGCCTCCGGCCGCCCGCGCCAACGGCTTGACATATGTTGACGTTCCGCTTCATAACGTGTTCTCGCCGCTCATTTTCGGCGAATCCAAGGATTCCGTGACTGCGCTGCGGATGATCGAGGAACAAACGACCAAAGGCATTTTAACGGAAAAGGCAGCCAATAAGTAATCATAGCGCAACCTCCAGCGGCACTCGAAAGGTGGAGCTGGAGGTTTGCTATTGCCAACATTATCATTCATAGGAGGAGAAGTAGTAATGAAGCGTTTAATAGCTTTGCTGATCGCGATTATCATGACCATTTCCATCGCCGCTTGCGGTTCCCCGGCAGCGAATCAGGCGGATGGCGGAACGGCGCCGAAAAGCGCGGAGGCGTCCAGCACGCCGAAACCGTCCCCATCGCCATCGCCATCCCCAACACCGACTCCGTCGCCGGCTCCGACAGATGCGCCGAAGGACGACGCGAAAGCGCCGGCAGACATGGATAAGAGTGCGCCTGAGGCATCGCCGAAGCCAGCCGAAACGAAAGCTCCGGCCGATGAGGCCAAGCCGGCGCCGGAAGCGCCGAAGGCCGATGGGCAGCAGCCTGCGCAGGAGACGAAAGCCCCGGCTGCCGAAGCATCCGGCGAAGCGCCGAAAGCCACTCCGGCACCTGCCGCACCTGCGCCGGCAGCAGAGCAGAAAGAAGAGATTTCCGCCGCAGGCAAGAAGCTTGTAATGGTCGGAAGGGAGAGAGCCCCGGAGGACGATTTTGTCGCTGACCGCTTATCGAAGCTGGGCTTCAAAGTGACGCGGGCAGTCGACAAGGAGTTTACGCTCGATGACACGAAAGGGATGGATCTGGTCTATTTCAGTCAAACGACGAACTCCAAAATTTTGAAGGAAGGCATCATGAAAGAGGTTGCGATTCCGACCGTATACGTAAAAAACCACGGTATGTTCTACCTCGGCTTATCGTCCATTGAGGAGAATGCCAACGTACTCAATGTGAAATCGATCGATATCGTCGACAGCGATCATAAGGTTGCAGGCGGGCTATCGGGCTCCGTCGACATTTATAAGGAAACGAACAGCAAGATCGGCATCGGGTACGGCCTCCCGGGCAAAGAAGCGAAGATCATCGCTACCGCGCCGGGCGATAAAGAGAAGGCGGCTATTTACTATTACGACAAAGGCACCAAAGCCGATGACGGCTACGAAGTGAAAGCGCGTGTCTCCTTCTTCTTTCTAAACAACGGATTACAGGAAAATGCGACGGACGCTTGCTGGAAACTGCTTGATAATCTCGTTCTATGGACGCTGCAAAACGGCTGATTTTACATAGTAAAAGAAAGGTTGGGAATAGAGCATGAATAAAAAGCTTCAAGGCTCGATGCTCATCGCGCTATCTATCGGTCTTTTGGCCGGTTGTACCGATAATCCGGCTATATCCGAAATTGCAACCAATGAAGGTAAAACGGATCAGAAATCACCCGATAACGAATTGCTGATTTATACGGTGAATCCCCCGTACTTTTCCAAGGAGGAAAATTTCGATAAACAGATCGGTCAATTTTTGAAAAAGAAATTTCCGGATATGACGATCAAGCACGTGCATTGGGATAAAGGAAGAGAATATAAGGATATGATCGCGGCCGGTACGATACCGGACCTGATTTTCGATAACACCCGTATGAATGTGCAGCGCTATATTTTTGACAACGATCTCCAATACGATATCGGGGACTTGATTAAAAAATATAATTTTGACGTGACCAAGCTGAATCCGGCGCTTGTCGCGCAAATGAAAAATTTGACCCCGGAAGGCAAGCTGTTCGGGCTGCCGTACAACAATAACGATTTCGTGTTGTTTTATAACAAGGATATATTCGATAAGTTCGGCGTGGATTATCCTAAGGACGGGATGACCTACGACGAAATTTATGAGCTGGCCAAAAAGCTGACGCGGGTGGACGGTGAAATCACTTACAAAGGCTTTTCGCAAAATCCGGGGCATTACATGAACTACAACCAGCTCTCGCTGTCCCCGCTAAGCCTGACGGAAAATAAAGCCAGCTTGAATACGCCGGAATGGAAAACGGTCGTAGACAATTTGCGCAGATTTTACGATATCCCCGCTAACCAGTTCGATACCGTAGAGACCTTCGCTAGCAAGGGGAATATTGCGATGGCGGTTGCGACCGTGGATCATCTGGTTACGTATCATGAGCAGAACAAAAACTTGAACTTCGATATCGTCTCCGTTCCGTCGTTCAGCCAAGCGCCGAATACGCGCTACCAGCCGAACGTCTACTCGATGTATATAACGAAGCAATCGACGAAGAAGGATATGGCCTTCCAGGCTATGGCGGCCATCTTGTCGGAGGAGCATCAGGTCGATCTGGCCAAAGAGGGCGTGCTCGTGCCGATGGAATCCCAAGCGGTGCAGGAGGCATTCGGACAGAACCTGCCGCAAATGAGAGGCAAGAATATTAAAGCGATCTACAACGGCAAGACGGCGATGCCGCCTGCGGCGCGGGCTAATGGTCTGTTATGGTATGACGTGCCGATGCAAAATGTATTCGCTCCGCTTATTTTTAAAGAATCCAAAGACTCCGTTACCGCATTGCGGATGATCGAGGAACAGTCTACCAAAGGGATCGAAACGCTCAAGGCTTCCAAGGCCGAGGTCGACAAAGCGGCGGCAAAATAGAGAAACAGGTAACTGAAACAGCTTAGGGGCGCTTCTACCATGAAACGATTCGGATGGAGGAGCGCCTCTTTGCTTTGGCTGTATAGACTGTCATTCCCGGAGCAATCCCGGAGCAAACCATCCAAGGGAGGAAGCTACCGATGCGCAATAGTGTGAAGTTGACGCTGCTTATAGCTGCAGCGACCGTCTTGTTAGCGGGATGCGAATCCGCCCCCGCCATAGTTCAAGAAGGAAAGGAGGAAGCGGCGTCGCCGGACAACGAATTGTTTATTTACACGGTATGGCCTGCGTTTTACGTCAAGGAAGACATATTCGAGAAGCAGATCGGTCAGTTTATCAAGAAGAAGTTTCCCGACATCCGGATCAAGCATGTTCACTGGGATAACCCCGGCAAACAATATCAGGATCTGATTGCGGCGGGCACGGTTCCCGACATTATTATGGACGACTCGCATTTGAATCTCAACCGCTATATTCTCGATAACGACCTTCAATACGACATGAGGGAGCTCATTAAGAAGTACAATTTCGACACAAGCAAGCTGAACGGCCCCTCGATGGACCGGATGCGGAATATTTCCCGGGACGGCGCCGTCTACGGTCTTCCTTTTTTGATCGGGGACTTTTTGCTCTTTTACAACAAAGACATATTCGATAAATTCGGAGTCGACTACCCGCATAACGGAATGACGTACGACGAGGCTTACGAGAAGGCCAAGAAGCTGACCCGCGTCGAAGGGGAAACTACCTATAAAGGGTATTCGCAAAATCCCGGCCATTATATGAATTACAATCAGCTGTCGCTTCATCCGTTAAGCGCGACGGAAGACAAGGCGAGCCTGGTGTCGGACGGGTGGAAGAAACTGGTGGATAATTTGCGGAGGTTTTACGACATTCCCGCCAACCAATTCGATACGGTAGAAAAGTTTTCTCAAGGCAACATTGCGATGGCTGTCGCTTCTGCCGACCGGATCGTCAAATTTTATGAAGATAACAAGCAGTTGAATTTTGATATTTCCACGGTTCCCGTATTCGCCGATTTGCCCGAAACGAGGTACCAGCCGAATTTGATGTCAGCCTATATTACGAAGCAATCGAAGAAAAAAGATTTGGCGTTTCAGGTTATCACCTACCTTCTAAGTGAGGAAATGCAAATTGAACTGGCCAAGGAAGGCAATGTGGTGCCGGTGCAAACGCCTGCGGTGCAGGCCGCTTTCGGCAAAAACTTGCCGCAAATGCAGGGCAAGCATATCGATTCGATTTTTTACGGCAAATATGCCGGCGCCACGCCTGCGCGTGCCCCGGGCCTGACCTATCATTTGGTTGCGACCCAGAACGTGTTCGATCCGCTCATTTTCAAAGAGTCCAAAGATACGGTAACGGCGCTGCGCATGACGGAAGAGAAGGAGACGAAGGCGATTTTGACCGAAAAAGCCGCCAAGGAAGAGCTGAACAAAGCGGCGCAAAAATAATAGAAGGAATAATGAACCTATAATGATGCTCCAAAGCCCCTATAATCTTTTGCGTAATTCGTATTATGTTTAAAGGGAAGAAAGGCCACGGATGATGGATGATTCAAACCGTCGGGAGAAAGGGGGTGGTAGCTCAAACTATTATGTTTTTGCCGATAAAATTCAGGAAGGCCACAGGCAGTCACACTAAATTTAGGAAGGTGCACTAAATGAAAAAACTGTTTTCTTCACTATTATGTTTCCTTCTCTTATCGCTGACGGTGATCCCGTTCGCATTTGCAGCCGATACGGGGAGCTCCGCTCCGGTTAAGAGCGTAAACGATTTTAAAGATTTGAAGGATCAGCCTCAGGAGCTGAAGGACAAGCTGGATGAATTGATTCGCGAGGGCGTGTTCAGCGGGTTGACCGACGATACGTTCGGCCTGGACGCTCAAATGGACCGTGCCCAGTTCGCCAAGGTGGCGACTATCATCTTCTCGCTGCCTATGGATAAAACGCTTACAAAGTCTTCGTTTAACGATGTCAGCTCCGATCATTGGGCATTGACTTACGTAGAGGCGCTGAAGAAGGCCGGCTTGACCAACGGTTACGACGCCGAAGGCAAAACGTACAACCCTTCGGGTCCGGTATCCCGCCAGGAGCTGGCGGCATTTCTGATCCGCGGTCTCGGACTGGACGATGCGGTAAAATCCGCTACTCCTGTGTCCGACAGCAGCGTGGACGGCTGGGCTCAAGGTTATGTGGCCCTTGCTTTGGACAAAAAGCTGCTGACGAACCTCGATAGCGGCAAGTTCGACGGAAGCGCTCCGGCTACGCGCAAAATGCTGGCGCTCGCGAGCTATGAAGCCAAAAAGCTGTTTAACGATAAAGGAACGGCCGCTCCGACGACTCCAACGACTCCTACGTCGCCAACGACGCCTGTGACGCCTGTGACGCCGACGGAGCCTGCGACAACGCCGCAGCCGGACACCAAACCGGCGGAACCGAATGCAAAGTCGGATAAAGTGTCCGTCAAAGGGAAAAAAGTTATTATTACGAGCGATATGCAAGGAGTCAAATTGCGCCAAGAGGAGGAAGCAATTGTAAGCCGTATGCAGTCGCTTGGCTTCGAGGTAACTCGTCTATCCAGCACCAAGCTGACGGTGGACTCGGTACAAGGGTTTGATCTTATCGTCATCGGCTCGTCTACGAACTCCAAATATGTCAAGAAAAAGCTGAAAGACGTTCCAATTCCGATCGTTTATAATAAATCGATTTCGTTCGGCGACGCCGACTTCTCGACCGTTTCCGAAGGAACCTCCGTGAAGAAGCAAACGGCCATTACTATCAAAACCGAAGATCATCCGCTGGCTGCCGGTTTGAAGGGCGATGTGGACTTTTATTATGAGCCTGAGCAAATTTCTTACGGCATTCCGAGCAGCGACGGCATCGTCATTGCAAGCCTCAAAAGCGACCCGAGCAAAGCTATCGTTATCGGCTATGAGAAAGGCTCAAAAAATATTTTGGGCGAAACGGTAGTGGCGCGTACGGTTATGTATGGAGGGGAAGCTGGTGCTATGAAGGACAATGCAACGGATGAAGCATGGAAGCTATTTGATGCGTCCTGCTTATGGGCGGTCGGCGCGCTGTAATCGTCCATAGTTCTTTAAATGTATCGTATGGAAGGGAAAACTCCTCTCGGGGTTTTCCCTTTTTCATTGAGAACGGCGTTATCGTATAAGGATGGAGTAAATAACCTATAAAGATGAATTAAATCCCCCAAAACACGACAGCGTTTTCATAGTAAGGTGATGGTAACACGCATTGGGGGCTGGTCAACATGTCGAATAAGCTGATGCATAAGATTCTTCTAACGTTCGGAATTTGGATATCCATGTCGGCGTTGACGGGATGCTCGCTGCTTCCTGTAGAAGAAGAGGAGCTTGCGCCTCCGCTCGTCGAGCCGGTGAAGGAGACGCTGAACGTTTTCGAAGCGAAGCGGGCCGCTATCGTCAAACAAATCAGCGGGGTGGCGACCTTTGCCTCCGACAAGACAGACTACTTGTATTACAAGACAGCGGCGGGAAAGCTGTTATCGCTCAATGTCAAGCTGGGAGATAAAGTGAGCAGCGGGGACGTTGTTGCCGTGACGGATACGGGGGAACTGGAAACGAAAATCCGCGTTCAGGAAATTGCCATCGAAAAGGCGAAAATTTCGCTGGTGCAGGAAATCGCCGACAAAGGAGCGGATGATCCTTCAGTCCAACTGAAGAAGCTCGATATGGAAAGTGCGCAAATCCAGTTGAATTCGCTGCAAAAGCAGCTGGAAAACTCCAAGCTCGTCGCATCGGTCGACGGCATCGTCACCTTCGTCGATTCGATAGAGCCCGGAGATGAAGTTGCCGCTTACAAACAAGTGGTCACGTTAGCCGATCCGAAGCAGATGAAGCTGATCTATACCGCTTCCAGTCAGAACGACCTGGCGGGTGTGGAAATCAACATGGACGTTACGGTAAAAATCAAGGACAAGACGTACCCGGGCAAAGTCGTACAGACGCCGATGACCGCAGCTCCAAGCGATAACAAGGTGGTGCAGGATAAGAACAATAAATCCCTTGTCATCGATGTGGAGGGATTGCCCGATGACGTGACCATCGGCTCGCAGGCGGATATCACCATCGTTACGGAGAGCAGAGACCATGTGATCGTCATCCCGAGAGCGGGATTGCGCAGTTATATGGGGCGCGATTATGTGCAAGTGCTTGAAGGGGAAAGCC
Source organism: Paenibacillus doosanensis (assembly GCF_025060755.1). Lineage (GTDB taxonomy): Bacteria > Bacillota > Bacilli > Paenibacillales > NBRC-103111 > Paenibacillus_S > Paenibacillus_S doosanensis. The sequence goes on from NZ_JANYUY010000005.1 coordinate 103,809, forward strand.
GCAAGGAAATCGACGTGGAGAAGGGAATTGTCGCTGCGACGGAGGTGGAGATCCGCAAGGGCGTAAGCGAGGGCCAAAAAATCATTTTGGCGAACTAGGAGGCTAAGACATTGGCGATTTTTACGATGATCCTGCGCAAAATGATCAATAATAAATGGCTGGAGCTTAGTCTGCTGTTCGGGTTGATTATATCTGTCGCATTGACAAGCAGCATGCCGATTTATACGAATGCGATTTTGCAGCGTCTCTTGATCCAGGAACTTCAGCAGCTTCAGGCAAGCTTCGGCCAATATCCCGGCATTTATTGGCTGTCGGCTCACCTGCCTGCGGAAGATAAGGAGAAAAGCGTCAAGCTGGCGAAATCGGATGCATTCCTTCAAACGATGGGCGAAAGGTTCGGTATTCCGGAGCAGTATTATGTTCGCGAACGAGCCACTCAGCGTTATAACGTCACTCCGGCGGAACCGGACAAGGTGGATACGACCCGGCAGCGGTCGGCCGATATTACGGCTATCGACGGATTGGAGAAGCATATCCGGCTTGTTGACGGCCGGCTTCCGGCCAAAGAACCGGTGAATGGAGTATATGAAGCGCTCGTCGTCCCGGAGGCGCTGACGGAGCTCGGTATGGTGCTGGATACCGTGTTTATCATTCGGGATGAGAGCAACCAGACAGAAGTTCAGATTAAGCCGGTAGGAGTCTTGGACCGAAGCAATTACTCGGATGTGTTCTGGTACAACATTCCAAGCAGCTATAAGAACAGCTTTATTATTGATTACGGCCTGTTTGAAAAAGATTTTACTGCAGGGGGCAAGCTGCAGATCCAATCCAGCTATTGGTATTGGGCGCTCGATTACACGAAGATGACGCTGCCGACGATCAACACGTTTATTGCCGCGCATTTTCAAATCGACAAGCATATGGATGAGCTCTACGAAAATCACAATTACAACGCCCCTGCATTGAAAACGCTTGGAGCGTACTATGTCAAAGAAGCGAATTTGAAAATCATGCTGTGGTCGCTCAACGTTCCTGTCGTATTGATGCTTGGTTTTTACCTTTATATGGTAGCCAATCTGATCACGGAAAGGCAGAAGACGGAGATCGCCGTATTGCGGAGCCGTGGCGCGAGCCGCCTGCAAATTATTATGGGCTATGCGGTCGAGGGCTTGGTGCTTGGAATAGTCGCTTTTTTCGTCGGACCTTATGCCGGGATGTACTTGACCAAGATGCTGGGAGCATCCAGCGGATTTCTGGAATTCGTGCAGCGCGCCAAGCTGGACGTATCGCTGAACAGGGAGGCGTTTCTGTATGCATTGATCGCCGTAGGCAGCTCCCTTGTCATGACGCTCATTCCCGTCCTGCTGGCCACGAAAATGACGATCGTCGGGCATAAGCAGCAGTCCGCAAGGCAGAAAAAAAGCTCGTTCTGGCATACGTACTATATCGACGTAATTGTCATTGGAATTGCTCTGTACGGCTTGTATAACTACAAGAGCCGTATCAAGGACCTGCTCTCGCTCGGCTTGAAATCCGGAGATTTGCGGGTCGATCCGCTGCTGTTTCTTATTCCCGCGCTGTTCATTCTGGGGATGGGGCTGCTCGTGCTTCGGCTGTACCCGTGGATGATGCGTCTGATTTACAGCTCGGGCCGCAGATGGTGGTCTCCGTCGATGTATTTTACGCTGCTGCAGGTTAGCCGTTCCTCGACTCAGTATCAATATATTATGGTGTTTCTGATCATTACGATCGCTACGGGACTGTTCAGTGCCAGCGCAACGCGAACGATTAACAAAAATACGACGGACAAGATCCGCTATGCGGCCGGAGCCGATATTACGATGCAAATCCGCTGGGAGAACGACGCGCCTCCGGCTATTCTTACCGGCCTGCTCAGCGAGGAGGGAGACGAATCGGCGGAAGACGATGCGGAAGCAGCAACGCCGCACAAGACGCAGTACACCGAGCCTTCGTTTCTGCCGTTCACGCAGCTGCCTGGGGTAGAGCATGCCGCGAAGGTGTTTATTAGGAAAGACGCGTCCTTTGCCAAAGGGAAGACGCAGGATACGGTTGAACTGATGGGCATTGAGACCAAGGATTTCGGGCAAACCGCCTGGCTGCGGTCGGGGCTGCTGGATCATCATTTCTACGACTATTTGAACCTGATTGCCGCCAAACCGTCCTCCGTGCTGATTTCCCGATCCATGGCTGAAGATTACGGCGTTAAGACGGGGGATACGATTACCGTCGGCTGGTCGGGTGTTGAAGGAGCCCAGTTCACCGTTTACGGAATTATCGATTATTGGCCTTCTTGGAATCCTAACCCTGGAGCGAACGACACGGTGACGGTAACCTCCAAAGCGGGAACGACAACCAAAGTGAAAAAGCCGATGCTCATCGTCGGCCATTTGTCATACATTCAAAATAATTTGGCATTGGAGCCTTATGAAGTTTGGCTGAAGCTTCAAGAAGGAGCCGGCAGCCAGGCGGTGTACAAGGCGGTTTCCGACCACGGCTACGAGATCGAATCGCTTCGCGATGCCAAGCAGGAGCAGATCAAGGCGATTAAAGACCCGTTCCAAATGGCGATCAACGGCGTGATGACGCTCGGCTTCCTTATTTCCGTTTTCATTTGCTTTTTCGGTTTTTTGCTGTACTGGATTTTATCGCTGCGTGCCCGAACGCTGCAATTCGGGATATTAAGGGCTATGGGCATTTCTTTTTTTCAGCTGCTGGTCATTTTGATCGGCGAGCAGGTATTGATATCCGGAGCGGCGATCGGAATCGGTGTTATGACAGGGGGCATCGCGAGCCAGCTGTTCGTGCCATTGTTTGAAATGTCGTTCGATCCGAAGACGCAGGTGCCGCCGTTTAAGGTAACGTTCGATCCGCACGATCAAGTGCGTCTGTACTGGATTGTTACCGTTATGATTGCCGTCGCGCTAATGATTCTGGCGCATATCGTTTCGAGAATCCGCATTCATCAGGCTGTCAAGCTTGGAGAGGATTAAATGAACAAATTATATGGAGAAGGAGCATTCGGATGATGAGCATGATCACTAAAAATCAAAAGTTAATACCCGATACGTTAATGTTGGAGGAGCGGGCAGGCCACGTGCTTCATGCCATTATCGGCATGTCGGATGAGGACCATCAGCATATCCCGTTCTTTGCCGCCAATTTATTGGAGCAGCCGGCTTATTTGACTCATGGGGATTGGGACTACGGCTCCAGCCACGGCCGTCTGATCGATGCCCTGGTCTTGGCCAGGCATATGTCGGGAGAGGAGAGGGGACTGGATATCGAAGCCAAGTACCGCGAGAACTTCCTCGGTTTTTTCAAGGACGACGGACTGAGCTACCGGATGAAAAATCCGAAAGCGCCATGGGAGCCGACCGCCAACTTAATCGATCAGCGAGCGGTTATTCTCGCGTTGACTTCTTGGTATATGTCGACGGGAGACCGCAAAATTAAAAGCGTGGCCGACAAGCATGTCGCCGCATTGAAGCGGATCGCGGTCAAGGAACGGGATGTATGGTATTACCCTGCTTCGGAATATACCGTGAACGGCTGGCCGTCCAACAATGCCGTGCAGCTGCGGCTTGCCCCGGACCCCGCCGCATTCTGCGGGCGCTTGATTATGCCGCTGCTGAAGTACCATGAGCTGACCGGCAATACGGATGCTTTTGAGCTATGCCAATATTTTGCGGCATTGATCGTACAGCGCAGCGGGGTGTTTAACCCGGACGGCAGCTTTAACGATGCGCTTGCTTACCGCAGCGGCCATTTCCATACGCGCATTGGGACGCTTGACGCCTTGGCCCGCTTTGCTTGGTTTACTCGCGATGCTTCGCTCACGCATTTCGTCAAAAAGAGCTATGACTGGGCGCTTACATGGAGCACGGCGTTCGGCTGGACGCCGGGAGATATGCACGATCAGGCTTTTGAGCATGAAACCTGCTCTCTGGTCGACCTCATCTCGACAGGGATTATGCTGGCGCAAAGCGGATATACCGAATATTGGGCGGTCGTCGAGCGGTTTCTGCGCAACCATCTGACGGAATCGCAGCTGCTCGACCTGGATTGGGTCGTCAGCCTCGATCATAAAGATGCGGACGACGTCGGTCTCAAATCGTTCTATAACGTGGCCGAGCGGGCGCGGGGCGCCTTCGCCGGTTATTCCGCTCCGAACGACTTCTGCTGCGACAAGCACGGAGGGAGGGGCCACACAAGCGATCTCCAAACCTGCTGCATCGGCTCGGGTACCCGCGGGCTGTTCATGGGCTGGAGCAATACTATGACTGAAAACAACGGCACGGTCAGCGTGAACTTCCTGCTCAACAGAGGATCGCGCTGGCTGGATGTGAGCAGCCATCTGCCGCATGAAGGCAAAGTCGTGCTGGACATCCATCAGAACATACCTAAGCTTCTGCTGCGCATTCCGGATTGGGCGGGATACGCCAAAGTAATGATTCAAAGAGAATTGGACGGTACTGCGCACACGCAATCCGGCAGCGACCCGAGCATGTGGGTGAAGCAGCGTTTTCTTGATTTGGGCGAGACGCGTAAAGGCGAAACGATAACGGTAACGTTCCCGGTCAGCAAGCGGCAAACTGTCGAAAAAGCGATGGGAGAAGAATTCGTTACTCAGTGGCGCGGTGACGATGTCGTTCATTTAAGCCCGGAAGGAACGCATCATCCGTTCTACAATCATCGGCAAATCTTCGATAAAGCTCCGATGAAGATGGGCCAATACCGTAGACTTGAGCAGGAATATTACTGGTAAACCGGCGGTTGGTTTTCGGCTGCCGTTCCGTTCGGGGCGGCAGCCGGTCCCTTGGCTCAGAAAGAAAAATATACCTATAAACATGCAAGAAACAGCCTATAACGAACTTATGGTTTCATACTATTTTATATACAAGACAAATGTTGACATATGAAATTACTATGAAAAGAAGGTGCGAAATGAAAAAGAAAACGCAAAAGAAAAAGTTTGTATCAGCTATCGTATCGTTATCCCTACTATCCATGTCCATGATGTCGGTGGTCGTTTATGCCGATACGAATGCGGCGGCAAATGCTGAGGTAGAGACTGTAAATAGTGAAACCGACGCTGAGGCTGCCCCAGCAGTTGAGAGAGAGGCCGAAGCTGGAGCTCAGGACGTGACAGCTACTGCGATCGGGACGGAAAATTTGGCGGATCAATACAACGATTTGAAAGCGCTGCCCGATGAGTTGAAGAACAGGTTCAACTTCTTCCTGGCCAAGGGTGTGCTGCAAGCGGAAGCTGAAGACGATTTCGGCATCGATCAAATGATTACTCGCAGCGAGTTCGTAAGAGTAAGCGAGACGATTTTTGCCAGCGAGGATGATGAAGCGCTTACAAATAAATTCCGGACCGAATTTGAAAAGCTGGGCTTGATTACGAGCGACGGTATGGTGGTCGACGGAGACAGCAACATTTCCCGGCAGGATTTCGCCAAATATTTGATTTACGGTATCGGCAAAGCGGATGAAGCAAGGAAAGTGACGCCGATTACGGACGCAAGCCCTTCCAATTTGGACAAGGTTTCCAATACGTTAGCGCGGTTCGTTACGATGGCGCTGCAATTGAACATTATGCAAAATCAGGATGACGGACATTTCTACGGCGACCGGATGGTGACGCGAAGAATGCTCGTGGAGTCGGCTTATGAAGCGAAGCGGGTTTACGAAGAGCTCACTATGATCGAAGAGGGTAAAATTTCCGTTACTGAAGCGAAGCCGACCGGTGCGAGAAAAGTAACGGTGGCCTTCGACAAAGCCGTTGATTCGACCAAATCGTCAAGAGCGGTATTAACCGTGAAAAAGGACGGAGTCGAGTGGCCTGGAACATTAGCTTGGTCGGAAGATAAAAAATCCGCTACGATCACATTGGAATCCAAGCTGCGGAAAGGAAGCTACACGGTTGAATTGTCCGGACTCGACGATGACAGCGTAGAAACGAAAACGGCCGAATTTACTGCGGAGGATGAACGTGCGGAAAAGCTGGAGTTCGTAAACTCGTCGGACCAGCTGCCTCGTTCCAAAGTTATCGTCGACTTTAGGCAGCTGAACCAGTATGGAGAGCAAACCGAAGCGGCCGCCGGTATGTTCGATGTGTATGCCTCGAGAATATCGGTTAGCAACGTTCCCCGCGAGCAGGCGTTCAAGCTGGATTTATCGGAAGAAAAACGCGGCAGCAGCATTATGGTATCGATCTATGACAGAACGAATGATTTGCGGGTGAATAAGTCGTTCGTTATCGGAGATTTTGCAATCGTATCGAAAATTAAACTAGGCAAGCTTGCCATTCACGGCAGCAAACAATATTTGCAGCCGGGCAATAAAGCCTACTTATCGTTCACGGCGTACGATCAATACGGCTACCGGATGGACAATCTGGAGGATTTGGAAACCGGCATTTACAAGCGTGTCGAGGGAGAATCTTTGTTCTCTAATATGAAGGACAACACGTTTGAGGATTACGATAACGACGGGTATCCCGAGCTCGTACTGGAAACCTACTCCGATTTCAAGCACGATACGTCATCTGTTCTTCATCTGATGTCCATGGGGTCGGGGGAAGACGCGAGTTTGCGAATTAGTGTGGTGACGCCGAAGGTTCCAGCGAGCGTGGAAGTGAAGGAGCCGTCCGGCGTCATTGCGGAGGGGGATAAGAACCTATCGCTTGAATTAATTGTGCGCGATGCCGAAGGATACGTATTCAGCACGCAAGAAAAGCTGGACTTATATAAGTCCGGAGAGCTTCAGGTAAGAAGCACGGGAGGCATTAAGCTCCCTTCCTCCAGCGATGGTGGAGCCGTTAACAGTGGGGGCAATATAGCGATATTGGAAGCTACAGGTTCAGGTAAAGCTTCGATTGAGGCCTCCTTGAGGGACAGCGGTCAAAAAACCGTCCGCGATTTGGATGTGAAAGACGAACGAGTACCTGTCACGCTGGAGAGGCTCGATTTTGATCAAACGCATGTGTATAGGCTGATTCCTGAAGCCAATAAAGGTTTTACTTTTAAATTTAATATTAAAGATCAATACGACGAGGTATTTACTCCAACAAGCAACGAATATCAGATGGAATACGAGCTTAAACGGATCGGCGGCGATGAAGGTGCATATACCGGTAAAGCGACCGGTGGCGGCAAGCAGGCAATCAACGATGCAAATCCGGTTATAAGGCAGTTAGCGAAGGATGCGGCCGGCAAAGGAGTCGAAGTGACGCCAGCAACCAAAAAACTGGGAAGCTACTCCTTAACGGCAAGATTGGTCAAAGCGAAGCAGGATTCTAAGGAAACCGATCCGACGAAGTGGCCGATTGCCGCTGAAATAAGCTCGATGACGGCGAGGACGCAGAGCTTTACCTGGGCCGAGCTCAACAGCAAGGACAGGGAGCTTAATTACTACGCGGAGATGGATTCAAGTTATTTTGCAGTCGGTAAATTCTTAATCGATCAAGGTATCATTCAGAGATCGAATAAGGAAAAAAAGATAGCCATCGAAAGCGATGCCAAATACATTTTAGCTAACAAGAGCAATTTAGTGAAAGATTTTAAAAATATAGTAGCAAAGGATAAGGATGGATTTGATATTTCGATTCCGACTCCAAAAATAACGAGTGTGGTTTTTTCCACTCCGAATATTGTCTCCGTGGATAATCCGAGCGACCCTAAGAAAATTGTTGCACTGAATCCGGGCAGCACGACCGCGCTTATCGGATTCACTACTCCTAACGGTACCAAGACAGTCCAGATGAATTTAACCGTGTTTGCTTCTGATTTGAAATTTAGCGAACTCAAATATAGCGGGGCAAAAACAATATCGCCTTCGGATATCAACGATTATTATATTTGGGATACTAAGTTTAGTAACCTGCAAGTAAAAGATGACCTTAATAATACATTTACAAATACAGCAGATAAATCCCAGAATAAAAATTCGGAGATGGCGACACCATTTTTAGACTTATTCGGCGTCAGTATCACGCTTGCTGACGTGACTTATAAAGCGGGCACGAAGGAAGAGGACAAGGATACCTTGTACATGACCGATGATTACAAGCTTGTCTTTAAGCCGAAGAGCGGCCAATATTCTATGGACAAAGTGAATTTGCAAGGCTTCACAATCAAGGCCGTAGGGCCCGACCAAAAGGAAAAGAATGTGGTCGTTACTTTGAAATAATCCAGCGTTTCTTCTTCCGGTTTTCTCCTCCTTTTAAATAGACCTGGCCTCTGCCTTCATAAGGCGGAGGCAATTTTTTTGGTCCAAATAAGGCTGAGCGCAATCCGCCTATAATCAAGATCGGATTTACTAATTCTTTGCATCGAGTAGCTTTGTATACTTACAGTAGAATGGAGGGAATGCATTGTGGCGAGAAAAAGATATGTCATATGCGGGGTAAGCACGAGAGCGAACGGAATGTTCATCCGTTCCATGCTGGAGACGTTCCAGCCCTACTGCGAAATTGTCGGGCTGCTCGACGCCGATCCGGGCAGGTTCGCCAATTGCTTCCGCAAGTTTCCCGCATTGAACGGACTGCCCGTCTACGCTCCGGAGCAATTCGAGCGAATGATTGAGGAGACGAAGCCGGATGTCGTCATCGTAGCCGGAGCTGATCACACCCATGCCGAGTATATCGTCAAGGGTCTGGAGCATCACTTGGACGTTATTTCGGAGAAGCCGATGGTTACGACCAGCAGTGACTGTCGTAGGGTGTTGGAGGCGCAAAACGGCAGTAGAGGAACGCTCTACGTCGCCTTTAACTATCGCTATGCTCCGATCCATACGAGAATAAAAGAGCTGGTGCTTGAGGGGAAAGTGGGGAAGGTAACCTCCGTCGATCTGAACTGGTATTTGGATACGTATCACGGGGCGAGCTATTTCAAACGGTGGAATCGCAAAAGACAAAATTCCGGAGGCTTGTCCATACATAAAAGCACGCATCATATCGACCTTGTCAACTGGTGGATCGATCAAAAGCCGCTGGAGGCGTTTGCGTACGGCGCCCTTCATTATTTCGGACCGGAAGGCGAGCTGAATCCGGCCAGGGAAGACGGCAGATATTGCGGCACCTGTCAAGTGAAGCAGCGCTGTCAATATTTTATGCGCTGGTCTACCCGCAGCAAGGAAGTGGTTCCGGAGGACGATCATCTGACGCAGCTGGATGTGAAACCGGGAGCTTATACCGGCTACCGGGCGGACGGCTGCATTTTCGATTCCGAGATCGACATTGAAGATACCTATACTGCGGTAGTCAAATACGATAAAGGAGCGATGCTGAGTTATTCGGTTAATTTCTCCCTGCCGTATGAAGGCTACCGATTGGCTATTAACGGCACCAAAGGCCGCATTGAAACGCAGGAAGTTCTCTCCAAGCGCGCCGGTTATCCGGTGCCGGAGCAGACGATCGATTATTACCCTCTGTTCGGAGGCAAGGAGACGATTCATGTCGTCCCGCGTCCCGGAGGCCATGGAGGAGGAGATCCGCTGCTCCTGGAGGATTTGTTCCTTGGCGCCGATCCGCTAAGAACGTATCCGATTATGGCGGGAGCGGAGGCGGGGGCGTACTCGGTGTTGACCGGCGAAGCGATATGGAAGTCGGCTCAAACCGGGCAGCCCGTTCGTATAACGGAGCTGCTGGCCGGGAAGACGATGACCGGGGCGACCGGAACTCATTAACGGAAGAAGGAGAGATTACGATAGTGTACGATAAATTTGAAAATGTGGGCATCGCTCACTTCGATGTGAAAAGCCAGCTGCCGCGTTGGGTATACGAGGCGGCTATGCGCGCAGCCAAGCGGGGAGAGGAAGCGCGGCTTGCGATCAAAGACCGTCAGGCGCTGCAGCAGAGACAGCAGCAGATCCGCGAAGGGCTGGAGAGATGTATCGGAGGCATGCCCGCCTCCGATACGCCGTTGAATGCCAAGGTGACAGGCACGGTGGAAGGCAACGGATTCCGCGTGGACAAAGTGATTTTTGAACCGAGACCGGAAGTGTACGCAACTGCGAATGTATATATACCCGATGGGATTACGGAACGAAGAGGGGCCGTGCTGCTGCTGTGCGGACATAGGGAACAGGCGAAGCATTGCGACGAATATCAGACGGTATGCTATTATCTGGTCCACGCCGGACTCGTCGTGATGGCTCTGGACCCGGTGGGACAGGGAGAACGGTTCGGGTACTATGATCCGCAGACGGACCAGGCTCCGATGACCAGCGTGACGGAGCATGAAAATGTCGGCCGCCAGTGTATGCCGCTCGGCGACAGTCTGGCCCGTTATATGCTGCACGACGCCATGCGCGCCGTCGATTATTTGAGTGCTCGCCCCGAGGTTGACCCGCAGCGGATCGGGGTTACAGGCCATTCCGGGGGCGGCACCCAAACCTCGCTGCTTATGATGTACGATACGCGTATTGCAGCCGCAGCGCCGGGCGGTTTTATTATGAACCGTCCTTACTTTTTGCTGACGGGCAAGGCGCAGGATGCGGAGCAGAAGTGGCCGGGTTTCTCCGCTTACGGCTTCGATCACGAAGATATTGTGCTGGCGATGGCTCCCCGTCCCGTAATGATTCTTGCCACTACCTACGATTCGGTGCCTATCGAAGCGCCTCGTCATACGGTCGGGGTCAACCGCCGCTTTTGGGATATGTTCGGCCGAGGCGAAGATCTGCAGCTATTCGAGGATGAGAATGTGCACCGGTTCACGGTGCCTCTGGCTAAGGCGGCGGCAGCCTTTTTCTCCAACTATTTGAATGGCAGTGCCGTAACTCCGGCCGAGGAGCAAATTGAGCTGATACCGAGTGAACAGCTTCTGTGCACAAAGAGCGGTCAGGTCATCGGAGAGCTTGCAGGAGCGAAAAGCGTCTTTGCGGAAAATGTGGATAGATTAGCTTTATTTGAAGGAAAGCGGGCAGCGCTTGGCGAGGAAGAACGGAAAAGTCGGGCTATGGCTTGGCTGAAACGGACGGTGTTCTATAACAGGCAGTTGTGCGATTTGAATCCCCGTCCCTCGGGGGGAGGCGAAGTGGGACAGCTATGGGTGCTCCGCTCCATCTGGTGGAGTCAGCCTGGGCTGCTTAATCATGCGCTGCAGTTTTATGATTCCAGGCTTCACGGTCAGAAGCTGCCGGTGACGATTGCCGTGTGGGACGGCGGGTCCAGTCAGCTGGAGGCCCATGCCCAATGGATTGAAGAGACATGTGCGGCTGGCCGAATTGCGTTCGTTCTGAATCCGACCGGAATCGGCCCGCTGCTCCCGCACCTCAACTCGCCGACGGATCGGCCGTTCAAACGGTTTGGCATTATCGACCGGCATACCGATGAAATGATGTGGCTCGGCGACAGCATGGCCGCCGTGCGCACCTATGATGTTCTGCGAGCCGTTCAGTTGGCGTTCTCTCTCAAAAATATTGACCCGAGCGACATCCGACTGTACGGTCATGGGAAATACGGCATGTATGCAGCGCTGGCGGCTTTGCTGGACCCACGAGCAGCATCGGTTCGAATGGACGAATGCATGAACAGCATAGCCGATTGGATCAGGGAACCGTTCTATGACGAAACGGATTCGCTCAGCTTCATTATGCCGGGAATGCTTCGTTATTTGGATTTGCCGGATGCCCGGCAATGGCTCGACCGCGACGGGCGGCTGGAGGGAACTGGAAGTCCGGTCGATCGGCTCGGCGCGAACAGCCATTCGGCAAGCTAAACAAGAGGAGGAAGGTAACTATGACAACGATAGCCGCAATTTATACAGGGCAAGGATTGGCAGAAAGAATTCAGCCGTTGTTTCGCGAAGAGCTTCCCGGCTGCCGTCTGGTGACGCTGCTGGACGATAGCCTCATCGCCGAAGTCATTCGGGAAGGACGGGTAACGCCGGGAGTAACCCGCAGGCTGTTCCAATATTACAGGCATGCCGAGGAGCTCGGAGCCGACGTCATTTTCAATACCTGCTCGTCCGTCGGCGAAGTGGCCGATTGGGCGAAGCCGATGATCGGTGTGCCTATTGTGAAAATTGACGAAGCGATGGCGCAGCAAGCTGTGCAGGGCTTCGATCGAATCGGAGTGCTGGCTACGCTGCCCACTACGTTGGAGCCGACTCGCAGGCTGCTGCAAAAGGAAGCGGAATTGAAGGGCCGCAGTGTAAATATTGCCGATGCTCTGGCAGAGGGAGCGTATCAGGCGTTAACGTCGGGGCAGCCGGAGGAGCATGACCGCCTCATTTTGGAGGCCGCCAAGAAAGCGGCGGAGCAAGCGGATGTGCTCGTATTGGCGCAAGGCTCCATGATCCGGATGGAAGAAGCATTGCGGCAGGCGACCGGGCTCCCCGTGTATTCCAGTCCTCGCCTCGGCATTATCGCCGTCAGGGAACAGCTGGAGCGGATGGGCAAGGTGAACGCGCGATGAGCAGCCCGATTGTCGCTACTTATTTGCTGGAAACGGCCTTCTCATTGGAGCAGGCTGCGGAGATTATCGTCAGCGAGCAGTCCACAGGGACTTTCATGCCGATTGCGGGTGAGACGGAAAGCTTGAAGGAACGGCACCGGGCGCGTATTTTGTCCATTCAGCCGCTGGAGAGCTCGCCGTTTCCGTCTCTTCCGGGAGCCAAGATTCCTTCGGGAAGCAAAGGAGAATATAAGAGGGGCATCGTCCAAATCGCCTTTCCTTATGAAAATATCGGCCCCTCCATTCCTAACGTGTTGGCTACAGTGGCAGGGAACTTGTTCGAGCTGGAAGAACTATCCGGCATACGGCTAATCGATCTCGAACTTCCGGAAGCTTTCAGCGAGCGGTATGAAGGGCCGCGCTACGGGATCGGCGGGACAAGAGAAATGACCGGCGTCTACGGCAGGCCGATTATCGGAACGATCATTAAGCCGAATGTCGGCCTGCCTACCGAGCAGCTGCGTCTGATCGTCCGCGAATTGGCCTCGGCCGGAATCGATTTTATCAAAGACGACGAGGTACACGGAAACCCTCCTTATGCCCCTCTTGCTGAGCGAGTTAAGGCAGCAATGGAAGAAATCGAGAGAGCGGCTGACCGGACCGGTAAAAAGACGATGTACGCCTTCAACATTACGGACGATATCGAGCCGATGCTGCGCCATCTGGAAACGGTGCAGCGTCATGGCGGCAATTGCGTGATGGTAAGCATTAACAGCATCGGCTTGGCCGGCGTGGCGCATCTGCGCAAACATGCGCAGGTCTGTATACACGGTCACCGCAATCAATGGGGAATGATGTCGAGATATCCTTATCTCGGCATGTCGTTCGCCGCCTACCAGAAGCTGTGCCGTCTGAGCGGGGTCGATCATTTGCATGTGAATGGGCTGAACAATAAATTTTATGAAGATAATGCTTCGGTCATTGACGGAGTCCGCGGTTGCCTGACACCGATTCGCGACGAGTCGGACAGAGTACTTCCGGTGCTTTCCTCGAAGCAATGGGCCGGATCGGCTCCGCAAACATACCGTGAGCTGCAGACGGTCGATGTAATGAACATCGCCGGAGGCGGCATTCACGGTCATCCCGGAGGCTTCGGTGCCGGCTTCCGCAGCTTCGTGCAGGGCTGGGAAGCGGCGCTCGCGGGCGTACCGCTGGAGGAATATGCCGCCGGTCGTCCGGAGCTGCGGCAGGCGCTCGATTTGCTGGGGTAAACCCGAAGCGGGAAGGTGAGAGTCCAATGCGGATTTGTTATTACGGAGACGATTTTACGGGATCGACGGATGTGTTGGAAGCGTTGACGAGGGGAGGGCTGCGCGTCATCTTATTCATGGAAGTGCCGGACAAGGCGCTGTGGGACGCCAAATTCGCCGGCTACGACGGCTTCGGGGTCGCCGGAGTCAGCCGTACGATGCGGCCGGATGAAATGGAGCGCGCTTTGCCCGAGGTGTTTAAAGCGTTGCGGGTATTCGGCGCTCCCATCACCCATTATAAAGTATGCTCTACCTTCGATTCCTCTCCTGAGACCGGCAGTATCGGCAAAGTGATCGAGCTTGCGCAGAAGCATTTTCCGGATAGACCCTATATCCCTGTCATAGCGGGTTCTCCTGTGCTCGGGCGCTATACCGTCTTCGGCAATCATTTTGCCGCCGTCGGAGATCATGCCGTACGGCTGGACCGGCATCCCAATTTGCGAAAGCATCCGATTACTCCGATGAACGAGGCGGATCTGAGGCTGCACTTGGCTAGGCAGACGGAGCTGACCATTGAGCTCATGGATATCATTAGTCTGGAGCAAGAGGGAGAGCTGCTGGAGGAGGCCTACCGCAAGCTGCTGGCGAAGCAGCCGGATATTGTTTTGTTCGACGTGCTGAACGAACGGCATCTGCGCAGCATCGGTGCGCTGCTGACGCGGGAAAGCGGGAAGACGCCGCTGTTTGCCGCCGGCTCCTCGGGCGTGGAGTATGCGCTCGTTGCTCACTGGCAGAGTACCGGCGAGCTGCCTTCCGAGTATCTTATGGCGCCTGCGGACGCTGTGGACCGGCTGCTCGTCATCTCCGGCAGCTGCTCGCCCGTTACGCAGGCGCAGATTGAGTGGGCGCTGGCGCATGGCTTCACGGGCATAAAGGTTCCGGCGGAGCTCTGCATGGCGGAAGACGATGAGGCGTCCGAGGCGCTGGCTCCCTTCCTGGAACAGGCAAGCAGATTGCTCGGTGTCGGCCACAGCGTCATCTTGTATACCGCGCTCGGGCCGGAAGACGATGCCATTGAGCGTACACAGGCGATGCTTAGAGAGCGTGGGCGAAGCACGGCGGCGAGCGGAGAGTTGATCGGCAGGCGTCTCGGCGCATTGGCGAGGGAGCTGATCTTGCGCACCAAAGTGAGAAGGCTGGTGCTGGCCGGAGGCGATACTTCGGGCTTTGCCGCTTCTCAATTGAATTTATACGCGCTGGAGATGATCGCGCCGGTCGTTCCGGGCGGACCGTTATGCCGGGCGTATTCGGAGGACGAAAGGCTGGACGGTCTGGAAGTGGTGTTGAAGGGAGGACAGGTCGGCCCGCCGGATTTCTTCGAACGGGTACGCACAGGGGGATAACGCGGGTTCGATGCGAATAAGATCAAGAGAAGCCTTTCAGGCTAGGATGGAATTGCGGGCAGGTGACGCGCGTTCTGGCCGGAAAGGCTTTTTGGGATAAATAAAATATAAAGGAAAATAATGGTTTACAACCTCGGTGTCATTTGTTAAAATGATCAAAAGGGAACATATGTTTCCATTTTTAGAAGAGTGGTGAAAAAGCATACTTCGCTAAGCGAGAGCAATCTGTAGAAGCGAAGCGTTCGCCTTTGAAAACGGATTCTCTCCATAGAAAAATGAAAAAACAATCCAAAGAATCCGATTTCAACTGCGATTGGAGGATCAAATGGACAGCGCAGCGGAATTTTTCACTACCCTTCTAAGGTAGTTATAGTAAAGTTTATTTTAAACTTTTCTCGCCCTTGGATTATATTTCCATAAGGCATAAGCTAGGTAAGGCCGAACGTCCAATGATGTTCGTACATATACTCGATGACAAGCTTGCAAAGACGTCCGAATCGGTAAGAAGAAGATGCCTTTAGAAAAAGGAGAGAACAGTTCATGTCGATTTTGGAAAAGCTCCCGCTTGCCGTAGAATCCCAGCTGGCCGCTCCGGCTTTATTCGCCGCTATGGCGGATGTGGATGAGCACGGCGGGCAGGGGGAACGGTGGCTGATCGTGACCGAGGACGAGGTGATGGTTTGCAGCCGCACTGGGGAACGGCTCGCGCAGCTGCTGGCGGCTCAGGTCGCCGATTGCCGCATCGTCAATGCGATCGGCGGCGGCACATTGACCGCGGACACGCCGAAGGGCCCGGTTGCGCTCGTCCGGTATACCTCCGGTCATGCCGGAAAATTCGGCTTTGCCGCCAGACTTATTAAAGCGCTTTCTGAAAATCAGCCGCTTCCTGCGGCGTCGGTCAAGGATTTGCCCCGCCGATGTAAGCAGTGCGGCACGCCGCTGCTGGAAGGCACTTCCGTATGCTCGGTTTGTACGGACAAAGGCAAGGTGGCCGTCCGGCTGCTGAGCTATGCCAAGCCTTACCGCGCGCAGATGACGACGGCCGCGCTGATGCTGATTGCCGCAACCTTGATGGAGCTGGTGCCGCCTTTTCTCACCAAGGTGATTGTGGATGACGTTTTGCAGCCGAAGACCGTCGGATTAGCCCTGCTCTGGTTTGTGCTTGGTCTTGCCGGGACGAGAATCATGCTGTCCGTCATGCAGACGCTGCGCGGCTATGTCGGCGTCTGGGTGGGCGGCAAGCTGATGGGGGATATCCGCAAAGATATTTATTCTTCGCTGATGCGGCTATCGCTCGGCTTTTTCGACCGGCGGCAAACGTCGCAATTTATCGGCAGGGTCAACAGCGATGCCGAAGCGATGAGACAGTTTTTGACCGACGGGGTCATGTGGATTTCCGGGCAGGTGCTGATGCTGGCGGCGATTATTGCGATGATGGTCAGTCTCGACTGGAAGCTGGCGATTTACGCGATTATCCCTACGCCGCTGATCGTGATTACCTCGATGATCATTTGGCCGACGATTCGCTCCCGCTGGCACCGTCATTGGAGAGCGATCAACCGGCTCAATATGCTGGTCGGCGATGCGCTGCAAGGCATTCGCGTCGTTAAGGCGTTCGGACAGGAACCAACGGAGATGAAGCGTTACGGCGAGGCGAACTTGGAGCTTGTGGAGCAAAATATTCGGGCCGACGGCATGTGGCAGGGCGTATTCCCGCTGTTTGCCCTTATTTCTACCTCAGGCGCCATTCTGGTATGGTATTTCGGGGGCTGGATGGTGCTGCGCGACCAAATATCGCTCGGTACGTTAATGGCGTTCACCGCTTACCTCGGGATGCTGTTCGGTCCGCTCCAATGGTTCAGCCAGGCGCTGAACTGGACCAGCCGGGCGATGGCTTCCGCCGATCGCGTATTCGAGATCATGGATACTCCTTCGGACGTGTCTGACGATATCGAGCCGGTTCCGCTGGATTGGGTGGAAGGCAGGGTCGTGCTGAACCAGGTATCCTACGGTTATGAAGCTCATCATCCCGTGCTGAAAAATATTAACTTGACGGTAGCCGCGGGTGAAATGATCGGTCTCGTAGGTCATTCGGGCGCAGGCAAATCGACGCTGATCAATATGATCTGCCGCTTCTACGACCCGACCCAAGGTCAGATCGCCATCGACGGGGTCCCTCTAAAGAAGATTAAGCAGGAGGACCTGCGCAAAAAAATCGGCGTCGTGCTGCAGGAAACCTTCTTATTCGACGGAACGATTACGGAAAATATCGCCTATTCCAAGCCGGATGCGACGCCGGAGGAGATCATGAGGGCGGCGAAGATCGCCAATGCCCACGATTTTATCGTGCGGCTGCCGGACGGCTACGATACAAAGGTGGGAGAGCGCGGACACCGGCTGTCGGGCGGCGAGAAACAGCGTATTGCAATCGCCCGGGCGATCGTGCACGATCCGCGCATACTGATCCTTGACGAAGCGACCGCTTCGGTAGATACGGAGACCGAAAGGCAGATTCAAGAAGCAATCTCTCGTCTTGTGAAGGGGAGAACGACATTCGCGATCGCCCACAGGCTGTCTACGCTGCGTAATGCCGACCGGCTGGTCGTGCTGGACAAAGGAGAGATCGTCGAGGTAGGAACGCATGAAGAGCTGCTCGATAAACAGGGAGTTTATTATAAATTGGTTGAAGCGCAGCGGGAGCTGTCCAAAATTAAGGGGGTGCAAAGCTGATGCGCGATCCATATGAAATCGTTATGCTGAATGCCGGCAGCGTATGGTTCGGGCGAAGCGAAGGGGGCGTTCTGCAAGCGGTTATCGACGGGGTGGAGTACCCGGAGGTGCTGCTGTATCGCTCCTATCCCTTTTCCCGGCCGATGGAGTACATATCCGTACGCACGCCGAAGGAGGAAGAAATCGGATTGATCCGAGAGCTTGAGGAGCTGGAGGCGGGAAGCCGGGAGGAAGCCGTACGGGAGCTGAATCTTCGATATTTGATCCCGCGGGTCACCCACATTGAGAGCATCGCGCAAAAACCCGCTCTATGGATATGGAAGGTGGAGACGACGCTCGGCGCTATGACGCTCGCGCTGCGCAACCTGCACGAGCATCTGCAGTCGCCCGCTTCCGGGCGTTATCTTATTACGGATATCGAGGGGCGCCGCTGTGAGATTGAGTCGGTAGAGGCTCTGGATTCGCACAGCCGCAAGCAGTGGAACAAAATTTTATAGCCGTATGAAATAGGGAAGACCCCTGGGCAACTGATGGAACGGGTTCGCAAGGAACGCGCCGTTCATCATAGGACAGGGGTCTTTTGCCGCTCTCAGGCGTCTTCGTTCGAATTTACCGCATACATGCGGCTTTGACCGCACAGCCAGTCCCGCTTTACATCTGGCTGACTTGCTCAAGAAGCGGACGGGATGATTTGCGGATGACCAGGTGCGTGTCCACCATCGTTTTTACCGTGACCTGATCGTTATGTTCGATCATGCCCATCAGTTTGCGTACGGCCAATTCCGCAATCGTTTCTTTCTCAACGTGAATCGTTGTCAGCTCGGGCGATATAACGACCGCTTCATGAATATTATCGAAGCCGACGACCGACACGTCGTCGGGTACGCGAAGACCTGCTTCGGTCAGCGATTTAATCACGCTAATGGCGATATAATCGCATTCGCAGAACAGGGCGGTAGGGAGATCGCCGCTGCGCCGGCGGAATAGCTCGACCAAGTCCGGGTAGGCGGCTACAACGGTGGGGGAAGCGGTGAACGCATCGCGTTCGTCAAACGCAACTCCGTGCTCTTCCAGGCAAGCGAGGAAGCCTTGTCTTCGCATATCAAAGTTGTACATTCGATACTGGGATTGCACATAGCCGATCCGACGATGGCCTGAGTCTAACAGATGCTTAGCTCCTTGATAGGCCCCCATCCTATTGTTCATTACGACAAAATTGGCCTGTTCCGTTTCATAACAAGTGTCCAGCACTACCAGATTCGGCTGCTTGCCGCTGATCAGTCTGATTTGTTCCTTGGACAGGTTCGTTCCGAGAAGAATGATGCCGCTGGATTCGTTCTCCGTTTCCAACTGGCCGATCTGCTGTTCCAACTGGTCTGAAGGCACGGAAGAAAAGAACAGGGAATATCCGTTGGAGCGGCACTGCTCCTCAAAGCAATGAATAAGCTCCATGAAAAAAGGCTGCTGGGCATAATGTTCCAGCACGATTCCGGAATGGGTGCATGCCACAAAGCGAAGTATGTTTGAAGAGCCACTTGTTTTTTCTGTTCGCGTCTGTGCGCGCGGGGTATACCCGCTTTCCTTGGCAATATTGATTATTTTCATCCGGGTCTCCATGCTGATTCCCGGCTTGCCGTTCAACGCCAAAGATACGGCTGACTTGGATACGTTAGCTAATCTGGCGATATCGTCCATTTTCAATCAACATGCACTCCTTTGGTTATACCTTGTAATTTGCCGTATTTTTATGGAAGAATGTCACTAAACATTATACTAAATTGCCAATGTATAAACAACAAATAAAGTAAACGAACTAAAACGGTTTAGTTGAACCGGAAAATGGATCGAATTCACGTGTTATCGGGTGGAAATGCCTAATTGACAAACTGGTAGGTCAGGTATAATATGGGTGGGAATCGACGAAAACGATTACTTTTTTACGCTGTGAACTAAATTTCCAGTAGAGATTTAGTTTGTTTACATGCCGCAACAATTCGTCAAGGGGAGTGATGAACTTGATTAACAGGGGGGCGAGGGAGTCCGGTTCGAGCGTGCCTTGCTGGGGGATTTTTGATTTGGCGCTGAAAGGCCCGGCGGCGGGAAATCCGTATAGGGACATCCGGTTGGAGGCGATTTTTCGTCATGGAAACCGGACGCTGCGGACGAGAGGCTTCTATGACGGCGACGGAATGTATCGCGTTCGCTGCATGCCTGATGCATTAGGGGATTGGTCTTATATAACGTCCAGCAACATTCCCGAGCTTGCGGGAATCGAGGGGAGCTTCCGCTGTTCGAAGCCCGCCCCTGGGAGCCGCGGACCTGTCCGGGTTCGCGATGAATATCATTTTGCCTACGAGGACGGCACCGCGTATTATCCGTTCGGAACAACGTGCTACGCCTGGACCCATCAAGAAGACCGTCTCCAGGAAGAGACGCTGCACACGTTGTCGCAATCGCCGTTTAACAAAATCCGCATGTGCGTCTTTCCGAAAAATTACAGCTTCAACGGCACGGAACCCGAGCTCTTTCCCTTTGAGGGCAACCCGCGAGACGGATTTGATTTTACTAGATTCAACCCATTGTTCTTTCGGCGGCTGGAGAAGCGTATTGTGAAATTACAGCAGCTTGGCATCGAAGCGGACTTGATCCTTTTTCATCCGTATGACAAAGGGCGATGGGGGTTCGATGCAATGCCTCCCCATGCCGACGAGCTATATTTGCAATATGCGATAGCCCGCTTGTCTCCTTATTGCAATGTGTGGTGGTCGCTGGCCAATGAATACGATTTTATGAAAGCGAAGGCACCGTCAGATTGGGACCGGTTATTCCGCATCGTGCAGACCGAAGACCCTTACGATCATTTGCGTTCGATTCATAATGGAACCCGGATGTACGATCCGGCGAGCATTGTCATGTACGATCATGGCAAGCCTTGGGTCACTCATTGCAGCATCCAGCATTGGGATGTGAGTTTGGCGCATGAGTGGCAGAAGCTGTACCGCAAGCCGGTCGTCATCGACGAATGCGGCTATGAGGGCAATATTCCGCAGCGCTGGGGCAATTTGACGGGCGAGGAGATGGTACGACGCTTTTGGGACGGCGTTACCCGAGGCGGGTATGTCTCCCATGGGGAAACCTTCGTCCATCCCGAGGATGAAATCTGGTGGGCCAAAGGCGGGAGGCTGTACGGAGACAGCGGGCCGCGCATTCAATATTTGCGCAGCGTACTGGAGCAAGCGCCGCCGGGCTTGAAGCCTCTGCCTGTAAGAGATGTGCCCACCATCGGCATTGCCGGCGAATATTATTTGCAATATTTCGGTATTCACCGTCCGGCTTACCGGGTGGTGGATCTTCCAGATGACGCGCAATTCAGCATTCAACTGCTGGATACGTGGACTATGGAATCTGTTCCGCTTGACGGAACGTTCACAGGATCATGCCGGGTGGAACTGCCGGGCAAGCCTTATATGGGTCTTTTAATAACGAAGCTGACTTGATGTACGGGGGGACTGTAATGAGTATTGTTCTTCGAGGGATTACATGGAATCATACGCGGGGCTTCGTGCCGATGGCCGCCACTTCGCAGCGGTTTGCCGAACTGAATCCGGACGTCGATATCCGCTGGGAGAAGCGGTCGCTTCAGGAGTTTGCCGACGCGCCGATCGAGAAGCTAGTCGAGCAATACGATCTGCTTGTAATCGATCATCCTTGGGCGGGATACGCGGCCCGTTCGAAGGTGCTTCTTCCGCTTAACGAATATATAAACGGAGACTATTTGCAAGACCAAGCCGCCCATTCCGTCGGCGTATCCCATAAGAGCTACGAGTTCGACGGAAGTCAAACGGCTTTGGCTATCGATGCTGCCGCGCCCGTAGCTTCCTGGCGGGAGGACGTGTTGAAACGGGAGGGGGAGACGGTTCCGCAGGATTGGGATAGCCTATTGCGGCTCGCCCGCAAGAACATGGTCGCTTTCCCGGCGATTGCCATCGATAGTCTGATGAATTTCTATACGCTGTGCCTGGCGCACGGCGAAGAGCCGTTCCGCAGCGATGAGATCGTAGTGTCGGCGGAGATCGGGCAAGCTGCGCTGGACAGCCTGCGCGAGCTCGCGGCTTACTGCCGCAGCGACATCTTCGGGATGAACCCGATCGCCGTATACGAAGCGATGAGCCGGATCGATGAGATCGGTTACTGTCCGTTCGCTTACGGATATTCCAATTATGCGCGCGAGGGCTATTCGACCAAGACGCTTAGTTTTGGGGATGTCGTTTCCTTCGGCGCAACCGGACCGCTGCGAACGACGCTGGGGGGAACGGGACTAGCCGTGTCGGCCTTCTGCGCCCATAAGGAGGAAGCCGTGCGCTATGCGCAGTATGCAGCGTCCCCCGAAGTGCAGCGGACGCTGTATACGATGAGCGGCGGTCAGCCCGGACATAGGGGAGCATGGACGGATGAAGAAACCAACCGCGTCAGCAGCCGTTATTTTGCCGGGACGCTGCCTGCTCTCGACCGGGCTTATATGAGACCGCGCTATAACGGCTATTTGCATTTTCAGGACCATGCGGGCGATTGCGTGCGCGAATATATGATGCACGGAGGCAATGCCGGCCGCATCCTGGAGCGGTTGAACGTGCTGTACCGTGAATCATTGATCATATCAAAGGAGAAGCAGGCATGACGACGACCGGATATAAACCATTGGAAGGCTTGCTGGTGCTCGATTTTGCGCAATTTCTGTCGGGTCCGTCCGCAGCGCTGCGGCTTGCCGATCTGGGAGCTAGAGTCATTAAGGTGGAGCGGCCCGACGGGGGAGATTTGTGCCGGAGACTATACGTCTCCAATCTGGAGCTGGACGGGGACAGCACGTTGTTTCATTCTATCAACCGCAACAAAGAGAGCGTCTCGGCCAATTTGAAGGACCCTGAGGATTTGAAGCTCATCCGTGCACTGATCGAGAAGGCGGACGTGATGATTCAAAACTTTCGCCCCGGCGTTATCGAACGAATCGGTTTGCATTACGATGCGGTTAAGGAATGGAATCCAAGGCTGGTCTACGGGGAAATTACCGGCTACGGCAAAACGGGGCCGTGGAGCGGCAAGCCCGGACAAGATTTGCTGGTACAATCGCTCTCCGGTCTTGCCTGGCTGAACGGGAACGCGGATCAGCCGCCCGTGCCGTTCGGACTGTCCGTAGCCGATATGTTCGCCGGGGCCCACCTTGTGCAGGGGATTCTCGCTTGTCTTGTCAGGCGGTCGGTCACCGGGAAGGGAGGATACGTGGAGGTCAGTCTGCTGGAATCGATTCTGGATGTTCAATTCGAGGTGCTGACGACGCATATGAACGACGGAGGCAAGCTGCCGGAACGGAGCGCCGTGAACAATGCGAATGCTTATTTGGGAGCTCCTTACGGCATTTACGAAACGGCCGACGGTTATTTGGCGCTCGCCATGGGCTCGGTCGTACAGCTTGGACAACTGCTCGATTGCGATGAACTGAACGCGTTCCATGAGCCTTCCACCTGGTTCACGCATCGCGACGAGATCAAAACGATCTTGAAGCGCCATTTGCACTCGAATACCACTTCTTATTGGATAGCCCGGCTGGAGCCGGCGGATTATTGGTGCGCGGACGTGCTGAACTGGGAGCGGCTTCTCTCCCATGACGCTTTCCGCGAGTTGAACATGACCCAGCAGACGGTGAACGGGAACGGGGCTAAGCTGACGACGACCCGCTGTCCGATCCGCATCGACGGTCAATTGCTGTTCTCTCCCGTCGGAGCGCCGAAAATCGGCGAGCATACCGCGCAAATTAAAGAGGAGGTGATGCCGGGATGATCCGTTCGCAGTATTACGAGGAATATGAGCTCGGTGCCTTCCGGGAGTCGTTCGGCAGAACGATCACCGAGACGGACATTGTTATGCATGCCGGACAGACCGGAGACTTTTACCCGCATCATATGGATGCGGAGTGGTGCAAGCAGCAGGATTTCGGGCAGCGGATCGCCCACGGCACGCTTATTTTCAGCGTCGCCGTCGGGATGACCGCGACGGAGGTAAATCCCGAGGCGTTTTCTTACGGCTACGATCGGCTCAGGTTCGTCAAACCGGTGTTTATCGGCGATACGATTCGTGTGCGCGTCACGATCCATGAGAAGAAGGATCACCATAAACGTCCCGATTACGGGATTGTAAGCGAGCGCTGCGAAGCGACGAACCAGCATGGAGAAACCGTGCTCGTCTGCGACCATCTGTTAATGGTAAAAAAACGGAGCGAATAGGAGGCGGACGGCTTGAATTCATCGGATACGAATAACCGGAACGTACGGAAATTGCGGCTTATATCGCGGGAATTTGCGGGCTTTGAAGCTTCGTTCGGCGTTCAGGCGGAGCATTTCGAGAAGCTTTCCGGCTGGAGGGTAGAGCGCGAGTTCGAAGAAATTCACAAGCTGTACGACCGGATGGTCACTTCTCGGGAAGCGCTAAGCGGAGCTCATGATTTATTTCTATGCGTTACGGACTGGCTGCCCGAAGCGATCCGGGAGGGGCTCTTGCTGCCGCTTGACCGGTTTTTGCAGGAAGATCCGCCGGAGGGCTGGCCAGATGCATGGGCTCCTAGCATGCGCGGTTTGCAGACGGGAGAAGACGGCCGCATCTACGGCATCGCCTATCATGACGGTCCGGAGATGTTCATTTACCGCAGCGATTTGTTTACGGACGGCGAAGAGCGGCTCGCGTTTGCCCGGGAATACGGTTATCCGCTGGATGTTCCGGCGACATGGAAGCAGTTTGTGGATGTGGCGAAATTTTTTACCCGCCCGGAACAGGGAATGTACGGGGCTGTGACCGCGTCGTTCCCGGACGGCCACAACAACGTGTACGATTTCCTGATTCATCTATGGAGCCGAGGCGGCCATTTGTTAACGCCGGACGGAAAGGCTGCGTTCCAGCATGAGGCCGGACGCGAAGCGCTGCAGTTTCTTGTCGACCTGATCCATAAGCATCGGGTCGTCCCGCCCGAGGCGCTGGAGATGGATAGCGTCCGCAGCGGGGATTATTTCGCCCAAGGCGGCGCAGCGATGATGTGGAACTGGGCCGGCTTCGCGGCCGTGGCGGATATGCCGCACATGTCGAAAATTACCGGCAAAGTCCGCACAGGCCTTATTCCGAAGGGGGACGGGCCGCAAGGGCGGCATATGTCGCTCAATATTTACTGGATTCTCGGCATTGCCGCCGGCAGCCGAAACCCGGAGGCGGCATACCGGTTCATTAAGGAGACGGCGTCGGCGGAGATGGATAAAGCCACTTCGCTATGCGGCGGCAACGGGACGAGATTGTCGACCTGGAGGGACGAGGAGGTGCGCCGGCAGTTTCCGTATTACGAGCATATCGAACGGGTTCATCAACAGGTGAACAGTCCGCCGCCGATTCCCGAGTATCCGGCGATGAACGAAGTGCTGTCCCATATGGTGAACGACGCGCTTCGTCTGAAGAAGGATGTCGCATCGGCGCTGGATCAAGCGGCGAAGCAGATTGACGACATTTTGGCGCATAGGCGCGCGTGAGCCGGCAAGCAGGATTTTAACCTACTCAAGGGCCTGACTATGCAAGCAAGAAATCCGGGGACTACAGCACTCGGAGGAAGTATAAACGTATGCGCGCCGCCGCATTCCACCGCTTGTCAGGTGCTGTTGCCGCTAACGCCGCATGATCACTGTCATTTTGCATATATACCTTCTACGCGGTTCATCGGACAGACTCATATATAAAGAAGAGGAGGATTTCATATGGTTATGGAGCCGCAGCGGGCAGGCTCGCTTCAAGTGGATTACAGGCCGAAGCTGCCGATAGACCGATCGAGACCGATCGGGATTGTCGGGGCAGGAGAAATCGTCGCCCAAGCTCACTTGCCGGCCTATCGGATGGCTGGGTTTCAGGTAGCGGGCATTTATGATATGAATCAGGCCAAAGCCGAGGAACTGGCGAATCGGTATCCGGGGATGAAAGTATTTGCAACGCTGGAAGCGATGCTGGCCGATCCGCAAATTCAGATTGTCGATATAGCCGTTCCGGCCAAGCACCAGCCTGACATTGCGCTCAAGGCGGCGTCTTACGGCAAGCATCTGCTGTGCCAAAAGCCGCTCGCAGAGACGTTCGGGCAAGCGCGGGCGCTTGTCGACGCTTGCGCGGCGGCGGGAATCAAAGCGGCGGTCAATCAGCAGATGCGCTGGTCGCCGGGCATACAGGCAAGCCGCAGTATCGCGGCGCGCGGTTGGCTGGGACAACTGCTGCAGGGCACCGTTCAAGTCAATGTGCATACTCCGTGGGAAAACTGGCCGTGGTTGACGCAAATATCGACGCTGGAGGTTATGTACCACAGCATTCATTATCTGGACTCGATTCGTTATGTGCTGGGGCTTCAACCGGAATACGTATATGCGGACGGCGCCAAAATTCCAAATCAGCCTTATGCCGGCGAAACAAGGACGATGATCCATATCAAATATCCGGGAGACGTTCGAGCGCTCGTCCATGACAATCATAACAATCGGATGCCGCAGGAGGATTGGTATGCGACGTTCCGGTTCGAAGGCACCGAAGGGGTAGTCAAAGGTACAAACGGAGCGCTGTATAATTATCCGGAAGGGCGAGAGGATACGATCAGCCTGTACAGCAACTTGCTTGAACCCGGCACTCTGTATGCGCCGAAGCTGGAAGGGCGTTGGTTCCCCCATGCTTTCATGGGAACGATGGGAGAATTGATGCGGGCGATTGAGGAGGACCGCGAACCGGAGAACAGCATAGCGGATAATTTGATCACGCTACGCACCGTGTTTGCGGCGTATCGTTCGATGAGCGAGAACAGACCTGTCTACGTAACGGAAATAGAGTAAATTACATTACAGCGGACGGATGACCGCGGACTGCGACTTTATTAAGGGCGCTGCGCATCCGTTTTTTTGTTGTTTAGGAAATGATGCGCAGCCATATCCTGCGGATATCCGTGGGCTCCCCCGAAAGGAAAGTCTACCCATAAAACGATCCCTGAGGAATGGTTAGACGCCGATCCAGCTTAGGCTGGATGCGGACGGAATAAGCTTCAGAGCATCACGTCACTTTTGGGGGATTGGTTCCGTTTAACCGGAAGAAACCACAAACGACGCGCCGTTAAGCCGTTCGTCTGCGGTTCCGCTTTAAGCAGTCAGCCAATTATTTGGACTTTTGCTCGGGTTCTCCTATAAAATCTTCTTCGATTCTGTTCATCATCTCGGCAACCGCGTCGCTGAGCATATCGGTCGCCGTGCAGTTTTCCTGATCCGCCGGCGTATTGATCCCGGCAACGGTATACGATGTTTCGTTAAAAAGATCTTTCTCGTCTTCGTTCATAGCCAAGGGCAGCTCCTTCCTCGTCGATGCATAGCCTATTGTGCCACTGCTGCTGGATAAATATGCATAACTCGTTCCGGAAGAAGCTTGCGTAAAACGAGCGGAAGGACCGGCCACGAATATATCGCCACTCTTCTAGGCTGTCTGCATATAGGGCCGGTTTAATCTGGAATGAATGTTCTGGAGCTCAAGCAGCAATATGTCCAATTCTTCGCGCAGGGAGTGCAGTTCCGCATAGTAGCTTTTTTGGAGAGCGGCCAGCTCGTACTTGGTACGTTTACTGAATCGGATATAGTCCTCATAGCAAGCGTTGGAACGATCGACAATAGGGGCATTCATAACATCCACTCCCTTTAAATGGTCGTTTCTCTTTATGGGTAAAATAGTAAATCTGTAAGCATTTTCAAGTCAATAATAAAAATGTGAATATTCTGATAATTTTTTGATCTGTTCACGGGTAAACCGCTTATGGAGGGAGGATGAACATGGCATAATGAGCTATGAGAGAAGCTGTTCGTTCCCTCGGTGAAATTTTGTAACGGGACAAACCGTTTGTCAAGCGGCCGGTTTTCCCGGAAGGAGCGGGACTCATGAAGGAGATGTACATAGGATTACCGCATCGCCTAACCGGAGCTCCTTGTACCATTTTACAAGAACGGCA
This sequence comes from Paenibacillus doosanensis, assembly GCF_025060755.1. Taxonomy (GTDB): domain Bacteria; phylum Bacillota; class Bacilli; order Paenibacillales; family NBRC-103111; genus Paenibacillus_S; species Paenibacillus_S doosanensis. The sequence goes on from NZ_JANYUY010000005.1 coordinate 131,658, forward strand.
AATTTGCCTGCTATTGCGCATTTCGACGCTTTGCTGTCCAGCCGCGGCATCTGCTCTTCGCCGGATCGGGAGCGCCGCTTGACCGCGCAAAAAATAATGTGCGGGAACTATGAAATGACGATCAACCCTCATTTGAAAATCGCCGATGCGATGCTGGACTCGGACGTGACGCAGGAGCAATTTCGCGATATCCTGAACCGGCATGTGTTTTTTTGGCCGACGCTGCAAGCTTGTCGAAAGATGATGGACACTTATACAAGAAGGGAGCCCGCTACAGAGTTTGCCGTCCTTCGCCTGGATGCGGGAGCGTTCTTAACCGACTTCTACGATCGTATCAAATTGTCCAAGTACGATTCCGGCAGTTCTCCGCGTTATCCGAACCGGTGCTTCTATAAGAAAAGCGCTGCGATGTTTCTGCCGCTGGAACGGTTTGGGCTTACGGACGATTCGCTGGTGCCGGGCAAGCCTTCCGACATCCTGGAGGTACTGGTGGAAAAGGAAGCGGCGCCTATATCCCCTTATTTGCAAGCCGTTTATACGAGCCGAAGCGAGAGTGTTCCCGGAAAGTGGAAAAAACTATGGCGGACGTACGAGGAGCTGCAATGCCGTTCATGACAAAACCCCCGGTCCGATTGTGAAGTGCACCTCCAATGGTTGGCGCATATCTAGCGACTGTGGGCATCTCAGCGATAAGCCGGGGGTCTTCGTCTTACTGCCATTAACGATGTAAGCGGCGCCTTGCCATCCCCCGCTCGTGCGGGTCAGCACCAAGTCTGGCATCATGCTGATTGGCCCGTTCAATACTTATTCCTTGCTGACAGCATGGCCGCCTGAATTCCGCTTTGATACGGCTTTTTCGTCTTAGCCGAACCGGCGTTGGTTACCGTTTACAGTCTTGAGAAACTGCGGTAATCTATTGATACTGGGAGGCGGAGATTCAGGTGAATTTTTTTAAGGCTTTGCTGCGCTACTTTACTGTCTACAAGCTGTTGTGCGGCGTTTTTTTGTTCAGTATTTTTTTTGAAGTGGCGTATGCGGTGGCGGCCCCGTTGAGTCTCAAATATTTGGTGGACGAGGCTTTTGCTCCGAAAAATTTTCAAGTGTTCATCGTCATTTTGAGCATTTTGCTCGGCGGGGGACTGCTCAATATTGCCGCAAGCGCCTGCGGAGATTATTCGCTCGGGAGGGTCAGCGGCGAAGGAATCCGGCAGCTGAGAAACGAGTTGTTCGCACATTTGCAGAAGCAGTCGCTGCCGTTTTATCAGCGGTATAGAGTCGGTGATCTGGTTACGCGTTTCGCGGAAGACATGGCTTCGATAGAGAGGGTTATCCGTATTTCGCTGCCTTTTTTTTTGAAGGAAGCTTTGAGCATTTTGCTGGGCCTTTTTATGTTGTTTTCGATCGAATGGAAGCTCACCTTGGCCGTGCTGGCCGGATCGGCTCTTATGTTCGCGGGCCCCAGACTGCTGCAAGGGAGAGCCGAAGCCGTACACTCCGGCTACAAGGAGGCTCAAGAGCGGTTTTCCAACACGATCGACGAGATGGCGAAAGGACATAAGACGATTAAAGGATTGCATCAGCAGCAGCGCTTCCGGGAGCTTGCCCGAGAGCAAATTCATAATCTGTTTTCTTTGGGATTTAAAATGCATATGACCAATTCCTTGATGGAGCGGCTGCCGCTAACCACGTTGCTGATTTTGAACGGAATTATGATCGGCTTCGGCGGTTACCTGATTTTCCATGACGAGATGTCGGTGGGCGGGTTTATGGCTTTCTTTACCTTGTTTATGAGCGTAGGACAGGCAGGCTCCAATGTGTCGTTTCTGCTCCCGAACCTGATTGATTCGCGTATCAGCTTCCGCCGGATAGGGGAAATCCTCGAGCAGCAGCCCGACGTGCCGGAGGCCGCGCAGCCTGCGGAGCTTCCTGCAACATTTGCCGGGATTCGGATGGAACGGGTCAGCTTCGGTTACACCGAGGATAACTTGCAGTTAAAAGACGTCAGCCTGCATATCAAGCCGGGCACGTACGTCGCCTTCGTAGGACCCAGCGGGTCGGGCAAAAGTACGGCGCTGCAGCTGCTATCCCGTTTCTATGATCCGAAAGACGGGATCGTGGCGATCGGTGAGCATGATCTGCGCACGGTCAGCGAGTTTTCGCTGAGGTCGCTTGCGACGCTCGTTACGCAGGAGACGTTTCTCTTCCATGCGACAATCCGCGACAATTTGCTGCTGGACAATAAAGGCGTGACCGAGGCGGATATGATAGAGGCGGCGAAGCAGGCTAGAATCCACGACATCATCGCAGGCTGGCCCGAAGGCTATGACACCTGGATTCACCATGAAGGGGGTTCGTTGTCGGGCGGCGAGCGGCAGCGTATCGCCATTGCCAGAGCGCTGCTGAGAAGACCGCAGCTGCTGCTGCTCGATGAAGTGACCTCGGCGTTGGACCCGGCTACGGAGGCGGATATTAATCAATTGCTGCGGCGCATTCGCGGACATCGGACGATCGTATCGGTAACTCACCGGCTGGCCTCTGTCGTAGACGCGGATACGATCTACGTGTTTCAGGACGGCCGCATCGTCGAGTCCGGCGCCCATCCGGAGCTGCTGCAGCTTCAAGGGCTCTACAAGAGCCTGTGGGAGAAGCAGCACGGATTCCACTTGTCCGAAGACGGACGCCGCGCCACGGTCGATGTCGAGCGTCTGGCGAAGCTTCCCTTCTTCCAAGGAATCGAAGCGGCGCTGCTTGAGAATATCGCCGGTTTATTCGCAACCGAAACTTGCAAAGAGGGCGAAGTGATCGTGCGCCAGGGAGACGAGGGCGGCAAATGCTATATTCTGGTCCGCGGCAAAGTAGAAATTTTGAAGTATACGCCTGAAGCGGGAGAGAAGCGGGTAGCTGTTTTGCAGGACGGGGATCATTTTGGCGAAATTGCGCTTTTGAAGGACATTCCCCGCAATGCTACAGTCCGCGCGCTCGGTCCGGCGGTTCTGCTGTCCGTGAGGCGCGAGGCCTTCTTGCAGCTGACGGCGGAGTACCCGCAAATTCGGAGAACACTGGAGGATACGCTGCAGCAGCGCATGTAGGAGTCGAACTTATGAAAGGGGGAGCGCGATGAAGATAGAGTGTATGCGTTGTACGACAGATGAAGATTTTGCCCGAGCCAGTTTATTTATGCTGGAAAACCGGCATGATTTTCATCGTTCGTTTACGGTTGTCGATGCCATCGGTTTATTGTATTCCTATACGTCGCAAGGCCATTTGATTCAGGTAAGGGATGTCGGCGGGCGAGTCATCGGCGTGTTGGCCTATTACCACGGGACGCCGGAGAAAGAGTTCAAGGACAAAGAGGTCGCATTTGCCGATATGGCGATCGCCGACCGGGCTCACCGGAAGACGAAGCTTTTTGTGCAGGGACTGCGGTTTTGGGTAAACGAAATCGTCAATGAACATCCTGAAGTGGAGGAGCTTCGATTAGCCGCTTTGCAAGAAAACGGCTATTTATGCCGATTATACTCCAAGTTTAGCGAAATGAGTTATACGCGCGAGGGGGCTCTCGGGCCAGAAATTGTCTTTTGTGTGAAAGTTAACAAAATAATGGCTATTCTAAAAAAGTTCGACAAGGTATAATACATTTTAGAGACAGCGAATTTTATTATGAAAAGAAGGAGGCGAATCCCTCATGTTTCCACCAGTAGGGTTTGGCAATAAAGACGTTAAAAAAGGCAGCGGCTTTGGAAAGCTCGTCATCATCAACGACACGCTGAGAGCGCAACCGGCATCCAAATAATGTCATACGTATTTCGTCCTTGCTTGCTTGAAATGGACTTTGAAGCGTATGTCAAATATTTGCTGCAGCGGCATGATGAATTGAACCTGCCGTATTCTTTTGCAGTCAAGCTGGGCTTCCTGGGAAGCCCGCTTATTTTCGGTAAGGCTATGCTCATATGGAATGAAGAGCCTTACGAATTGGCGGGAGCGGCAGGCTTTGTCTACGGCACCGGCGCAAATCAGTACGAGGATCGCCATATATGCCAGATCGAGGTCGCTTTTATTGACAAAGCTTATCGGGGAACGACGCTGTTCCTGCGAGGCTTGCAGGAGCTGCTCCGTCTGATTCGTTCCGATAACCCGGAGGCAGTGCAGGTGCAGTTCTGGGTCCCTGCGGGCGATACGGGTCTTGCAGGGCTGTTGTCCAAATTCGGCCGACTTCCCGGTTCGACGCAATCCGTTGTGAATGAACTGGTCTTATACACGGTCGTTATGGACGAACTGGAGACATACTGCCGCCGCTTTGGGGCTGCTTGAAACAAAATAGGCGAAGAAGACTGTCGGGAATCGCTCGATGGTCTTTTTTTACCACATAGAGGAGACGAACGGGATGGACGATGAAGCGGCGAGAGAGCAATTAAGCATCAAACTGGCCGAAGCGGAGCAGGCTTTGAAGGAAGCCGAAGAGGAATATGCCGTTTACGTAAAGCAGCTGGATCATTACAAGAGGGCAATTCAGGAGCAAAAGGACGTCATTCTGGCCATAAAATCGCGAATGGGGTTGCAGCTGCAATAACCGCAAAATGAGCCGGAATGCGCGGCAGCCGCGGGTTTGCAGGCTCGCACCGATATGGAAGCAGTTTGAAAAATGGACATTTATGACTTTATTCTCATTGTTTCATTCCATAGAATGTAATATAATACGATTCGGAGGGGAACATATGAGCGCACACCAGACAGAGAAGGAAAAGCATTTGCAGATGGTTTACAAGAACAACGTGGTTGTGGCCATGGATAATCAGAAGTATATCGTGGTTCACAGCAAACGTTCCGTCAAGCCGCTGCTGCCGTTCGAGATTTCGCAAGAAGTGCTGGAGCAGTGGAAGCGAAGAGATAACCGAATCGCCGTAACCGATACGCCATATAAGGAGCTGTTTGCCGCAGCGGTGAACCGTTCCGATCATAAGCTGGAGTACATAGCCGATTTTAACGATATTGAATTTAGCGACGAATAGTCATGACGACGAGCACTACCGAAACAAAGCAAAGGATGAGCGCTGGGACAGCGTTCATCCTTTTTTCGCATTCGCTTTCCGAGGTGATTTCATGGAGAGCTCGAGGCGGATTTAGGAGCCTTGTTTCCGGACGCAGCCCATCAAGCCGTGCAGCGTCGTTACGAATTGATGTCCGGTGAGACGGCCGAGTCCGCCGTATACGCAGTCGAGCTCGGTAAACTGGAATACCCGGTCTCTGCGCAGGCTGGGTCCATAGATGAGCACGGGCACGGGATCGCCGGTGTGCTCTCCGACTTCGCAAGGAGTGGAGTGATCCGCTGCAACCGCCAAATAAGTGTCTTCCGGCAGCTGGTCGGCGATCAGGCCGACCATTTCGTCGAACCGCTCGATCGCCTGCACTTTGCCGCGCGGATCATTGTCATGCCCTTTTAAATCCGGCGCCTTCATATGAACGTACACCATATCCTTCGCTGCGATTTGCTCAAGGGCCCACTGCGCTTTGAGCCGGATATCGGTGTCGAGGTTCCCGGTCATAGCGGTATGGGTGAGAGCTTCGAACCCGGCTAGCCGGGCGACTCCCAGCACGGTGCTCTCGCCGGCGATGCAGCTGCCCGTTATACCCCGAAGGCGCGTTATCGGCTCCAGATGCGCGGCCTGTCCGGCTCCGCGCGTCAAGATGAAGTTGGCGGGCAGCAGTCCGCGCCGGATGCGTTCTTCATTGACGGGATGCGACCTGAGCAGCTCATGCGATTTCTGTAAAAAGAGGTTCAAGCAGCGGGCCGTTCGGCGTGCTTCCTCCGACGCATCGAGCGCATGGACTTCATGATACGGATGCCCGTCGTTAGGCGCATGAGGGTCCGAGTCGCTGATCCGGTCGCTCAATCCGCTGCCGCGAACGATCAGGACGGCCCGGTGCTCGGTGGCCGCTCGCATATAGACGCGAACGCCGTCTTCGAGCGTCATGCCGTTCAGCGCTTCGGCGATTTCCGCAGTGCCCTGCCGGATGCGGCCGGCCCGCCGGTCCAGGACGATCCCTTCGTCGTCTACGGTAGCGAAATTGCAGCGAAGCACGACGTCGCCGGGCTCCACCGTCATCCCGACGCCGAGCGCCTCTATCGGCCCGCGTCCGGGGTAATGCTCCGGCTGATAGCCGAACAAGATGAGATGGCCCATATCCGTTCCTACCGGAATGCCGGGGCCGATCAAATCGATCATACCGGTAATGCCCTGCATGGCAAGCCGGTCCAAATGATGGCGGCTTGCCGACTCCAGCGGCGTCTTATCATGAAGAAGCGGATGCGGGCGGTCTCCCAGCCCGTCTGCGATAGCGACGATAACTTTTCTGCGCAATGTAATGTCCTCCAGTATGCGTTATAATCCGAGTATTTTGAACCATGTAAACAAAGACAGGCTGATGACGGCGGCGCCGATAAAACAAGTCACAATGGCATATTTGACCTGATCCAACACAGTGAAATAGCCGGTTGCAAAATAAATCGTATTGACTTTGGAATGCGGCGGCAGCGTGATCGTATACGTCAGCGTCATCGCCGATGCGAGCGCGAGGGCGACGGGGTCCATGCCGAGCGATTTGGCGAGCGCAATAAACGCCGGGATGAGAATCGTGACCCGAACCGTCTTGCTCGTAAAGATCAGGTGGCTGTACATGCTGAGAAAAACGACAAGCACATAGACTAAGGCGTGGCTCATATGCTCCAGGCCCAGCCCGGCGATCACCTTCTTGATCATCCATTCCGCGCCTTTGGATTTATCCAGCGCATTGCCGACGGCATAAGCCCCTGCGGCGAAAATCATCAGATCCCACTTGATATTCGCTTCCTTCCAGGTCAGCAGTCCGATCCGGGGGAGCAGGCAGAGCAGGGCGGCGAGAACGGCGGTCTGCTCGGTGCTGATTTCAAAGCCGAACCAGCCTTTCTGGTAATCGCCCGTAGCCCACAGAATGACGGTAAGCGCGAAAATCAGCGTCGCTTTTTTCTCGTTCAAGGAAAAGGGCCCGAGTTTTTTCAATTCTTCCTTCAACGTGTCGGTCGCGTGTTCGAAAGCCGATTCGCCTTTGATCGAGAACAGCTTGAGCCCGATGAAGAACGTGATCAGCATCGTAATAATTGCCGTCGGCATGGAAGCCAGCAGCCAGTCCATGTAACCGATGTGGCCGCCCGCTTGGTCGTTGATGAACCCGACCGCAATAATGTTGCCCGCCGTGGCGGTCATCACGCCCGAGGTGGCGATCGCATCCGCCTGCACGCCCTGCAGCAGCATAACTTTCCCTAGGTTGCCTTTGCCGGGAATCGATTTGTAAATATCGAGCAGGATGAGGCAAATCGGCACCATCAGCGTAGCTCTCGCCGTCGTGGAAGGGACGAAGAAGGCCAGGATGAAATTGATCAGCACCAGCACGAGCAGCGTTCGCACCGGCGTCTTGCCGAATTTCGTCACCATCCACAGCGCGAAGCGGCGGCCGAGGTTCGACTTCATAATAGCGGAAGTGAGGACGAAGGCGGACACCATAAGCCATATGACGTCAAAGCCGAGCGTGCCGAATGCCGCTTCCTGATCCTTCACCGCTCCGGTTAGCGGAAGCAGCAGGATCGACAGGAGCGAAGTCAAGTAAATGGGGATAGGGGTCGTAATCCACAGCACAAGCGCTCCCGTGAAAATCGCAATCGATTTTTGCGCATCCGGCTTCAAGCCTTCCGGCGCCGGCATGAAAAACAAAATCAAAAACACGATGATGGCGATAGGGATGCCCCACCTCTTCATCTTCTCTTCCAGCCCTTTTTTCCGTACGGGCGGGGGATCGGCGGCCGCCTTATTCACCGGTTGCACTTCCTCTGTCATCTTTGGTTCCTCCCTTGTTTTATGGTTGCGCTTTCATTATAGTCAGCGTAAAATGATAATACAATTTGATTTTATTTGAATAATCATAAGAAGATCTTATGGTTTATTTGAAGGGGATGGAGGGAGAGAGCGGGAGATGAATTTAACGAAGCTGCAAACCTTTTTGACCTTGTCGGAATGCTTGAGCTTTACCGAAGCGGCGGAGCTGCTCTATTGCTCGCAGCCGGCCGTCAGCATGCAGATTCAAGGGCTGGAGCACGACATCGGCAGCCCGCTGTTTGACCGCATCGGCAAAAAGCTGTATTTAACCAAGCAAGGCGAGCTGTTTAAGCCTTATGCCGAGCAGATTGTCAATTTGCTGCAATCGGCGCGGGATCATCTTCAGCAATTGGATGATTTGACGCACGGCACGTTATCTTTCGGAGCAAGCAATTTCGTCGGAGTATACCTCTTGCCCGCTTTGCTCGGCGAGTTCAATCAAGCTTATCCGGGGATTAGAATCAATATGAATATTACGTCGTCCCGGCAGCTCATCGATATGCTGGAGTCGAACAAGGCGGAGTTTCTCGTGATCTCCGACCAGATCCCGCTGGACGATGCGCGGCTGCAGGCGGCCACTTTCTACAAGGACGAGCTTGTTCTGATCGCCAAGACGGATCATGCTTTTGCAGAGAGTGGAGCATGCGCCATCGAGGATTTACGAGGAGAAACGATGCTGTGGAAGCCGAAAAAATCGGCCACCCGGGCCTATTTGGAAGGCAAGTTCGCGGAATACGGCATTTCGTTCCGAAGCGATATGGAAATTAGCAATCTGGAGGCGATCAAGCAGGGGGTGATTCACGGTTTGGGGTTGTCCATCGTGTCCAAATTCGCCGTCGCGCAGGAAATCCGCAGCGGCTTGCTGGCTTCCATTCCGATTCAAGGCGTCAAGCTTGAGCGGGGAATCCGTTATGTGTATTTCAAAAACAAGCTTCTTTCCCCGGCGTCGAAGCAGTTTATTCAAATGCTGGAGCGCGGAAGGATGTTCGATCGCCAAGCGGCTGCCGGCTGCATGACGGCGGTTGCGAAAACCGATGAGCCGCATGCGGGCTGACCGGCGGCTTCGACCGCCGTCTTCTCTAGAAATACCGAAGCGCGAATGTTCGGCGAACGCGAAAAAAACCTCCAATCTCGCCTGATACGGCAGGATTGGAGGTTTTGAACTGCTTCCGCAGACGCGTCCGGGAATGGAATTACAGCTTCACCCAGGCGACGAGACCGTCCGGCTGATCCGGGTTAATGCCCTGGCGCTCGGCGCTGCTTAAGGCGACGATTTGCGGGATGAAAATGAACGGAATGCCTTGCGCCGCGACGTCAAGCTGATTGTCGGAAATGACGGCCAGATCGACGAATTGCTGCGGCACCGCTTCGGCGCGGTCGGCGAAAGCGATGATTTTGGCGCCTCTCGCTTTAATGTCGCGCATAAGGTTGCTCTGATGCTCGGTGCCGTCTCCGGTTAGCGCGGCGATTACGAGCGTATCTGCGCCGACGGTTACCATAGGACCGTGGCGGACGTCCAGCAGGTGGAAGGAATGCGCCTGTACTTTGGCGATTTCGGTCAATGCGATCGCCCCTTCGGAGGCGAGTCCTTGCAGCTCGCCGTCAGCAAGCACTACCGCGTTCGTCCATGCGAAGTCGGCCGCTTGGCGAATGCCGCTTTCCACGCGCTTCATGTAGGCTTCGCCTTGCTCGATCGCCGTCCCAATATCGGCGATCAGCTTCTCGTCGCCGCCGATGAAAGCGTTGATAAGCAAATTGGCGACATACAAATTCGTTACCGTTCTGGTTTGGCATACGCTGTGATCGAACGCCCAAGGCAGTTCCAGGGACAAATCGGCTTTTTGCGACAACGGGGAATCCGTTACGCAGGATAGCGCTACAACCGGAACATGCTTCTCAGTCCGGATGAGGCGGACGGCTTCGACGACCTCGCTGGTGGAACCGGAGCGCGAAGGCGCAATCAGCAGCGTGTTCTCCAGCAAAGCGCGGTAACGCTGCGGGTTGAGCATCAAGTCTCCGCCCGCCAAAGCGCTCGCAGGAAGTCCTGCACGCAAACGGCTGGAGAAAGCGGCGGATTCGCTTAAGCAGTAGCTGGAGCCGCAGCCGACGAAAGTAATCGACGAGACCGCTTGCTTGCGGACGAAGGCGACGATGTCTTCGCGCTTGGACAGCATATAATTGTAGGTTTCGCGTAAAGCGGAATATTGCTGGATAACTTCGCTATAAGTTAAACTCATGAATGATGACCTCCTATAGAATACATGGGTATGTAAGGACAGTTTAAATGAAATAATTAGAAATATCAATCATAAAATGATTTTTTCCGTCAAAAAAATGATTTTTATAACCAAAACGCAATTTTGTCGGTGTTGATTAAGGCTTTATTATCATTTCGAATCGATATTTTCACTAAAAAAGATGGAATAAATCATGATGTAAGCTGTATGCGATCGCGATGATGAAATAAACGATCAAAATTTGCAGGACGCTTAAAACATTCGGACATAAAGAAAAGCCAAGGGACTTCAAATCCGCAACGAAGCGGAGGCGAGGTCCTTTTGGCTTATCCGGGGTTTCGTTTCGCGAAGACAGCAGGGTAGGCCGGTCTCTTGACGGAGGTTACGGCTGCTGCGGTACGCGCCAGTCGCTCGACTGCCGGAACATCGGCTCGAACGGCAGCAAAATTTTGACGGGCAGCGGGTACGGAGATTCGATGCACTGCAGCATCGTTTTGGCGGCGACGATTCCGATTTCGAACGTCGGGATATGAATCGTCGACAGCGGCGGCACCGTATAGCGCGACGGCTCGTTATCGTCGAAGCCGACAATGGCGAAATCCTGCGGGATGCGGTAGCCTTTCTCCGAGATGGCGCGCATCGCGGCCATAGCCATAATGTCGCTGGCCGCAAATACGGCCGTCGGGAGGGGGCCGCCGGGCTGATCGAGAAATTTCAGCATCAGCCGGTATGCATTGTCCGGCTCCCACTCGGCGCTCAGCACATGCTCCGGGCGGACGGCAAGGCCTGCCTGCTCCAGCGCGCTCTTGTAGCCGCGGTACCGCTTCTCGCGGTCGAAGTCGCCGGACAATCCGGTGCCGCCGATGAACATAATGTCGCGATGGCCCTGCCCGATCAGATGCGCGACGGCTAACCGGGCCGCCTCGACCCGGTCGTAGGAGATCGTAGGTATGGTCGGGTCGGACACGTCGATACCGACAATATGCTTGATATGTTTTTTGATATGGCTGTAAATGCTGCTGTCGATCCCTTCAATGAGAATGACGCCCTCGACCTGCGCGTCTTCCGTCACTTCACGGAAAATGTCCGGCCGTTTCAAATCTTCCAGCGTATGGGTAAACGAGAGCTTGTAGCCGTGCCTGGACAGCTCCTTGTCAATTCCTTCGAAAATAACCGAAAAGTAGGGATGGTAATGACGGTCCTGCATCGTCGATACGATGCAGCCGATTCCTTTGGCCGCAGATTGCGGCTCTTGCGTCGGCGGCTTGACAGGATAGCCGAGATCGCGTGCGGCGTCCCAAATTTTTTGCTTAGTAAGGTTGTTGACCGCGCGGTTGGACTCGTTGGCCAGCACGCGGGAGACGGTAGAGATGGAGACGCCGACACGCTCGGCGATATCTTTTAATGTGGGCATATCTATAACCTGCCTTTTCACCATGTCAGACTTATTTTTGCGGCAAAATCCTATCATCTATGTTAAGTAAAAATAGGCGCAAGGTCAACTGAGTTTTGTGCAAAAACGATGAAAATTACAGTAAAATTTGCGGCAAAAACATGAAAAATAAACGTTGACGACTTCTTTTGAATGCGCTATATTTTTCATGTGAGCAGGGTGAGCAAGTGCAAAATCAACTTGAAAGGAGGAATAATCATGCGTTTTTCAAAATTTGCCGCAATATTTTCCGTAATTTGCGCAACCGTTGCGATTTCGGGCTGTTCGTCGGGAAATAACCCGGATGCAACCGCTGGGCAAGGTAAAGTAAAGCTTGTTTTTTGGGGGCATCAGGAAGACGCTTTCGTCGACGCCTACAAGAAGCTGATTGAAGAATATCAAAGCGAGCATCCCGATGTGGAGATCAGCTTCCAGGCTTTTCCCTATGAAATTTACAATCAGAAGCTGAAAGCTTCCTTCTCGGCCAGAACGCCTCCCGATATCGCCGAAATGTTCGGCACCTGGGTACCGGAATATTCGCGGAACGGGGCGCTGGCCGAGCTTCCGAACGGGGAGGCGCTGCGCAAGGAGTACTACGACGCTCCGCTCGGCGGCTATATGATGGGCGGCAAGCTGTACGGATTGCCGATGGAGTACAACATCGAGAACGGCGGCATGCTCATCCACCCGCAGATGCTGAAGGAGAAGGGGATCGAGCGCCCGCCGGCCACCTGGAACGAACTCGTCGAAGATGCGAGGAAGCTGACCGTGCGGGATGACAAAGGCATTAAAGTAAAGGGCTTCGACTTCGTATCCGGGGATAATATTACCTTTACGTTCCTTTCGCTCATTTTGCAGCAGAAGGGCAGCTTCTGGGGAGAGGACGATCATGTGAATTTCCGGACCCCGGAAGCGGTTAAGGCGATGACGGCGCTGAAGGCGCTTGTCGCCGACGATCGGGTGACGGATTTGACGGCCTTCGGCGGCCAGCTCGACACTTCGGATTATTTCTTCCGCGGCAGCTCCGCCATGACCTATCGCGGACCGTGGACGATCGCGGCGGGCTTAGACAATTACAAGGTTCAGGATTTCGACTATGTGCCCGTGCCGTCGTTCACCTCGGAGAAGCCGGTGTTCGCAGCGGAATCCGGCTGGGGAACCGTCGTCGCCGAGAAGAGCAAGGCGCAGGCGGAAGCGCTCGATTTCATTCAATTTATGGCGCGGAAGGATCATCTGAAAGCATGGAATCTCGGCACCTTTACGGTTCCGGCCAAGAAGGAGGTAGCCGAGGACCCCGAATTCGTCCGGCAAAATCCGTATATGAAAACCTCGCTTGCGGTTCTCCGGTACGGGGAGTGGATCGGTCCCATAGCGGACCGCGATTACTTCTTCAAGCAAGTGAACGACCATTTCCAATTGATCGCAACGGGGCAGGAGAGCGTGGAGGCCGGCCTCCAAACGATGGAAAGAGCGATCAACGACAGTCAGGACAACCATAAATGATCGGAGTGTCAGGGGATGAATGAAGCGACTGTGATGAGCGATAACAAGCCAATGCAACCTGTAAAAAAGAAATCCGTCCGTTACCGGAACGAAAGGCGGTTTGTATTCACTTTTTTAACGCCTGTGCTGCTGTTGTTCGGCGTATTTGCCTTCCTGCCGATTGCCTGGAGTCTCGTTTTATCCGTATTTCAATACAATCCGATGAGCGATCACGCCCGATATGTCGGCGCGGCGAATTACATGCGAATATTGACGGACGGCGTCGCCTTGAAATCGCTGTGGATCACATGCAAATTCGTCGTCATCACCGTCATCGCGAATCTGGTCATAACGCTGGCGATCGCGATGGCCATTCAGCGGGTGCGGGTGCGCTGGCTGAAGAATTTGTTCCGCACCGTATTTTTCCTGCCGACGATTGCCCCGCTGGCCGGTACGGCGATCGTCTGGAGCACGATGTTCAGCTACCAGAACGGGCTGTTCAACATGGTGCTGGGCAAGCTCCATCTGGCTCCCGTCCAATGGCTGAGCGACCCGCATTATGCGCTGTTTTCGGTCATTCTGATGACGCTGTGGGCGGATATCGGCTACAATATCGTGCTTTTCATGGCGGGTCTCGATTCGATACCGGAGATGTATTACGAAGCGGCTATTTTGGACGGGGCGAATCACTGGTATCTGTTCAGGCATGTGACGCTCCCGCTGCTCAGCCGATCGACGCTTTTCGTTACGATCACCACCGTCATTTCTTATTTCCAGGCGTTCCCGCAGTTCCAGATTATGACCAAAGGCGAGCCGTTCAATGAGACGAGGGTGCTGGCGCTGCATATTTACGATCAGGCCTTCTCCAACTCGAATATGGGCTACGCTTCGGCTTTGGCCACTTTGTTCCTGGTCATTATCTTGCTAGTCACGCTGCTGCAGCTGAAATGGGGCCGTACGCAGTGGGAGTATTGACAGGAGGCTAAATACTATGCATCGCAAAAATGTTTGGATCGACTCCGCCGTCATTGCAGCTCTCGTGCTGACGGCCGGCATGATGCTGATTCCTTATCTGTGGATGGTGCTGTCTTCCTTCAAGGACAACATGGATATTATCTCGGATTCCGGCGGCTTCCTGCCGCAGCATCCCAGTCTGGAAGGCTACCGCACGGTGCTGGAGGACGCCCCGTTCGGGACATGGCTGCTTAACAGCGCCGTTACTTCGGTCATCATCACGGCGGCTACGCTGTTCACCAGCGCGCTTGCGGGCTACGTGTTCGCCAAGCATCAGTTCCGGGGAAAGCGGATTTGGTTTCTGCTCGTGCTGGCGACGATGATGATTCCGTTTCAAGTCATTATGATTCCGACGTATTTGATTACGGCCAAGCTCGGGCTTATCAACAGTTTGACAGCGATCGTGCTGCCGAATCTGGTCAGCTCGTACGGCGTATTTCTGGCGAAGCAATTCATCGAGGAGATCCCGCACGATCTGCTGGAGGCGGCCAGACTGGACGGGGCGGGCGAGCTGAAGCTGATGGTGCGCATCATTGCGCCGCTGATTTTGCCGATGCTGTCGGCGCTCGGCATCTTCACGTTCATGAATGCCTGGAACAACTATTTATGGCCGCTGATCGTGCTCAACGATATCGACCGAATGACGGTTCCGCTGGCGCTCGTTTATTTTAACGGCACGCATGTCGTCAATTACAATGTCGTCATGTCGGCGGCGGTCCTGATTACGATTCCTGTCATTATCGTGTTCCTTATTTTCCAAAAGCAGTTCATTAAAGGCTTGACGATGACCGGCATGAAATAAACAAATAATGGAGAGAAAACCTATGACCAAAATAACGATTATCGGCGCGGGCAGCGCCTTTACGCAAGAAATCGCCGTGGATATTTTGAACATTGAAGGCGTGGAGGGCGGTACGATCGCGCTGGTCGACATTGATGCGAACCGGCTGGATATCGCCCGCAGGCTCGTCTTGAAAATCGTGGAGATGACCGGAAAGCGCTGGGATGTCATCGCCTCCGTCGACCGCAGAGAGGTGCTGGCCGGCTCGCAGTTCGTGATTAACCAGATTGAAGTCGGCGGCCTGCAAACCGTCCGCTACGAATACGAGATTCCGCTCAAATACGGCGTGAATCAATGTATCGGGGATACGCTGGGACCCGGCGGCCTGTTCAAGACGCTGCGCACGCTGCCGAGCTGGATGGGCATTGTGCGGGATATCGAGGAATTATGCCCGGACAGCATCATTCTGAACTATACGAACCCGATGTCGGCGGTGACGCTGCTTACTTCCCGTATCACGGACATTCCGGTCGTCGGGCTGTGCCACTCGATTCAAAATACGTCGCGCCAGCTGGCTAAATACGCGGGCGTTCCGTACGGGGAGTTGAAGTGGAGAGCCGGGGGAATCAACCATATGTCCTGGTTCGTCGAGCTGACGCATCAGGGCAAGGATTTGTATCCGGTGCTGCGCGAGAACATTCGAAATCCCGATCTGCTGAGGAAAGATCCCGTGCGGTTCGACGCTATGAAATATTTGGGCGCGTTCGTCTCGGAATCGAGCGGCCATTTCTCCGAATACATTCCGTATTACCGCAAGCGGCAGGAGCTGATCGACGAGCACTGCAGCTCCGGCTATAACGGCGCGACCGGGTACTATGCCGACAATTGGCCGATCTGGCGCAAGGAGAACGACGAGAACATCTTGCGGAAGCTGGAAGGGACGCAGCCGTTGAAGCTCGAATCCAGCAACGAGTACGCGGCGATCATTATTGAAGCGATGCTGAAGAACGAGCCGAAGGTCATTTACGGCAATGTGCCTAATGAAGGGCTCATTCCCAATTTGCCGCAAAACGGCGTCGTCGAGGTCGCCTGCATGGTCGACCGCAACGGCGTGAATCCGTGCCGCTTCGGCGCGCTGCCGGAGCATTTGGCGGCGCTGTGCCGCTCCAATATGGCGTTCTTCGAGCTGGCGGTCGGCGCCGTGCTTGAGAACGACAAGGAAATGGCGCGGCATGCGCTTATGATCGATCCTCTGTCGGCCGCCGTATGCTCGCTGAAGGAAATCGGCGACATGTTCGAGGAGCTGTACGAAGCGGAGCGGGATTTCATCCCGGTATTGCGATGAGGAGCGCGCAAAGAAGGGGCTGCGCCCCAACCGTAGTCGTCGTCGGAGAGCTGAATGTGGATATGATTATTACCGGCCGGGACGTCATGCCGGAGTGGAATCGCGAGAAGCTCGTCGACGGCTTTCAGGTCGTTCTCGGTTCTTCCTCGGCGATTACCGCCTGCGCGCTTGCGGCACTGGGCGCGGACGTACGCTTCGTCAGCGTGGTCGGCGCCGACGATTTCGGCAAGTTCTGCATATCCGAGCTGGAGCGCATGGGCGTGAACGCCGAGCATGTCGTCGCCTTGCCCGGCGTGCAAACCGGGGTGACGATGTCGTTCTCTACGCCGGCGGACCGCGGATTGCTCACTTATCCGGGCAGCATTCCGCTGGTCGGTCCGGAGCATATCCCGGACGCGCTGCTGGACGAAGCAAGCCATCTTCACTTCGGCTCGTATTATTTGCAGGACGGCATGAGGCCGCATTGGCCGCAGCTGTTCGAGCGGGCGCGCGGCCTGGGCGTCACTACCTCGTTCGACGCCGGCTGGGACGTGCGGAACCGGTGGGATCGCGAAGGGATCGTCGCACTGCTCGCTCATACGGATTGGTTTATACCGAGCGAGGAAGAGGTGCTGCACATCTTCGAAGCGGAGTCGCTTGAGGAGGCGTTCGCGCAGATGCCTCGATCCGCAGGCCGGATTGCCGTCAAGCAAGGCTCCAAAGGGGCAACGCTATGCGAGCCGGACGGTGCGATCGTCTTCGCCGAGCCGTATCGCGTCTCGCCCGTCGATACGACGGGAGCCGGGGATTGCT
The DNA here is from genome assembly GCF_025060755.1 of Paenibacillus doosanensis. Taxonomy (GTDB): domain Bacteria; phylum Bacillota; class Bacilli; order Paenibacillales; family NBRC-103111; genus Paenibacillus_S; species Paenibacillus_S doosanensis. The sequence goes on from NZ_JANYUY010000005.1 coordinate 148,648, forward strand.
TCAATGCCGGCATGATCTACGGATACCTGCACGGGTATACAGGCAAAGCCTTGCTGCGGTACGCCAACGCTTGCGGCGCGCTATCGACGCTGGGCGTCGGAGGTACCGGCAGCCTGCCGACGGCGGAGGGCGTAGCGCGCTTGCAGGCGTAGTAAGGTTGCGGCGGCGAGCGGGTCCGATCGGCCGGCGTCGTCCGAAACACGAAGACGGCGCAGCTCCGGTTCGCTCGCGCGCCTCGCGCCTGTCCGGCGGCCGTTCCGGGCTGCGGGCAGAGCGCATGCGGCAGCTCGCCGGCCATCCGTATCGGCTAACGGCGGGAGGGTGCTCTTGCGCACTCGTATGAAAGGAGGTGATGGCCGAGCGACACCCGGCTTCCGGCATAGGAGCCAGCGGCAACGACAATGAAGCCGGAATATGAGGGCCGGAATAAGAAAGCCGGTATATTTTACAATGAATGTTGCAAGGTTGGATTAGCCGGCAGTGATGAAGCGGATGTGATGGAAAAGAAGACGCAGTCTGCAAAAACATGTTGGATTGAAGGAGCTGATAATTTATGTTGAAATTCGGTAAACGAGCATTGATCGGCCTCAGCATCGCTGCCTTAGGGCTGGCTCTTGGAAATGCGGCTCCGCCGAAAGCTTCGGCGGCCGGAACCGAGTATTACGTGTCGCCAACCGGGAACGATTCGAATGCCGGAACGCTGGCTTCCCCTTGGAAAACGCTGCAGCACGCGGCCGATACGGCCGTTCCGGGAAGCACGGTATATGTGCGCGGCGGCACCTATAACAAGAAGCTGAGCATTACGCGTTCGGGCTCTGCCGCAGCAGGTCCGATTACATTCACCAATTACGCTTCGGAGCTGCCGGTCATCGACGGCACAGGCCTGTCCGTCACCGAAGAGGAAGGGCTCGTACAAATTATCGACGCCAGTTATATTACGGTGAAAGGCTTCGAGATCCGCAACTTTACGACGTCGACCCGCAACAAAGTGCCTGTCGGCATTTACGTGGAAGGAGCCGGCAGCGGCATCAGCCTCTTGAACAACAAAGTGCATGACATCAAAAATACGGCGACTCCTACGGGTTCCGATTTGCTGGGACGGGATGCGCACGGCATCGCCGTTTACGGCAGCAAGAAAAGCCCGATCAGCGGTATCACGATCGACGGCAATGAGCTGTACAATCTTGTGCTCGGCTCCAGCGAATCGCTTGTCGTAAACGGCAACGTCGATACGTTCGCCATTACGAATAATCTTGTTCACGATAACGATAATATCGGCATCGATGTGATCGGTTTCGAGGGCACGGCTCCAAGCGAAGCCAATGATCAGGCACGCAACGGGCTCGTCAAGGGGAATGTCGTATACAACATTTCATCGAACAACAATCCGTCCTACGGCAAAACGCTTCCTAACGGCAGCAACGCGGCCGACGGCATTTATGTCGACGGCGGCAAGGACACCGTTATCGAGCAAAATTACAGCTATAACAACGACATCGGCATAGAAATCGCTTCGGAGCATAAAAACCATTCGACCAGCAACATCACCGTCCGCAATAATATCGTATACAACAACCGCTATACCGGCATCGCTATGGGCGGGTACGATACGAACAGGGGCTCCACCACAGATTGTAAAATCGTCAACAACACGCTGTACAAAAACGATACGGTCGGGTTAAACGGCGGACAACTGCTGGTGCAGTACGATACCAAAAACAATGTGATCAAAAACAATATTATGGCGGCAAGCTCTTCCAACTATTTGATCTATAACGGGTATACTCAAAATACGGGAAATACGGTCGATTACAACTTGTACTTCGCCCCGGCCGGCAGTGCGGGCAGCTTGTGGAAGTGGAAAAATACGCTGCGCACCGGATTCTCCGCTTATCAAACGGCTACCGGCAACGATGCGCATTCATTGTTCGCCGATCCTCAATTTGTCAATGAGGCGGGCCATGATTTTCATTTGAAGGCGGTCTCTCCCGCGATCGATGCCGGCTATACCGATACGGCGATAATCGGCGACTACGATATCGACGGCCAGCCCAGAGTGCAGGGCGCCGCGGTGAATATCGGAGCGGATGAATAGGGTTATACTGAATGGAAAAGAACCCGGGGCGTTTTTGAGCTCCAGGTTCTTTTCTCGCTACAATTGGCAAGCTTTTCTCACATTCCCATTTCGCCGTTATCGTGATTGAGCTGCCATTCGATGCCGAACTTGTCTTTAAGGCTGCCGTAGCATTTACTAAAGAACGTTTCCTGAAGCTCCATACGGACTTCGCCGCCTTCTTTCAGCTTATGATAATACGATTTCAGCTTGTCTACATCTTTATTGACAATGGAAATTGTGATGTTGCTTCCGGCGGTGAAAGGCATGCCGGGAAATACGTCGGAGAACATGACTACGCTGCCGTCGATATTCAGCCGCGCATGCATGACCAGATGTTTGGCTTCTTCCGGCAGAGGGAAGTCGGGATTCGGCGGAGCTTGTTCAAAGGTCATGATATGCGGCTTCGTGCCGAACGCCTCCGCATAAAATTCTACCGCCTCTCGACAGTTCCCGTTGAAATTAAAATAGACATTAACGGACATCAGTTTCACTCCTAAATGGAAAATTATTGATGTTAACGCTATAACTATACACTATCATTGCCATTAAAGGAAACTTCTACTCGACGAAATCACCACCCTTTTATAGCTCCAATATGTCGCAGCCGCCAGATATGTTCTTTGAAGCCGACGGAAACGATACCGAAGGAAGCGGGCACAATGAGCATAATCGTCTATGGTCACGAGGACGGGGATAGAGTATACTATTGCGATGATAATGAGAATCGTTATTGATTAGAGGGAGCTGGAGAAAAGCGATGAAGTTATTCCCCAAATTCACTATGACGACAGCGATTAGCGTGCTGTTGGCCGTACTGTTAGCCGCTTGCGGCGCAAGTTCCCCCGGGAAGGCGCCCGGCACAGACTCTGCGTCGGCTTCGACGTCCCAGTCCGGCAACGGCCAAGCGGCATCGGCGGCGGAGAACATGACCCGCGTATTCCGGGATTACGCGGGTCATGAAGTGACGATTCCGGCGCATCCGCAGCGGATTCTCATCGATCAATTCATGGGGCACTTGCTGGCTGTAGGAGTGAAACCGATAGGAGCGACCTCGAATCAATTGAGCCAATTCCGGGATTCCTCATTCCTGAAGCCGTTAGGCTTGTCTGAGGGCATTGATGACTTGGGCAATACGATCTCGCTGGAGAAAGCCGCCCGCCAAAGTGCAGGAAGCCGTTATGGACAAGGAGCCGTCCTATTTGAAAGTTTCGCTTGAGACGCTGCCGGACTATGTGGGCGACTATGTATTTCTGACCGTCTACGATTGGCAGAAGGGCGATAACGCCAAGCTGGAGCAAGAGCTTAAAGAAGCTCCGGTCTGGCGCAGCTTGCCGGTCGTCACTCAAAATCGGGTTATTCAGGTCAATGTTAACGATTTCCTCCCGGGCGATCCGATCTCGATCGAGAAGCAGATGGAGGCGCAAGCGAAGCTGCTCATGGAACGGTTTAAAAAGTAGGATCGCCGGCAATCTATTCTCTTTTTATATAGATAGTACAAATAATATATTATTCATCGAAGAGTCCCCTATGTATACTTAAGCTGCAAGGGTGGTTGAAACAACAACAAGATAGGGGATGAATGATATGAAAAAGAGCATGCTCTTATTACCGGCGCTTGCAGGTCTTCTTATCGCCGCCGCTTGTTCGCAAACCGCTGGCGTCGAGAATGGCCAAGCCTCCAGGGTCATTGTCGATGTGCAAACCGTTCAGGAAGTGCTTCTGCCTGGGCGCGCCGTTCTTATAGACGCTCATCTGACACAGGGGGATCAAGATGTAAAGGATGCTAGCAAGGTCGAGTTTGAAATTTGGAGAAAAGACAGCGAGAAGCATGAATGGATCACGTCTACCCATTGGCTGGACGGCACGTATCGCGCCCGGACGATGTTTCCGGAAAGCGGTGTATATTACGTGAAAGCTCATGTTGAAGATAAAGAAGGGAAAGTGTCGACGCCGCAAAAGGAACTGGTCGTTGACGAAGTCATTCCTTCGAACAATCGAGTATCATCTTGATCGAGTCTAGCAATAATAGAATGCCCCTGAAGAACTCCGCGGAATCATTTCCAAGGGGTTCTTTGGCTTATGTGGAATTCCAGCTAAGCTTTATTTTTAAGGATTATCGAAATAAAGTCGCGGATATATTCTTCGAGGTAAGCCGGCTCATGAGAACAGAGCACGATTTTATTCGTAAGCCGGATTCCGTCGACCTCTACGGTCGCCAACTCTCCGCGTTGAATGAATTGACTTGCTACAAGAAGAGAAACATAACTTACCCCGTATCCGGCTACGACGGCTTGGATCGCTTCGTTCAGACCGTTAAATTGCAGCTCTATCTTTGGCGGGTTCACGTTATGCGCCTCGCATACTTCAACTAGCCTCCTTCTTGTCGTGCTCCCTTCTTCCCGCATGATGAACGGTTCCCTGATCATTTCTTCTATGGAGATATGCCGGTTGGCATATTTATGGTTGGGCGCCACTACGAATACAAATTCGTCGCTGTATAATTCCAAACATTGCAGGGAGTGGCTCGTTTGAGTGGTAATATTGCTGTTCCCGAATATAGCGATATCGACTTCGTAATGATGTAAGCTATCGAATGCAGTTTGCGAATTGACAGTTGAAATGACCACTTCGACCTCGGGATATTTTTGCTTAAAAAGAGATGCCCATTTCGGAATCAGGACACTCGTTGCAAGATAATTGCCGGAGATCCGCAGCTTTCCTTTGGGATACTTCTGATAATCCTCAATCATAGTGTGAATCTGTTCTTCCAGAATAAACAATTTTTCAGTCGGTTTAAAAAGCTTTTGCCCAAACGGGGTTAACACCAGATTTCGGCCCTTTTTTTCAAATAAAATCATGCCGTACTGCTTTTCAAAATTGCGAATTTGCGCTGAAATGGCGGGCTGGCTAATATTTAACCGCTTCGAGGCTTCCGTGACGCTTCCGGTTAAAGCGACATGATAAAACAGCATCAAAGCGTGCAAGTTAATGGACAATTCCACACCTTCTATACAGTGTACTTATAGATAATATAAAACGTATATTATTATTTTATACATTGCGCATGTATACTTCAAGTAGTTAAGGAAAACAAGACGTTATTCGAACCGATGAGAAAGGAGAGTAGATGAATATAGCGAAAAAAGCGACGGTAGGTTCGTATTTTGCGGCATTTGCTTTTATCCTGGGTATGGTCGGAGGTTCCGTTCTATGGGGCACCAAAGAATGCATTCTTCCGGAAATGGCGGCGATGGCGGTCGCCATGTGGGCGTACCGCGATCCGAATTGGCTGAGGGACCCGCTCAACATTTGTCTGGCGCCGTCCCTTACGTCCGTCATCGGATTTACCGTCAATCAGCTGCATCTGGTCTATCTGGCGAAGGTCGGCCTAACGTTTATTCTTATAATGCTCGTCCTGCGTCTGATCCGGTCGAATTTCGCTCCGTCGCTGGCGACCGGCTTGCTGCCTTTGATTACGGATGCGCATGACTGGACGCTGGTCCTCCTTATCTTTTCCTTTACTTTCGTATTCATGCTTGCGGTGATTCGGTTCCGATGGCATCGGCCGCTGCAGCCGAAAGTCCATTCCCCCTCGAAAAATACGTGGATGTTCCTGCTCCTTCTGTTTCTTTGGCTCGGCGTTTGCGGGCTTACCGGTTTCGAGCGGCTGGCCGTCATTCCGACCGTCATCGTCGTGATCTACGAGTCGATCCAGAAGCCGGACTATACCGGAAAAACGGCCTTCAAGCAGGGGATTGCGCTGACCGTATCGGCGACGGTCGGCACCTTGCTATTTTACGCTATCGACGCTTGGCTGCTCGTTACCCTGCTGGATATCGTTCTGATGCTGCTGCTGCAGCTGCTGATGAAGGTTCGGATGCCCGCCATTTATGCATTCCCGCTGCTGCCGTTTCTATTTCCGGACGATATTGTGCCCCAGCTTCCGCTCGGCACGCTATGCGCTTGTTTGTTCCTGTTCGCTTTGGCGGCGGTCTACAAAAAGTACGACGCATCGGCTGCTGCCAAAAGCACCGGCGTATCGGTATGAGGCACTGCTTCCTTGTCGGCGGAGAGCGCTCACCTTGCGAACGGATAGTCATTGATCACGGTTTTCACATTCCCATCATATGTTGTAGCAGTATGGGGAAGGAGTGAGAGCTTGGTTAAGTTAACTTTGGAGGCGGCCAAAAAGTTGATCGACGCGGCCGAACAAAAATCCCGGCAAATGGGGCTCGCCAGCAATATCGCGATTGTAGACGACGGAGGCAACCTGGTCGCGTTTCACCGGATGGATGAGGCGCGGCTGGCCGGCATCGAAATTTCCAAGAACAAGGCCTGGACAAGTGCAGCCATGCGGATGCCGACGGCCAATTTAACGCAGGCGGCGCAGCCCGGCGGGCCTTCGTTCGGGATTAATACGACCAACGGCGGACGTATCGTTATTCTGGGGGGCGGCATACCTCTTATGAGCGGCGACCGTCTTGTCGGCGGCGTCGGCGTAAGCGGGGGCAGCAGCACTCAGGACATGGAAGTGGCTAATGCGGCGGTTCAAGCATTTACAGCGATGACGGGAAAAGCGGGTACCCATGTTAGCGCGCGTATCGGCTCGGTGCAGACGCATAGCTAATTTCCGGCCTCCCGGGGGATGCGCCTTATTTGCGTTCCGGCTCGCACAAGGCGGAACGCCAGTCACAGTAGGACCTTTCCGTAAACCGGAAGGTCTTATTTGGCATTGCTTGCCATGCACCGTGGACAGCGCAGCGCGCCGATCGGCTGGCTCGGCGTAACGGCTCTGCTCGGGGCTATATTTATCGGGCTGGTCATTCTTGTAGTGATCGTCGCCGGATCGATGTGGATTATGCTGTATAACGATGAAAAAACAACCGCAGAGCCCTCGTATCTGCGGTTGTTTCTTATAAGGGGCGGATCAGCTCAGCAGCTCCCGCAGCGCTTGCGCAAAGCCGGAAATGCCCGTCTCGATGTCCTCGGCCTTCGCTCTCGCATAAGTGAATCTGACGAAACCCGCATCCGAGCCGTAGACGCTGCCGGGCACAAACACGACGCCTTTCCTGACGGCTTCCTCCAGCAGCTTGCCGTCGGGCACATCATGCCGCAGCTGGCACCACAAATGCAGCCCGCCTTGAGGCGCCGTGAAGGAAATCGAATCCGGCAGCTCCTTTCGCAGGGAGGCGATCGCGAGGTCCCGCTTGAACTGCAGCTGAAGCTGCAATCGTTCCAAATGGGGTTGAAAGTATGACGATTGGATGAACTGGGCGGCCACCTGCTGAGGAATCACGCTAAGACCGAAGTCCATCTGCTGCCGGGCATCCGCCAGCCGTTCCACGATCGAATGCGGAGCGACCATCCAGCCGATGCGGAGGCCCGAGGCGGCGATTTTGGAAAATGAGCCGATATACAGAACGGAGCCGTTCGTATCCATCGACTTCAGAGGCACGGGAGCTTCCTCGCCGTACGCAGTCAGGCTGAACGGATCATCCTCGACAATCGGCAGTCCCAACTCGCTTGCGATATGGAGCAGCTGCCTGCGCCGCTCCATGCTTAATACCGTTCCTGTCGGATTCTGAAAATTCGGGTTGACGAACACCATCTTGATGCGATGCTTTTTGTACAAAATGCGAATATCTTCCGGACGCACTCCGTCTTGGTCGACAGGCAGCCGGAATAGGCGGAGCCCGGCCGATTGAAACATCGGCAGCGAATAGCAATAGGAAGGATCTTCAATCGCTACGGCATCCCCCGGAGACAATAAGCATTGCGTAATTAAATATAACGACTGCTGAGAGCCGGAAGTGATCAGGATCGACGACCCGGTCGTCTGAATTTTTCGGTACGCGTCCAAATAGCCTACGAGCGCTTCTCGAAGCGGGACATAGCCTTGCGGATTGTCGTAGCCCAAATACGAAGTGTACCGGTGCTCGCTCATGAGCGCCGCAATTTCGTCCGTCGGCGCCAAATCCGGCGATAATTCGCCGCTGGCCATATCGATCAGAGAAGGCTGCTGCGCCAGCGCTTCGCGAATTTTGCGCAGGAAGGGCAGGTTGGGCAGAAAGCTTCCTCCCTCGCAGTAACGGCTCCAATTGGGCGTATGCTTCGGCATCGCTTCCCATTTGGTTCGGCTGACGCGCGTTCCGCTGCCTGTCCGGCTTTCAACGATGCCCATCGATCGGAGCTCGGCGAACGCCAAGATGACGGTGCTGCGGTTTACGCCGAGCTGCTCCGCCAGCTTCCGTTCCGACGGGAGCAAGCTGCCCGGCGGAAATTCGCCGTAAGAAATTTGCTGCTCCAGGTGGTCGGCAATTTGCTCGTATAGCGGCTTTTTGCCTTGCCGGTCGGGTTTCCACATCATTTTATCACCCTTTATTTCGTAAAATAATACGTCGTTGTGATGTTTATCATACCATTCCTTATTCTAAAGGAAGACTCTGGTTTTTATCATAACGATGACAATTGTTTAGCGATTATTTGAACATGGATGGTTCGAAATAACCGGAAGTGGATGGTTTGTTTTACGCGCTTTTCCTTTATCATAGTAAACGAATCGGAATATATTCATAGATCGGGGGATAATGGAATGAACAAGCAGCAGATGAAGGTAGCCGTCGTTCAAGCCGCGCCGATTTTGTTCGATAAGCAATCCGCTATGGACAAGATCATGCAGATGACGAAGGAAGCGGCTCGGCAAGGAGCGGAGCTGATCGTTTTTCCCGAAGTGTTCATACCCGGCTATCCGCGAGGCTTAAGCTTCGGTGCGCGGGTCGGAAGCCGTACGTCCGACGGAAGGAAAGATTGGCAGCGCTATTGGGAGAGCGCCATCGACATACCGGGTGAAGAAACCGCGCTGCTCGGCGAGTTGGCCAAGGAGCTCAGCGTGTACCTCGCAATCGGCGTTGTGGAGCGGGATCGGGAGTTCAGCACGGGCACGTTGTATAATTCCATCGTATACATCGGGCCGGAAGGAGAAGTGCTGGGAAAGCACCGCAAGCTCGTTCCTACCGGTTCCGAACGTCTTTTGTGGGGACAAGGCGACGGCAGTACGCTAACCGTTATCGACACCCCCTTCGGTAAAATCGGCGGGTTGATCTGCTGGGAAAACTATATGCCGCTGGCCCGGGCGGCCATGTATGCCAAAGGCATCGATATTTTGCTGGCCCCAACGGCGGACGCCCGCGATACGTGGCAGGCCACGATCCGGCATATCGCTTGCGAAGGACGGTGTTACGTCATTGCTTGCAACCAATTTGCGACCAAGGCGTCCTATCCGGCCGATTTGTCGTGCTATGACGATATTGAGGGCGACGACGACGTCCTTAGCAGAGGGGGAAGCGCTGTCGTAGGACCGCTCGGCGAATATATCGCCCAACCGCTCTATCATCAGGAAGGTATTTTGCTAGCTGTGCTGGACCGCTCTCTCATTACGCAAAGCCGGTTTGACTTCGATGCCGTGGGGCATTACAGCCGCCCGGACGTCTTCCAGCTTATCGTTAACGAGAAGAAGCAGTCGATCGTACGGTTCGATCAGACCTAAACCGGCTTTTCCCATAGAAAAAGAAAACGGATTGCTCCCCTATATAAATCATGTATAATGAGAATATATGGAAAAATTCAAGAGGGTGGGATCATGGAGAAGAGGAAGCAATTAAAGCATGCCACTCAGCAGATGTCCGAGCGGTATAAAGCGGCGGATACGCCGGAGCTGGAATTGGGAGCCGACCTTTTTGCGGTAAGAGTCAAAAAACAGCTGGTGAAGGATGGATTTACCGAAGAAGAGGCCGAGAAGGCACGGCTCAAAGCCAAGCTGTCTCATTAAAGCCGATTCGCCGGAAAGGGGAACTTTCTTGAATAACGACACAACAGGCGTCGATGAGCGCCGCTGCCCTATATGCAACGGCCCCAATCACTGCGAAGCGAAGCAGGGAGACTGCTGGTGCTTCCGTGCAGCGATCCCCCGGGAGCTGAGAGACCGGGTGCCCGAACCGCTGCGGGGTAAAGTCTGCATATGCCGTAATTGCGCAGAATCATTCCAAACCGGCAAGCAGCTGTAATTTCAACTGTTTGCAATGCAAATAAACCGCCTCATGCGTAACCTCGCTCCAACGGTGAACAGGAATCGTCCCGGTGGAAGGCGAGGTTTTCATGCAGGCGGTTATGCCGCGTTACGGACCGATAAGGGAATTGGAACCGGCGTTGCCAAAAGCATCGAGATTCTCGTCTCCGATAATATCGACAAAATCCTTCGCCCCTTCGGGAACATGGACTATGTCCGCAGCATTTTCCGGCTTCTCGACGTTTTCCACTCGTTCTTTTTCGTTATCCATTGCTGTCCTCCGATGATTTTTTTGGTTTAGTGTTTCGATGTGCTTTGAATATTATTTGCAAAGCCCAGGAGAATATGAATGACAAACGAATATTCCGACCATATTAATTTTGTTTACCTATATGAAGGAGGAATAGCGAATGACGGAGCAACAGGGGAATCCGCAAGAGCAAAGCGCGAGGACCAAGGCCCAGAACGCGATGAATCATGCGCTTCATGCATTGAATGAAGCCAGACACAGCAATGTTAACAGAGATCAGGACATTCAGGAGGCCAAAGAACAGCTTCAACAAGCGAGGCAGGAGCATGTGCAGACTCAACTGGCGGATAATGAGGAAGAGCTCTCCTGATCGAGTTTGCGATAATAAAAAAGCAGCCGACGGGCTGCCTTTTTTCATTGAAATGACGGATTAGATGACGAGACGGTTTATGCCGTCCCGCTATTCCGATGCGCGCGGCGAATCAGGATCACATAGCACAAGATCGATCCGACCGAGGCGGCTGCGATGAGGATGCCGAGAGGCAGAGCGGACTGATCGCCGCCGATTCCGGCAAGCGGAGAGGTGATCGCTCCGAAGATCAGCGACAGAACGCCAAGCAGCGCGGCGGCGCTTCCCGCAGTTTTGCCTTTGCTTTGAAGAGCCAATGACGAGCTTGTCGGCCCGACGATCCCTACGCTGCTTACAATCAGGAAGAACGAGATCCACACCCCCGCCAGCCCCACTCCGAGCAGCAGCATCAGCAGCAGAAGAACGCCTCCGGCTGCGGCCATCACGAACCCGCTCACGAGCAGTTTAATCTCGGGCACTCTGCCCACAAGTCTGCCGGTAATTTGCGAGGTCACCACGAAACCGACGCCGTTGACGGCAAATATAAAGCTGAACATTTGCGGCGAAACTCCGTAAATGTTTTGAAGAACAAAGGACGAGCCGGATAAATAAGCGAATAGAGCTGCGGTGACGAAGCCTGAGGACATCGCATATCCCATGAATACCCGGTCCTTAAGAAGACTGCCGAATGTGCCGATCGTAGTCCCGAAGCCGCCCTTCGAGCGCTTATGCGCGGGCAATGTTTCCTTCAAGCCGAACAGAACTGCGCAGAACATGACGATCCCCACTCCGCATAACAGGACAAACACGCCATGCCAGGATGTGTACCGCAATAATTGACCCCCGATAATGGGTGCGACGATCGGACCGGCGCCGTTGACCATCATCAATAAGGTGAAAAATTTGGTCAGCTCCGTACCCGAGTACAGATCGCGGACAACGGCCCGCGAGATGACCATGCCTGCCGCGCCCGAGAAGCCTTGAAGCGTCCGGAAAATAATGAGCCACCAAACCGTCGGGCTCCATGCGCAGAGCAGCGAACATAGAGCATATACGAGCAGTCCCACCAGCATCGGAACGCGTCTGCCGCGGATGTCGCTGATGCTGCCTGCAAGCAGCTGCCCCAGACACAAGCCGATTAAGTAAAAGGTTAAGCTTAACTGAACGGTAGAAGCGGTGGTGCGGAAATCGGTAACTACCGTAGGCAGCGCCGGCAAATACATATCGATGGTTAAAGGGCCCATCATCGCCAAGCTGCCCAAAATCGCAACCATGATCGCCTTGGACTTCGCCGGAGAGGAACCGATGGAAACGGATGACTGGGGAATCCCGCCTGCATCCGAATGTTTATACTGCATGAATGTCCCTGCTTTCCCGAATGTATGATCTTAAAACAACCATTTCATTGTAGCAAAATCGCCGTTCGAGGCATACCTGGTCTCGGCATAGCAAATGGAAGAAAAGCTGAGCTTGCATGATAGACTTGGGACCTATTGGCTTGAAATGGCTTTAATGGAAGCACAGTATATAAAAAACATTAGGAATTGTAACATTTTATATATTTTCCTTATGAATAGACGCATGGTAATATACTAGAGGCATAGAAAAGGAGGAGAGCCGCTATCCGAGGCTCTTTTTCATTTTGATTATAGAGGAGATAACAGATGCTTTCCAAGTCGGCATTTCCATTATTACTATTAAATATGTTTCTCGCCATGCTGGGCATGGGGCTTGTCATTCCGATATTGCCGGATCTTCTCAAGGAATTTGGGGCGGGAGGTCAGGCAGCCGGGCTGCTCGTATCCTGCTTCGGACTTACACAGTTTCTCTTTTCCCCGATTGCGGGCAAGTGGTCCGATAAATACGGCCGTAGACCGATGATTATCGCCGGGCTCTGCTTATTCGCCGTTTCCAACTTATTGGCGGCCGTTGCGGGAGGGCTGCCCTTATTATTCGTGTCGCGGTTAATCGGGGGCATGGGCTCTGCGGCATTGGTACCGGCCATTATGGCTTATGCCGCCGACATTACAACTGACGATCAGCGCAGCAAGGCGATGTCGTGGATCGGGGCCTCGATGTCCTCGGGATTCATTATCGGGCCCGGCGTCGGAGGGATGCTTGCGGAGCTGGGGATCAAAGCGCCGTTCTATGCATCCGCGTGCGCAGGATTGCTCGCCATGATATGCAGCCTGAAATTGCTGCGGGAGCCGTTATCCCCGGAGGTGCGTCAGGCGCGCCGGCAATCCGGGAATAGCAGGGAGAATGTGTTTCGTCAGCTTGCATTTTCGGTGACCTCCCGTTATTTTATATTGCTGCTCATTGTTTTTGCCACTACGTTCGGTCTGACCCATTTCGAGGCGATTTTTCCGCTTTTCGTAGTGCAGGGATACGGCTTCACTACACGCGAGATCGCCATCCTCATTACCGTATGTTCTTTAATAGGGACGCTGAATCAAGTTCTCCTAACGGAACGGATCACGCTTCGGTTCGGGGAAAAGCGGATAATAGGCGCCATGCTGCTGTTATCCGCCGTGTCGCTGATGTGCCTTCTATTTTCCGGCAATTTTTACTATGTAATGCTCATGACGATGCTGTTCTTTACGTTCAATAATATTTTACGCCCGACGATCAATACGATGCTGTCCAAGGAAGCCGGAGAGGAGCAGGGGCTTGTGGCCGGGATGAGCAATGCGTATATGAGCCTTGGCAATATATTCGGACCCGTGATTGCCGGCATTTTATTCGATATTCATATCGACCTGCCGTATTTGTTCGGCGCCTGCGTGCTCTGTGCAAGCAGTTGGCTGTCCGTCAAGCGCCTGGCGGGCGGGAGAAGAGCGGCTTCCGTTCGTGCGGAGAAGTCTTCGATGTAAAACATGCACGGAAAAAGCATGATCACCCCCAAACCGCTGGGAAAATGATCATGCTTTTTTTAACGTATCTGCTTATGTTTAGTTGAAAAATCAACGTTCGCCCATACCGCACATGTCCTCTGCGCACATATATTAGTTTGGTGAAAACGCGGGAGGCTGATGATGTGAAGAGGGTGAAGTATAAAATGGGAAAATTGGGGAAATACCGCTTCATGAAACGGTTTCAATCTATAAGTTCTTTTTTGCCGGATACCCGGATCGCCACTAAAGCCAATATAAAAGCAATGATCCGACTGTACGAATCGCTTTACTTGAAACCAGATACGGGCACAGGAGGGTATGGAATATATAAAATCGGCAAAATGAAAAACGGTTTTTCGCTGCGAAGCGGGACCGCCTCCAGGCACTTTCCTACGATTGACGCTTTATATCGTTCCATTCATAGCAGGTTAGTCCAACGTCCGTTTGTCGTTCAGAAAGGGATAGCCGTGCTGAAGCATAATGATCGGGCGTTTGACATCCGGGTCATGGTGCAAAAGAACAAGCATCGGCAATTCATCCCGACAGGCATTGTCGGAAGGTTGGCTAGGCCTAACAAAATAGTAACGAACTATCATTCGGGTGGAACGCCGCTCCCCGTTGAGCTGCTGCTCCAATCGCATCTGAAACGGGATGCCCGAAAAAAATACATTCAAAGTATAGAAAATCTGGGCAAAACAGCCAGCGAAGTTCTCGCCAAAAGCTACAAAACCAAGCGCGCTTTCGGTGTCGACATCGCCGTCGATCCCCGCATGAAGCCATGGATTCTGGAGATCAATACGAAGCCCGATATGAGCATCTTCAACACATTGAAGGACAAAACGATGTACAGGCGAATTTTGAGCTTCGCTCGCGTAACGAAATGAGTTAATTATTCTCCCACACAATATAGGCATCGCCTTCGCTGCCGTAGCCGTTCATGCTGTAGAGAACCACATGAACGGGATGAGCCGTATCAAAGTGGTATTCCCTGGATGTCACGTAGTCGCCGTTTTGAATGTTGTTGTAATAATCATAGGAAGGGATGACGACGCCGGAGTCGATGACGCCCTCCCATGCATCCACGACTTCAAAATATATGCTGCTTCGGTTGCTGCCGGCCGCCGTGTTGCTTACGTTAATATACACGTCCGTGCCGTATCGGCTGTAAGAATCCTTAGAGGAGCTCCAATAGTCGAGTTCCACCCATTGGTCCACCGAACTTGCGCTTACCGGGAGAGCGACCAGGAATAAAGCAATGAGTACCAGCAATGAGGCGGTCAAACGTTTTTTCATTACATCATCATCCTTTCTTAATTTGAAATCCGGCTTCTGCAATGACTCCTTTCTTTGAAGATCGATACAGTTCAAATGGTAACACGGGCAGGAAAAGGAAAAAAATAGGTGGTATGCATCATCATGGACGGCTCTTTAAGCGGGACAGCCAATAAGCATGTTTGAATATAGGGGGATTAACGGACATTAGGTGAAAAGAACCTCATTTACTTATATCGAGCATCCCGGCGGTCATACTTGGGAATATTGGCGCGGCATGTGAGCAGCCATCTGATGTTTCATTCGCTTGCTTGGAGAAAGTCCTCATTTGTGAGGGCTTTTTTTGCTGCGTTAATGCCTTTGCCGTGCGCTAGTGATTTCTTATTGCATTTTTCATTCATATGCGATATATTGCATATAACAACACGACAAGTAAAGGGATGATTCCATTGCCGATACCGCAAAATTTTTCCGCACCGGTTCGTATGTCCGCCAAAGAAAGAGCTTTTTCACAAATTCAGCGCTGGATTATCGACGGCACGCTGCAACCGGGAGAGAAGCTGCTCGATGCGGAGCTGGCCGAGACGTTGTCGGTGAGCCGAACCCCGATACGGGAAGCTTTTCAGCTGCTGGAGGTTCAAGGTTTGGTATCCATGCACCCGGGCAAGGAAACGCGAGTCACGATGATCGAAAAGGAAGATATTTTGAAAATGTACCCGACGCTGGCCGCTTTGCACGGTTTGGCGGCGGAGCAGGCCGCGCAAGGAATAAGTTCGGAGCAAGTCGAGACCTTAAAGCAGCTGAATGCCGATTTCCGCCTCGCCATCGAGACCAAGCAGCCGTATAAGGCGATGGAGCTGGACGAGCAGTTTCACAACCTGATTGTCGACCTGTCGGATAATCCGTACGTCGAGTCCTTCAGCGCATCCTTGCAAATTCATATCCGCCGGTTCAAGTACGTATTTCTCAAACAAGCGATGACGACGACCATGGCTTCGGCCGACGAGCATGACCGGATCATCGAGGCGCTGATGGAAGGGGACTCCGAGCAGGCGCTCAAGATCATGAAACAAAATATTATTCGCCCTATGCACGAGCTTTATGAGACTCTAAGTGAAGGAGATAACGAATCATGAGCGATCATAAGGATTTAAGAATTCGCAGTAAAGTCATCAGCGAAGGGGTCAATCGGGCCCCCAACCGCGCCATGCTGCGCGCCGTCGGTTTCAAGGACGAGGATTTCAAGAAGCCGATGATTGGAGTCGCGAGCACCTGGAGCGAAGTGACCCCATGCAATATGCATATCAACGACCTTGCGGTGCATGCCAAGCAAGGTTTGCGGCAGCATGGCGCAGCTCCGCTGATCTTTAATACCATTACCGTATCCGACGGGATTTCCATGGGGCACGAAGGAATGACCTTTTCCTTGCCGAGCCGGGAAGCGATAGCCGATTCCATCGAGATCGTAACCGGAGCGGAACGCTTCGACGGATTGGTGGCGATCGGAGGCTGCGATAAAAACACCCCTGCCTGCCTCATGGCCATCGGCAGATTGAATGTACCGGCCGTCTATGTATACGGAGGTACGATTCAACCGGGCTATTTGGACGGCAAACCGGTGGACATCGTCAGCGCGTTCGAGGCGGTAGGGCAGTATCACGACGGCAGGATAACCGAAGAAGAACTGCATAAGGTCGAATGCAGCGTTTGTCCCGGACCCGGCGCATGCGGGGGAATGTACACGGCCAATACGATGGCCACGGCCGCCGAGGCAATGGGGATGAGCTTGCCGGGCTCCGCTTCGACGCCGGCGATTTCTCCGGATAAAGCCAAGGAATGCGAGAATGCCGGGCAATCCGTCATGGAGCTTTTGAAAAAGGGGATTTATCCCCGGGATATTATGACGAAGCCGGCTTTCGAGAACGCGATTACGGTCGTGATGGCGCTGGGAGGCTCGACGAACGCTTTCCTTCACCTGCTCGCCATTGCCCATTCGGCCGGAGTCGATCTGACTTACGACGATTTCGAACGGATTCGCGTGAAGGTTCCGCATCTGGCCGATCTTAAGCCTAGCGGGAAGCACGTTATGCAGGATCTGAACGATATCGGCGGCGTTCAGGGCGTGATGAAATTGTTATTGGCCCAAGGGCTGCTGCACGGCGATTGCCTGACGGTGACAGGCAAGACATTGGCCGAGAATTTGGCCGAGGTTCCGGACCTGGCGGAAAATCAAGAGATCATCCGTCCCTTCGACGATCCGCTGAAGCCGAACGGTCCGCTTGTCGTCCTGCGCGGAAACCTTGCGCCCGAAGGCGCCATCGCCAAAATGTCGGGCATGCGCAAACACCGGTTTACCGGCCCTGCCAAAGTGTACGACAGCGAGGCGGAGGCAACGGAAGCGATCGTGAACAATGAGATTGTACAAGGCGACGTGCTCGTCATCAGATATTGCGGTCCCAAGGGAGGGCCGGGCATGCCCGAGATGCTATCGGTTACCGCGCTCATCGTCGGCAAAGGGCTGGGCGGCGAAGTCGCGCTCATCACCGACGGGCGGTTCTCCGGAGGCTCTCACGGTTTCGTCATCGGCCACGTCGCGCCGGAAGCGCAGGTCGGCGGTCCTATCGCTTTTCTGCAAACCGGCGATCTAGTCACCATTGACAGCAAGACGCAGGAAATTCATTTCGATATATCCGAATCCGAATGGGAACGGCGCGCCCAGGCTTGGGTTCAGCCGCCATTGAAAGCATCGTCCGGGGCGCTCGGCAAGTATGCCAGACAAGTATCCTCAGCTTCCAGGGGAGCTGTAACCGATTGGTTTGAGTAAGCGGTTAAAATGGGACGTGACAAAAATGCAGCAATTTATGGAAAATTTCAAAGAATCCTGTTAGAGTATATATATTATGCTTCAGGAGGAGAGAGCTTGTGAAAAAAATCGTCGCCGGCATGATCATCGGCAGTGTGCTTACGATTAGCACGACCGCTTTAGCGGATGCCGTGAAGCAGTACCTATTGACGGAGGTTACTTATCCGCTTTTTGTAAACGGAAAAGAATATAAGGACTCGACGAATCCAATCCTCAATTATGACGGGAGCACTTATGTTCCTTTAGCCAAGTTAGGCGATCTGACCGGTGTGGATTATACATGGAACGATCAGTTGAAACGTGTGGAGATCGGTACTAATGGAAAGTCCGACGCGGCGGCGACAACGGAGCAATCAGCAGACCCGGCGACGGGGACACCGGCAACTCCCGGAGGGAATATTACATTAAAGCCTGATACGAAGGTTGTCAATAGTTCCGGGCTTGTTGAGTTGAATGGTACTATTGTTTTCGATGCTTATAAAAATGGGAGTTTTATTGGGACGTTTACAGATGAAGATGATGGAGAGCTTGTGAGAGCAACACTTGAGGGACGTAAAACCTTACCGCCTAAACTTTCTGAAGGATGGATGCAGTCAGGGCTTCTAGACGTGATTTATGGGTACTATGTTGTTTATGACAAAGAGAAGCCAAACGATTTGGTAGTTACAAACTCACCTTTCTCTACCCAGCCTGAAGAATATCTTCGTTTGACATTGCCAGATGGATGGAGAAGCCAAGAAAATGCTGAGACCACTGTTAAAAATATCAAAATAAAACGGTATAACAAAATAAATTACTTCAACATCGAAGACCTGAAAAAAACAGGCATTCTTGATTGAATCAAGACAAAGCGCTTCCTTAATGGAGGCGCTTATTTGTCTGCTCGTTACCAATCCGCCAAGAAGGCATTGATCTCCGTCCAAGCCTCATCTCTAGTAAACAACAAGAAGTGGTCGGCGCCGGCAATTGTTTTTGTATACGTTTTGCCTCCCCATTTGTCAACAAGCCTCATGGAACGGATATGGAATTAAACGGCTGCTTAAAAATGACGGACATGGGAAAATAGGATAGATGGAACAAACGGCTTATTTTGTCCGTACGATTGTGAAAGGGAGCGACAAGCACCGTTCCTTTCGTTGCCCGAAGATTCGATAAATGAACGGCCGCCCCCGTTCCAAGACTATATCCCATGGGGACGATTCTTTCACGGTCAATATCTTGCCGCTGAATGAAATAATCGTAAATAAGAGCAGCATCGTTAAATGCGTTTTCTTGAGTCGGAGCCCCTTCGCTTAAGCCAAAGCCTCTATAATTAATTGCGGCTACGGACCAGCCTGATTGCTGAATGGCTTCGGATAAGATGCTTTCAGCTTTTTGGGGTTGGAAGATAACCAAACACGAAATGCCTACAATTCCGAAGAGTAAGGAAACCGCCAAGACAAATAATCTGCATCTCGATTGGGTAAAAAGGCTGAGCACCGGTTCTCCTCCTAAGTGAAGAAAATATATACATATCCATTTTATTTTCTTATTCCTATATTTGGATGAAATTAAATTTACCATTTTCCGAATAAATACGCGTATTTTTACCGAAATCGGATTCGGCAGCGCTGGGAAGATCAAAACAAGGATTGATTTTGATCTATTATTATGGAACAATTTCTATTACAAATAAGTGACTGGAAGAGCCGGGGCCGGCCAAAATCCAATGCATATTCATAGATGAGGAGGAAAACGGTTGAAAGCAGTAAACGCTTCCCATATCCAGGAGATCAAATCCATCGTCAAAACCGGAAGGGTACTGACGGACGAAAGCGACAGGTACAGCTATTCGTTTGACGCTTCCTTCGGCACGTATTTGCCGGATGTCGTTATCCAGACGCAAAGCGTCGAGGAGCTGATCGGGCTGGTTAAGCTGGCTAACCGCGAAGGCGTCCCGATATATCCGCGCGGGCAGGCGACCAGCTTAAGCGGGGGACCGCTTCCGGTGAAAGGCGGCATGGTGCTCGATTTGTCCGTGATGAATCAGGTGCTGGAGATTCACGAGGAGGACTTGGTCGCCGTCGTGTCGCCGGGAGTACTGACCGCGAGCATTCATCAAGCAGCCGAGCAGAAGGGCTTGATGTACCCGCCCGATCCGAGCAGCTCTCATGTATCGACGATCGGCGGCAATTTGGCGGAAAATTCGGGCGGTCCGCGCGGCTTGAAGTACGGGGTGACCAAGGATTACGTCATCGGGCTCGAAGTGATTACGCCGCAGGGCGAGCTGATTCGGACCGGCGGCTGGACCGTGAAGAACGTCACGGGGTACGATCTGACCAAGCTGATCGTCGGCTCCGAAGGCACGCTGGGGATTATTACGCGAGCGTACTTGCGCCTCATCCCCAAGCCGCCCGCCTCGGAGACGGTGATGGCGATCTTCGACAGCCTTATCGATGCGGGGAGCGCGATATCGAAAATTTTGACCTCGGGCATACTGCCTGCCAAAATGGAGCTGATGGATCAAGCATCCATGGTCGCCGTGGAAAACTACGAGCCGTCGGGCCTGCCGAAAGACGCCGAGGCGATGATTATGATCGAGCTGGACGGTCATCCGTCTGCCGTTAAGGACGAGGCCGAGCAAGTATCCAAGGTATGCGGCGAGGCCGGGGCTAGAGAGGTGCGGATTCCCCGGACGCAAATCGAGAAAGACGAGGTGTGGAAGGCGAGGAAGCTCGTCTCTCCCGCGATTGTCCGAATCAAGCCGACCAAAATTTCCGAAGACGCCACCGTTCCGCGCAGTAAAATCCCGGAAATGTGCCGCCGGCTTCAACAGATCAAGGCGAAGTATAACATTGAGCTGGTCGTTTTCGGCCATGCGGGGGACGGCAACCTTCATCCGAATATTTTGGCGGATAAGTCGGACCGGGAGGAAATGCGGCGGGTGGAGCAGGCGGTCGCGGAAATCTTTGAAGCGGCCGTCCAGCTCGGTGGCACCTTGTCCGGAGAGCACGGCATCGGCACGATGAAGGCTCCTTTCATGGAGATGGAGCTGGGAGCGGCCGGGCTTGACATGATGAAGCGGATTAAAGAAGCGTGGGACCCGAATCATATTATGAATCCCGGTAAAATTTTTCCCGAGCCGGGACAAAAGCTGGTGTTGAGCGAATGAACGAACAGCTTGTGGCGCTGCGCCGAGAACTGAAATACGAGAAGACGGACGCGTGCGTGCAGTGCGGATATTGTTTGCCGGCCTGTCCGACCTACGCGACGATGGGGAAGGAAACGCATTCTCCGCGGGGGCGCATCAACCTGGTGAAGATGGCGGGCGAAGGAAAAATTACGGATCTTTCCGTCATCGAGGAACCGCTCGACTTGTGCCTCGGCTGCCGCGCCTGCGAAACGGCATGCCCTACAGGAGTGGAGTACGGCGCGATATTGGAGGCGGCACGGGCGGCGATTGTGCGGCGCAAGTCGTATTCCCTGCCGGTGCGGATACTGCGGTACACGCTGTTCAAAAAGGTGTTTCCGAGCCGCCTGGCGATGAATCTCATCGGAAACGGCAAATGGCTGTATGAGAAGAGCGGTCTGCAAGCCGTCGCCAGAAAAAGCGGCGTCATGAGCAGGCTGCCCGCACATCTGGGCGAATTCGAAGCGGCGACGCCGCCTGCGGTGTCCCCGAGAGAACGGCGGAATCTCCCGCGGTTTACTGCGGCCAAAGGAAAACGGAAGTTTACGGTTGCGTTTTTCTCCGGCTGCGTGATGGATGCGATGTTCAGAAACATTAACGAGCTGTCCGTTAAGCTGCTGGCGGAAGCGGGCTGCGACGTCGTCGTGATCGATGACCAGACGTGCTGCGGGGCGCTGCATGCCCATTCCGGAGAATTGGACGAAAGCAAATCGCTCGCGCGAAGAAATATCGCCGCTTTTGAACGCGCTTTTGAATGGGGAGAGGCGGACTATATCGTGAACAACGCCGGCGGCTGCGGCGCGATGCTAGCCGAGTACGACCATTTGCTTGCCGACGACCCGCAGTGGTCGGAGAGGGCGAAGCGGTTCGCGGCGAAATCGAAGGACATTTCCCAGCTGCTCGTATGGTGCGGCGGCGTCCTTGTCGCGGATCATCCGCCGGAGAAGGTGACCTACCAGCGTTCTTGCCATATGACCAACGTTCTGAAAGTAACCCAAGAACCGCTTGAGCTGATCCGCAGCGTTCCGAATGTCGAGCTGATCGAAATGAAAGAGGCGGAGATGTGCTGCGGCTCGGCGGGAATTTATAATATCGTCCATTACGAGGCCTCTATTGACATTTTGGACCGGAAAATGGAGCATGTAACCGGCACGAAGGCCGCCGCGGTCATTACCACGAATCCCGGATGCTTGCTGCAAATGAAATTAGGCATTGAAAGAGCCGGTTTATCCGGTTCTGTGCGTGCGCTCCATCTGGTCGAATATATTGCGGAAGCGGCGGGAATTTCCTGAGCTGCTTTCGCGGCCAGACGATTGCAATGATCCCGAGTTCGCTTAAAATATAGACATACGTTGATTAAAATCAGCAAGTGCGGTTGTAAAGAACGGATTTTTTTCCAAATTTTCGCCATGCCGGGTATTCTCCTTGTTATAATGAATAGGGGCGGACAAAGCTCACACCGAAAAGCTGAGGAGGTTTACGGATGAAAACAATGGATAAATGGACGCACGCCGGCTCATTGGAAGCGCTTAAGCAGCAGCGGTCTATTGTTATTAAAGGCGGGATCGCCGTATTTTATCACGAAGATAACGTGTACGCGGTAGATAATCGCTGTCCGCATCTTGGCTTTCCTCTCCATATGGGCAGCCTTTGCGAAGGCATATTGACATGCCATTGGCATCATGCGCGGTTTGACGTATGCAGCGGCGGTACGCTTGATCCTTGGGCGGACGATGTTTCCTCGCATGAAGTGTTATGCGCAGACGGGGAGATTTGGGTCAACCCGCTTCCCAAGAACGCGTATAACCGGGAGAAATATATGGCACGGCTCCAGGAGGGACTGGAGCAGAATATAGGAATCGTCATCGCCAAGGCTGTCGTAGGCCTCATGGAATCCGGCGTGGCTGCGCCGGAAATAGCGCGGGCCGGGATTGCTTTCGGCGTGCAGTACGGGACGGGCTGGGGGGCTGACTTAACGATTCTGACCGCGATGACCCGCATATTGCCGAAGCTGGACAAGGACTCTCAAATCCTCGCCCTCTATCATGGGCTGCATCAAGTGGCCGGAAATCGCTCCAGCCGCGCGGAACGCCATCTATTGACGCCGCTGCCGGCCAGCGAAGTGAGCGAAGAACGGCTGATTGCCTGGTATCGGAATTGTCTGGAGGTTAGAGACACCCAAGGCGCCCAGAGAGTGCTGCTGACGGCCATACGCCGGGGCTTCACGCATGAGCGCATCATGGAAATGATGCTGCTGGCGGTAACGGATCATTTTTATTTGGACGGCGGCCATACGCTCGATTTTCATAACAAAGCTTTCGAAGCGCTCGCCTTGGCCGATCCTTCGGAGCAAGAACGCATTCTTACATCGCTGGTGCCTCTGCTCGGCAATCCGACGCGGAGTGAAGAGCTGCATCAATGGCAATCCCCGGTCAACCTGGTCGAGCCGCTTAAGCAGGCATTTCTCTCTCTTGAACAGCTGAATTCGCTTCATGACGCCAGAGCGTTAAGCCAGGAAGAAGAAGAACGATTGCTGAAGCTGCTGCTTGGCGATCAGCCGCTGGAGACGATCCAGGCTATAACCGATTTGCTGACGGACGGCTGTTCCCCGGTGCAAATCGCTCAATTCGTTGCTCTTGCGGCTGCGGAACGCATTTGCCGGTTTCATACCCAAAACGATTTCGGCGATTGGATTGCCGTACTGCATACGTTCACTTATGCGCATGCGGTACATGAGATTTTGAACCGGAGCCGGCATCCGCTGCTCCTTCGCGCGGTTTATTACGGCGCCGTAAGTCTCTACCTGGACCGGTTCTTGAACGTACCTGCCGCGCCCAAGCCTAAACCGAAAGCAGGCATAGACCCGCTGAACGCCTCGGGCTTGCTGGATATTATGGATAAGCGTCAGCAGGTTAACGAAGCTTTCGATTGGGTCGCCGGTTTCTTGCAGGCGGGCGGAGAGCCATCTAAACTGATCAACGCGCTCGGTCACGCCTTATTGAGGGAAGACGCCGAATTTCATTCCTTCCAAATGCTTGAAGCCGCTATTGCCGAATATGAACGGTGGGATTCCGCGAGCGGGGAGTCGGCCGAACGGGCCAAACAAACGCTATTGTTCGCAGCTACCCGTTACTTGGCCGCTCATGCCCCGACTCCCCGGGATCTGCCGCGCAATGCGAAGATCGCCTGGCGATTGCACAAGGGAGAGAAATTATTCGAAGAGTCTTGAGCAAGGGGATATAGATGAACGCATGCGCAGCAATCAGTCCGGGTTAAATACGCCGGTATTTGCCGCTCCGGTATTCATAAGAGGCGCGCCGGTACCGGCGTGCTTCTTTACTTGCCGATCGCCGATGGAAGGACGTCTTGCAGCTAGAGAATAGGCGATGCCGGCCATTCGTCAGAGCGATCTCTCCAGCATGACTCCAACTTGTTTGGCCATAACTTGCGGCGGATGCGGCATGCCGTTTTTGATCCACCATTCAATGACGCCGACATAAGCGGTTCCGGCATATTGCAGCATAACCTCTTCGCTTAAATCGGCATTTTTGCCGCTTTCTCTATCTATCTCGCCTTTGAATCCTTCCGTAATATAATCGAGAAGCCGCGTTCGAAACGAAGGAGCCCCTTTACTCGCCAACATGGTCGAAAAGAATAAATAGTTTTTCTCGAAGTATTCAAAAAAGGGCAAAAGACCGCTGTACCAATCCAGCTTGCAAGCCCATTCACCCATTTCCCTTAACTCGTTAATATGCGTCTCTATGAGCTTATCCAATAAATCGAATTTGTCCTGATAATGAAGATAAATCGTCCCGCGGTTAATATTTGCCCGATCGGCAATGTCCTGAATGGTAATTTCATCGAAATTTTTTTCCGTCATCAATTCAATCACCGCTTTTTTCATAGCTTCTTGCGATTTCAGAATTCTCCGATCCACTTTTGCCATCGTACATATCCCCCAAGCTTTCATATAGAAAATAAACGTCTTGCTTTAATAATAATAAACGTAAGTTGATTAATCAAATATATTTCGATAACCATAAGCTGTTGTTTTTATAGTGAGGATAAGGGGGACGGAGGGAAGATGCGGGACTTCCGGAAAATATTCCGGAGGTTTCTGTGGTATGGTACAATATACTTGAAATGCTTGCCAAGCAAGATAGCAAGGCACTCATCGCTTTTTTATATGATCCGAGCAAAAGGAAGGAATATGCAATTATGGAACAATGGGAATATAGAACGCTGAAGTTTTTCACCAAAGGTTTTTTTACCGGAGGAAAGCTGGATGTAGAAGAATTCGACAACGAACTCAATGCGATGGGATCAAACGGGTGGGAGCTGGTATCATGTTTTGACACGAGCCAACACCAAGGGTCTTCAAAGGAAGTCATCTGCGTGTTCAAAAGAAAAAAATAAGCAGACTGCATCAAAATAGGCAAATGGGAGGCTGAGACCCGCCCGTTTGTCTTTTTTTGCAGGAAAAAAATGTAAGTAATTCGTTGCCATGCTGCTGCAGGACACTTGCCTTTCGGCGGCTTTTTTACGGACATATGCAATAAATTTTTTTTATAAAATGGTTACAACAACCTTAAATACTATGTTATTCTAAATGTCAATGGGTCGGTACGAACGAACGATACGGGTTTGCGATTCCAATTTCTCATCACGGAGAGATCACAAGCACATGGGGAAAAAGAATTTATCCATACGCACGAAGTTGATTGCTTTGTTTATATTTTTTGTATGTATTCCTTTGCTCGTGTTCGGGAAGCTATGGTACGATAAATCCACATTATCGATAGAGCGCACGGCGGTTGATTTTAACGAGCAGATCGTGAAGCAGGTCAACGAGCATTTGAACGCTTATTTTATGGATTTGGAACGGACGACGTTTCCGCTTATTACGCATCCGCTGATCCGGGACTTTATGAAGCTGACCCCGGATCAATCGTTCGAGCGGTTTATGATGACGAGAAAAATTCAAGACGAGCTTTTGCAGCAGGTCGTGTTCGGACGTCCGGAAATTTATTCGTTCAGCATTTTTTCCGACGAAGGGATTTCCGTTTCCAGCTCGGGCTCGTCTTTATCGGAGAAAGACTACCGGAGATTTTTGGACATGCCGGCTACTAAAAACTATTCCGTTGTAGGGATTCGCTGGCATGATAACATTCCGCTCTTGACGATTACCCGCAAGTTCAAGGATGCGTCCGAATATAAGACGAACGGCGTTTTGATCATCGATTTGCGGTTAAATGAAATATCCAGAATTGTCGATCAGATTCAGATCGGCCAAACCGGATTCCTCTGGATTGCCGATGCCAAAGGGCAGGTGATATACCATCCGGATAAGTCGATGCGTGGCGCTTCGGTACCCGATTGGTATTCCGAGCAAATTCAACACCTCGAGCAAGGCGCTTTTATTCATTCCGAGCACTCCTCGAAAGATCTGGTCGTATTTAATAAGTCTCCTTACACGGATTGGACTATCGTTTCGCAGGTTCCCATTCATGAATTGACCGCCGAGCTGCTGTCCTTGCGCAATGTGACCATATGGGGAGGGCTTATTTTTGCATCCGTTGTCATCCTGGTTATCGGGGGCTTCTCGCTTTCGCTTACGAATGCGCTTTCCAAGCTGGAACGGCTGATGAGACAAGCGGAAAACGGCAACCTGAGCGTCACGGCCCCCGAGCATCGGGGCAATGAAATCGGCAATCTGTATCACGGGTTTAATAAAATGGTCCGCGAGCTGCGCAGATTGATCGAAGAGGTGCATACGTCCCAGATCAGGGAGAGGGAATTGGTTATCAAACAGAGGGAATCGGCGCTGCAAGCGCTTCAATCCCAAGTAAACCCTCATTTCCTGTATAACACGTTGGAAATGATCAATTCCTACGCCATTGTCGAAGGAGTGATGCCGATCAGCCGAATGGCTACGGCGCTTGCCGATTTGTTCCGCTTCAGCATCGGCGATTCGATGCAGGTTATCTCGCTTAAGGGCGAGATCGGACATGTTTGGACGTATCTGGAAATTCAAAAGGAGCGTTTCCCTTATTTGCACATCGAGATGCATATCGACGAAGAAGCGATCTCGCATGTACAAGCGGTGCGGTTATCCCTTCAGCCTCTTGTCGAGAACTGCTTTCGCCACGGTTACGAGAAGCATCGGCTTAAACCGGCTTATATAGGCATTGCCGGGGAATGGAGCGATGACCGCTACCTGCTCAGGATCATAGACAAAGGAAAAGGAATGGACCGGGAGACGATGGACAGCTATAACCGTTTTTTTCTGAAGGAAGAATCCGAGCCGGCGATGAAGGATGGGGAGGATGAAGTATCGACAAAGATCGGACTTCGCAATGTGCACCAGCGGATCAGGCTGTTGTTCGGCGCTCCATACGGCCTTCAAGTGCTGCAATCTGACGAGCTCGGGAGCGTTATCCAGGTCATACTGCCGGCTGCCGCCGGGAAGATGCATGAGACGGGAGAGCTGGCCTAATGTATAAAGTGTTAATTGTCGACGACGAGTACATGATTAAGAAAAGCTTGCACAAGCTGATTTCGGAAACGGGCAGCGGCTTTACGGTAGCCGGAGCGGCGGAGGACGGGCGGGAAGCATTGGAGCTGGCCTTGCAGAACCCGCCCGACTTGATCGTTACGGATATCAGCATGCCGGTCATGGACGGGCTGGAGCTGATCAGGGAATGCAGAGTACGCGGTCTGCCGTGCGAGATTGTCATCCTATCCGGTTACGGGGAGTTCGAGTATGCGAGGCAGGCTCTGCAATCCGAAGTTGCCGATTATTTGTTGAAACCGATTCGGCCGGAGCAGCTGGATCAGGTTTTGCGGAAAATCCGCGGCAAGCTGGACGCTAAAGCCAGAATGGCCTCCGAAAGAAGCAGCTGGCTGTGGTACTGTAAAACGTCCGGGCAGCGGATAGCCGACCTGATCTGGGACTTGAACGAAAAACAAATTCAGATCGAGCTGGCCGGCATTTATGTTCAATGTACGGAACAAGCGGCCGATCCGGCTCAGTTTAAGCATCTATGCTATGAGCTGCTGCTGTTTATAGGGAAGGAGCTGCAGAAATATACGCTGCTTGAGCCGAGCGGCGAAGATTTCAACCGGTTCCAGGAAGCATTCGGGCAGCTTGAAGCATGGCGTTTGCTGGAAGACGGCGTTAGCGCGCATGTGCGGAGCGTCCAGGCCAAGCGGAATCACGGCGCTTTTCACGTAATCAAACAGGCCGTGGCTTACGTCGAGGAGCATTACATGGACGAGGAACTGTCGCTGCAAACGATCGCCGGACAGATGAACATGTCTTTATCCTACGCGAGCCAGTCGTTCAAGGATGCGGTGGGAGTAAGCTTCGTGCAATATTTGACCCGTCTGCGCATGGAGAAAGCGAAGGAGCTGCTTCATAACTCGAGCTGCAAAACGTACGAAGCGGCCCAAGCGGTAGGCTACAGCGATTATCCCCATTTTACGAGAACCTTCAAGAAGCATTTCGGATATAGCCCAAGAGAGTATAGAAAAAGAATCGGCGTTGAATAGAACCTTGAGCAGCTTCAAGGTTTTTTCATTTGGCCGCAATCTGCAGAAGCCGCAGAAAAAAACGCAGGTTTTCTAAAGAAACGGCATGTACGGTTTGCATGAAAGCGCTTATGATCTTCTTATCCGGATGATTCGACAGATGAGGTGGTAATATGATTAGGAAATCGATTGTATGGAAAAATTGGCAAGTCTACTCGATGATTTTGCCGGGAGTGTTATTTTTCGTTATATTCCGTTACATCCCGATTGCCGGGAATGTAATCGCTTTCCAGGATTACAATGTGTTCTCAGGAGTGACGGGCAGTCCGTTTGTCGGTTTGAAGCATTTTGAACATTTGTTTGCGTACCCCGAATTTTCGCGGATTTTGCGCAATACGCTTTTGATCAGCCTGTATCAGCTCATATTCGGATTTTCGGCGCCCATTATTCTTTCGCTGCTGTTGAACGAAGTGCGAAAAATGATGTTTAAACGAGTCGTTCCGAACTTGATCCGCTCTCAAATGAAGACCGCTCTGGAGCTTCACCGCAGCCTTTACAAAGAGCAGCTGATGGACAACGAAATATTCGTGCAGCAGGGCAAAGATTGGGATGCGAAAATTAAAGGCGCAGCAAGAGTCGGCATGTGGGTCCATGACCCGAGCTATCCGGATAAATGGCAGTCGGAGGTCAGACAGACCGAGCCTTCGTCCTCGCTCATCAATATCCCGGCGCCGGTCGGTCCCGACGGCAAAGGAGGGACAGGTCTCAGCTCATCTGTAGGCAATGTGTGGGCCATCCCTAAATCGAATAAAAATCCTGAAGCGGCGATTAAGTTTCTGGATTGGTTTTACTCCGATGAAGCCCAAAAATTTCTGGATTATGGCTTGGAGAACGAGGATTATACGGTGGAAAACTCGAAGATCCAATATAAATATGCAACTACCGTGGATGCAATCAATAAAGAAAACATGCACTTAATGTTTCTGCGTCTTGTCGGGCCGTCCTATCTGGCCAACGAGGAATTTATGAAGGGCCGCAAGGATTCCGATTTGATCTTGAACGCGCTGAGTGTCGCTAAAAATGAAGGACGCGTCAACGATGGCGTCGGTATGCCGATAACGCCGACCATGCTGTCGAAGCCGGAGCTGGGCAAAAACGGCCTGTGGATGGAGATGGCGGCAAAAATTATTACCGGCAAAGAACCGATCGACAGCTTTGATAAGTTTGTAGAGGATTGGAAGAAGCGTGGCGGAGATCAAATTATTAAAGAAGCTACCGAATGGTACAACTCGAAAAATAAAAAATAATCAAGAGCTTACAGTGAAAGGAATGAAGAGCGATGAATGTTGAGCATTGCGAAAGATCGGAGAGCGGCAAACCGATCACCGTCGTTATTGTAGGGGCAGGACACCGCAGTCTGCTGTATGCTTCCTATGCGAAGAAGCATCCGGACGAGCTGCAAGTAACGGGCGTCGTAGAGCCGGACCCGGAGCGCAGGAAGCTGACGGCCAAACAATTTGGCCTGAATGACAGCTGCTGCTTTGAAACGGTGGAGCAGCTGGCAAGCGCGCCCAAACTGGCGGACGCGGTCATTAACGGAACCATGGACGATCTCCATGTGCAAACGACCCTTCCGCTGCTGAAGGCCGGCTATGACGTTCTTCTCGAAAAGCCGATTGCTACGTCGGAGCAGGAAATGCTGCAGCTGTATCAGACGGCAACCCAATATGGACGAACCGTCATGATCTGTCATGTGCTGCGGTACGCTCCGTTCTACAGAGCGATCCGCGAAGCCGTCTCCTCCGGGGAAATCGGCGACATTGTAAATATCCAAACCGCCGAGCATGTAAGCTATCATCATATGGCGGTATCCTTCATTCGGGGGAAATGGAATTCGGTAGAGAAATGCAAGTCGTCCATGCTGATGGCCAAATGCTGTCATGATCTGGATATTATTTCCTGGATGGTTGGCGACAAGCCAAGCAAGGTAAGCAGCTTCGGCGGGCTGCTGCAGTTTAAGCCGGCAAACGCGCCTCATGGCGCAGGCAAGCGCTGCTTGGTCGACTGTCAAATAGAGGAAAGCTGCATCTATTCCGCGCGCAAGCATTATATCGATCAAGGGCGATGGGGCTTTTATGTATGGGATAATTCGTACTTGGGATCGGAGCCGAGCCTGGAGCAGCGCATCGAATCGCTGCGGACGGACAATCCGTACGGCCGATGCGTATGGCATTGCGACAACGATGTAGTGGACCATCAGTCGGTCATCATTGAGTTCGACAACGGCTGTACGGCGAGCCACAATATGGTAGGAGCAACCTCCAGGCCATGCCGCACCATTCACATCATCGGCACGAAGGGAGAAATAACCGGCGTTTTGGAGGACGGCAGCTTTGTCATCCGGCATCCCGATCCGCGCAAAGGACACGAGTATTCGGAAAAACGGGTTGAGGTGCCGGTTACGAACGACAGCCACGGCGGCGGAGATTTATTGCTAGTAGCCGATTTCGTGAGAGTTCTGCGAGGGGAAGCGCCGTCGATTTCCTCTACCTCTTTGGAAAAATCGATTTACGGGCATCAGATCGGATTTGCCGGCGAGCATTCGCGCCTGGAAGGCAGAATGATAGAAATCGGCGGCATAGAAGCGGTGAAACAAGGTAAATAAGATAAGGTAAACAAATAAGATAAGGTAAACAAAGGGCTATCCTTCTGCCATTCATGGCGTAGGGATAGCTCTTAGTCTTTTTCTAGAAATATATACATCGTTAATCAGATACGCGAAGGAACTTTGCGGCCGGGCGATCGGGTCTCGTCTGAAAGCGAATTGATGAATCAGTATCATGTGAGCAGTATTACGGCAAAGAATGCCTTGACAAGCTTGGCGGACCAGGGAATTGTTGTCAGAGTCCAGGGCAAAGGAACCTTCGTATCGGATAATGACATTACGAATCAAATACTGGGTAAAAACAATAAGTACGCCGCTTCTATCGAAGATCGATCGAAAAATTCAGAGGAATCGGCGTCTATGGCATGATCATTTTTCCGACTCTTGATGAAAAGTATAATGAAGCGCTTTT
Source organism: Paenibacillus doosanensis (assembly GCF_025060755.1). Taxonomy (GTDB): domain Bacteria; phylum Bacillota; class Bacilli; order Paenibacillales; family NBRC-103111; genus Paenibacillus_S; species Paenibacillus_S doosanensis. Next base: position 180,233 of record NZ_JANYUY010000005.1, read on the forward strand.
AAGACTTAAGCTTTGAAACAGTTGTCTTTATTGAACAAAGCAGAAATGACAACCTTTGACGAAGTCGGTCTACCGGATGTTCATTTTATCAAGCAAAATTATAAGGAAATGGGCAGGCAAGCCGTACAATCTTTGCTTTCTCAAATCAATGGGAAAAGCGTTGTCAAACATATTGTGGTTCCCGTTCAGTGCCATCTCAAGCCTGGAACTACATCGAAATATTTTCCAAAGGGGGAGCCGGAATCTATTTCTTGAACAGTTTGATTGTCTCCGTCGCAACTACCGTCGGGGCGGTATTGTTGGCAACGATGGCGGGTTACGGGTTCTCAAGATATAACTTCAAAGGCAAATATACCGCATTATACACAGTCATCATTGTTCGGATGATTCCCGGCCTTGTCTATACGATTCCTTTCTATATTATTTATCAGAATGTGGGTCTCCTGAATTCTTTGACCGGGCTGCTGATCAGCTACATTACCTTTTCGCTGCCGTTGGCCATTTGGCTGTTCATGGGATTTTACGATCAAATTCCGACGGAAGTATTTGAGTCTGCGATCATTGACGGGTGTAACGATTACGGTGTATTTCGGCATATTGCCTTTAAATTGGTTTTACCCGGAATTGTGGTAGCCTCCATCTTGATTTTCCTTGGCGCGTCTATCAAGAGGATACGCCATTTGGCTCGCTTGCCTCAGCTGGAACGATGCGTCTGGCCATAATCGGAGATTTGCATTTTTTCGATCATCAGTTGGTACAAGGGAATGAAGAGCTGTTATTGGCTAAAGAACGATTTTATGAAAATTTTTTGGAAATATTCTTTGAAATGGAAGCGGATGTACACATCTCCCTTGGGGATTTGACTCACATGGGGTTGGAGGAAGAATTTGAACATGTTTATCGGCATATTCGTAATTCCGGCGTATCGTTTCGCCATATATTAGGCAACCACGATGCCTATGAATTACCTAAAAGTAAAATTCAATCATTGATGGATCACCCGTTGAACGATGTATTGGAAACCGAAGATGCCCTATTCGTGTTTGTCGATTCGACCAGGGAAATGGACCCGCAAGATTACAGCGGTCATTTTAAGGCGGACCAATTGGACTGGCTGGAAACGCAAATGCATGCTTCTCCGTCAAAACCGATCTTCGTGTTTGCCCATCATCCCCTATATAACACGACAGCTACGTCAACGGATGAAAAGATGCATATGGATCTGGCCATTGATATGCGCGCTATTTTACGACAAAGACAGGGAACCGGCTTTTACTTCAACGACCACAATCACGTGCACTCCATCGCAAGGGAAGAACAGTGGAGCTTTATTCAAACTGCAGCGTGCATGTGCCATCCTTCCATACGCCTCGTGGAGATCGATAAGTCTGAAGTCCGCACCCGAGTAGTGGCTGTTGAGGATAGAGAGATAGTAGAAGCTGCGCGGATTCTGTACGATAAGCTGCCTCAATATCATCGGCCATTACAGGCACAGGGGCAAGAAGCAGATCGGGACCAAATCATGCTGCTGTAAAAGTATTACATGATTGCGATTGATCGCAGAGCGATGCCGCTCCTATTCCTTACGGGGAACAGGGGTGGTTTTTTTAGTTTCGGCTGTTCAGAAATTGTTCAGATGGGTGTGTTAGGATGTATCGGATTCTTTCAGATGTGAACAAAAGGGTACTGTGAAGACGGCCGCTCCTGAAAATTGAAAATAATAGAAAAAGAGGTATCGTATGAGATTCACCATCGGTAATAAAATATTAACTGGTTTTTTAGCTATAGCGCTTCTTCTAGGACTGATAAGTACTCTGTCTCATTATTATTTGGAAAAAGTAGACAATTCATATAGCGATTTGGTTGATAGGCGGGAAAAAATCTTATCCAATTCCAAAGATATGAGGGCGGAGACGCTCCAGCAGATGAGCAGTTTACGGGATTATCTGTTAAGCCCGAATCAAGATGGATTAGACAGGTTCAATCAAGCGCATAACAACCTGACAGAGCTTATGAATTCCACTTTGAAGATGGTAAAGCGCGACGTAGACAAAGACAACATTAACAAGCTATACGAGCTTAATCAACAATTCAAACAAGATGCCGACCAAGTTATTGCTTTAATGGGGACCAATAAGGAAGCTGCGGCAAAGGCCGCCTCAGATGTGATTCAGATTGGCCGCGACATAGAGAGCCGAGCTAAAGAAATTGCCGACGGGCAGCAGCAGCTTGTGGATGAGGGTAGCGCAGAAAACTCGGCATTGGTCGCATCCGTTAAGAAAGTCATTGCGGTTATTAGTGTCATTGCGTTCCTAATGGCCGTGTTAATTGGCTTCGTTATTTCCCGATTCATATCCAAACCCATTGTTTTCATCGCAAATGCGGCGAAACAAATCGCTCTGGGCGATCTGACACTGAATCAAATTAAAGCGCGAACTCGGGATGAAGTCGGTGATTTAGCCGATTCCTTCAACCAAATGGTTCGTAACCTTCGTGAACTCATCGCTCAAACCGCTGCCGGCGCCGAACATGTGGCCGCTTCTTCGGAAGAACTGACAGCGAGCGCCCAACAGACGAACGTTGCTGCTGAACAAATTGCCTCGGCCATTCAGGAGGTCGCCGCCGGGTCGGACAAACAAGTTCAAAGTGTCAAAGAAAGTGTACACATAGTCAATGAAATGTCCGTAGGCGCACAACAAATTGCTGTCAATGCGCATAGTGTCTCATCGTCTGCCTCGGATGCCGCCGAAAAGTCATTGGAAGGCAATCATGCCATTCAACGCGTCATTGATCAAATGAGCTCTATACATCAAACAATTGAAGAGCTGTCGGAAGTCATTCATGGATTGGAAACACGATCCCAAGATATTGGGGACATTGTAAAAATGATTTCAGACATAGCGGCACAAACGAATTTGCTGGCATTAAACGCCTCCATTGAAGCATCGCGCGCAGGAGAGCAAGGGAGAGGCTTTGCGGTAGTAGCAAGTGAAATTCGCAAGCTTGCCGAACAATCGTCGAAATCTTCCGATCAGATTACCGGCCTTGTATCCGTGATCCAACAAGACACACACGCGGCTATGCAATCAATGCGGTCGAGCATTAAAGAAGTAGACGAAGGCATTCTCGTGGTCCATACGGCAGGAACATCGTTTCAGCATATCGACCGGTCGGTGCAAAAGGTGCTGACTCAAATTCAAGAAGTAGCGGCAGCTGCGGAGCAAATGTATGCTAGCACGGACCATGTCAGCAACTCCATGATCTTTATTTCCAATACAGTCGAGGAATCCGCACTGGGAATCCAGCAAGCCTCCGCTTCTACGGAGGAGCAATTGGCTTCCATGGAAGAGGTGTTCTCCTCCGCTGCTTCCTTATCCCAAATGGCCGAGCAATTACAAAATCAGATTGCCAGGTTTAGAGTTTAGCGGGCCTGGTGCAGCGCTATGTGTTCGGAAATAGCGCCGTCGGATGAAGCGACGGGCGCAGCTTGCCTATACATTCACAAAGACGGTAACAGCTTCGCGAGCGAGACTGTTACCGTCTTTGTTCGTTAGACGTTATTCAACCGTCAGCCAATGCGGCCAATAACGGCGCGAGGGACTGTCGATATAGGAGATCTTGCTCAGCCTTTGATCCCGGTTGTGGCGATGCCTTCCACAAAATATTTTTGTGCGAAGAAGAAGACAAGCACGCACGGGATGACCGCCACGACGGACATCGCCAGCACCTGGTTCCATGGCGTGCTGGCCGAGTTGTCCAGCGCCATCCGCAGGCCGAGCGAGACCGTAAACTTTTTCACGCTCGTAATATAAATCAACGAGTTGAAGAAATCGTTCCATGTCCATATGAACTGGAAGATGCCCGCGGAGATCAGGGCCGGCCCCGACAGCGGGAGCAGGATGCGGACCAAAATCATGAACGAGTTGCAGCCGTCCATCTTGGCCGACTCGTCAAGCTCCCTCGGCAAGCCTCTGAAAAACTGCACAATCATAAAGATGAAAAACGCGTGAGTGGCGAGCAGAGCCGGCATTATAAACGGCAGGTAGCTGTTAAGCCAACCGAAGTTTTTGAACATAATATATTTCGGAATAATAACAACCGCATTTGGCAGCATCAAGGTGGACAGCATCAATGAAAACAAAAGCTTTTTCAGCGGAAAATGGAACCGGGCAAACCCGTAAGCCACCACCGTCGTCGAAATAATCGTGAAAACGACCGTCGGAATGACCATCTTGAACGTGTTGATAAAGAACAGGCCGAATGTGTATTGTCCCGAGCCTTTCCAGCCGTTGATGTAGCCTGACCAGTTAAAGCTGCTCGGCAGCAGGTTCAGCGAGCCGAAAATTTCCTCGTTCGTTTTGAACGACGCGCTAAACAGCCAGATCAGCGGATATATCATGGCCAGACCGAACAAGCACATAAAAATAAACGTAATGGACTTTCGCAATGTTTCCGAACTCATCGTTGGTCGCCTCCATCTTCATAATGGGCCCAGTAGGAGGAAGATCTGAAGACAAGCGCAGTCAATGCGAGAATGATCGCAAACAGCACCCATGACAAAGCAGATGCATAGCCCATTTTCAAAAATTTAAAACCTTCGTCGTACAGCTTCATACCGAACAGGTAAGTGGAGTGGAGCGGTCCGCCGTCAGGTAAAATAACGAACGCGCCGGTAAATTCCTGGAACGCGTTGACGATTTGCATGACCAGATTAAACAGCAGGATCGGTGTGATCAAAGGCAGCGTCACGGAGAAAAACATTCTGAGCTTCGAGGCGCCTTCCACGCGTCCCACCTCGTACAACTCGCCCGGCACTTGCTTCAGCCCCGCAAGGAACAGCACCATCGAGGAGCCGAACTGCCACACATTGAGCATCGAGATCGTAAACAGCGCAGTGCTCGGTTCTCCCAGCCAGTTGACCGGCGGAATATGAAAAAACGAAGTGAACTGATTGACGATCCCTTCTTTCATGAACAAAAATCTCCAGAGCACCGCTACGGCAACGCTGCCTCCGAGAATGGAAGGCAAGTAGTACACGGTTCGGAAAAAGTTGACGCTGCGCATCTTGACCGTCAGGACGACGGCGACGAACAAAGCGAATGCCAGCTTGAGGGGAACCGCGATCAGGGCGTAAATGAGCGTAACCTGCAGCGTCTTATAAAAGGTTTCGTCCTGGGTGAAAATCGTCATGTAGTTTTTCAATCCGACAAATTTCGGCGGGTTGATCAGATCGAAGGAAGTGAACGAATAGTACAACGATGCAATGAAAGGGTACAGTTCCAGGAGCGCAAAGCCGATGATCCAAGGGCTGATGTAAAGCAAGCCGATATACTGGTAATTCTTTTTTACTTTCACCTATCATCATCCTTACGTATACGGTTTGGAATTAGAAGTGCCGCTGAGCTTTCAGCGGCACTTCCATTGCGTGCAACAATTATTTTTTCAGTTCTTTCAGCTTATCTTCATAACGCTTGATGAGCTCGTCGGCGGCTTGAGCGGGAGTCAGCTTGTTAAAGGCGACCTTTTGGACAATATCTTGGCTGATATCGCTAAGCTGCGAGTTCTGCGTAATGGCGTTATCCGGTACGGCCGGCTTTTTGGACGCAAGGTCTACGGCATTGGCGATGTTTTTATCCAATCGATTCGCTTCAACAACCGCTTTTCTGGTGGCTTCGACCGCAGGCACCGCTCTGACATCGCCGAGCAGCTTGGCAGCTTCCGGATCGGTCAGCAGGAAGTTGACGAATTTCAGCGCTTCTTCCTGACGCTCGGAGCTTTTATTGACGCTGATGACCATCGAGGGACGAATTCCCGCAGGACCGGTTTTCGCATCGCTGAAAGCGGCCGGCAGTGTAGTTACCAGCTCGGTTCCCTTAGGAAGCGAGTCCTGGAATTTAGAGAATTCGCTGCTCCAGCCTTCGATTGCGACGAATTCCTGATTGATCCATTTCGGATTTTGTTCGGTTTTTGCCGAGAACAGCTGAGCTTCGCCAAGCGGCTGAAAAACTCCGTTCTGATAAGCTTTTTGAATCCACGAGAAGGCTTCTGCGGCCTGCTCCTTTGTAAACGACAAGGTGTAGTCGTCCTTGACCGCAGGCTCGTTGGTTCTTTGCTTGAGCATGGACATCAGCATAATGTTGACCACGCCCAGGTCGCTGTTCATCAAGAACATCTTGCTATCCTTGTCGTGGAGCTTTTTTGCTTCTTCGAGCAAGCTGTCCCAAGTCCAGTTCTGATCGTATTGAATGCCCAGCTTGTCGGCTAACGTTTTATTGAAAAACAGGGTCCGTCCGTTCGTGCCCATCGGCAGCCCGACAACCTTATCGTTATAGGTCACATAATCTTTTAAATAGGTCGCGTCGAAGCTTTTCAGATCGATCGTCTGCTGACTGTTCAGGTTGAGCAGCAATTCATTGCCGTTGCTCAGCTCCGCAAGCCAAGGCTGATCGAGCTGGAGAACGTCGGCGGCCGTTCCTCCCGCCAATTGCGTTTTCATTTTTTGAGCGTAGCCGTCAAAACCGCCGTATTCGGCTTCAATCGTAACGTTCGGATTTTTTTGCTTGTACAGTTCGATTGCATCCAAAGTCGCTTTGTGGCGCGCGTCGTTGCCCCACCATGCAAAGCGCAGATTCACTTGTTTGCCGGAGTCGGAAGCGCCTCCCTGTGAAGTTTGAGATTCGCTCCCACATGCAGCGAGAGTTGTCGAGAGTAATGAAATTACTGATGCAGAGACAATGAGCTTCTTTACTTTAGCCATGATTACGTTCCCCTTTTCAGTCATGATTGTCAATAGCATTCCATCGCATGATTCATTATATCAAGAGGCCCTACGAGGTTAAATCCATCTGGTTTGGCAAAAGGTTTGATAATTTGTCCGAAATTTCGCCAAACCAAAATGACGAAAGGTCGCATGATTTGACATTTGACTTCATTATTTGTGATTGGGTTGTCATGCCGATGGCCGATCTTCTATAATTAAGTAAGTAGTTCTACGACCGCAAATTTATAACCTTGAAGGGAAACGCGACAATGACGGAGCAGGAGGTTCAAATGTACAAGCTGCTGGTCGCCGACGACGAGACGAAAATCAGAAACGGCATATGCAATTATTTCCCTTGGGCTGAGCTCGGCTTTGAAATTGTGTCCGAAGCCAAGAACGGCAAGCAGGCGCTGGATTTCATTCTGAAGCATGAAGTCGATGTCGTATTGAGCGATATTAAAATGCCGGTCATGTCGGGGGTGGAGCTGGCCGAGGAGCTGTACAACCGGAAGAACAAAACGAAGGTTGTGTTTCTGACGGGCTACAGGGAGTTTGAATATGCCCAGAAGGCTTTAATCTACGGTGTCAAAAGCTATATTATCAAGCCGACCAAATATGAAGAGCTGCTGGATGTGTTTACCAGAGTGAAGGCAGAGCTGGACGAGGAGCGGCACAGAGGGACGGCGGCGCCGGCCGCCTTGGAAGCGCAGAGCGAAGAAACGGCCGATGACGCGGGAGACGGCGAGGGACAGAGCTACCACGAGAAGAAAGTCGCGGCGATCAAGTCCCATGTGATGGAGCACTATAAAGAGGTGACGCTGGAGGAAGTGGCGCGCAGCTTTCATATGAATCTGTTTTACTTGAGCAAATATTTTAAAAAATGGTCCGGACAAAACTTTTCCGATTACCTGATTTCCGTGAAAATGGAAAAGGCCGCCGAGCTGCTGAGGGATTTTACATACAAAACGTATGAGGTCGGCAATCTGGTAGGCTATGACAATGCGAAAAATTTCTCGCGGGCGTTCAAGCTGTATTTCGGCAAAAGCCCAAGGGATTACCGCGATTCTCCCCACTGACACTAAAGACCGACAGAATGGAAGGAGAGCGTATGAAGACCCGTTTTTTCGTCAAGCATTTATCGATGTTTTTGCTGCCTCTGCTTATACCGCTCATCATACTAGGGACGCTGTCCATTCTCATTACTCAGAATTATATCAAGGAAGATATCAATAAAAACTCGATCAACCTGCTGAAGCAGACGAAAGAAAATATCGAATTGATTTTGAGCGAAACCGATCCGATGAGTCTGGTCTACGGGAACGATCAGCGAGTTATTGAAGCGCTGGCCGCGATGATGAGGAACAGCAGCTTAACCCATGAGGAGATCATCTCTTATACGATTCTCAAAAGCTTTCTGAGCGCGCCGGCCAACGCAAGGCCGTACATTGATTCCTTCTATATTTATCTTCCCAACGATAACGGACGGTTTATCTCCTCCAAAGAAGGCTTGACCGAATTTAGCGCCTACTATGACACGGCCTGGTACAACCAGTTCCTTCAGCAGGACGAGCATGTCAATATGTGGATTGAGCCGCGGCTCGTCAAGCCGTTCAGCTTCGAGGCGCAGCCGACCCGGCTCGTTACGATCTATCAAAGAATCAATTCCGTCAACGGCTTGATTGTGCTTAATATTTTGCCTGAGTATATCGAGAAGATGCTGAAATCGTTATCTACATTACCGGAACAATCCATCCTCGTCGTCAATGAGAATAACGAAATTGTATTCAGTGACAAGCTGCCGAAATATTTGAACGACATGAACCTGAATCTGGAGACGATCAATAAGTCGGACGAAGCGTTCTATACGACCAAAATCGACAATGAGGCGTATATCGTCTCGCAGCTCAACTCGGCAAGATACGGCTGGAAATATATTTCCATTGTGCCGCAGCAGGCGTTGTATCAAGTTCCGTTCACGATCATCAAGCTTACGATTTTGCTGCTGCTCCTTTCGTTTGTGCTTGGCTTTATTCTTGCTTTTTATTTCGCGCGCAGCCGCTACAAGCAAATATCCAACGTCATTCATATTATCGACTCTGCGGAGAGCGGGCATCCGCTGCCGGATCGGGTCAAGGACAAGGACGAGTTCGGTTACATTATCCAAAATATAATCAAAACGTTTATCGAGCAGAGCTTCCTGAAGGTGCAGCTGTCCGAACGGAGATACAAGCTGCAGGTCGCGCAATTGACCGCGCTGCAATCGCAGATCAATCCGCATTTTTTGTTCAATACGCTGGAAACGCTGAATTGGGAGACGATTGCGCTAACCGGCAGGCCGAACCAGATGACGAAAATTATCGATAATCTATCGGAAATTTTGCGTTATTCGCTGACCAATCCGGAGGAGCCGGTCTCTTTAAACAAGGAAATCAAAAATTTGAAGAGCTATATTGAAATTCAGAAATACAGGTATGAGGACAAATTCGACATGATCTGGGAATACGACCCGGTCGTCATCGGCTGCCGGGTAATGAAGCTGCTGTTCCAGCCCTTCGTGGAAAACAGCATTTATCACGGAATCAAGGAAAAGGAAGAGAGCAGCCTGATCAAAATCCGGATTGAGCTGGTCGGACCGGATGTTCATATCGGAATTATCGATAACGGGCTGGGAATGAGCAGGGAGAGGCTTCGCAAAATAAGACGCGATCTGAACAGCGACGACGAATATTCGGAACGGATCGGCATGATCAATACGAATAAGCGGCTCAAGCTGGCCTACGGCGAGCCGTACGGAATCGTGATCCGCAGTAAGCAGGGCTGGGGAACGGCGGTGTACATCAAGCTGCCGATGAGCTGATGCGCTTTCAGAGTTTCAAGTCACTATCTTGTTCTTATTGTGAGCCGGGAAGCTGGCCCATAAGAAATGCTCCCCTTCAAGCAGCAGGATGATTTTTATACCTGTCTGCTAAAGGGAAGCATTAGTAAATGAACGATGATGTTCCTTGATTCGAATATTACAGCTTCATACTTGTCGAGCTTTTGGCATGCCACGGCGTGCCCAAGTATCGGAGCGCCCAGCGATCAAGCCCGTACCAGCCGGCTACTTTCCACGCCAATACTAGCCAAGTGGCTAATACAAAAAGCAGAGGGTTGGTGCTTAAAGTGCCGGCAAACAAATAACTGGCGTTCATCAATCCGCCAAAAAAGGCTGCAATTCCGGTAAGCAAGCCCAAGATAAGACCAAGTCCTACCAGTATTTCTCCATAAGCGACCATGTACGCAAATACTTTGGCGTTGGGCAGTACAACATTTTGTAAGAAGGAGGCGTACCAGCCGGTTACGTCCGCTCCACTCTCCGCTTTCGTCAACGCTCCCTTGACGAAGCCTTGAAGTGCAGTGCCGCCTTTGGCTCCTACCCATGCGTCAGCCGTTACTTTGTGCCAACCCGCGACAAGCCATTCGTATCCGACATACACGCGGATGATCAGCCAGATCCAAGCTGCCCGGGTATCGCTTAGTAAAAAGCGGGAAACTGGATTTTCCGGGATAATGACATTCCTTCCTTGGTAATTCACTGAATTCATTTCAAATCGACCTCCACAATTTTCTAGATTAAACATATGGATTAATTCTCTAAATATGTCATTATTCCTGCACGCGTGCAAAAAATGATGAACGGTGCTTGTCTATTTTGTGAAGGGGAGATGCTGTGAACGCCGCATTCAACTCGTTAATAAACGGATATTTGAATTTACAAGCCCATGGGCAAGTACCGTGTTCTTTCCCTCCATAACGAATACATTGTGTATATTCATTGCAAAACTGGAGGGAGTGCACAAATGCCGGGTTCCTCAAACACAAATTATTTGAAAAGATTGCAATTTTCTGTTCACGTCCATGATCAAACCCTCAATCGTATCTTGAACGGTATCGCCAATCGGGGAATTAGCATCACCGGGTACACACAAACCAAGAGAGGCAACCTTAATTTCGTGAAGCTCGTCGTTGGTCCCCCTGGGCGTTTCAGCGTCCGGGCGAATCGCGGCGTGCGGGAAGTGCTGCGCTCCTTAGGGGTTCGATTCCGGGAAGAAATCGTAATTCAGTTTCTGAACACCGTCGCCGGCACCCCGGGGGTTATCCGAAGCATCTATGAAGCTTTATTCCGCCATGTGAGAGTAAAAGCTATGTACTATGGGGAAAATACCGCCATTTTCATAAACACTTCCTGCGTCAATGAGGCGATAGCCCTTTTAAAACGGAAGCATATTATTCAGTAATTTCGCTGAAAAATCCAATAGTCATTATTTCATAACAACGCGAAGGCAGATACCTTCTCCTGTATATTTTTCCTAGGTTGCCTCGACAGGGGTAAGATCTGCCGTACACCCGAAATCCAGTTTACTGTCCGTCACTCAGCAAATTTACGTAAAAGTGCCCGGCATCCAGATAGCCTAAACTACCGCGTGGTGTCGCAACTGTCGTCAATACATCCACTTTATACAAGCCTTTGCCCTGCTCCAGCGACAAAGGCATTTGGAAAGCTCCGTTTTCATCTACGTTGACAGCCATTGGTGATGAGTCGGTTGGGGGCGAGCCCAGCTCCCATTTTGTCGTGCTAATGTAAAAACTGCCGGATGCTTTGCCCGTTAACGTAAAATCGGTCGCATCGGTAGTCAGGTAGCCCTGTTTGCTTTGATCCAATGAAAAGCTCAGGAGATCCACTTGCAGCGGATAATCGGCAAAGGAGGTCTGCACGTTGTAATGGGCCAAATATAGGATACGCTCGCCCGATGAGAGCCTGGCCGTGATGTTGTTGTCACCCAGGGCGAGCGGGATCGGGGCTTGCGCCCAAACGACAGCGTTCTGATTGATCGGCTGACCGAACGCACCCGAGCCGCCATTGCCGAATGTATGGCTATTATCCAGACTTAGCCTTAGTTCGCCGGCACTGCCGAAGGGCATATCGGAGGGGAGTGTCGCGGCCGCTTTGACCGTTGCTGTCTCTCCATCTACTTTAATGGGCAGGCCATAATCGCTGACAGCATACGATTCATAGCGCACGTCCAGCGTCCGCTGTTCCTGATTCCAGGTGCCTGTATATCCGAACAGTCTCCCCATGTCTAACGAATACAGATACAGACTGTCATCTGCTCTGTGAGGAGGGAAGACAAGCTGGTAGCTCTTCACCCAGGAATCCCCCCAGTAAAGCTCCACCTCTTGCGAATCTGGATGCAAACGAAAAGCATAGAGCCCGCTGGACACCGTCACGTTTGTGCCATCGGTCGTTATCGTATAGCCAAGCTGATCGGCGAAATGCGCTAACTGGAAGAAGGGGAGTCCGTTCCTTGGGAATCCGACCTTGGTTCCATCCTGATACTCGCCGTCATCAGTAAACTGTAGCTTGATATTGATGTCCTTCTCGCTGGACACCGTTAGCGTTGCTCCTGCTTGACGTAGCGGATTTGCTGGCTTCGCGGGAGGCGGGGACGCCTGGAACGAAATCGTACGTTTTTCCGGAGTCCAATCGACCGTGCCGAATGGCGCCAAATCGTTGAGCCTAATAGCCGTTTGACCGTCAATATTGTACGACGGAATCGGCTTGTCGCCATAGTAGGTGCGGATGTCCGTGTACAGCACATCCTTGAATTTGGTTCCGATCGGTCGATCGGCCGCTGGATTCGGTTTGACGACAGGCTGCACCTTCTGAGCTGCAGGTTCAATGACGAGCGACCGCGAGGTCGGCGACCACGCCACGTCGAAGCCGTAGCTGCGCAAATCCTCCGCCGTTACCGCCGTATAGCCTTCAATATTCATCGACGGAATGGGGGCCCCGTTTACATAAGCTGCTATGTCGGTCGCTAACGCCTCGCCTACGTAGTCGCCCACTTTTGGAGCCTTTGCCTGTATCGCCGAAAATGGAATAAAAGTCACCATACAAGCGAGCAAAGCAATCCATTTATTTTTCAAATTTTTCACCACCATGTTTGAAGTGTTATTTTTATATAGACTTCTAATTATCCGAAAAGTTTCCAATATTTTATTTTTATTGCAGGGGTATGGAAAAAATAGGGAAAAATTTAGAACATTGGGGGATGCAATTGCACTTATTAGTGGGGCGTTACGTTACAGCCATGGGCAGCTACTGGAGGATATGCAATTGCTTTAGCGACAGCAACAATAGCATATAACACCGCAAAATCCGATGTTAGGAATGCATATTTCACTGTTGGTCTTTGCCCCGGTGTATATGAAACTCAATGGGGACTGTGGTCAGATTAACACTAAAATGATGCTTTTTCCTGAATATAAAAATCGATTTTAAGGTCCTAGCAAGAAATTTTTGCATTGTCGGCATTACTCCGGGAAGCCTTGGAAACAGGGCGGTAGTCTGGTTGCGTACGTTAACAAATATGTGGACAGCGGGAGCGCGGATGCAGCCGTTTTAAAGGTTGCATCCTTTCCGGCCCGGGGATAGGCAGCTTCTTTATTGTTTTATTGAAGTAAAGGACAGCATAGAATAATAAGAAGAGCCCACGAACGAAATGATTATAATCGCACATGATGCCTTTAATGGGAATATATGGAGGAATCGGACTTTATGGTGATAGGTCGTTTTCCGGAGCGTATTGTAGTTATTGGGGCGGGGATGGCGGGGTTGGTATGCACTTTAGAGCTTATGAAACAAGGATATAATGTGCGTATATTAGAGGCAAATAGTCAACCGGGTGGTCGAGTATACACGATGCGGGATCAATTTTCTGACGGGTTGTTCTGTGAAATGGGGGCTGCCTTCATTGGAGCGCATCATTTTCTCACATTGAGTTATGCCCAGCAAGTCGGGGTTCAATTGATAAATTTACCAGTCCCCAATAGAAGTCTGTCATATATCGACGGGAGATTAATAATAGATTCTCCGGATGAACCTGCACTATGGCCTGTTTCACTTACAGCCGAGGAAAGAATTTTAGGATATGCGGGAATGTTCGAAAAATATCTTAAGCCGGGACTTAAAGCAACGGGTAATCCTTTTTTGCCGGGGTGGCCAACAAAACAAGCGGTACTGCTCGATTCCATGACGATGGAACAATATCTTAAAGGTCAAGGGGCATCTTCGGGTGCGATTAAGCTGTTTGAAATTGGATATATGCAAATGTTAGGAGATGGTATTCGCAAAGTATCTGCATTACAGCGTCTGCTTGACCTAAAAATGACCAGTTCCGAAAGTGGTACACGAACTATAGTGGGTGGAATGGATCAATTGCCGAAAAAGCTTGCCCTTACAATTGGCTCAAATATCAGTTATGGATGTGCTGTGACGCACATTGAACATAGTAATAAAGGAGTAACTGTCCAATATAATAATTCCGGCGAAATTTTCACTATCAACTGTGATCGGGTCGTTGTGGCCATTCCCTCTACAGTCCTGCGCACGATTCATTTTTCTCCGCCGCTTAGCAAAGAAAAAAATGATGTCATTCAAAATCAACTTACTACATCCGTTACGCGTACCGTCGTACAAAGCAGAACTAGATTCTGGAACAACTTAAGTTCCTTTACTACAATAAATACAGATCTCAAAATTGGATGGTTGATTGATGCTACCTTCGCTCAAATGTCTTCAGGGAGGGGGTTAATTTGTTCGTACTCCTCCGGTGAATCGGCGCGGGAAATATCCAGAACTGGCAATATTAATTCAGCTGTATCAGAAATCAAACAGGTGCTTCCCGAATTGTCGTCTAATTATGAAGGCGGGATGGTCTTTTCCTGGGATCATAATCCATACTCCCGAGGTGCATATGCTTGGTATAAGCCGAAACAGATGATTCGAATGCTCCCGAAACTGTCTGCCGCACAAGGTAGAATTTACTTTGCTGGCGATAATACAAGTCTTTTTCCCGGTTGGATTGAAGGAGCGATCTCTTCTGCGTTGCGAACGGTAAATCAAATTATTTCCAGTAACAGCATATAGTACTTTGCAAACAATCGAAGAGATAAGGAGCGGATCTAACTATGCCAAAGCAAAGACGAACATTTACAGCAGAGTTCAAGTAACAGATGGTTAAGATATATGAGAATGGAAAATCAAGGGCGAGCCTTTCGCTGACAAATAGAGATTATACGGGGTGTAAAAAACGCCGGTGACCTTATGCAGGTGACCGGCGTTTCCATATTAGCGTTTCGGCATTTTGCTCTTATCCATGTACAGCAGATTCCAGCGATGACCGTCCAGGTCGGCAAATCCTGCGCCGTACATCCAGCCCTCAATTTCACTCGGCTTGCCAAAGATGCTTCCTCCGGCAAACTCTACTTTTTGGATAAAGGCATCTACTTCTTCTCTGCTTTCAGCGCCGATGGAAAATATCACCTCTGCGCTGCGGGAAGTATCTGCGGTTTTTGAACCAGTAAATTTCTCAAACGCCGCATCCGGGAACAGCAGAATCGTTGTTTGGCCAATGGCAAGCTGGGCTCTCTCGTTACCAACGCTCACCGCCTGGAATCCAATCTCATTGAAAAAGGCGGTTGACCTCTCAACATCTTTGACCGGTAGGTTAATCCAAATCTCCTGTGACATGGCTGCAGCCTCCTGGAATCTCTATTTTCAACTACTCTACTCTACTATACTCTACTATTGGTAGCAGAAGCGAATTTTATGAAAACCGCAAGGTATAACTTTTCTGTCATGCCCCCTGCGGTTGAATTGACATTGGAATTAGTTGGATTTCACTTCCATTCATTCCATGTAATAGAAATAGAAACTTTCGAAGATCAAGAATAAGCGGAGCTGCTGATCAACGGACGGAAACGAGGCAGCGCTGCGGATGGCGGAGAAAACATTGGATGCGATGTCCCGCGGCGGGATGTTTGACCATATCGGGCACGGTTTTCTATTTAATACAATACCGTAACATATTATTTGGGCCCCAATATTAATCCCTTTACTTAAACGATGATCGAGGCGTATAATCCGTTAAGACAACGGAGTGAGAGGAGGGAAACTGATTATGAACAACGGGTTGATCAATGCTATTATCGCGTATATCATGTGGGGGGTTCTCCCGCTTTATTGGAAGTTGTTTAACGATGTGCCAGCAGGCGAGATTCTGTCACATCGGGTTGTCTGGTCGTTCGTCTTCATGGGTATTTTCGTCACCGTCCAGCGTCGCTGGGGTGACCTTAAGCGGATTGCGGCTAGCCGCTCGCTCCTGCTGTCGCTCACCGCTAGCGGACTGCTGATCGCTGCTAACTGGCTCATCTTCATCTGGGCGGTCAACAACGACCATGTCGTCGAGACAAGCCTCGGTTATTATTTGAACCCGTTGCTGAACGTGCTGCTTGCGGTTGTCTTCCTTCGTGAGAAGCCAAACCGTGGCCAATGGCTCGCGATTGCCATCGCTAGCGCCGCGGTGCTCATCATTGCCATCGACTACGGACGGTTCCCATGGATCTCAATCTCACTGGCCGCGACGTTTGGCTTGTACGGCCTCGCGAAGAAGAAGATTGGACAAGACGCTTCTGTAGGCTTGCTGTCGGAGACGGCTGTAGTCCTTCCTGTTTCGCTCGGCTACTGGATCTATTTGGCTACCGTGGGAAAGACAACGGCATGGACGCTACCTGTATCCACGTTCGTCGAACTGCTTCTTTCCGGCGTGGTAACGGCGCTACCGCTGCTTTTCTTTGCGCGAGCGGCCGCCCGGATGGCGTTTTCCACGCTCGGCTTCGTACAATACATCGGGCCGACGATCATGCTGTTACTGAGCGTATTCGTGTTCAAGGAATCGGTCTCGCCGGTTCTTCTCATCGGCTTCGCGCTCATCTGGACAGCGCTTGTCGTATACGCTGCGGCATCAGTTCGCGGCACGAAACTCGCGAAGGCGCGCTGACGGCAAACACGTCCAACTCCCGGTACAGTCATAACAGCCATTTCCGTCCGCTGAGGAGGAGGTGGCTGTTTTCTGTGTGGGGTTAAGGGCAGGAAATAGAGTTTGAGAATAGAGGAGAGACATCCAAATGAGTGTCCTTTTTTAAATTTATCAGCTCACGACCACGATTGGCAACAACATGAAATTTATACTAAAAACGTATTCTATGAAAGGATAGAGTTTAGCGGGCGAAGGAAAATCAAGATCTTGCCTAGATAGCAGTTGAACAAGAAAAAGCGGCGGTCGCAAGAAAAAATAAAGAAGTTTAACAAGATAAGAAAATTGCACTTACTATAAAGTAAATCATAAATTTGCATACATTCCGGTAACAGCGATTTGCCAGATTACGCAAAACGGGGAAGACGACAAGCTCCCCTCAAATTTGGGGGCAGAACCTTCAGCTTTCGAAAAAGCCTCTTATAAGATTGTAAAATGTGAAGATGGAAGTGTTATTTAAGTACGTTGCATGAATGAGTCTTCAGAACTATCAAGAATTAATATTACGCCGAGAAGCATAGGTTTTCTTACAGCATCTTTATTTTTGCTATGTTGTTACTGCTAACGTATAATGTCCGACAGTTGACGGCGTAAGTTGTCCTGCTGGTGACGGTCAATCTGTCCGCGTGAGATACAAAAGGAAGGGAGAATTATGACAATTCTCCCTGGATGACGCGCTTCACCATATGATCGTCGATGATCCGATGTTTGTTCTGTGC
>NZ_JANYUY010000061.1 GCF_025060755.1 Paenibacillus doosanensis
CTAAATGATCTTCAGGGATCCAATCGCTCAAATACATCGGAAACAATTCACCTTGTTCCGTGGAGTAAGATTTAAATTTTGCCATAAACCACACACCCTTTTTTACCAGATAAACAGATTACAGTTAAGTTTCGCGACGAAACTATGCTTTTCCTGTTTCGTCGGACAGACTCCTAAATGTCCGGTGAAAAATCGCAGGACGCGACGAACTCGCCGCCTTCCGAAAAAAGGCAGGCCGGAATCATTATGTTCCAGCCTGCCTTTGTATTTGTCTTCGTGAACCGCCTTGATCAGAGCGTCACATTCGTTTCCTTCCCGCCAGTCTACTGAACGGCTTCCTTCAATTTTTTGACATAACCGGCGCGAATGAACAAGAAATAAACGATTTGAATCACCGTGAATGCGCCCAGCACGAGCGCCGACTCCTTGAACAGATTGACGCCGAACGTATTTTGCAGCGTATTCAGCGCCACGGCGCCATGGACAACGGCAACAACAATCGGCACGAAGAACAGCAGCCCGATCTGTACCGATACGATCCTCGACAACTCGCCCTCCGTTAGCCCCAGCTTCGTAATGGCGCGGTACTGCACGCAGTCCTGAGGCAGATCGGCATACAGCCGGAAGTACAGGAAGCTGCCCGCGGCGACGAAGAATACGGCTCCAATGAACAGACCGGTTAACAAAATTTGTCCGAACGACTGATTATTTTCATGCACCGCATAGGCTCTGGAAATAAACTCGTATTGCTTTTCGCCGCCCTCCAGCAGCAGGTTCAGTTCCTTCGATACGGCCAAGGTGCTCCGCCAATCCGTCACATCGTACACGAAAGAAGCGGAATCCTCCTGCGATGCGGGCATTGCTTGAAAGGCGGCGTCCGATATGACCGCTACGTCCGCATAGCCGAGCTGCTGCAGCCGAATCGGCATGACGCCGCTTTGCGTCACAGCGAATACGCTGCCGTCCTGCGATGCGATCTTCCCGGTTTGTTCGCGGGCTCGCCCGCCGAATCCCATATCGTCGGGATAAAACAACAGGGCGTCCTTATCCCCGACCACCGCGTTGTCATTCATCAAAAAGTTATATTCCGTCACGGATACAAATTTATACGTTTTATTCGTCGCGGTATTTGCAGATGATTTTTTATGGATAACATACGGCTTATAATCGATCCCCGCATTCGCCAACGACTGCTCGATAAGCGCCGTCTGCTCCGCCTCGAGGCCGTTGCCGGAGTAAGATTCGTATTTCATGACGGGGAGCGCCTCGGACAGCTGGCCCGTAAACATGGACTTCATTCCGACCAGCGTGCCGATAGCGCAAAAGGACACTGTCGATATCATGGCCACCAGGAAAAACATCCGCGCGTTGTCCTTCATGCGGTAAGCAAGATCCGACAGCGTAACCAGGTTCGTGCGGCTGCGGTACAACTCCTGATTTCCCTTTAGCTTGCGGATGACATAAACACTCAGCTGCGTAAACAGGAAGTAGGTGCCTATGCTGACGATAACGGCCACAGGAAGCAGCGCAAACAGCACGAGTACGCCTTTGACGATAAAGGCCGCGGCATAGCCGACGGCAAGGAGTACAGCGGCAAGTACGGCAAGCGGCGCGGAAGCTTTCGGCTCCGGTTTCGGCTTGGCCGTTCCTTTCAGCAGATCGATGAGCGAGCTGCTGCGCAGGATCATCGCGGTGAATAGCGAAATGAACAGAAACAGCAAAGTGAAGGCGGCAAAAGTCAGCAAAGCCGCTCTTATCGGCCAATAGAAAGCGAGCGGCTGCTCCAGCGTCAGCAGGGAGGTGCCCAGCATAAGAATGCCTTTGGACAGCAGCAATCCTGCGGCAATCCCTGCTGCAGTCGAGGCCAGACCGATCATGACATTTTCAAGAAACACCAGCCGTCTCAGCTGCAGACCCGACATCCCCAGCATCATGCCGATGCCGAATTCCTTTTTGCGCGATTTCAGGAAGGCGCTCATCGAATATAAAATAAAGAAGAACGTAAATACATAAATAATGTATTGCGATACGTCCATGCTCGTCTTGGCGCCCTGGCCATAAGAGCCTTTATCGGAAAAGTTGAGGTCGGGGTGGAACGCGAGCATCGAGTAAACGAAGAAAATCATGACCGAAAACGCGCAGCTGAAAAAGTAGCCGGCGTACAGCCGCTTGTTGCGGATGACGTTCTTAAAGGCGAACTGACGAAAGTTCATCGGATGCCCCCCCTAAAGACGTAAGTACATTCATAATATCCTCGAAAAATTCCTTGCGGCTGTCCATCCGCTGCAGCTCCCGGTAAAGCATACCGTCTTTGATAAAAATAATCCGGTCGCAGTAGCTGGCCGCCTGGGCGTCATGCGTAACCATCATCATCGTTGCGCCGTCGTCCTTGTTCAGCTTTTGGAGCGTTTCCAGCACGTCCTTGGCCGCTTTGGAATCGAGATTGCCCGTAGGCTCGTCGGCCAAAATCAATTTGGGATCATGGACGAGGGCCCGGGCGATTGCCGTGCGCTGGGATTGTCCCCCGGATATTTCATACGTGCGTTTATTCAATATATGAGAGATGCCGAGCTTGTCCGCGATCCGGTTCACCCGCCCGTCCTGTTCGGCGACGCTAATATTTTCCAATGTAAGGGGAAAAATAATATTTTCTTTGACGGTGAGCGTACTCAGCAGGTTGAAATCCTGGAAGACGAACCCGAGCTCCCGGCGCCGAAACAGCGCGAGCTGCCGCTTATTCAACCCGAACGCGGGCTTCCCGTCGATATACACCTCGCCGGCCGAGGGCTTGTCGATCGTCGAGATGACATTGAGCAGAGTCGTCTTCCCGCTGCCCGAGGGGCCCATAACTCCGACGAATTCGCCCTTCTTCACCGTAAAGTTAAGATCGGACAACGCCCGGTAATTTACCTTGCCTTCATAAACCTTGGAAACATTGCGAACTTCCAGCATAATCAGCAAACACTCCTTTAAAGAATCTTTATCCACACAGTAACCGTTCGTGAAAAAAGAAACCATTGATTTCCCTTACGCCAATCTTTCAATTTTGTCATGTTGGAGGTCGGGGATTTCCGAATGGGGGTTGGAGATGGACGGGGGAGCTGGAAATTTGGAAGGAACTCATACTGTTTCATCCAGATTTGGACTCGGTGTAGTAGCCCGCTCAATGTATCCGTTTCAATAGCTAATATAGTGAATACTATGAGTACAATAGCCGCGGGGATCATACACAGTGGAATAGCAACAGGCTTCCTGAAGTTAACGCCATGGATTACACATATGATGTATGGGATCAATTAATATCCGCTACTAAAGACGGCAGAACGGTAACTTACAAGTATAATGGAGACGGGCTGTTATACGAGCGTATGGAAAACGGCCTGACAGAGCGTTACTACAGGAATATCTTCGGGCCAGATGGTATGATCCAAGTATGGGACGGTTTATTAGTGAGGATCCGTATGAAGGGGATATAAACAATCCGCTGAGTTTGAATTTGTATACGTACTGCCACAAGTCACCTCTTGGATGTGTTGATCCGAGGGGACACTATGATGAAATTTTGGATCAGTATGTTACAAGGGCGGCGGATGTACAGAGAATAATTGAACTGACCGATGCTTTGGATCATGGCGATGCAACCGTAAAAGTAACGCTTCTAGCGAAGCTGATGCGATAAGGTTCAGTTATCGATCATCGATTCCAACAAGTAGATGGAACAGTGATTGGTTTGGAAGGGTCTCAGTCCATGAACTTGGTAACAAAGTTCATTATGATGAGCTAATGAGGCAAAGGGGCAAGAACTTCCGAGCGCTTTACAAAGGCAATTCCCCAAAACTGAGTTTGAGTTTACACCGAGGGGGGCAAAAGGGGCTGATGTAAGGGTAACAGGCGGTAAATACCCTTCCGAGTACCCGGTTTTCAACTTGGGAAGCAGATAACGATTATGGAGATTTTAAACCTCGATCAGCATCCGGTGAAAAGACATTTGATAGGGATGTAGCTCGTGGTAAACTCCCGTCTAATACCCAAGCCTTTACAGACTCTGGGCGATGTGAGCAAACGTGCTTGTATTTTATTTTTTATACGGTATAGCTGGTTAATTAGGACCTTTAAAATGTGATTTCCTTGCCGTCACTTAAATACCCCTTAATTTCAATTTTTTCAAGATGATACTTACTTAACTTATCAGGTATAACATACCAAATAATATAATCTTTGTTGGTTTTTATTATATTCGCATCATTTATTTGAATATTTCCTCCATCGCTATATTTCACAGTAACACGCTCAATATTCTTTCTATTGGTAGTTCCATAAAACATTTTAAAATGATCTTCACTGCCACGATTCGATTCGATATACGATACATTTATGTTCGCTTCATTAGGACGTTCAAGTGTACCATCCTTTAACTCTAACGATAATTTTTCTTCTTTTTTGCTGAAAAATGCTGAGTTTAACCCTTTTTCAGTTTCATAAAAGGCTATAACTCCTTTTGAAGAATTTTGAGTGGAAATTAGTTCCTTAAAAGTTATTTCTTCTTTTTTAATCTCGGTTTCTATGTTGGTGGAAGAAGATACGTGGTTACTATTACAACTTGTGATAATTAAAACTATAGTCATTAACAGTACATATATTTTAATCATCCTTATCAACCTCTTTTCTGCAATTTTTTTCGATTTTAGCTTGCACACTAATAGCTGCTGAAAAATAAAAAGCATTTTAACAAAGTAATAAGTGTGTATTTTAGTTTACACCATTTATTAGGAATATTCAATTTTTTTCCAAAAAAGTATGTACAAAATAAAAAAAATGTGATAAATATAGTATTACTGAGGCGCCCAGTAAATAAAAGGAAAAGGTGGTAAAATTAGTTGAGTAAAAAAATCTTACCAGTGATCGCTGCATTAGCCCTCGTCGCTTCTGGCTCCTCCGTATTTGCTGCTTCTCCAAGTGGTGAATCTGTTGAACTTACATCTGAAGATGTTAAGTTTGGTAAAATGTTAAATTTTAATGATGAAGACTTGAAAGATGCGCAAGCTAAACAATTTGTTTTGGAAACAAAACAACGTCATGACAAAATTCTGGACAAGTATGCAAAGATCAAAAATGATCCTGATTTCGAAATTATTGCGGATAACGGGAACGGCCTTTTCGCGTATACATATTCTAAAAGCGTGAAGACCGCAGAGGATAAGGACCGTTTCTTTAAAAAGGTTAAATCATTTAAAGGTCAATCCCAAACAGTCGATGCGATTACTAAGAAGTATAGATTTAACAGCTCTAATGGATATATTGAAACATACTTTAGCGATACGGTAAGTGATACTGACTTTGGAAGCCCTGAAAAGCTTACTGCTGATGGAGGAGGAACCATTCAATGGTTCGCTCAAACATCTGGGGTTAGTGATTGGGATGCACTTGCTTCAATTAAAGATGTTTTTAAAATTGATTATGATTCAGTTCAATCAACTTCTAGTATTACAGTTGGTGGCAGTGTAGGTACGACCACAAGTGGGAACGGCAGTGTTACTGCGGGTAGTACTGTATCCACTACGACTGCAACTATTACGATTGATTGGCCTAGCAAAGGACCATACCATTATTATGATAAATCGTATGGCACCATTCAGGTAAGTGCTCCCAATATAACAAAGTATACTCATGAATCTACAAATGTAGCAACTGTCGCGGGAAGCAATATCGCTAGCATGGCGAGTGATTACACAAGCATTTGGTAAATAATTAAATAAAACTTTTATTTCGTTATAACTTATTGCTAGTAATAGCAATAAGTTATAACCTTTATTAGGAGTGTTTCCGGAAATGAAAGCATATGTTATTGTTTCACTTTTGATTTTATCGTTAATTTGTTTATTAGTAGTACTGCCTAAAATCAGCGAAAAAAGTACTCAAACTTCAGTTGGTAATTCGAGGACACATTTGGATATTAATAAGATCGATAAAGGAATATTTACGATTCCTCTTATCCATCAATCTTTAAAAAAGTCTTATTACTCCAATCAAGAGCCAATACAATTTAGTTCTGTAGGGTTATTGAATCCTAATCCCGATCTTTATAATTTATATTGGAGTATTAATAATATTCAAAAGATGGGGTTAGATAAAAAAGAATTAGCGAAATATATAAAATATTTACCAGATTCTGAAAAAAGCACAGCATATCCAGAGTTGCTTAAAATTAATTATATTACAGGGATTTACAAAGCCCTTGATTTCAACGATTATGACAAACAACATTATTTAAAAATTTTAATGAAACACTATGATGTTGATATGGGTTTATTCTATTTTGATAAAAAAGATGACCCATTAGGTAGTAAACTAGGAGCAACAATGGAGGCACTGGACGTTTTTGAAAGTCTAGATCAAAACAATCCTTACAGGGAAGAAATGTTAGAAAAGAATCTAATGCTCTTAAACGACGATAAGTATTTTGAATCAACTAACGTATATGATTCTCTAAGCTCCGGGGCTGTCATTATTTCAATTATTAAAAAGTTGGGATACCATTCAGAGGATTTAAATAATAAAATGAAGGACAGAATGGAGTGGGTATCATATATAAATAATAATTTGACAACCCTTTTAAAAAAGGGAGAACTGGGTTCATTTTTATATTTAAGGAATATAAAGTCGGTTAACGATTTCTTTGGATTACCACTTACTATTTCTAAAGAGAACTTAGATCTGGTTTCGAATGCACCGATTCAACAAATCGAGCCTCAATTGTATAATTTTGTTATTGAAATCTATGATGCGGTTGGCAGTTCTGATTATCCTTATTTGGCTGAATATAAAGCGTATATAGAACAGTCTATGTTAAGTGGATTTAATAAAGGACATGTTGTTACTGAGAATGTTGAGGATAATTATTATGGACTTGTTCTATCCAAAGATTTTCAATACAAATTTGATGAGGAGCGTATTCATCAAAATTTAAATCTTTGGTACATACGTAATGTCGAAGAAAATTCCAACATTACAGATTATGCGAAATTAAGGCAAATTTATTTTTTATTACTAAGTAATAAGTTGCTGAATGTTTCAGAAATCAATGCGAATCTTATTTCGAAAAGCGTAATTAATTATTTGTCTGGATTAGATCTTAACGATAGGTTGAATCTTACAGGAAAGACGCTTAACAGTTATGAAGTAGGTTTGAAGATTTTTGATTTATTAAATGTTAAGGTTCCAGACACGATAAAAAAAAATGGGACGCTCCTAATCAATCAATTGGATCAAGATGGAGAGATTTATAAATCGATTAGTGTTGTGAAACTATATAACACAATGAGTTTAATAAATTACAACAATAAAATGCAGCGATCTAATATAACAACTAAAATAAGCGAAACTTTGAATTCACTTTATACTCAGGGTGGCTACAAATCGAAAGTTTCGGAGGAAGTATTACCTTCTATAGTTTTTACCTACGAAGCAGCACTTTTAAAGAAAAGCATAAATACATTGGATGTAGGTGAGATCAATGGATACAAGAATTTTTTAACCTCCGAAATTACCAAGGATCTGATTCTAGGTTATAGTAATAAATCTAAGAGTCTAGATTTAAGGTCTTTATATTATGGCTGTTTATTAAGTACACTTTATAAATCATAGCCATTTTGATTGAGAGGTTTTGTAATGGGATGTTAATATCCAAAGTTATCCTATGTGTAAAAAAGTTTGCACTATTGTCTCTATTAATATGTTTATTGGCATTGTTAGTAATCCAAGAAGGAAAAACATATGATATCGATAAATTGCATGTAACAGCCCAAGGATTGGATATAAAGAAATACTTAGGTCTATATGACATGGAATACAGAAACCTTTCAGGAAATGGTGTCACAATTGCCATTATTGATTCGGGAGTGCAGCAGCATAATGACTTGTCTGGAAGCAGAATAATTAAATTCGTAGATTTTGTAAACAAAAAAATTGAATCGTATGATGATAACGGCCATGGTACTTTCATCGCGGGCATCATCGGGGCAAATGGCAAATTAGTCGGTATTGCACCGAATTCAAAATTTGTTGTATTAAAAGCCTTAGATCGGGAAGGAAAAACAACTTATGAAAGACTAGAGGAAAGTCTCGAATGGATAATAAATAACCAAATTAAATATGGTATCAAAATAGTAAATTTATCACTAGGTATCGATAACTTCCATCCAAATAACAATGATTCTTTGTACAAGTTGTTTTATAAAATGAAACAAATGGGGGTCTTGGTAATATGCTCTGCAGGAAATAGTGGTCCCGAAAAAAATACTATTGTTTACCCCGCTGAAAGCAGCGACGTTATCACCGTAGGATCCGTAAACAATAAGATGACCTACGATTACGAAGATGATACAATCATGTATACTTCCAGTAGAGGGGATTCTAGTGGGGCTAGAAGCTACCTATGCAAACCTGATATTGTTACTTTTGGCGCGGACATATTTAGTTTAAGTTATAAAGACAAAGGGTCTTATGAAACACTTTCTGGAACCTCATTTTCGACTGCAATAGTTTCAGGTCTTAGTGCTGTATTGATGGAGAAATATCCCGATATGAATAATTTATTCATTGAGAACCTATTGAGAAGTAGCACCATTCCTCTAAAAAGCCAGAATTGTTTCGAGCAAGGAAGAGGATCGATCAAGATGTGATTGGGTTTAAATGGAATAAACGTAAAAAGGTTTGCGGAACCCTACTCTCCAGAATCAACCGGTAAGGTCGAGCGATCTAACCGAGTCGTCGACTCTTTCCTAAGCGAGGCCGCGCTCGAGAAGCCGAAGACGCTCGAGCGGCTGAACGAACTGTTTCAAGTCTGGTTGTCGGAGTGCTACCAGAACAAGCCGCATTCTGCGTTAGAGAAAAAGTTAAGCCCGGAAACCGCCTACCGCAGCGACAAGAAAGCGTTTCGGTTCCTGGATCCGGACGTGCTAGCGAACGCCTTTCTGCACTGTGAGACGCGCAAGGTACACGTCCGGCTGTATCAGCTTCATGGATCGCAAATACGAAGTCGGTCTGCCCTTCATCGGCTGCACGGTGGATGTGGTGTTCGACCCGGCAGATATCTCGGAGCTTACGATCGAGTACGAAGGCCAGTATTTTGTGTAAACTCTCAACATCGATCTATGAAACTTATAGTGCCGCGGCTTGACATGGAGCCTCTGTGGGCATAGTAATCGGCGCCTATCATGCGCCCCCTCCACGTAAAGCCGCCGCTTTCAGCGTACCCGGGTACTGAAAACCATGGACGACGTGCAGTCAGCGTTAAAGGAGCTGTTTGCTGAAACTCTGTAGGAAAGTTAATATCGCTCAGATCCAATACCAACCATCTTGGGACTGATACTTTCATAAAAAACCACCAAAATCCAAAAAGAGAGCCCCTTGCTACTACGAGGCTCTCCCTCCTGCTGCAGCTGCCTTGACGTTGAACCTATTCGCTCAAGCTAGAGCTGCTATCTCGTCCGTTACAGCCGCTCTGTTATCCAGATCAAGCGTTCTGACAAGTTACCAGTATTATTTTTTCCGATCAAGGCTTCGGACCCTCACGCCAGCCCATGCTTCTGCCGTGGCCGCATTACTCGCCGAGCTTCAGCCAGCTGTCCCAATCGTGGATGCTGTAGCCCCGGAAGGAAGCATGGCCGCTGACTTTGCTAATCATGGAACCCAGCTCACCGGACATGGCGGCCTGTCCTTTACCGTAAAAGCTGCCGCCGGCTTCGCCGCTGTCGACCGTATCGATGGCCACAAGCACGGGAACGCCGGCTTGATCCGCCTCGATAAGCTCTGTCCTCACCGACTCTTCAATCCCGTCGGCATTGTCGACATAAGCCATCAGGGTCACCTGGTCCATACGGCGAAGGAACCAGTCGGACAGTGTCGTCCGGCCGCCGTAGCCGTCCCTCACTTGAAAATGCTCAAGCCAGACCGGCATATCCATCCCGACCGTCAAATCCGAATCGGATTTGACCTCTTCGCGGAACCCGCTCACCGTATCCATCCATAAGCCCATCACGGCATCGGGATCATTCCTCCATTCAGGCAGAACATACGGCTCGACGTCCAGATGAATGCCCGCGAACCGCTCATCGGGTTGAACCCGGCTATTGTACTGCTTCACCCAATAGATGAAATCGTACATCTTCTTATTATGCTCCGGAAGCACCCAATTCGGCGCTCCGCTCAGAGCATGGACGGCGATGCCTCTGGCCTTGGCTTCACGGATAAAGCGGCTGTAGTAAGATTCGGGATAGTCCGTATCGATAAACAAATAGACCCGGTTCACCCGGCGCTCCGTCAGCATCTCCAGTGTATTGCCTTCGTCGATGGCATACGGATTCCACATCCAGGTACTGACGACCATAGGTTCTGCAGCCTGCACTACTCCCATCAGCTGCAGCTTGGATGGCAGCGGAGAGGGCAAGAAGGCGAGCGCCTGAAATGCGACGATACAACTTAGTATGATTTTGCCTGTGCGTCTGCTGCGTTTCAACCATCGTATCTTTTTCACTAATCTACTCCTTGTATATAAATCTTGAGCGACATGGTTACGAAAAGGCAGCCACCTAAAATCATTCGAGGGAAATTCAGGAAATGATAGGGTGCGGCCTCTAACGGAGAACGGATTGACGTATGCGGGCAACCGCCAAACCACGACAACGCAGGAGATCATGACGAATACGCCCTATGTGATCAGCTGCTCGTATATCATGCCTGCGGAAATGCAGGAACGCCAGTTCGTTCTGAAGATCGTCTCGATACGAAGATGGCGGCTCCGGCGTCGACGACGACCGTAAGGTTCGTACGCTTTCAGCTTGGCTAAGCCAAGGTTCAAATTTGATATGATAAAAAAAGTAAGCAGCCGCCTTATCCTAGGGCAGCTGCTTTTTTATGTGAAACCATCGCGCAGGCTTCAGCCCTTATAGCCGAGGCCGGAGGAAATCGTGCGGGTCGCGGTCAAAACCGCCGCCGTCCACTGCTCTTGGGCCGGGACCATCCGATCGGTAGGGCCGATCGTACTGATCGATGCGATAACCTGACCCGCTGCGTCAAAGATCGGGGCTGCGATTCCGGTAACGCCGACGTTGCGCAGATTGGAGCTCATCTCATAGCCGCGTTCGCGGATAGCGGCCAATCGCAGTTTGACGTCCTCCGGGTCCTTAAGGGAATGCGGCGTAAAAGTCCGAAGCTCCTCGCCGAGGACGGCGTCGATAAATGCCTCGTCCTGAAAGGCGAGAATCGACCGCGATGCGCTCGTTGCGTACAGCGGAAAGCGGCGGTACACCTCGATATCGAAGCGGATCGGATACTGAGAGTCGATCTTGTCGACATAGATGGCATCCTTGCCGTCGATAACGCACAGGCAGACGAGCTCCTTCGTAGCGGAAGCCAGATTGAGCAGATAGGGACGGGCAAATTCGACCATGTTATGATCCTTGAGCACTTTGTTGCCGAGCTCAAGCAGCGTATAGCCCAGCGAGTACTGCTTATTGTTCGGGTTTTGACGAATAAGCCCTTCGCTCTCCAACGTAATAAGGAGCTTGTGGACGGCGCCTTTGGACAAGCCTAACCGTTTGCTCAGATCGGTAACGCCCAGCTCTTTGGGCGAGTCGAGGAACAGCTTCAACAGATGACAGCTATTTTTAACGGAGGACAAATACGTTTCCATTGGTTTCCTTCTCCCTTAGACAAGTACGAAAATATTGGTATTTTATCACAATGCTTTCATTTTTCCTAGTGGAAGCCTATTCATTCTGAGAGGCCGGCAATGGCCCGGAACGATGAAGAAGCGAAGGCAATTAGCAATAAAATTTTGAACATTTCCAATTGATAAAACGGATATTTCATGCTAATATCGTTTTATGGTTCACATATAGTATACATTGTTCGCGCATAGTGAACAAGATGAAATTGCAAAAACTTTTACTTATCCTTGTTTAACCCAGTAACGAAGCCGGCGGCAAACGAACCGGCAACGCTCGTTCCCGTCTTTGAATCCGCTTTCTTCACATTCACAGGGCCAGGGCGGCTTATCCCGGCCGAGTGGCGGCATTCATCTCTTCGGATTTTTACGGCCGTTTCTTACGTATTTGGCAAGGCGTTTGCGGCAAGCGATAAGCCGGGCTGTCCGGCTGCCGCTCCTGCGAATTCCTACACCATATAAACAGCAATTATAAGGGAGGATCATCATGAAGAAAAAGACTATCTCCGCATTATCTGCCGTACTACTGTTTGGAAGCATTCTGGCGGGCTGTGGTTCGTCGCCCGGCAAACCGGCCGATCCGGCTCCGGCGGCTGAAGGTAAAACGGCGGACGGTTTGAAGCCGGAGAAGCAGTTGGTAGTGGCAGGCAACGGCGCAACCGTCGAGCAGCTGATGAAGGATGAAATTTTCAAAAAGTTCAATGAGAAATACCCCGACGTCAAATTGACTTACGTCTCCGGCGTTTCCACTGAAATCGTCGCCAAAGCGAAGGCGCAAAAGGCGTCGCCGCAAATGGACGTAACGATCGTGGAAGGCGGGGAGCAGGAAGCGGGCCGCGTGGAAGGATTGTGGGAATCGCTGAGCGAGGCGGATATTCCTAGTATGAAGAGGGTGTCCGGCGACTTGAAGATGAAGGACAACAGCGGAGTAGCGGTCAATTTTACGCCGATGGGCATTTCGTATAACGAAGCGCTCGTGAAGGAGAAGAATCTCCCGGTGCCGGCTTCATGGAACGATCTGACCAAACCGGAGATGAAGGGCAACCTGACCTTGTCCGAAATTTCCAGCAATTTCGGCCGCTCGACGTTGATCATGCTGGCCTACGCCAACGGCGGCAGCGAGAGTAATATGGATCAAGGCTTCGCCAAAATGAAAACGATCGCAGGCTACATGCCTACATTTGCGAAGAGCGCTGCACAGCTCCAGCAAAACCTGCAAAACAAGAGCGCCGTTTATACGACCTGGACGATGGCCCGCAGTCTGGTGCAGAAGGATGCCGGGCTGGAGCTGAAATTCGTCGTGCCGAAAGAGGGAGCCAATCTGGTGCCTAACGTAGCGACGATCGTCAAGGGAGCCAAAAATCCGAATGCCGCCAAGCTGTTCGTCGAATTCCTGCTATCGGACGAAGTGCAAAAGCTGTATGCCGGCAAGCTGTATTATAACCCTGCGACAGATGTGAAGCTGCCGGACGATACGGCGAAGCAGCTGGAGTTCGATCGCAGCAAGGTTGTGAAATTCGATCTGGAGACCGTAGGCGCGAAAACGCCGGAGTGGATTGACCGGTTCAACAAAGAGATTGCACCCAGTGTAGGAAAATAGGTGAGAGAACGTGGCCAAAACATACGATGTAGAGCTGCATAGCATACGAAAAACGTTCGGTTCGAACGTGGTGGTGGACAACTTTGATTTGCAAATCGAGCAGGGAGAGTGCATCTCCTTCCTCGGCCCTTCAGGCTGCGGCAAGACAACGACGCTGAATATGATCGCAGGCTTTCTCGATCCCGATCAGGGGGAGCTGATCATCAAAGGAAAACGAATGAACGGCGTTGCGGCCAATAAGCGGGATTTGGGCATGGTGTTTCAGACGTACTCGCTGTTTCCCCATATGACGGTGGCAAACAATGTCGCATACGGCCTGAAGCTGCGCAAGGTGCCGAAGGCGGAGATCGAGAGCAGGGTGCGGCGCGTGCTGGAGCTGGTGAAGCTGCCGCATGTGGCGGACCGCTATCCGAAGCAGCTGTCCGGCGGCCAGCGCCAGCGGATCGCTATCGCGAGGGCGCTCGTCACCGAACCGTCGCTCTTGCTGCTGGACGAACCGCTCAGCAATCTCGACGCTAAGCTGCGCGAAGAGCTGAGAGATGAATTGAAGCGTCTGCATCAGGAGACGGGCGTTACGACGATCTTCGTCACTCACGATCAGGAGGAAGCTTTGTATTTGTCCGACCGCATCGTCGTGCTGGATCACGGCAAAGTCGAGCAGATCGGCACGCCTTGGGACATTTATAACGAACCGGCGAGCGAGTTCGTTCACACGTTCATCGGCAAGTCGAACCGGATGCAAGGTAAAGTGACAGGGATACAGGGGGCCAGGCTTGCGCTGTCCGCAGGGGATGCGGGAGGCGCATTCGAGCTGGAGGCAAATCCGCGCGGAAGAAGCTTCGCCGCCGGCCAGCGCGTCTCGATCTATATCCGGCCGGAGAAGCTGATGCTGGCGCCGGACGGCGAGTCGGCAAGCGGCAGCCGTTACGCCTGCGCGCAGGGGCGGATCAGGCAGCTGTCCTTCCTCGGAGCCTTCGTCGAATGCGAGGTGGCGGTCGGCAGCGAATCCTTAACGGTGCGCGTGCAATCGGCGGCTCAGCAAGGAAGGCTTGAAACGGGGCAAGCCGTGACGGTGTGCTGGAATCCGGACGATGTATTCGTCTTCCCCGGGAAGGAGCGATAAACGATGGCGTCATCCACGGCAAAATCTCAAGGATCGCTGCGCACGGCGCTCCTGCTGCTCGCCCCCGGTCTTATCGTGCTGCTCGGCGCGTTCCTGATCCCGATGCTGTATATTTTCCTGCAGAGCGTGCAGGATGAGCAGCAGCGGTTGACGCTGCATAATTATGCGCTGTTCGTGCAGGACCCTTACTATCTTCAAGTGCTGTGGCGGACGATCCGGCTCAGCGTGTATACGGTTATCGTGACCTTGGTTCTGGCTTATCCGGTGGCGATGTTCATGGCCAAAACGACCGGAAAGCTGCGGGGTATCGTGACGTTCCTGATCATTTCCCCGCATCTGATCAGCGTCGTTATCCGCAACTTCGGCTGGGTCGTGATCCTCGGCGAGAAGGGCTGGATCAATGCGACGCTCATCAAGCTGGGGCTGATCGATAAGCCGCTGCGGCTGCTCTACAACGAGCTTGGCGTCGTCATCGGCTTGACCGACTCGTTCGTCGTCTACATGGTGTTGTCGATCGCCACCAGCCTGTACGCCATCGACGCCTCGCTCTATAAGGCGGCCGGCATTCTCGGGGCGTCCCGGCTGAAGTCGTTCCTGACCATCACGCTGCCGCTCAGCCTGCCGGGGATGATCGCTGGCATTACGCTTGTGTTCAGCTTGTCGATGAGCGCCTTCGTCACGCCGGCATTGATGGGGGGAACCTCGGTCAAAGTGCTGCCGGTGATCGCGTACGAGAAAATTATGGCGACGCTCAATTGGCCGTTAGGGGCAGCCTTGTCGTTCCTGCTGCTGGCCTCGACTTACGCGCTGGTTGCCCTGTTTACGAGAATCATCGAAACGAAACGGTATAAAGAGGTGTTTTCATCATGATGCGGCGATTTCCTCTATTAGGCTTCATTACTGCGATTGTTATTATATTCGTCATCTCGCCGCTTCTGGTCGTTATTCCGGTTTCGTTGACTTCGAAAAATGTGCTGACCTTTCCGCCCGAAGGGTTCTCGTTCAAATGGTACGCCAAAATCGCCGACCGGCCTGAATTCATCGACGCCTTCATCTTCAGTCTGGAGCTGGCGGCGATCACGGCGGTGCTCGCTACGCTGGCCGGCACTTTGGGGGCGCTGGCGCTGCACAAATATTCCTTTCGCGGCAAAAAGCTGATTCATGCGCTGATGCTTTCGCCTCTAACGATTCCGTCGCTTATTATCGGGATTGCGGCGCTGCTGTTTTTCACCCGCATCGCCATTGCCGGGACGTTCTGGGGGCTGCTCGCCACGCATATTCTGATCTCGGTGCCGTTCGTCGTCAGGCTGACGCTGACCGGGCTCAGCTCCTACGATTATACGCTGGAGCGGGCGGCTTATATTCTCGGGGCGAAGCCGGGGCAGGTGTTCCGGGATATTACGCTGCCGCTGCTGAAGCCGGCGCTGATCTCCGGATTTATTTTCTCGTTTCTGACCTCGTTCGATAACGTGACGGTTTCGTTATTTCTGGTGTCGCCGCAGACGACGACGCTGCCGCTGGCCATCTTCAGCTATATGCAGGAGACGCTCGATCCGCTGGTCGCTTCGATCTCCTCGGTGGTCATTTTGCTCAGTCTCGTCTTTATTCTGATTCTCGAATTCGTCTACGGTCTGGACCGGCTGTTCGGCTCGAACTCTCAAGCCCATTAAGGCGGTTTGAGTCCCCGGCACGGCGAACGCGGAACAAACTATAAATTGTACTTATAACCGGGATACCGTCAGGTGTCCTCTCAGAACCATTGTCAGGAAAGGTTAAGGAGAGCGATGTCATTACTTGCCAGAATAGAAAGCCATATGCCGGAGCTGCTCGCGCTGCTCGAAGCATGCGTCAACATGGACTCGCCCTCGAAGAGCAAAGCCCATAACGACCGGATGGCCGAATGGTTCGCCGCGACGGCGGAGCGGCTGCTCCCGGCGAAGGCGACCCGGCTGCCCCATCCGGAGGCGGGCGACCGGCTTCTGATCGAAGCGGGAACGGGATCGCGCCGCATTTTGCTGGTCGGCCATTACGATACGGTATGGCCGGAAGGCGAGGCCGCCCGGCGGCCGTTCGCCATCCGCGACGGGCGGGCGTACGGCCCCGGGGTGTACGATATGAAGGCCGGCGTGCTGCAGGCCTTGTACGCCATGAAGGCGCTGCAGGACAGCGGAGCGTGGCCTGCGGATACCCGCGCGCTGTTGTTCCTCAACAGCGACGAGGAGATCGGCAGCCCGGCTTCGCGCGGGCTGATCGAAGACCTCTCGCGCGGAGCCGACGCGGCGCTCGTATTGGAGCCGCCCATGGCTCCGATGGGCGCGCTCAAGACCGCCCGCAAAGGGAGCGGGCGGTACAGGCTGGAAGTGCGCGGGGTATCCGCGCACGCCGGGGTTGCGCCGGATCGCGGCGTATCCGCGATCCATGAGCTGGCGCTGCAGATTCAGCGCCTGCATGCAATGTCCGACGCCTCCGTCGGCACGAACGTGAACGTCGGCATCGTCCGCGGGGGGATCGGCACGAACGTCGTCGCCGATTTCGCCGAGGCCGAAATCGACGTTCGCGTGCCGACGACGGCCGAGGCCGAGCGCGTGCATACGGCGCTGCTCGGGCTGAAGCCGCATCACCCGCTCGCGCAGGTGGCGGTGAGCGGCCGGATGATGCGGCCGCCGATGGAGCGCACCGCCGAGAGCGGCCGCCTGTTCGAGCTTGCCCGAGCGATTGCCCGCGAGGAGCTCGGCTTCGAGCTCGGCGAGGCCGCGACCGGCGGCGTCAGCGACGGCAATTTTACCGCCGCCTGCGGCGTGCCGACGCTCGACGGACTCGGGGCGAGCGGCGATTTCGCTCATGCGCCCGGGGAATATGTGAACGTGGCGGAGATTCCGCTGCGCACCGCGCTGCTGACGCTTTTGCTGGCCCGCATATAAACAAACAGCCTGCGTGTTCCGTCTCGGCGGAAGGCAGGCTGTTATTTCTTTTTCCGGAATCAAGCGGGTCAAGGGAGCTGCGGTTTGACGACCATCGCGGCGAACAGCAGAATGCCGAGCAGCGTCGCCGCATACAACCGCTTATTAATGGAAGCGACCTGCTGCTGCAGCTCGGCGGACAGCATATCCCGATCGCTTAAGGCGGGATCTTCAAGAGCTTCCCGCAGCCTCGTTCGCTCGGGAATGACTTGGGCGACGATAATATATTGAATAAGGATATAAATAACTAGCGAACCGGCGATCCAAAGATCAAGAAAATGCAGCTTCGACAGTGCTACGAGCGCAATGCCGGTGACGATCGCGACGCTTCCTCCGGCAACCGGAAAAAAATCCAGCATTTTATTCAGCCGGATCGACTGCTTCAGCTCTGCAACCGACTGTCTGCGGCGGTACAGCACATGGCTGAAGTAAGTCGGTCCGATGCCGATAATAGCGGATAATACATGCAGCAAGACAAGCCAGTTCAACAACCATACCTCCTACGCATGAAAAATAAACCCAGTTTAACTATACATGGTTATCAGCGATTTGAGATACAGTTATAGGAAAATATGGATATTAAATTTTCTTTACCTTCTTCACGCGCTTGGGGAGATCCGCTGCAGCTGCAAGGTGCAGCGTTCTGGTCGTCCGGTTATATGAAAGCCGCCACTTTCTCCGCGGCGCAAGGCCGAAGCTGCGCATCGTTGCGGGCGTTAAGCGGAACGTTTCGTCCAATTCGTTAGCCGGTATGATCAGGCGCAATTTCTTGCTTGCGGCGCCTCTGGTTAACGTGATGGCCGTGCCGGCCGCCTTCTCCGGAATCCCCAGCCAGCTGAGCAGCGCATAGCCGATGACGATGGCGCCTTCTCTGCCCTTACGCAGCTCGGAAAGCAGCAGGCCGGAGGAGCTGCTGACGGTTTGCGGATACAGCAGGAGCGCTCCGGTTCCGGGGGAGAAGTCCAGACTGACGCGCTGGCCGTTCTTCAGGCCGAAGGTTTTGGCCAGAGCCGGGCCGATCTCCATATAGCTAAACGGGCACTCGCTGCCGCTCTCATGCCGGACGACGATTTTGCTTTCAATGGCCGCTTTTTTCAACGTCAATCCGGCCCCGTTCGGGATGGTCCTCAGTTCGCTCGACAGACCGGCCCCGCAAGCGACCAGAACGATCTGATTGTCTTTTAAGTCTTCCGATACGTATACGTCCACGACGCCTGTAGCCATTGTTCCTCACTCCTTTCATTACCCTGTTACCGGCTTATTGTTTGCGGTACGCATGTTTTGTAGAATATGAATGCGGCCAACCGTTTGCTTGTATGGCTGTACCGAAAAGCTCCCGTTTTAGGTTGAAGCGGCAGGCGGAAGCAGGTATACTCGGGTTCGGATAGTAGCCGGGAACGAAGGAGGAATCGACTGTTATGACCAAGGAACGAATATTGCTGAAGGCCGCCGAGGATGTGCGGCGCGAGCTGGAGTCCGATTCGAGCGGACACGACTGGTGGCATATCGTCCGCGTGACGCGGATAGCCCGGTATATCGCCCGGCAGGAGCAAGCCGACGCGTTCGTCTGCGAGCTGGCCGCGCTGCTGCACGATATTGCCGACGAGAAGCTGAATCCTACCGCCGAAGCAGGTATGGCCAAGGTGCGGGAGAGGCTGGCCGAGTATGAGGTAAATGAGTCCGATGCGGCCCATGTTGTGGAAATTATTGGAACGATGTCTTATAAAGGAGGCCATAATCCTCCGGTTCGGACGAAGGAAGCGCAGGTCGTCCAGGATGCGGACCGGATCGATGCGCTCGGGGCGATCGGGATCGCCCGTACGTTTGCCTATGCAGGCTGGAAAGGGAGCGTCATCTACGACCCCATGCAGCCATACCGGGAAACCATGACGCATGAGGAATACCGCAAGGGTTCATCTCCCGCAATCAATCATTTCTACGAGAAGCTGCTGAAGCTGTCCGGCTTGATGAACACGGAGACGGGCAAGCGGATGGCTGTCGCACGGCATAAGTATATGGAGGCATTCCTGGAGCAATTTTATTCCGAATGGGACGGGCTCGGCATGGAGCCGTTAGACGAGGGCGATTCCTCTGACGAAGCGTAAACGGCAGAAGCCGGAATACCGAACGCGAGTCTGTTATGTAACATAATCGCGGTTCGGAAAAACCAGTAATGACGCGGGTTCCCGGCGACATGGGAAAATAGCGGCGGCGCCAAAAGGCGCCGTTTGTCATTAATTGGGGTAAAAACGTCAATCCAAAATTCGCAGTTTCATGCAGCAAGCAAATGCCAATTATTTTAATTGCTTCTATCGATTAACCCGCCTTCTTCAATATTTCGCGCTGTCGAGGCGGTTCCACACGTACAGCCACGTGGGGAACGCGTCATAAGCGTGGCGGATTATACCCGGCTGGAACAAGTGAAAGCTGGGTGTTGCGCAACTTTCGTTTTATTGGTGTCGTCATAATCATAAAGTGAAAATTTGAGGGAGGAGCTTATGCGAAACAATGTTGCATTTCTATGCTTCATATCGGCTATTTTTATTTTGTCCTCATGTAATTCGGTAAACCCACAGGAAAAGGCTATAGAATCATCCAATCAGCAAAAACAATTAGTGAACGCAAGTGCTGAAAACTTGGAAACTCAAGGAACTGCAGACAATTCAATCCGGGCAGTTGGAATGCAAAAGGAAGGACGGTTGTTAGTCCGGCCTGCAACAAAAGCAACTGTATCTCCATTGGGGTCGCCAAGTTGTTACGGACAGGAAACAGACCTGCGCTGGTATGGCGATTATGAAGCGGTATGGGAAGCGGATTCGGAGGGGATCATGATTCTACAACAAACAGACCAAGTAAGGCCGAACGAAACCGCGCAATGGACGCTCTCAAGTGAGATGGAGAAACGATATGAACAATTTGCTGAGAAAAAAGACGAGGAATTGCTTCGGAAGCTTTCACCGCTTGACGTATTCAAGTTTTATGTAAAGGCATCGGAAGCGGGCGACTACGAAGTGAGCTACGCGCTTTTTATCAAAGACCCTGATTACGATATACCGAGTTACCAATCATATATAAATGATATTTCAAACGATAAGGTCACGATAGAGCGTTCCCGAAAAATGTGGACTGAGCTGAAGCAAACTCATGAGTTGGTAGAAGAAATCGACGAGAAGAGCGCTGTAATATGGATGACTGACGGCATCGGAAATCCGAAGGAGGAGAAAGCGTTTCAACTCATTCAGAACCGTGAAGGCATTTGGAAAGTAGCTTGGATGCCTTTGCAGTAAACTTGGCGGTTGCAAGTTGTGTCTATCAGACAAGCGAAATAAGAGCGTCTCCCCCTTCGTTTTCGTTGGGGTCGGCGCCCGTTTTATTTTTATGGGGATATTTTGCAAGGAGTAGTTACTTATCAACGGGTTTTGTATGTCGTTTGTTCGTCTAAAATCTCTATGTCAATTGACGTCCGAAGATTATTGGATAAGCCGCTTAACATCGCTTCCCTTATGTTCATATCTTCCGCGATTTCTTTTTGCGTCTTTCCAGTTTTTCCGTACAAGTCCTTTAATTTAAGCCTAATCAATTACTTTTCACCGTCCTTTCGCACCCGGCTTTATCGAAGATTTGGGAAAGACAATTGTTGAAAGCGCTTCATCGTGATAAGATAGAAAAAAATTCAGCGTGCTTGTCCGTTGATAAGCCGATTGGCGCCGAAAGGAGCGGGGGTGCATGAGGCGGTACATGACGGAATGGAGGCAGAAGCTGTTCCAATCGCTGCGCAACAAGATTTTATTTGTCTTTCTGCTGCTTATTCTCCCATTAAGCTTGATGCTGATTTATTACAACTTTTACGCCACGGAGGTGATTCGCAATCAGGTCGCCCATTCCAACGAGAACGTCCTGAGCATGTATATGGGGACGCTGGATCGGGAGCTGGAGGATATCGACAAATATTTGTATAACTTGATCGCCAAGGAATCCGACCTGCTGGCGCTGGACGTGCCGGAGGCCAATGATGCCGAGGCATACAATCTGGCGCGAATCCGCGTTCACAACAAGCTGGGGAATGACGCCGTGTATTACGACAAGATCGAGATGTTCTTCGTTTATTCGCAGACGAACGAGGATCTGATCGCCGCGCAGAGCCAAACGATGACCTATCCGGAGCAGGAACGGCTGAAGAACGCGCTGTCCCTTCTGTTTACGGAAGATTTCGACGGGTATACCGACCGCAATCTCTGGTTTCTCCGTCAGGAGGGCGATCAGCCCCCCTCCTTGTACCGGATCATCCGGTACGGCAACGTGCTGCTCGGCGCGGTGATGAGCACGGATCAAATGATGGCGCCGTTCGGATCGGCCGATTTGGGGACGGGAGGCCGGTTCGTTCTCGTCAACGAACAGGACGAGCCTGTTGCTGACGATCCGCTGCTGGACCGGGAGGGGATCAAGCTTTACGCTCCTGCCGGTTCTTATCGGATGGAGGGGAGAGGAAGCTCCTATATGGTCGTCAGCAAGAGCTCGAACAAAGGGGCCTTTCGCGTGGTCGCCCTGATCCACGACAAGCAAATAATGGAGAACATTCCGCCGCTGCGCCGGATTGTGATCATGATCGTTGTGGCGACCTTCATTGTGCTGCCGATCGTCTATTTCTTTTTGCGGCGGGCGGTGCTCGTTCCGATGAAGCGGCTCGTTTCGGCCATGCGCAAAATTAAATCCGGCGACTGGGAAGTGCGGATCGATCCGAAAGCTTCTTCGGACGAATTTGCGATCATCAATGAAACGTTCAATGCGATGGCGACGCAAATTAAGGAATTAAAAATTAACGTTTACGAGGAGCAGTTAAACAATCAGAAGACGGAGCTTAAGCATCTTCAGCTGCAAATCAATCCGCATTTTTTTCTCAATTCGCTAAATATCGTCTATCATCTGGCTCAGGTAAAAAATTTCCAGCTCATTCAAGATATGTCGCTCAGTCTGGTGCAGCATTTCCGGTATATGTTCCGCAGCAATATGTCTTTGGTGCCGCTGCAGGACGAGATAGGGCATACGCGCAATTACGTCCGAATCCAGGAGCTGCGCTTCCCCGACAAGCTCACGGCGTCGATCACGGTCGAAGATCCTTGCATGGATGTTCTGGTACCGCCGCTCGTCTGCCAGACCTTTGTCGAGAATGCCATCAAGCATGCCGTTTCAATGGACAATCCGCTGCATATATCGGTTAAGGCGTATGTCGACTGGGAAGATCCGCTCTGGATGTGGATCGATATTCGCGATACGGGCAAAGGCTTCGACGAGGATGTGCTGGACAAGCTGTCCGAAGGCATCGACATCGGCGACGAGCTGGGGAACCATATCGGCATTTGGAACATTCAGCGCAGAGTGCGCCTGCTGTACGAGGAAGACGACGCCGGCGTCTATTTCTCGAACGGGATCGATTGCGGGGCGATTGTGCAAATTCGGCTGCCGATAACTTATAGAAAGGCAAGGGAGGAGGAATACGATGTATCAAGCGCTGCTGGTGGACGATGAGCGTTACGCTCTAGACGGGCTGCAGTCGGGGGTGGATTGGAACGGCCTGCGGGTCGGGCATGTCCATC
Source organism: Paenibacillus doosanensis (assembly GCF_025060755.1). Classification (GTDB taxonomy): domain Bacteria; phylum Bacillota; class Bacilli; order Paenibacillales; family NBRC-103111; genus Paenibacillus_S; species Paenibacillus_S doosanensis. The sequence goes on from NZ_JANYUY010000061.1 coordinate 23,003, forward strand.
TCGCTTCCAATATACGTCAAGCCAAGGAGCTGATAAGCAGCTACCCGGTCGATTTTCTGATCTGCGATATCGAGATGCCCGAAGGCAGCGGACTTGAGCTGCTGATGTGGGTCAGGGAGCATTATCCGGAGAAAGAGTGCATCTTCCTGACCTGCCATGGGGATTTCGCGTATGCCAAGCAGGCCATTCAGCTTGGCAGTCACGATTACTTGCTGAAGCCCGTACGCTACAGCGAGCTGGAGGAAGTTATCGGCAAAGTGCTGGATAAGGTGGAAAAACGGCGGCAGGAAGCGGAATTCAAACGAAGCTACGCCCACTACTTCACTTTATGGCAGCAGCATCAGCCGCTCATTATCGAAAGGTTCTGGCTCGATCTGCTCAACCGGACGCTGTCTTCCGATCCGCAGGAGATCGATAAAGCGTTGGCATTGCGCAACATTCCGTACACCGGGCAGACGCGATTCGCGCCGATTCTGATCAGCGTGCAGCGATGGAGAAGAAAGCTCGCTCCGCGCGACGAGAAAATTATGGAGTATGCGCTGCGCAATGCCGCGGCCCATAGTCTGATTCCGAATCAGGACATGGGCCAAGTCATTCCGTGGCATGCCGGTTCGATGATCGCGCTTCTGCCTTGCCTGGATGACGGAGAGGAGGAGCGGGAGAAGCTCGACTGGAGAGATAAGTGCCGGGCGTTCATTCAATTTTGCAACCAGAGCATGTACTGCGAATTGTCCTGCTATATCGGCAGACCTGCCTATCTTCATCAAATAAGCGAGCTTGTCGAAAGCTTGGGCGGATTTCATAAAAATAACGTCATTCACGTAAATCAAGCCTATTTTATGGAGGAGCAGCCTGCGCAGGAGGAAACGGAGCGCGACGCGAAGCCGACGGATAACCCGCTTGTGAGCGAGTGGACCGAGCTGCTGAAGCAGGGGGAGCGGGAGCGGCTGCTGAGCGAGGTACAATCGTATCTGAACCGGATTAAAGCGAGGGAGAAGGGAAGCGCGCGCATTCTTCATTATTTTTATCACGACTTTATTCAAATGATCTACTATGTGCTTCATGCCAAAGGGTTGAAGGCTCATGACATATTCTCCGACCTCTTGTCGCCCGAGCAGGCGCTCGTCGTAACGCGTTCCTTCGTCGAGCTGAACGAATGGGCGGGGCATGTCATCGAAATTGCTATGGCTAATCTGCATGAGCGGGAAGAAAGCGAGAGCATCGTGGATAAGGTGCAGGTCTTCATCGCCGCGAATCTGGACCAGCCCTTGACGCGTAAAGATATTGCCAATCACGTGTATCTGAATCCGGACTACTTGGCCAAATTGTTCAAAAAACAGACCGGCGTTGCGCTTTCGGATTATGTCGTGAGCGAGCGTATGAAGGAAGCCAAATCGATGCTGGAGCATACCGGAGCTTCTATCGGGATCGTAGCCGCCTCCGTTGGCTATTCCAGCTTCTCGTATTTCTCCAAAACGTTTAAAAACAAGTTCGGGATGACGCCCCAGGAGTTCCGGGCGGAGCTTCCCCGATAAACGCGGACAGCCTGCGGAAACGACAATGTCCGAATAATGACAATAACGAGTCTGTTTTCCGTTAGAAACGGCGGGCGCGTTCCCGCTACAATAGGAAGGGACATTCCTCACGGGATTAGGCGAGCATAAGATGCGAAGCCTGTGACCGATGAGTTCAGAAGGGGGATTACGATGAGTTCTAACCAGAACGACGAAGCTATCCGTTATGTGCAAAACGAAGGGGGGCCTTTGCTCGCCTATAGCGAAGCCTCCGGGGTACGCATCCTATACCGGGACGGCCTTGCCTTCAAAGATCATAGCAAGGACGGCGACCTGGACGACTATGAGGATTGGCGGCTGTCGCCCGATGAAAGGGCCAAAGATTTGGCATCGAAGATGACGATCGAACAAATCGCCGGCTTGATGCTGTACAGCTCCCATCAGGCTATTCCCGGCGCCATGGGTTGGAATCCGGCCACTTACGGGGGCGCCGGGTTCAGGGAAAGCGGGGTGCCGTCCTGGGAGCTGACGGATCAGCAGCGGGCCTTCTTATCCAAGGATCATATCCGCCATGTTCTGGTCACTAAGGTGGAAAGTCCGGAAACGGCAGCAAGGTGGAACAATCGCCTGCAAGCCTTTGCCGAAGGGCAGCCTCTCGGCATTCCGGCCAACAACAGCTCGGACCCGCGCCATGGACGCGATTCCTCGGCCGAATTCAACAGCGGCGGAAACGGAGGTCTCTCGGTATGGCCCGAGTCCATGGGGCTTGCGGCGACGTTCGATCCGGAGGTTGCCAAACGGTTCGGCGAGGTGGCTTCGCGGGAATACCGCCTGCTCGGACTGGCGACGACGCTGTCTCCGCAGGTGGACATCGCGACCGATCCGCGCTGGTTCCGCTTCGGCATGACGTTCGGCGAAGATCCGCAGCTTTCGGCCGACATGGGCCGAGCTTATATCGACGGCTTCCAAACTTCGGAAGGGGAAGCGGAAATTGCCGGCGGCTGGGGGTATCACAGCGTTAACGCAATGGTGAAGCATTGGCCCGGCGGAGGATCGGGTGAAGGCGGACGCGACGCGCATTTCGGCTACGGCAAATACGCCGTATATCCCGGAAATAACTTCAACGAGCATCTGATCCCGTTTACGGAAGGAGCGTTCCGGTTAAGCGGCAAGACGGAACAAGCATCCGCGGTCATGCCGTATTATACGATTTCTTTTGACCAAGATAAGAAAAACGGGGAAAACGTGGGAAATAGCTACAGCTCTTATATGATCCAAGATTTACTGCGCGGGGAGGCCGGCTACGACGGCGTCGTCTGCACCGATTGGGGCATTACGGCCGACGAGCCGGAGATCGACCGCTTGTTCCCGGGCGGACGCTGCTGGGGAGTGGAAGAGTCGCATACGGTGGCTCAAAGGCATTATAAGCTGCTAATGGCCGGCGTGGACCAATTCGGCGGAAACGACCAGGCCGGACCGATCGTAGAGGCATATCGCATCGGGGTAGCGGAGCATGGAGAAGCCTTCATGCGCAGCCGGTTCGAGCAATCCGCGGTCCGTCTGCTGCGTAACCTGTTCCGGCTGGGACTGTTCGAGAACCCGTACGTGCAGGTTGCGGACACGATCGCTCAAGCGGGCTGCGAGGAGTTTGTCCGCGCCGGCTTCGAAGCGCAGCTGAAATCATGCGTATTGCTGAAGAATGAACGGCAGACGCTTCCGCTGCCTAAGCGCCGGAAAGTATATATCCCGAAGCGGAGCCTTCCCGCCGGCACAGACTGGTTCGGCACGGCCACGCCTGCCGTGGACGCCTATCCGCTTAACCTGGAGACGGTCAGCCGGTATTTTGAAGTGACGGAACATGCGGAGGAAGCGGATTTCGCCCTTGTCTGCATCGAAAATCCTCACTCTTCGATGGGGTACAGCAGGTCAGACGCGGAAGCCGGAGGAACGGGCTACGTGCCGATCAGCCTGCAGTACGGCCCGTACACTGCGGAGCATGCCCGTGAATCGAGCATCGCCGGCGATCCTCGGGATACGGCGGACCGCAATTACAGAGGGAAGCGTATTACCGTAGCCAATGAAGGCGACCTGGACATGGTGCTGCGGACGAAGCAGTTGATGCAGGAGAAGCCGGTCGTCGTCTCAATCACGCTGTCTAATCCCGCCGTCCTGGAAGAATTCGAGGCGGCAGCCAGCGCGATCATCGCGAACTTCGGCATTCAGGACGAGGCTCTTATGGAGCTATTGACCGGAGGAGCCGAGCCGAGCGGACTGCTGCCGTTCCAAATGCCTGCTCATATGAAAACGGTGGAAGAGCAATGCGAGGACGTGCCGCATGATATGGAGGTATATATCGATTCGGCCGGCCATGCCTATGATTTTGCTTACGGACTGAACTGGAGCGGAACGATTCGCGATGAACGAGTCGCCCGCTACCGCAAACAGCATTGAGCCGTATAACACGCGCCCCCGGCACTGCCGGGGGTTTTTACGTTCGCATAGGGGCTGTTAAGACAAGCCGCAGGACAGGCTGCCTTTCTGCTTGTCGTTTTGCAGCATATCATATCTGGATTTTTACAACGACAGGTCTGCATTGCGTTAGATGGCGGCGGCCGGGCATTATACAATAGAGACATCCCAAACGAAGGAAGGAGCAACCCAAGTGAATACAGCTGAGGCGTTAAAGCAGCGCAGAAAAGAAAGCCGCACGGACAGCAAGGCCGGGCTGGCGTCGATGCTCAAAGCTTGTTCCAAATACCAGGTTCTCTATCTTATGATGGTGCCCGGTCTGATCTATTTCATTATCAACAATTACTTGCCGATGTTCGGCATTGTGATCGCCTTCAAGGAGGTCAATTTTGCAAAAGGGCTGTTTGCGGGCGAATGGGTCGGATTCAAAAACTTCGAATATTTGTTTCTGACCGAAGATGCCTGGATCATTACGAGAAATACGATTTTGTACAATAGCGCGTTTATTGTGCTCAATCTCGTGGCTGCTCTGGCGACGGCCATTATTCTGAACGAAGTCAAAAACAAGGTGCTTAAACGCAGCTATCAAAGTTTTGTACTGCTGCCGCATCTGATTTCATCCGTGATGATCGGCTACTTGGTTTACGCCTTCCTGAATATGGAAACCGGCTTCGTCAATAAAACGATATTGCCTTGGCTAGGTCTTGAGGGTATTTCCTGGTATAGCGAGCCGAAGTATTGGCCGTACATTTTACCGCTGGTCAGCATATGGAAGCAGGCAGGCTATCTGTGCGTCGTTTATTTGGCCTCGATCATCGGGATCGACAAAGAATATTACGAGGCGGCTACGATCGACGGAGCTACGAAATGGCAGCAAATTCGCAGCATTACCATTCCGCTCATCACGCCGGTCATTATGATCATGACGCTGCTGCAGATCGGCCGCATTTTTTATTCCGACTTCGGCTTGTTTTATCAGGTGCCGCTCAACTCGGGCGCGCTGCTCGATACGACGAACGTGATCGACACTTATGTGTTCCGCGCCCTGATCAATCTCGGCGATGTGGCGATGTCCTCGGCTGCGGGCGTATACCAATCGTTGGTAGGATTCGTGCTGGTCATAACGGCTAATTTTATTACCCGCAAAATCAATAAGGACAACGCCTTGTTTTAACGGCGGCCAGGAGGAGATCGCATGAAAACGAAAGAAAACGTGTACCAATGGCTGATTAACTTGTTCATGATCGTTCTGGCCTGCCTGTGCATTCTGCCCTTCATCCTGCTGTTCTCGGCTTCGTTCACCTCGCAGGATGCGATCATTCGGAACGGATATACGTTTATTCCGTCCGAGTTCAGCACCGAAGCGTATCATTATTTGTGGAATGACGCCGCTAAGCTGGCGCGGGCTTACGGCGTAACCATCATCGTCACGATCATCGGAACGGCGGCCAGTCTTGCTATTACGACGCTGCTCGCTTACCCGCTATCGCGCAAGGAGCTGCCCCTGCGCCAGTTCTTCGCCTTCTTCATCTTCTTCACCATGCTGTTTAACGGCGGACTGGTCCCTCTGTATCTCGTCTATACGAAGCTGTTCGAGCTGAAAAACACGATTTGGTCGCTCATTATCCCCATCGGCCTGACCAATGCGTTCTTCGTGATGATTACCCGGACGTTTTTCCAGACGACGATTCCGAACGAGGTTATCGAATCCGGGAAAATCGACGGCGCGGGCGAGCTGCGAATTTTCGGCCAGATCGTACTTCCGTTGTCCTTGCCCATCTTGGCGACCGTCGGCTTGTTCCAGACGATCCATTATTGGAACGATTGGTTCAACGGTCTGATCTTCCTGACGGACAGCCGGCTCTTCAGTATTCAGAACTTGCTCAACCGGATTTTGCTGGACGCCCAGTATTTGTCTCAGATGGATCTCGGCTCGGCGCAAGGGGAAATGACCGCAGCGATTCCTACCCAGTCGATCCGCTTCGCCATCGCGGTGGTCGGGATCGTGCCGATCCTGCTGATTTATCCGTTTTTCCAAGGCTTCTTCGTAAAGGGTTTGACGGTCGGAGCCGTCAAAGGGTAAGGCTTGGCCCGATATTTATCGGTTAAAGCATATACAGAGATAACTATGAGGAGGGTTTTACATGAATAAAAAATTGCGGGTATTGCTGGCGCTTCCCTTGGCTTTATCGGTCATGGCGGCGGGATGTTCGGGCGGCGGAGGCTCCGCATCCGATGGAGCGAAGCAAGGCGCGAGCGGCGCCGCAGCCTCCGACAACGGCGGAAAGCCTTACGAAGTGACGCTGGTGTACATGGGCAATGAATCCGCCGATACGAAAAAAGTATCTGAAGCGATGAGCGAAATTACGAAGAAAAAAATTAACGCCACGGTGAAGCTGCAGCCGATCAGCGCAGGGGCTTGGGCGCAGCAGACGAATTTGGCGCTGACAAGCCAGGAGAAAATCGACGTCTTTATGGCCTCCTCCATCTACAATTTCTCCGCCCAAGTATCCGCGGGACATTTCCTGCCGCTGGACGACTTGCTGGCCAAGTACGGTAAAGATATTACGAAGCTGATGGACCCGGCTTACCTGAATGCGGGCAAAGTGTCCGGCAAGCAATATGCGATACCGACCAACAAGGATTTGGCTACGCAGGGCGGCATCGTGATGCGCAAAGATATGATCGATAAGTACAAGATCGATCTCGGCGCGATTAAGACGATCCAAGACTTGGACGCGGTATTCGCCACGATCAAAAAGAACGAGCCTCAGCTCATCCCTATCGTGACATCGACCGCTTCGACGCCGGTAGACAACTTGCTCAAAGACGACGTGCTGGTCGACAAGCTGGGCGTGCTGCCTAACTACGACAACGGCTTCAAGGTGGAGAACCTGTACGAAAGCGCCGAATACGCCGATTTGCTGAAGACGATGAGAAAATGGTACGAGGCCGGGTATTTCTCCCGCGATGCGGCCACCTCGACAGAGCAGCCTTACGACGTAGTTAAGGCGAACAAGGCATTCTCGTTCTTCAACGTAATGAAGGTCGGCTCCGCCGAATCGCAAAGTCTTAGAACGGGCATGCCGATGGTGACCGTACCGCTGACCGATGCGGTATCGACGACCTCGCATGTAACGAACTTCATGCACGCCATACCGAGAGGCTCGCAAAATCCGGAGAAAGCAATGATGCTGATCAATCTGCTCTATTCGGACAAAGAACTGGTGAATTTGCTGAACTGGGGCATCGAGGGCACCCATTATGTGAAGAAGTCGGATAATGTCATTGATTATCCGCCGGGTGTCGACGTCAAATCGGTGAGCTATAACACGGGCAATATCAGCTTTATGTTCGGCAACCAGTTCCTGAACTACACTTGGCCGAATCAGATGCCGGATATTTGGCAAAAAACGGACGAGTTCAATAAAAAAGCTAAAAAGTCGGTCGCTCTCGGCTTTACGTTCGACGCGACGCCGGTGAAAACCGAGGTCGGTGCCGTAAACAATGTGCTGCAGCAGTTCAAAGCGGGCTTGGAGACGGGAACGCTGGATCCGGAAAAGACGCTGCCTACGTTCATCTCCCGACTGAAAGCGGCGGGAATGGAAAAGATTATCTCCGAGAAGCAGGCGCAGCTCGACCGCTGGAAGAGCTCGGCGAAGTAAGACCAGAACTTCGGCATTGCAAGCAGGTTGAATGAATGCCGTTCGGCGGCCTTACGGACCGCTGAACGGCCATGGGAGGAACGATCGTTCATGAATGTGATCTTGATTACGCTAGACAGCTTGAACAGGCATTATTTGAAAGCTTACGGCCAACCGGCCGGACTGGATGTTTTGACGCCGAATTTGGACCGATTGGCGGCCCGTTCGGCCGTGTTTGACCGGCACTATTCAGGCAGCTTGCCGTGCATGCCGGCCAGGAGGGAGCTGTATACCGGCACGCAGGAGTTTCTGTGGCGGTCATGGGGACCTGTGGAGCCCTTCGACCTGCCGGTTGCGCGCGCTGCGAACCGCAACGGGTACGTCTCTCAGTTTATCAGCGACCAGTTTCACTTTTTTCTCGGCTACAGCCATGGCTATTATGACGACTATCATGGGTTCGAGCTGGTGCGCGGACATGAGCTGGACCCTTGGAAAACGGCTCCTCTGCAAGCGGAGGACGAGCCCTTCCTGAAGCAGATCAGCTATCGAGAGGGGTCGCCGAAGCCGTTCAATCGGGCGATTTATGCGAAGAACGTCAGAAGCTTCCGCCGGGAGGAGGATTTCTTCGCTCCGAGAGTGTTTACATGCGCCGAGCAGTGGCTGGAGGATAACCACATGCATGACCGGTTTATGCTCGTCATCGACAGCTTCGATGTGCATGAGCCGTTCCATAATCCCGACAGCGTTGCCGGGATGTATACGGATGAGGACATCCATGATCCCGATCTGCCGGTATGGGCTCACTCGGGACGCACCGACAAGGGGCACGGGCAATTGAGCGAGCGGCAGCTTGCTTTTGTCCGGTCGCAGTATGCGGCTAAGCTGTCGCTGACCGACAAATACCTCGGCAAGGTGCTGGATAAGCTCGACGAGCACGGGCTGTGGGATTCGACGATGGTCATCGTCACATCGGATCACGGCCACTATCTAGGCGAGCGCAATCTGATCGGCAAGCCGGCTTACAATAACTATAACGTGCTGGCCCATATTCCGTTGATGATCTGGCATCCGCAGGCGGCGCATCAGGGCAGCCGGATTCCGGCCTTGACCTCGACCGTCGATATATACGCGACGATCATGGAAGCGATCGGAGAGCCGCAGCGTCTCGGACACGGGCGCAGTCTGCTTCCGCTGCTGAGGGGAGAGACGGATAAGGTAAGAGATTGGGCGCTGTACGGTTATTTCGGCGGCGCGCTTAACATCACCGACGGCAGGCATACGTATCATGTCGCTCCGGACGAGAACGTGCTCTTATACAATTACTCTACGATGTACATTAATCCGGCGGCATTCTTCCTTCCCGGCTATGTGCCGGAGCAGGTGGAAGCCGGGCGGTTCCTGCCCTATACCGACGCTACCGTATGGAAATACGAGGTCAAGCTCCCGCCCGAATTTGCCAGCTTCAGGCAGACCGGCTACGCTACCGAGCTCTATGATACGGAGCGGGATCCTTGGCAGGAACATAATCTCCTCGACAGCTCGACTGAGCTGCATGACCGTATGAAGGAGCTGCTGCGCTCCGCCTTGTCCGAACTGCAAGCGCCTCCCGAAGCGTTTGCGCGCGCCGGCGTTGCGGCAGATTAGATGAATCGGTTTTATCGAAACTCCCGCCTCTTTTAAGAGGTTGGGAGGTTTTTTTTCGACAAAATCCGAGTAAATTTCCGGCTATTATGTAACAACCTGTTGAAAAATTTATATATTGTGAATATAATGGTTTTACAACACTATGCAATTAGGTATTTTTGATTATTGAAATAGTTCTATATACCCAAATTATCATAATTATCTAACGATAAAGGCAAACCTTTTGAAAGAAAGGGACGCAAAGCTATGGGCCTAAGGAGCATCCGTTCTATGGTCGCCAAGCCGCCGAAATGGATGTTCTTTGGACATCATCCGTTCGGGTGGTGTTTTATTTTTTAACTGAAAAACCTATTTCTTCTAAAGGAGCAAAGATGGTTGATTATAAACATTTAGTGGAAGATTCCATTGCCGGAATGTTTTTTATCCATAATGAAGCATTGACGTTTGTCAATAATGCCTTCATTTCCATATTCGGTTACGCTTCTGTAGAGGATTTTTATGATAATCACCGGACTTTACAGGATTTGATGCCGTTGGAATCGTATCTTACCTTATTCCAGCAGAAGAAACAGGTTGGTTCCGGCGAGAAACAAGCTCACAACCGATACGTGATCGAGTGCTACCATCGCAACGGGCATTCGATCTATGTCGAAGTGTTTGCAAAGATGAACCGTCAGGATCAGGAGGTGACCATTTATGGAACGATGATTGATGTATCCGATTCCATCCACATGCAGCAAGAGCTTTATATGAGCGAACAAAAATACCGCTCGCTCTTCGAATACAATACCAACTTAATTTACTCTTTTGATTTGGACGGACATTTCGACAGTATGAACCCGGCCGTTACGGAAACGCTCGGCTACAGCTTTGACGAATTGATCTATATGAATTTTGAGAAATTTATCCATCCGGACGATTTGGCAATGACTTTGCAAAATTTTAACGAAGCGAAAACATACGGACATCACCGTTCTTATGAGGCAAGAATTATACATAAATCAGGTCAAATCAGACATACGCATATCATTAATATCCCTATTTATATCGACCGTCAAATAACCGGCGTCTACGGAATCGCCCGAGATATTACCGAATTGAAAAACTACATCGAACAAATTGAGCGGCTGGCGAACTACGACTACCTGACCGGATTGCCCAACAGGCGGTATTTCGAGCAAAAGAACGCCGAATATTACAATGAGCGGCAGCCGGCAACCTTAGCGCTGATCGATCTGGACGGCTTCAAAACGATTAACGATACGCTTGGACACGATATCGGCGATGAACTGCTGAAGGAGTTCTCCCGTCTTTTGCTGCGGGTCTGCTCGTCTACGGATTTATTCGTTTCGAGAATAGGGGGCGACGAGTTCGCCGTAATAGCTCCTGACGACGCCGGATATCCAAGCATTCTCCGGGTTGCGGAAGAGCTGCTGGAGCGGCTACTCAAACCGCTGCACGTCCATGAGTTTGAACTGTACATTGCAGCCAGTATCGGGATATGCAGCTCTAGCGGTCAAGAAACCGCTCCCATGCAGTTATTCAAGCATGCGGACATCGCTTTGTACAACGCCAAGGCAACCGGCAAACGAAAAATTTCCATCTATTCTCATTTGAATGATGAGGTAACATTAAAGCGCTTTACGCTGGTCCGCGATATTCAGCAGGCCATTGCAGGCAGGCAATTTTATTTGGAATATCAGCCGCGGTACGATATCAAAAACCAAAGAGTCACCTGCGTCGAAGCCTTATTGCGCTGGAGGCATCCTTCTTGGGGGATTGTTCCGCCAGGTGAATTTATCCCCATTGCGGAGGAATCGGGCTTGATCGTCGAGCTGGGGAAGTGGGCGCTGCAAACCGCTTGCCGGGAAATCAAGCCGCTCGCCGACGCTTTGAATTTTAATTTATCGGTGAACGTATCCGTCGTGCAAATTATGAATCAGGAGTTCGTTGCGACCATCAAGCAAATATTGGATTCGGAGCAATTCGATCCCCGCAGGCTGGAGCTGGAAATCACCGAATCGGCGCTGTATAACTCCGAGGAGAAGATGAAATATTTTTTGGACGAGCTGAAAGATTTGCAGATTCAAGTTTCGCTGGACGATTTCGGGGCCGGCTACTCGTCGCTCAGCTTTATTCAAAAATACGCCATAGATACGGTAAAGCTGGATAAAACGTTTGTGAATACCCTTACGGCCAACGATCGAAACGCCAAAATTTTCTCAAGCATCGTCTCCTTATTAAAGTCGCTTGAAACGAATGTGGTGGCCGAGGGCATTGAAACGATCGAGCATTTTCATTTTTTAGCGAAAAACGAGTGCGACGAGGCGCAGGGATATTTATTTTCCAGGCCGATTCCTATCCGGCAATTAATTGAAATGATGCTTGAGCTTCCCGATGTTTGCAAAATTCCGCCTCTAAATAGATTGGGGGTGGAGGAATAAAGCATTGTAGCAAGAGGACGTCCGGATGTGCATCGCCGGTCCGGGCTTAGAAGTAAAATTGTGATGAGGGGCAGGCTGTATGATGTTTAAAAATATGAGTATCGGAAACAAGCTGCGGATTCTGAATGTCGTTGCCGTTTTATTTATCGTTATCGTCGGAGCGACAGGCTATGTGTAATGGCGGAAAATACGGATATGATGTACAACGACCGATTAATTCCGATCAAACAGATTCAGACGATTCAAATCAATAACCGTAAAAACGATACTTCAATCATGGAGATGCTGGTAACCGAAGACCCGTTGCGTGCTCAAAAGCTGGTCGAGAACATTCAAACCAACCAAAGCAGCAATGAGGCGATCATCAGCGACTACGAAGAACGCGGAAGCGATTATGTGAAGGATTTGTTAAAAAAGTACCGCGAACTCAATGCGAAATATACAGCGGAGCTGCAAAAGACGGTCGATCTGGCTCTTGCCAATAAAAATGATCAGGCTTACGAGCAGTTCACGAATACCGTCAAGCCAATGCGAACCGATTTGAGCGCAATCGTAGATCAGCTCACCGCCTATAACGATCAGCAAGCGGGCGACCTGAATCATGCCAATGCGAGCAACCTGCGATCGGCAATCATCATTATATCGGGAGCCATTGCATTATGCGTCGTCATTTGCGCCGGTATCGGATTTTTCATTTACCGTTTGATCGTCTCGCCGGTCAAGGAGCTTCAACGATTGATGCGGGAGGCCGAGAACGGCGATTTGTCCGTCTCCAGCCGCTATATGTCCAAAGATGAGATGGGGCAGCTCAGCCATTCCTTCAATTCGATGATGCACGGCTTGCGGGATGTCATTAGCCGAATCAGGGAAAACTCCGAGCTGCTGGCTGCAGCATCCGAAGAAATGGACGCCAGCGCCGAGCAAACGACAAAAGCAACCGAGCATATCTCCCGGAACATCGAGACGCTGGCAGCCGATGCGGATAAGCAAATGGACAGCGCGGAAGAGATGTACGCAACCGTCAGCGATATGTCTTCCGGCATCCAGCAAATTGCTGAAAGCGCCCAAGCGGCTTCGCAGACTTCCATTGCGACATCGCATATGGCTAACGAGGGCAACGAAGCCATTCAAGGCGCTTTACGGCAGATGAGCTCTATCGATCGCATTGTCGGCACATTATCGGATACGGTACAGGTTCTCAGCAGCCGCTCCGATGAAATCGGCCACATAATTAATGTGATGACGGCCATAGCGACACAGACGAATCTCTTGTCGCTCAATGCGGGTATCGAGGCGGCGAGAGCGGGAGAACACGGGCGCGGCTTCGCCGTGGTCGCCGGTGAAATCCGCAAGCTGGCCGAACAATCGGCTCAATCGGCGCAGCAAATCGAGGAGCTGATCTCCAAAATTCAAGAAGAAACGTTAAGCATAGCCGGGTCCATGAAAACGGCCAAAACAGAGGTAGCCGCGGGGCTGAAGGTTGTGACGACCGCCGGCAGCTCATTTGAAACGATCACAAGGTCTACCGACGATGTCGTTAACCAAATTCAGGAGGTATCGGCTGCAGCGCAGCAAATGTCGGCCGGCACCGAGCAAATAATCCGCGTCGTCCAAACGATTAAGGAAACAACCCATACAGCGGCGGCAACCGCACAGAATGTCTCTTCGGCCACAGAGGAACAACTCGCTACGATGGAGGAAGTATCGGCAACCACTACATCCTTGGCGAATATGGCCGAAGAACTGCAGCAGCTTGTCAAGAAGTTCAAAGTTTAAATGAACATAGGAGGCCTCCGGCAAACGCCGGGGGGGCGAATGACTCTATTAAATAAAACCTGTTGAAACGGGGAACGGGAGATCTGGAACAACGAGCAGCGGGGAGAAAACTACATGAATAATAAATTCTACGTTGTAGCAAAGGGTAAAAATCCGGGAATATATAACAAATGGGATGGAGGAGCCAAACAAAACGTTGAAGGATATAAAGGAGCTGTCTATAAATCGTTCTCAACGTTAGAACTGGCAGAAATTTGGTGGAGGCAGATTGCTCCAGAAGCACAGTCTCCCAACTATCATTTTGATCAATTAGAGATTTCCGTGGAATTTGAGTCTACCGGGGCAGAGGAAGAACCAGGTCCTTATTACACCTATCTAATTATTGATCCTCGAACACAGATGCCCTTTTATGTTGGACAAACCCAGGATATGGAACATCGGAAAATCAGCCATTTACGTGTTTCTTACAAACATAGAGCCTATAAAAAGTGGATTGCAAGTATCCGGAAGGATGGCCTCGAACCGGAATTCCAAATACAGCCAACAAAAGCAGATTCCCTGCGTTCAGAAACCAAATGGGTAAAAAAGCTTGCATACCAAGGCATCCGTGTTTTGAATGGTTGGCGTGAACATAAAGAATGGATCGATTTAATCCTTAGACAAAAAAACAGTAACCAATAAAGTGGCACGTCAATAACGGACGCCATGCCCGCAACTATTCTGGATTTGCTTAAGAAAGAAGCGAAAAAAAACAGCAGTGATAATGAAGAGCAGGAAGTTTATAACTTAATGAAAGCTTTGGAATACCTGGATGAAGTCGAAAAAAGACAATTCCCGGTCCGAATAGCGCACGGACGAAAACCGCGTGTTAGCGCATCGCGGGTGTCCCTAGATTAATAGAGGATTTGGTTCCGGTTCTATCAAAGCGGGATTTTTCAAGTGGCGATTTCTGACGATCATCTGTGTATGGACGGGAATGGCCGAATAGTCCCGATGATCACGACATCTTGTACGCCGTGGCAGATACAGTCATAATGGGAATATTTGTGCTCCAACAAATATAGGCACTGCGATCTTAATCTAAGATATTTTGCTGACAACATAGAGTCACCATGTGTTATTATTATGGAAAGAAAATACAATGGGGAAGCGGGTGGAAATGCCGGAGCTATTACCTAAAATAATGAAAGGAATTGATGTTTTCAGTAACAAGAAAGGGTGGTTACATGATTGAAAAGCTCTACCCTGTATCCTTTGAAATTGCAGGCCCGGCAGCGATGTTTGCAAGGCCCGATACCGGTTCTTCACCAATCTCTTATCCTGCGCCAACAAAATCTGCTTTGAAAAGTATGACCGAGTGCGTTGCTTTATCAAAAACTGCTTATTTTGAACCACAGCGTGTTGAGATTTGTTCTCCGATCGTATTTCGCAAATATTCGACCAATTATGGAGGCCCACTGAGAAAAAGCGGGACAGTGAATTTCCAGCTTTTCGCCACTATTCTAGAAAATGTCTGTTATAAAGTGCATGGCATGATATTGTCGTATACACCGCCTCAAAGCTTCAGAAATCCGCAGCATCAGCTTCAGGAGGTTTTACTTCGTCGTCTGTCTATGGGGCAGTTTCACTCAACTCCATTCCTGGGCTGGAAGGAATTTGTACCTACTTATTTTGGTCCGATTCGCGATACGACTGTGATTGATCAAAGCATCCATCTTGTTATCCCCTCTATGCTGGCTACCATGTATTCTCGGCCTACGGATGGAGCAGTTTCCCCACGCTTTATGCAGGATGTAAAAATTGAACACGGAGTGATGTTCTATGCTGAATGAGTTATATGAGCTTAGCAAAGCATTGGAGCATCATGGATTACTTCAAGCGACTACCAATCCGAATGTACGTAATGTTGGAAAAGGGCTTTGTCTTCTGATTGAAGTGGATAGAACGGGTCACCCTCAAGCTACAAGACTTCTCTACGCTCAGGAGACAGCACAATTGTGGAAGCATAGCAAAGGAAATCATAACAATTTTCCAGCTATTCGGGTACAGAAACCACTGCTAGCCATTGAAGAAAGTGTAAAAATAGATATGGTCGCATGGAAAAAAGCGAAGATCACGGAAAAGGTAAAGTTGCTGGAGAAGCTGAACTTTGATTCCCTTAATTCCGATGGATCAGACATCAAAATATCCGAATGGTCCTTGAATGAACTGGCTCCAGTGCTGGAGTCCCAAGATGCGAAGCTAGCTGCTTTAAAGCAGTTGATTTCAGTATTTCCACGAACAGAACAGTCATTGGTATTTACTGCTGAATTGTCCGGTTATTTGCGCGGAAAAATCGCTGTATGCGATAGCGTAGAGGAACTGGATTGCATAAAGGAGTTATTGGTTGGGAGCTGGGATAACAAAAGCAGAAAGTATACTGCAGGTTGTATGACCTATTACGATGTACATGAGACAGCAAATTTTGATAGTGTGACGGCATCATCCGAGACGAGGCAGACACTGGTTGCCTTGCTGAATAATCAAGACAACGCATTTATCGCCGAGGCTGCGGAGAACTGTGTGTCACCGTTTACAGGAAGTCATACTGTAGGCGTTGGTGATAAATACCCGAATCCGAATCTCCCGGTGATCGGGCAAACTTATTTATACTCCAAAAAGTCAGATACTCCATGCTTAACAAGATATTCATTAAACGGTGCAGAAGCTTTTCAAGCGGGAAAAGATGAAGTTAGAGCTATTCATGATGCAATTGCTTTTCTGACAGCGGAGGAACGAAAAAACAAGTCGTGGAAGGTAATAAGCGATAGTAATCGTGAGAATCCTAATCTATTGCTTGCCTATGTCACTGATAACCCGCATAATGATGCTCTTCTTGCTCAAATACTGGGGGATCCTTCCGATTATGAGACGGAAATGGAGTATAGGGAAAGCGCGGAGGAAGTTTTTGACGCATTATGTCGGCAGGTGCTTGATGAATTAGAAACCTTATCCCAAAAGAATCCGCACTCCCGGATTAATCTCGTAGTTCTGGAAGCGCTTGACCCGGGACGTAAACAGATCGTCTATGAAAACGTCTGGTCCTTCGAACGGTTTCAAAAAAATCTCCTCTCGTGGATGGAGGCGGCTAAAAATCATCCGGATATTAAAATAAGAGTTCGCAACAAGAAAATAGTTGATCAATATGTCCCCCTATGTCCTGGCCCCAATGAAATCTGTCAGTTGTTAAAAGTTCATTATACGCGATCAGGATCCGCCAAGCCCACTAAACAAAGTGCTTTGTCTTTGCAAGATATTTATCGTTTGTACATGCCCCAGCATGAAGCATCCGCTCAGGATCATGATTTTTTTAGTAAGTGTTTGCAAGTAATAACCGAAAAATCATTCAGAATGCTTGCAGATATTAAACATCTTATGATGGTGGATTATGCACTGCCGGCAACGAAAGAATGGCAAATCAAAGCAAAACGTGCAGCGCTGCTAATCTCATTAATTTCGATTGTATTATGGCGGCTGAACGTTAGAAAGGAGAATTATATGCATGAAGCATCTTATAATATTGGACAGTTTCTTCAATTGTCCGATATGCTGCACAAATTATATTGTGTACAAGTTCGCAATGGAGGCGATGAGAAGAAAGCATTGCCTACACAATTGATGGGCAATGAAATGCTGGCTATTGCCTCTGAATTTCCTGTTGAGGGCTTGAATCGGTTGCGCGAGCGTATGAAGGTGTACCAGGCATGGGCAAACACGGCTACCGGAGAAGGCGCAGGGCTTGCCAAATGGATACTGGCCCGCTATGGCGAAGTTAGTGCCAAGCTCGCCGCAAGTGAGTTGCCGGAGCAATTTACACCCGTTCAGCAAGCACAGGTGCTACTGGGTTACCTTGCTGCAATTCCCTACGAAAAAAAGAATAATGTGGAGGATGAGAAGAATGAGTGAATTCATTAATAGAGGAACTGGGCTATTGTTAATTGATGTTAAAAATTCAAATCCAAATGGTGATCCAGACCGCGAGAGTGACCCGCGTACACGTCATGATGGTCGCGGTGAAATATCTCCCGTCTCCTTTAAGCGCAAGCTGCGCGATTTGGTTGCTGCCAAAGATTCCCCAATCTGGGTGGAGCTTGCCCAGGAGTTGGAGCTTTCTGCTGAAGGGTTTGATATTCTAGAGAGCAAGGATACTAAACGCGCCGATGTACGCAGTTTATCCTCCGAGGAATTGTTGGACAAATATTGGGATGTTCGCGTATTTGGCACAACTTTCCTTGAAGAGAAGTCAGGGGACACTGGTTCATTCATCTCCACCGGCGTTGTTCAATTTGGTCTGGGGGTTTCGCTGGATCCGGTTAAAATTGAGCGTATGACAACGACAAAAGTTCTTCCGGTTGAGGATGACAAGAGCAAGGGGATGGCTCCGCTGGCCTTTCGAATCGTCTCCTATGCTGTGTATGCGATGCCGTTTTTTATCAACGCTACAGCAGCACAAAAAACACGGTGCACCAAAAAAGATATAGAGCTGCTGCTGCGTCTTATTCCCCATGCCTATAAGGAAACAGCCTCATATATTCGCTCTCAGGTAGATATTCGCTATGCATTTTATGTGGAGCACAATCGTGCTCGTGGAACCTTCAATGATTTCAAGATTATCGAGGCGCTTACTCCAGCGAAAATTAACAACACAACAGGTGCAGCAACTTCATGGAATGATTATAATGAAGCAGCTCTGTTGGAGAATATAGCTGCGCTCAACACACAGCTCGAAGGGAAGACATCTCCGGTTATTAATTTGATGGACAGGCTATGATGCTTATAGCACATAGCGCTCGCGGCGGCAAACTGTCACAGACATATCGTGATCATATAACTGGGGTAGTAGCTGCCGCTTGTAGAAATGTTGAAAAATTTTCCCCGTTTGTTGATAACGGCAAGAGGGAGTTTTATAAAGCTGTTGTTGGACATGCGGCTACCTATCATGATTTAGGCAAGCTGGACCGGGAGAATCAGGAAGTGCTGAGCGGACAGAAGAAAGCGAAACGGTTGCCCGTAGAGCATAGGGATGCTGGTGTTTCTCACTTAGCTGCTGCTCATCATGAATGTCCGTCAGCTACGTTGATTTATGCACATCACCGGCCAGGATTGCCTAACCTGATCGAAGAGAAAACGAAACCGCACCCTTTTCGATTTATAACTGCAATGGAAAACACGGAGAAGCACTTGGGCACATATTTAACGCTGCATAATGAGGCTGTAGGAGATCTTTTCAATAATGAGCGGACTGTCTCTGGATATAAGATGTCCGCGTTGGAGTACAGGATGCTGTTAAGTTCCCTTGTGGATGCAGATTATTCTGATTCAGCAGGAGAACAACCCTCAATTCCTGAAAGGCGCTGGTCTGAAAGACTAAATCGGCTTAGCCAATATGTTCGATCTCTCGAAGAATTTGCAGAAGAGCCAAATTCAGAACGAAACCAGCTGCGCAAACAACTATACCTGCATTGTCATCATGCTGCTGTTGATGAGACATTAGAATATTGTGACAGTCCTGTGGGCACGGGAAAAACAACAGCAATTATGGCCCATATGCTAAAATCTGCTGCAATCAATGACTTGAGACATATCTTTGTGGTTTTGCCGTACACCAGTCTGATCTCCCAGACGGTAAAAACTCTTCGTGAGGCGCTGGTGCTTGACGGAGAAGCACCGGAGACTATTATTGCGGAGCACCATCATCAGGCTGATTTTGAAACCTATGAATTGCGTCACTTGGCTGCAACGTGGACGGCGCCGATTATTGTTACAACGGCGGTTCAATTTTTCGAGACCCTTGCAAGCAATATTCCCTCGAAGATCCGCAAGCTTCATCAACTACCGGGCAGCGGTATTATTCTTGATGAAAGCCATGCTTTACTGCCTTCGTCATTAATGCTTCCTGCGTGGAGATGGATCGCTGAACTAGCTTCACGTTGGGGTTGCAGAGTTTGCTTTTGTTCTGCGACTTCCTTCAAATATTGGGAACTCCCGATGTTCAGAAAGATTTCTCCCGTTAAGGTTATTCCATTACTGACCCGAGACATTACTGAAAAATTGAATAACTTTGAGAACAATAGAATTACTCTAAACGTGTGGCAACAGCAAGTACCACATTTCAAAAATGCAGAAGAGCTTATAGATGCTATGGAGCAATATCACGGATCAAAGCTGGTTGTCCTCAACACCATTCGCTCAGCAGCCTATCTGGCAAGCGCGCTAAGAAATCGTGGACATGATGTGCTTCATCTATCAACAGCATTGACCCCGAACGATAGGGAAACCGTGATCGAAGAAATTAAGCGGAGATTAAGTTCTCCAATCAGCGATGATCGCAATTGGACACTGGTTGCAACAAGCTGTATTGAATGTGGCATGGATTTTTCCTTCCAGTATGGATTCTGTGAACTGCGCTCACTATCGAGCTACATTCAATTGAGCGGAAGAGTTAGCAGAAATGGCGAATATGAGAATAGTTCACTGCATGCCTTTTCCATAACAGAGGATCGTTTTGGTTATAATCCGTCATTTGATATTTCGAAGAACGTTTTTCGCAAGCAGATTGCTTCAGGAACGCTGCCTACCACGTCGGTTACGGAAGCGGTAACCCAAACCTTTGACTTGGAATGTAAAATGATGGGGACATCGCCAGACGAGATAAACAAGCTTGAGCGGAAGTGCGCTTTTTTGGATGTTGCAACAAATTTCAAGGTGATCCCGGAGGAGCATGTGACCGTTGTTGCAGATGCTGAGCTTGCAGGTAAGTTAAGTCAAGGAATAGTTGTGTCGGCAACTGAAATGCAGAAAGGCAGTGTTAGTATGAGACGTTCCGTTTTACGCAAGCTTGGGTGTGACCAGGGGGAATTGCCCGTGCTCGAAAAGGAGCAATATGACAGCTTTTTAGGGTATATGAAAAGCCTCATTTAATGGCGATGCGAGGGTCGTCGCTTCCTCGTTGAGATTAAGAACTTAAATACCATATCCAGAAAAGCACTGCAGTCTCGAATCTGAGATTATGTCGCGGCCCATTAACTCGACGCATCGCCCGATTCGTTGGCGGCGCGTTTATTTGCTGCGTACAGGCACTTATAGGCCATCGCCTACATAAAATGATACTGATCTCATAAGCGGAGGCTTCCGAAGCAGTTTTGCTCCGCAAAACTTGTAGGGGGTGGCAGCTATGCCCGGCTTCTTTTCAGCGATAGCCCTGTTCATCAAAGAGTTAATGCTACTGGTTTCATACGTCAAAAACAACGCTTTTCCCCAGCCGCTGTCCGAAGCGGAAGAAGATAAACATTTGCGGCAAATGGCGCAAGGCAATCAGCATTCCCGCAACCTGCTTATCGAGCATAACCTGCGGCTCGTCGCCCATATCGTTAAAAAATTCGATAATACGGGCGAAGATTTGGAGGACTTGATCTCCATAGGAACCATCGGTTTGATCAAAGCGATTGAATCGTTCAGCCCGGACAAAGGCACCAAGCTGGCTACGTTCGCGGCCCGATGTATAGAAAATGAAATTTTGATGCACTTGCGTTCCCTGAAGAAAACGCGCAAAGACGTCTCGCTGCATGACCCGATCGGAACGGACAAGGAGGGAAATGAGATTACGCTCATCGATATTCTCGGTACGGAAGCCGACGATGTCGTAGATAAAGTGCAGCTGAAAATCGAAAAAAGCAAAATATATAAAAATTTGGATATTTTGGATGATCGCGAGAAGGAAGTCGTCGTCGGCCGCTTCGGACTCGAGCATGGCGGGGAGGAACGAACCCAGCGGGAGATTGCCAAGGAGCTCGGGATCAGCCGCTCATACGTATCGCGGATTGAAAAGCGTGCGCTGATGAAGCTGTATCATGAGTTTTATAAGGCGAAGCGGTAAAAACGTTGTTGAAAGAGCCTGCCGGCAATGGCAGGCTCTTCTTGTCTAAGAAAACCCCCAACTGGGGTTTTAGACAATGATGCGACCTTTGACAGATAAATGTCTATGGTCGTTTTTCTTAATAAGTGGGGTTACACAGTAATGGGATATCACGGAATGAACTTATTAAATTGCTCTATGGTACTGAAGCTATTGCTGCCGCGATTCAGCATCATCAAGTGGTCGATCATGGGCTAAGCTGTTTGTGTAAAGGTATTATGATATAATTTTAGGCATAGATAGTTGGGGCTAGTTCCTGAATAGTACAATTAAAATCAGGCGGTGATTAATATGAACCGGATGCAGGACATAAATAAATACATTAAACTTACAGGCGATCGAGCGAAATTGGATGCAAAAGCGAATGGCACATACATTGTGTATAAGACAAGTGAGGGTCATATGGTTAGAGAGTACAGCAATGGGAAAATAGAACGTATCGAGGATTCGGAGCTCTCCAATGAATAGCCCGATTGCTACGATGTTTGTGTTCGCTGGAAACAATGGTAGTGGTAAAAGCACAATTCGAAATCTTATTGTGGATCGCATTGGTGTTAGTGTAAATATTGATGCAGATGCACTGGCTCGCGCGATTGATGCGGAACAACCCGAGCGTTACAAAGTAAGTGCCGGAAAAAAAGCCATTAAGATTGTAAGAGATTGTATTCGTAACAAACGGGATTTTTCAATTGAGACGACTTTGGCAGGCGGTAACGTCATTCGTCAAATGCGTGAAGCGAAGAGTAAAGGCTTTGAGGTTGTCATGTTCTATGTTGGATTAGGTGATTATCGATTGAATATCGAAAGGGTTGCCGCCCGGGTGAAAAACGGGGGTCATCATATTCCATCCGAAGATATCATAAGGCGGCACCATACCTCCGTAGAGAATTTACTTGCTCATCTTGATCTCATCGATTATTTAGTTCTGATCGACAATAGTGAGTCAGATGGCAAGATCGTCATGGAAGCTGACCAAAAACGTATTATTTATCGAGCTGCTGTGCTGCCTGAGTGGGCGAGGAAAGTTGAGAAGCACCTAGATCAGATCTAATTCAAGAGCGTATAGTTGAGAAAATTGCTAAAAAGCTAATGATCACTAATGACATTAGAACCGAGATCCTGATGCATCTATGGTCGCTGAAAAAGACGAAGAAGGACGTGTCGCTTCATGACCTCATCGGTACAGACAAGGAGGGAAATGAGATAACACTAACCCTTTATCCGTAAAAAGATAAAGGGTTTCTTGTTGGGAAGAGTGGGGAAATTTCTAATTCAAACTGGGCATTCCGCTGCCACTTTTCTTTTTTATAAGTGGCGAGTCTGTCAAGAATTTTGTGTAAACTCAGTTATACCCAAAGTTTGGAGCCGGGCTTGACATGGAGCCTCTAGCGGGCATGGCCTCTCGCGATTGGGCGATGCTGGAAAGTAGGCATCGCGAGGCTAACCAGCCTATCATGCCCGCCCTCTCCATGTAAAGTCCTTTAGCGGACCTGTACACGTTCAGGGAAGTGCACAGTGAGCTGCAACAGGATTTGTCCCCAATTTTGAACGCGTCCCGTCCACTTGCGGATACGTCCATTGTCGCTAGATAAAGCATCTTAAGCCATGCCTCATCGTTCGGGAAAATGCTTTTTCCTTTTGTGACCTTGCGAAGCTGACGGTGGTAGCTTTCGATCATATTCGTTGTATAGATTAATTTTCGCAATTCTGGGGAGTATTTAAAGAAAGTGGCGAGTTCATCCCAATTGTTCCGCCAAGAGCGTACAATCAGTGGATACTGCTTGCCCCAAACCGCTTCAAATTGCTCTAATTCTTGCAGAGCCGCCTCTTCCGTTGGAGCGGTATAAATGGGACGTAACGCGGCAGTAACCTTCTTCAAGTCTTTGTAGGATACATATTTGATGGAATTTCGGATTTGATGAATCACACACTTCTGAATCTCGGTCTT
>NZ_JANYUY010000062.1 GCF_025060755.1 Paenibacillus doosanensis
AGGGGGGAGTTATCCCCATGTGGATATTGGTTTCAAAATTTCGCTGGTCCCACTCCCACTTATTCACAGTTGTTGATCCGCTCCTGGATGATCGCCACCGCATTCTTATGCGCTTTCGAAATTCAGGTTTATAAAAAATAAAGCCCGTCTACAAAAATCGCATCAGCTCATACATAGCTTCGATCGCGCCCAGCGGCCGTACCTCCCGCTCCTCCATCCGAGCGGCTCCGGGGCCGTACGCCACGAACGGTACGCCGGCCAGCTGCGCCGCCATGCCGTCGATCCAAGAATCGCCCACGGATAACCAGCGATGCGGCGGGATGGCTTCATACTGCCGCAGGATGCGCTGCACGCCGTCCGGAGCCGGCTTCAGAGCCGTGGTGCCGTCCCTGCCGACAACCTTCGCGAAATACCGGTCGATGCCGGTTTCGCGGAGCGCCTTGAACGCCGCCGCATCCGCGTTATTGGTCAACACGGTGAGCACCAGCTTTCCGCTGATGGCCTCCAAACATTCGGCGACACCGGGTTCCAGGTCCGCTCCGGCCATCCCCTCCTCTTCGATAGCGGCCACGCGCCGCCAAACGGCCCGATCCACACTGTCCGTATAATTGCGGTGCGAACGCGCCGAGTCGATCATCGTTACTGTCGTGTGCCTGTCCCAAGCCGTCTCCTCTTCCATCACGCCGAAGCCGAGAAGCAATTCGCGCACTTCTCTTTTCATCCGGGCAAAATCAATATGCGACCGAAGCAGCGTGTTATCCATATCAAAAATAATTCCCGCGAAGCGAAGCGGTTTGGGATTCATTCCGGGCTCCTCCTGACCAGGTAACGATAATCGTCTTACTTAATACAATGCCGAATCGCGGGCGTTTTTGCAAGCCGGTTCATATATGGGGCGCAAAAAGGCCGCCGGTTGTGTGCACCGGCAGCCTCTTCCTGCATGTTTCAGTAAAGTTTAAACCCGTTTAAGCCGTGCCAAACGCACCGCAAAGTTAAATCGGTTCGCCAACCCGGCTATCGCTGCGGCTCAAAAATTCGGCGACTTCCTCGGCAGTCGGTATCGACTCTTGAGCTCCGGCCCGCGACACCGCAAGGGCTGAAGCGGCGCTGGCCTGCCGTAGCGCCTCCGTGATCGGCGTCCCCTGCTGCCCGGCTGCAATCAACGAACCGATGAACGTATCCCCGGCAGCCGTCGTATCCACCGCATGGACGGAGAATGCTGGAGTGAATATACTCTCTTCCTGATCGTTCATGTAGAAGGAACCTTTTTCCCCGAGGGTAATGATCACTTCCTGTACCCCTAGTGCGATAATCCGGCTTGCAGCTTGCTTTACATCGGATAATTCTTCACTAAGCCGAATGGAGGTAATGGATTCAGCCTCCGATTCGTTCAAAATCATAACATCCACCAGAGGAAATACGTCCCCTTCGATGCCTAATGCCGGAGCAGGATTGAAATAAGTCCGTACTCCATGATCCTTGGCCAGTTGCAAGGCGGCCCGCGTGCAAGTCCATGGAATTTCGTTCTGGACCAGCAGCACCGACGACGGGCCGAACAGCTCCGGCAGGTCTTTTAAATCTTCTACCGTCAAGCAACCGTTCGCGCCTTCGCTGATAACAATATTATTCTGGCCCGACTCCTCCACGGCGATAAAGGCCGTGCCTATATCACTCTTTTTCTGCATGATCCGGTCCGTATCGACGCGGTAATTTCTAAGCCCAAACACGATGTCCCTGCTGTAGGAATCGTTGCCGACCGCCCCGACCAAACTGACCTTCCCGCCGGAAAGCGCTGCGGCCACAGCCTGGTTCGCTCCTTTGCCCCCGGATTTCGTCTCCGTCCTGTAGCTTTGCACCGTTTCTCCGGGTTGCGGAAACCTGCGAATATAGCATACGAAATCCATATTAATGCTGCCGACGACTACGATATTTCCCATGGATACAACCTCCCCTGGCATCCAAGCCAAACCGATTTTTTTATCGCTCGCTGTAATCATTGATCGGCCGCTTTAAGCAAGCTACTCTTTCGATCCCGTGTTGGCGATCCCGTTGACAAAATAACGTTGAAGCGGCAGCAAGACAAGTACGGGGACGACGACGGCTATGATGATGCCGGCGAACATCTCGTTCCAGTACGTTGCAAATTCGGTGACAAAATCGCTTAAGGCGACCTGGATCACTTTATACGCTTTGGACCGGGTCGCAATCAACGGCCACATGAAAGACTCCCATTGATGGATGAAAATTAACAATCCCGCGCTTACGGTAACGGGCTTACAGAGCGGCAGAATGATCCCCGCATAAATTTTGAACCACGAAGCTCCGTCAATCCGCGCCGATTCGATAAGCGCCTTGGGAAGATCGAGGAAAAATTGCCTGTAGAGGAAGATGACCAGCCCGTTAGCCAACCCGGGAACAATGATGCCGGAATACGTATCGATCCATCCCAATTTATCGACGAGGCCGTACAAAGGAATCGCGATCACCTCAAACGGGATCATAAAGGTTAGAATCACGAGGAAGAACAGTAGAGTCCGGCCTCTAAATTCAAAATAGACGAAGGCAAAAGCGGCCATGGAAGCGATAACCAGCCCTACCACAACGTTGACCATCGAAACGTAAAACGTGTTGAAGAAAATCCGCCCGAAGCCTCTCTCCGTAAACAGCGAGACATAAGCGTCAAAAGTGATATGGGTCGGAATGAACGTCCTCCAGGAAACCGGCGACATATAACGGAAAATTTCATCCAGGGGGCGCAGCGACGAGACCATTGCAAACCCCAACGGAAGCAAAATGATAAGCCCCAGAAGGATATGTGCTATATACAGTACGGGAATCGAGCCCTTGTTGCGTTTCATGTGATCCCCCCTAGTGCTTGGCTTTCAAAAATTTAAACTGCAAGGCGACGATGCTTAAGGTTAAAAGCAGCAAGATAATGACGATCGCAGACGCTCTGCCGGAATCGGAATAGAGGAACGCGCTGTTGTAGCTCTCCAGCATCAAGACATTCGTGCTGTGCTCCGGGCCGCCCTGGGTAAGAATATACATCGGGGAAAACAGCAGGAAGTTAGAGACGGTAACCGATACCGCCACGAACGTGATGGACCGCTTCATCATCGGAAACGTAACCTGCATAAATTGCTGCCACCGGGAGGCTCCGTCCATGGAAGACGCCTCGTATAATGAAACGGATACCTCCTGCAAGCCGGCCAGAAAAAAGATCGCCCAATAGCCGATGCCTTTCCACGTCGAAATGCCGATAATCGATGCGAGAGCTTGCTTGGAGCTGGTGAGAAACGGCTGCTGCTCCAGCCCCAGCCCGACCAGCATGGAGTTCACGACTCCTTGTTCGGGGCTCAGCATAATATTCCATAAAATACAGGCAGTAGAAACCGATACGGCAACGGGAACAAAATGAATTCCCCGGAATATCCCGATATGCTTGAGCTTCGCATTAAGCAATAGCGCCAGCATAAAGGCAAGAATAACCTGTATCGGATTGACGAATACGTTGAATAATAGCGTAATTTTCAATGAATTCCAGAAAACCGGATCTGTAAAAAGAGTTGTATAGTTTTGCAATCCGACGAAGGCTTCGCTTGCGTTGAGAAAGGCCGGCGCATACAAGCTGTCCGTCAAGCCTTTAAACACCGGATACAGCTTGAACAGGAGCAAGCCGAGCATCGCCGGGAATAAAAATAAATAAGGAGTGATTCGCTGCGCTTTGATGTCATTCACCTTCTGTCGTCCAAATTTCTAGCTTCCTAAGAAAACTTATTGAAAGAAAAGGGACAGGACGGTTAGCCTATCCCTTGCCTTATAGTTACTTCACTACGGACTGATATTTCTTTAATTGACTGTCAATGAGCGTTGCAGCGTCATCCAATGCCTTTTTCGGGTCCGATCCGTTCTTAATATCCTCGAAGGCTTTGTTCACATTGGTTTCCCATTCCAGGTAGCCCGGCGTTTTGGGGCGTGTAGCCGCAGTTTCGCGCGCTTCCCCGGCCGCCAATTTCATAATGTTATTAGGAAACTCATTGTATTTGGGATCTTTATCGATCTGATCGAGCAGTTCCAGAGTAGCCGGAAGCGCCCCATTTTCATTGAACCAAATTTGCGAGCCTTTACCCAGCGTCAAATATTTGACGAACTTGGCTGCGGCTTCTTTTTTCGTGGAATATTTGGAGATGCCCACATGCCAGCTTCCTGTAGGCGTCACGACTTTCCCGCCTGCGAAATAAGGATGAGGAGCGATGCCGAAATTCATGCCTGCCTCTTGAATCCGCGGCATATTCTGGGTCGAAGCCAGGAACATGGCCACTTTACCTGAAATAAAGTAATCCAGCGCTTCCTCCCGTTTGATCTTCGGGCTCACTTTCTCTTTATTGAACAGATCCGAGTAGAACTGGAACGCGCTTACCATTTCGGGCGAATTCGTATAGCCCGTAGCCGTAAGGCCGTTGTCGCTCAGCAGCTTCGCATTTTTACTTTGCCCAAGAGAAATCAGCTGATAGGCTTTGCCAACCTGGTCGAAGCTGAAACCGAATACATCGTTTTGGTTATCGCCGTTCGTATCCTTGGATAATTTCCTGGCTACTTCCACCACATTCTCCCAGGTCATTCTATAATCCAATTGATCCGATGGAAACGGAATGCCCGCTTGCTGGAATAAATCCTTGTTATAGAACAGAACGACGCTGGAGGTGTTCATCGGAGCCGCCATTAATTGCCCCTGATACGAGCCCGCATCGGTGGCGGAAGGAATCCACTTCTGCTTGGCATCCTCGCCAATCAGCGAATCGAGCGGTTCCAAATATCCTTTCACCGCATATCCCATCGTTAACGGAACATCGACAGAGATAACGTCCAGATCCTGCGCTTTGGAAGCGAGCTTGATTTCTATCGTTTCGGTCAATTTGGTCGAAGGACTAAGCTGCAGATTCACCTTGATATTGGGGTTTTCCTTCTCAAATTCGTCAATGACCTTCTTGATCGGCTTCTCCCAGATCGAGTTGGCCAAATACGAAATTTCGGTCGTTCCGGAAGCGCTGTCCGCTTGTTTGGCGGACTGAGAATCTTTGCCCGAAGTGCCGGAGCAGCCTGCCAGAAGCAGCAGAGCCAGCGAGCAGGCGATGCTGGTTTGTAATTTTTTCAACGTGAAAGCCCCCTTTTTTATCTATCCAAGCCTATATCAGCTAAACACTCGTTCTTTAAGCAGCTGCAGGAACGATTCGCGGTCCACTTCAAGACAAACCTCAACATTCCCCTGCTCATCCAGTTCCCCTACCGTGATTCCCGTCGGATGTCGATGATCGTAATCGACCCGGACGCTCATTCTTCTCGTCGTCACCAATTCGCGGTTGATCAGAAGCGCTACGGCCAGCGGGTCATGCATGTAGGTGAAATCCCTTTGCCGGTAATCCATATATCCTTCAATTTGCTTGGTCAATGTAACGGCTAACGGGGTTCCCGAGACCGCAAGATCGTCCTTGTCCTCTCTTGTTATGGAAACCTGTCTCGTCACATCAAGCCCTACCATAAGAATCGGGGCCCCGCTCCCAAATACGACCGATGCCGCCTCAGGGTCGCATTTCACATTATGTTCAATCGGAGGAAGCTCTACGGCGGTGCTGCCCAAGCGAACGACGCCGCCCATCATAGCAATTTCTTTGACATTCTTCGCAATAGCGGGCTCCCGAATGATCGCCGCAGCTATATTCGTTAGCGGCCCGATAGGCACCAGCGTAATTTCGCCCGGATTGTTCATCACCGTCTCGATGATATAATCCACGGCATGCTTGCTGTCTTTCTCCTTAGAGTCCTCGATATCCAGCCCTTCACCCTCGATGCCGGCCCAGAACACCTCGCGGTTGCGCAGCAAAGTCTGTACGACCCCGGGGTACACGGCTACCTCTTCGTCTCCGGAGAGCCTCATGATTTTCCTGGCAATGTTCGCACGAACGTGCACATTCCCGTACACGGTCGTAACTCCTTCAAGCTTAATTTCCGGCGATCTCAGCGCGAGCGATAAAGCAACGGCATCATCCGAGTCTGTCCCTATATCCGTATCCAGTATAATGCGATTCACTATGAAGCCCCCTATTTGGTTTGAGTTGTTATAAAGCGGCGTTTCACCGTTCTTTTAAAGTATAAAATGGATAGGGGGCGGCGAACACGGATGATATTTTAAGATCCTAGTGGACAATCTAAAGATCTTGCTTACTCCCGGCCGACAAAAGCGCGATACTCTTGCGGCGATACTTCATAATAGTTCTTGAACAGCTTGGTAAAGTACGGCGTATATTGATACCCGAGCTGGGCCGCTATTTCGTAAATTTTGGCCTTCGAATTTCTTAACAGATAGGCGGCCTTTTCCATGCGGTACCGGTATATATATTCGCTCAAGTTCACGCCCGTTTCTTGCTTGTATGCCGCCGATAAATAAGCGGGATGCAGATGCACGTGCTCGCTAATCGCCTGGAGAGTGACATCCTCGGACAGATGGCGCTCAATATATTGATGGATTTGCAAAACGAGCGCGCTCTTGTTGACTTTAGCGCCGGCGCCGATCCGTTCTTTGATCCGCTCCAGCGCCTGAGACGCCCATCCGTGAAGCTGCTTGACCGTGCGAAATGCGGAGGCATGGGTTCCGCTCCTGTAGGAGTCCTCCAACACATCGGCCATCTGCAGCCCGTTCATATGAATCAGATAGGCGTAAGCATTCGATAACGATAAAAACACCTCCGACAATGACTCCGCCGTGTCCATCCCGTTGCCGCTCAGCTCTTCAAAAATATAGTCCAGCCGCTCTTCCGCATCCTGCCACCGTCCCGTTTCGATCAGCTGCAGTACCGTAGGCGGCTCATACAATCGCTGAAGAGGGCGCAGCGGCATATGCGGCGGCTGATCCCACAAGCGGTGGAACAGCTCCTGCTCGCTTTCGGGCATCCTTCTGAAGAGCGCCAATGCTTGCTGGTACCACTCGGCCACCGACAAGGGAAAGGTTGCAAAATCGCTGATGATGACAGAGATTTTCCCCTGGAGACACGATGCTATAGTCTGCTGCAATTGCGGGACCAGCTGCTCAAGAATCTTTTTGCTCGGCGCATCCGTCGAAACCCCGTTTCTCCGTTTGATCATGAAGGCCAGATAATGGCTGTCGTCTTGGCATGTCCAGACTTCGAAATATTCCTGCAGCACTTCCTCCGCGATATTGACGACGGCAAACTCGAATAAAGCGATGCTGCGCTCGTCATATTCCAAAAACCGGTTTTCAATGCGAATCAGCATAATAGCGACCTGCTCTCCGAATGAGAAGGGAATGTTCAGCTTCTCCGTTTGTTCCGTCCATTTCTCGGGAGTCCATCGCTTCCCTTTGAGCACATCCAGCAGGAGCGAAGCTTGGAGCTGGACCAGATGAGAGCGGACGGTCTCCTGCGCCTTTCGGCTGGCGAGCGCGGCTTCCCTCTTCTGCTTCAGCCTGTCCGCCGACTGCCGGATCGTCTGCAGCAGCTCCTCCTTCTTCACCGGCTTCAGCAAGTATGCCGCCGTATTGCTCTGCAGCGCCTGCCGGGCATATTCGAACTCCGCATAGCCCGATAAAAGAATGTATTCGATATCCAGCTGCTTTTGTTTGACATATTCGCATAATTCAAGACCCGACATCCCCGGCATGCGGATATCTGTCACCATAATATCTATGGGGGATTGCTCTAATATTTGAACCGCCTCGTGCCCGGAGCCGGCCGTATGCACATGGTCAAAGCACATCGTGTTTCTCATGAAAATTTCCAAATCCTCCAAAATCACCGGCTCATCGTCAACGAGAAGCAACTGCATCATAATCCGCATCCTTTCTCCAATATAAGGTCACACTAAGCCCCGTCAGGCCGGATGACGCCTTCAATTCCAAGCCTGCGTCTTCGCCGAACCAATATTGCAGCCGCTGCTGCACGTTCCAAAGCCCGTATCCCTTGGTCTCCTCCATAGGACGGTTAAGCTGCTCCGTGAGCAGCCGCAGCCTGTCGGCCGAAAGACCGACGCCGTCGTCTTCGATCGTAATTCGCCTGTATTCGCCGGAAGCCTCTCCCGTTATCACGAGAGTTCCTTTGCCCACTTTCATCTCCAGGCCATGGACAATCGCATTTTCCACGATAGGCTGTATGAGGAGTCTAGGCATGCGCAGGTTCATCATTTCTTCGGGAACATGAATGTCGTACCGGATTCTTTGCAGCCTTAGCTGATGAATCTCCAAATAGTTGGTCACCAGCTTCAGCTCATCCCGAAGACAAGAGTTATCGTCGTCAAGCCTTGTAATATAACGGTAATAATCGCTCAAATTGTAGGCCATGGCGATGACCGGTTCATTGCGCCCGAGATTGGCGGAACTAATGATGAAGTTCAGACTGTTATATAAAAAATGGGGGTTAATTTGCGCTTGAAGCTGCTTCAGCGTAGCCAGCCTCGACCGGTTTTTTTCTTCGTATACGTTTTCGATCAGATGCTGGATTTGCCCGGCCATATCGTTGAACCGAACAACGACAAAATCGAATTCGTTATGAAACCATTTGTTCAGCCTCACGCTAAAATCGCCGTGCTGAAATCTTTTCAATACCCCGGTAAGCGCGTGCAGCGGCTTCTGCACATGCTTGTACAGCAAGTAGGAAGCCATGACTCCCAGCACGAGCAGCAGGGCGATAAAGCCGTAAAAGAAATTTCGAATCTTGGTTAACGGAGACAGGATTTGCTCCAACGGCGTGTAATCGACAATATAATAGCCAAGCGCTTGGGAATACACGTAGCTGATCGAATACGTCTGACTGCCGATTTCCGTCACAACGTTTCCTTTATCCTCGAGCTTGTTTTGAAACAGAGCATGAACGACGGCGTCGGTCGTCTGCTTATCCGAGGTCCGGTTGTAGCTGATATGGTTTTGACGGTCCACCATAAACGGATCGCCCTTGCTGCCCGTCTTCAGCTGATCCATCAGCGATGTAATATTTTGCTCGTACAAAGCGATTTCGACAATCACTCCGCTCTCCTTCAGCGCGCCGTTCTCATTAATCGGTCCCCCCGCGTAATAGACGAAGGACGACATGTCCGGACGATCGGGGTCCGATCGGTAGCTCCAGCCGGCATTCCTTACCTCCGCGTTCAACTGCTGCTCATTGTACGGAGCTTGACGCAGCGTCGTAGACAGCGTTCTTTGGACCGAAGGAAAATACAAGGTAATATCGTTGTACCAAGTGTTCGCAGAGCTTTGAAGAGTCAGCTTCTCCTGAACTGTCGATTCGATTTGGTTCAAGAGCGGCTGTTCTCCGGTCTGCATCGTTCTCTCCATGCCCAGTATCGTCGTATCTCGGGTGAGTGTAATCGCATTCATGGCCAAGCTGAGAGCGATCGAGTCCAGCTGTTTGCGGAAAAACTCGAGCTGATTGCTCTTCTCCTTTTGCAGCAGCCCCTCTACTACGCGAACGCTGGCCTGATTCGACAAACCGTAAAGCAGGATAATGAGGATGAGAAAAACGAAAATAATCGCATTCATTTTGGAAAAAATATTTTTTTGGATGATCATCTGGATGCCCCTTTAGCCGTTTACTGGAGTTTGCCTTTATATTATCACATTGCTCTCCTATCGGATTATAGTATTTAATCCCGCGCTGCAGCACCCCCGTTCTCGTTACGCTGAATACCTTCCCCGACAAAACAATAAGGGCAGCATCGCGCTACCCTTAACATCGTTATTTATAATTCCTCGCTTGTACGACAGAGGAGCTTTGGCATTTTACGCTGCGGGGCAAACCCGCATCCAACATTTTAGGACCGTTAACTGTATTTGTCAAACAGGATGCCCGCCAGCACAACAAATCCCCCAAAAGCCATCCATGCCGCCGACGCGGCACCACAGACAATGGAAATGGGGTACCAAGAGTAATTTCCAGGGTAGTGGCGCGATGCTCTGAAGCTTATTCCGTCCGCATCCCGCTTCAGCCGGATCGGCGCCTAACCATTCCGCCGGGATCGTTCTATGGGTAGGCATTACTTTCGGGGGAGCCACCGGATATACAACAAAAAAACGACAGCCAGGCCATATGCCGACTGCCGTTCGCACTAACGTGTCTCCTTAGGTATCGCCAAAATGAAATCATTTCGCCAGCGCGTCGGGCTTGCGGGGAGGCGCGACCGTTCCGGCTCCCGCCTTGTTCAGCAGCAGGTAAGCGAGTACGGAGGTGACGCAGCCGAGAGCGCCGACCATCAGGAAGCCTTTCTCCAAGGACAGCCAATCCCCTGCGGCTCCCATGAATAAAGGACCTCCGAACATCCCCAGGCCGTAAATCGCTTGGTAGAACCCCATCGCCGTCGCTCGTTTTCCGGTATCCATATGCTTAATGCTAAGCGACATCAGCACGGGAGAGGTAAAGCCTCTTCCGAACCCGGCCAAAGCTTGCGTCAGCATAAGCACCCAGAGCGACGATGTGAAAGGAATCGCCACCGTGAACACCCCGCTAATAACGAATCCGGCAATGATCGTGTTGCGCTCACCCAGCTTTTGCGCCAGATGCCTTCCCCCGAACCAGGCGGCTAACGCGGTCGGGAACGTGGAAAAGAAGGTTAGCAGCCCCATGTCCAGCTTGCTCGCTCCCAGCGACTGGGCGAATACCGGCGTGAAGCCGAACACCGTGGCGAAGGTCAAAATTTGAAACAAAATGGATAAGAAGGAAACGGTGAGCAGCGTCCGGTCCTTGGCAACTTCCACAACGCCCTCGAACGTAATTTTTTGCGCCTGCTTATCCATCTTCTCCACTACAAACAACGCGCCGACAAGCCCGATCGCCCCGACGACCGCGCCGACGATAAACGAGGACTCCCATCCGAACCGGTCGGCAAACCATCCGCCGAGAAGGATGCCGAGCATCTGTCCCATCGAGTTGTAAAAGGACAGCGTCCCGAGCGCCCGGGTCGTGTCTTCCTTCTTAAAGTAGCTTACGAATAAGATCGTAAAATCGACCCAAGTGGCGGCCGCCGCACCCGCAAGTGCCCTCAGGATGAGAATCCAGGTAAGCTCCTGCGTGATCAGGATGCCGAGCCCTGCCAGTACGGAGAATAGCAAGCCGAACAAAATAAACAATTTACGCTTGTGAAAACGGTCGGAGAGCACGCCTACGGGAATCCGCAGCAGCATTTGGCTGAGCCCGTACATCCCGACAATAAAACCGGCCATTTGGTGGGATGCGCCCAGATACTCCACATACGAGGCCAAAATCGGAACGCAAGTATACATGGAAAACCAGAACAGCAGGGTTACCGCGCAAAAAAGAGGAATCCGATAATGAGCCTCGCCGTTAGCCAAAGTGATCACTCCGCCCATGTCAATGATTTATACCCACATCATAGTCAATAAGGGGGAGCATGACAAGGACTGTATTAAGCTCTACTTAGTAACCTGGAGGTAAGTGACGAAGCTGCTGGGTCCAGCGCAAGCTTGCCGTACCTCCCTCTCCACGGCTTGCCGGAACCGCCTGTCCCTGAACGCCCTGGCCGCCCGCTGCCGGGGACTCATTCCCTAAGCTCCGGCAGCATAGCGTAC
Source organism: Paenibacillus doosanensis (assembly GCF_025060755.1). GTDB lineage: Bacteria > Bacillota > Bacilli > Paenibacillales > NBRC-103111 > Paenibacillus_S > Paenibacillus_S doosanensis. Next base: position 11,588 of record NZ_JANYUY010000062.1, read on the forward strand.
ACCGCTTCCGCCACGCCGTTCCCGCAATTGCCTGCCGCGATGTAGCCGCGGGACGCCCGAAGGCGTGCTTTCACTTCCTCTTCGGCGTTGCCGGGGGCCGCGGCAGCGAAGCCGTGGCCGCCATCCAGCATGGACAGGTCGTTGCAGCTGTCCCCGATCGCGAGCGCCTGCTCCGGAGCGATCCGCAGCAGCTCGCAAGCGCGGGCCAGCACCGGACCCTTGCCTGCGCCCAAGCGGCGGATGGCGACGCCCGCCACATTGCGCACGGCCGAGTAAGGCAGCCCGCTCTGAGCCAGCCAGTCCGCGATAACCGCCTCGCCGGCTCGGGCCGCGTCGGCATGGGTGAACAGCACCTCGACGAAGCCTCTCGCCTCTTCCTTCCCGCTCTCGCATCGCCGCGAAGCGGCGTCCACAGAAGCCAGCTCCCCTTCGAGCAGCGCAGCGACGCCCGCAATGACGGCGCCGAAGTGCTCCCGCTCCGCGCGCTCAATCGCCTCGTTCCATTCCGCCTCGGGCGCATACTCGCCCTGCCCATTCAAGCGGTGGATGAACCGCTCTTCCGAGATGATCAGCTGCGGCCACCCTTCGCGCTCCGGCACAATGCCTTCGCGTTCAAGCAAGCCGAGAATGAACGGCAGCTCCCTGCCCGTCGCGACGGCTATCGTCTTGCCCTGTCCCGCCGCCCGGCGCAGAGCCTCGACTCCGGCCGGCAGCAAACCGTATCTGCCCGATGTTCCCCCGAGCAGCGTTCCGTCCAAATCCACCGCGATCAGCTTCATGCTTCTGTCTGCTCCTCTCTCAGTCCGATCAAGTATTTCCCTACCGCCGCGGCATACCGCAGCCCTTCTTCCCGCAGCGCTTGCGGCAGGACGACGATCGGCCGGTGCGTCTCGTACGTCAGATCGCCCTCATATTCCATCTTACGCAGAGCCTTCATCGCCGCCGTCCAATCGATCGAGCCTTGGAACGGAAGCAAATGCTGATCCGATAATCCGTCGTTATCGTTAATATGAGTCGCTTTCAGCCGCTTGCCCAATTGGACGTATTCGCTCGGATGAATGCCCTGTTCATGGGCATGACCCGTATCCAGACAAGCTCCGACCAGCGGATGATCCAGAGCGTCGACCAGTTCGACCAGCTCATCGAGCGCCGCGCAGTACTTTCGCCGCGCCGCATGGGGGCGCGGCGCGCGGTCGTAGAAGTTTTCGAGCGCGATGCCGACCCCCGTCCGTTCCATTACGGGAAACAGCCTACGGAAAAACTGCACGTTATACTCCGTCACTTCGCGGTAAGATTCCGTCCCCGAAATGCCGCTGCCGTGAAACACAACCCATGGTATGCCCAGAATGGACGCGGTCCGGATCGATCTCTCCGCCAATTGCAAGAAAGTTTCCGGCGTGAGTCCCAGCACCATATCGTGAAACAGCCCTCCATGCACCGGCCCGTGCATCTGCGTAAACGGCAAACCGTTCCGGTCGGCCAAATCGCGAATGCGATGCGCCCAAGCTTCCTCTTCCTCCGCCGTCTTTGCCATAACATCCTTCTGATGGTCCCAATAATTAAAATCCAACGCTTCAAAGCCTGCGGCCTTGCAAGCCGGAATCGCCCGTTCAAAGTCGGTTCCGAATCCGTTTAACGAGGTAGAAATGTTCATAACTGCAGAAACCTCCCAAAATTATTTCGTTCCCTGCGACTTGCTGCTCCCATTATCCGTCAAGCCTGCGGCGGTTAGGAATATCAAACGGTAGGCTGTTTTTTGGCAATTCGTAGGGAAGAAGAGGAAAGGGCTTTTAGAATCGCTGGGAGTGCGCTATGATGGGATAAAACGCTGACTATCCACTCATCCGAGCAACGGCAGGTGATTTCCGTGCAAGAGTATTCCCATGAATACGCCGACCGCTGGGTTCATGAAGCGGATTCCTTCGATACGGCCGGCGGCTTGTACTTCGTGCATATGGGACATAACGTCGCCAAGTCCAACTACAGCCTCGGTCCGCGACGAACAGGGCATTATACTATACATTTTGTCAGGGAAGGACGCGTCCGGTTTCTGTACGGCAGCCAAGAAGTCATCCTGGGCAAGGGGGATATGTTCTGCAAATTTCCCCATGTTCCTTACTCGTACCGGCTTGTGTCGTCCGAATCGCGGCTCAGGATGATCTGGTTCGGCTTCAACGGCAGCCAAGTTCCGGAGCTGATGACGATGGCCGGAATCACCCCGGAGCTGATGTACCAGCGCAAAGTCGTCGACCCCGACCTGGAATCGGTCTTTCACCAGATGACCCAGCTGCCCAAAAATCTCGGCAGGAAGCAGCTCATTCTGTGGAACAGCCTCATGCTCCGCATCTTCGCCAAGCTGCTCCCCGACCGGAAAGCGGAGGCCGATCCACGCATGCCGGATTTCTGGCTGAAAAAAAGCCTCGACTTCATTCATACCTGCTACGCCGAAAAAATTACCGTGAGCGACATCGCCGCCTACGTCAACATTCACCGCACCCATTTCTCCAAAACCTTCACCGAGCAGATCGGCATGCCGCCGGTGAAATATTTGCAAAAGGTGCGTCTGGACCAAGCGGCGCAGCTGCTGAAGGAGACGTCGATGCCGGTAACGGAGATCGCCTTGACGGTCGGCTATCCCGACTTGTTCTCGTTTACCAGAGCGTTCACCAGACAGCTCGGCTGCCCGCCCAGCAGGCTGAGAAGCGCGCCGCCCTTCACCGCGCCGTAAGCGCATGATTGTATCCGGAAGACAACAAAATAACCCCACAAAGTGAGGCCTTGGCTTCGAAGCCGATTCAGGTACTTTGCGGGGAGCCCCGAAATTTATAAGTTCTGGCGTGTGAACAAATCCCCAAAAAATGACGTGATGCTCTGAAGCTTATTCCGTCCGCATCCAGCCTAAGCTGGATCGGCGTCTAACCATTCCTCCGGGATCGTTCTATGGGTAGACATTACTTTCGGGGGAGCCCACGGATATCCACAGGATATGGCTGCGCATCATTTCCTATACAACAAAAAAGGCGCTTATCGCAAGCGCCGATTCGGAGCCGGAGGCTGCGACCCGCCGCCTCCCCGCCTTCTTCGTATCCAGGCAATGCATAAAAGAAGCGCCGGCAGCAGCAGCAGCACAGACAATTTGTAAAATACCCCCGTTGTCGATAAAAACATCATAATTTTTTGCGGATGCGACATTCCCCAAAAACCGTTTATGACGATCAAGAGGCCGCAGGGAAACACCAAAGCCCGATAATCCGGTAATTTTAACCATTGGGCTACGCCAACGACCAGAGAGTAATACCATAATGAGATCTGCACGAACCCGCCGACAATCCAAAAAGCCATCGCTATCGATTCCAAGTGGGCCAGAAAATCCGCGATGCTGATATACCGTACGGCCTGGAACGCGGGGAATGTAATGCCGGCTGCAAGCTTTTCTCCAAACAGGAACAGACAGGTCATATTCGTGATGACCAATACTACCATGAGTACGAACACCGATAGCATCCCGAACCTCATCCCTCTTTGATCTCCCAGGGCAGGAAACAGGAATGAAGAGAAAAAGAATTGTACGAACCACGAGTGCGGAACCAGCGACCCGGCAAAAGACGCCTTCAATCCCTTCTCCATGACCGGAAGCATATTCTCCGGAGAGAGATCGGAGCTTAACATAAGAATAAGCGTCAGAAATAAAATCAGCAAAACGGGAAAAAACACTTGAGTGCAGCGGGCGAGCACCTCCACGCCGGCATATACGGCAAAACTGCCGACAAGTATCAGACTGAATAAGATGAGGGCAACGGGAGTTTCCGGAAGAAATGCCACCGAAATGAATTCTCCGTATTCTCTAACGACCCCGCCTGCACCCTGCAGAAGAAGAAAAAGAAACACGAATCCGACCGCCTTCCCCACATACTGCCCGACTATCATCTCGCTGTATTGTATTGGCGTTTTGTTCGGATACAAAGCGTGAAGCCGCCATGCGATATAAACGACAAGAAAACCGCTAAGAGACCCCCAGATCGGCGATAACCACATATCGCGCCCCGCATGCTTCGCCGTAATGGAGGGAACGGCCAGAATGGCTGTAGCCCCAACCATCAGGAACATCATCATTCCCATTTGACCTGCGGATATATTCTCCTTATGAATGATGTCATCTCCCCTATCCGCTGCCGCTTGATTGGCATCAACCACCCGAGTGCCTGCGAGTCGTTTCCCAAGTTAGCTGTTTTTTATATTCATTTCCAATAATAAGATGCACATACCGTATCGTATAAAATAAAACCGGAAGAGCGCCCTATCCCGGACAGCTCGAACCGGCCCCGGCGGTAACGTCCGCTTCAGCCCCGAGTGAGCAGAATAGGTTTCACTCGTCCAAGCAATCTTTCGTTTCCGGCATTTACTAAAGTATAAGTATGTAAATTGGGAGAGTGATCCTATGCCGGCCAACAAAGCTTTGCATCACAAAAGAACCCGCGTCGTGTACACGACCGGCATTCTTAGAAGAAATCCCCGAACCAAATATGCTCTTGTAGACTGCGTCAATCTGGGGAAGCATTCCCGCAGGGTTACGGTCCAAGTGCTGGATTGGTCCAGCGGCTCCCCCGTACCTTTGAAAGTAAGCCCCTGCCGCACCACCCGGTGTACGGTAACGGTCGGCCCCCGTCAATCGGTGTTCCTGTTCGCGGACGTGTCCAAGGTTGCCTTTAAATACGAGGTTCGCATCACTCAATCAGCGGACCGCACCTTGGTAACCAACGTGTACGGCGTTACGAAAACGACGTTCAAGCCCTTGGAAGGCGGCACGGTGCTCCAGCGCGACCTGGTAAAGCTGCGAACGTTTCAAGTGTGAGCATGCAGAATAAGCCGTCAACCGCTATCGGTTTACGGCTTATTTGCGCTCTGCCCGCTTTCCGAGATAAGCGCGCCCTTCATGTCCGGGCCGCAGAACGGCAGAGCCGGTTGGCCCGCTTCCCGGCGGCGTCATCTCCCGCCCCGCTCCTCCCCCGTCTCCTTGGGACGAAACAGCTTCATCTGCCGCTCTGCATGGCGGATAAACCAATAATCCAGACTGCTTACGTCTTCCTCCCGGTACATAAGAAAAATTTGATTCAGCGGGAACGGATTGTGCTCGATCGGAATCGCTACCATCTCTCCCGATTCGATCTCCGGCTGCATATACAGCGGACAGGATAGAAAAATGCCCATCGTGCTTTTGATCCAAAATTTAATCAGCTGCAAATTGTTCGTCTCATAATGCGGATCGTACAGCATATTCAAATCTTTGAAGGTCAGGTCGATTTTTTTGCGGGAAATGCTGTCCGATTCATACAGAATAAGCCGCTCCTTCAGAACATCCTGCAGGGTGAGCGTCTCGCGCTTCGCATAAGGATGATCCCTGGAAATCACGGCGTAGGCCGGGTGAGCATAGAGCAGCTTGAAGGTAATGTCCGGGGCATTGGCGGTATAGCGGGTAATGCCGATTTGGATATGCTTGGACTTGAGCATGTTCACCTGTTCCTCCGTCGAGTAGCAGTACACCTTCATCGCAATGCCCGGATGCTCGGCCATGAAGCTCTCCAGAATCGGCGGCAGCATCGTGCCGGCGAACGAATTGTTGCAGCCGAGCGACAGCGTGCCCGGCATCCCCTGCTTCAGCTGATCGACCGCCTCGCGCCCTTGATCCAACGAGTTCAGCGCGCTTAAGGCATAGGGCAGGAACGCGCTGCCTTCCTGCGACAGCCGAACGGTTCCGTTCGCGCGGATGAGCAGCGGCTTGCCGAGCTCCCGCTCCAGCTGCTTGATCCGGTGCGATACGGTTGGCTGAGGCAGGTACAGCTTCTCCGCCGCCTTGGAGATGCTGCCCAGGCGATAGATGGTCACGAAGGTTAATATTTGATCGAATGTCATACGGCGCGCCGCCTTTCCCCCAAAAATCCGCTCATCCGCCGAGCCGGCCGAAGCTGCGGGAAGGATATTCAAAAAATGAATAAGGTCATTCATTTTCGCTCATTTACTTGTCTTCTCATTCTTCATAGTATAAAAAATACAAGTATTTTTCCACTAAAGAAAGGTGACTTGCTATGAATATGGAAAAAGCGGTGCGGGCCGTCGGAATATACGGCGGCGGGATTTTTTTCGGAGTGATGTCGGTGGCGCAGCCGTTTTTTACCTTGTATGCCGAAGCGCTGGGCGCGTCGACGGCATTGATCGGGCTTATTGTCACGCTGCGCGCGCTCGTGCCGATGTTTATCGCCATGCCGATCGGCCAGATGATCGATACGATGGGCCCGATGAAAATGACGAAGATCGGCTGTCTCATGCTGATCGTTTCCTTGGGACTCATGTCCTTCAGCACGACCTTGGCCTTCCTTGCGGTATCCCAGGTGCTTCTCGGCACGAGCATGATCATTATGGCTTCCTCGCTTCAAGTGCTGGCATCGGACGGGGAGCAGGACAAAGCGCGGCGCAATAAAAACATTAACCGCTTCTCGATGTGGAACTCGGCCGGCAATATGGTCGGTCCGCTGCTCGGCGGATTGGTCGTAACGCAAGCCGGCTCGTCCTTGTGGAGCTACCGGTCGGCCTTCGTGGCCTCGCTCGTCGTCTGCTCCGTCTGCTTCATCCTGATTCTGCTCATCCGAACCCCCGACGGCGCGGCCAAACGGGGCGCAACGAAGGAGCTGTTTCAGCCTAAGGAAATGCTGAACAGTTACGTGAGCGGCATTCATCTGACCCGGCACCGGGGGGTTCAGTTCGGCCTGGTCGGCACGTTCCTGATCATGTTCATTCAAGCGTTGTACGCCAGCTTCATTCCGCTTTACTTGAACGGCCACGGCTATTCCGCCTTCGTCATCTCCTCGGTCATCTCGCTGATGGGACTGTCGGGCTTCGTATCCCGCTTCCTGCTCGGGCGGCTGATGAAGCTGGCGACGCTGGAGAAAATCCTGATCGTCGCCGGCTGTATAGCCTCCGTCTGCCTAATCCTCATTCCGGTCGCGTCCTTGCACCTGATCGGCATCGCCGTTCTTACGTTTCTGCTCGGCAGCTCCATCGGTATGAACCTGCCGATCACCATTATGATTATGGTCGAGGAAACGAAGGATAACGAACGCGGCAAGGTGATGGGGCTGCGCCTGCTGACGAACCGGCTGTCGCAGATGGTCGCCCCGGCCATGTTCGGGCTGCTCGGCCAGGCGCTCGGCTTGACGGCCGCCTTCTATACCGGCGGCGGCGTCCTGCTCGCTACGATGCTCGGCTTCGCGGTGTACAGCTCGCACCGGGCTCCCGCGGCGGACAGCGGGGAAGCCCCCGCAGCGGCGGGGGAATCGTCCGGCAGTGGGTAACGGCCCCCGTCCCCTGCCGCGGCGGACGCCCGGCTCGGAGACAAGGCTTGCAGCACGCATAAGCTTTCGCACCGTTTGCGTTGACGCAGCGGTCATGACGAAGCTGGAAGAACGGCTTGTTTACGAGCTGCCGTTCTCCGGCTTTTTGTTATTTATGTCCGGCCATCCCTGTGAGCATCGGCTGCATATCGCCTAACCTCAACGTAACATAGTGACTCTTGCGAAACTAAGTTTCAAAATTTTCAGTCATTTCCTGCTTGGACAAACTCGCTTATAATGAAACTTAGTTGACGGAAAGGAGCAAGATTCATTTGTTGTATGAGCTGCGAATTTATCATATGCATCCCGGCCGCATGCAGGCGATCCGCGACCGGTTCGCCCATTTCACCCTGCAGATTTTCGCCAGGCACGGCATGCGGGTAAACGATTTCTGGGAGGATATGGACGCGGAGAACAACCGCCTCTACTACGTGATGCAGTATGCGGACATGGAGGAGAGAGACCGCCAATGGGAGGCGTTCCGCAACGATCCCGAATGGCAGAAGGTCAAGCAAGAGAGCGAGAAGGACGCTCCGATCGTCGAGCGCATCGAGAGCATTTATATGAAGCGCGCTCCGTTCTTCCCGCAATAATAATACAAGGAGAGTGACATCGCTATGAAATACCGTAAACTTGGCAAAAACGGGCCGGACATTTCCGTTATCGGCTTCGGTTCTTGGGCTATCGGCGGCGCCGGCTGGGCCAGCGCCTGGGGCGACCAGGACGATCAATCTTCCTTCGAGAGCGTGCGCGCGGCGCTCGATGCGGGGGTTACCTTCTATGATACCGCCGCCGTGTACGGACTGGGACACTCGGAGGAGGTGCTCGGCAAAGCGCTCAAGGACAGCCGCGATAAAGTCGTGCTCGCCACCAAATGCGGCCTTGTCTGGGACGAGAATAATGTTATCTCCAAGAACGGAACGTACGAATCCGTCATCCGCGAGGCGGAAGCTTCGCTGCGGCGGCTCGGAACCGACTATATCGATCTGTATCAGATGCATTGGCCGGATACCGATGCCAAGGCCCCTGCGGAAGAAACGATGCGGGCGATGGACAAGCTCGTTCAGGACGGCAAAATCCGTTACGTTGGCGTGAGCAACTACAACGTCGACCTGCTGGAGCAATCGCTGGCCGTACGGCATGTCGACTCGCTGCAGCCTCCCTACTCCATCCTGAGACCTGCCGTAGAGAAGGAAATTTTGCCGTTCTGCCTCGAACGCGGCATCGGCGTCGTCGCCTACAGCCCGCTTACTTCGGGTCTGCTGTCCGGCAACTATACCTACGACACGACCTTCCCGGCCAACGACTGGCGCTCGCGCAACGCCGCGCATACCGGCGAAGGCTTGCGCAAGAACGTCGACAAGGTCGAGAAGCTCAAAGCGATCGCCGCCCGCTTCGATCTGACAATGCCGCAGCTCGCCATCGCTTATGTGCTCGCCCATCCGGCGCTCGCCAGCGCGCTCGTCGGCGTGCGCAAGCCGAGCCACATTCTCGGCGTGCTGCCTGCGGCCGAGGCCGAGCTCGACGAAGCGACTCTCGCGGAAATCCGCGCCATCGCGGCGGAGTGAAGAACGTACAAGAAAACGACAAACAAGCCGGCTCCGATTGAAGCCGGCTTCCTCTCTCATGGAAATATTTGGATAAATGTCCGTCCACCGATTGACATTATGCACGCTGCATTGCCCGCACGGATACGACCCCGGCTTAATAGGGTACTTTAAACATATACCTTCTCGTCTCCAACGGATGTCCAGTCGCCTTGGAAAGAGCCAATGCATAAATCCGCAGAGCAAAATTGATTACAATCGGAGCCAAGTATCCCTTCACTTCCTCTTCAATTCCGGTCAAATCGAACTGCTTCGCATCAATCACCAGCACTTTTTCCCCGTACTGCTTCAGGAAGGTTAACGCCCGTTCCTCCAGCGGTCTCGTTTCATCCAGCCCCATCAGCAAGATGAACGGAACATCCTTGTCGAGAATTTCAAATGGTCCATGGAAAAATTCCCCCGCATGTATCGCATGCGAATGCTTCCACTGCATCTCCATCAAGATGCAAATCGCAAAGGAGTAGGCGACGCCATAGTTTGAGCCGCTCGCCATCGTGTAGATGATCTTCTCGTCTTTAACCGATTCTGCATACGCCTTGGCAGGCTCTGTTACCTGCTTCATCACCCTTTCGAATACTGCACCGAGTTGTTCCAGGCTGCTGACCAGCTTCTCATACTTCTTGTTGCCTTCCTTCACGTACAAAAGCCCCATGGATAATCTGTATAAAATGGCATAGTTCATCATCTCCGGCTCCGGCTCCATGTGCCCCGCCGAAACCCAGCTGTAGTTGACAGTGTAATCCGACTCATCCGCCAGAGGCGCCGTTTCCACATACATCAGCGATACGGTCAATGCGCCTTTGCTCTTGGCGAATTTGGCCGCCTCCGTCGTTTCCGGCGTTTTCCCCTTATGCGACATAAGAATGACCAACGATTCCGTATTCAGCGATTGCGGATTGCGATGGATAAATTCGTTTGAGCTGAATATTTCCGAAGTGATCGCCGCCGATTCGCGATCCAGAAAGTATTTGCTGGGAAACATCAATGCGGAAGAGCCACCGCACGCTACGAAGAAAACCCGGCGGATCGTTCTGGTTTTAAAGGCCTCAAAAATCGTTTCCAGCTGAGCTGTTATGTTCTGATTAGCAGTCGTTTGTTTCAAGATAAGAACCTCCCGGTAATGGATTTGAACTTTACTGAGAAAGCAGTTTAGAGCCAATGCTCTTCAGGCTTTGGCGCACGGCAGCTTCTGGGTCCCAATTGTACTTAGGGGAAATATGCTCCAGTGTCAAATATCCGTTGTAGTTGATTGTTTTCAAACCATCTATAAAGTTGTCCAGCGAAAATTTGCCTTCTCCCCATGCCAAGTGAGCCGTCGTCAAGCCGTCCCCGTCAAGAAAGTGAACGTGGACCAGCTCATTGCCAAACGCAGCTCCGTACTCCTCGATGGTTTCGCCGGCCAGCACCATCGGAATCGTATCGAGCATCACCTTCATTGCCGGAGAATTCACTTGTGCATGCATCCTTTGGAGTGTGTCGAGATTATAAATCACATTCGAGCCGATATTGGACATCGATTCGAGGACAAGCGTAACACCCGACTGCTCCGCATCCTGCGCCAGCACATGCAGTGATTGCGCAGCCCGCTTCCATGCTTCTTCCTCGGGTTCGCTATAGAAGCCGAAACCTACAATAACTAGCATTTTCGGGCACTCGAGCGCGTTGGTTACAGAAATGCACTTCCGGAAATATTCGATGCTGCGCTTACGGCAGGCGTCGTCCTTCGCGGACAGATTAATCGGATAAATCGCCTGCTCCGGCGTAAAGCAAACCAACTCCAAATTTCTTTGCTTGATTTGCTTCAATACCCCAGCCACTTCTTGAGCCGATGCGTCATCTACGTACAGATGGGGAGTGCCCGCCCATAGCTCGATCGCTTCCAAACCGGTGCGAACCGTTGAGTCCAAAAAATATTCCAGCGGATATCGGTGGTAATTTTGATTCATATTGGCAAGCTTCATTCTAGGGATTCCCTCCTTACTCTCCGAGCACCTGAATATATACTTTGCGGGCCTTCGGCCCATCAAATTCGGCTAAATACACATCCTGGGCGTCACCGGTCACCATCTTGCCGTCCTGAACGACAAAGAGACAACTGTTGCCCGACAGCATTGATTTCAAATGCGAAGGCGAATTGCTGCCGGTCGCCCCGTACGAGGGCAGAAAATGCGCGTGCGCATAGGGGGCATCCTTCGGAATAAGCCTCTCGAGCGCCTCTTCAATGTCCGTTTCCACGCATTCAAGCCCCTCGTTAACCATGATGCCGGTCGTCGTATGGGCCGTAACGACGGCCGCCAGTCCGTTCGTCACCCCCGACTCGGCTACGAAGGCGCGGACCTCCTCAGTAATCTTAATCATTTGAAATTCAGCCCGCGTTCGGATTATGATGCTTTTCAGCTTGACCATCTTCACTCCCTACCTTTCCAGCCCGATAAATTTCAGCGCATTGAGACCGAGAATTTTTTGCAGCGTCTTGTCTCTGAAATGGAGTCCCTTGAGCGCAGGCAGCAGCCGTTTGGCCCGAAAACGCGGTGCATTCGTACCGAACATAACTTTGTCGGCAAGATTGCGTTCAATCCACAACGGTCCCATATTTCGCGTGAAAACCTGTTCGTAAAAATCTTTCGCATTATCCATATGCAGCAAAGACGTGTCCGTATAAATATTCGGATATTTCAGCAGCAGCATCACCGTCTCGTGAATCCATGGCCAGCCGAAATGAGCGAGGCACATCCGCAGTTTGGGATAAGCGATAGCCACTTCCTCGAAGTGCAGCGGATGGGAATATTTCGCTGGCGCGTCCGGCTGCCAGCTCATTCCCGCATGGAACATGACCGGCTTGTCGTATTTGAGACATATCTCGTAGATAGGCTTCAGCATCTCCTCATAGGGATAAAACTGCTGCTTGGACGGATGCAGTTTAAGCCCCTTCAGGCCAAGGCTTGTAAAAGCGTGCTCCAGCACTTCCACTGCATCCGGACGGTGGGGATCGACGCTGGCAAAGCCGATAAAACGGTCCGGAGCGAGATCAACAATGCTCTTAATCTCCTCATTGGTGATAATGCAGCCGCCATGCAGCGTTGTAATATCCTCGGGCAGCAGAACTGTCTTGGCCACATCCATGTAGCCCATCTCGATGAGCGCCGATTCCAACGGGTATGGAGACTGCTTGAAAATGCCGAATTGCTCTTTGCGGAAATTCAGTGTTTCCTTGTCTCCGCATATGTCTTTGTAAAAAATCGGATGGGAATGGACGTCGATGATCATCTTGTTTGCCCTGCCTTTCGTTGTTTGGTAGAATCCGGCCTTAATACGGCTCAAACCTGGCGACCACGGCCGAGGCGACCTCGGCTCCGCTAAGCAGGCAGTTTTGAAGCGTCATGCCCTGGAATACGCCGTACATGAAGCCGGCACAAAACGAATCCCCCGCTCCGACGGTATTTACTACCCGCTCAGCCGCAACGATACCCTCACGATAAAACCGGGTGCCGTCGTAGGCGAGGCTGCCTTGTTCGCCCAAGGTTACGATCACCGCGCGGGGGCCGAGGCGCTGCGCCCACCGCATATACTCTTTAATGAAATCATCCTCCTGCTCATAAGAGAAAAAGGCATAGTCAATGTAAGGCAGTGCGAGCTCGGCCTCTTCTTTAAATACGCGCGTCGAGAAGTCGAATACCGTCAGCAGACCGCGATCTTTGAACGCGGGAAGCGAACCGGTTACTCTCCCGGAAAAATTCGTATGCACGCAATCATGTCCAGCGATGAATTCAATATCCTCATCGGTTAAAGCGAACCGGACCATGACGCCTTCGATTTTCTCCTTATGAACCCTGTCGTTTCCGTTCAGATTCATTCGAAACATCGCCGTCCGCCCCTCGGCGACATGCAAATGGCTGATGTCAACACCTTCCCTGCGCAGCACGCCCGCCATCTGCCGGCCGTAATCATCGGTACCGACGACGCTAACCATCGACGTATCCGCGCCGAGCCGGCTTAGATGGATAACGAAATCGACGCTATTGCCCGTCGGATAAGAACGACCCAAGTTTTCGTATATATCCATGCAGCTTAAACCTACTCCTGCTACCCGCATAGCTGGCCTCCTTGCCTAACCATGTGATTGAAGCGGCGTCGGGCCGCGTTTTGCATCAAATCATACATGGGCTGTTCCGCTCCGGCGCAGCTGCGCTGTCCGCTTTGCGTCAATCTCCAGCGTCTCCGGGATCAGCACCACGCCGTATTCCCTGGCAGCTTCATCCGGCTTGACATAGCCTAAGCGCGCATCCTCCCGTACCAGTTCGGGGTCTCTGGAGAACGGGTCCATGTAGCCGCCACCGCCCGGCGTACTAATGATCACAGTATCTCCTTTGTTTATCGCCAATGTCGCCTTGGGCGGCAAATTCGTCACTTCGCCTGAAGCTGTAATATGGATGCATTCCGACGCTGCGCCTTCCTTACCTCCAAACAAGCCCCATGGTCTCGTTCTCTGGCGTTCAGACGTGATCGTAACGATCACATCGTCCGATTCCGAAACAATCTCCCGGGTAATTCCCACGCCGCCGCGGAATTTGCCGTACCCGCCGCCGGTTTCAGCAAACGAATACTTCTTCACGAGCAGGGGATACGATTGTTCAATAACCTCGGTCGGCGTATTGCGCGTATTCGTCATATGCGTATGCACACCGTTCATCCCGTCCAGTCCGAGCACAGCGCCTTGTCCTCCTCCGCAGGTCTCGATGTATGAAAAGTATTCGCCGGTCGCTTCATTAAAGCCGCCAAAGTTAAGTCCGTTCATCGAGCCGGAGCAGGCGGCGATAGCCGCCTCGGGAAGCACGGGAGCAAGCGCCCCGAGAATCGCGTCGGTAATGCGCTGCGACGTGTTACCATTGGCGTTGGAGACCGCTGCCGGGAATTTCGCGTTGACGACGGTGCCCTCCTTGGCGTGAACGCGAACCGGCCGATAGGCTCCGTCGTTCGGCGGCACCTCCGGGTCGAGCAGCGCTTTGACGGCGTAATAGGCGCAGGCGCTTGTAACGCCGATCGTCGAATTGATAGAGCCTCGAGCCTGCGGCGAAGTCCCTTCGAACGAGACGTGAATTTCGTCGTCCTTGACGCAAACCTGCACCGCGATTTTGATCAAATCCCGGGTGAGGCCGTCGCCTTCCAAATAGTCCTCGAAGGTATACGTTCCGTTCGGAACCTTGCGAATTGCCGCCCGCAGCCTCCGTTCCGAATAGTTCATCAGCTCGTTCATGCACGTTTCCGTGAAATCGGTCGAATACCGCTCGAACAGCTCCTTTAGACGGGTTTCACCGATTTTGTTGGCGGCGAGCTGGGCGTAAATGTCGCCGAGCATCTCCTTGCCGGTCCGTGAGTTTTTCGTCAAAAGTCGCAGCACCTCCTCGTCCATAACGCCCGCTTTACGCACGCGAATGGCCGGCAGCCTGAGCCCCTCCTGAAAAATTTCTGTCGTTTTGACCGAGCAGCTCCCCGGAGTCATGCCGCCGACATCAATATGATGCGCAATGTTGGCGGTTAATGCGACAAGCCGACCTTGATGAAATACAGGGGAGATCATGAAAATATCTGGAAGATGCGAGCCGCTAATATACGGATCGTTAATCAGGATCGCATCGCCTTCCTTCAGTTCGTCAGGCTTGTAGATCTTCAGCACCTCGCCGACAACGGAAGGCATCAGCCCCAAGTGAAGCGGAATATGCTCCGCCTGAGCCACCAGCTTGCCGTCCTTCGTGTAAATTGCCGTAGAGCAGTCCATCCGGTCCTTGATATTCGTGGACAATGCCGTTTTGATCAAAGCGACGCCCATTTCTTCGGCAATGGTATGAAAAGCGTTCTTCATCACTTCTATCGTGATGGCATCAACTTTTGCGCTCATGGTCCGTCCTCCCTTGGATTCGTTATGCGTTATACAAATGGATGAGCAGATTACCGTAATCGTCGGTCTCAGCTTTTTGCCCTGGATGGATGACAATCGTGGAGTCGAGCTGCTCAAAGATGGCCGGCCCTTCTACAACTGCTCCCGCACGTAAACCGGAACGGTTGTACACCGGCGTTGCCACAAATCGGCCGTCAAAAAACACCTGGCGGGAAGGTAGTGCCTCCTGCGTTTCCGAACCCCCTTCCCTTTTGTCGAAACGAATTTTCGGAATCGCCCCAATGGCGATCAGCCGAATGTTAACCAGCTCGACCGTCTCCTCCTCCCGGCTGAAACCGTATATTTTATGATGCATCCTATGGAAGTCGTTCACTGCCTGCTCCAGCATCTCCCCGTTCAGCTTCAGCCCCCGGATCGGCACATCGATTTCATACGCCTGGCGCAAATAACGCAGATCGAGCGCAACTTGCAGGTGAATCTCCCCGTCGGCGAAGCCTTCCTTATGCAGCTGCCCTCGTGCTTCCTCCGCCAGGCGGGCGATGACATCATTGGCATCATCCAGCTTTAACTGAGCGACACCGGACAGCACGGTTTGTACAAAGTCGTGCCGCACATCGGCCATTAACATCCCCATCGCGCACGTGATCCCGGGATTCGGAGGAATAATGATTTCCTGGCAGCCCAGCTCCTTGCCTATCTCGACGGCATGTACCGGGCCCGCACCGCCGAAGGCGACAAGCGAGAAGTTGCGCGGATCGTGTCCTTTCTCGATCGAAATGACCCGGATGCCGCGAATCATATTCGCGTTCACGACCTTGAGAATCCCTTCAGCCGCCTCTTCTATCGTAATGCCGAGAGGGTCGGCGATTTTTTCCTTCATCACCTGACGGGCCAGCTCGAGATTCATTTTCATCTTCCCATTCAAAATGTAGCCCGGATTGATCCGCCCCAATATAACGTTCGCATCCGTTACGGTCGGCTCCATGCCGCCTTTGTTGTAGCTTACCGGGCCCGGCACGGCGCCCGCGCTCTGCGGCCCGACGCGCAGCGCTCCCCCCACATCGATCCAGGCGATGCTGCCGCCTCCCGAGCCGATCGTATGCATTTCGATCATCGGCAGCTTGATCGGGCTGCCTTCCACCTCGCTCATGGTGGTGTACTGCGGCCTGCCCTTCTCAATCAAAGCGGTGTCGAGACTGGTGCCTCCCATGTCGATAGTGATCAGATCCTTATAAGGCGTCGTTTCCACGATGAACAATCCCGCCAGAATCCCTCCCGCAGGGCCCGAAAGCACCGTCCTGGCCGGAGTGTGCATGGCGCTCTCCGCAGTTATGATCCCGCCGTTCGACTGCATAATGTATAGCTCCGACCGAACGCCGATTTCCTTCAAACTGCCTACCAGACGATTCAGATATCCCTTCATCTTTGGCAGTACATACGCATTTGCCGCCACCGTGCTGGTCCGCTCATATTCCTTGAACTCGGGAAGTACTTCGCTCGACAGCGTGACATAAGCTTCTGGGTATTCTTCCTGCAACGCTTGCCGGATCATATTCTCATGGGTGTCATTCATGTAGGAGTTGATCAGGCATATGGCGACGGACTGCACGCCTTCGCGTTTCAGTCTGTGCGCGATCTCACGTATTTCTTCCGGATCCAAAGGCTCCAGCACTTCCCCGTTCGCCTTAATCCGCTCGCTCACTTCAATACGCAGATCGCGCGAGACAAACGGAACCTTCTTCCTTGCTTTGAAATCGTACAGCTTCGGGCGGGACTGCCGGCCGATTTCCAACACATCGCGAAAGCCTTTGGTCGTGAGCAGCGCGGTCTTGGCGCCTTTGCGCTCCAGAAGCGCGTTCGTCGCCACGGTAGAGCCGTGGATGAAGAACGAGATGTTCTTCACGTCAATTCCCGTTTGACTCACAATTTCGCGTACCCCGTTAATAACAGCTTCGGACGGATCGTGAGGAGTCGAAGGCACCTTGGCTACATGCACCTCGCCTGTTTGTTCATGAATGAGAGCAATATCGGTAAACGTTCCGCCGGTATCGACACCAAGGCGATAACTCATGTTGAACACCTCTTTAAGTTGTTAAGTTTAATCTTTCATGGAACCGCTTGCCAGACCGCTAACGATATATTTTTGCAGCGATGCAAAAATGATGATGATGGGCAAGGCGGCTATCGCGGCAACCGCCATCAAATAATTCCACTGCGTACCGAATTCGCCGGTAAACTTGCTGAGGCCCATCGTCAAAGGCCGCACGCTTTCATCGGAGGTGAGCGTCAGCGCAAAGATGAAGTCCCCCCAGCCCCACAGAAAGCTGATCGCGCCGACGGTAAGCAACCCCGGTGTAACAAGCGGCAGCACGACTTTCCAGAACGCCCCCGCCTTATGACACCCGTCGATCAGCGCCGCCTCCTCCACCCCGCTTGGCACTCCTAGAAAATAAGGACGAAGCACCAGAACGGCAAAAGGCAACGTATGCGTCGTGTTGGCAATCACAAGTGCCGTATAGCTGTTGACAAGCTGCACCTTGGAGAACACGATGAACAGCGGCATCGCCACCATAATGCTCGGCAGCATTTGTGTAGCGAGGAGCACAATAAGCACGGCTCCCTTGCCCCGAATCGGCAGTCTGGCGAGGCCGTAAGCGGATGGCGAGGCCAGCAGCAGCGTAAGCAGCATCGTCCCGGTAGCAATGATAAAGCTGTTTCCGATGTAGCGGAAAATCCCGGTGTCCGCGACAAAGTTGTGCACGTACGCTTCCAGCGTCGGCGACACCGGAATATAATGCGGAGGATAAGCGAACAACTCGTTCATCGGTTTGATGGAGGTGACAAACAGCCAGTAGATCGGAAACAGATAGACAAGCGTTGCCGCAGCGGCTGCAGCAGCCGTAATATAGCTGCGGGCGCTGTATTTGCCGGATGCGATCATGACTTCTCCTCCTTCCGGGACATCCAGAGGTACACCGATGCGAGGGTAATCAGAAAGACGAACATCAGGCTTGCCACTGTCGATCCCATGCTGATTTCATAGTTGGTAAAAGCAAGCTTGTAAGCGAACAGTGGCAGCACCGTCGTCACGTTTACCGGCCCCCCGCCGGTCATGACGAAAATCAGATCAAACACCTTGAATGTGTAGATCAGCACAAGCATTAACACGATAAAAATAGTCGGCCTCATCAGCGGAACGGTAATTTGCATGAACTGCCTAAACCGGCCGGCTCCGTCGATTTTGGCGGCTTCGTACAGCTGATCCGGCAGCGCCTGCAACCCCGCAAGCAAAATGAGCATGTTAAACGGAATGCCGATCCATATATTGGCGATTGTCGCCGCCGTCAGCGCAGTACCCTGATCGGTCAGCCAAAACACTGGCTTATCAATCAGGCCGAGCATGATGAGCAGATGGTTGAATACCCCGGAGTCCCCCGATAAAATCCACTTGAACAACGTACCGGTAATGACAATCGGCATCATCCAGCCAAGCAGAATCAGAGAGCGCATCAAGTCCCGTCCGGGAAACCGGCGATGGAAAAACAACGCCAGCGCAAACCCTAGCCCGAATTGAAATACAAGACTGCCGGCCGTGAAAAACAGCGAGTGGCGCACAGAGTCCATAAAGAGCGGATCGGCAAACACTTTGGTATAATTGTCCCATCCGACAAAGCGGTGGCCGCCCTTCAAATTCATTAGCGTAACGTCCTGAAAGCTAATCCAAATATTATATAATATAGGGAATATAAGGAATGAAATAACAAACAATCCTCCGGGAAGAACGAACATATAGTTGGTCCAGCCCGCCCGTATCCTCCCAGGAGCCGATTTGGAGACAGCCCGCTCTGTCTTGGGCAATGCCTGATCCGTCATGGAGCTTCTCCCTCCCACGCTTCGATTGGGGGAGGAGCTTCCTCCCCGTTATAATGTGATTTTTCTTTATTGCAGCAGGGGCTTGATCTTGCCCGCCGCTTCCTTCACCGCGTCCTCCGGCGACTTCACACCGGTTACGGTTTGCTGAACCATATCCTGCACCGCCTCCGAAATTTTCGGATAGTTCGGTCCGTAGGCCCGCGCTTTGGCGTATTGATGCTGATCCGCAAAAATCTTCATATATTTGTCCGTTTGCCAATAGGAGTCGTTGATTAAATCTTTGCGGCTCGGAATTCTTGCTCCGCCGATGAGCAGTGGCTTCAAATATTCCGGCTTTTGGGAAAACTTGATGATGTCCCACGCAATGTCCTTGTGTTTGGAGGTAGCTGTAATGGCCCAGTCGTCCCCGCCGAGAATCGTCGCTTTTTCTTTGCCGGAAGGCAAGTCGGCCAGTCCCCACTTAAACTTGGCCTCATTAAGCGCAGGAAGCTGCCAAGGGCCGCTTAACACCATCGCTACTTTTCCGGCCATGAATTGCAGGAAAGTAGCCTGCTGATCCTGCGTCAAGACCTCTTTGGACATCGAGCCGCTAGCCACCAGATCCTTATACAGCTTGAGCGTATCTACCGTTCCCGGGTTATCGATGTTGGTCAAGTCGGAGCCGGCCTGCCAGAGGAAGGGGAGATACTGGAACGTTAGCTGCTCGCTTTTCGGAGCGGCGATGGCGAGGCCGTACACACCGTTGCCGCTAAGCTTTTTCGCCACAGTCTTCAGTTCATCCCATGTTTTGGGCGGCTCCACCCCGGCTTGCTTGAGAAGATCATCGTTATAAAATAAACCCAAATTATTGTTGCTCACGGGAATCCCGTAGTTTTTGCCTTTATACATTGTTGCATTCCACGGCGCTTCGAAATATTGATCCGCTTCCCCCCATGCCTTCACCTCTTCGGTAATGTCGGCAAGTACTCCGGCGGAGGCGAACGCCTGATGATCCGGCCCGTCGATCATAACTATGTCGGGGAGCTGGCCGGCGGCCGAGCCAAGCAGCAGCTTGTTTTTAATATCGGCGAACGGAACGAACGTTCTCTCGATTTTTACGTTTGGATGCTCCTTCTCATATGCGGCAATCAGATTTGTTAGAGCATCGATCATCGCCTGATTCGGCTGAAAATCCCACCATGTAATCTTGACCTGCTCATTCGGCGGATTCGACATCTCTGCCGATTCTTTGGGAGCCGGCGCGCTGCCCGTTTCGGACGAGCAGGCTGTGACGAACGAGAAAATCAGAGTAAGTGAAGCGAGCAACCATTTTTTCTTCATTTCAACTTGCCTCCTTTATGACCATTTACCGTGTTGGACTGAGGATGTTTCCGGAATGTCCTCTTGACTTCATTATAGGTCAGCAGGCGCTAATGAAATATAAACAAACTTAAGAGGATCATATATACAAATTTAATGTTCGTCCGCAGCTATCCTTGGGCGATGCCCATGTAGCAAAAAGAAGACGGCTAGTTACCGTCTTCCGTCTGCAAAGCACTTCATTATTCAACATGAATGTATGTCCGCGCTCGCTCAGCGCATCATTGTTCGGCGCCAATGCGTATCGTGATACGGGTTCCGGGTGAAGGTCCTCCGGATTCAATATTCATCCGGTACGTGTCGCCGAACATCAGCTTGAGCCGCGAATCGACGTTTTTCATACCATAGCTTGAGCCGCTCATCACTTCTTCCTCCCAAAGCCCGGAATCGATCAAGCACCGCTGGCTTGCAAGCACCTCCTCCGGCATGCCGACCCCGTTGTCCGAGACCGTCAGTACGATCCAGGAGCCGTCCATTTTCCCGGAGACCCTAATCATCCCTTTCGTTCGCAACCGGCGAATACCGTGCAAAAGCGCATTTTCCACAAGCGGCTGAAGCACAATCTTGCTGATTTTGTATTCTTGAACCTCGGGCGCCAGACGAAGCTCGTAGTCGAAGCGGTCCTCCAGACGAATTTTATGAATATCCAAATAAATCCGTATCATCTCGAACTCCTCGCGCAGCGTAATCGTTTCGCTTCCCTTGCTCAAGATGATCCGGAACAGCTTGGATAGTCCTTCCACCATCCGGCTGATTTGGGGCTGGTTGCTGTCCAGGGCAAGCCAGTGAATCGTATCCAGCGTATTATACAAAAAATGCGGATTGATCTGGTATTCAAGCACCCTTAGTTCAAACAACCGCTTCAGATGCTGCTGAACGGAAACGTCCTCCAGCAAATCTTCGATATGGGAGGCCATTGAATTAAACGTATTGCCTATGATGCTGATCTCATCGTTACCCCTGATCGTGATCCGCGTCCCCCACTGTTTCTTTCCGAACTGTCGCATCGCCTTCAGCACGCGCCCGATCCGTCGCGACAACACCGTCGCTCCGAATAAAGAGACACCTAACGCCACGATGAGAAATATAGCATAACCATATTTGAGACTATCGCTAATAGCCTTGGTCTGCTCGTGAATATACTGGTTGTCCAAACCGACAAATAAATAATTTCGCATTCCCGTTGCGGACGACTCCTCCATCCGTTTGACGATCATCCTCCATGAGCTGCCCCGGAATGATACGTCCGACTGTCGGTCCCCTATTTCGGCAAAAGGAAGAACCTCGCCTTCCTCCGCGGAAAATTGCCGCCCGTCGTAAACCATCCGTCCTTTACCAGAAGCATCGTATAGGCCAAATATCATGTTGCCAAAATAATTATAAGTATCGAATGAGCTTTGAATTTCGTTCAAAGAAAGATTAATGACGACGTGCCCGATCACTTGCTGGGGCATCGTAGTCCCGTATATTTTTCTGGCAATCGTAATCATATTGCTCTCCTTGGTTAACGCGTCGTTAACGCTCCATGGCAACGGGTCGTCGAAATCCGCTTTCAGCAATCGGGAAGCCAGAATATCCTCCGGGTAAATTTGATAATTTTGCGCCGTGCTTAAATACACATTGCCCTGCGTATCGATGATCGCCAGCGAGTAGATATTCGTCCAGACGAGACGGTACCGGGACAACAGTGAGAGCATTGCCGCCTGATTGTCATAGAGCGTCTGCAGCTTCCTAAGCTCGGCGTCCGGTGTAGGGGATTCGCCCTGGGCCAATCTATCGCGCCAACTGGATGTCAAAATCCGCTGTACGTCGGGCTCAATGATGAGTTGGTTGGTCAAGGTAGTGACGACCCCGAAGAGCGAACCGATCTCCCGGTTTACCGCATGCTCCAGCCCAAGCAGCGTATTGTGAATTTCGCTGGCCTTCTGTTGGACTTGCCGGTCGGTCAACTGCTGGATAACGAACATTAAGAGCAGATTAGGAATGAGAAGCAGTAAAAGAAGCTTGATAAAAATCGTTCGCGACATCGTGTTATACCAGCGATTTAAACGATAACGGAGGCGATCAATCATTGGGAGGAAAGTCCTTCCTTGTAATCGGATGGGCTTTTTCCGATCCACTTTTTAAAATAACTGCTGAAATACAAGTGGTTGTCGTAGCCGACTTTTTCGGCGATTTCGGAGATTTTCAGATCCGATTCGTGCAATAGCTTTTTCGCTTGCTCCATGCGCAGGCGCGCCAAATACTGCATGCATGAATAACCGGTCGTCTTGCGGAACATTTGCGTCAAATAGTTGGGATGCACATAGACGAGATCGGCCAAATGCTGCAAATTGAGACTCCCGTCGGCATAACACTCCTGCATATGCGCAATCACTTTGGTGACAATCTCGCTAGGATACTCCTGCCGGCGCGGCTCGAGTGCGGATACGCATTCCTGGAGCCACTGGTTCATCCGATCCATTAATCCGGTTCTCGGCAATCCGGCAAGCTGCGGCGCGGCAAACGGCAGCTCGAGCTCGCGAAATAATGCCTCCAGCGACTCGATCAGCTTGTAAAAGGAATGGAATACATAGTCGGAAGGCGCGGGGCTTGCGGCAATCGCTTCAATCATCAGCCGTATATTGGTCCTAGCTTCTTCCCGGTCCCCTGCGCGCATGGATACGCGAAGCTTCTGTTCGAGCTCCAACGGGTAGAAATGCCGTTCCTTGCTGGATTGCTCCATCGCTTCGCAGGCCTCGGCAAATATTTGGCGGAATTGCAGCAGATTGGCCGCTCTCGATCCCGTCCCGAAAACTACCGGAACGCCCAGCATTCTTGCCGACATATCTGCGAACTGGACCGCTTCCTTCCGCAGCCGCTCCGGCTTGTCCTCGCATACGCCAAACGCCAGCGTGCATGAATCCTTGAGCAGCACGAACCCGCGATACTCGGCCAGCACCGTCTCGGTGAACAAATGCTTGACCGCTACGGAATAGAGCAGGGAATCCCGTTGAGACATAGGCCGTCCCGTCTCTTGCAGACGGATGACGCCGCCGGAGAGCAAGGTCCCCTTCAAATCAAAATCAAAGCAATCGGCATGCTGAAGTATATCCGTGGATGAGATGAGACGCGACTCGAGTAAATCGGACAGCAGCTTGTCCCGGACGTACAAAACACTGCTTGCATGGCGCTGCTCCCATCGGAGCAAATCCATCTTACGCAGCTTCTCCTGCTCCACCTCATGGCGAATTTCGTCCAACGCATCGCGAAGCTCTTCCCGATTAATCGGCTTGGTCAAATAACGGCACACCTTCAGGCTGATCGCTTGCTGTGCAAGCCGAAAATCATCGTGACCGGACAATAACGCGCATTTGACGCTCGGATACTTCGCATTTACCATCCCTATTAATTCAAGGCCGTCGACATATTTCATGAAAATATCGGTAATGATCAGATCAGGTGGCGCAGTCTGGCTCTCCAACCATTGCAAAGCCGTCTCCCCGTCATCCGCCGTCCCCGCGACCCGATAGCCCAAATCACAAATCATCCGCTCCAAGCCCCTGCGAATCAAAGTTTCATCTTCGACAATCAGAATCTCCATAGTGCGAGCCCCTCCCGGCGTGTAATAAATGAAGACTCATCTCTTGCATACTTACCATCAGTGAACCTGAAAGCGAAACCGGTCTCCTCGAAACAACGTCTTGACGTATTCCATAACTTGATGATCCTCCGAATAAACGACCGCTGTCATCAGAAACAGCGGAGCACCGGTTTTGACGGAGAGCAGCTTGGCTTCCTTTGTCATCGCCCGGGCCAGCTCCAGCGTTTTGCTTGAATAGGCGGGGCGAATGCCGTATTTGCTATCAAGCAGGTGGTAGAGCGATTGCTTCGCCAAGTCTTCCTTCTCGAGGCCGGGACAGCGTTCCCCTGATAAACAGGTCGTTTCAATCGCAACGGGAACATCATCGCTTAACCGTAGCCTGACAATCTCAATCATGGAGGCGCCTTCAGCCATTCCTGACAACTCAGCCAGCTTTCCCGCAGCCTTAATCGCTCTCGCGCTGACAAGCCGCGAGCCAACTCGCATGCCTCGCGAGTTCATACGATCGGTAAAACTGGCCACATTGACGAGCTCCCGGTCGATTTTTCGTTCGGCTACAAAGGTCCCTTTCCCTTGACGACGCACGAGCAGCCCCTCCTGCACAAGCTCGGCAATCGCATTTCGTACCGTTATCCGGGCAACGCCGTATTGCTTGGCCAGCTCCAGCTCGGTGGGAAATCGTTCTCCGGCCTGCATCCCCCCGCTTTCGAGCATCGTCCGAAATATTTCTATGAGCTGTACATAGAGCGGCATATCCGTTCTCTGATCCATCAACTGGCTGCCCATCTGCCTATCCCCCCCATACCTATCGAATGGCTCCCGTCCTTAGATTCCACAACCCGTGTAAACCGTTCGGAACATATGACATAAAAATTGTCCTATAGTGCATCGTGCTTAAGCTACTCTATACATAATGTTATCGCTTTCATTTTAGCAAAAAAAGAGCTACAAGAAATACTTCTTCCCATACCCAAGACAAATTTGTTTTATAATGTTCTATTATTTTATTATAAAGTTCTTGTCCGATCGCGTCAACGACCGGTCCCTTCCGGAAAAAGAGGAAACTCCTCCCCCAAACAAAGTCAGTCAAGCTTACCGTCGAAGGTACCAAGTGACATAATAACTGTAAATTTGAGCATGATACCACACATAGGATGTTCCCCATAAAGTTCAACCATCCTTCCTCAGGTACAAGCTTGATGATTACCTCCACTGTTTAAAAACCTATTACATCTAATTTCGCCATAAAATCCCTCGCTATATTAACAATCCATACACCAATAAATAAAACAACATTCTCTCATATTTTCTCAAATCCTTCTTCTCTTCCTCTATCTGATTCCTCAGCAAGTTACCGCGGCTGGGAACCGAGAGGGTTTAATTAGGAGTAAGACGTCTGTGAATCCAACGTTTAGCCAGTTCCGCTTCTGTCAAACCTAGTAGTTGTTCCTCGTACGTTTCAATCTCCCTCCGGGTATCGTTAATCAGATGAATTAACATCATTTTCTTGAGATCATAGTCATTCGCATAATCTAACAGTGAACCATACCAAATATCCAGCTCTTCAAAGGCATGGTCCGATTCTCCAAGGGGGCGGTATAAAATCGTACCGACTTCTTCAGCGTTTATCGTTAGTATAACATCGAAGAAGTCCATGCCAGTTTCTTGAGTGATGTATTGCTGAATCGCTTGTAGAGGCAGCTTAGAAATGAGATATTTCAGCGGGATCACCTCACACAGAATAATGATACGCAATTAAGTACCAGCTTCATTTCTATTATATGGTACGTTTTTGCGTATAGCAATCATTACCTATATCCGTGCATAGCAGGTGATCCTTTTGGGCAAAAAAGTGATTATAAACATAACAAAGCTTACGCAAAAGCATCATATCTCTTTACGTGAGCTTTCCAGATTATCCGATGTGCGTCATGCTGCATTAAGCGAGCTTTCTAACGGCAAAAGGGAAAATATTCATTTTAGCCATATCGAAAGAATCGCCGAGGCGCTGGACATTAAAGATATTCGGGAGATTATAGATTTGATTGAGGTTGATGATTAATTGCGGGTTCGGGGGCTTTCGGTAAAATGAGAATATCCGCCGATTGCCCGGCGGACCTCTCGATTGACCTTGCCTTATTTTTCGCCGGATTTATTGTAATCAGCGGTGAATTCCTCGATAATTTTGTCTCCGCCATTTTTCCGCCACTTCTCTACCGCGTCATTCCAGCCCTTATCGTCCAGCTCGCCCAGTACATATTTCACTTGAGCGTCGGTAATTGCCTTCTTGAGATCCGTGCCTTTTTGCGTATTCGTATCGGATAACAGAGAGGCGCTCAGGTCTACTACGCCCAATTTGCTGTTGTCGTTGAAGAGTTTATCGATTTTTTGCTCCAATGGCGTTTTCTCCATCGTTACGCCGCCAAACTGGCTGCCCCAGCGGAAGTTTTGCCAATCCTCGGAACCTTTGGAGCCGGCGATTTTCTTCGCTTTCCCGCCTTCAAGCGTGTAATCCGTGCCTTCGACGCCCGCATTGATCAGAGACAGCATCGGCTCGTCGCTCATCTTATCGATGAAGGCAAGAATTTGCTTCAGCTTCGCTTCGTCTTTCACGCTAGACTTGGGAATTGCAATGAGAGAATCATAACCGACGGTACCCCTGACCCGCTGTCCTTGCGGTCCGTCGAAGTTTTCCGCAACCTCCACCTTCACCTTGGGGTCCTGCTTCATCATATCCACATGCCGTGTAGCCGCATCGTCGATCACCGAGAAGTACATGCCGGCTTTCCCTTGGTTGAAATAATCGTATTTTTTGGCGATAGGGAAATCCGGGCTAATTATTTTTTCGCTTACCATCTTTCGATACAAATCGAGAGCCGTCATAAATTCCGGGTACAGGAAGTCCGGCGTTACCTTGCCATCCTTCAGCCCCCATCCGTTCGGACCTCCGGCGTAAATCGTCAGCTGCTTCAATAATTCCATCGTCGCATCTTCCTGAATGCCGAACGTGTTCTTCTTGCCGTCCTTGTCCGGGTCATTCTCCGTAAACGCCTTGGCCACATTGTACAGCTCGTCAGCGGTCTTGGGCATCTGCAGCCCTAAATTATCCAACCAGTCTTGCCGGATAATCATGCCGTAACGGGATATGACGCGCTCGCGAGGAATTCCATACAGCTTGCCGCTAATGCTTGCGTTCTTTTGTGCGACCGGGTTCATTTGACTCAAATTTTTGAAATCTTTCAAGTACGGTGTCAGCTCCCAGAACACACCCGACAGCTGCGCATTCAGGTTAGCGGTTTCCTTATTCTTGCGAATCAGGATCACATCCGGCATATTTCCCGAGGCGATCGTTGCGCTGACCTTATCGTCATAGGCAGTACCGGCGCCCGGCACCCATGTAATATCCAGCTTCGTATTCGTATACTCTTCGATCTTCTTCAGGAAAGGGCTGTCCTTTTGGGGCGGCTCGGCCAATTGTTGAATCATCATTACCTTCAGCTCCAAAGGCTTGTTGGCTGAAGAGGCAGTCTCAGCAGGCGCCGCTTTATTGGAAGAGCTGCATGCCGCCACAAGAGAGGCGGAAAGACAAGTCATACACACGACATTGAGCAGTTTCATGGACTTACGGACTGAGCTTTTTCGGTTCATACGAATTCTCCTCTTTATTCATCGATTTGTTGTCTAACCTTTAACTGACCCCAGCAATGCACCTTTAGCAAAATGCTTTTGAAGAAACGGATATACGACAAGTATCGGTAATGTGGATAATACAATAACGGCCATCTTCACCGTCTCCGCCGGAGGAGGAATAAAATCCTCGCCGAACTGTGCGGAGTCGCCAATCCCCCCTTGAGCTAGTATTACGATCTGCCTGAGCCATACTTGAATAGGCCAATAAGCATTATCGTTGATATAGAGAATCGCGTTGAAGTAAGAATTCCAGTGGCCTACCGCATAAAACAAAGCCAATGACGCCAGTACCGGCGCCGAAAGCGGAAGCACGATGCGGAACAGAATGGCGATATCGCTGCAGCCGTCGATTCTGGCGGCCTCTTCAAGCCCGTCCGGGAGCTGCTGGAAGAAGCTGCGCATAATAATCAGGTTAAAGGCGCTGATTAAACCGGGAACAATCAAGGCAGCCGGGTTATCGAGCAGCCCTGTTTCCTTTACCACCAGATAAGTCGGAATCATCCCGCCGCTGAACAGCATGGAGAATACTACGAGTTTCATGATCAAGCTGACGCCCATGAGATCTTTTTGCGCAAGCGGATAGGCCATCAGCGCCGTAAAGAACAAATTTGCCATTGTACCCGCTACCGTAATGAAGACGGATACGCCCAAACTGGATAAAATCACATCGGTTGAAAGAATATATCGATAACCGACGAGTGACAGCTTTGTAGGAAACAGGATAAATCCTTTTTTGATCAATTCCGCAGGCTCGGTTATTGAAGCCGCCAGGATATAAATAAACGGAACGACACATACCGCCGCAATCAGTATTAGAAGTAAGTAATTGATCCCGTCCAGCAATCTGCCGGCGATGCTTTTATCCGCCATAACCGCGTCCTCCTCTCGATTAGTAAATGCCTTCTTCGCCAAACTTCTTGGCCAGACGATTGGCAATCACTACAAGCAGTAAGCCGACAGCAGACTTGAACATGCCGACTGCAGTGCTGTAGCTGAACTTGCCCTGCGTAATCCCTGTGCTGTAAACATAAGTATCGAACACTTCGCCAATTTCCCTGTTCATCGGATTGACCATCAGGAAGATCTGCTCGAAGCCCGAATCCATAAAATGACCGATCCGCAAAATAAGCAAGATAATAATAGTGCTTCGGATGGCCGGCAGCGTTATATGCCACATCTGTCTCCAGCGTCCCGCTCCATCCATCTTGGCCGCCTCGTACAGCTGCGGGTCCACGCCGGCGAGCGCCGCGAGGAAGATGATCGTCCCCCAGCCCGTATCCTTCCAAATCACCTGCGAGGTGATGATCGTACGGAACCAGTCGCTGCTGAGCAAGAAATTAACGGGCTCCATATTTGCTTTTGCCAACATGCTGTTGACGATGCCGTTGTCTGTAGAAAAGAACAGGAAGCTGATCCCGACGACTACAACCCATGAAACAAAATGCGGGATGTATATCATCGTTTGGATAAACCGTTTGAATACTTCCTTGCGAACCTCGTTAAGCATTAATGCGATGACAATGGGCATGGGGAAGAAAAACAAAATATTGTATATCGCTAAAATAAACGTATTGCGGAAGAGCATCAAGAAGCTTTCGTCCGTAAAAAACGTCTCAAAATGCTTCAAGCCCACCCATTTACTGCCGAAGAAGCCTTGGAACGGCTGATAATCTTGAAAAGCGATAAGCACGCCCCACATGGGCACATACTTATATATCAGGAAATAAAACAATCCCGGCAAGAGCATCATATAAAACCAACGATGGCGCTTCAGCCGTCGCATGAATCGTTCATTCTTCGTAAGCGTTCTCACGGAATGGGCCGATCCCGTTATTTCCATGTCCGATTCCTCCTTTTTTGTTTATCCGTTTGTCGTACCTGGACGGCTTGAATCCAATGTACTAAGGATGCTCGTTCCTGTCGACAATCCATATAGCAGATCCTTGCAGCTGCGGATAAAAACGTTGATGCGGCAAGGGTTTAGCGGCATTCATAATCCATACGGCAGATCCGGATAATCATTAGAGCAGACAGAACAAATGGCTGCGCATCATTTCCCTAGAGTAAAGGGCAGAGAAATCTGCCCCTCCTCATCAAACCGTACGTGAGGTTTTCCCTCATACGGCTTTCCGATGTTCGTCATTCATGTGCATGCAGATTACAAGAGCGTTTTAAGTCCATATT
>NZ_JANYUY010000063.1 GCF_025060755.1 Paenibacillus doosanensis
CGCCACCAGCGAATTTGAAGCCAACACGCTCGACCTCCTGATTAAGCTGCTGTCCTACAACTTGTTCGAACGCTTCAAAAGCGATTGCTGCGAACCGGTACATCAGCCCTATACGATTGCCCGATTCCGCTTGGAGTTTTTTCATTGCGCAGCAACGCTCGTTCGGCACAGTCGATCAGTTGTGCTCAAGCTGATCAAGGATTTTGGCAACCAACACGCTTGGAAGCGTATCGAAGCTAAAGTGGTTCAATTGGAATGACACTTCCCAACATTTCACATGGAAAACGAAAGTGCCTCTTCACTGGGGAGGGGGCAGTTATCCTCATGTGGCTAAGTCGTTCAAATCCCGCTGGCACTATCTCCATTTTTTTACTTTCAGTGAACCGCTCATCGAAATTTTCCGCCGCATTCTTATGCGCTTTCGAAATTCAGGATTACTTAAGATTGACGTAGTCTGCTTCCACCAGAAGACCGAGCACCGCGGTAAATAACTTTCTCCAGTACATCCCTTCATTCGTTTGAGCGAAAGCGATTAATGGTACGGAAATCCAGAAACTGCCAGGCGGCTTTGGTGCGCATCTTCGGACTAGCTATCTCGGCCCCACCAGGATAGGCATCATCAAAGATTTGATCATCTAGGCGATTCACTACGTCGTTGATCAGGCGTACCGAATATTGGGCTGGGATAACTCCTTCTAAATCCACTGGCAAAAACAATTGAGCATGTTATATTGAAATGTACAAAGAAACCGTTCTTTTCGTAGATGGTGGGTGATACCTCCATTTTACTAAAGGACGGTTTCTTTTTTGATTAATATTTTTAAATAAACTTGGGTTGCCACTGGTCATTTTTCATGACTTATGGGACAGCCCCTTTCAATAAACTTTTACTTTATGGAGAAATCAGAAATAGCCATTGATAGCTTTCTATTGTCCTGACTACCTTTGAGAACATCACTTGGTATTAGCGCTTTCTCATCAGAAACAAAAACTATTCTATTGCTTCCTTTATATGGAATATTGAAAGTGGCCAATTTTGATGTGGTTTCTATAATTCCTTCGTATACCTTAACATCGTTAACAAATATTTTGCAGTTACTTTGAGAGTAAAACCTTGATAGATTGACATTCACAACTGCATTGTCGTTTTTTGTATACACAGTCATTTCAGCTCTCTCTGGTGTCCATCTGTATTTTTGGTTATCGTGTTGTTCCAAGCCTTCCCATCCAATAAGGAAAGAGGCTTCAGTATCTTGGGTGAATATATCTTCATTTGCAGCAAATCTTTTTACAAACCGTAGGTCAGATACACTTAGTTTTGGGCTTCCATTCTCATACCTAAGTTTACCAGTAATAGGATCCATAAGAAGAGTTTTACGTATGCCTTCATCATTTGAAATTGAAATAGGCAACTTATCGATAAAACGAATTTCCCCTCCTAATGCACGTTCTGCAAATATTTCTTCAGGAGGATTATAAAATGATGGGGCTACTGATATAACAAATTTAGCTAATGGGCTAAACGAAACGTGATTATCTCCTTTATAGAGAGACATACAAGTAAATGTAATGATGCCTGTAATGATCACAAACAACGAAGAAGTTGCCATAAATGTTCTTTTTTTCATACTGCAAGCATAGCTAGTCGTGCCTACTGCCAACATTGGAATAAACCAGACAGAGTAACGATTAATGTACATCATTCCACTATTCCAATTTGCCTGCGGGGAACAAATTAAACCGAATATAAATAGTATAATCACACTTGCAATAGCTAATTTATCTTTTTTCCAAACTGCCAAGAGAATCATAATGAGTAAAACAGGAACATAAGCAAGCAAACCAAAATTCAAATCATAAAACAGACTTGCAATTCGATTTAGTGAAATTTCTTCGAAAGATGCCGAATCTTTTCCAATCAGACTTGGTGTGTGATATAAAACATAGAAAAAGATATATTGAATTAATACTACAGCGGATGCAAAAGTGCAGTAAATTAATTTTTTAGTTATCTTACGAGCCCTTAGAAGTACAAACCACCAAACTACAAAAGGAATAATAGATAGTCCTGGGTTTTGAAGTGAACCAATTGCCGGTAATAAGCAGGCCCAAAAATAGCGTTTATTAAGAAACTCAAGCAATCCTAAAAATAGTAAACAATATGAAAATACCTCTGGACTTGACCAAGGCAAATATAATAGTATAGGGTTGAACAAATGAATTAAAACTAACCAAATTTTCCCTCTATTTTCTACATTAGTTTTATAAACAATCCACCAAAACACAAGTAGATACAAAATAACGTTAACTAATTGAAATTGAATAAAGGGATGTAAATGTAGTATTTTCGCAAAAAAATAAGGAATTGCACATATAGCTGAATAAATCCAAAAGTGCCAAAAATAAACTCTGTCATTCAGAGCTTTAGTAGCCCCACTAAAACCGAGATGTACATCATATTCTTTCCATAATTCTTGTAGTTGAGCATTATCCTCCGAGGTAAATTGCGGAGATAAGTGATTGGCAAATGAGATGGTCATCCCCATATATTCACTAGCATCGCCATACAATTTAGGCTTATGAACTATTGCCCATATTAATAAAATAGCAGATACAATAATCATAAAACTAAGTAAAAGTTTCCTTCTTGTCATTATATTTACTCCGCTCTATTAAATTAACTCAATTTTTACCCTCTGGATAATATCATTACCCCTAAACAAATCACGCAAATGCCCGTTATTTTATAAACTGATAAACTTTCTCCCAAGTAATAATATCCAATAACTGCAGCAATAATATAGCCCAAGCTCAAGAAAGGATAAGCATAACTCACTTGAACTCTAGAAAGCACAACTAACCATACAAATAAGCTTATTACATAACTTCCTATTCCACTCCATATATATGCATTCTTTATAATTGACGGTAATAATCCAATAATTGTTTGAATATCAAAACTTAATTTACCTACTAAATCCATACCCTTTTTTAATAGCAATTGTGCAATTGCATTCAATACGACCCCTATTAGAATCAATATAAAATTAATCAAAAATTTCACAACCTTAAATTAAATTATTAAGTAAATATAGGAAAGATCCTATTAGTATTCCTAATATAATTCCACCAATAACCTCATGCTTCTTATGGCCCATGCTTTCCCTTAATCCACTTTCACCCAGCTTATTAATGATTATCATTTTGTTTATTATTTTAGCATGTTTACCAACATTCCGTCTCAATCCAATAGCATCAATAATAACTATTAAAGCAATAGCTAAACCAAGACCAAATATAGGTGTATTCAGACCTTCTTTTAGGCCGACCAAAGTAACAGAAGTAACTATAATAGTTGTATGCGTACTAGGGAATCCACCATTTCCAATCTTTCCAAAAGCACCTTTTCCAAATCTAATATAATTTATAAAAAATTTCAAGGAGCCTGATATGAGCCAACCTAAAAAAGGCGCTATAAAATATATCAAAACTACACCTTCCTTATACATTAACTAATTTTTCAATCAATATTAATTGTTGAAACAAAAAAACTCAACTCTCTAGTATCATTGTTATTAAGTTCTTTAATTTCCTGTGGAATTGTACTGGAAGAAGTAGATAATATCTTCAATGTATTAAGGCCTGAATTTACGCTTCCTTTAAAAGCTATTTTCTGAGGCTCTACTCCTATTGTCCCAGTAAAAATAACTTGTTCATTTAGTAAAATAATACAATCTCTTTCTTTATAGAAACTTCCTATAACAATTTCAAACTTGCTATTTTTTTGTTGATTAGAATTAAAGATTAGGTCTGAGGTTTGGTTAGTCCATCTATAATTATTATTTTGGGATTTTTCAATACCATACCAACCCGACAGGAAAGTTGCCGTTGTTGTATTACTAAAAATATCTTGATTGGGCTCAAAGTTTGACAAACTATAAATAGCATTTGATTTCACAAACTGATATTTGCCGTCAAGATACCCTTGTATTCCAAATTTATTTTGTTGGTATTCTTTCCTCATCCCGGTCGAACTCCATACCGCTACACTAGATGGGAATTGGTCTTTCGGTACTTCCCTACCTAAAGATCTTTCAACGAATACTTCGTAAGGTGGATTGTATAACGAAGGCACTGTTGAAAATGCAATCTTCGCCAAAGGACTGAACTTCAAATAATTTGTACCATCATACTTAGTAATACAATAAATTAATACAGTGCCTGAGGAAAGAATGAATACCAGTGAAATTATAGCCAAATTCCTGAACTTAAGGTTGGTGAAATAATCAATGGTGGAAAAGATAATTATTGGTATCATCCATACACTATAACGATTAATATACATCATTCCGCTATTCCAGTTAGCCTGGGTCGCACAAATCATAGATAACATCAAGAGAACTATCGCCCAAAAAATAACCTCTTTATTCAATCTAAAAACCAACCAGATAAATCCAATAAGAAGAACAGGAATAAACAAAATCATACCAAAATTCAAGTCAAAAAATAAGCTTGATATTTTACTAATTGTAATTAGACTGCTGGAAGCATATCCACTAGAAGCTATAATATTAAATTGTTTGTAATTAATATAATAAAACAAATAGGGAACAAGAACTATGCAAGAACAAAAACTCATGACAATAAATGACTTATCAATTTTTTTTGTTGAAAATATATAAAAAATAATAATACAGGCTACCATAATGGCTATTGCGGGGTTTTGCAACGAAGCCAAGGATATCAACACAACTGAGCTTAATAATCTTTTCTCGTATAATTCAATTAGTCCTATAAACAAAAGTACATAACTAAAAACTTCAGGGTGACTCCAAGGTAAATATAACCAAATGGGGCTTAGAATACTCGCTAAAATTAACCAAGTCTTCTTTCGAATAGAAAATGAATTTTTGTGCAATATCCACCAAAACATAATGATAAGAAATATTGCATTTGTTATTTGAAATACTTTAAAAGTATTTAGATGAAATAATTTCAACATAAAAAAAACAGGTACACATATTAAAGAATAAAACCAAAAATGATAGGAATAAAAGTTGCCAGACAAGTCTTTAAAATACCCCGAATAGTCTATATTTTTTATAACGTTAGCATCGATATTATACTGTAACGCTGTTGAATGAATAATTTCAATATCTTCTTTCTTCAAATCAGGAGTAAAATGATTCGCAAAGGATACAATCATTCCAAAATACTCCCAACCATCACCATATCTATTAGGTTTATGATAGAGTGTTACCAATATCAATATTATGGAAAAAACTATAAATAATTTCGAAATAACTCCATGAATTTTTTTTTTAGAAATATCCATTAAGAAAATCCCCGCTTACTCGAAATAATATAAAATAATGGCTACAGTTAAAGCATATAAAACTATTGTTATTTGTAGTGGTTTATCCTGTATTAATACTTTTTCAGGACTCCCTCCCTTATCTTGCATATAAATCAGATATAAGTATCTAAATATACCATATAATACATAAGGAATTGTCCACATCAACTGAATGGTTCTTCCTGATGTAAATGTAAATAACGAGTAGCTGATTATTGTTGCAGTTGTAACAATGCTATTCAATTGATTAATCAATTCAGGGGAGTAGTGCTCCAATACTTTTCGGTGAGATCCCTTAGAATCTTGGAGCAAAATTAGTTCATGCCTACGTTTGCTTAATGCTAAAAATAAAGCTAGTAATAAGGTACAAATTAGAAACCAGGGAGTAAAATGGACTTCAATAACCAATCCTCCGCCAATTGCTCTCAAGACAAAACCTGCAGCAATAATCATTACATCAAGAATAACTACATTTTTTAATTTTAAAGAATAAGCAACATTTATAATAAAATATATACTTAAAAGTATTGAAAAAAGTGCGTTAAGATAAAAACCAATAATCAATGAAATAGCTAATAAAAACACTCCAAAAATCAGCGCAATATATGGGTTCAAAGCTCCTGAAGCCATAGGCCTGAATTTCTTTTCCGGGTGGTTTTTGTCAGCTTCTCGATCAACAAAATCATTAATAATGTAGACACATCCTGAAACTAAACAAAATAGAATGAATCCGGCAAGAGATTTCATACTCATATTGAGAGAGATATCTTTAAAAGAAAAAAGAAGCGCTGCGAATACCAGTAAATTTTTCGTCCATTGTTTAGGTCGTAGTTGTTTTAATAGTAATAATGGAAGTACGTTGTCCAACTTTCCCTTCGCTAAAACTGGAGAACTCAAATTTATCACCCTCTATGCTTTAAATAAAGAAAAAATAGAATCCGCAAATTGATTAATATTCCGATCAAAATTATTAATTAAAATAGAACTGGAGTTTTTTTGGTAATTACACATTACCTTTTTTATCGGTAGATATATATTACTAAGTTCCCCCATTTTAATTTTGTTGAGAAACTCATTATACTCTTGAACACATTTTAAAATAGTATGTTTATTTCTGGTAAAATCAATTATTCTCTGATTTTTAAGATCAAATCCCCCGAAATCCAGCAATTTCCTCAAACAATTAACGATATCTTCTTTTTCCTCCTTCCCATAAGAAACCTTTGAAACAATATCCTCCGGAAATTCGCTAAAAGAACCAATATCCGTGGTTATAACTGGTTTACCGTGCCCCATAATTCTGAGCAGACTTGCTGAGTTCTCCCCTTGTGTAGGGTACCTCAAGTTGAAACATATATCGGAAGCAGCGATATAGCGATCAAAATCCTGGAGGTCTACAAAACCAGTAATCACCACTTCATTGGTTAGACCTAATCTTCTTATTTTATCCTCTAATGGATAATTATCGGCTACTTGACCTACTATATAGAATTTAAAATCCTCAAGAAATTTTTCTTTTTTTAAATCATACAGAGCCTCTAGAATTTTATCTACTCGTTTGGTGTGATTAGTAAATCCTAATGTGCTGAAAATTAACTTATTTGGATCCAAGTTTAAATAATTTCTTGCATCAATTTTATTTCTATGAACAGTCTCGATATCTTCTGCAATATATGGTGCAGGAATTGGTGCTACAGTTATTGGAACATAGCTTGCAATCTCATGCAACAGTTTTTGTGCAAATCGTGAATGAACAATCACGCCTGCCGCGGTATCCAAAACTCTTAAATTTAATGGAAATTGCAATGAATTGGTTTCCCAAATAGGCGGAATTTCTCCTTTTACAAACCGCTCCACTTCAAGTAGTCCTTCATTACCATGACTGTAAAACATCTCATCTTCGTATGCTTTAAAATTACCATTCTCCAACGTTTTTGCAGCATAAAAATGATGTAAAGAAAAGTCGTGGAGAACTACAATACCTGGATACTGAAGCATCAATTCATATATTTCTTTATGGGCATGATAATTATTTCCCATATGGTAAACAACCGAACTGTATTCTTTCTGAGCATATAACCTTGGGAATTCTTCATGAGTCTTTATGTTAAAATTCATTTTAATTATTTTATTTTCAATTTCAAAACCATTAGGAACAAATACATCGATTTCATAATATTCTTTTAAATACGGCAGTAAATCTTCACTATAATCGGATATTCCAGAGCGTACAGGATTAAGTGGTGAAAAGTAGGCTATTTTATCCATTTTTTATCCCTATCTTATAGTTTCAGTTAATCGATCAATTACATTATCCCATGATATGTCCTGAACGATATTGTAACCTGCTTGGCCAAAATCAGTAGCCTTAATTTTATTATGATATAAAAAGTTAATTTTCTCGGCTATTTGCTCTTCATGAGACAAGATAAATCCATTAACGTTATCTTGAACAAACTCCAAAACTCCGCCAGAATCTTCAAATGATATAATGCATTTCTTCGACAAAAAGGCTTCTAAAGTGACATATCCATAATCCTCATCATAAGGAGCATAATATACACCGAGGCAGTTAGCCAAATAATGCAGTAACTCAGTGTCATCAATAAACCCAACTAGCTTGATTCTATGCTCAAGATTTAATTTATGAATTAGTTTTTGCAAATTCTCTTTCTCAGGCCCAGTCCCTACTATTATGCATTTTACATTATTATCCGTATATTTAATAGCATTTATTAATAAATCAATTCTTTTTAATTTGTCCAATCTCCCAACTGACAAGATATAATCATCATAATTTTCGGTGTAATACTTCCCATAGTGTTTAGGAGGATGATAAAGTACTTCAGCATTAATATTATTGTATTTATTTAAACGATTCGCGTTATTATTTGAAGTGGTAAATAGCTTATTGCATTCGTTCAAGCTATTCTGGTCGAATCTCTTAACCAATTCCCTTGTCGACAAGCTTTCGGGAGTATGATCAAACTCACTGTATTGGGTTCCAAATAAATCATAGACTTGTCTAAATTGATGCATCAACCAAACCACTTTATTAGAATGTTGAACACCATAGGATGGAAACTTCATTGGAATAACTAAATCAATTTTTTCGCCATTACTTTCTGATAGATCAATCAATCGCCAGTTCAGCATACTCTGAACTAACTGTTCATTGGGATACCATTTGTATGGCAGCGTTATAATATCAGCATCATAATTTCTTTTCAATAATTCTTTTTTCAAAGATTCCGCATGCAGTTCACCACCACCATAGAAGAAAGGAACTTGTGCATGACAGATTGCAACTTTTCTCTTTTTCATGATTCAACCTCTCTTCTTGCGGAAACATACTAAGGTAGCCAAAGAAATATTTTGGCTCCTAATTACTTCTTTGGGCAGCAGAAATTCTCCATATGGTATTGAATCCACAATTTCAAAGTTATTTTCAGACAATTCATCTTCAATTTCAAAATCATACCAAAAAACATCATAGACATTGAAATTTTCCCAGCCAACTTGCTTTCTTAACTGTGTTTCAGCAATTTTATTTGGAAATTCACACAAAATTATTCCATCATCAGTAATAAAATTGTATAGTTTTTGGTATATTTCTTTTCTATCTAGATAATCATAATGTCTTATAAATCTAAAAATGGTTACTACATGAAATTTAAGGTCAGGCTCGAAATCATAAAAGTTGTCTTTAATATATGTGACTTTGCTACTTGAATCCAGTTTCTTAGCTGACACTGAAATCATAAATCCAGAATTTTCTAAAGCAGATACCTTGCCGTATTTAGTTAATTCTCGAAGAACCCTACCGTCACCTGAAGCAATATCTAACAATTTAATATTCTGATTATTAGATTTGTATTTGTCGATTAAATAATTGATTGCAGAACGCTCCAACAAATCAAAAGTTCGCATGGGATAACTGCTAAACCGATGTTCATCATAAAGTTCTGCAATTCGTTCATCGTTATAATAGCTTGCTATTTCTTTTCGGTTCATTACTAAATAATTACCTTTTTGCTCAAGTTGAGTTTGCCATCTTTTAAGAGTAGGCACTGGAATTTGGTCTTTTAATAAGCGGTATATTCTTACGTAATCATGGGATTCTTCATTATCTAAATAAAACTTATTAAATCCCAATTTATCTACTTGCTTCTTATATTTCTCATAATCGGTTATTATTATGTTTAATTTCATTTGTAAATCATCAATGTCGGGTTTAGCAATGACTCCAAAATTATATTTGGTAATAATATCCTTGATGCCAACTACATCTGTTATTATTACTGGTATTCCCAAGGAAATAGCTTCAACTATTGAAAGAGGGCTTGAATGATTATTATGAAGTGAAGTATACGGTACAATTACAACGTCTACATTCTTGTAAAAATCATACATATCAATATGCCCATTCAAAACCTCAATATTTGATAGATTATACTGATTTATCTGATTTTCTAGTTTTTCTAGAACATTGCCACGCCATGCAATTTTAAAATGACATTCTTCATGCTTACTTGCTAATTCAATCAATAGTGGTACTCCACGATCCTCCCAGGAATCCTCTGACATTGGCGATGAAGCAAAACCGACAGTAAATTTACTATTTTTTTCTTTCACAAAATCGTTGCGATTCATTTTCGTTTTTGTAACAATTTGGGTTGTTCGAATCCCCAATTTTGATAGTAATTTTGTTACGATAGAAGATTTTGTAGTAACAAGCAGATTTCCGACATCTATGGCATGCCTAATATGAACTAAATAACCCTCTTCATAGCGAGGCAATGGGTTCATACCAGTAACTGTGTAGAGAGTAAGAAATGAACGCTCTCCATAATTAGCTTCAAAAAGATGATACCCTTCCAAACTATCACTAAATATGTGAATAATGTCAGGAGAATATTTTAATAATAATTCATCAAATTTATAACCCCAACACGAAATGTTAAGATTATTATCGATATCTTCTTCATTTTCCCCCAATTCACTTTCCAAAGAAATAAATCTAAATTGGAAGTCTTCAATTTTTTCATCAAAGATCTTATAATAAGTTATGGCTTCTTTTTTTATAGCTTCTATATCAGCATCTTTTCTATAATTAAAACAAAAAAAGTAAACTTTTGGTCTACTGTTCGACAAATTTATTGACATGTCCCTTGATTTCAGCTCCTGTATTTAAATTTGCCAATCCCAAACAGGATAATGTGGAAATAACCCGAAAGAAAGTAACATCCACTAGTCTGTCTACAGTGATACTTTCTCCGTTAGCCTGGTCAGTTATTCCCAGACTTAAGAAATAAGTTCCTTCATTTAAATGCATAGGAAATTTAAAGGTATATCTCAAGAAATCCTTTGAATTAATGGAATGAATTTTACAACCCAGTATTTTGCTGTTCGAGCCGAATACTTCAACTCCATTAATAGTCTTAAAGAGAACTCCAAGCACCGGTTCTTCAATAAAATCTTCAGCAACAGCCTCAACTTCGATTTGGATTGCTTTTCCGGTTTTAAAAATGGAGCTCTCCTCCCCATTTTCGTCCAAAAGCTTGAAGCTAGTGATTTTAGCTTTGCCGTTACCATATCGAATATCTTTTTTTTCTTTTTTCTCTGAATTATCTAGCTGATCTAGGTTGGCCGTTAACGTCATTTTTTGATAGTAATTAGCAACATCGTTCGATGTCCCTTCATATATGAGATTACCATCATAAATCAACGCAACCCGATTACAAAGTGCTCTTATTGCATTTAAATCATGACTAACAAAAATAATTGTCTTTCCTTTTGCTTTAAATTCCTCAAATTTTTTAAAGCACTTTCTCTGAAAAACCTCATCTCCAACAGCGAGTGCTTCATCAATAATCAAAACATCAGGATCAACATTTATAGCTAACGAGAATGCAAGTCGGACAAACATACCACTTGAATAACTCTTAACAGGTTTATCAAAAAAATCGCCAATACTCGCAAATTCTTGAATAGATTCTAATCTAGTCAGCATTTCACTTCTTGAAATTCCATGTAAATGACTATTCAAAATCACATTTTCTCGCCCTGATAATTCAGGATGGAACCCCGCACCCAACTCCAATAATGCGGCTATTCTACCATTAACAATAAATTCACCATCAGTTTGCTGTTTCGTTTGCGCCAAAATACTTAAGAGTGTACTCTTTCCAGATCCATTGAAACCAATGATGCCATAAGTTTCCCCTTTTAGTACTTTAAAATTTATATCTTTTAAAGCCCAGAAGCTCTTAAAATGTCTTTGTCCCTGATAAGGGAAAATATTCATAAATTTACCAAAAGAATTAGAATATAATTTATATCGCTTAGAAAGATTGATGCATTGAATAGCCACATCATTCTCTATATTATTAACAGGTAATTTGGATTTCCTATCCAACTTTATTTTGGTGTTTAGTATATTAGAACCGTAGTCTTCAAACCATGAGATACCTTCATGAACTAAATCCCAGGTTAATTCAATATTTTCACATCTTTGAGATACTATATAATTGGCTCTGACCTCTATGCTTTCTCCTGGAGAAACATTATAGGGAAGTTTCGTTCTAATCCCTTCAGAAAGAACCTGGTTTTCGCTCTTAATTCGATAACAAATAGCAACAGGATTTTTTTTATCGTATGCATTCCAAGTGTTAGTACCAATATTAGTTATTTTCAACTTAATGCTACTCATACGATTAACTTGTGTGATTATAATATTATCTTCTTCAAGGATATTAATATTAGCTTTATATTCGTTGTTCATTGTAGGTTCCTACTTTTATTTAAAGTATCAAAAACGGAAAGTAACTTTCCTTCTAATTCAATATTATCAGGATCGTACTTAAGAGCAAATAGAAGCAATTGATAACTTAGATCAAACTCATTTTTTCTAAAATAAAAATCGCTTAATTCAATAAGAATATTTTTGGTTGTCTCTTTCCTTGAATCATCAACAATATTCAATATTTTATTGTTTAGACTTTCGATGTCAATTTTTTGCTGTTCTATTTCATTTTTTTGTTGTTGGATTTGAAGGGTTAATTGTTCGACTATCTCTGTTTGTAATTCAATTCTTTTTTGTAGTTCACTAATCTTTTTATCAGAACCATAATTAATTTCATCTTTAAACTTATTAAGATTAGTTTCTAAATTGTTATTTGAGGATGCTGCAACTTCTGTCAAATAATGATTTCTTGCATTTTCTTGATCTTTTAAATCATTAACTAAATCATCAACTGAAGAAATAAGTAATTCTTCGATTTTTTTGGCTTGATGTTCTTGGTTATCTTTAACTTGCTGTTGTAAGTAGCGAACATTTTCAATCATCAGTTGATTGAATGTAATTTGTTTATTAAGTATTGGACGAATAAGTTTTCTAATAACTTTTTTAAAAGCAATAATAAATTTCCCCAAAAATTTTCTGTGAGAGAAATAATGAACCTCAGAAATATTATGAAGTTCAATTAATTTCTCAATGTTTGAAAAATAAGCATCATTAACTTGATGTCCTGATACAATATTTCTTTCAATATTTTCTTTTAATCTTTTTTTTAATTGTTCTGTATTGAAATTAAGTTGCATTTCAGACACCAACCCTTTTTTATTAAATCAAATCAGAAACTTCGTTAACTAGTTTTTTATATATTAAGGATCCTACTAGTACCATGCCTAATGTAATTAAGATAATGGAAACAAAATCAATGCCGTCAAGTGGTTTATTAAAAACAATATCTTGAAACAAACGAATAAAATAATATAAAGGGTTCCAGTCAATAAAATATTGATATTCTTTTGGAATAATGTCTTTTACATATACTATAGGTGTAAACCAAAACCATAACGGCAGAACTATTGAAAAAATCTGTGATAAATCCCTAAAATGGATAGTAGTAACACATAATATTAACCCTACCCCAAGTGCAAAAATTTGAAGCAAAACAAGAAGTGGAAATATAAGTAAATAACTAAATGAAACGGCTTGCCCAACTAATAGTAACACAATAAAAAGTAAAACAT
The DNA here is from genome assembly GCF_025060755.1 of Paenibacillus doosanensis. Lineage (GTDB taxonomy): Bacteria > Bacillota > Bacilli > Paenibacillales > NBRC-103111 > Paenibacillus_S > Paenibacillus_S doosanensis. Next base: position 13,394 of record NZ_JANYUY010000063.1, read on the forward strand.
AATTTATAAAAAGTTCAATTAATGAAGAACATATTATGGCGAGAAGTAAAATAACTTTAGGGAAATACACTTTTTTTACTATGTTCGAATTTTCAATAAAAACATTTTGTAATCTAATTAGTGAATTATTGAAAATGGTCCATGCAAGTATACCGGAGCTAAGATATATACTATAATCAAAAGTTCCTGTCATTTGAGGCAACTTGGCCATCATAAGTTTTGAGAAGATCAAAGTATATATTAAGATATAACAAATAGGCATCAAAATGTTCCACAGTATTCCCAAATGTGAACTGGCATATTTACTTTTAAAATCTTTAATTGTTAAATCCCTTAAAAGTCCTGAATATTTAAGTACCATAAGACCACCAAATTTCTTATTGATTAAAGGATGTTCTAAAATAATTTATTGTATCCACTAAAGAATCGTCAATTAACCATTTAGGCTTCCATTGAGTGTGACTAATTATTTTAGTATTATCACCAAAATAAAAAGGTATATCATTAGGTCTAAATAATCGTTTGTCTATTTCATAAGATATTTCTACTTTAGAAAGGGCGATTAATTTTTCCAATATTGTTATTATTCCCAATGGAACACCTGAACAAACATTATAAATACTTCCTGTTTCACCTTTTTCAGCTGCTAATAAATAAGCATTAACTATGTCTCTAACATCCGAAAAATCTCTTTTCGAAGTTAAGTCTCCAACTTTTAATTTTGGTTCACTTAACCCATTCTCTATTTTGACGATTTGATTTGCGAAATCAGGAACTACGAATCCTAATCTTTGTCCTGGACCAATATGATTAAAGGGCCTCATATGAATAATATCCAATCGATTGACATTCAAATAATTAGCAATTAACCTCGAAACAGCCGCCTTAGATTCCCCATAAGGATTTTGTGGATTTAGTTCATAATCTTCTTTGATTGGCATTTGCCAATTTGGATCATATCCGTATTCTTCAGATGATCCTACATTAATAATTCGAACCGGCAAATCTAATTCAGCCACTGCATCTAATAAAACTGTTGTTTTCTCGACATTTGTATAGAATGTTCCATCCGGATCTTCCCATGACCGACGCACATTACTTTGTGCCATTAAATGAAAAATATAATCAGGTTTTATCTTTTTCAAAATCTTTTTAAATTCATCTTTGTCTTCTAACGCAGTAGTTATTAGGTAGTTGTAGTAGTCATTATGTTCTAAAAAGGCACTTCTAGAAGTGCCGTAAACAATGTGTCCTTTTGAAATTAATAGTTTACCCAAGTGTTTGCCTACAAAACCATTAATTCCTGTTATTAACGATATAGTCATGTTTTTATACCTTATACTTAGATAGTTTCTGAAGATCACTCTCTACCATCATTTGTACAAGCTGCTGAAAACCAACCTTTTGCTCCCAACCAAGTTTTTGTTTAGCTTTAGTACAATCTCCCAATAAAAGATCTACTTCAGCTGGCCGGACAAATTTAGGATCAACTATGACATAATCTTTCCAATTTAGGTCTACGTAATTAAAAGCAATTTCAACTAGTTCTTGAACCGTATGCATCTCACCGGTGGAAATAACATAATCATCAGCATATTCTTGCTGCAGCATCAGATGCATCGCCTTTACATAATCGCCTGCAAAGCCCCAATCTCTTTTGGCATCCAGATTCCCCATTCGCAGTTCTTTCTCAAGGCCTAATTTAATTCTAGCAGCAGCATCAGTAACTTTTCGTGTAACAAACTCTACGCCGCGGCGCGGAGATTCGTGATTGAACAATATACCCGAACAAGCATACATATCAAAACTTTCACGATAATTCACTGTAATCCAGTGTCCATAAACTTTAGCAACACCATAAGGGCTCCGCGGATAGAACGGCGTTGTTTCTTTTTGAGGAGTTTCAACAACTTTACCGAACATTTCACTGCTTGAGGCTTGATAAAATCTAGCCTCCGGCTTAGTTAAACGAACAGCCTCCAACATATTGGTAACACCGATGCCCGTTACCTGTCCGGTTAATACAGACTGTTCCCAGGAAGTACCAACAAAGGATTGTGCCGCCAAGTTATATACTTCATCAGCATTTGAAATACGGATTGCGCTTATCAAGGAACCTTGATCAAGCAGATCCCCTTCAATAAACTCAATTTCATTTTTTATATGTTCGACGTTTTCCATAATCGGAGTACTAGTTCTTCTACGTAAACCAAATACTTTATACCCTTTAGAGAGCAATAACTCAGCCAAATATGAACCATCTTGTCCTGTAACGCCCGTAATCAATGCCGATTTTGTCATCTTCAATAACTCCTTAATTTAGATAATTGTTATCTTTTATAAATATTGATCAAGCTTTTGAGTTCTCAGTTCTTTTAAAAGCAGCTTCACTTCTTGGGCTTTATCTTTTGTACAAATCAATGTTACATCTTCTGTATCAACGATAATAAGATCCTCAATCCCTAAGGTAGCAATAAGTTTACCGTTGCTTTCAATGATGCATCGTTTTGTATCCAAGTTCAAAATATTTCCTTTTATAACATTCCCATTTTCATCCCGATCGTTGATACGATCAAGCGCTGTCCAGCTGCCTACATCATCCCATCCGAAAACACAGGGAATGACATAAATATTGCTCACTTTCTCCATTATACCGTAGTCGATGGATTGGTCAGGCATTTTGTAAAACTCATTACGGATTAATTGATTGCGGTCTGTATCGGTTTGAAAAGCCTTCTTTAATGTCTCCAATACGTCATGCATATCTGGCATAAGCTGTTTAATATAATTTCTTATAACATCGGTTTTCCAGATGAAGATTCCGCTGTTCCAGAAAAAATTACCTGAATCCAAGTAAGATTGTGCTGTCTCCAAATCCGGTTTTTCTACGAACTTATTGACCTTATGCACATCTAAATCATTAACTTTTTGAATTTGTTTGGTGCTTTCGATATAGCCGTAACCTGTTTCCGGATAAGTCGGTTGAATCCCGAGGGTCACAAGATTATCTTTCTCTCGGGCTACTTCAACAGCAGTTCGAAGAATTTTAATAAAGCCTTCATCGTTCTCAATAATATGATCGGAAGGCAGGACAACCATAGTACTATCAGGGAATTTTTCCTCTATAATTAAAGAAGCAAGCCCCACGCAAGGAGCGGTGTTTCTTCCGATAGGCTCAATAATGATATTATCAGCAGGAAGATTTGGTATTTGGGCACGGATTAATTCGGCATACAATTCATTAGTAACTATGAAGATATGAGTTATATCTATAAGTTTTTCAAGTCTAGCGATAGTTTGCTGTATCATTGATTTGCTGCCAGAAATATTCAGGAATTGCTTTGGCAAATGGGTACGGCTTTTGGGCCAGAAACGTTCGCCTTTCCCGCCTGCCATAATCACAGCGGTAATGGTCATGTCTTCCCCTCCAGTTATCGACATAAAACGAGCAATTATATACAACTACAATATTATAGCCTATCAAAATAAGGCAAAGCAATCTTTTCTGGAATTAATTGTTTCTAGCACCACATTATTAGTATAATAGAATCAAACAATGATAATTTTATTAACTTTCATGTTAACAGTTTCAGTATTCAAGAGGATAGTTAATAAAATTGGCAATATGTTATGTTGCTTTACTTAGCTTATTCAGACTAAAATCATATATGATAAGTCGAATTTTCGGAGGTACAGAAAGTGAATTACTCCTATACAACGACAAATTCCAAAAAGGAACAACTTATACCAACCATTGAAATTAATAAAAAATTAGAGACGAAGAAGAATATATCCAGTATATTAGGTTCTGTTTTTATATTGCTAGAATTAGCCTTGATTACCTTCATCTATTTCTTGTTATATGAATATCGAATTGCTCAAGAATTTGATGAAAGTCTTATTTGGAATATGCACTCCCCCCGTTTTATCAATTATATTGTATTCTTTATAATTTCTTCGTTGACTTACCTAATATTTGTGTACAGATATCAGCTATTTCGTTTTAGATCGGGATCAGGACTTGCAGATGAGCTTTACAAAGTCATTAAAGCATTTTCTTTTTCAATTCTGATTACTATTGGTGTAAGTTTTATATTAAAGTTTACGGATTTATCAAGATTGGTAATTGTGAGTTACTGGTTTGCCGCAATTATATCCTCATGTTCAATAAGATCCATTAAGCGATTTATGTATATTCAATTGGCCCAGCAAGGTATTGTTAGTAAGAACGTAGTTATTGTTGGAGCCGGCAAATTCGGCAAATCGCTAATGGAAGAATTGTCAAATTACCGTTACTTGGGATATCAAATTGTAGGTTTTGTCGATGACAATGAGTTTACTGATTTTAAAGGTAATAAGTATTTAGGGCCAGTATCCAAAATCAATGAAATTCTGAAAGACCAGTTGGTCGAGGAAATAATTATTACAATCCCTTCCGAACGGGAACTCGTTAATAAACTCATTACAGACCTTAGAAAATTGGATATTCAAATTAAAATTGTTCCTGATCTATATAATCTTGTTATGAGTACCGTACAAATTGGCAATATTAACACTTTGCCCGTTGTTACTTTAGTGAAAACTCCAATGAGAGGCGTCGGTTTGGCTTTCAAGCGGTTAATTGATATTATAGCATCGTCTTTACTAATCCTAGTAATTTCACCCATTTTTTTGATAACAGCATTAGCTATTAAACTGGACTCCAAAGGCAGCATTATTTATAAGCAGCAGCGAATCGGAAAAAACGGTAAACAATTTCATATGTTGAAGTTTAGATCAATGATCACCAATGCCGACTCCATGCTCAAAAACCTTCAAGATAAAAATGAAGTAAATGGGCTAGCATTTAAAATGAAAGATGATCCGAGAATAACCAAAGTAGGAAGCTTCATACGAAAGTACTCTATTGATGAGCTTCCTCAGCTTTTCAATGTCCTTAAAGGGGACATGAGCTTAGTAGGCCCGCGTCCTCCTCTGCCCAATGAAGTTGAACGTTATGGGGACTGGGAGTGGAGAAGACTTGAAGTGCTCCCGGGCATTACCGGACTTTGGCAGGTAAGTGGGCGCAGCGATTTATCTTTCCAACAATGGATGAGCCTTGATATTTATTATATTGAAAACTGGAGTATTGTATTTGATATCAAAATATTGCTAAAAACTATTCCTGTTGTTCTAAAAGGAGAAGGAGCTTATTAACCTTGAATGTATATTTGGATGCTCAACCTCTGCTGGGTCCCCGATCCGGTATCGCAAGATACGTGGAGTGTTTGAGCAAGCAGTTAGCCACTCAAGATTTAGATGTACACTTAGCTTTTAACCGAATCGTAAAAGCTATACATGAAAATCACGTTTTAGATTTAAAACGTGATTTTCATCTTCATTTAAGAAATAACGTTTATCCTTATAAAGTAATACGAAGATTACTTAGGCCAAATTTCCTTTACCATATGCCTTATGATATGCTGTCAAAAGCAAAAGCCGACATATTTCATGGTACTAACTTCACTTATACGCCTACTTGGAGAGGCAAAAGTATCATTACTATCCATGATTTAGCGTACATGAGATACCCTGATGCGACAAGCGAACGTATTTTGAAGCATCACAGTAATTGGGTTCCTTACAGCGCACAACAATGCGATCACATTATTGCCGATTCTTTGCAGACGAAACAGGATATTATCGAACTGCTTCATATTCCCGAAGATAAAATTGATGTCGTTTATTTAGCTGCAGACGAGCACTTCAGATTTATTCTCGACAGTCTTCCTGTTTTAACAAAATATAAACTTCCTGAAAAATTTATTTTGTTCGTAGGAACATTAGAGCCTCGTAAAAACTTACTTGGGCTTCTAAAGTCATACCTTTTGTTGAAACAAAATTGGGAAACATCCGTTAAATTAGTTATAGTAGGTGCAAAAGGGTGGAAATATGGTCCTATTTTTGAATGGGTTCAAAAGCATCAATTAGAAGAAGAAATCATATTTACAGGATTTATTGACGATGATGACCTTCCGGCTATTTACAGTGCTGCTTCCGCTTTTGTAATGCCATCGATCTATGAGGGCTTTGGCCTGCCCCTTCTTGAAGCTATGCAGTGCGGTACACCCGTGATTGGCTCCAACATCTCATCTATACCTGAAATTATCGGAGACGGCGGTGTCCTAATTCCACCGGATGACGATCTTGCCTGGGCGGAATCCATGCACACAATGATTTCCAACACACAAATTCGGAGTCAATATTCCCAATTAGCTCTGCAGCGCGCTTCTAACTTTACTTGGGAAAAAACTGCCGCTGAAACAAAAAAAATTTACTTGAAAGTATTAAATGACCAGTGACCTTCTTTTGAAATTAAGGAAAGAGGTATCCTTATGAAAATCGCACTTGTTCATGATTATCTGAACCAATATGGGGGAGCGGAGCGCGTTCTGGAATGTTTCATGGACATGTTCCCCGATGCTCCCGTCTACACGATTATTTCCGATTTAGACCGCATGCCTCGCAGATTCAAGCAGGCCAATATTATAAATTCATTTGTACAGAATGTCCCTTTTTCCAAAAAACATTATAAAAAAATGTTAAGCCTTCTTCCTCACGCGGTGGAAAGCTTCGATTTGCGCAGCTATGATGTGATTTTAAGCAGCTCAAGCGCGTTTGCAAAAGGAATTATAACAAACCCTTCGCAGATTCATATTTGTTACTGCCATACTCCCATGAGATATGTATGGGACTTGTATCATCAATATTTAGCCGAGATCCATAATCCAATTTATAAAAACGTACTCCCTTTTATTTTGCACAAAATACGCAACTGGGACTATGTAAATTCGCAGCGAGTGGATTATTATATCGCGAATTCCGAAAATGTTTCCCGGAGAATTAGAAAATATTATAATCTTCCAAGTGAGGTCATTCACCCTCCGGTTGCCTTTGATCGTTTTGGCGCGCCGACGGAAAGCGGAGATTATTTTTTAATCGTTTCAAGGTTGATTCCTTATAAAAGGATTGATCTCGTTATAGAGGCCTTTAATCGGCTCCAACTGCCGCTTGTTATCATCGGCGACGGGTACGATCGCAGCAGGCTGCAAAAGCTTGCCGGGCCGACGGTTCAGCTCCTGGGCTATCAATCCGATGAAGTCATCTCGCAATATTATGCCGGCTGCAAAGCTTTCATTTTAGCTGGAGAGGAGGACTTTGGCATCACGCCTCTCGAAGCACAAGCCAATGGGAAACCTGTCATAGCCTATGGTAAAGGCGGTGCGCTTGAAACTGTAGCCGAAGGGACAAGCGGCGTGTTTTTCCGCGAGCCTTCTGCAGATAGCTTAATTCAGTCGCTGAAGCACTTCAACACCTTGAGCTTTGATTCGCAAATTATTCGGCAGCATGCAGATCAGTTTAACGAGACAAGGTTTAAAAACCAAATTTCATCATTTATCGACAATGCAATTAAACAGAAGGAGCAGCCTCATGTATAAGAAAAATAAGCAAATAGTGAGTGAAGAGAAAACATCCATTTTATTTTGGATATTGACGGCCTTTGTCGTTCTTTTTATGTTCTGGGCCCCGTTTCAAAAAGGTTTATTTAACGGAAATACTTTTGACTTTGAACGTCCGATTTACAGTTCGTTGGTATGGGGCTTCATCATCATGTTTCTTGCCTCTTTGTACTTGCTTTTTAACTGGAAACTGCAGGACCACCGCGACTGGCTTAGCTTATTCGTTTGGCTTTTACCCTTTACGTATTTATTAGCGAGAATTCACGAAGCTTCCCGTTATTATTCCACGAATATGCTGTATATACAGATGCTTTATTCGATCTTTTTCATTCTCGGACTGTATCTATGCAGGAGCTCTCTTGGAAACCGAATCATTACATACTGCATTATGGTTTCAGGTTATGTAGTTGTTTGGTTCGGGATGATAAATTGGCTTGGTTATAAATCGCTTTCCGCTTCATTGGTGCAATGGTTCGCCATTATACAGAACAATGAATATAAAGATGCCGTTATGATGGCGGATAATCAGCTGCGTCTAACTTCCATTTTCCAGTACGCAAACTCTTATGCCGCTTATCTGATCGCCCTGCTGCTTGCCGCGGCCTATCTGATTGTAAAAACACGTAAGCCTGCATCGATACTAATACACGCTTTCATGCTGGTTCCTATGCTAGTTTCGCTGCTGCTCACGCTTTCGAGGGGCGGACTTGTCATATTGCCCGTTGTTCTTTTATTGGTACTGCCGTTTATGAAAATTACAAAGCAAATATTTGTTTTCATTCATTTTGGCATTGCCGGATTAATCTCGATGCTTATTTTAAACAAAATTACTTTGGTCGGAGAGCAGTTTTATCTTCACCAGGATCTGTCCACAGCATCGACGGGACTTTGGATCTTACTCGGTTCCTCCGTCGGCTGTGCAGTAATCATCTGGCTGCTTCAGCGATTTGTTTATCCCATTTTGGAAAATTATTTTGAAGCTAAAATTAAAAACCGGTTCGCCAATATTTTGCTGCCTGCCGCTGCATTAATTGTCGGTTGTCTAGGTATATTTATTGTCTTTGGCAATACGGGCGCTTTGAATCTATTTCCCGACTATATTAAGCAGCGTATCGAAAATATCAACTTTGAACAACACAGTGTACTGGAGAGAGGCACTTTTTATAAAGACTCCATCAAGCTGCTCAACGATTATCCTCTGACAGGTGCCGGAGGCGGCGCTTGGGCAGCCCTATATGAGAAATATCAAAACAACCCTTATGTAAGCAGACAAGCACATAATTTCTTTATTCAATATCTAGTAGAAACGGGCATAATCGGAATCCTGATTCTTCTTGCTTTCTTAATCTATATTTTTTACTTGTATATACATCGTCAATTGAAAGCTCCGCAAAGCAACGAGAACCACCATGTATTTTTTATTTTTACAATAGCGTTGCTTGTTCACAGTATCATTGACTTCGATTTGAGCTTTGTATTTCTTGGAGTTCTTGTCTTCTTATGCTTGGGAGCCATGATCTCCCATATTGATACGAGCGCAACGGCCAAGTTCATCAAACCAAACGCTTTGCCTTATATTAACAAGGGCGTACCGGCGGTTTTACTGGTATTATCAATAGTAATGTTCTTTATTTCGACTCAAAACCTTAATGCAAATAGCTTGTTCAGCTCAGCGGTTGCTAATGCTTCGGGCAACAAGCCCATTAACGAAGTATTCAATACCGTGGATAAAGCTTTAAAAATACATCCTAATCAGCCCGATTACTCCATCTATAAAATTAATATTTTAATGCAAGGCTATCAACAAACGAAAGACGAACAGTACTACACTTTGTTAATGGACCAAATTAACCAGTTGAAACAAACGGAGCCTCATAACCGCTATCTCATCGATCAAGAGCTTCAGGCCTATCTTTTAAAGGATCAATTAACGCAAGCGCACGATTTAGCGAGATCCCAAATTAGCAATTTTCCTTGGGATATTACTTTGTATGAAAAAGTCATTTCCTATGATTTAGGTCTTAGCGAACAGGCTAGAGCTCAGCACAACGAAGCATTGATGACCCAATATTGGAACGATGCCTTCGACATTCACAACATGGTTCTTGCCAAAATGAAAGATCTTGAAAGCTTGCCGAAAGCCCAGGTACAAGGACGAGAGTTTGATGTCACCAAAACGATGGCGTTCAATTTGGGACAAATCGAATATATTCGCGGTCAATACGCTTCCGCCACTGAATATTTGAAGATGTATGTAAACGATCAGTTCAATGATGAAATGGAGCAGGACATTGCAAGATGGTATCTCGCCTCGCTTCAAAAACAAAATAAAAACGATCAAGCGCTGTACGATAAGTTAATTGCCAAACATCCTGATGAAAAGGATGAAATTAACAAGCTGGCAAACGCAACTTTTTCCGTTAAATAACGTTCTATTATTTGGGAAACATTTTTTTCTTCAAGATGCTACCAAAATTAGCGAACAGATGTTAGAATAGGCTCTATGTGTTTGAATAACAAAGGCTGTGCCTTATGTTATAGAAGCCCCCATGGAAAGGAGGTGAAAAGAGATAATGGCGAATAGAAATAACCTAAATGGATCAAACAGAGAAAGAAATAGGAGGAGAAACCTGGTGTTGAATCGCAATTTTGTTAAGAAGACTTCTGCAATGCTATCTTTAATGCTTGTTATCGCTATGATGGTTCCTGTACTGGCTTTCGCCGCAACCGGTTTTTCTAATTTGACTTATAAATACGGTTCGGTTTCCGGCAGCGTTTATTCCGATGTTTATCTGGACGCAAGTAAAAATGATGCCGTATATGTGAATGTGTATAGCCCTGGCACTAATGGTCAATTTTTGGGAACTGCACAAGCTGTTTACAATAATGTATATGACCCTGCCAAGGGATGGTTCTACACAATCGGAAGCTTGGATGTAGGTAATACTTACACTTCCTTGACAGTAAATACGACGGTTTACAAAGACGGCGTTGTGTCCGTTAACGATTCCGTGTACTCTACTGTTAGCAACACCACACCGACCAACAATAACCGTGGTGGTGGCGGCGGTGGCGGTGGCGGCGGAATTTCCACTGGTAACGGAACGATCTCCGTTAGCAGCGACGGTTCCGTAGACGCATCTACACTGTCCAGTGCTTTGTCTAACAATGACACTGTTACGTTGAATCTCTCCGGAGATATTGCTCTTCTTCCTGCTTCTGCTTTGGTAGACGCAGTAAAAGCCGGCAAAACGATCGTGCTTGTTAACAGCAATGGTACTTTGACTCTTCCGCTTTCCGTATTGAAACTGGATGATCTTGCAACAACTCTCGGAATTAAAGTAGAGGACATGAAGATCAAAGTATTCATCGCGAAAGTAACCGGCGCAACAGCCGATGATCTTAAAGCAGCTGCAACAGCATTGGGCGCTACTCAAGTGGCTAACGCTGTAGACTTCGACGTCGTAGCAGTAGATAACGGCAGCAAAACAGCAGCAGTTGACTTCGGTAACACTTATGTATCTCGTTCCATCAACGTTTCGAAAGCTGTTGATTCCAGTAAGGCAACGGGTGTTCTGTTCAATGACACTACGAAAAAGCTGAGCTTCGTTCCATCCACCTTCTCCACTGAGGATGATCAAACGATCGCAACGCTGAAACGTAACGGAAGCAGCATCTATACGGTTGTTGAAAACAGCAAAAGCTTTGCTGACGTAGCTTCCCACTGGTCCAAAACAGACGTTGAGCTTCTGGCTAACAAATTGGTTGTCGACGGTGTAACTGACACTCAATTCCAACCAGACCGCAACATCACCCGCGCTGAGTTTGCAGCTTTGGTTGTTCGTGCTCTTGGCTTGACTCCACAAACTGGAGCTGGCAAGTTCAAAGACGTAAGCTCCGATGCTTGGTATGCAAGCACTGTAGCAACAGCATCTTACGCTGGTATCATCGATGGTTATGAAGACAACACATTCCGTCCTGACGCGCAAATCACTCGTGAAGAATTGGCGGCTATGGTTGTTCGTGCCATGAACTATGTTGATATCGCGACGAATGTATCTGATCCTCAAAGCGTTTTGAGCAAGTACAAAGACGCTGATCAAATTGTATGGGCTCAAAAAGAAATCGCTGCTGCGATCAACGCTGGTTTGATTAACGGTATGACTGATGATACTATCGGTTCCGCAAGCCAAGCTACTCGCGCACAATCGGCTACTATGCTGAAACGTTTCTTGAGCACAGCTCGCTTCATCAACTAATTACGGAAAAGACCTGATACTTCGGTATCGGGTCTTTTTTTGTTCTCCTTTCCGGACAAACAGTGGCCGGAGGACGTTTTCGCGTAACAGCCGTCTTTTTCATCAGACTATTATCTGACGAACGCGTTTTAAAGGTGCTAAACGCCTGTATAAGCCTCTATTTGTAAAATACATACAACGACAAGGATATCTGTTAATGAAGCTACAGACAAGCTCTTGCGCTTGTCACAGCGCGATCGCTGCACGGGGCGTCACAGTATCGACTGCTGCTTGATTCCCAAGCCTTCATCCATGAGCTTGTGAAATGCTCTAGCTCTGCTCCATCCATTCTCATCATGTAAGCTTCAAGCGGAAGCAGTCTGTAGAAGCGCGGTCGCGGCCGCCTTTGTCCCCTCGATTCGACCAACCTTCACGGGCCAGCAGTTCAATAAATCGGGGAAAGGCAGCGGTCGGAAGGCATTTTTGCTTGTGCAGTCAGCGTTTTTCCCGAATAACAAAAAAGGCTTCTCACAAGTTCGAAATCGAACCTATGAGAAACCTTTTTGATTTATTCATAACGATGGTTCTTCCGCAGAAGAACCACGGATGCTACGGGCTGTTCTGCCCGTATTTCCGCCTTGATCGCGTTTGGCTCAACTGGTAATCCAATCGGCCGCTTCATCGCGGTCGTTCCTCCTCGAATGGCTTCGATGAGGTTTTGATTACATCATTCCACCCATACCGCCCATGCCGCCCATATCAGGCATAGCTGGTTTGTCTTTCTCCGGTTTGTCGGCGATAACCGCTTCGGTAGTCAAGAACATAGCCGCAACGGAAGCTGCGTTTTGCAGAGCGGAACGAGTTACTTTAGCAGGGTCAACGATACCGGATTCGAACATATTCACCCATTCGCCGGTAGCTGCGTTGTAGCCGATGCCTACTGCTTCTTTCTTCAGACGCTCAACGATAACGGAGCCTTCTTGGCCAGCGTTAGCTGAGATCGTGCGTACAGGCTCTTCCAGAGCGCGCAGGACGATGTTTACGCCGGTTTGCTCGTCGCCGGACGATTGTACAGCTGCAACCGCGCTGTATACGTTAACCAGAGCCGTACCACCGCCGGATACGATGCCTTCTTCTACTGCAGCGCGAGTAGCGTTCAGAGCGTCTTCGATGCGAAGCTTGCGCTCTTTCAACTCGGTTTCGGTGGCTGCGCCGACTTTGATTACCGCTACGCCGCCGGCCAATTTAGCCAGACGCTCTTGCAGCTTCTCTTTGTCGAAGTCGGAAGTCGTTTCTTCCAGTTGAGCGCGGATTTGGGAAATGCGAGCGCCGATGTCTTTTTTGTCGCCAGCGCCGTCCACGATAATCGTGTTTTCTTTCGTTACGCGAACTTGACGAGCCGTACCCAGTTGGTCCGGACGAGTGGATTTCAGATCCAAGCCAAGCTCTTCCGTGATTACTTGTCCGCCAGTCAAGGCAGCGATATCTTGCAGCATGGCTTTGCGGCGGTCGCCGAAGCCAGGAGCTTTTACCGCTACGCAAGTGAACGTGCCGCGCAGTCTGTTCATGATCAAGGTAGCCAATGCTTCGCCCTCTACGTCTTCGGCGATAAGCAGAAGCGGTTTGCCTTGTTGTACGATTTTCTCAAGCACAGGCAGGATCTCTTGGATGTTGGAGATTTTTTTGTCTGTGATCAAGATGTATGGGTTTTCCAATACAGCTTCCATTTTATCCGTATCGGTGATCATGTAAGGAGAGATGTAGCCGCGGTCGAATTGCATACCTTCAACCACTTCCAGCTCCGTAGCGAAGCCTTTGGACTCTTCAACGGTGATAACGCCGTCTTTGCCCACTTTTTCCATAGCTTCGGCGATCAGTTCGCCTACTTCTTCGTCAGCAGCGGAGATAGCCGCAACTTGCGCGATGGATTGTTTGCCTTCGATTGCTTTGGAGATGTTTTTCAATTCTTCTACAGCCGCTTTAACCGCTTTGTCGATCCCTTTGCGGATTACCATAGGGTTAGCGCCTGCCGTTACGTTTTTCAAGCCTTCGCGGATCATCGCTTGAGCCAGAACAGTTGCAGTCGTTGTACCGTCGCCGGCAACATCGTTCGTTTTGGTCGCTACTTCTTTAACGAGCTGAGCGCCCATGTTCTCGAACGCGTCTTCCAATTCGATTTCTTTGGCAATGGTCACGCCGTCGTTAGTGATCAGCGGGCTGCCGAACTTTTTCTCCAAAACGACGTTGCGGCCTTTTGGACCCAAAGTGACTTTAACGGCATTTGCCAGCGCGTCAACACCACGAAGCATTGCGCGGCGAGCGTCTTCACTGAATTTAATTTCTTTTGCCATGAGTGATACCCTCCCGAAAAATATTGATTTTTATTTTAAGTCGTACCATTATTTGCATCATAAGTAGAAGCTGTTTCGCTCATAAAGCTGCAGCTGTTAGGCTAACTTAAGTAAGAACGCTCTAAATTAGGCAAGAACGGCAAGAATGTCGCTTTCCCGCATAATCAGAAGCTCGCGGCCATCGTACTTCACTTCAGTGCCAGCGTATTTGGAGAAAATAATGCGGTCGCCTTCTTTCACTTCAAGCGGAATACGCTCTCCGTCTTTCAGAGTGCCGCTGCCAACTGCTACGATTTTGCCTTCTTGCGGCTTCTCTTTGGCAGTGTCCGGCAACACGATACCGCTTGCTGTGGTTTCCTCCTTAGCAATGGCTTCAATGACTACGCGATCACCCAACGGTTTGATCATGAGAAAATAGCCTCCTTTAGATTATGGTTGTTCATTTTTCCGTTAGCACTCGAATTGACTAAGTGCTAACAACACTTATTATGATAATCAGTTTGCGTGAATTTTGCAAGTGGTTTTACCGATTTTTCACACCCCATTCATTGTATCCAGACGAAAATAATTTATACGAGCCGTCAACGGAAGAAAAAAGCCTGCCCCAAGCCGTGCCGAAACGGTGGAGCAGACTTTATTTGGCGCCGTATTCCTCTTCCCACGCCCGGTCTTTGAGCAGCTGCTTGCGGTAGACGAGCCCCGACAAAAACACGCTGAACTCGTACAGTATGATCATCGGAACCGACACGACGATAGCAGAAACCGCATCGGGAGGCGTGATCATCGCGGCGATAATAACGAGAATCAAATACGCGTAGCGGCGAATCTTGTGCAGTCTCTTCGGGTTCAGGATGCGAAGCTGCGTTAAAAACATAATGACGATCGGCAGCTCGAACAGCAAAGAAATCGGAATGAGAATATTGAACATAAACGAAAAATATTGCGCTATGCCGTACGTTTCTTGAAGCTCCAGCTTTTCGGTAATCCCCGAAGTAAACAGAAAAGCCATCTTGAAGACGACAAAGTAAGCGAAGGCCAGGCCTATTAGGAACAGTAAAAATGCAAAGGGCACGAATTTAAGCGAAGCTTTTTGCTCCTCTTCTCGAAGCCCAGGCTTCAAAAACGCCCATATATGATACAATGCGACAGGAATCGTAATAATCAGTCCGGTGATCAAGGCGAAGCTCATATACATACGAATCGCATCCCATGGCGAGAACACGTTCCAGGTAATGCCGTTAGCCGGAGGAACGCTTTTTAAATATGTAATGAGCGGTTGTGCCACGATGATGCCGATGACCATTCCAAGAATAAGAACGACCAGCACCCATATAATGCGCTTGCGCAGCTCGCCGAGGTGCTCGACCAGTGACATCCCTTCATCGAGATCCATATCTATTCACCTTTCCTGGTTGTAAAATGGAATGACGGCCGTTAATCGGGCAATCTGCGGGTATCAGACGCAGCCGGCTTCTCTTGCTGGGCAGCGGCAGCCGGCGCATCGGACGATGAGCTGGCAGGCGCCGTAGAACCCGTTGAAGACGAGGACGGGGTCACGTCCTTGCGCGAGGGCTGCGGCTGCGAATCCGTCTCTTGAAGGTCGCCCATCAAATCGTTGGCCGTTTTCTTGAATTCACGCATCGTTTTGCCCAGAGCTCTCCCCAGCTCCGGCAGCTTGTTCGGCCCGAACAAAACCAAAGCGACGATAGCGATAAGCAGCAAGTGAGAAATACTCAACTGCCGGACCTCCTTTATATATCATGCTTTAAAAGGGTAATGATTTCGTTGTGGCCTGCGGTCGATAGAGGCTTCCACTCGCTGTTCCAACTCTCTACCGACTCTCCGGCCACTTGTTCATCAGGCTTTTAAACAATCCCGCGGATCGGGGCAAACCAACGGCGGCAGCTTGCCGGCCGACACTAGCAGCCCAGCAAACCGCCGTAGCCCATCTCGGTAATATCCTCGCGCACGATCGTCTCCCCTGCGCAAATGCGCGGCAGCAGCACGTCAAACGATGTATAAGGATCGTGCATGACGCATCCGGGCAGCCCCATAATCGGCACCTCGCCCAAATATCCCATCAGCAGCATCGATCCCGGAAGCATCGGCGTGCCGTAGCTGACGATCGTCGCCCCCGCTTGTTTGATCGCTCCAGGCGTACGGTCGTCCGGGTCCACCGACATGCCGCCGGTCACAAGAATCAAATCCGCCTTCCGCTCGTCCAAGAAATAGCGGATTTCGCGCACGATAGCGTCGCTCTCGTCAGGCGTAAGTCGCTGTTCGATCACCTCGGAGCCGAGCGCAGCCACTTTTTCTTTCACGACGGGGCCGAATTTATCCTGTATGCGGCCTTTGTACACTTCGCTTCCGGTCGTAATTAATCCTACGCGAAGCGGACGAAACGGTTTCACTTCGACGAGCGGCATCGTTATCCGCTGCTCCACCATGCGGATCTTCTCATCCTCAATAATGAGCGGAACGACCCGGGTGCCGATCAGTGCCTGTCCGGGACGGACGACCGTATTCGTCTTGATCGTGGACATCACGATTTGATCGACGGCATTCACCGCGTCGACCAGCGGCTTGCGAACTGAGGCCAGTCCGTGTATGGTTGACCTGAGCGTTATTTTTCCTTCATGAGGCGCGCCCAGCTCCACATTCAATCCCGCCGCGGCCCGCGCCATCCGCAGCGCCGCTTCGTCTTCATGCAGCCATCCCCGCTCCAAAGCCATGACGTAAATATGCTCCTTGCCGATGCTGAGCAGCGCAGGGATATCGCTTTCTTCGATGACATGTCCTTTTTTAAACAACCGGCCTTTGAACTGCCCCGGAATAATCTGCGTCAAATCATGCGCCAGCCGCATCCCGACGGCTTCCTCCACCTTCACCTCGCGAAGCATGGCATCAGGCTTCATACCCGTGATCTCCTTCACGCTCGGTCAATATCCCCAACGCATGAGGCAGCTGATCCATAATGGCGGCCAGATTTTCCGATACGCCCTTCGGACTGCCCGGAAGATTAATAATCAGCGTTCTGCCGCGAATGCCCGATACGGCTCGGGAGAGCATCGCTCGGGGCGTCTTTTGCATCGAGATCATCCGCATCGCTTCGGCAAAGCCGGGCGCCAGGCGATCGATGACTCCCAGAGTAGCTTCCGGCGTCACATCGCGGGGGGCAAGTCCGGTTCCGCCCGTCGTCAGTATGAGATCGACCTTGAAATAATCGGTCATTTCGATCAGCGCAGCCATAATCTCGTCCTTCTCGTCGGGAACGACACGGTACTCGATGATTTCCCCGTTAATCTCCTCTTCGATCAGCTCCCGAATCACTTGGGCGCTCGTATCCTCTCGCTCTCCCCGGGATCCTCGGTCGCTTGCCGTTAAAATCGCCACTTTCCAACGCATAAGCTTACTCCTCTCCATGGGCTTATTGTACCGTAAAGTGATTACTTACCGGTATCGTTTCTATAAAAATCTCCGCTTTTCCCCCCGGTTTTGCTGACGAGATGCGTAGGGCCGATCTCCATTGCTTTCTCGGCCGCCTTGCACATGTCGTAGACGGTCAGCGCGGCTGCGGATACGGCCGTCAGCGCCTCCATCTCGACACCGGTCTGACCTTTTGTTTTCACCGTCGCTTCAATATAAAGCTCATTGCGCCCGTTATCGGAGAAGCGCACGTCGACGCCGGTGAGCGACAGCGGATGGCACATCGGAATCCAGTCCGATGTTTTTTTGGCGGCCATGATCGCGGCCACTTGAGCGACCGCCAGCACATCCCCTTTGCCAATCCGTCCCTCCTTGATCAGAGCGAGCGTCGAAGGCTGCATGGCGACCGTCGTCCGCGCCGTCGCGCTGCGGCTTGTCTCCTGCTTCTCCGAAATGTCGACCATCCGCGCCCGGCCTTCTTCATTAAAATGCGTTAATGGATTGGAATCCGTCATCCGTTCTTCAAGCCTCCTGTTTGAGCCGCGCGAATCGTTCTCGCTTCCGTAATCAGCTCGTCCAGCCGGAAATCGAACAAGCCCATGGGAACTTCCTTGATCATTTGCAGATCGAAGGCGGCCGCGATAATATAAGGCTTGTCCCAGCCGGCACGGACATACTGCTGCATGAACCGGTCGTAGAAGCCTCCTCCGTAGCCGAGCCTGCCGAGCTGCGTATCAAACGCCAGACCCGGAACGAGAATAACATCGATCTCCCTGACTTGGCGAAACTCCGGGGCGCCGGCCTTAGGCTCCGGAATGTTCCATGCGCCCTTCTCCAAATCATCGTGGGAGCTGATTTCGAACAGCTTAAGCTGCTTCGGATCATGCTGCACCTTCGGAACCAGAACGCGGTAGTTCTTAGCCCAGCATGCTTCCGTTACCGCGCTCACATCGACCTCGGACTTCACCGGAACATACGTAAATAAAGTCGGCCGATGCCCCGGCTTGGCGCAGGAATCCAAAATTTCGCCGATCCGCTTGTTTAAAGCTTCATTAATTTGTTGTGATTTTACGCTGTGCTGGGACGGGGAGAGTGCGTTTCTCTCGGCCTCCGCCTTCCGCCGCAGCTCAATTTTCCATTCTTTGATATTCATGTAACGGCCTCTCTTTGATGGGGTCGGAAACGTGAAGGAATTGCTCCGTAACGAAAAACATTATTTTCATTCAGTTTACAACAATTATCCGGTAAAAAAAAGCAAGGAAGGCATTTGTTCGCACTTCTTTTTCATTTTACTCCCATTTCACTCTATCCGCTTCGTCATGACATAGGGAAAACCGCCTCCGGACATTAGCGTTTCCGGCTTGGCGGGCCAAGCTTTCCCGGCATGGATCATACGGAATCGATACCCGAACCGGTCCCGATGCATGATAATGTTTAAAATAGTATTCCTTATATGGTCTAATGGATGCGTTCCGTTCAAGCATATTAATCGAGCAGCCGCGAGAACGAAATCTGATGAAGCACCGGAATATGATCGGACGCCTGCGTAGGCTCCGTCCAGGCGAAGCCGTCGCAGCTGTCGGCAAAGCTTGTGAAAATATGATCAATCTCTCCACCGTGCATAACCGTCGATTGCGGACGATTCAGAGACACTTTATGCAGCCGCCTGTTCAGTTCCTTCATTAAAGGATCGTTATCCGGCATATTCAGATCGCCCATCAAAATAATCGGCGTACGGATGCTCTGCAATACGCGCAGCAGCTGCGGCATCTGCCTCGCCCTGTCCGATCCCGACACGCCCAAATGAGTCGTCACTATCGTGACGGACTCTTCCGGTCTCCCGCTCCCCGGTTGCCCTGCACCCCGCACTTTCATTTCCGCCGTCAGCACGACCCTCGGCTCCTTGTCGCCAGGCAGCGGGTAGGTCCGGACATGAGAGAGCGGATACCGGCTGAGCAGAGCGATTCCGTATTGTGAGACCCCTCTGCGCATAGCGGGTGCGAACGCATAAGCAAGCCCCAGCGATCGGGCCAACGATCGGGCCTGATCCTGCATGCCGCTGCGCCACTGGAACCGGTCTACCTCCTGAAGAGCGATTAGATCGGCTTTCCCCTGCTCGATTTGGCTTCGGATGGCGGCTAGCTGAACCTTTCCGTCCAAGCCTTTAGCATGACGAATATTAAAGGTCATAAAACATATCGAATCCGGTATGCCCACAGCCTGTTCCTTAGCGGATACCGCTATCGTATCGGGACGCAGATCAGCGGCCGATACCGCGAATATCAACAGCGCCAAAACAAGCAGCAATCCGCGTCCCGCCCGCTTCGGCAGCGCCGGTCCGGCTCCTTGGTTCAACTGAGGCTGCATACCCTCACCCGCTCTCCCTAAAAATATGTAACCTCCGATAACTTCGTAGAGGATTCCACTATACTTCCGAGCATACGATAACCCTTTTTGATTTGTATACTAGGAAACGGATGGCAAATTTCGCTCAGTTCACTTTCAGCTAACATTAATCTCCAGTTAAGCTAAGCTTCATAGCTTTTTCATATATTGAGCTTATACTCTTTAAGTGTAAGGCCATTTCATAATGAAGGTGGAGGAACGAATGAAGACGATCGGTAAAAAAATACTTACAGGTACGATTGCCGCAGGGTTTTTAATCGGCGGCGGATTGACCGCATTGCTTACCCAAGCTCAAGCACAAGATACTGACAGTTCCACTGTCCAGAACAATACAGATACCAATGGTACCAAACATAAAGCCGACTTTGGAAAAAAAGGCTTCGAGGGCCGCGGCGCCTTCGGAGGCGGATTCGGATTCGGCGGCACTAATGTCATCAAAGAGACGGCAACCATTCTCGGCGTGGAGCAAAGCGTCGTGACCGATGAATTGAAGCAGGGCAAGTCCCTCGCGGAAATCGCTCAAGATAAAGCCGGCCTTAGCGAAGACGACTACTTAAGCAAGCTGACCGCGGCGGAGACGACAGCTATTGATGACGCCGTCACTTCAGGCAAGCTGAAACAAGAGCAAGCAGATAAGCAGAAAGCGAATTTGGCCGACCGCCTGAAGAAAGAAGTGGAACGGAAAGGCACAGCTAAAGAAACCGGAGATAAGCCAAAATTCGGCGGTAACTTCGGCGGCGGCATGGTCATGAGAGGCGGAGATCTCTTGAAACAGGCGGCAACCGTGCTAGGCGTAGAACAAAGCGTCATCACGGACGAGCTGAAGCAGGGCAAATCGCTCGCCCAGATCGCCCAAGATAAAGCCGGCCTCAGCGAAGACGACTTCCTGAGCAAATTGACCGCGGCGGAAACGGCCGACATTGATGCGGCTGTCGCTTCGGGCAAACTGACGCAAGAGCAAGCGGATAAGCAAAAAGCGAACTTGGCCGATCGTCTGAAAAAAGAAGTGGAGAGCACTATGAAATTCGGCCAGTTTTCCGGAAAAGGCAAACAGCAGCATTTCGGATCGCTGGCTGATCCCGACAAGTTAGCGCAAATCATCGGGGTTACTAAAGAAGAGCTGACCGCCGACCTGCAAGCAGGCAAATCGCTCGCGGAAATCGCCGAAGCCAAAGGCATTAGCGAAGATCAGCTGATCAGCGGCTTGAAAGACAGCTTGACGGATACTTTGAAAACCTTCGTCGAAAGCAAAAGACAGCATAAAGAGAAAGCCTCCGGCTCCGCCTCTTCCGATGCTGCGGCTTCCGGCAGCGAACAATAAAACCCGGCCGGCATCACTCAAGGATAGCGGCACAGGAATCGTCACGCCCGCCAATCACCGCCGAGCTATAAGCTGAAAAAGAGCTGATCGTCACGTCAGCTCTTCTTGCGGCGCTTACAGATGAAAGAAGGAACGAATTACGGAAGGATGGAGTCATACGTGAAATACAAACAGCTTTTAGGAGCATGTGCGGTCATTGCGGTACTGTTAAGCGGCTGCGGCACGCAGTCGGACGGCAAGGCGGCCGCTTCGGCCAATGCAGCGGGCGCAACCGCTTCGACGTCGCAGAATAAAGATCAGGCGCAGGATCAAAAGCAAGGCCAGCAGGACAAGCAGCAGAGAGGCTCGATGACCGAGGGGCAGCGCGAAATGATGATGACATTCTCCTCGCTCATCCGTATGGATAAAGCCGACGGGCTTGCCATTACTAAGGAGCAGGCCGAGCAAATGCTGCCTGTCGTGCAGGACAGCATCTCCAAAGGAGAGGTCAGCGCCGACACTAAAACGAAGCTGACGGAGAAACTGACCGCCGAGCAAAAGAAATTTCTCGACGATCAGGCGGCGAACGCTTCTCAGGTGCGGCCGGGCGGCAATAAGGGCGACAATGCCAATAAGCCGGAGCTGACGGATGAGCAGAAGCAAAAAATGGAAGAAGCGCGGCAAAAACGCGAGCAGCAAAAGACGGACGCAAGCGGCGCTTCGGGGGCGAATGCCGATTCCGGCGCGAACGCAAATGGAGGCGATCAATCCGGTAAGGACAAACAGCCGCGTAACGGCGGCGGCTTCAATCCGGGCGGCGGGAAAAATATCGGGGACCAGCTGGTCGAGCTGCTGCAATCCAAAACGAAATAAAACGACGCCGTACACGGCAATTGGACTCGCCTTCATGGAAAGGCGAGTTTTTTTGCATTCACCGTTAGAACTCGCCGCGTGCTTCCGCCATCTCCAACTACGGCGAAAGGGCCCGGCTGCAGCGCAGCGGGCCCTTTTGTCCATCCTTTAAATATAGTTAGCTTACGATAACATAAACAGTCGTTTTCTTCTTGCCGTACGTTATCGTCACCGTAGCCTTGCCTTTGCCCGTCGCCTTGATGATGCCGTCCTTGACGTCGGCGACACGGATATTGCTCGAAGTCCACAGTGCCGGAATCGTTACATCCTCTTCCGTCAAATCCTCATAGGTAGCAGTCGCTTTAACCTCTCCCGTCGATCCGGCCTTCAGTTCCAAAATGACGTTGTCGGTCTTCAAATATTTCAGCTTGTCAATTTCGACCGGAATCGCGAGGCTCTTGCCTCCGAACGAGGCGGTGATCGTCGCGTTGCCTGCCGATACGCCGGTCACCAGACCGTCGGTGACATCGGCAATTTTGTAGTTGCTCGATTTCCACTGAGCGCTCGTTGTAACCTCTTTTTTCGTGCCGTCGGCAAGCGTCGCCGTCAAGACAAGCTGCGCCGTAGAACCGCTCTTCGTCGAAACAAACCGTTTGTCCACGTCCAAAGCGGAGATAACGCCGATCTCGACCGAGATGGAAATCGTCTTGCCGCCGTATTTCGCCGTCACCGTCGCTTTGCCGCGAGCAACAGGCGTCAGAGCCCCTTTGTCTACGGTCACCAGAGCCGGATTGCTTGAGGTCCATTCCGCATCCGCGGTAACATCCTTGGCGATGCCGTCGGAATCGGTCGCGCTCAGCGTAATCGTACGGATATCGCCCAAGTCAAAGCTGACGGACGCGGGGCTGGCCGTTAGCTTGTCAGCCATATCCACCTTCACGGTGAAGGTGACCGACTTGGTTTCGAACGATGCGGTGATCGATACTTCGCCGGAGGCGAGCGCCGTAATAACGCCCTCGTCAACCGTCGCTATCTTCTCGCTGGAGCTCACCCAAGTCGCATCCTGCAGCACGTCCTTCGTCGTGCCGTCCGTATAAGTAGCCGTCAGGTCGAGCTTCTGCGTCGCTCCCTTATTCATGGAAATGCTCGTCAGGCTTTTGGTCGTCAAACTCTTCAATACGCCTACGGACACTTGCACCGTCGCCGATCTCGTGCCGTATTTGGCCGTAATCGTAGCAGCTCCTGTGCCTACTCCGCTAATCAACCCTTTGCGAACCTCGGCGATCGCCGGGGCGCTGGAAGACCATTCCGCTTTTTCCGTAATGTCTTCGGTCTTGCCGTCGCTGTAAATCGCGCTCAATGTAATCTGCTCGTAGCTTCCCGTCTGGAAACTGACGGTTTTCTTGCTCGGCTTGATGATCGTCGGAATATCCACCGACACTTGAATCGTAACGCTTTTCTCACCGTAGGTGGCCGTAACCGTCGCTTCGCCGGCCTTGTAGGCCGTCACCTTGCCGTTAAGCACATAGGCGATAGCTTCGTTATCGACCGACCATTTGGCTTGGGTTGTCACATCCTCGCGCGTACCGTCCGCATAAGTGGCCCATAGCGTAATCGTATCGCTGCCTCCGGTTTGCAGATCGATGGCGTCCTTCTCGGGCTCCAATCTTCTAGGCACATCGACGTCGACGATGACGCCGGCCGTTTTCTCGCCGTATTTGGCGGTAACCGTCACTTCGCCGGAAGCGTTGGCGAACAGCTTGCCCTTCACGACGCTGACGATCGAATCGTCGCTGGAGCTCCACTCGGCGCGATCGGTAATCTCCTCCGGATTGCCCTCGGCGTAGCTGGCCATCAGCTTCAGCTGCTCGGTGCCGTTTTTCTTCATCAGTACGGTCTCCGTACCGAGATCCAGCTTAATGGCGTTGTCCACTTCGACTTTAATCGTCGTCTTCTTGGTGCCGTATGAAGCAGTAATCGTAGCCTGTCCCGGACCGTAGCCGGTAATCTTCCCTTTGATCACATCGGCAATATCCGGATTGTCCGACTCCCACTCCGCACGGTCCGATACATCCTCGGAGCTGCCGTCCGGGTAAGTCGCGAACAGCTTGATCGTTTCGGAATCGTTCAATAAGAGCGACAGTTTCGATTTCTCGGGATCGACCCGTTTGACGATTTCGATATTGACGGGAATCGACACCGTTTGGCTGTTGTAGGATGCAGAGACGATCGCCGTCCCCGAGCTTTGTCCCGTAACCAAACCGTTCACGACGGTAGCTACCTGGCCGTTGTCGATGTTCCATTCGGCTTTGGTCGTTACATCTTCCGTCGTTCCGTCGTCATAATAAGCGGTGAGAGTCACCTGCTCGGAATTTCCTTTGCGCAAATCGATCGTTTGCTTATCTTTGATGAGCGAGCGAACATGCTTGCTTACAGTCACGTTCACGATGACGGTTTTCCCCAGGTAAGTCGCCGTAATGACGGCTTTGCCTTCCTTCTTCGCCGTTACCGCTCCCGCATAAACCGAAGCTACGTCGGACGCTCCCGAGTTCCAATCCGTCTTGACGGTAACATTCTCGGTCGTTCCGGTATCGTACACAGCCGTTGCCGTTAGCGATGCGGTCCCCCCGACCTCCAGCGTGAGCTCGTTTTTATTCAGCACCAGACTGGAAATTTCCGCCGCCATCGCGCTCATTGCGCCGAAGCCGCTTGAAACGATAGTCAAAACAAGCAGCCATACCATAAGCTTTGTTGCCCGCAAACCCATTGTTCCATCTCCCTAAATCTTTTTTTGTTGCTCCTCCGAATGTGGGCGGTTCAATTCAGAACCATACTTATCTTATATCGACAAATTCCCGCAAAAAGTTTAGGTTTTCAACCTGAAAATACGCTGAAAACGGAACATTTTCTACGGGGTTTCGGGCCTCGCCGGCAGCCCGGAACCTGCAGCGGAGTCAAGCCATGTGGATAACTTCGCCTGTGGATATGTGCATACCCTTATGCCGATCTGTACACAATCTGCGTTTTTGGTTTGTTAATTTGTGTATAAATCTGTGTATAATTCAATGGTCATCGTTTTTTTCCGGATTTCGAAGCTGAAAAACAGCCCGGAACATGATACACTGAAGGGTATGAAAACATTGCGGTTTTTTGAAAAAACGCGCAACTTATGTTTAGGGGGCTTATCATGCTGCTGCAAGTATCGGGAATAACCAAAAGCTACGGAATCAACACCGTGCTTTCGAATATATCGCTGCAAATCGAAGCAAGGGAGCGGATCGGCCTCGTCGGCGTCAACGGCGCGGGCAAATCGACGCTGCTGCAGATTATCGCCGGGGAGATGTCTTACGATTCCGGGGATATTTTCAAAGCCAAAGAAACTAAGATCGGCTATTTGAAGCAAAATAGCGGGCTCCAGTCGGACAAATCGATCTGGGAGGAAATGCGCAGCGTCTTCGCCCATCTGGATGAGGCGGAACAGGAGCTGCGCAAGCTGGAGTCGATGATGTCCGCCCCCGAGGTGCTGGCGGACGAGAAGCTGACCGAAGATACGATGAAGCGTTACGCTTCCTTATCGGAATGGTTCAAGGAACGGGGCGGCTACGAAGCGGAGGCCCGCATCCGCGGCATCCTGCACGGCATGGGCTTCGGCGGCTTTGCTCCGGAGACGCTGGTAAACACGCTGAGCGGAGGGCAAAAAACGCGTCTCGCCTTGGCCAAAATGCTGCTGCAGGCGCCGGACCTGCTGCTCCTCGACGAGCCGACCAACCATCTGGACATTCAAACGCTGACTTGGCTTGAAGGCTATTTGCGTTCGTATTCCGGTTCCATTCTCGTCGTCTCGCATGACCGGTATTTTCTCGATGCGCTCGTTACGGCCATTTACGAAATCGAGCGGACGACCTCGAAGCGTTACACCGGCAACTACACCCGTTATGTCGAAACCAAGCAGGCCGAATATGAGATTCAGTTGAAGCAGTTCGAAAAGCAGCAGGAAGAAATCGCCAAGATGGAGGAATTCGTGCAGCGCAATCTGGTGCGCGCTTCCACGACCAAGCGGGCGCAAAGCCGCCGCAAAGCGCTGGAGAAAATGGATCGTCTGGACAAGCCGCTCGGCGAATTGAAACGGGCTCACTTCGCCTTCGAGGTGGAGCAGACGTCAGGCAAGGAAGTGCTGCAGGTCAGCGATGTCTCCGTCTCTTATGACGGCCGGCAGCCGCTGCTGCGCGACGTGTCGTTCCAGCTGCGCCGCGGCGATACCGCCGCCTTGATCGGCCCGAACGGAATCGGCAAAACGACCCTGCTGAAGACGCTCATCGGCGCGCAGCAGCCTGACAATGGCGACGTTCGCTGGGGAACCAACGTCCGTATCGGTTATTACGACCAGGAGCAAAAAGGGCTGAACCCGAACAACACGATTTTGGACGAGGTGTGGAATGCGTTCCCGAATCTGGAAGAGGCGCGCATACGCACCGTGCTCGGCAGCTTTTTGTTCAGCGGCGAGGATGTGTTCAAAAAAATCGCCGCGCTCAGCGGCGGCGAAAAAGCCCGCGTCTCGCTGGCCAAGCTGATGCTGGAGAAAGCCAACGTGCTGATTCTCGACGAGCCTACCAACCATCTGGATTTGTTCAGCAAGGAGGTACTGGAATCGGCGCTGATCGACTATGAAGGTACGCTGCTCTTCATTTCCCATGACCGCTATTTCCTGAACAAAATGGCCGAATCGATGCTCGAATTAAGCCGTGACGGCGTGACCTCCTATTTGGGCAACTATGACGACTATGTGGAAAAAAAGCAGGAGCTTGCCGAGATCGAGCAGCAGCGGCTCGCCGCCGAAGCGGCAAAAAGCAAAGGCAGCGCAAACGCGGGCAAATCGTCCGCCGCACCCCAGCCGGCCGCCGAGAATAACTATGAGGCCAACAAGCAAGCCAAGCGGGAGGAACGCTCCAAGCAGCGCAAGCTGGAACAGCTCGAGCAGGAGATCGCCAAGCTGGAGGAGGAAATCTCCGCGCTGGAGACCGAGCTCGCCAGTCCGGAAGTGTATAACGATTATGTCCGCGTCCAACAAACGAATGAAGCGATCGAAGATCGCAAGAACCGGCTTGCCGGCTGCTATGAGCAGTGGGAACAGCTGGCGGAATAAACCGAAGGCGCCTGAGCGAATCAGGCGCCTTCTAATTTGAGCAGCAGGAGCGGCACGCTGCCGTATACAATCATCGTCGCCGCGGCGACGATGCCGGAATCGTT
>NZ_JANYUY010000064.1 GCF_025060755.1 Paenibacillus doosanensis
GAGCAGGAGCGCCGCGATCGCTCCGATGGCGTTGGCTGCGCACCCGTGCATCAGGTACGGGTAAGCCCGCTGCCAGCGGCGCACCCGGCCGCGGGGCCGCAGCACCAGCACCGCCATGACGGCCAGGCCGGTGAGCAGTACCTTGCTCCAGGCCGAGACCGCAAGCAGATGCGCATTCATCTGCAGCTTGCGCAGGATGATAGCGCCGATCACGTCGAGCCGCCCCTGGAGCAGCGTCTCGAAGGCACGGCCGATATGGCTCTGCCGATCGGCCGCGCCGCCTGTGGCTGCCCCGGCGTTCAGCAGCCACAGGCCCGCGAGCGCTGCGCCGAGCAGCAGCGCAAGCGCCGGCGCGGCGCGCAGCCAGCGCCGCCCGCCCGCAAGGCGCGTGCCGAGCGCGCCGAAGCCGGCCGCGGCGGACAGCGCTCC
>NZ_JANYUY010000065.1 GCF_025060755.1 Paenibacillus doosanensis
CTGCTAGTCATGAACCTCGAAAAGAGACTCCGGGTTCTCTTTTTGCCTTTTTTGCAATGGCTCTGGTCGACCCTCTCATTCCGCTTACCCGTGATGCCGTAAATTGCGACCCGTTCAGCAAGCCCTATGTAGAAGGCGATAATGACGCCGAGCAGCACGGCCAATAACCCCATCAGCATCATCCACTTTTTAATAGAGGTAACCTTGGACGACGTTTCTTCATTGCCGTTCTTTAAGATGTTTTGCTGGAAGGTTGTAAGCTCGTCGATTTTTTTATCGAACTTCTGGATCGTGTCGCGGCCTTCCGTGAGCAGAAGGTTGGTGTATTCCTCCGTTTTGTTTTGCTGCTTCAATTGAATTTCCCTGTTCGCCAGTTGATAATATTGCCCTTCCAGCTGATCCATCTCTTGAAACAGCTTCTTGGCGTCGGAGATGACGATAATGTCTCCCAAAGCTTTGCTCATGCTTAAATATTGGCTGTGACTGTCGTTAAAGCTCTTCAGCGCCGCTTCGTCGCCGATCAGCAAGTATTCGCGAAGCTCGGCCTGTTCCTTTTTTATCGCCCAATTCAATTCCTGGATCATAATCAGCTTTTGGGCTTTATCTTCGATTAGTACCGTATAAGAACGGTCCACCGCTGAAATTTGGAAATAAGCGATCGTTACTGTTATCGCCAGAATAAATAATACGACAAAAAATCCGGCGAACATTTTTTTACCGATAGATAGCTTCATTGCAAGTTCCCCTCTCTTGTTGTTTCGGGTCGTTTACTATTGGATAGCGGGAAATTCCGTTTTTTGTTAATCACTCCGCTTCTATCGAAGTTGCTTACATCATAGAGGATTAGGCCTTGAGAATCAGTGAGTGAAATCACAAATGGTTAATTTATGAAATTGTTATAGTAGATTATAGGTCTAATAACCTGAAATTACAAATTTTGAGCGTTGGGTTTAAGAGAAAGAAAGACAAAAGGATCATGATGACCTTTATGTACATAAATCTAACATTCCGGAAGGCGTTCGAAGCTCGAACGGCGGATTTTGCATCCCTCAAGCTCGATTATGTCACGTTTGTGTCATATTAATTTATGAACACCCTTTCATCAACCAAATGAATCCATATAAATCGCTTACATTTACTTGGGATATTTTCTTGAAATGAATTGTGTTATTTATATTGACATCCCTTGAAGTTATCCTTTATTATTAATATCAATGGAGAATATAACCGGAAAAATAACATATTTTCTTAATAAAATGCGGTTTTTCCCTTGGTAAACGATAATAAATGCCTTTAATTAATTCACTGAAGAAAATAAAAGGGAGATGGCCAGTGAAAAAGCATGATCAGG
This sequence comes from Paenibacillus doosanensis, assembly GCF_025060755.1. Lineage (GTDB taxonomy): Bacteria > Bacillota > Bacilli > Paenibacillales > NBRC-103111 > Paenibacillus_S > Paenibacillus_S doosanensis. Next base: position 1,352 of record NZ_JANYUY010000065.1, read on the forward strand.
ATTTTATGAAACGGCAAAACCGGTTGACGGTCTTCGAAATCATCAAGCATCAGCAGCCGATCTCCCGCGCTGCTATCGCCAAGCAGACCGGGATGAGCCCCACAACGGTAAGCCGCATTGTAGGCGAGCTGACGGAAGAGGGGTATTTACTGGAAACGGAGCAAGTATCCGCCGGGCTCGGCAGGAAGTCGACGCTGCTGGCGATGGTGGATGCCGCGGTGCTGTCGGTCGGCGTCGAGCTGGACCGGCACCAGATCAAGATCGGCATTGTCGATATTCAAGGCAATGTCGTTGCCGGCGACACCTATCCCCGGTCTGCGGATGAAAGCGCGGAGGTTACGCTTAAGCGCATCGGCGCCGAGATCGATCGTCTGACGAAATCGAATCAGATCGACTGCGCCCGCTTGATCGGCATCGGCATCGGACTGCCGGGGATTGTGGACAACGATACGGGAGTCGTGATCTTCTCCGTGCAGCTCGGATGGAAGAACGTTCGTCTGGCCGAACGGCTCAAGGAGATTACCGGTTACGATGTCGCGATCGACAACGAGCTGAAGGTGAAGGCGCTTGCCGAGCATATGAAAGGCGCCGCCATCGGATCGAACCGTACCGCTCTGCTCGGCTTCGGCAACGGTGTGGGCTCCGCGCTTATCGTCGACGGGGAAATTTATCGGGGGAAAACGAACAGCGCCGGCGAAATCGGACATACGACGATCGACCCGAACGGGATGATGTGCGATTGCGGGAAGGCGGGCTGCCTTCAAACGTTTATCAATATTAACTCGCTGCTGTCGGAGGCAAACAAGATTCGCCCGGTCCGCTCCATTGAGGAATTGTTCGAGGCAAGGCGCGCTGGGGAGCGCTGGGCGGTCTATTTGGTCGAACGCGCGCTGATGTACATGGCGATTACGATAAATAACGTCGTTTGCATGTATAACCCGGACAGCGTTATTTTAAGCGGCGAGCTGGCGGACAAATTCCCGGAAATTTACGAGGAAGTGGTCGAGCTATGCTTTACAAGATTCGTGTGGGAGCCGCTCAGAGGGACCTTCGCGATTATGCGGTCGGAGCTCAATGAGCAGGGCGTCGTAATCGGCTCGGGTCTGATGTCGCAAAACTGCTTTTTCGCGCTGGAGTAGCGAGTAGCGGCGGCTTGCCGCACGAGGCTTCGGTATCGGATGAATGAAGCCGGTTAAGAGGCAGGATGGAGCATCGAATTGCAAAGGTGAATTCAGGGGGGAGCAGAATGGGATTTATACCGTTAGTTGAAGAATACCGGGGCGGCGTGCTGGAGAATGTCCATTACGGGGCGGTTACGATCGTCGATGAGAAGGGCAGGCTGCTGTACTCGGCGGGAGACCCGGAGCATATGACGTTTTTGCGGTCGGCGGCCAAGCCGTTCCAGGCGATACCGGCCATGAAACGCCGCATTGACGAAGCGTACGGTTTGACCGGCCGCGAGACGGCGCTGCTTGCCGCCTCGCATCGCGGAGAAGCGTTTCATATCGACGCGCTGGAATCGATGATGCACAAGATCGGCATAGACGAGGAGGCGCTTCACTGCTGCGCGACATATCCGCTGAACGAAGACGCCAAGGCGCAGCGATATTGGGCCCATGAGGCGAAGCGGCGCATTTTCCACAACTGCTCGGGCAAGCATACGGGGATGATCGCGCTCTGCAAGCATATGGGCTGGGATGAGCACACCTATTACGACCCGGAGCATCCCGTTCAGAAGGAGATCGTACAGACGCTGGCTTACATCGCCGAGGTTCCCGAAGCTTCGATTCCGCAAGGCGTTGACGGCTGCGGACTGCCGATCTTTGCGCTTCCATTGAGCCGCATCGCTTACGCCTTCTTGAAGCTGGCATGTCCGGATCTGATCGCGGATGCGGACACGCGAGATGCTGCGGGCCGGATAGCCCGGCTCATGAATGAATATCCGGATATGATCGCGGATACGAGATTCGTTTGCTCCGAGCTGCTGAAGGATGCGAATCTGGCGGCCAAAGGCGGGGCGAAAGGGGTGTACGGCATCGGGCTGAGACAAGAAAGGATCGGCATTTCGCTGAAGGTTTCCGACGGCTCCGAGCAGGTATGGCCGTGCATCATCGCATCGATTTTGGAGCGGCTCGGGTACGGCAACGAGGAGACGATCGACCGGCTGTATAAGCTGGTGCCGAATACGATCGTCAACGACGGGGGCACGGAAGTGGGATTCCGCCGCGCCGTGTTCGATCTGAAAGCTTAACCGAAGAATAACCTCCTAATCCTGCGTATGTTTGTAAAAGCGGGGAACAAGCGGCCTGAGGATTCGGATGCGCTGCCTTTAACGGGAGCCTTCGCCTCCTCCGGCGGCTGCGGTTCACCGGCTTTTAAACCGCCCGGGGCACGGAGCGATTCTAATACAAACAAATTTTTGGGGAGTGAAATCAATGAAGGTTAAAGGAAGAACATGGTCGGCGCTCATGCTGCTGCTGATCGTTGCGGTTGTAGCTGCGGGCTGTGGAGGCGATGCCGGTAAAAATAATGCAGGCGCCGGCAAAAGCGAAGATACCAAGGCGGTCTCCAAAAACAATAAGGACGTCGTGATCGCCATCAATGCCAACTTTATTACGCTGGACCCCCACAACACGAGCGACACTCACTCGATTTCCGGCGCAAGAACGATGTATGAAGGCTTGATGGGCTTTGACGAAAATATGAATGTCGTGCCCGTGCTGGCCGATGCTTACAAAATTAGCGAGGACGGTCTGACCTATACGTTTACGCTTAAGCCGAATATTAAATTCCACGACGGTACGGATTTCAACGCCGAAGCGGTGAAAATCAACCTCGACCGCATCCGTGACGAGAAAAACAACTTGAAGCTGCGCAAAAGCTTTGCCAAAGTGAAGGACGTTGCGGCTCCGGACGCCAAGACGGTGGTCATAACGCTCAGCGAACCGTACAACGCGTTTCTGAACAAAATGGCGATGGCCTTGATGGTCAGCCCGAAGGCGCTGAAGGAGCAGGGCGATAGCATCGGGAAAAGTCCGGTAGGCACAGGTCCTTTCAAATTTAAGGAATGGGTGCAGGGCGACCGGCTGGTCGTCGTGAAAAATCCGGATTACTGGCAAAAGGATTTGCCGAAGGTTGACAGCGTAACGTTCAAGCCGGTACCGGAGAACGGATCGCGGATCGCGATGCTGAAGACGGGAGAAGCCGACTTTATTTATCCGATGCCGACGGAGCAAGTGTCCGAGGTACAGGGCCAGAAGGATATCGTCATTGACAAGATCGATTCGACGATCGTCCGTTACGTGACGTTGAACACGATGAAGAAGCCGTTCGACGATGTGAAAGTTCGTCAAGCGATCAATTATGCGATTAACAAGGACGCCTATATTAAGGTCGTTAAATCCGGTCTGGGCGCGAAGCTGGACTCTTCGATGTCCTCCAAGACGCAGTATTACTCCAAGCAAACCGGCTATGATTACGATGTGGAAAAAGCGAAAAAGTTGCTAGCCGAAGCAGGCTATCCTGACGGCTTCTCGGCCGAAATTTGGGGCGAGAACGATTCCGAGACAATGAAAGGGATGCAGTTCATTCAGCAGCAGCTGGCGCTGGTCGGCATCAAGCTGGAAGTGAAATCGATGGAAGGCGGCACGCTGTCGCAGCAAATCAACTCGGCCAAAACGCCGCAAGAAGCGAAAATTCAAATGTGGTACGTCAGCTGGTCCCCGTCTTCCGGCGATGCGGACGGCGCGACGAGAGGCCTGTTCAGCAGCGAAATGTTCCCTCCTGCCGGCTCGAACACGGCGTATTACAAAAACGATAACGTCGACAAATGGATCGCCGATGCGAACAAAGCGATCGATCCGAAGCAAGCCGGTTCCATCTATGCCAATATTCAGAAGCAAATTTGGGAAGACGCTCCGTGGGCGTTCATGGGCGTAGACCAAGTCATTTCCGGCAAGCGCTCTTACCTGGACGGCGTCAAAGTATTCCCGGACGGCTCCATTAGCGTACGAGGCGCCGAAGTGAAGCAGTAACATCCGCTCTATAAAAAAGATGCAGGGGCCGTCTCTGAAGATTGCTACAGGAGCGGCCCCTGTCATGTACTTGTCTTAATGAAGGGAGGCTCTCTCGCTTGGGGAGATACGCGCTACAAAGACTTCTTGGTGTCATTCCGCTGCTGTTTGTCGTATCGGTGCTGGTCTTTATGTTCATCCATTTAATTCCAGGTGATCCGGCGCGGCTCGTAGCGGGCAAGGACGCCACGCTGGAGGAAATTAACGGCATTCGCGAGCAGCTCGGGTTGAACCTGCCGCTGTGGCAGCAATATATCCATTACATGGGCAAGCTGCTGCACGGCGATTTAGGCGATTCGCTCCGCTCCGGGCTGCCGGTGTCCGACATGCTGAAGAGCAGATTTATGCCGACCGTGATCCTTACTTTTCTGAGTCTCGGGTGGGCGCTGGTTATCGGACTTCTGATCGGTACGATCTCGGCGGTCAACCGTAACCGGTGGCCGGATTATGCCGGGATGCTGACCGCGATTTCGGGGATTTCGGTTCCGGGCTTTTGGCTCGGTCTGGTGTTCATTCAAATATTCTCCGTCGAGCTGGGCTGGTTCCCGACCGGCGGGGTCGATTCCTGGAGCTCCTACGTGCTTCCTTCGATTACACTTGGAGCGGGCATCATGTCGATGCTGGCCCGGTTCTCCAGATCCTCGATGCTCGAAACGATGCGGGAGGATTATATCCGGACCGGCCGCGCGAAGGGACTCAGAGAATTCGTCGTCGTAGGCCGTCACGCTTTGCGCAATTCGCTCATTCAAGTCGTCACCGTCGCCGGTCTGCAGTTCGGATTTTTGCTGGGCGGCTCCGTGATGGTCGAGACCGTATTCAGTATTCCGGGGCTCGGCAGGCTGCTCGTCGATTCCATTGCGTTCAGGGATTACACGGTAATTCAGGCTTTGCTGCTGCTCTTTGCCACGCAATTCATACTAATTAATCTTATCGTCGATATGCTGTACGGTGTGCTGAATCCGAAAATCCGGTATGCGTCGAACTAGGAGGAGATATGATGAACAACAATTCGACGATCATCGGGGCCGGTTCCTCCGAGCCCTCAGAGGCGCTGAAGCCGAAGCGCGCCAAAGGCCGTGCGGCGGCGTTTTTCAGCAAGTTTTGCAAGCAGAGATTATCGCTGGCGGCAGGGATTTTCATCGTACTGCTGGCGATTGTCGCATTGTTCGGACCGTACTTGACGCCGTTTGATCCGAACGAGCCGGATTACGACGCGCTCATGTCTACCCCTTCGGGAGCCCACTGGGCGGGAACGGATGAATACGGCCGGGATATTATGAGCCGTCTCATTGCCGGCACCCGCTTAACGCTGTCGGTCAGCTTGAGCGCCGTGCTCATCGCCGCGGTGTTCGGTACGATTCTCGGCCTGCTCAGCGGCTATTACGGCGGTTGGCTGGACCGGCTCATTATGCGCAGTAGCGACGTGCTGTTCTCTTTCCCCGATCTGCTGCTGGCTATCGGAATCGTCGCGATATTGGGACCGGGATTGTCCAACGTGGTCATTGCCGTCGCGGTGTTCGGCATCCCGTCGTTCGCGCGGATCATTCGCAGCGTAACGCTGTCGGCCAAAGAAACGCTGTTCGTCGAGGCGGCCCGCTCGATGGGGGCCAAAAACGGGCGTATTATATGGAAGCATATTTTTCCGGAGACGGTTCCGAGCGTCATCGTCAATGTGACGATGAAAATCGGCGGCGCCATCTTGGCCGCATCCTCATTAAGCTTTCTCGGTATGGGCGCGAAGCCGACCGAGCCGGACTGGGGCGCCATGCTGAGCATGGGGCGCGATTATTTGAGCATTGCTCCGCATATTGTGTACATTCCCGGGGCGGCGATCTTTTTGACTGTACTTGCTTTTAATCTGGTTGGGGACGGCCTGCGCGACGCGCTTGATCCCAAGACGAAAAATTAAAGGGGGCCGGAATCGTGACGCCTACATTGCTTGAAGTGCAAGGATTGAAAACGGAGTTCCGACGCGACGGCGGAAGCGTAATGGCGGTGTCCGGCGTGGACTTCCATATAAATAAAGGCGAAGTGCTGGGACTTGTCGGCGAATCCGGCTGCGGCAAAAGCGTGACCTCCCTGTCGATTATGCGCCTCTTGAAGGATACGCCGGGACGGATCGCCGCAGGCGCGGTGCGGTTTGAAGGCACGGACCTTACTGCCCTGAGCGAGAAGGAGATGCGGCGGTTTCGCGGCAACGAGCTGGCGATGATCTTCCAGGAGCCGATGACCTCGCTCAATCCGGTGCTGCGAATCGGCCGGCAGCTCGAAGAGCCGATTATGCTGCATCTCGGCTACAGCCGCAAGAAGGCGCGCGAGCATGCGGTTCATATGCTGAAGCTGGTAGGCATTCCTCGGGCCGAGGAAGTGGCGGACGATTATCCGCATCAGCTCTCCGGCGGGATGAGACAGCGGGTCATGATCGCGATGGCGATGGCTTGCGGCCCGAAGCTGCTTATTGCCGACGAGCCGACGACGGCGCTCGACGTAACGATTCAGGCGCAAATTCTCGATCTGATGAAGCGGCTGAAGGAAGAGCAGGAGATGGGGATGCTGCTCATTACGCATGATCTCGGCGTCGTGGCCGAAATGTGCGACCGCGTTGTCGTTATGTACGCAGGCCGGGTCGTAGAAGAGGCCTCGGTGCGGGATTTGTTCGAACGGCCGCAGCATCCGTACACGCAGGGCCTGATTCATTCCGTTCCGAAGCTGCGCCAGAAGGTGCGCCGTCTGGATTCCATTCCGGGGAACGTCCCGGACCTTAGCGCCATGCCGCCGGGCTGTAAATTCGCGCCGCGCTGTCCGCATGCGATGGAGCGCTGTGCCGCGCAGGAGCCGCAGCTTCTGCCTGTCCAAGGAGAGACGGGCCGCAAAAGCCGCTGCTGGCTGACGGAATCGGATCAGCGGGAAGGAGGAGAAGGCGCATGATGGAGACGCCGCTGGTAGAAGTCAAAGGATTGCAGAAATCGTTTACGATCAAAAAAGGCTGGCTTGGCTCCGACAAATATTTACGCGCCGTCGACGGCATTACCTTTGCGATCCGCAAAGGGGAAACGTTCAGCCTCGTCGGCGAGTCCGGCTGCGGCAAGTCGACGACAGGGCGCTTGATCACCCGGCTGCTCAAGCCGAACGGCGGGGAAGTATGGTTTAACGGGCAAAATATTACCGCCCTTAACGATCATCAGATGCGTCCGCTCCGCAAGGATATGCAGATGGTGTTCCAGGACCCTTACGCTTCGCTAAATCCGCGGATGAAGGTGAAGGAGCTCGTAGCCGAGCCGCTGATCATTCATACGAAGCTCAGCACGAAGGAGCGGGATCAGCTGGCGCATGAGCTGCTCGAGACGGTCGGCTTGAGCAGCTTTCACGCCGAGCGGTACGCTCATGAGTTCAGCGGCGGGCAGCGGCAGCGGATCGGCATTGCCCGCGCTCTGTCCGTGAGGCCGAGCCTGATCGTGGCGGATGAGCCCGTATCGGCGCTCGACGTGTCGATTCAGTCGCAGGTGTTGAACCTGCTGCAGGATCTTCAGGAAGAGTACGGCCTGACGTATCTGTTCATTTCCCACGACTTAAGCGTCGTGGAGCATATTAGCGACCGCATCGGCGTCATGTACTTGGGCGCGCTGGTGGAGACGGCGGATAAGGATACGCTCTACGAGCGGCCGCTTCACCCTTATACGCAGGCGCTGCTCTCGTCGGTGCCGGTCCCTGACCCGAGCCAGAAGAGGGAGCGGATTATTCTGAAGGGCGATTTGCCGAGCCCGGTCGATCCGCCGTCCGGCTGCCGGTTCCATACCCGCTGTCCTTCCTGCATGGACATTTGCAGGCAAAACGTGCCGGTATTCCGCGAGGTCGAACCGGGACATCAGGTCGCTTGTCATTTATACGATGAAGAGATGATGAGAAATGCAAGGTAATTCCATTAACGGCGAAGAAGGGATCGAAATGCATATTACAATCGATAAGGCTGAATCGGCAGGAGTGCTGCTCTATCCTTCCTATGCGGGAGAAGCGTTCTTGTACCCGCTCGGCGAAGCCCGCAAGCGGCCGGGGACGGTTACTTGGCTGTACGGACGCGCGGAAGGCGAGACGGATGCGCTCGCTCTCGGGATGGGAGAGCGCGGGCAGGAGACGCTGGAGCGGATTCGCCGCGCCGGCGGGACGGCGGCTCGCGCTCTGCTGCTGGAAGGGCGCAGCGGCGGGACGCTCGTTCGCAGCCGAGGCGGCTGCGCGGCCGACGGCGCAAGCGCGAGCGGGGAGCGCCCGGCGGAGGCGGCCGAGTGGCTGCAGGCTTGGATCGAAGGCTGGCTGCTCGGCCTGTACCGGTTCGATAAGTACCGGAACGCGACGAGGATCAGCGGCGACGTTAGCTTGAACCTTCGTTCGGAAGATTGGGCCGAACTTTCGCGCTCCGAGCTGGAGGCGGTTATCGGAACCGCCCGTCATCGGGCGGAAGGCGCCAATCTGACGCGAGACTGGGTGAACGAGACGCCGGATACGCTGAATCCGGACACATTCGTCGAGTGGACGCTGGAGCTGTTCCGGGATAAGCCCGTCGGTATCCGCGTGTACCGCGGGCAGGAATTGGCGGACCGCGGCATGAACGGCTTGCTGACGGTCGGCGCCGGGAGCGAGCACGCTCCGGCGCTGATCGAGCTGCGCTACGAAGGGAGCGCCGACGCCAAGGCGCCGATGCTGGCGCTGGTCGGCAAGGCGGTCACCTTCGACATGGGCGGTATGAACGCCAAGACGGGGCGTGACATTAGCGACGCCCGGATGGATATGGGCGGGGCGGCGGCAGTCATCGGCGCGCTGGACATTCTCGTCCGGCAGCGCGCGGAAACCAGCGTCACCGCATTGATCGCGGTTGCGGACAATGTGCCGGACGCCCGCGCTGCGCTGCCGTCGACCGTCATTCGCTACCCGAACGGATTGACCGTTCAAGTGGCGAATACGGACGGCGAAGGGCGGCTCGTGCTGGCGGACGCCTTGATTCACGCTGCCAAGCTCGGCGCGGCGCAGGCGATCGACATTGCCACATTGACCGGCAATGTGGGAGACGCCCTCGGGCTCGGCATCGCGGGCATCTGGGGCGACTCGGGGATGACGCGCCGTCTGGTCGAGATCGGCGAGCGCAACGGAGAGCGGCTCTGGCCGATGCCGCTGATGGACGAATACGAGTCGGAGCTGAAGAGCCATTACGCCGATCTGCGCAACGTAGGCACGTCGACGCTTGCGGGCGCGATTGTCGCGGCGCTGTTCATTCGCCGCTTCGTCGCCGAATCGATGGGCTGGGTTCATATCGATATGGCGGGAACGGTGCAGTACAAGCAGGATACGGGCTACGCCGAAGCGGGAGCTACAGGATACGGGGCGAGACTGCTGGCGGATTACGCGGTTCAGTATGCCCGGGAGCATCAGCGGGGAGAGCGGGAGGATTCGCAATGAAATTGGAAGTGATCGCCACTTGTATGGACGATGCGCTGAAGGCGGAGGCCGGCGGCGCGGATCGTCTGGAATTAATTACGGCCATTACGGAAGGCGGCTTGACGCCGGGCATCGGATTGGTCCGTCAAGTCGTCCAGGCGGTTCGCATACCGGTCCATGTAATGGTCAGGCCGCACAGCCGCTCCTTTGTATATGACCGGTATGACCTGGAGACGATGATCGCCGAGATTCAGGCGATCGCTTCCGCGGGAGCGGCCGGCATTGTCGTCGGCGCTTTGACGCCGGAAGGGCGGATCGACGAGCGGGCGCTGGAAGCGATGCTTCCGTGGGCGGAAGGGCTGCAGGTGACGTTCCACCGGGCTTTCGACGAGCTGGAGGATCAGCTCGCAGGGCTGCGGACGCTGCTTCGCTATCCTTCCTTTACCCGCGTGCTGACGTCGGGCGGGCTTCGCCCGGCTCCCGAGGCGGCGCCTGCGATTCGCAGGCTCGTCGAAGCGGCGGAAGGGACGACGCTGCGCATCCTGGCGGGCAACGGGCTCACTCCCGAGGTCGTCGAAGCTTTCATTGAACAAACCGGAGTACCCGAAGTTCATTTCGGCTCCGCGGTTCGCATCGGCCGATCGGGCTTGGCGCCGATCGATCCCGTGCGGCTGCGGGCCTTATCCGACAGCCTTCTTAGATTCGGCTGATCATAGATTTTGAAAAAAGGTGAATTATGTTGCATAACACAGAACAATACGTAGTAGGCATCGATCTGGGCGGAACGAAGATCGCCGCCGCTCTTTTCAATTCGAAGGGAGAGATCTTGGGCCGTGAGCGGATGGAAACCGCCAACGCGCGTACGGCGAAGGAAGTCGTGCAGCGGATGATCGAAATGATCCGTTCCGTCGCGCGCGGACTTCCGTTATCCGGCGTCGGGCTGGCCTCGCCGGGAGCGGTGAACAGCAAGGACGGCATCGTGCTGCACGGCACGAATCTCCCGGAATGGGAGCAGGTTCCTTTGAAGAAGTGGATGGGAGAAGCGCTCGGCGTGGACGTGCAGGTCGTGAACGACGCGAATGCGGCGGCTTGGGGCGAATATGTCCGGGGAGCGGGCAAAGGCTCGGAGAATATGGTGTACGTGACGTTCAGCACCGGGATCGGAGCCGGTATCGTACTGGACGGCAAGCTGATGCTCGGTTCTACTTCTTTTGCCGGAGAGCTTGGACATAACATCATCCAGCCGGACGGACCCGCCTGCAGCTGCGGCAACCGGGGCTGCTGGGAGGTATTCGCTTCCGGAACGGCTATCCGCGATGCGGCGCTGGCATTCATGCAGAGCAAATCTTCCGCGATTGCGGAATTGGCCGCCGCCTGCGGCGAACCGGTGTCCGCGAAGCATGTGTTCGAAGCGTATAAGCAAGCGGATGAAGTCGCCGTTCAGGTGGTAGACCGGGCGGTCCACTATATGGCGCTTGGATTGGCGAACGCGGTCCATACGTTCAATCCCGACCGGATCGTCGTCGGCGGCGGCGTGAGCAAGGCCGGCGACCAGCTGTTCCCCGCGCTGCGCGAGCAGACGGAGAAGCTGGTCATGAAGCCGTACCGGGGCACGTTCGAGATCGTCCCCGCCGGCTTACAGGATGACGTAGGCTTGATCGGCGCGGCGGCGTTGTTTCATCAATCGTAATCGACTTTGAATGGAGAAGGAGGTTGGATTAGATCTATGAGCACGAGGGAGCAAAGAACCCGCTGGTTTCTGCAAGACCGGTTCGGGATGTTCATTCATTGGGGCTTGTACTCGATTCCTGCCCGAGGAGAATGGATTCGGGGCAACGAGCGGATGAGCTATGAGCAGTACAAAGTTTATTTCGACGAGTTCGACGCCTCCCGCTATAACCCCAGAGAATGGGCCAAAGCGGCCAAGGCCGCCGGGCAGAAGTACGCGGTGCTGACGACGAAGCATCATGACGGCTTCTGCCTGTTCGACAGCAAGCTGACGGACTTCAAAGCGACGAATACGCCGGCCGGGCGCGACCTCGTCCGCGAATATATCGACGCTTTTCGCGCGGAAGGACTCGCCGTCGGGTTGTATTATTCCATCATCGACTGGCATCATGACGATTATCCCGGCTACGGAGACAAGGCTCATCCGGATCGGGACAACGAGGCGGCGAAGGATAAGCCGATCGATTTCGACCGCTACTTGACCTACATGCACGGACAAGTGAAGGAACTGTTGACGAACTACGGCAAGATCGACATCATGTGGTTCGATTTCTCCTACGATAATATGACCGGCGAAAAGTGGAAGGCGACAGAGCTTATCCGCATGATCCGCTCGATCCAGCCGGACATCATCATCGATAACCGGCTCGGAGGCAATATTCGCGCGGCCGAGCCGGAGGAGTATGCCGGAGATTTCTTCTCTCCGGAGCAAATCATTCCTCCCGGCGGCATCGTCGACGTGAACGGCAAGCCCGTGCCATGGGAGGCCTGCATCACCTTGAACGACCACTGGGGCTACCACTCCGCCGACAAAAACTACAAATCGGCCCAGCAGGTCATCCGCACGCTGGTCGAATGCGTCAGCAAGAACGGCAATCTGCTGCTGAACGTCGCCCCGGACGCGAAAGGAGAAATCGGCCGCGAAACGCTGGACGTGCTGCAGGAAGTCGGCGAATGGCTGCGCTTGAACGGCGGCAGCATTTACGGCTGCGGCGCGGCCGACCGACCGAAGCCGGAGTGGGGGCGCTACACGCAGAACGACAATAAGCTGTACGCCCATGTATACGATCGGGGGATCGGACCGATCTATTTCGAAGGCTTGAAGGGCAAGATCGCCAAGGCGAGGCTGCTTCGGGACGGAACCGAGCTGAAGGTGGAGACGCCGTGGATGGCCGAGGAATACTCGGACATCGACAGCGGCGCGTTCATTACGCTGGCCGGCGCCAAGCTGCCGGATGAGCGTGACACGGTGATCGAGCTTCATTTGAAGTGAGATTGGCTGAGTATCGTAGGAAAATTGTATGGAGACACGGAGCGTTTGCTTCGTGTCTTTTACTGGTTTTTTGAAGGGTGCTTCCATTAATTGTAATTCGATAAAGAATGCTTATACTCTGGCATGGATGTTGGTCCATACTGTGGTGCGAATGTGAAGCGAACACGAATTTCCAGAGGGATTCGCACCTAGGCGAAATCGAATGATGCCGTCGGCTCATACCGATGCCGCTATATCTTGTGGCTTATTTGGTAGATAGGGTGTATTATTAAACGATATAAACGTTAGGGCTAATACACCTTGGAAATCGGAGTCGCACCCCGCGCGGGTGCGTGGATTGAAATGTGAGCACCGTGACTTGGTCGCCGTCGGAGAGCTCGTCGCACCCCGCGCGGGTGCGTGGATTGAAATTGGTTCGTAAGGTCGATTCGCTTTGGCATTTAAAGTCGCACCCCGCTCGGGTGTGTGGATTGAAAACGCAATAGTATGAGCGAGCTGTGGGATCAGATCGCCGAAGTGCTGAACCGCGATCTTTCCCCGCAGCAAACGGCCTCATTCTTGAATAAACTGCAGGATGCATTGGACGGACAGTTGGAAGCTTGCCGTTCCGTCGTCCATAAGGAAATCGATCTGCAGCAAGCGGTATGGCGGTCCAAGCAAGAAGATTTGCTGCAGCTCCAACTGTCGGCAAGGAACCTGCAAGCGGTTATGGAGCGGCTGCGCGATTGGCGTACGGTTCGTCGGGCCAATCTTCGATAAAGATTAGCTGAGCATCTTGAGCGGGGAGTTATGGTTTAAATACACAAAGCACAGACCGGCAAACCGCTCTGTGCTTTGTTGCGTAATTGCTGCGCTGACTATGGAAGATCCTTTATTTCTCATTTATGGCCCATCGGGCGATGCCGCCTCGTGCTCCCTATTCTTTAGTACTTTTCGAAGCCTGTTGCAGGTTTGACCGCGTGTGTGAAACAGCGTGGAAGCGCATCTACAGCTTGCGCGAAAGCTTCGCATAGGACGATGGCGTCATACCGGCGATACGTTTAAAGATACGGCTGAAATAAAATTCGTCCTCATAGCCGACCAGCTTGGAGATTTCCGTCAAAGCGAGCCCGGAGCTCTCCAGCAGCTCCTTCGCTTTGGTCACCCGCAGGCGAATGATATAGTCCTTTGGGGCGAAGCCCGTAAGCCGTTTGAACTGCCGGGAATAGTAGCCCGTGCTGAGTCCGGCTGACTTGGCGAGCTGCTCCACGGTTAACGGAGACTGGAAATGGTCGGCGATGTACCGGAACGTGAACTGAATCGCCGAATCCGCGTCGCTGCTGTACTGCGCATCGTACATGTTGTCGATCAGGGAGAGCCACAGCTCCCGAAATGCCAAGTTACAGCGGTATTGCGAGATGGGATCGTAAGCTTTCCACAGCCGGAATACCTTATCGAAGCACCTGCGCACTTCGGCCGGCCGCACGGTCGTAATCATGCCGCGCAACGGCGCGAGCCAAGTGCCTGATGAACGAGTCAGCCATTCCTGCTTTTCTTTGTAGCACATTTGGTAGTCGAACCGGATATGGTAGATTTCAACGTCCTCCGAATCCGAGATCGTCCATTCGAACGTCGTTTCGGGAACGAATACCATAACGGCGCCGGGTACCAGCGCATACTTGACGTTGTTCATTACGTAATAGCCTGCGCCTCTTACGATATAGTGAATGGAATGAATATTATGAACGTACGGCGCTTGGCGCGTGCCCGCAGGAAGTATCGTATTTCCGGCAAAAGCGACCGAGAACACGGATTTATGGAGATGATCGGCCAGTTGGGTCGCGTTGATCAATGCATCGTCTCTCCTTGCCAAAAGGAACATGTCTGTTTGGAGCGCGGCGAGAAAAGTAGGCCAAGCAAGCGGAGACGCCTTCCGCTCGCTGTTGTCCCCGATTTTCCTAAATGGAAACCCGCAAGCGGATTGGAGAAGCAGGGAGTTAGGGCGAACGAGTTAGCGCTAATGCTTCAATGGAATGGGGCCGCTTGCTTGCGCTTCTCTTTTTATCAGTTCAGGCTTCCTAGATCGCCGGCCGCAAAATAATGTGCTGTTTTCCCCGGCCGACAGGCACCGTCGCCTCCTGATACGAAACGATAAAGGCCCGTCTAATCTGATCCGTTTCGTTGCCTTTGGAAGAGTGCCACGTGAGGGCGTTAAACAGTAGGATAGAGCCTGCCTTCATCGGCACCGGTTCCGCTTTCGACAAGTCAACCTGCTCCTCGACCAAAGCTTTCCGGCAAGTGCCGTTATTTTTCACGGTGTATGGCAGCAAGCCTTGCTTATGGCTTCCGGGAACGATCCATAAACAGCCGTTCTTCTCGTCGGTATCCTGCAGCGGCACCCATATCGACATCCGGGTATCGCTGTTCACCACTTCCGTGTAATATGCGTCATCCTGATGCCAGTGGCAAACGGAAGGACTGTGAGGCAGCTTGGTCAACAGCTTTGAGGAAAAGATGGAGATACCGGGCTTCACAATATCCTCGATCAGGGTCAAAATCCGCTCGTCATAAGCGAATGCCTTGGTCTTATCGGTCAGCATGGCGAGCTGGTACGTAAATCCTTCATGCTCTCCCGTTGATTGAACTGGCGCTTCACATCCGTCCAGCTCCTTGTTGATCTCGCTTAACTCATTCACTGAGAAAAAATCCGAAACCACCACATAACCCAGCTCATCATAATGCTTTTTTTCTTCCGCCGTCAATATTCTCACCTGAATCACTCCTTCAAGAAATCGATTGGTTGTATTGTAGCACCCGGGTTTACGATTCCACCATGGAGTAATATGATAAGCGATCTGGACAAATCTGATCTTAGTGCGAATGTGAAGCGCACATGAATTTCCTGGGGGGTTCGCACCTAAATAGAAGTCTAATGTTGTCAGCGACATCGTAAAAGTATTTGTAATCTTATGGCTTATTTGGGAGAATAGGCGTATTATTAAATCAAAAGGACAATTTTTTGGGCTATTTTCCTTTGAAAATCGGTGTCGCACCCCACACGGGGTGTGTGGATTGAAATAAGGGTCAAGCTGAGCAACACGGAACAAGAGTCCAGTCGCACCCCACACGGGGTGTGTGGATTGAAATTGCAAGTCCGTCTTTACACCGTTATACATTCCCGGTCGCACCCCACACGGGGTGTGTGGATTGAAATTAGCAATGGTGGGTGTAAAAGTTAAAAAAGCAAGTCGCACCCCACACGGGGTGTGTGGATTGAAATGCCTTGCTTCCGGAATAATTTATCGATCATTCCGTCGCACCCCACGCGGGGTGTGTGGATTGAAATTTGGTAAGTTTAAGAGTCCGGAGGACCTCGCTAAGTCGCACCCCACACGGGGTGTGTGGATTGAAATAGGAGCCGAACGGAGAATAAAAGCAGCTGCTCGGGTATACAAGTCGCACCCCACACGGGGTGTGTGGATTGAAATTGTTTTGCAGCCTGTGCTCAAAAATAATATGACGTCGCACCCCACACGGGGTGTGTGGATTGAAATAAAGAAAAGTAAACGAAAAGAGATCCTGCAGCTGCTGTCGCACCCCACACGGGGTGTGTGGATTGAAATATGTGGCAGATGTTCCGCAACTTTATGGCAACCGTCGCACCCCACACGGGGTGTGTGGATTGAAATGAGTTTTTGCCAGTCGAACCACATAATCATTATCAGTCGCACCCCGCACGGGTGCGTGGATTGAAATACGTGATCAGAACTACTACAACACCTCGCGGCAAGCGTCGCACCCTGCACGGGTGCGTGGATTGAAATCTTTTCTAGCGGCAGTGTACCTCTGTCAATAGAGTAGACACAAAGAATCGAGAGAATTAGGCAGTCTTACGGTACATACGTTCGCATTCATTGGGAGTTAGATACCCGATCGTGGAATGGATACGTTGGGCATTATAGAAACAAGTGATATATTCAAAGATCCGCTTGCGCGCCTGTTCCCGTGTCTTGAACTTTTCCAAGTAGATCAATTCCTTCTTGATCACACTATGAAAGGATTCGATGCACGCGTTATCGTAGCAATTTCCTTTGCGGCTCATGCTGCCTTTCATCTTGTAGGTCTTCAAACGAGCCTGGTATTCATGAGAGGCATATTGGCTGCCGCGGTCCGAGTGATAGAGCACGTTGTCTCCGGGCCGCTGCTGATGATAAGCTCGATCCAGCGCTTGAATGACTAGTTCCTTTGTCATGCGATCTCCCATCTGGAACCCAATGATTTTGCGGCTATAGAGGTCCATGACGCTGGCCAAATACAACCATCCCTCTTCCGTGGCGAGTGAAATAAGAGATAGGGCGTAGTCGAACTATCTCCCCACCTCTCTTTCCCGAACCGGACTTGCACCTCTCAGCGCATCCGGCTCTCCATTTAAGTGTTGCTCAAAGCAAAGGCGACTTCGTCAAAATATGATTCTACTGTACGACGTTTCTCAGAACGCAGAATGTAGGGATTTTCTTCTGGATTTCTCCATGTGAACCAACGTTTTCGACTGGTTATTAGTCGTCTGAGCGCCAGTGTCCCATAGAATCCCCGACTATTTTGCCCCTGCAGGATCCAGATTTTCGCTTTCCCCTTTTCTGGTGACCGGACAAATTCTCGCATTAACGATCGGAAGCCACGTTTGTACTTTCGTGCAAGCCAGTATCCGAGTTTCCAAAATACCGTGCGATCTACTTTGCTGAATATCGTCGCTGTATGGTCAGTATATTGGTAGAAATTTGCCCATCCTGCAAGTTGTCGGTTAAGACTTTCAACGAAGTCCATCCTGTTCATTCCGTAATTCCCTGACAGTTGTTTGACTAATTTCTCAGTAAAGCGGCGGTATTTCTCCCATGGAATAGATGAGACAGGGCGCATTCGCCCCCGGGACCCTCGTTTGCGAATAATCCGATGGCCAAGGAAAGTGAAACCGTCGTTCACGTGTGTAATATGTGTCTTATCCATATTTAACGTGAGTTTTAGCTTAACTTCGAGAAATTCCCGGCATGCCTCCCGGACTACCTCAGCGTGCGCTTTGGTCCCTTTGACGACAACTACGAAATCGTCAGCATATCTACAGTAAGAAATCGCTGGTTTCCATTGCCGATTTTCACGTATCGCGATAGGACGCTTATTTTGTATGCCAAAGTTCCATGCCCACCGATCTTTTCGTACCTTCTTACTCAGAAATTTCGCTTCCATCCATTGATCAAATTCGTGTAACATAATATTGGATAGTAGCGGCGAAATGACGCCGCCCTGCGGAACTCCTTCGCTTGAAGCGCGAAATAAACCATGATCCACGCATCCTGACTTGATCATCTTCCACAACAAGGACAAAAATCTCTGATCAGAGATGCGTTTACGGACAGCCTTCATGAGTAACCGATGGTGAACAGTATCGAAGTAACTTGCCAAGTCACCCTCAATGACCCAGCGACCAGCAGTGGAATTCGTTTGTTCATTCCCATCCTGCAATTGCATTTTGACAGTTCGAATAGCATGATGGACGCTTCGCGCCGGTCTGAAACCATAGGATACCGGGTGAAAATCACTTTCCCATATCGGTTCCATAACCATTA
This sequence comes from Paenibacillus doosanensis, assembly GCF_025060755.1. Lineage (GTDB taxonomy): Bacteria > Bacillota > Bacilli > Paenibacillales > NBRC-103111 > Paenibacillus_S > Paenibacillus_S doosanensis. The sequence goes on from NZ_JANYUY010000065.1 coordinate 19,453, forward strand.
ACATCGCTCTTTGTACGATACGATCTCGAAGACAAGGGATACCTAGCGGTCTGAGTTTGCCGTTCGCTTTTGGGATATAGACTCGCCTGGCAGGTTGCGGACAGTAATTTCCGGTCAGCAATTCATAGCGTAACGTTTCCAGTTCAAGATCAAGCATTGCTTCCATCCTGCGCTTGTCTATGCCATCTACGCCCGGTGTTCGAGCTCCGCTTGAAGTGAGAGTGATGCGAGCCGCTTCACTTAGCCAAGACCTGTCAGCTATTATTCTGATAAGTCGGTCGAACTTGCGTTCCTCGTTTTCTGTTGACCATGTCGCCAGTTTGCTTTGCATTTCACTGATTATCAAAGGTCTTCACCTCACTAAAGTCAGTTAATGAGCCAAGCAAACCACTTAAACTGCCTCCCTTTGCCATGTGACCGGCTTTCCCGGTCTCGGACTACTACGGAGGCTCCGTCATTCTGCATAGCGTCGGGGCACACACTCCCTTGGCATCTATGCAGACTTTCCCCAGTTCACATGCTGGACTCCACGCATGGGTTAGGCTGCCTATCGCAGTCTTTATCCTTGCTATCTGCAAGTCGTCGCGGACATTACGATCTAGCTGAGCACTCTTCGTGAATCCCTGTCGGCCAACGTACATGTTTGGTCGACATTCGTGAATTCCGTCAATTCGGCTAACGGAAGTTCAGGCCGCGACCTGCCTGTTAAGCGATGTAGGCAGGGGTGACATTTCAACCCTCAGATGCGGTTTAATAGGTTCGTGTTCCTCAACCTTCCCATGCTCAGCCTAGAGACTCATCTTGGCGTAATCGCTTCGCCGCAAGCCCCATTTCCCGCGGACTACGTCACCTTACCAGTGTCGGCAAGTCACCGCCGCTTCGGCTCACTTCTTCTCACAGCAGAAGAAGGGCATGTCTGTAAAAAAAATTTCAACATGCATTCCAAACATGCTCAAGTAACCTGTTCCATTAGAGGAACTTGTTAGCTGGGCGTACCATACGTAATGTCGGTCACCCAGGCTCGATTGGGGGCATCCGGCCGAAACTGCCGATTGAGGACATTCGCTGCAATCGGTAAGCTGTGCTTCGAGTTGGTCGTGGCCTTGTACTTCTTGACGGTGCGGGACTTCAAGCCGAGCTCCTTCATGATGCGGGCTACAGTCTTTTCTGATACCCGTATGCCTTGCTTGTGAAGAACCCGTGTGATTTTCGGACTTCCATATAGGCGGCGGGAATCCAGGAAGATACGGCGGATGTGCCGCTCCAGCTTTCTCCGGCGTTTAGCCCGCTTGCTTTCTTTACGTCGGGTCCACTGGTAATAACCGCTTCGGGATACGTTGAAGATCGCACATAACTTCGCAACACAGCTCTGGAAGCGGTGTAGATAGATCCATGGAAAGATCAGCGCCGGTCTTTGGCAAAGTAGTGCATCGCTTTTTTTAGGATGTCGTTCTCCTCTTCTAGCTCACGGATTCGCTTTTGCAGGTCCCGCAGGGCCTTGTCATCCGGCTTCAGTTGGCCACTACCTGGGAAGGCTTGTGTCCCATCCTGCTTGAATTCGGTTACCCATCGGTATACGGTATTGTCATGTAAACCGAGTTCCTTAGCCACCTGAGGGACGGCTTTCCCCTCCTCTTGAATCATTTGAACGACTTGTCGTTTGAACTCTTTGTCGTAGCTTTTCTTTTTCATCACGGTCACCTCAAATTCGGATAAGTTGATTGTATCCTATTCTCGGTTCACCGTGTCTACTTTTTAGTCTAACAGCAGCAGATTTGTTTGCTTTGCCGCAGTCGCACCCTGCACGGGTGCGTGGATTGAAATGTTGTATCGATCAAATCACCTGTAATCTGCATAAGTCGCACCCTGCACGGGTGCGTGGATTGAAATTTGCGGGGTCATAGGTCTCCCCCTCCCTTGTTTTGTCGCACCCTACACGGGTGCGTGGATTGAAATATCGTAATTGCCTCCTAAATGTTGGTTTTGAAATTGTCGCACCCTACACGGGTGCGTGGATTGAAATCATGGTACCGGCGTTCGAATCTGTTGTTAGTCCTGCATCTTGCAGTCTGTGTGCAGCAAGTCCGGCCAAGGCATGCTGCCGTTTGCTGCGCCCTTTTTTGCATTTAGGTGATGCGAATTACAGAATAATTCGCCGTCTTCAGCTATAGTAAAATTACTGGAAGTATAAATTGGGGAGGGATACCGCCTTGAATAAAAAATCGATCTTGAAGACAGCAGGGACGTTGGCGGTCGGCGTGGTGGTCGGCATTTTACTGATGATGAGCGACGATGTCTACAAAGCGGTCAGCGGCGCGATGGGCAACTCGACGAGCAATGCGGTGGCGTTCTCGGCTGCGGATCGGAGTAAGCTGGAAGGCTTCGGCGACCAGCTCTCCAAGCAGCAGGAGAAGATCGACCAGATCACCAAGAGTGCGGAAGAAATAAATAAGAAGACCGAGGCGCTCGCGCAGCAGTCTTCGCAATCCAAGAAAGAAACGCAGGGCGACCCGGCGTCCTCGGCGGAAAAGAAAGAAGATGTGTCTCAACAGCAGCAGCAGCAGCTGCAGCAGCAAATGGTGCAGATTATCGAGCAGATGAGGGAGTCGCTCCAGCAAATGCAGCAGTCCCAGAGGGATACGTTGAAGGCGGTTAGCAGGCCCTGAACCTTGAACGATCTATAGGCAGATAGCGACAAATGGACAGACGGAGAGCCCGCTCGAATGAGCGGGCTCGTTTTGCGATGATGCGGATAAGTAAAGTGGATTACAGCTACCTGTAGTCCCTTCCGCCTCTCGTACTTGCAAATCAATTAAATTAAACTGCCTGACACCGCCGCGGCGAATCCTTCTGCAAAAACGCATGCCTCCAGATACAGATTCACTCCGTATCTGTGTTTCCTCACCAGTTCTGCCGCAGTGCAAACAAGTCGCGCAGTTCCTCGTTGGATAGCTCCGTAATCCAGTTCTCCGAGGTGGAGATGACGTTCTCGCTCAGGCTCATCTTGCTTTCCAGCATTTCGTCGATCTTCTCCTCCAAGGTGCCGAGGGAAATATATTTGTGCACCTGTACATTACGCTTTTGTCCCATCCGGTAGGCGCGGTCGGTCGCCTGATTTTCGACGGCGGGGTTCCACCAGCGGTCGAAATGGAATACGTGGTTGGCGGCCGTCAGGTTGAGGCCGACTCCGCCCGCTTTCAGCGAGAGGATGAAGATACCGGGACCGTTTTCGTCCGCAGCTTGGAACGCGTCGATCATCTTGTCGCGCTCCGCCTTCGGCGTGCTTCCGTTCAAGTACAGCACGGGCTCGCCCCGATGCGTTCCAAGGATGTCGGCCAGCATGCGGCCCATGCCTACGTACTGGGTGAAGATCAGGCAGGAATCTCCTTCGCCGCGCAGCTCGTCGACCATGGCGACGAGCCGTTCGAGCTTCGCGGACCGCGAGATGAATGCCTCGCGCCGCTCCTCGGATTGGAGCGCGGATTCGGAGAGCGCCGCTTCCTTCGTAAGCAGCACAGGATGATCGCATAGCTGCTTCAGCTGGGTCAAAGCAGCCAGAATCGCGCCTTTGCGTTCGATTCCTTCGAGCTGCTTCATCCGCTCCATCAGATCCTTGACCGCTTGCTCATAGAGGGCGACCTGCTCGGCGGTCAGGTTAATGTAGACCTTCATCTCCAGCTTATCCGGCAAATCCAGCTGGATGTTAGGATCTTTCTTCTTGCGGCGCAGCATGAAAGGCTTCACAAGCCTCTGAAGCTGGGCGGTCCGTTCTTCGTCGCGATGCTTCTCGATAGGCCCGGCGAACCGATGCTGGAATCCGCGGGCGCTCCCTAAGTAACCGGGATTGAGGAAATCGTAGATGGACCACAGCTCGGACAGCCTGTTTTCGATCGGCGTTCCGGTCAGCGCAATGCGGTGTCTCGCTTTGAGCGAGCGGATGGCGACGGACTGTTTGTTCTGCGCGTTCTTAATGTTCTGGGCTTCGTCCAGACAAAGCGCGCTCCATGTAATTTCCTGCAATAACTCCTGATCGAGCAGAGCCGTCGTGTAAGAGGTAATGACGACATCCGTTTCCTGCAAGGCGGCCTGCATCGTCTCGGCGGTCATTCGTCCTTTGCCGTAATGAAGCAGCACGCGCAGCTCGGGAGCGAAGCGGTCGATCTCTTTCTGCCAGTTGCCAAGCACGGAAATCGGGCAGACGAGCAGGGCCGGAGCGGCCGACTCCTCCTTATGCTGAAGCAAGTAGGTAATAAACTGCACCGTTTTGCCGAGCCCCATATCATCGGCCAGGCAGGCGCCGAGTCCGAACTGTCTTAGGAAGCTAAGCCAGGTGAAGCCCTCGCGCTGGTAGCTGCGCAGCTGTGCTCGCAAGCCTTCCGGTACGGGCAGCTCGGTCAATTCGGAGGGCCGGCTTAGCTGCCTGAAGAGCGATAAGAGATGCGAATTCAGCTCAACCTCCAGCTTCACTCTCTCTTCGTCATCCTCCGCATCGTTCTCGCCGGTACGCTGACGTCCGGCAGGCTTCTCCTGCTCCGCTTCATTTAACAGATGCAGCTGCAGCACGTCCTGCAAGGATAAGCCTTCATCCGGGCTGATGCTATCCATCATTTTGCGAATTTGCTCAAGCAGCGCCGGATCGAGATAAACCCATTCCCCGCGGAAACGGATCAGCTTCTCCTTGCGGCTCAGCAGCTCTGCAAATTCGGTTTCGCTCAGATTGGCTTCGCCGATCGCGATCCGCCAGTCGAAATCGACCAGGGCGTTCATGCCGAATAGCGACTGGCCTCTGCCGCCGGCATCAGGCTTCACCCGCGCATGGAGGCGCGGCTTCCGCTTCGAGGCCGCTTCCCACCAGCCGGGCAGCATGACGTTCCAGCCGTCGTTTAATAATCTTCGGCTGTCCGCAGTCAGAAACTGCCAAGCTGCTTCGTCATCCAGCGGCTCGGCGAACAATTCGTCGCCGCTCATCCGATCCGGAAGCGCTGCGGTCAGCCGGGCCGCCCAACCCGAGGAACGCTCATGGATATAGGGAGTCCATGAACTGGTCCAGGCGCCGGACGCATGTCCGTCCTCAGACAGGCGAACGGGCACGAGCGCCGAGCTGTCGTTCTTATCCTGCAGCACTAGCCGGAGCCGCCAATCGAATGCTTCATCGTCCGGCTCCAGCAGTTGAAGCGCAGGACGGAAAGGAGCCGTATCCGGCTTCCATCCAAGGGCCGCAAGCCATTCTTCCTCCGCATAAGCGCCCGACACGGCAGCCGACGGATCGCCCGGCTGCCGAAACAGCGCAGGATAATCCCTACGAAGGTCGGACATGGAGGCTTCGTCGGCATAATGCTCTGCGAATACGGCCGCGGAGAAGGCGGATCGCAGTCCGGACAACTCGCTGCCGAGAGCGTCCTGCCGCTGCAGCCGCTCCCAGTCTAGCTCTTTTAGCTCTTCGGAACCCCTGTCCCATGTCCACTCCAGCCTGCCGTTTCTATAAGAGTTGTAGTTTGGGACGTAATGGCCGTCCCGGGCCGCTTTAATCAACAGCGGGGCGGATGCGAGCAGGGCGGCCGCCGTTTCATTGCCGGTATGCCAGCGGACAATCGACATGAAACCGGGAGAAGCGAAGAAGGGAAGCACCATTTCCGCAGGGAGAACCGTCACCGTAAGCTCGCCTGCCTGCTGCAGCTCGAGCGCCGTTCCGTAGCAGGACGGTTCATGCCACGCGAACAAGAGCTTGCGGAAGGATTCTCCGGCAACGGGATAATCGCTTTTCTCGCCCCACAGCAGGGCATCTCCCGAATCGGTCAGCATCGCGTGCAGCGTCATATCGTACCATGTTTTACTCATTCCGACAGCTTTCCTTTCTTGATTTCCTCATGCAGCGCCCGCAGCCGGCTGTTCCTCTCCAGGAAGCCTGCGAAGAAGCGATCCCAGCGCTCTGTCCGTTTCATTTTCTTATATACTTTGGCCAGTCGCTTGAGCAGCTTGACCGCCAGCTTGTAGTCCTGCCGGTTTTTTAATGAGACGTAATGTTCGATAGCTTGATGGTAAAAGGGCAGCAAAAGCTCCGGCGCCTCCTTCTCGATCGGCTGCAGGACGCTCACCCGGTGATCGAAAGGGCTGCGTCCTTGCATCATTTGCAATTCCAGCCAAGGCTTCCAATCCTGCCGTTCGTACAGCATATCCTCGATGATGGAAACGGAATGGGGCATCGCTTCTTCGAGAACGCTCCACATGTGAGGTTCGGCTTCAGGAACGTGATCCGCCGCCGCTTTCCAGTAAACCATATAGCTTTGGAAATCCCCCGAGTTTTTGCTGTAAAAGAAAGGGGCGATTTTGAGCAGCCACTCGATCAGCGTCTCCCATTGGCTAGAGTCCGAGAGAGGTTTAAGGAAGGATAGAAATAAACTTGCCGGCGCTTTGGCTAACATATCGATTCCTTCCAAAGCGGCCCATGCTTCCTGGCTTTTTTGTTGTTGGAGGAGCAAGAACGCTTTGGCCGCCGACAGGGAAGCGGATGCGGCGCCGGCGGTTGGCTGCTCCATGCTGCCGATCTCTTGGGAAGCCCAATGCTTCGTATCCAAATAAGGTGCAATCCAATATGTCCATAAGGCGGTATACAGACCGTAATCCAAATATTTATGCCCTTCCTCTGCGGTCAGCAATTGTCTCACATAGGCAAGCGTTTGCTTGAGCCGCTCTATGGAGAGCGTAATATCGAAGGAAGCGGGCAACTGCTTAAACTGCATATGGGTATCGTCGTAGATTCGGTACAGCATGAATGAAGTATAGTAGTTTACGGTACTTCGCGAGTTTTGCTCCTTCAGCTTGTGCAAAATGAACAAGCTTTGATGCAGCTCGAAAAAAGCCCGGTCCGTTTCCGTAAACGGGACGGAGGCCGAGCGAATTTTTTGCAGCTGATGCCGCAGCATTTCCACGTACACGCCCTGATCGTAGGAAGGTTGAATGTGGGCGGTATACTGCTCCAACAGCTTATGCCAGCCGAATACGTCCATGCCGGGCAATGCTTGAAGCGATGCTTGCGGGGCCGAAGCGGCGGCCAGACGCCGGACGCTGTGCTTGGCATTGACCACTTGGGAAGCCGGGTAGCCGAGCCGATCGGCAAGCTCCATGATCACTGCGGCCATATGCTTGCAGAAGGATTGGACAGGACAGCTGCAGGAGCTGGTCCTTAAATGATGAAGCTTAAGCGTCACCGTATAATCTTCCGTACCCGTAACCCTTGCTTTAATAATGCCGCCGTCGGAGGAAATCAGGCTGACGACGCGCTGTTGTTTGAAATAGTTGAACCCCCGGCTGAGGGTGACTTCGTTGAAAGACGAAGCTACTTGTTCCAGCAGCTTCGGCCATTGTTCATCGTCCAAGGCGGAATATAAGCTCATAGCCTAGCTCCTTGCTAAAAAGTAAAAAATCGTATCCTTCTATTATAGTGTGATGCGAATAAAAATTCGACCTTTTCAGAAAAAGTCGGGAAAAAAGGAGGAATTAGGGCGAATGGCAGCTGTATTGGCATGGTGGAAAAGGGGAACAAGAGCCGGCAGAGAGCGGAGCGCATCAATATTCGGCTTTTGCAGAGGACGTTCTCCGCTTAAGGAGCATCTTCAGACAGTAACCCGATCACTTTGTCTAGTTTTTGATTCATCGAATCGATCTTATCGGTCAATTGCGCATGGTTGGGATTCGTGACGGCCGCGTTATTCTGATTAGCGATAATACATGATCCGAGCAGAATGCAGCAGCCCAGAAAAACGATGGCTCCCTTAAGTGTAAACTCCCGTCTCCCCGGCTTGTTTTCAGTGACATGATTCATATTCACACATCCCCTTTAATGTAAAATATTACTTAATTATGCATTATAACGCGGTGGGTCCGCATCCTTCAAATGCTATCGCGCCGCTTTCTTGGGACTTGCGTCGGATGAAAGCCGCTCGCGTTCGCGATGCGGAATGCGGGAACGGGAGGTCCCAAGTCGCATACAACCCGCAAGATTCCGAGCGTCAAACACGGCCTTGCCGGGCATGACGGCTGCAGGAAATGAGACCGCCGCCCCGGACCCTATATATGGAACCTATGGTATACTATATGAAAAATAAAAGGGCGGATACGGTCACAAGGGAGGCGGATCTATTGAATACGCTATGGGCCATTCGCTGCGGCATCCGGGATTGGGTCGAAGCCGTCTGCCGTACGATTCGGGCGCTGATCGCCAAATACCCGTTTCTCCGGACGGTGTATACCTTATGTTCATGGTTTTCTCTGGCGGTGTTTGTTGTTAGTCTGATTTTCTTTAGAGACTCCCGCACGATGCTGGTTCAATATGCGTGGTCGTTTTATGTGCTGCTGCAGTTTTGGTTTTTGTGCCGCAGCAAGACGCTGCCGTGGAAGACGGCTGTGCTGTTCGTGCTCTCCGGCGTTTTTCTGGTGGTGCCGTTCACGGCGTTGACGATCCAAGCGATGCATGTCGTCTTCGGAGGGAGAACGTCCGACACTTGGTCGATGTCCGTCTTCACGCCGATTTTCGAAGAGCTGTGGAAGCTGCTTCCGTTAGGCGTCTTTTTGCTGTTCTCGCGCCGCGCCTCCGCTTTAAGCTTAAGCGATTATACGCTGATCGGCGCCGCGACCGGAGTCGGCTTTCAACTGATGGAGGAGTTGAGTCGGCGCTGGCTGAATTCCGGTCTTATCGGGAGAACCTTCGGTTACAGCACGACGCTGCTGGGCGGAGAGACGATCCATTGGGACCTGTTCTCGCTGTTTCCCGGGCGGTTTGAAGAAAGCATCTTTCCGACGCTGATGACCGTCAGTCATCCGGTGCATACCGCGATGATCGCGCTTGGCTGCGGTATCGCTTACCGGCTGAGGGCAAAGTGGACGCGCTGGACATTTTTGTTTCCGGCGCTGTTATTAGCTTGGTCTATCCTTGATCACGCCGCCTATAACGGCCAGCATAAGCTGCCGGATTGGATATATACGATTCACGGCTGGACCGGGGACGGCTATAAGACGCGTCCGGCGTTTCTTCTTATGCTGGCGGCATCGCTGTACGCCGATTATCGTTTGCTTGGCAAGGTCCGCGACCGTCTTCCGGTTTTGCCGAACGAGCCGTTCTTTAACCCGTTCTCCGAGCTGTGGAATATGAGTTTCGCCTTGTTTCGGGATCGGCGGAAATTCGCTTATTGGCTGAGCTTTTACCGGGATCGGCGCGAGCTTGGAATGAACCTGCTTTACGGAAATGAGGAGGCCGCCGGCAGAAGGGGCCCTGTCCGCGAACGGGTGCAGACGGTTTACCGGGCGCTGGCCGGAGTGGCGGTCATTCTGCTCCTCGCGGGGCTTACGGCGGGCTGGAATGCCTACGATGCAGGCGGAGCCGGACCGGCTTGCTTCGCCTGCATGTTCGATTCGCTGCAAAACTGGTGGGACCGCCTGCCATGGTATGAGCAAGGCGCGATTCTGCTCGGAGCGCTTGCGTTATCGCTGCTGTTCGTCGAGTTCTGGCCCGCTGTCGGCATCGCGATGACGGCCGGGAGCATTGCCGGAAGCGGGCATACGATCGCGGACTATATCCGCGATCCGAGGAAGATGCTGACGCCGGAGAACGCGCTCGCCGTAGCGGCCGGCATCGTACTAAGCCGGATTCCATTCGGCAGGGCGTTTCAATGGATGGGGCGCAAGGGTCGCGGCTACATGCGCAAGCTGCTCGATAAGCTGGGCCGCCGCAAGCCGGATATCGGCGCGCCGGGGAAGCCTCCGCATCATGACGGCCCGGGACGCGGCGGTCATTCCGAGAGGACGGACGAACCGCACAAGTCGGATGAAGAAGCGCCGAATCGGGATCACACGGACGATAACCGGAACGACGATACGGCGCCTGCGGCAGGGAAAAGCTACAACGAGGTCGAAATTGTCGATCATCGGGGCAATCCGCTGGGCGAATTCGATGAAATCGACGTCGAGAGAGGCGTATTCTACGAGGATAAAACGGCCAAAGGGCTCGACCGCATCAATCCGCGAACGGGGAAGCCTTCGCAGACGCCGCAGCAATTCGCCGATAAGCAAATTCTCGCGAAGACGCGGGTACGCATTCAAAATATGCTGGAGAAAGCTGTCTCCACCCGGGCGACGGTTCACGGCTCGGCCGACGTTCCCGATCTGCAGGACATTAAGTCGATCCGCAACTTCGTGTTCCGGTTGGACGGCGATACCCCGGAGCTGCGCAGCGCCGTGGGAAATAGTTTGAATCAGTTGAGACAGGAATTTCCGGATTACACATTTAACGCTTTGTTTGGGGGGAAACCGTAATGTCCATTAGCGCTTTTATTCCTGAGCCCGCCGATGAATTCGAACGGCAATTTCAAGTGCCTGTCGCCGCGGAGGCGTTCTTCGCGGAATGCTGGGAGCCTGCCGCAGAAGCATTGGGCTTGAAGTGGGTCCCCGTCTTCTCTACCGGGATTGAAGTCATGAAGGAAGATTTGCCGGAGGTGCTAGACGAACTGGAGCGGTTAAAGCATTGGGCTTTGAGCCGAGGCGGAGAACGAATGGAGAAGCTGGCAAGCCGGATCGAGCTGCTGCAGGCCGAGCTGCCCAAAGCGCTGCAGCGGGACGGGGCCGTCGTGTATATCGGATAACAGATAGGATGCGGCATGTCGGGGCCGCGCGGGCCGCTGCAGCCGGATTGCCAAGGACAAAATTGAAACACCGTTAATGAAGGGAAATTCCTTTATTGGCGGTGTTTTTTCTTTTTACAAAACGCTTTGTCGGGAATAGGCATTTTGAACGTATACGACGGTTCGCGATGCCGGCATGATCCTACAAAAGATGCAGTATGTTGATTGTTCGACAAGCTTCCAAGGGAGACGTATCTAATTTTGCGAGATTTCGTCGAAATTGTTTAGTTTTTGTTCAGGAGTCACTGATATGATCGTTCAATCGGATTATTTTATATGGCTTTGGAGCTGCGGGGGGATGTTTAGCGGACGAAAGAACTATATCGTTGGGGGAACTATTGCATAGGAAAGCGGCGGCTAGCGCCAAGCTGCGGTAGCGGCCAACAAAGGGCCGACAAAGGCCAATGGATGAGATAAGAGGGAGGAAATAACGAAATGAAACGGCATAACGCCAAATGGATGTCATGGGTCGTCATGGTATGCATGATGATCATGTTGATGCAGCCTTTCGCTCTGTCGGCATATGCGGGCGAGAGCGGCAAGACGGTCAAATGGCTGACGTACAAAAACGATGATTTTTCCAATCCGAATCAAGTGAATCTGTTCTCGTTAAACGGAACGACGAAGGTCATTACCGACTCCAAGAACAGCACGCGCAAAATTTTGAGGTTGACCGAGTCACAAGGAAACAAATACGGTACGGCCTTTAACAAAAGGCTGATCGCGCCGGGCAATCATTATTCGTTCAGCACGATGTTTAAGTTCCGTATGAACGAAGGGAAAAACGCCAGTCCGGCGGACGGCATTACGTTCACGGTGCAGGCCCAGTCCAACAACGCCGGACAAGTGGGACAAGGGATCGGATACGGCGGTATTAAGCCCAGCTTCGCCGTCAAATACGATACGTACCAAAACCCTTCTCCGATTAACGACCCGTCGAACAACTATATCGGCTTGGCGGTCAACGGAAATGTGGAAAATAGCAACTCCGACTGGTACAAGACTCTGAATCCAAGTTCGCTCAAGCTTGCCGACGGCAACGATCATTATTCCTGGATCGATTATGACGGAAGCGCGAAAAATGTCAAAGTATATATCGGTGATACGGAAACGCGTCCGGCTGCTCCGGTATTAGATGTTAACGGTATCGACCTGGAGACGATTTTCCAAGGCAAACCGGGCGTATATGCCGGTTTTACCGCAGCGACCGGCGGCTCGATGGAGACGCATGATATTTTGTCCTGGCATTTCATCAACGAAGTCGATCCGATCGACGTCTCCGATTCGACGATCGAATATAAGCAAGCGCCGACCAACGTTGTGGTCGAAGCGGTGCCGACCGGAGAGCAGGGCAAATATGCGGTGACGACGACTTTGTACGATGTGGACGGCAACCCGGTAGCAGGAGCGCCGATTACGCTGACCTCTACGGACGGGACTCCGGCAAGCGGCAGTCTGCAATCGGATGGGAATGGGCAAGGAACGACGATTGTCGATTTCGGCACGAATCCTCCTTCCGGAGATATTACGGCGGTTACGGTAGGCGGCGGCTATTCGACGGTTACTATCAAGCCTGCACCGACTGAATTGTCGGCGGGAACAACAGCTCAGACGGCGACGAAGCTGACCTGGAAGGCGGTGCAGGGAGCAAGCTACTACAATGTCTATAAAGACGGCGTATTGTATGCGACTAACGTAACGCAAGCGACCTACAATGCATCTGATCTGCATCCCGGCGAGTTCGCCAAGTTCACCGTAACAGCGGTGATGAAGAGCGACGACAGCACCGCGGAATCGGTTCCGTCGAATGAAGTTACGGTGCCGATGCCGGCCGGAACTACGCTGGACAGCGTGAAGTACACGCTTCCGGTCGAATCGACGCATCAAACGGTTGTGTCCTCGGTGTACGCCGACGGAACGAAGTTCGATGTCACGAAGTACAGCAGCTTTAACACAAGCGACGAGCGGGTTGCCACAGTCGGTCCGGACGGCCTCGTCACTGCCGTAGGGGCAGGGACAACGGTCATTAAGGCCGTATATAACGGCACTCCGCTGACGGCGACGGTGACGGTGCCTATCGATGCGCCTACCGGCGTGACGGCAACCGACGTCACATCGACAGGCGCGAAAGTGGACTGGCAGCCGGTTCCCGGTGCGCAAACGTACAATATTTACGATAACGGCAAATTGATCGCATCCGGCGTCACCGGAACAAGTTATCAAGTGACCGGTTTAACACCGGGAACCAACCACAGCTTTAAAGTGACGGCGGTTAGCAACAACATCGAATCCGCGCCTTCGAGCGCAGCGGGTAGCGTAGAGCTGCCTTCTCTGAAAAACCTGCTGCTGGACAGCACGGAATATTCGCTTCCGGTCGTGGCTGCACATCAAACGGTCGTCACTTCGGTATATACCGATGGAACGAAATATGATGTGACCGGCTACAGCGACTATCGTTCCGACAATGACCAAGTTGCGGTCATCGGCCCGGACGGCCTTGTGACGGCTGTAGGGGCGGGAACTACGGTAATTCATGCTGTATATGGCGGGAAGCAAGTGACGGCGGCCATTACGGTAACGATCGGCGCTCCTGCGGCCGTAACGGCAAGCGATATCACATCGACGGGCGCAAAAGTGAACTGGACAGCGGTTCCCGGAGCGCAAACATATAATATTTACGATAACGGCAAATTAGTCGCATCCGGCGTTACGGGTACGAGCTACCAGGTAACCGGTCTTGCGCCGGGAACCGAGCACAGCTTCACCGTGAAGGCGGTCAGCAACAACATTGAATCCGCGCCTTCGAATGCATCCGATGCCGCTACGACGACATTGCGCGACTTGCTCGCGGACCCGGCCGACTACACGTTGGAGACGGGAGCGACGCATGCGATTCAGGCTAACGCAGTGTATTTGGATGAAAGTGTCAAAGACGTGACGAAGCAAGCGCAATACAGCTCCTCCAATCCCGATGTGGTTACGGTGGATGCGAACGGAGTAGTGACCGCCAAAGGTCCAGGCAAGGCGACTATTACGGTAGCTTACGACGGCAAGACGGTCGTGCAAACCGTTACGGTTCAAGATAAGCTTCCGCAATATAAACTGACGCTGAGCTCGACTCCGGATTCCGTAGTGGGGGACGGCAAGTCGTCGGTGCAATTGCAGGCTGCTGTCGTTACGACAGACGGACGTCCGGCAGCGGGTGTACCGGTAACATTCCATTTCGGCAGCAATACCGCAGATGACGTTACGGTAACTACGAATGAAAATGGCATTGCGGTTATCGACTATACGGCGCCGGCGCTGCAAGGTCTCGTTCCGGCCAATGAAGTGATCACGGCTGTGGCGACCGATCCGGCATCCGGACTTTCGACCCGGCAAAGTATTGGCATTACTTATATGCCTGCCGCCGTTCAAGGCGTCGTTGTGGATCAGGTTACAGGCAAACCGGCTGCAGGAGCTACCGTGTCGGTGACAGCCGATTTTAACGGAGACGGCATTATTGACTTCACATCGACAGTGATGACGGGAGAAGACGGTTCTTATTCCATCGGCGTGCCTCGCGGCAACTTTACGTATAACATGAGCATCGCAACGCCGGTTCAAATCGGCGGACAAACCGTTACTTTAACGAAAGTGCAGACCGCTACGGTAGGACAACTGCAAGCGGTAGGCGAGCAAGTTGCTTCTGCGAATCAAATTAGCGGACAATTGTTCCTGTTGAACGGCGCTTCTTCGAATCCGATTTCGCAGACGGCGATCATCGATGCGTTCGGAGCAGGTAACGTCAGCGCTATCGTAGAAGGTTTGGAAGGCAACAACTATCAAGCGGAAGTGGCTTTGAATGCCGACGGAAGCTTTAATGTAAGCAATGTGCCGCAAGGCCGTTATAAAATTTCGTACCGGATCAAGGCGGAAGACGGAACGGTGCTTGCCGGACCATCCGCAACGGTAGAAGTGAAACAAAACGGCGAATTGTCCATCGGCTACTCCTTGATCGATCCTTACGGAACGGTGACGGATTCCGTGACAGGCAAAGTACTCAGCGATGTTACAGTCAACCTGTACTGGGCGGATACCGAGCTGAACAAGCAATCCGGCCGTACGCCGAACACATTGGTTACACTGCCGGTGCTTGAGAAGTTTGCTCCGAATCAGAACCATAACCCGCAGCAGACCGATCTGACAGGCAGCTACGCCTGGATGGTGTACGGAGAGGGAGATTATTATATCGTTGCGGTGAAGCCAGGCTATTACAATTACAGCACGCTGGATGCCAAGCCTAACGTACCGGCGGCCGAAGGCACCGACAGTTATATTAAAGACGGCATTATTCATATCGGTAAAGACATTATGGGTCTGGACTTCAGCATGCTGATGGTCCGCAAATCGAATCACTCTTCGTCCGGCGGCGGCTCGTCTTATGTGCCGGCAGCGCCGAACTTGTCCGTGAACTTGTCGGTAGACAAGAGTCTGGTCAAGGAAGGCGATACGGCGACGGTAACCGTAGATTACAAAAATAATTCTTCCGTCTCGCTGGACAGCGGAGTCATTACAATGACCGTTCCTGCTGGCGCCAAAGTCGTGAATGCAGGCGGCGGCACGGTCAGCGGCGACACGATTACATGGAATGTGACGGACGTTGCTGCAGGACAGGAAGGAAGCTTCAAGGTAGAGCTGGAATGGGGACTTCTGGACGCAGCGGATAAGCAGTACGATATTCAAGCGCAGTTCACTGCAAACGGAGATGCTTCGAATGCGGCAACCGAGAATTCGGCAGTGAAGATCAAGGTCTTCTCCGACCGTTTCGGCAATCTGAAGCATCAACGTTATATTCTGGGCTATCCGGACGGCAAGTTCCACCCGGAAAGCTCGCTGACCCGCGCCGAGCTGGCGGCTATCGTAGCGCGCTTGACGGAGAACGGGAAAGATACGGGCACTCTGAATTATACGGACGTTCAGTCAGATCACTGGGCGGCCAACTATATTAAAATTGCCACGCGGCACGGATATTTCAGCGGATTTGAGGATGGAAGCTTCCGTCCTGAAGCCAAGGTATCCAGAGGCGAGCTGGCAGCGGTCATGGCGCGCTTCCTGCAATTGAACGTCAGCGCAGCGGATCAGCCGCATTTCACCGATCTGAACGGCCATTGGGCTGCTGACACCATCGAAGCGCTGTACCGCGGCAAATTTTTGAACGGTTACACCGACGGCACCTTCAAGCCTCAAGAGAGCATCAGCAGAGTCGAGGCCGTCACCATGATTAACCGGATGCTGTACCGCGGTCCGCTTAAGGGCTTAGCTCCTCAATTCCCGGATGTAGCTGAATCCCATTGGGGCTTCGGAGACGTTCAAGAAGCGACGGTATCCCACGAGGCCGTTCGCAATTCGGACGGAAGCGAGACTTGGAAGAACAAGATCGACGATCAAGTCGAGTAAGAACGAGATTCGATCATCATGCAGCAACACGAAGCCGGGCGCTACTCAAGCGCCCGGTTTTTTCGTTGTTTAGGAAATGATGCGCAGCCATATCCTGTGGAAATCCGGGTGCTCCCCCGAAAGTAAAGTCTACCCATAGAACGATCCCAGAGGAATGGTTAGACGCCGATCCAGCTTAGGCTGGATGCGGACGGAATAAGCTTCAGAGCATCACGTCACTTTTGGGGGATTTGTTTCCGCAATGCTAGAGGTGGCGACAAAGCGGCCGGAGACCGATACAACGTTAACACAGTAAATCGGAGCCTTGGTCGACCACGATCGCCCTCAATGTTCTCTTTGCTTGTCGCGCGCTGCCAGCAAAAACTGAATGACGGCGAGGACCGCCGTATCGACGGCCGAAGCCATCAAGGTCACCCAAAACCAGCTTGTGGTGCCCATCGAGTAATACAGCGCGCTGTGCAAAACCATCAGCACAATAAACGACAGCCATAACGAAATCGACCTGATCCAATCGGCCATATACTTTTCCTGCCTTTCTAAGCGCATTTTATTTATAGCATAACCATAACGACCGAATTCTTTCCTCGGATGACCGTACTATTAAAAGAACGGCGATTTCATCGCGTCCTGAGGTTTGTATAATTCGGTTGGAAACAGTAAGCGGACGACCAGAGGGAAAACGGCAGGCTGGAAGGCGCCGCGAAAAAGGAGCTATCGGTTCATGAGACAACTATTCGTCATTGGCGACAGCATTTCGATTCAATACGGTCCTTATTTGCGCTCCATGGTTGAGGGCAAGTTCGGATACGATCGCAAGCGCGGCGAGGAGCAAGCGCTGGTTGATCTGGATAAGCCCGTCGGCGCGAACGGCGGGGACAGTGCTATGCTGCTCGATTATTTGCGGGAAGAGCACAGCAGAGGAACCCGCTACGACATCCTTCTGCTCAATTGCGGACTGCATGATATGAAAACGAGTCCCCGGGACGGCACCAAGCAAGTGCCACTGGAAGCTTATCATGGTAATTTGCGGGAAATCGTCGAGCTGGCCAAGGCTATGGCAAACGACGTCGTCTGGGTAAGAACGACGGACGCGCTGGAGGAAATTCATAATGCCAAGAGCAAATCGTTCTACCGATTCCATGCGGATGCGCTCGCCTATAACGAAACGGCGGATCGGATGATGAAGGCGAGCGGTATTCCCCTCGTCGATCTGTACGGCTTTAGCCGGACGTTCGGACCGGAGGCGTTCGGCGATCATGTGCATTATACGGATGAAGTCCGCAAGCTGCAAGCGGCGTTTATCGCCGGTTATTTGGATGCGCTCTTCGCCTGAAACCCGATTATTGCTATGACAAAGAAACGCTGCTTGCATTCTCATTGCCGACAGCGTTTCTTTGTTATGAGTAAGAATGACACCCGGGTTCCTTGCGGGAATCGTCCTTACGGGAAGGCGGAAGCCTGCGGGCATCCGGCGGTCACGGCAGCCGGAACAGCTTGCGCGCGTTCTCGCTAAGCATTTTGCGCCGCTTCTTCTCGGGCAGCCGCTTGAGCCACGGCACGGAGGAACGCAGGGCCTTGTCATTTTTATCGAGCCGCCATAGCAGAGGGGGCAGCCACGCGACACCGCCTTCGCAAAGAACGACCTTGAACTGCGGATATTTCTCGAACACGCCTTCGCAGACGAAGCTGACCCGATGCACCATAAACGTTTGGGAGAGGCATGTATGCCACTGCAAGTAGTTCGAGACGTAGCCGACGGCGGTCGGGGCGTTGAAGATGCGGCTTCCTTCGGCGCCGGGATGAATGATCAAGGGCAAGCAAGTAATCCGGTTCACCAAGGAGCGGCTTCACGAGGAGGATCTGAGCTTGTATCTCGTCGCCGAGAACATGTACGTCAACTATTCGTACTTGAGCCGGACGTTCAAGGAAGTAACCGGCGAATCGTACTCCGATTACATGCTGCGTCTGCGGATGGAGAAAGCAAAAGAGCTGCTTGCCCAAGGCATAAAGGTGTACGACGCAGCCGGGCAGGCCGGCTATAAGCATGTCAACTATTTCTCCAAAAGCTTTCAAAAATATGGGGGGATGAAGCCAAGCGATGTGAATAAATAACGGGAGGGGCCGGCTTGCAGATTTCTAGAAGCATACAGAAATTTGACTTCTTTTGATAATTCGTATATACTTTGTATATACATTTAGGGGGCGATTAGATGTTTCAAGTTCAAAAATGGGGTAACTCCCTTGGCATTCGCATTCCGAAATCCCTTGCTATGAAGGCGGGAATAGAGGAAGGAACCGAAGTCGACTTGGATATTGAAGAAGGTCACATTGTAATCAAGCCGAAGTCAACAACGCTGGACGAGCTTCTGTCTCAAATTACACCGGATAACATTCACACGGAAATCTCAACTGGCGAACCGCAAGGACGGGAAGCATGGTAAACAATGAGTATGTGCCGGATCGCGGCGACTTGGTATGGTTGCAGTTTAACCCGCAAGCGGGTCATGAACAGGCAGGTAAGCGCCCAGCCTTGATCATTTCTTCTGCATCTTATAACGGCAAGGTTGGTCTTTCCTTGCTTTGTCCGGTAACCTCTAAGCAAAAGGGATATCCGTTCGAAGTGGTTATTCCGCAGAATTTACCGATTGAAGGGGTCATCCTTGCCGATCAGGTAAAGAGTCTCGATTGGCAGTCCCGACAGGCTGCGTTTATTTGCAAAGTATCGCAGGAGACCTTGTCAGAGGTTGTGGCAAAATTGGATTTACTGATCCGTTAATCGATGAATAGTCTTCCGAGGAGGCCTTGGAAGGCATTTGGTTAACATTTTAGAACGTATACCCGAGCTCCACTTGGTGGGGCTATTTTATCGTTTAGGAAATGATGCGCAGCCATATCCTGTGGAAATCCAGGGGCTCCCCCAAAAGTAAAGTCTACCCATAGAACGATCCCAGAGGAATGGTTAGACGCCGATCCAGCTTAGGCTGGATGCGGACGGAGTAAGCTTCAGAGCATCACGTCACTACCCTGGAAATTACTCTTGGTACCCCATTTCCATTGTCTGTGGTGCCGCGTAGCGGCATGGATGGCTTTTGGGGGATTTGTTCTTATATAGGCATGTTTAAAGCCTTAAGTATAAATAACGGGAGGGGCCGGCTCGCAGCAGACGGCTCCTCTTTCTCGTTCCCGCATTGTTGAGACCGTCGGGAACGGCCATAATCGGAAAAAGTAAAATAAGTTGCAGCGAAAGTAAAAGAATGTAGATACGAATTGATCCGGCAAACGGCTATGATGATCTCCTCCGGCGGGGGGCCGACTCCCGGCCATCCGTGGTGCATGACGACGGCTATCGGCTCTACGCCGGTGACGAAGGGCCAGTGGCACGCGGTCGCTTTTACGTACGACGGCGGCGCAGAAGGAGCGGACTTTACCGTGGGAGCGGTTTACCGGTCCGGCTCTATGGGCAATTTCTATGCCGGGCCGCTCGGGGGGGCTGGCGGTGTTCAACCGGGCGCTGGGCGACGAGGAGCTTGCCGGGCTCACGTGAAGTCCGGAGCAAGCACCGAACCGGCGCGAATGTAATGCGGAAAAGAAAAGACAGCTTCGCGCAGCGCGGCTCATCGAGGCATTCGATGAACGGAAGCGCGTGTAAATGAATCTCGGCCAGTGAAGCCGCTTGTTCCGGTATGGAACGGCAGCCCGCCGGCCGGATTTTTTTATCATTTGAAGTATGCACAGTGTTTACTTTACCCGAAGACGAGTATAAAGCCTTGAAATAAAAGTCCACAGAACACGGAGGTAACTAGGATGGGACCATAGCTAGATTAAACTAACCGACATCTAAACGAAGAAGACTGATTTCGATAGGGAAGCGTGCAGAGCGCGAATATAAGAGTGATCAGGAAGGATATAAAGGTTGAATACTGGAATGCAATAGGGTATCTCCCCATAATCCATTTTTTATTTATTTTCGAAGAAAAAACCTCGATCAAGATAGACAATGGACTGATGGCCTTTTATTTGGATCTCATCATGGTTCTCTTGTGGACACGTACACAAAAATGGGTTTTGTGTTTATGGGTCAATATAAGTTGCCAAACATTATAAGCCTAAAATTTCGAGAACCAAATGAATTGTGCTGCCAAATAAAGTAATGCTAATCCTATAATATAAGCAATAATTGTGTATGTAAGGCTGTATTTAATTTTATAAAAACCGAATGCTAAGAAGAAAATACCTAATATTAGAACACTTATACCAAATTGTCTATTAATAAATAAAACATATATTTCAATGATCAGTACAATAAGCCATATAATTTTAAACCACAATGGATACTTTGATAAAAGCTTTATTATCTGCACCAATTTCACCTCTTTATTTTACAAAAAAAGCATTTCCCTTTAAAAGGAAAATGCCTTTTTGGTTATTATAACATAAATAGGTGTAATTTACATTTGATTAATATACCCATAAGCTTTTTGTAAATCCGAATTACAGATATTATAATCGGTTTGCACTAAAACGGCAGCACCAACTGCACCAACACCTGCAGCAATAAAAGCTATAATAGTTTCAATCCCTATTATTGCAAGGGCGGTGGCATATACAAAAGCTTCCTCAGCGGCCATCAAGTTATTGTAATCGCCAGTGAAAATATCAATGGTAGATTGAGTTCTATTTGTATAAGCATTAGAAGCGTGGTGAAAAAGTGGCATTGTACAGTCATGACACAATAGAAATGGTAAAATAAATGGAACTGATCGATGAGAAATGAGGCCAAAACTTATGCTAGTTTCCAAACGCCAAGGCACCCAACCTCGACTATTTCAAATGGTCGAGATGGAGGCGCTTGTTCCCCA
>NZ_JANYUY010000066.1 GCF_025060755.1 Paenibacillus doosanensis
CGGTGTGGTAGACTTCACCTAAAAGGTGCTCCTCTCTTTGGGTGATGTTGTCCTGGACAAACACCATTCTACCAAAGATTTGGAGCCCTTTTTATGTTTTTAATGCGCAGTACTTTCGAAATTCAGGATTAAAATAAAAATCCTCAAAATCTTCAGTGGACATATTAGCTTGCTGTGCCATGGCATGGTTAGGGTAACGAAGTATACACCATTTCGTACGGTTGTAGCGTCTGCCGATGATTTTTTGAGAATAATGCTTTCGATATAGCGCCATCTTCTCAGGAGAGACACCGCTCAATTCATTCATGTTCTCTCCGGCTCTGATGAGGATGTAAGCCTGCATTTCTTTTACCCTAGTTAAGTCGTAGGTTGCCATTGCTATTAATTGTTCTTCATTGCAGCCCATTAGTAGTTCTCTTAATAATTCATGATTATTGATTAACAGAAATGGAATTCCACCGACAGCATAAGCTTGTCTTATCAACTCTTTAGCCAAAGGAATCTCTAATCCTTCAAGCTCAATTAATAGTTTTTCCCCCGGTTGCAGCCTAACTGAATATTCAATAAGATTTTTAGCGAGTTGTTCAACTCTTGGATCTTTCATAGTGTTTCTCCTTTATTAACTTCGTCAACTTCTATAGGCTCTACCATCTTGAACAGAAATGAATTATCGTCCAAGTACTCTTGGATATATGCCTGGGCATATTGTTGCTCTTGGATCAAATTCGGAGTTTCATTGGGATCGGAGCAATGATGACAGTAATTTTCGATCATGAACATGATGAAAAAACATTCCAACTCGTAAATATAATCCCCATCTATACTCTTAACGCTTTCATAACCTTGAATAAATAACTGCCGTTGTTTCGGGGAAAGTTCTAACAAAGCCCCTGCCATGTCGTACAAAAAGTACCCGTAGCCGCATCTTCCGAAATCGATCGGATAAGGTTGTCCGTTATTAAAAACAATGTTTCCAGTATGTAAATCAGCATGAATAAGCCCATAGTTCTGATCCGTTGGATGCATAACTTCAAGTTGGTATGCAATTTTATCAAAAGCTGATTGATACAGACTCCAAGCATTGGTTGATAAAAATCTTGGATAATATCGTTCTAGTTTTTGGATGTCGGTTCTAAGGCTGTTGATGCCCCAATGAGGTCGCATAAAATCATGAGGCGCAACGAAACGAGTTGAAGCTACATGAAGTTTGCCCATCATAGCGCCCATACTATATAGATGATCATCCGTACATTTTCCGTTTAAATGTTCTCCATCAACCCAATTCATTAAGGTGACAAGAGGTTCTTTAAAGCCTTCTTTGGTAGCACATTCCAGTATATCAGAATCATTAAGGCTCTTAATTCCTGTAGGGACAAGTAAACCATGTACGTTTTTTAATTCATCGAGAAATACGAGCTCAGAGCGAATCTCTTCTTTATTCATTCGTTCCGAATGAATGCGGAGCAGATAGCTTTTTGATGCAGTCGTTTCTATTTTGTATGTAATGGTATCTGACAATTGAATAAAGCGGATGGAATTCCATTCTAGCTCGTACTGTCGCAGCGCTGTTAGAACAACGTCTCTTGCACGTGAAAGCAGGGCTTGCCTGTTCTCTGCTGTATCAAACTGAAAAAAAGGTTCCAACTCGTTAATCTCCTTCCCAGAGAAATAGACAGCGGGTTCACCGCTTCATCATGCTCGTCCTGATAACAATCAAGTCCATACTTGGGATGATCAGAATAATATTAAGACCGGCTCCCCTTAGTGCAAACGCATCTTTAGGCAAATCATTAGATAAGCTACCATTGCTGTATTCATTCTCCACCCGCCATTCGATTCTTGGGGAGGATAGTATACATCGGACACTTTAAACACCTCTTTTTTCACCCCCAATACGAAGGCAAATGAACCTCTGCGGAAGCCCGGATGAGCGGCGTAACATCATAGTCGACGCTTTTCATACGGATTTGGCCGTCCGTGATGGTGATATAATGCGCATCCAGCGAACGGTCTTCCTTCTGGCGTGTGGGGCGATAAGAAGTGCTGCCCGGATTCATCCACAGCTCGTCATCTTTAAGATATTGGACCGCCTGCCAGTGGGTATGCCCGAATATGACTCTTTTAGCTTGAGAGTGGGTTTCGACTGCCGCGGTGTGTTTCGACCAGAAATGCCGGAGCTGATGAATGCTTTCGATGGTTTCATATTTTTCGCCAAATTGGTGCTTCATGCAATAATGAAAGCCATCCATACGGCACTCGACCGATTCGGGCAATTCCTGCAAAAAGCGAATTTCTTCGTCATTGAGACAGCCTGCATTATGGTAGGCCCAATTTCCCTTGTTGTCCGGTAAATCTTCCATTTTGATGCGTGAATGATAATGCGCGATAATCCTCTCGTCATGATTGCCTTTGGTACAAATCACTTGATGCTTGCGTACCCAATCGATCACCTCGCCCGGAAAAGGGCCGCAATCGACCAAATCCCCTGTACAATATATGATATCGCTATCACTTTCCCGTTCCCATACGGCGCGTAAAGATTGAATATTGCTGTGAATATCGGATAGGATGAGCGCTTTCATTGGGATTTCCGTCCTTTCTAGATTTCAAATACAAATACAGGGCCATTCCATTTCTCATCCTGCAAAATTTTCTCTTGGTAAGAGTTGTTTGGCTTATACTGGGAAATGACCTGTTTCCAAAATGCATATGCAGGCTTGTTGGCCAGTGTTTGCCTGATCTCCCATGTGCCGGTAAACTGCTCGAACAATGAGTACGCTACCTTTCTGCCGACACCTTTGCGCCTGTACTTCCTCATAATAAAGAAGTCGCTTACCACATGTGTTTTCTCGGATGAACTCAATTTCGTATATTCCTTTGGTACATCCAGAATCATTAAAACAAAGCCGGCAATCTGTCCGTCGACTTGTACTATAAACGGTCGCCGGTATTCGTCTGTCCATTGATGATCCAAGTATTTATATAGGTATAACCCATGATTGTTAAGCACATGTCCGTCAAACTCGCTGCTATCGTAACGATATAACTGGATGAGATTGTAAAGTACCGTTTTTTCTTCATACGGAACCAATATCGTTTCTATATTCATATCCGAACCTCCCTTATTGTGGGTATTTTACCATAAAAAACGAAGGTCCATTGCGTTTATAACCAAACTTTCCTGCCTAACACAATATTACGTATGCAATCCGTAACATTTCGCCAATTCGCACGTTTAAATCACTAGAGAGGAGATGACGCAAACGTTGAGAAACAAATGGGCCGGTTATACGCTTGTTTTTTCATTATGCATGAGTTTGTTGGCGCCTGCCGGGCATAGCCAAGCCGCCGATAGGAGCGCGAAGGTGACGCTGCCAAATTTTACAGTGAGCCTGAACGGACATAAGGTGGAAAATCAGTACCGCGAATACCCGCTTCTGGTGTACCGCGATATCACCTATTTCCCGATGACGTGGTACGATACCAGACTTCTAGGCCTGGAGGCGAATTGGTCGCCGGACAAAGGTTTAAACATTCAGCAAGGACCGGTGACCTCCCCTTATATGCCGTACAAGTCCGAGCAGCGCAACGCAGCCGCCTATACGGCTGAAGTTCTCGCATCGACCGTCACGATCAACGGTAAGGCGATCGACAATGCCAAGGAAGACTATCCGTTGCTGAGCTTCCGGAATGTCACCTATTTCCCGATGACGTGGCGGTTTGCGCACGACCAATTTGGATGGAATTACCAGTGGGACGATGCCGGCGGCCTTAGCATCACATCCGATAACCCGCAGGTGCAAATAGCGGACCTTCCTGCGGCTGCCGGCGAGAACGACGTCGCTCTGTTCAAGGGGTATTATTATTTCATCGAGACGACGGATACGACAAACCATGTATATAGGGCTTCCGCCCAGCGGCCGTCCGACAAGGAAGAGATTTATTCCTACAATGTCCAAACCTCGGAAGGATTGCAGAAGCAAGCATCCTTTCAAATCCGCGACAATACGCTGTGGTTGACCTATCACCTCGGGGGTGGAATTATGGGTCACGACGAGTTCGTAAAAATCGGCGAAGACGGGAAAGCGCAGCTGGTACATCAAGGGTATCTGAATTTCCACGACACGCCTTACGGCACGCTGATCCTTCGTCTCGGGGCTTCGGCGTTCGAAGGCGGCAACTTGTATTTGGCGCCGCCGGGGCAGGACGACACGCACGGTAAACGTATTGGAGATCCGAAATTGATGTACGCGGCTACGTTCAACGGCAGTTGGTCGTTACCAACCGGCGGCGATGCTGCCTATACCGCCGTCATCGGGGACGATGTGTATGTGCTTGCTTCACGCAGCGAATCCGATGCCAATAACATTTACAGAATCAACCTCGAAACGAATGCGACCGAGAAAATCGTAAGCTCAAGCGTCAGCCGCTTTCGCGTTATCGATAACAAGCTATATTATGTAAAAGACAAGGACAACGCATTGTACTCGTCGGCACTGGACGGGACGGGCGAAATGAAATGGTCCGACTATGCCGTGTCCTGGTTTGACAGCATCGACGGACATGTATTTTATACAACCGAGAAAGAAGCGAACCGATTCGACCTGTATCAGGCCGATCCTAGCGGAAATGACCCGCTTGTATGGAAAACGCCGGTCGCAGAGGTGCGAGCGCTTCACAATCGGCTCGTATGCCGACTCGGCGAAAATGCCGACTACGGCGTCGTACTGCTGGACGGTTCTGGTCGACTGCTGCTGGAAGCAGCGAAGCCGGTCTCTCGCCTGCTCATATCCGACGACGGGTTGTTAATCCAAGCCTCCAGCGATTCTTCTATCGAGCTTATTCATTGACGCATACAAAAGTTAAAAAGCCGCAGCATTCGCTGCGGCTTCTTCTTTCTTGCACTGGAAAAATTAGGATTATTGCGTAAGCTGAGTAACCAGACGTTTCGACTCGCCGCTTGCGGTCGTATAGACCTCGTACACTTTCAACGTCAACGGAGCGTCGAACTGCTGGGAAGTGCCTTTGAATACGATATTGTTCTCTCCGGTGACTAGACGGTTCGGTCCGATAAACGAATTCGTGCTGGTGCCGACCAGACGTCCTGCCGAGTCATACAGCTCGAACTGCAGCTTCGAGAAGTTGGCGTCCACTTGGACGTTCGGCTCGCGCTCGATATCCATAAAGAATTTGCCTTTGTAAGAATATTCGAAGGTCTGAGAATTGAACTGGAACGAAATATCCCAGTGGGTCAGATCGAACCGGAACGGATAAACGTTGAATTTGACGGCGCCGTCTTCCGGCTGCTGCAGCGCAACCCGATAGGCGGCGATTGTCGTCTTGTAAGGCGCCGCGGTCTTCGGATCGCCGATTTTCATAGCCAAGCCTTGCCCCGACTCGGATACGGGCAGAGCGAACGAGTAATTCACGGTGATGCCGCCGTTCGGAAGTATCGGCGAATCCGTGATCGTCTGCCGCTTGCCGGTGTATTCATAGCCTTCCGCACTGACCAGATCGGCATCGAATACGGGAATCGCCATCGGACGATCGCTCTTGTTGTACAGCTTGAACTTGGCCGTCACATTTTTGTTGCCTTCCTCTTCGTTATCCTGCATCTCGAATTCCACCAGCGATACGTCGATATCCGGGTGAATCAGCTCGCTGCGGCTGTCGAACTTCATCGCGCTGCCCATCGCGTACGTCTCGTAGCTGTTGCCCAACGTTTGCGAAGGCAGCAAAATGTTCAGTCTCCCTACATTGTATTTCACGACCTCGGGAGCGGCCCCTGCGGATGCCGGAGCTTGCGTGAAGTTCTCGGTCGTCAGCACGTTGAGGCTCGATAACACCGTATCCTGTTCCGTCGGGATCGCATAGTGGATGTATTTCTCTTCCTTGCCCTCCAATACGACTTGGCCTTCCTCCACCCGCTTGCCGGAAAATACTTTGGCTCCTGTCTTCCCGTCGACGAGGAAGTCGGGTACCGTTTCGCGCTTGTCCGTCGGGTTGTAGGCCAGCAGCTGCACGACGTACACCGTTCCTTGCTCCGTCGACTGCTTGTCGATGTTCACCGGCGTATATTGAATCGGCGAGATGAGCGATGGAATTTTGAACGAATCCGACCACTTCTTGACGGCGGCTTCGTCTTTAATCTGCATATCGCTTCCTTGCCACGATTGGCCCGCAACCGGAATGGCGAGAATGAGCGTCTGTTTCTTCGGATATACGTAGTAATCTACGTCCGTCCAGTTGACTTCGGAGAGCGCGACATCATCGGTACGGTCGATGACCGCCATATAGCTCAGCTCCGTGTTTGCCTTGGACTGAATCGCCTTGGCGTTCGAAGCGCTCGGCTCCAGCTTGTATTCGGTGCCGTCCTCTGTCTTGACTCTTAGCTCGTACTCGGGAACGCGGACAAAATCGGAATAGTTATTTTTCATCCGGACGACGACGCCGATTCGCGTCCCTTCCGGAACATGTTCGTTCAATATACTCTTCACTTCAACTTCCAGCTGATCGGTGAGCGGGTAGACGGTCTGAGCCTTCACCTCTGCAGCGACCGCAGGAGTCGTCTCTTCTGCAAAAGCCGAATATCCCGTACTCATAAGCGATGCTGATAAAATCATGACGGCGGCGGTTTTCTTCAACTTTGGATTCATGGTTTCTCCTCCTTGAATTTTTATTGAGCCAGCTGAACCTTTTCTTGATCCTTCAACTGGTGCTGACCGGAGACGACCAATTGCTCGCCTTCCTTCAAACCGGAAAGCACTTCCTGGTTCGTTTCGTTCAACCGGCCCATTTCGACCTTACGCTTCTCGACCTGATCGCCTGCAAGCACGAAGACGAACGTTTCGCCGCCTTCACGAACGACGCTCAGCGTCGGAATGGCAACGACGACTTGATCCTGATCATCCGTCAGCAGGATTTGCGCTTTCATGCCCGGCTTCAGCTTGCGATCGGCGTTAGGCACCTCCAGCTCCAAAGAATACGATTTGGAATTGGCGCTCATCACATCGGCGAGGTAGCTGACCTTGCCCTTCATTTTATCGGTCGTTCCCGGAACATAGAAGGTCAGCTCCTGCTTGCCGCGCACCAGATTCGCCGAGCTCTCCGTCAATTCCGCTTTGATCTTGATCGGATCGAGCTGCTGCACCTGGGCTCCCTTGAAACCGGCGGAGATGGTCATGCCCGTCTCGACGGGCAGGTCGGTAATGATGCCGCTGACCGGAGCTTTCACTTCCATATTTTCCAGCGTGCGGTCCGCCTCGCGAATCGATACGTTCGCCGATTGCAGAGCCTGCTCCAGCTGGGAGAGCGAGTTGGTGTTCTCCAGCGTTTTCAGTTTGCTGCGGCTGCTTTCCAGATCGAGCCGCTGGTTTTTCAGCTGATCTTCCGTTTGCTCCAACTGAAATTTCGTAACGAGACCTTGGTCGTAATCGTTGCGCATCTTGTTATAATTTTTCTCCGCATCCTTGATCGCGGTTTCCTGCTTGGTAATGGCGTTCTGAAGCTCCAGCTTGGAATCCGCCAAATCTTGACGCGCTTTGTCCATCTGCTGCTGGGTTCCGGTTACGGCTATTTGCGCCTTCTCCTTGCCGATGAGCACATCGGTAGGGTCCAGACGGAAGATGACCTCCCCTTTCTCCACCATATCTCCCCGCTTCTTCACCAATTCCTGTACGTCGCCCCCCGCCTTGGCAATGACGTCGATTTGCAGCGAGGATACGATATCGGCGACCTGTTCCAGCGGATCGGCGATTTTTTGCTTTTGCACTTTTTCCACTTTGACCGTTTTGATCTGCGGCTCCGCAGCGCTTTGCGCTTGCGCATCCGGCTTGGCGCTGCATCCTGCAAACAGAGCCGCGCTTATGACGAGAGCTCCGACGACGCTCAGATTCTTTTTCACCGAGTTTGAAAATATATGGTTCATTGAACGATTCTCCCTTTCCCTTGTCGTTTCTGCGATCGAAGCTTTGATCGAATTAATGGGCGATGCCCGTCTTGGCTTCCGCTTTCCCTTTGTTTTTGCCTCTGTACAAGAACCGGATGACGCGGACTTTCATCGCATCGATAATTTCATACACGACCGGCACGACGACCAAGGTAAGCACGGTGGAGGTCGTCAAACCGCCGATAACGACTACGGCGAGACCTTTGGAAATCAGCGAGCCTTCGGACAAGCCGATCCCGAGCGGCAGCAAGGAAATGACCGTTGCTCCCGCCGTCATTATAATCGGGCGCAAACGCGTGAGACCCGCCTTCACCAAAGCGTCTCTGACGGATGCTCCTTCCTCGCGCAGCTGCTGCACGCGGTCGATCAACACGATCGCGTTCGTCACCACGACCCCGATCAGCATCAGGAAGCCGATCAACGAAGTAATGTTGAGGGACTCGCCGGCGATCAGCAATCCGAGGAAACCTCCGATAGCGGCCAGCGGCAAGGAGAACAGGATGACGAACGGCGCGCTGGCGTTGCCGAATGCAATGACCATAACCAGATAGACGAGCAGAATCGCGGCTACCATGGCGACCGCCATTTGGCCGAAGCTCTCCTGAATATCGTCGCTAACCCCTTGAACCGAAGCCCGAATTCCGCTCGGAAGCTCTACCTTCTTCAATTCTTCGGCGACTTTGGCGCTGACTCCGCCCTTATCTTTACTGTCGATCTTCGCCGTAATCTTCACGAACTGCTCCTGCATCTCGCGGGAGATTGCCGCAGGCGCGTCGACTTGTTTGATCTTGGCGACTTCGTTCAGATTCACCACGGCGCCGGTCGGCGTCGTAATTTGGAACAAGCCGATTTTGTCGACGGAATTTTTGAAATCGTCTTGAATCATCATTTGGGTCTTGAAAGTGGTATTATCGAATTTCAGCTCTCCGATATCTACCTTGCCGAGCCAGACGCGGACGGTATCCAGAATTTGTGCCGAGGAAAGTCCGTAAGCTCTCGCTTTGTTCTGGTCAACGGTTACTTCGACCTGCATTTTTTTCTCGCTCAGGTTATCTTTGATCTCCTCCAGCTCTGGGAACTGCTTCATCTTCTCCTTGATCAGCTCGGCTCCCGCCATCAGCTGGTTCAGATCGTCCCCTTTGAGCAAATAAGCGAAATCGTCGCCCGAGCCGGACATCGCGCCGCTCATCAAGCTGCCTTCGACCTCGGAGCCTTTAGGCACCATGTACAAAATTTTGTCCGCATAGGCCTTGGACATTTGCTTGGCGTCGGAAGCTTGAGACAAAGACCCAATGATCATCGCCTTATACGACACGCGCTCTCCGCTCGTATTGTTCTGATCGTAACCGACCATCGATTCGAAATAATCGAAAGCCGGCTGACCGGCGGAATCCTTCTCTTCCTTCAGCATCGCTTCAATCTCTTTCACCTTCTGATCCATCGATTCGATCGACGTCTCGCGCGGCAGCTTCAAGGTGAACATCACCTGTTTATCCGTAGCGCTGTCCGGCATGAAAGCCGCGGGAAGGAACGGCACCGTACCGCCTATCGCTACAACGAATATGAGAAAAGCGACCAGAACGGTTTTCTTCGGGTTGTCCAAAGACCATTCGAGAAACTTCTTGTACTTACTGGAAAACTTACCCAATTTTTCTTCGTCATGAAGCTTAATATTATTGTTGTTCAGCACGAGCAGCTTCGCCAGCATCGGAATGACGGTCAGCGCGACGATCAACGAGGTCATCAGCGCGACAACAAGCGTAATGGCGAACGGACGGAATATATCCCCGAGAATCCCGCCGACAAACGCAATCGGCAGGAACACGCCCGCCGTCGTAATCGTCGACGAGGTGATCGCAGACGCTACGCGCGCGGTAGCCAGCTTAATAACCGACTCGTTGCGTTCATGCGCTCTTTGCAGCTCGCTGTAAATATTCTCGATAACGACAATACTGTCGTCCACGACGCGCCCGACCGCGATCGTCAGGCCGCCCAGCGTCATAATGTTAAGCGTAATCCCGAGCGGAGCCATAATCGACAGCGTAGTCAAAATGGACAGCGGAATCGAGACTAAAACGATCAATGTCATCCGAATATTTCTCAAGAAGAGCAAAATCATCACCGATGCGAGGATGGCCCCCGATATGCCTTCCTTAAGCATCCCGTGAATCGACTTCTCTACATCGTTCGCGGAGTTATATACGGTAGTGAAATGAATATTCGGAAATTCTTTCTCCCATTCGGCGATCAGCTTCTTCACGTCGTTAGAGAACTCTACCGTGTTCGCATCCTTGCTCTTGTACAGCGTGATCCCGATGGCCGGACTTCCGTTAAGCCGGTCGATAAATTCGGAGTCGGAGATCGCCTCCACTTTGGAAATTTGCTTCAACAGCACCGTTTCCCCCGTGGCTGTCGTCAGCTTCATATTTTCCAGATTATAGATCGTGTTCAGATCGCTCTGAATCCGCACCATCTGCTCGCTGCCGTTGAAATCCGCCGTACCTGCCGGACTTGTCAATAGAGCCGCCTGAATGCCCGATTGGACTTGCGACGGCGTCATGCCATAGTTGCTTAGCGCGTTAATGTCCAGCTTCAGCTTCAGCGTCGCTTCCTGCTGGCCTACGGAGTCGACATGGTCGATCCCTTTCATCGCACTGAGCGTCGGCTCGATCGTATCTTTATAAATCCGGTTGAGCTCTTCCTGGTTCATCCCGTTATCGCCGTTGACGGCTCCGAAAAATACCGGAAAATCGCTGCTCCCGAACTTGGATACTTTGGGCTGCGAAGCCGTGGACGGCAGCTTGATGTCGGCGATCGCGCTCTCGATGTCGCGCTTCGCGTCATCCGGCTTGCGGCCGTTGACCAGCTCCACGGTAATGGCGGAGAAGCCGTCGTTCGAGGTCGAGGTTACCTTCTTCAAGCCTTCGATCCCGACGATCCGCTTCTCCAGCTTCTTCGTTACGTCCTCCATCACATCCTTGGGCGGAGCCGGATACACCGTGCTTACGAACACGACCGGCAGCGATATATCCGGCATGCTTTCCTGCTTCAGCTGCGATGCCGAGAACGCCCCCGCTACGAACAAAAGAACACTCATAATGATGACGGCCGCAGCATTTTTCAAGGAAAAATGGGTTAACTTGTTCATCTCTCTACTCCTCCATTCCTACTGCTGACTGCTCCAACTACAACTACAAAAATATAGGATCGATCACGGATATGCTAACTTAACGTTCCCCCAATTGCTGCTTCATGACCTTCCACTTCTCCTCCAGTTCCGCCAGCTGCGACATCAGCAGATCGCTCAATGCGGCGAATTCGCAAAATCGGCGCTTGAGCAAATCATGGGCTTCCATCTCTTCAGGGTGGACGTCCGGCAGCATGTCGCAGGCGGTCAAAGCCGTATCGACCATCGACCGCGTAGCCGTAATCCTGTCCTTAAACGCGCGGATCGCGGAGAGATCGACATCGTCGGATATGTAGTAGTAATTTTTGCGGTCGTTGCTCGTTGCGACTTTGTGGCATAAGGCATTGCGTTCCATTGAACGGATATGTACGCTGACCGCCGCTCGCGTCACTTTCAGCTGCTCGGCGATTTCCTGCAGGCTGACCGGTTCCGTAGCAAACAACAGCAACGCCAATATTCTCCCGACCAGAGGGCTGTGACCGTCCGCCTCCAGCAGAAGAGACATATGGTTGCTGACATATTGTTTTACTTCAGCAAAGCTTTGCGGCGCAAAATGCATAGTCCTCTCCTCTTCATTTTCTCTTGTAATGATCGGCTGCAGTAAAGATAAAATCGTTAACAAACATCTTAACCATCTACACTGACCAGTCATTCATATTGTAATATAAACAATAAACCCAATATTTTCAACACTTTTCAGTAAAAAAATACGTCAAAAATATTAAAACTGACCAGTCGGTCATTTTCTTGACTAATTTTACCGCTGCGTATACAATCAACTGTAATAGACTATGTGAAACCGGGAAGGGATTTTGATGAGAGATAAGAAGGCGCAGATCATTCAATCTGCCATTAAGCTGTTCGGAGAAAGGGACTACCACACCACCTCGATTCAGGATATCGTCAGCCTTGCCGGCGTATCCAAGGGTGCGTTTTATTTATATTTTCATTCCAAGGAAGAGCTGCTTATCTCGATTTACAACCATTTTCTGGATCTCATTTCCAATGGGATGAATCAAGCGCTTGCCAATCCTTCCTCAACCCCCAGACAAGTTCTGGAGCAAGCCATTTATCTTCAGATGAAAATCATCATGGGCAACAAGGAATTTCTCTCGATGATGCAGATCAACGGTGCCGCGTTCATTCAGAACGAAACGATTAAAGACATCCTGCTGCAGACGACATTGCAAATTATGGGCTGGTATCAGACCCGCATCATCGCCATTTACGGTCCGCCGATCGAGAAGCATTCGCTGGACTGCGCGGTTCTGCTGAACAGCATGATGAAAGACTATATGTTCTACTGCCTAAGCTACCATGTGGCGCGCAAGCCCGAGGAGCTGGCTTCCTTCCTGTACGAGCGGCTGGATGATCTGGTTCAAGGCATGCTGCGCAAAAATGACGGGCCGATCCTCTCCTCCATCGACATGCTGCGAAATATGGGACTGTGCGGCGAAAGCAGCACCTGGATGCTAAAGGTGGAACGGTTCAAACAGTGGATCGACACCCATATCGAGGACCAGCGCGCATCGGATACGATGCTGCAATCGCTGGAGGCTCTAATCGGGGAATTGAAGAAAGAGGACCCGAATGAAATCATTATCCAGGGAATGTATAACTACTTGGTTACCCTGGGCAAGGACAACGCGGAGCTGCTGCGGCACTTGGAAGATTTGTTCGCCTGGAGATTGACGAAATCGTAAAAACGCCGAACAGAAAGCAGCTGCCGCCCAAATGACCGGGAGGTCAGCTGCTGCAAGTTCAAGTTCACCGCATCCTCAATGAATCCGATGATTTCATAACCGTGCTTCATATAGAAATCGGGAGCTTGAAAGCTGAACGTATCCAGCTCGATGAAATCGCATCTCCGCTCTGTCGCCATCTTTTCCATCTCTTGCAGCAGCTTGCTTCCGAACCCTTGTCCCCTCAAACTCTCGTCGATCCAAACGATATCCGCCTTCAAATAATTCCATTTCAGCGCGCCGGTCGCCCCTCCTTGCACCGTTCCGTCTTCATCGCGAAGAAACAAGCCGAAGGGCTCGTACCGCTCTACGTTCCGATCCGTTAACCGCAGTTATACAATATGATAGCATCCGGACCAAACATTCTCATGGTAGCTTTTGATTATAAACAACCTTTCCCCTTCATCAGAACCGGTAGCTGCGTAAGCTGCGGATGTCTTCATCGCATGCCGTGTTAGTTTTTTACACGAAGCGTCATCCTGACGTCCCGCGGGTTTCAATGCCTTCACCCTGTAAAAAAGCCGCACAACAAGGACGGCCTTGTCTGCGGCTTGGCACAGCGAAATATGAGCTTAGAGCCCGCGCACGGTCTCGTCCTTTGGCAGCAATACGGCGAGAAGGCCCAGCAGCGGCAAATATGCGCACAGCTTCATGATGAAAGCAATGCTGGTCGCATCGGCGATCGAGCCCAGCACGGCGGAACCGAGGCCGCCGAGGCCGAACGCAAGACCGAAGAATAAACCGGAAACGAGTCCGACTTTGCCCGGCAGCAACTCCTGCGCGTATACCACAATAATGGAAAATGCGGATGAGAGCACGAAGCCCGCGCAGACGCACAGCACGCCGGACCAGAACAAATTCGCATACGGCAGTAAAATCGAGAACGGCGCCGTCCCCAAGATGGACAGCCAGATGATGTTTCTGCGCCCGTAACGGTCCGCCAGCGGTCCTCCGAAGAACGTGCCAGCCGCCGAAGCGACGAGGAAAGCGAACAGATACATCTGCGAGTGTTCGACGGTTACTCCGTAATCATTAATCAGATAAAAGGTGTAGAAGCTCGTAATGCTCGACATGTACACATGTTTGGAGAAGACGAGAAATACCAGGATGACGATCGCGATCGTAATTTGCAGCTGCGTAAGCGACGTCGTCCGTTCCCCGGCGCTCTTGGCCTTGGATGAACGTCTCGGCTGAATTTGCTGCTTGCCGTACCATCCGGCTACATAATATTGGATCGCTATCGCGATGATCGCCGCAATCGTAAACCAGATGACCCCGATTTGCCCCAAGGGCACGAAGATCAGCGCCGTCATGATCGGGCCGAGCGAGCTGCCGATGTTGCCGCCGACCTGAAATATCGACTGCGCGAGCCCGCGCTTCCCCCCGGCCGCCAAATAAGCGACCCTCGACGATTCGGGGTGGAATACGGCCGAGCCTACCCCCATCGCGATCACCGCCAGCAGGATGACGGCAAAGTTCGGCGCGAGCGCCAGCGCAATAATGCCGATCAGCGTAAAGCAGACCCCCACCGGCAATATGTACGGCCTCGGACGAATGTCCGCATACAAACCTACGACCGGCTGCAGGAACGAAGCCGTCATATTCATCGCAAACGCGATGAGTCCGATCTGCGTATACGACAGCTGCAGCGTATCCTTCAATATCGGGAATAACGCCGACACGGTCGACTGCATCGAATCGTTAAGCAAATGAACGATGCTGATGGCAAATATAATCGGAAATACCGTTGAAGCTACAGGTGCTGCTTTCGCAGCGGTTTTCTCCACAGCCTATCTTCCTCTCTCTGTCTTTTTCTATAGCGGGCTTGATAATCCGGCGCTACGAAGCGTATTCAGAGATTATAACATGGCTTGACGGCAAGTCAACCGCCATTTTCCCGCCAAATGGGGCGCTTTTCCCGATAAAACGCGCACCCAGACGATGCGGGCTCCGATTTTGACCGCCAAGCTCGGCCTTCTGCTTCCTGCATATTCCAAGAACGCCCGCCCGGGCCCCCTCGCTCAGGCTTTAGCCTTATACAGCAAATAGACAAAATAAGGCACGCCGATCAAAGCGACGACGATCCCGACAGGAACCTCCGCCGGAGCGAAGACCGTCTTGGCGATCAGATCCGAGACGACCAGCAGCAGCATGCCGACCATGCCGCATACGGGAATGATATGGCGGTGCTGCAGCCCGACGAGCCGTTTGGCGATATGCGGCGACATTAAGCCGATAAAGCCGATGCCGCCGGATACCGAAACGCAAGCGCTGACGATGCCGACGCTGGCGATGAGCAGCAGCGCCTTCTCCTTCTCCGCCGAGACGCCGAGGCTGATCACGCTGCCCTCCTCCAGTTGGAACAAATCCAGTATGCGGGAGCGGCTCCAGATGAGCGGAACCCCGATCACAAGCCACGGCATAATCGCCGCAATATATTGCCAATTCGCATTCCATATGCTGCCCGTAAGCCAGACGGTCGCCATTTCGAAATCGGTCGACTTCATCTTTAACGTCAGGTACAAGGAGACGGCGCCAAGCCCCGTACCGATCGCAATTCCGGTTAAAATCAGCCTCTGCGGGTCCAAGCGCCCGTTTTTCCAGGAGAATGCGTAAATGAGCGCCGCAGCGCCAAGCCCTCCGGCCAAACCGAACAGCGGCATCGTCATGACGGCGAGCCAGCCGGCACCTTTGAGCTGCCCTTGGAGGAAGAACATGAACAAGACGATTGCCGTCCCCGCTCCGGCGTTAATGCCCAATATCCCCGGATCGGCCAGTCCGTTGCGGGTAATTCCCTGAATGACGGCGCCGGCGACGCCGAGCCCGATGCCGACGAGCGCGGCGATCACGATGCGCGGCAGCCGGAATTCCAAAATGACCAGATCGTGCTCCGGCACGGGATCGATTCGAAGCAGCGTGCGGATAACATCGGCGGCCGTAATATCGAACGTTCCGTTCGTAACGCTCACATACATCGCCAAGATCACGGCGGATAGTCCGATCGCGAGCACGGCCGCCAGCCGTTTTCCTGAATTAAGACGCATGCTTGCCGCCTCCTCTCGTTCTCGCCAAATAAAGGAAGAACGGTACGCCGATCACGGAAGTCACGACGCCGATCGGGGTTTCGAACGGATAATTCAGAAACCGGCTCAGCACGTCGGATAATCCTAAGAATACGGCGCCCAGCACGCCCGCGCACGGAATGATCCACTTGTAGTCGATGCCTCCTATCAGGAAGCGCGTAATATGCGGGATGATCAGCCCGACAAAGCCGATCTTTCCGGCCAGCGCGACGGAGACTCCGGTGAGAACGACGACGGTCAGCGCTGCGGCCGCCTTCACGGCCGTCGTTCGCTGTCCCAGACCGGCCGATATTTCGTCTCCCAGCGATAATATGGTGATCGACCTGGAAATCAGCAGAGCGGCGATGATCCCCGCCAATCCGAACGGGAGCGCCAGCTTGATTAAGTGCGGGTCCATTTGATGGAGCCTGGCATTATACCAGAAGCTGATGCTTTGCGATATTTGGAAATAGGTCGAGATCGCCGCCGAAAAGCTGCTTAGAAACGTGCCGATAATCGTCCCGATGATGGCCAGACGCACCGGGGACATCCCTCCCGGCAGAAGCCACGCCAGCCCGAAGACGATGCCGGCGCCGAGCGCCGAGCCGACAAATGAGTATAAAATCATCTCGATGGAAGAAGAATTCGGCAGCCAGATCATGCACACCGTGATGGCGAAGGCTGAACCGTCGGACACCCCCATAATGGAAGGGGATGCCAGATAGTTTCTGGTCATCCCCTGCATGATGGCTCCCGAAATAGCGAGGAAGGCTCCGATGAGCAAAGCCCCGATAACCCGAGGCAGTCGCGAGTTCACGACAATCTGATGGTTGACGTTGCCGGGATCAAAATGAACCAGCGCATCCCACAAAGTCGCCGAGTCGATATCTTTGGCTCCGTACATGATGGATAATACGATCGTCAAAATGATGGCGGCCGGCGAGCACCATAAAATGACGGCCGGCAAATTTTTTTTAAGCTGCATAAGCGTTGCACTCTCTTTATCTTATTTTCTTGTCCTTACCTGTTCGGTCGGCGAACAGCCATTGAAGCGCCTTCGGCAATCGCATCGGAAACAGCGACGGATCATGAGCCGCTCCCTCTTCGACATCGAACCGCAGACGGTCATCGTCATGTCCCATTTGCCGCAGCAGAGCGTGCACCTGCCGGTTCAGCGGATACATTTGCTTGCCCTCGATGCTGCCGACATCCATATAGATTCGGCGATACGCTCTATCCTCTAACGAATGGGCGCGCATATAATCGACAAAGCCGGGATACCAGTACGAGCCCGAAATCGACCCGATCCGGCCGAATCGATCCGGGTGCAAGTACGCCGCATACATTGAGATCAAGCCTCCGAGCGAAGCCCCCGCCATTGCGGTATGCTCCGGTCCTTCCAGAACCGCATAGCGCTCCCTGATATAAGGGATCAGCTTCCGAACGATCAAGTCGGCGTATTCGCCCCCCCGGCCTCCGAAGTCGGCGAATTTGGCCGAAAGCGCTTGAGCGGGCCAAGGCGTATATTCATCCAGCCTTTGCAGCGGCCGAATTCCGACGAGAATCAGCTCCCTGAGCTCCCCGCTTACGAACTGCCGCTCCAGCACAGTTAACGATTCGCTGTACTTCGGGTCAAACAAATTGCCTCCATCATGAACGTAAACGACCGGATAAGCCCTATCCGGCTTTGAGCCGTATGTCGGCGGTACATAAATCGTCAGCTCCCGCTTCTCCCAGAGCTCGTTCTTTAATAATCCCTTCATCGCTTCATCCTATCCGCCTTGTTCGTGGTAATGTTAAGGCATATTGACGTGTAAATGATAATCATTATCACTATCGTAATCTATCATAGACATTGCCGCAATTCAATGGACAGTTTCCAGAACTGTTTTGCACTTTTTTCTTCATAGCGCTTGAAAGGGTTGTGATTTATTCGTAACCTGCAAAAAAAGATACCAGCACCTTGCGCTTTTTCGTTCTTAAATAGAACAAATCCCCAAAAAGTGACGTGATGCTCTGAAGCTTATTCCGTCCGCATCCAGCCTAAGCTGGATCGGCATCTAACCATTCCTCTGGGATCGTTCTATGGGTAGACTTTACTTTCGGGGGAGAACCCGGATTTCCACAGGATATGGCTGCGCATCATTTCCTAAACAACGAGAAAGACGCCTTGACGGCGTCTTAGAGTGTTACTATTCTGCTTTTCATTTCAACAGGCCTGCGCTACGCTCCGTTATGCCGTTACGGGCGCGGCTCTTGCTCCGTATCCGAATCGGATGAACCGGAACCGCTAACCGAGTCGGCCTGATCGGGTTGCTGCACGGTCAAAATGTGATCGACATCGGTCTTAAGCTGACGGAAAAGCTGCTGCAGAGCGGCGAGCTGCTCCGGCTGAAGGGCGCCTCCCCGCGCCGCCAGCAAAATCTGCTTTAACGTGTCTTTGCCGGACTCCCGAAGCTCCATCAGTTCGGCCGGGTTCGCTTGGGCGCGGCGCTCCTGTCTGTGTCCTCTGCCGCGGGGTTCTTCCCGCTCTCCCTTCGCTTTCCACTCGGATACGGCTTCCTGTCCCAAGTCGGTAATCCGGTACACCTTCTTGCCGTCCTGCTCGCCGGAGCGAACCCACTCTCGGTCCTCCAGCATTTGCAGCGTCGGGTAGATCGAGCCGGCGCTCGGCACATACAGTCCTCCGGACGCTTCCTCCAGCGCCTTCATAATCTGATAGCCGTGCATCGGCTCGGCGGCAAGCAGCTCCAGCAGCGCGAACTTGACGTCGCCGCGGCCGAAATACCGCTTGCCGCCGCCTCTGCCTTCCCCGCGTCCTTCGCCGCGGAAGCCGTGCCGGTAATAAACTTCCCGGCCCCCGTCAGGCGGAAAAGCTCTTCTGCGATGATGATGGTCGCCGTAAAACGGCCAATGCTCCTCTCGGCCGCCTCGTTTCATACGATACCTTGCATGATCTGCGAAATGCTTTTTCAATGCAATCTCTCCCTTAATAAAAGAATACGATATATCGTTATATTCATAATAACGATATATCGTATTGAAGTCAATCTTCATTTTCGCGTTCACCTGAAGTTTTTATCGCCAACGGGAAACGCTCTTTATTACATAAAATAGCCCCGCAACGCGAGGCCTTGGCTTTGATCCTGATGCAGGCGCTTGACGGGAAGCTGCAGCATGAATCATGCCGCTTAAAGCCGAACCCCCACTGTCTTTAGCTTACCGGATAGCCTGCCGTCAGCACCGCCGCCAAAAAGACGATCTGCAGCACCGTACGCAGCAGCAGCGGCGTCGCAGGCTTGCCCGCAAGCGTCAAGCCGTTCCTGGCCGCCCTGATATTGGCCGGAAACATCAGCAATAGCATGCAGGCAAGACATAGCGAGGCGGCGCGCGCCGTTGCCGGCAGGACGATGGCGGCGGCTCCGATCACTTCCAGCCAGCCTGTCGCCGAGATAATCCAGTCCGGTCTCGGCAACGACGCGGGAACCATGCGAATCAGATCCGGCCGCCGCTTCCCCCAATGCGCCGTGGCCGCCAGCAGGAACATCAGCGCCACCGCGATCCGCAGCGGATGAATCCAGTCGTTCATAGCCTCCCAGCCCAGCCAGCCCGCAAGCCGCAGCAATACAAAAGAACCCGTCAACGCATAGAATGGCGCCATCTTTTTTCCCTCCGCCTAAAATAATTAACGACCACTTTTCTTCTCCGGCTGCAATATATCAACCATTAATTTCGTGAAATCGCCGATTTGAAAAGCTTTCTTATCCGAAGCGATAAAGCCGCGCACACGCAAACCGAAGGAGATAAGCATGAACAGATCGGCCGTTTTGTCGGCGTTCACACTCTGCGGGATGACTCCATGCTCCTGTCCCGTCTCAATCCATTTGCGCGAAAATTGAGCCGCCTGCTCGTAAAACCTCCTAATCTCCTCGACCGCGGATTCATCGCTTCTGCCAAGCAAATACATAAAAATTTGATTCGTAATATCGCGCGATTCCTCCAGTACAGGCAAACTGTTCGCAATGGCGCTCATCGGTCCCGCGAACCGGACCTCTCCGTCTTCATGGATAACCCCTTCGAAAAATCGGCTGTTCGTTTCCTCCAGCTTCTGCTGAAGAATCATAGCCAGCAATTCGTCTTTGCTCTTGACGTAATGAAAGATCGCCCCCTTCGACAGTCCGGACCGTTCCATAATATCGCTGAAGGTTGTTTTGGCGCAGCCTTTTTCGCGAATCAGCTCCTGAGTCGTATCAAGCAGCAGCTGCCAAGTCTGCTGTCGTTTCAATTCTCTCTTCATAAGTTCCTCCGCAATCTTTGAGATCGATCATGATGCTTTACATGAAGCATATAACTCATTATACAAACCGACCAGCGGTTTGTAAATAGATGGACGAATCCCCTATAGGGAGTCGTCTACTGCTTAAAGCCATTAAAATATAACACGGAGGCTGCGGATCTCGTTATTTCAAATAGGCGTCCAAAAACCGGATGATCAGCGGCCTAAGATCGATGGCCGGAGCTGCCCTGCTCGGCAGACGCTGCCTTGCTCCTTCTACGGCATACTGGCTAACCGTGTTCAATTCCTTCAGTTGGTTGACGAATTCGTCGGACAGCCGGAATTGAATCTCCTCATCCTGTTCGCCATGGACAATGAACATCGGTGGCACATCCTTGCTCTTATGACGGGTGGCTTCAAGCTTGGCGGCCGCTCTCCAGGCTGGATCCTGCGAGGCCGGCGCAAGCGGCACACCGCTGAAGCTCTTGCTTCCCCAGGTAAGCACATCCGGGATACCGTACAAATTAACCGCGCACTGGATGCTCGATGAATATTCGGCGTACAGCCCTTCTCCGAGCAGCCCCCGGTGATTGGCGGTAAACGCGGCGAACAAGGCCAGATGCCCTCCGCTCGCCCCGCCGATAATCCCGATTCTCTCGGGGTCGATATGATAGGCTTCCGCTTGTTTTTTGGCGAAACGAACTGCGGTTTTGCAATCGTACAAGTTATTCGGCCATCCCGGAATGAGCAGATCATGGTTCCAACGTTCCACGGAATGGCGGGCAACGGCGCAATCGATGATCATGACGACATAGCCGCATGCCACCAGATTGACGGCAATCTGCAAATCCTTGAGCCCGCTGCGCCTGCCGGCCGCCCAGCCGCCGCCGTGTACGACGATAATACAAGGAAAGGTTTCATTTCCCGGATATTGGGGCAAATATACGTCCATTTGTTCCTTCCTGTCAGGCCCCAGGTAAGAAACCCCTTTCTCTATCCGGTACGAAACCGGGTCGAACCAGTTGGAAACCGCGCGTCTCATAGTCATGTCCTCCGTCTTCTCAGGTACAAATTCATGTTTGATTAACCGCTTACTCAAACAGTGGATTAAATTTCATTTTTTTCCTATTGTAGACGTTTTCATTAGCAGGGTCATGGGGTAAATTTACGGTCTTCTTGTGTTTTTTTACGATTCTCAGCAGCGGCAGGGGCATAATAGCGACAAGACAAAGACTTGCGGAATTAGGGCGGCGTTGTCGCCGCGCAGGGGTTTAACATTCAGCGGCGTTGGCTGTTATGGCAATGCTTCCATAACGATAATTGTTGAGCGCTCCTGTATTGGGCGGTATGCGGACGAATCTCTGCGGCAAAAAAATAACCGCTTTCCTTCGTCAGCGGTCTTTTCCTACGGCGGTCGTATGGGGGATAGCGATGGCGGGCCGAGCGATCAATGCTTTTCCAGCAGGCTGCTCATCGCCTCGATAGCCTCTTCTTCATCGCTTCCTTTCGTTTGAATCGTAATTCTGGTGCCCTGGCGAATCGGAAGCAGCATCATTCCGAGAATGCTTTTGGCATCCAGCTGTATGTTTTCTTTCTCAAACTTTATTTTGATATCCGAGCTGAAATGGCTTGCTTTTTGCACGACCATTTGCAAATACTGGGGCTGAAAATCGGCAGCGACTGTAATTTCATGCACTCTCATTTTGATTCCTCCGATCCTATAAGTAGGATTGATCGTGTGCTTATTGCACAGGTTGATGTCATTATACTATAAAATCGGCCGTTAGGTAAGCGTTATCAACACATTTATTATATTCCTGGAAAAAATATACGAAAGCCCGATATCCCGGTCGCCAAGCGGCTTCCGATCGTCGGGCTGGGGCAAAACGTTACGCTTGGTACTGATGGATCAAATCCATCTTCAGTTCCCACGCGGTCGTGCTCAGGTTGACCGGATATTCGGCGGGATTCAGCTTGCGCAAGTACTCCGGCCAAAACAAGGCGAGCTGCTGCCGGTGATGGCTGCGAATTTGGTCCAAAGTCGGCAGTTCGTACACCTGGC
This sequence comes from Paenibacillus doosanensis, assembly GCF_025060755.1. Lineage (GTDB taxonomy): Bacteria > Bacillota > Bacilli > Paenibacillales > NBRC-103111 > Paenibacillus_S > Paenibacillus_S doosanensis. The sequence continues at coordinate 22,278 of NZ_JANYUY010000066.1, forward strand.
GGCCGTCAACGAAGATCGGCGTCAATAGCGGCTTGGCATCGTAATTATCCACGTATCTGTAAATGTACGAATGCACCTTATCGAACAGCTTCAGCTTCTTGCCCTGCTGTACCTCGTTCTCCCCGGTGAGCGCCACGTAGTCGGCCACGGCTTTACCCGTTTCGCGGCTGACGATCCGGAATACGTCCTTCCTGCCGGGATTCGATACCTTCTCGGGATTTCCGGAAATTTTGATCACCGGTACTAGCTCACCGTCTTTCTCCCGGGCAACCAGCTTATATACGCCGCCCAGAGCCGGCTGATCCGCGGCCGTAATCAACTGTGTTCCTACACCCCAGCTATCGATCTTGGCGCCCTGCGCCTTCAAGTTGAAAATAATATTTTCATCGAGATCGTTCGAAGCTACGATAACGACATACGATAGTCCCGCCTCATCGAGCATGGTCCGCGCCGTTTTCGACAAATAAGCCAAATCGCCGCTGTCCAGCCGGATACCGCCCATCCGTTTCCCCTTCAGTTCCATTTGTTTGGCGATTTTGATCGCATTCGGAACCCCGCTTCTCAGCGTATCGTACGTATCGACCAGCAGCGTCACCTGATTGGGCAGCGCCTCCGCATACCGTTCGAATGCGATTTCCTCCGAATCGTTGGACTGTACCCAGGCATGGGCATGAGTGCCTTTGCTCGGGATGCCGAACAGCATGCCCGCCCTCATATTCGACGTAGCGTCGAACCCGGCGATATACGAGGCCCGCGCCCCCCAGATCGCGGCATCCGCCTCCTGCGCCCTTCTCGTCCCGAACTCCATCAGCGTATCGTCCGGCGCAACCTGTCTAATACGGGAAGCCTTCGTAGCAATCAGCGTCTGGAAGTTCATGAAGTTCAGCATCGCCGTCTCCAGAAGCTGCGCTTCGAAGATCGTAGCCTCCACCCGGATGAGCGGCTCGTTGGGAAATACGATCGTGCCCTCTTCTACGCTGCTGATATTGCCGCCAAAGCGGAACCCACGCAGCTTATCGAGAAAAGCCGGATCGTATTGCTCCTCCTGCTCGCTTAAATATTGAATCGCCGCATCGTCGAAGTGAAGGCTGTTCACGTAGCGGACGATCCGCTCGAGTCCCGCAAACACCGCATATCCGTTGCCGAACGGCAGCTTGCGGAAAAAAACTTCAAACACCGCTTTATGATTCAGCGTGCCGTGAATCCAATGCGCGTACATCATATTGATTTGGTATTTATCCGTATGCAAAGTCAAGTTATCGTAGGTCATGCCGATCACTCCATCCACAGTTCGTCATATCGTTATCGAATTATTCCAGAATCCGTCCGGATTCCAATCAGTGTTCCCTCTTCTAAGGCGGGTTAAAACTTGGATACCACGCTGGCGCCGAGCGTATGTTCAAAATGCCCCAGGGCCCATTCATGCCCCGCCGCATTGAAGCTGGCTGCCGCATCCCGGTGAACGACGATGTCGAACCCTTTGTTATACGCGTCGACCGCCGTATGAAGCACGCATATATCGGTGCAGACGCCGACGAGATGAAGCTCGCGGATGCCCCGCGACCGCAGCTTAAGCTCCAGATCGGTCCCGCAAAAAGCGCTGTATCTCGTTTTATCCATCCAATAGATCGCTTCCCGGCTGCCTTCATACACCGGCTTCAGCTTGCCGTACAGCTCGCGGCCGCTTGTGCCGCGGATATTATGGGGCGGAAACAGCTTCGACTCGGGGTGCAGCGGATCGTTCTCATCATGCAAATCTACCGCCATGACGACGAAATCCCCGCTCTGAACGAACTCTTCCGTAAGCTCCGCAATGCGTTCCTCAATGTCGATAGCCGGCTGGCCGCAAGGCAGCTTCCCTACGACAAAATCCACCGTATAATCAATTACAATAAGAGCTTTCATCTTGGCACCGTCCTTTTTTTATCATAGTGGGATTAGCTGTAAATCGACAGCTGCGGCTCCAGTCCCGTGAAGCAGTACAGCTGCGCCGCGCGCTGAGAATATTTATTCGACATGAGCGGCTGCCCGGCGGCATCCTTCACTTCCTCAATCAGCCCTTTGCGGCTCTGGGTGGAAGTAATTTTGCGAATAAAGTTCGGCTCTTCAAAATCGGGACAAACCGTCTGAATCACCTGGTACAGCTCGCCGATCGTGAACTGACCGGGCAAAAACTGCTTGGCGATCGTCGTCGTCAGCATCTTCTCGCGGATACGCCTTAACGCATCCTGCACGATTTGCCGATGGTCAAAAGCAAGCTCCATCGAAAGCGCCTCTCGCACAGAGAACAATCGGACCTCCGCGGCATCGTCCGCCGCCCTCCGCTTCTCCAAGTACTTCTCATTAACCAGAGCAAAAAATGCATGAGAGATGATCCATCCCCGCGGGTCGCGCTTCGGCGTGCTGTACACGTTGAAATATTCGAGGTGCACATCGGCCACCCCCGTTTCCTCCAGCAGCTCCCGGCGCGCGCATTCGTGAACCGTCTCGGTTTCCCTGGAGAACCCCCCGGGAAGCGCCCATTGTCCGGCGAACGGCCACTGCTTCCGCTTAATAAGCAGCAGCTGCAGCTCCCGGTGGGGCAGCGATTTCTTCGTCCCCTGCTTTTCCGTTGAAGTGATGGTGAAGATGACGATGTCGGCGGGCGCTCCGTCCGGTGTGCGGTATTTATCGGCATGGTAAGTCGTTTCGTTATCTTGGGAATCCATTCGCTTCACCTGCCGCTTCTCTTTATATTGTCAATTTGATATTATCATTATGACATATTTATTTCTTTTGTCAAGACTCTTTTCTCAAAATAGGCAAAGCTTCCCTTGTCCATAAAAATTTCGATTCGCATCGCCATACCGATGCCGGAAATGTTAGAATGGATGTACACTTTGTCTGCAAAGGAGGCACCTTTCTTGCCGGACATTTTCGGACCCAAATATTATATCGAGAACGACTCTTTTTCCATCCAATACATGTATCGTAAAGGGTTTTCGACGATGTCGACGCCTCATTTTCATCCTTTTTACGAAATTTACTTTTTGCTTCAAGGCGAACGGACTTACTTCATTAACGGCAACATCTATACCGCCCGCCGCGGCGACATGATTCTTGTAAACCCTTACGACGTACATAGAACGACGAGCTCCGAGGTGCAGGAATTCGAACGCATCCTGATTAATTTCAAGGAGACGTTCGTGCCGCCCGGCGGCGCCCAGACGCTGGTGCGCTTCCTCCCGTTCGCGCAAGGTTCGAGTCTCGTCCGGTTTTCAATGAAAGAGCAGCCGGTCGTCGAGCAGATGATCCGGGAAATGCTGACGGAATGCGAGAATCAGCAGGACGGTTACGTCGAATATATCAAGTCGCTGATGAGCCAGCTCTTGATCAAGATTTTCCGGCAGAGCACGGAGGCCAAGCAGGAGCCGCTGCAGTACGCCCATCCGATGCATCAGAAAATATCGGAAATCGCCACGCATTTGAACCATCATTTTCAGGAAAATATTACGCTGGAGCAGACCGCCAAGCAATTTTATATCAGCACTTCGTACTTAAGCCGCGTGTTTAAAAAGGTGACCGGGTTTCACTTCAGGGAGTACCTGCAGCTCATCCGGGTCAAGGAAGCGCAGCGGCTGCTGCGCGAGTCGCATGAGAAAGTGCTGACGATCGCGGAGAAAACCGGCTTCGAGCATGTCGCCCATTTCAACACGACGTTCAAAAAAGTTACCGGCATGACCCCGCTCCGCTACCGCAAGCATAACCGGAACAGCGTCCCCCATCCGGTAGGGCAGGAGCAGGATTACTCGATGTAAGGGGGGGCTTGAACGGGAAAAAGGCTGCAGCTTGTTAACGGCTGCGGCCCGTTACAATTTATTCATAGCGACGCACGGTTCCTATAAAGCCACTCCTATTTAAGGGAATCGCTTTGAATGGAACTTATCGTTAGTTCAAAAATTCTTTTACGACTTCTATAAATAATGTAGGCTCTTCGAGATGTGGACAATGATTGCTTTCCTCAAAAACATATAGCTTAGAACCGTCAATTAACCGATGTATTTCTTCAGAACATTCTAGAGGGCACCTCCATGATGATTATAAGGCCCCACCCTCCCGATTATTTGTTCCACTTTACTTTATTGATTTGTTCCTTCAATTCGAGGCACTCCTGCAAATCGATATCATACACGTTGGCCAGAGCCGCCACGTAATACAGAACGTCATACAATTCCTCTTCGATCGTTCCCTTAATGCTTTCTCCTCGCTGCAGGCGGCTTTGCTTCCTGACAACCTCGGCCAATTCCCCGATCTCTTCGATTAATTTGTAAAAATATCGCTCCTTGGCCTCCGGATGATGATCGGTTCTCCGTATTTGCTCCTGAAGCTGCCGGATCGTCATATCCTGCGTCATACGGCCGAATCCTCCTCTACAGCCAGATGGCTCGTCTCATTCCTGCCGGTAATGGTCCAACCCTCTTCCGTCCGCTCAACGATATGCAGGCCGGTGCTGCCGGCGGAATGAAACGGAGCCTTGTTCGTCCAGTCCAATCTGGACAGCAGGTAGTAGATCACATTGATAACGCCGCCGTGCGTTACGACCAGCACATTGGCTTCCAACTCCGCCTGTTCGAGCCGGGAGAGCAAGTGCTCGAATGCGCCGCGGATTCGCGCATAAAACTGCTGCGGGCTTTCGCCTTCGGGGAACGGCTCGTCCATCCGCAGCGTGTTGAAATAAACGCCCGGAAACCGCCGCTCCGCTTCCGGATTGGGCATACCTGCAAGCAGTCCGTTATTCATCTCCCGCCAGGCGGAGGAATAGATGACGGGCAGTTTCAGCTCTGCGGCCGCTTCGCGCGCCGTTTCCATCGCACGCTGCAGGTCACTGCTGACGATCGTATTGATGTTAAAGACGGCTTGATGCCGGGCCAGGTACGCTCCCAGCTTCCGCGATTGAAGTATGCCGTCCGCCGTCAAGCCCCTCGGGCTCCAGCCGCCGCGATAGCCGCTCTCGTCTTCGCCGTGTCTTGCCAGAATGATCTTCATTAGCCACTGAGTCCTCCTTGCATTAGGAACACGAGTCTGGGACGCATGTCCGTTTCTTTAAACGTACCATAAATTAACAGTTATTTCTACTGCCTGATCGGGAACAAATCCCCCAAAAGTGACGTGTAGACTTTACTTTCGGGGGAGACCCCGGATATCCTCAGGATATTGCTGCGCATCATTTCCTAAACAACAAAAAGACAGCCTCAACGGCTGTCTCCTTCTATAAGAAAAAACATAACTGCACATGCGGGAATCTATTCTTTAAACGAAAAAGCTTCCGTCTACAAGGACGAGCGCCGACGTTATTTCCAGCTCCCTCTCGGCTCTCCCGGCCGCTGTTTGGCCACAATTCCGGTACTTACTCGCCCGCGGCGGGCACGTAATGAAACCAGTCAATATCCGCGGGGATGCTGCGTCCCGATCCGCCGCTCACGGCATAGAAGCCGACCATCGTGCCGGTGAACGCCTTTTTCTCCATCGTTCCCTCGTCGCTTAAGAATACGGCGTCGCCGATCCGCCCGGCGAGAACCCAATTCTCGTTGTCGCCGCTATAGTAGAAGCTGCGGACTTCGCGATCGACGCGAACCTGCAGGTAGATCGCCTCCGCCTCCGTTTGGCCGATAGCCGCCGATTGCAGCTCGCGGGTCACCGAAGCCCGGCGCTCGATCAGCTTGAGCTTAAGCCCGCTATCTTGAGCAACGCACAGCTTCACGAAGCAGCGGGTGTCGTAATAGCAGACGAGTCCTGCCTCTTCTCCGTCCCGCTCGGGCCGAAACTCCAGCTTCATGCTCGCGCTGTAGCGGTGATGCTGCTCCCTGCGCACCAGCACATTGCGGGCTTCGATCGTATCGATATCCGCTTCACCCGTCCATAGACGCACGCAGCCGGGTCTTTCGGTCAGCGACCACTTCGCCTCGTCGGGGTTTCTCGCAAACTGCCAATGCAGCGGCAGCGCGGATTCGTCGAAATCATCCAGCGCCGGATACGGATAGACCGTCTCCTCCAGCTGCGGAGCTCTCTGAGTGACGCTCGGACCGCGCCCCTCGTTCACCTCGAACCAGCCGTCCGCGGTCCAGCGAACCGGCTCCAGACATGTTTCCCTGCCGAGCGTACAGTAGTTTCCGGCTACCGGTCTTCCCGCCAAATGCACCATCCACCACTCGCCGTGCTGCGTCTGAACCAGCTTCCCGTGACCTGCGCGTTGAATCGCCGCAGCGGGGTCGGTCTGGGTATGAACGGGATTATCCGGGCACGATTCATATGGCCCTGTAAGGTAACGGGAACGCGCCGTCGTGACGCAATGACCGTACTCCGTGCCGCCTTCGGCCAAAATGATGTAGTAATAGCCGTCTTTTTTCAAAATATGCGGCCCTTCCGGCGAAGCCTTGCCCGTTCCCGGCCATAGAAAGACGGTTTCGCCCTCTGCGCCCGACATATCGTCCTTCAGCTTCAGCAGCTTGGCGCCGCCGCCCCCGAACACCATGTAACGGCTGCCGTCGTCATCAATGAACAGGGAGGGATCGAGCCCTTCTTCGTTGATTGTTACAGGCTTCGAATAAGGTCCTTCCGGCCGGTCCGAATGCATCAGAATATTGCGCCGACCCGAGCCGTGCAGACGCAGCGTAGCCATAATATAAAATGTACCTTCATGATAAGCGATATCCGGCGCCCAAATCCCGTAAGAGTCCGGCAAATCCGATAGCTGAATATAATCGCTTTCGGTGATCGCATGGCCGATATATTCCCAGTGGACCAAATCCCGCGAATGAGAAATGACGATAGCCGGGAAAAACTGAAACGTGGAATTGACCATATAATAATCTTCGCCGACCCGCACGATCGACGGATCGGGATGAAATCCGGGCCGGATAGGGTTCGTATACGTTCTGCTGTTCACTGTAAGCTCCTTTTCTGCTAGCTTTAGAAGGGTGGTGAAAAAGCTCGCTGCGGCGTCCATTTGATCCTCCAATCGCTGTTGAAATCGGATTATTTTCCCATTTTTTTATGAAGAGAATCCGTTTTCAAAGGCGACCGCTTACGCTTTTCCAGATTCAAATGGCCCCTCCGCCCTTTTTTTACCATACTTTTAGCGGCGGCCGATATTGTCGAGAAACGCTGCCGGAGACGCCGACGCAAGCGGACGATGCTCCACGCCGGCAAGCTTGTGGCAATACTCGCGAATAAGCAGCGCTTGAGTTCCCGCGTTCATATCCCCTTCCACGAGCCCTTGGCCGATAGGCACCGGCGCAGGCATGTACGAATAGAAGTCGCCTTCTTTCACCTGGGCTACGTTAGGGGCAGGCGGCGATTGATGAATTTCGCGGGAGAAGCCTCCGTCCGGCCGCAATAGCTTGCGCATGTTGGAGACCGTAATGCGGATAATCTCCTCCAATTCCTCCTCGGGAATACGCAGCTCCTGCCGGAACGTGCCGAGCAGATCGATCGGATTGCGAATCCAGCACATATCTCGCGCCTCGTCTTCGCGAAGACAGCTTAAGATCGTCCGGTAGATCCGGTCGATGTTCGGCGTGCGAACGCCGAAACGGGAATAGAACGCATTGAGCTTAAACGTTCCCGATATGCGGATGTAACGGTTCCCTTCGCCCCATAAACCGGTCTCGGGGTCTTGAATCGAGGCGAAATAACGCTCGCCCGCTTCGATAAATTCCCTCCGCTCCGGCTCTTCGAACTTGGCGATATGATGGTTCGGCGTTCCCATAAAATCGCAGCCTCTCCAGCTGTTGCTCAGATCGACCCGCTTCAGCCACTCCACATAACTTTCCGGCGACCGCAGGTAGTCCGGTCTCTCCTGTACCTGATGGGGCAGCGGACATAGCGGGGCAGAGCCCAGACGATGCAGCGAGTTGGTGCTGTAGCCCAAAGCGCGCATTACCATAACCTCATCCTTGCGCATATTCGGATCGGAGTCATAGAAATAACCGGAATCCGGGTCCTGCTTATTGCGGAAAAATGCCGCGATATTTTCCTTCGTCTCCTGAGGAAGTGCATCGAATAAGCCGGATCGGAGCAAAATATTGACCGCCTGCGCCGTCGATTCGATATCCGGAATAAAGTTCTCCATATCGAACGAGCTGCGGGCATAATAGAAGCCTCCGGAGGCAGAATCGTACTGGCCTGCGAGCCACTTGAAAAAATCGCCGAACAATGAGTCCATTTCACCAAGTTGTTCCCTGATTTGCTGAGCTGCCGTTGTCATCTGCGCGTCATCCCTTCGCTTGTTAAATTTCGCGGTACTCGAACCAGTCAAAATCGGCGTAAGCTTCGCTCGCTTGCCCTTCGCTGCTGGCGAACAGCCCGATATAAGCGCCGATAAAGCCTCCGGCTACATCTGTGCTCAAGATCGTGCCGTCCGCATTCTCGGCCAGCGTGTGCCATACTTCCGCCTCGGTGCCGTAGTAGAAATGGTAAGCTTGACCTACCGCTTCCACCTTCAAATACAGCCTGGACGCATCTACCGGACGCTCCGCCAATAGCCGCTCCTCGCCCGCCTTGCGCTCCACCAAACGGATGACGGTCCTAGCTTCGGTATAAGCGTGCTCCATCCGGAATTGATAGTCCTGGTTTTGCAGCAGAACCGCTCCCGCCGTCTCTCCCTGGCGCCGCGGCTTAAATTCCATAACCGTCCGCATGGCAAAATTCATATGCTGCTGACGTCTTCCGACGAAGCTCGGATTGGCGCATTCCGTCATCCGCTCGGGCTTCAGCTTCAGCCGCAAATATCCCGGCCGTTCCGTCAAAGACCAATATTCGCCCCGCGGCGTGCGGATAAAATTCCACTGCAGCCCCAGCTTGGACGACTCGAAGTGGTCGCAAACCGGCTCCGACGGCCATCTATGCTCGGGCAGATTCGGCCGCGGCAGCTCCAGCTCGACGATGCCTTTGCCCGGGTTGACAACCGGCCAGCCGCTTTCCCAGCGGAACGGAACGAGGAACGTCTCCCTGCCCAGGTTGCGAAAGTCCCCGCCGTAAGGACGCGAAGCGAGGCACACCATCCACCACTCGCCGTTCTCGGTTTCGACGATATCGGCATGACCTACGTTCGTGATCGGATAGCCTCTGCCCAGATGACGGTGCGTCAAGATCGGGTTCATTTTGCAGTTCTCGTAAGGCCCCGTTATCGACTCGCTCCTCGCGATCGTCACCGAATGCGTGAAGCCAGTCCCGCCTTCTGCGATAAGCAGGTAATAATAGCCGTTGATTTTGTACAGATGCGGGCCTTCCTGCGCGTGAATCTGCTTCAGCGCTCCGTCCCATAAGCTGTATTTCGGCCCGACGAGCCGATGATGCTCCAGATCGAGCTCCTGCAGCCAAATTTCCATATGCTTCGGATACTGCTGTCCTTCCGGCGGCATCCGGTTCGCCATCACATACGCCTTGCCGTCCTCGTCGAAAAACAAGGACGGATCGATGCCCGGCGCGTCCGGCAGCCAATGCGGGTCGGACCAGGGGCCGGTGGGGTTTTCGGCGGTTACGTAAAAATTGCGGCGGGCTCCGGTGGCGCTGACGACGAACGTCGTGATCATGTAAAAGATGCCGTTATGGTGCCGGATCGTTGCGGCGTAAATGCCTTTGGAGGACGGCGTTTCATCCAAATCCAGCTGCGACGGGCGGTCCAGCACATGGCCGAGCTGCCGCCAATGAACGAGATCTTTGCTGTGGAAGATGGGAACTCCCGGAAAATATTCAAAAGAGGAGGTGACCATATAATAGTCCTCTCCTACTCTGCAAATCGACGGATCAGGGTAAAAACCAGGTAAAACCGGATTGCGGAACGTTTCCATAGGCTTATTGCTCTCCTTTGCTGTCTTTCTTGACGCTTTGTTCATTCTAGTACAATGAATAGCTCGATTCTATATAAAACCATGTCGAAAAGCGCTTAAAATTTCATTTTTTTGTCCTATTATCCTGCGTCCGACCCGGTTCAAACAAACAAGCCCAGGCTGCATTTGGGCCTGAGCTTGCATCATTTATACGATAATATGCTTCGTCCTGCTGATCGCTTCGTAAAATAAGCCTTTATCGCGGCGGTATAACCTGCGCAGCAGGTGAAAGCCGAGCAGGATGTCGATCCCTAGCGTGAATAACGCCAAGAAAACGGCCATGTCGTCCGGCACGGCTTGTTTGGCGGCCAGCGCCGTCAGAACGTGCAGGCCGCCGATTGCGGCATACAGCAGTCCGTATCGCATCAGCAGCTCCTGAAGCCGGATATGCTCATGCTGTCCTTTCAGACGGATTCGGACGATATATTTGCCGAACGTGTAACCGTTCGTCGCATACGGAACGCCGATAAAATATATCAGCACGAACGCCAGCATATACAGCGGACGCCCCACCACGAGCAAAAACGCCGCAAACGGAAGCAGAACCACCCAATCGATCTGGAAAGCAACGAAGCGGCGGATATAGCCGACACGCCTGGAGGATAAATCCACATTGCGGTCCAGTTGTCCAATATCAGGCAGCCGGCTGGCAAACAACCGGCCCATTCCGTAGCCGATCCAGCCTCCGAGCGTATTCAGCAGCAGATCGTCGACGTCGAATATCCGGTAAGGGCAATCGTAAATACCGTACAGACCGGTTAACTGCGTCGTTTCAAAAAACAGCGAAAGCACTAAAGCCGCGGAGACCGTCTGCCAACCGCTGCGCCGGAAATAATATTGCAGAAACAGCCCCAAAGGAACGAGCAGCAGCACGTTAAACACAACCTGCAGCACGGCACGCTCTTGAATGAGCAGCAAATAAGTGGAAGGCTGATCGAATCGTACGCGGGTCTCCCTCAAGAAATCGTTGACGAATTGCAGCGGAACCGGCTGAATGTACGATTTGCCCGGTCCCGTGCATGTATGAACCGTATCCGGCAGCGGCAAAATGACCAAGTAATAAGCGGTAATCATATAAAGCAGCAAAGCGTACATCGCAAAGCCGCGAAAACCGTTCACATAGCCGTATTTGCGGTATTGGACGATAAGAAACGGCAGCGTGAACAGCAGCGCGGCCAGCGGAAACGTTAGCAGAGCATAGCGGATAGGGAATAAATAAGATTCCAGCATAGCAGCAGCACCTGTCGGTTAGGATTGTCGATTTCTGACATAAACTCCCCTTATTGTATGCTGCTGCGCAAATTCTATAAACCGTCCCGAGACCGGCCGGCTCCCCGACTTAAGTCTTGGGCTATCCGTCATCCAGGCATTAAGTTTAGAATGTCGGTCCGATCCTCCATATTCCGAAATCATGCTGCTTCAATATTTCCGATTTGGTCAGCTTGCCCGAGCAAACTTCAATAATTTCTTCGAAGATGCGGTCGCCTACCGATTCGATCGTTTCCGTGCCGTCAATGATCGTCCCGGCGTTCAGATCGATATTATCGCTCATTTTCTCGAAAATGCTCGTGTTCGTCGCAATCTTGATCACCGGCGCGATCGGCGAGCCCGTCGGGGTGCCGCGGCCCGTCGTAAACAGCACGATTTGCGAGCCTCCCGCTACCATACCGGTCAGCTGTTCGATATCATGGCCGGGCGTATCCATCCATACCAATCCGCGCCGGGTCGGGCGCTCCGCATAATCGATCAGCTCCTGCAATGGGCGGGTTCCCGACTTGTTGGCCGCGCCCAGTGATTTCTCCTCCAGCGAGCTGATGCCGCCTTTAATATTGCCGGGGCTCGGATTGCCCGTGCGAATATCGACGTTCATCGCGAAGGCCCGCTTCTCCATCGCCTCGATCACTTGATACACCCGTTTGGCCACCTGATCGTCCACCGCCCGGTTCGCCAGCAGATGCTCCGCTCCGATCAGCTCCGTCGTCTCGGCGAGAATGGACGTTCCGCCGTGATCGACAATCCGGTCGCTGCAGACGCCGACGGCTGGGTTGGCGGACAAGCCCGAACAGGCGTCGGAGCCGCCGCATTCGGTGCCTACGATCAGTTCGCCGAAGTCGCATTCCACCCGCCGCTGACGCGACGCCTCCTGCACCATTCGCGCCGCGGCGCGGGCCGCTTCGGCGACCGTGAACAGCGTGCCGCCGTGATCTTGGATCGAGATCACTTCCAGCGGCTTGCCGGTTTTACGCACCTCCGCGGCAACGCTGCGGGCTTGATGCGTCTCGCAGCCGAGCCCGAGCACGATGACGCCGTATACGTTCGGATTGGCGGCGCTTCCGACATACGTGCGGAACGTTTGCTCGTAATCGACCCCGACCTGGGCGCAGCCGTGCTGATGGATGAAGCTGACGGTTCCCTGCACAAGCTCCGTCACCCTCGCCGCCGTCTGCGTGGCGCAGACGATCGTCGGCAAAATCAGCACATGATTGCGGACGCCGACACCCCCGTCGGGCCTGCGGTATCCCCAAAACGTTCTGCGAAGCGATTCAGATGGCTTCATGTCTGTCCCCCCTTCCTCTCTTGCCTTCCAGGTTGTGAATATGCACGTGCTCGCCGCGGCGTATGCTGCGGGTGGCGGCTCCGATCACTTCGCCGTACTTGATAATATCGTCTCCCGCTTCCATAGGCACGACGGCGAATTTATGACCGAACTCGATCGTCTCCAGCAGCGTAACCTCCAGTTCCTTGCCCTGGCTGCTGACCGTAAGCGTCGTTCCTGCCGGAATCTGGCTTAAAGCGACGGCCACCTTGTCCTGCGGCTTCATCATGACCGTATGATACGTCGTCAATCAGTCCGACCTCCTTTTAACGGATTGGTTGAAGCTGTTATTGCGCTGGCATAAGCGTTACTGTTTACGCTTTCATCACCTATTCTCCGCCGTCCCCGTTTATTCCTACTTTTTCCTGAAAAATACCTGTGCTCCGGTTAAAACAAAACAAGCAGCTACCCGGTTGGCGGATAACTGCTTGCCTATGATGCGGCGGATAAGCTTCCGCCTTATCTTCTACTCCCCGATCGGGATGCACATATTCCACGTACGCGTCGCCTGCTGGAACCCTCCCGGGCCGTTTGCGACCGCGGCGAACAAATGCGTCGGCTTTCCGTCCTGGAACAGCAGGAACGGCCTCTCCAGACTGCCCATCGTCTGCACGGTGCCGTCCTCCCAAGCGACCGTTCGCGAGTACGCTTTGGGCGATTCGCTGAACGCCCATTGCTGTCCGTCCTTGGAGTACGCATGCACGCCTCCGTGCTTTTCGCCGCAGATCGTCCCTTCCATATCTTTGGCGATCAGCTCGTAGCCGTTCGGCGTTTTCCAAATGAACGGGTCCTCGATATGGAACCGCTCGGGCGAAAACAGCGGCTCATCGGAATTCCGCACATAGGGGCCCTCGTAATGGGCGGCCTTGGCCACGCCGATGGTCATCTTGCCGTGCACATGGCCTTCATATTTCCTCGCTTTGTATACGAGCAGCACCGAGCCGTCTTCATGCACGCACGGCGCCGGGTTGGACGTCAGGAAGCTGTCGAATTTGTCCGGGCGCGTCGGCAGGATCGGGTTGTCCGAGCGCTTCCACGGGCCGAACACGCTCTTCGACGTCGCCAGACCGACCCGCTTGTTGGCGCGCCCTACGATGCAGCGCGGATCGTCCAGACCGACAGTCTCGCCCGGCGCAGGCTCCGGCAGCGGATGGGTCGAGCCCATATAGTAGAGCAGGTACGTATCGCCGCACTTCGTAATATGCGGATTATGCGTGCTCCGGCCGTCCCAATACTGAGCGCCTCTGGCCGGCAGCACAACCTCCTGGAACTCGTAAGGCCCTTCCGGCGTATCCGATACGGCGCGCACAATCTCCGAAGCCATAATCCAGCCGGGATGCATGGGCAGCGTTTGCGGCCAGCGGGAGGCGAACATATGGAAGCGGCCGTCCTCGCCCTTAATTACCGATCCGCACCATACCCAGTAGCCTTCCATCCGGAAGCCGCCGTTCACGGGAGCCGGAAGCAGTTTTTCGCTTAAACGTTCAATCGTTGCAGACATGGTATTCTCTCCAATCGGGTCTGTTTTATTTATTCAATTGCGCCTCGATATGCTTGTTCAATAATTCATCGGCTTCGCGCAGCGCCGTATTAATATCTTTTTCTTTATTGACAACGGCCTGGAACGCATTGCTCGTTATTTTATCGACTTCGCCCTCGTTCAAATATTTGATCGGCGTAATGACGGCCATCTTCGGCTTGGTCATCGCGATCAGGTTCTTTTCGCTAAATTCGGGGATGCCTTTGCCGAACTCATCCTTCACCTTCTGCGAGGTGAGCACCGTCATGCGCCCGTTGCGCACCATGTCGGTCTGCACTTCGTCGGACATCATCGTCTCCAGCACCTGAAACGCCGCGTCCTTGTTCGGGCTTTGCGCGGTAATCGCGAGAATCGGGCTGTCTACGCGGTGGGCAACGCCGGGCGCCTTTTTGTTGGAGGGGTAAGTGACGACGTCCCACCTTACATCGGGCGCTTTCTTCAGCGCATTCAGCGTATTGCTGTAGCCGGCCAGCATGGCCAGCTCGCCTTTGATAAACGCCTGCTCGTTTTTGCCGTAGTTCAGCGTCTTGTAATCGCCGGCCGTCATCCCGGGAATGTCGTACAAGCTCTCCCACAGCTGGAACAGCTCCTTCCACGAGTCCGTGTTCAGCAGCGATTTGTTCGTTTGGAAATCGACATAAGGCAACGCCAGCTGCCGCGCGCCGCGGTACAGGAAATCCGCATATAGCCCGCGGTACTGCACGCCGTTGTCCATCTTTGTCATCTTGATCGACAAATCCCTCAGATCGTCCCAAGTCATGTTGTCCTGCGGGTACGGAATGCCCATCCGGTCGAACACGTCCTTGTTGTAAAATAACCCGAACGGGTTATGATAAGCGGCAAAGCCTACCAAATAGCTCTGATTGCTGGCGATTTTGATCGTTTCCAACACTTCCGGAGCGATCCGGTTCACATCGAACCGGTGCTTCTTGATCAAATCCTCGATGTTATACGTCAAACCGAGATCATTGATCGCGCTCAGATTCCCCGGATAATAGCCGACGATATCGGGGGTTGTGCCCGCGGAGAGAAGATCGGTTACGCTGCTCCCTTTTTCGGACGTATTGATCCTCTCCACCGTGATGTACGGATACTTCTTTTTAACCGGCTCCGTAATGTACTTGGCAAAATCCTCCTCCGTGAACATATTGTTGCTGACCGCGATTTTGATCGTGGCCGGTTCGGTTTGCACCGCTTCTTCTTTTTTCGACGTATCGCCCGGTGACGTGTCAGTGGAGCTGCAGCCGGATACGATAGACAAGGTTAGCAGCGGCGCCAGCCATAATCGGTATGAACTTCTCAAACAATCCCCACCCGCCTTTTCATTGGACAAAATGTTCGGTTCATCGCTCGGCAATCTTGTATGCTCCTTCATTTAAACATAAGCGGCGCCGGGGACCTAGAGAAAATATCATTCGATTTAAGTACAATATCAGACTTTTCGTTATGTATGATTACTTGATTTTATCATTATTTAACGGGTAAAATAAATTCTTGTATGAAATATTATACGCTTTCAATTTATTTTGAAGGGAAGGCTGCGCAAGTGGACTGTTTGGAGCTGCAAATACCGCCGATGCCGCAATATATAACCGTCGGCCATACGAAGCCGCGGGAAGGAACGCAGCATTTTGAGAGGAGCTTTCCGCTGTACGACATGATTCTGGTGAAAAGCGGCGCTTATTATATGACCGAGGACGAAGTTCCTTACGAGATCGGCGAGAACGGTTTTCTCGTGCTGGAGCCGCACCGGCTGCATAGAGGGCATCGGCCTTGCCCGGCGGGAACCGAGCTGTATTACTTGCACTTTCTGCATTCCAGCCCGCTGCGCACCGTACACGCCCAGGATATTCAATGGACGGCGGTATCCCCTTCCCCCACTTACCGGGATCAGGAGCCGCATCGTCAGCTGATGTACCTCCCCAAATTCGCCCATGTGGAGCCCGACGAAGCATTCCCGCTGCTCGATCAGATGAAACAGCTGCACAGCCGGTTTTCCCCCGAAAATCATCTGCAGCTGCAGGCGCTGCTCGGCCAGTTCCTCGTCCTGCTGCAAAAACGGCTGCGCACGCAAACGTATTCGCGAAGCCAGAAGCTGAGCGAGCAAATCGTTCAATACTTGTATGCGACCTGCTCCGAACCGTTCCGGCTCGATGACTTGTCCAAAAAATTCAATTTTCACATCGACTATTTATCCAAATGCTTGAAAAAGCATACCGGCATGACGCCGCTGCAATACGCCAACCGGATCAAAATCGAGAAAGCCAAATCGCTGCTGCAGCACTCGGATCTCCCTCTGAAGGAGATCGTCGCCCAGGTCGGGTTCGCCGACTATAACTACTTCTTGCGGGTGTTCCGCCAGCATACCGGCATCTCCCCGGCCAAATACCGCAACGGCTACCAGCATCGGAGCTAGGCATGCGGGGGCAAGCGAGCAACTGCGGCTGGTTAGAGGTTGACCACCACCGCGCGGCTCCGGGTGCCTCAGCGGAGACCCGCCTCATATTCCCAAGCAGCAAAAAAGCGCACCGGCTATCCGTAAGACAGCGATGCGCTTTGTATGGGTCGACGAACTTCTCGCCGCGGATTCGCTCGAACTCTCTAAGCAGCCTTTCGCTGCGATACCTTTCACAGCTCCAAGCCGCCTTCAGCTCACTGCAGCCGGGCCGAGCCCCCGTCAGCCTGCAATCCCCTAGCATTTGCAAATCATCAGGCAGTTCCCATCGGGATCTTTGAAATTGAACCAGTGCCCGTTTTCGATTCCGGTAACCAGCTCGATCCCGCGATTTTGCATCAAATCGTAGGCCGCTTGAATGTCCTCCGTATTAAAATGGAACGCAGGCGTGCGGAAGTATGTTTCCTCCGAATAAACATTACTGTCCAGCACGATGTTCAAGCCGTTGTTGTCCATCGGGATACAGCATAAATGCCCGGCGTGAATCTTATATTCGGGCTCCAAGCCTAGCAGATCGCAATACCACTCTCTTGCCTTGACAATGTCGCTGACCGGAATGAACACGGCTCCGATTTTGCTGCTGATGATACTCATTGCATCTTCTCCTCCGTTTGTATAGCTGTTCCAATGCTCTACCCGCTCTCCGGCCGCTTGTTCACCGGGCTTCTAAGAGTCTGTCCGACGGAGTTACTTTTGTAGGTCCCTTCGGAGTAAGACTCGGTTTTCAAATGATTTTTCATCACGATTTGAGTATAATCACTGTGTCTTTCTTTGCCTTTGTGGGAGTTACGCCGCTT
>NZ_JANYUY010000067.1 GCF_025060755.1 Paenibacillus doosanensis
CCGAGCGCGATTTTTTTAAACATGAAGAGCCGCGCTTAGCTTAGTGTTGTCATTTTTAGGTACTACGCTAAAAAATTTTCAGGGTAGTGACGTGATGCTCTGAAGCTTATTCCGTCCGCATCCAGCCCAAGCTGGATCGGCGTCTAACCCTTCCTCTGGGATCGTTCTATCGGTAGACTTTCCTTTCGGGGGAGACCCCGGATTTCCACAGGAAGTTGCTGCGTATCATTTCCTAAACAACAAAAAAAGCCCGCCCGCTTAAGGCGGGAGAGCTCAAACCTGACGTACAATCAACGTCAACATCCACCTCGGCTGCAGCCATAGTATCCCCGAAAGCCCCCTGCGGAGCCGGGCTTACTTGCGTTTGGCCGCAGCGGCCGGATTGGCGTACGAAGTTATTTTGCGGTACATCGATTTGTCTTTCAGCATGCGGAACAAACCGAGCATCGGCATAAAGTTGACTTCAATGATCCACACCTTCCCGTTCTTATCCAGCCCCATATCGATGCCCAATGTGCGATTGCCCGGGTAATATTTACGCATTTGATGCGCCGTCGCCAAAGACACCTTATCGATGCTCCTCAGCGACTCTTCCGCCGACGATCCTTTCATATCGGATTGCCGGATAGCCGTCTTCACGGGAACGACCTTTCCCCTGCTCCTTCTGACGTTGGTGACGATATATCCTTTGCCGGCCACCTTCGCCAGCTTCCCGGTGACGTTCCAGCTGCCGCCTTTGCGGCGCTGCACCATAACCCGCAGATCGAAGGGGCGGCCGTGAATGCTGGCAAGAGAAATCCGCCGCTGAACGATATAGCCGCGCGAGGCTTTCCTCCGGACCAGCGACTCCAGCTTCTCTCTTCCCTCCACCTTCTTTTTGCTCGGGCCGTCATGCACCACGTAGCGGCCGTCTCCCGCATGCGATATGAGAAGTACGCCCTGGCCGCCGTAGCTGCCCGAAGGCTTCACGATCGCTTCGCCGTACCGGTCCAGCATTCGCCACAAGGCGGACGTATTCATCCGGTACGTCGCGGGCAGATGCGGCTTTACCTCCGAAGATCGCTTCAACACCCTGTATTTACTCCACTTGCTGCTGCTCCATTTTGCCATTCGAGTCTCCCCTTCTGCATCGAATAGGTACAGAATCCGCTTTCGCTAGAACAGCATATGAACCGCGGACCGAAGATGCTGTAGGCATTGCTCCATAACGCCCCCAAGTTGGGCAGGCCAGGGTACTATACAAAGTTAGTACTCTTCTTCGGCGCGCTTTGCATTTACAATACAAGTATGAATTAGCACCAGGTATTAAAAGCCCATCCTAGCGTATTCTCGCTTCGCTTTACGAAAAAAAAGGAGTGGATTCCGATGTCGTTTCTTATCCCGCTGCTTAGAGCGCTGCTGCGCATCTGCTTTCGTTTTAATATCTCCGGCCTTGAAAAGCTTGATTTCCGTCAGCCGACCATCCTGATGCCGAACCATGTTTCGCT
Source organism: Paenibacillus doosanensis (assembly GCF_025060755.1). Lineage (GTDB taxonomy): Bacteria > Bacillota > Bacilli > Paenibacillales > NBRC-103111 > Paenibacillus_S > Paenibacillus_S doosanensis. Next base: position 1,488 of record NZ_JANYUY010000067.1, read on the forward strand.
GCTGGATGCCGTGCTGCTCGCCGCTTTTTTGCCGGAGGAAGCCGCATTTGTCGTCAACACGAAAATCGCGGCGCGCTTCAGGCTGCTGCTGAAGCTGCGCAGCCACATCACCGTCGATCCGCTGAACCCTTATTCGGTCAGAACGATGGTCAAGGTCGTGCAGAGCGGCGTCCCGCTCGTCCTGTTCCCCGAAGGGCGCATTACGACGACCGGCAGCATCATGAAGATTTATCCCGGTATCGCCTATATCGCTTTGAAGACCGGCGCGCGGCTCGTGCCGATCGCCATAGACGGAGCCGAGCGCTCCAAGCTCTCTTACATCGGCCGTCTCGTGCGGACGGCCTGGTTCCCTCGCATCGCCGTCCATATCGGCGATGCGTTCACGGTGGCGCCGCAGCCGGGCGTTCCGATGAAACGCCAAAAGGAGCGGGCCGCCGACGCCATCCTGCTCGCGCTGCAGGATGTGCTGCTCCGCGCCAGGTTGAAGCCGGGCGTCAACCTGTTCAACGAGCTGCTGCTGCAAGCGTCGCGCAGCGGCTGGGGCACCCCTGCCTGCGAAGACTTGTCGCAGGCGCTCAGCTACAGGAAGCTGGCCGCCGCTTCCTATATGTTCGCCCGCAAGCTGCGCCCGCTGCTTGCGGATCAAGGCGCCGCAGGCTTGCTGCTGCCGAGCTCGAACGGGCATGTCATCGCCCTGTTCGCCTTGTTCCGGCTCGGCGTAACGCCGGCGATGCTGAACTTCTCCGCAGGCCGGCAAAGCCTGCTGGACGCCTGCGAGACCGCCTCGCTGCGCACCGTCCTTACCTCGCGGGAGTTCGCCGCGAAGGCGAAGCTGGAGCCGGCGATCGAGGCGCTCGCGCAGCGTTGCCGCATCGTCTATCTGGAGGACGTTAAAGCCGAAGTCGGCCCAGCCGACAAACTGTCCGGCCTGCTGGACCTGATTCTGCGCCGCAAAGCTCCCGCCGCCGGAACGCCGTCCCGCAGCGGTTCGGCAACGGGCGGCAGCGAAGCCATTCTGTTCACCTCCGGCAGCGAGAGCAAGCCCAAGGGCGTCGTTCTCGGCCACGAACAACTGTACGCCAATATCCAGCAGGCCCGTGTCGTATTCGACTTCACCGAGGCGGATAAAATGTTCAATGCCTTGCCGATGTTCCACAGCTTCGGCCTTACCGTCGGCACGCTGCTGCCGCTGCTTACCGGCATGCCCGTCTATTTATATCCGAGCCCCCTTCATTACCGGGTGATTCCCGAGGTCGCCTACGACCGCAACGCGACGATTATCATCGGCACCTCGACATTCCTTGCAGGCTACGGCCGCGCGGCGCATCCGTTCGATTTTCGCTCGATCCGGTATGCCGTCGCCGGCGGAGAGAAGCTGAAGGACGAAGTGCGGGAATTGTGGAGCCGCAAGTTCGGCATCCGCGTATTGGAAGGCTACGGAACGACGGAGGCGGCTCCGGTCGTCTCGATCAATACGCCGCTTGCGAGCAAGCAGGGTACGCTCGGTCGGCTGCTGCCCGGTCTGCGTTCCAGAATCAGCCCGGTTCCCGGCATCGACAGCGGCGGCAGCCTGCAAATCCAGGGCCCCAATGTGATGAAAGGGTATTTGCTTCACGGCCAAGGCTTTGTCCCCTGCCCGGATTGGTATGACTGCGGAGATGTCGTAGAGACGGACGATGAAGGGTTCCTGACGATGAAGGCGAGATTGAAGCGATTTGCCAAAATCGGCGGAGAGATGATCTCCCTGCAATTGGTGGAGGAGTTGGCTGCCGCCTGCTACCGCGATTCGTCCCTCGCTCTGGCTGCGGTCAGCGTCCCGGACGGACGCAAGGGAGAGCGGATCGTGCTCTACGTGACGAAGCCGGTGCGCCTGCAGGAGCTGAAAGCGTACCTCGCGGCTCGCGGCAGCACCCCTCTCCTGCTCCCGTCCCGGACGGAGACGATCGACGCGATGCCGCTGCTCGGCAGCGGTAAGCCGGACTACGTGGCGCTGAAGCGGCTCGCCGGAGAAATTGAAATTGCCGGAGCCGAGGCCTAATTTCTAATTTCCCTTGTTCATCCTGGAGCTTTGGACGGTTCGACCGATAGATTACATGCTAATATAAAGGAGCGGATTCCGATGCAAACCCATGCCGCCGTCAAACCCGCACGCGCACCGCTGTCAACCAACCTGAAGGCGCTGAACGCGCTGTATGTGACGCAATTTTTATCCGCCTTCGCGGACAATATGTCGCTGCTCGTCATAGCAGGACTGCTGACCCGGGGCGGCTTCTCGGCCGAGTCTTTGGCCCTTGTGACGATGGCGTTTTTCCTGCCGTATATTATTCTCGCGCCCTTCGTCGGGCCGTTCGCCGATAAATATCCGAAATCCCGCGTGCTGATCGCGGGCAACGCCGTTAAGCTGCTCGGTATAGTTCTGCTGCTCCTCATCGATACGTCCGGCATCGTATGGCTGATGCTCTGTTATTTCACCGTAGGTGTCGGAGCGGTCATTTACTCGCCTGCCAAGTACGGCATTCTTCCCGAGCTGACGGGAACGAATGAAGAGCTGTTTAAGGCGAACTCCCGCATCGAGGCTTACACGATTCTGGCCATACTGACAGGCATCGGGGGCGGAGGCGCGGTCGTCGCGGCCGTCCCTCCCGTATACGCGTCTCTCGTATGCGCCGCGCTTTACGCCATCTCGTTAGCGATGACGCTGCGGATTCCGCGAATCCCCGGCGACGCGTCGATCCGATATGCGAAGGAAGCCCTCCTGTTCTACCGGAGCGCAGGGCGGCTCTTCCGCCATCCGGTCACCGCATTTTCGCTGGTCGGCACCGGAGCCTTCTGGATGAGCTCCGCCGTGCTGCGCACCGCCGTCTTGGCCTGGATTCCCGCGGCTCTCGGCTATAAGGAAGGCGATGTCCGGGTATCGCTGCTGCTCGCTACGACCTCGATCGGCATCATTATCGGGGCATTCCTCGCTCCGAGGCTCGTGACGCTTACACATTTTTACCGTTCGGTCCGTTTCGGCTTCATCATGGCGGTCCTGGTGCTGCTCTTCCCGTGGATTCACCATACCGGGGTCGCTATCGCGTTTCTGTTGGCGGTCGGCTGTATGGGCGGCGTCTTTATCGTGCCGATGAATACGGTGCTGCAGGAGGAAGGCCTGCGCATAGCCGGAGCCGGCAAAACGATCGCCGTGCAAAATCTGACGGAAAATACGCTGATGCTGGTAGGATCTGCACTTTACTACGCGGCTGTAAATTATGGAGCTTCCATCTCCGGCGCTATCGTTTTGCAAGGAGGATTGCTTCTCTTATTCCTCGTCTATCTGGGTTTGCGGATCGGCAAAGTAAAGCCTGAGGTTCGGCAGCAGAACTGATCGTTCCGCGGGGCAGCCGCCGAAGCCGCCGTCGGTCCCGCCCGCACACCGCCGATTCCGGAACGGTACGCTTATTGCATTCATGAGTGCGCATTAGCGCAATCCGAGCGTTAATCCAACCGTTAGCCGCAGATTAACGAACTGCCGCCGTACTGCCGTCCCGAACTCAGTCTACGGAGCTTGTCTCCCGCGCAGCGGTTCGGGGCGTTTTTTCTTGAATCGAAACGCCATGGCCGCTCTCCCCCTTTCGGCAGAAGCCGTTGATCCGGCTTGACGAAACATTGCCAAATGACCATTGACATACCCCGTGGGGGTATATTATAGTATAGACAGAAGGCAGGAAACAACCATCCTCCGTTCATAAAAATATTCCTTAAAGGAGAAGATAATGATGCAAACTATCGTACTGAAAGTGGAAGGCATGTCATGCGGGCATTGCGTTAATTCGATAGAAGGCGCCTTGAAGCGGATCGGCGCGCAGGGCAAAGTCGATTTGGGCGCGAAGAGCGTATCCGTCCAATTCGAGGAAGCCAAGCTTACGGCACAGGCGATCAAAGAAACGATCGAAGAACAAGGATATGACGTCGTATAATTCGGCGCTGTTCTTTTTTTTGACAGATATATACCCCCCACAGGTATATTGAAGGGAGCAAGATTATTATGGAACAACAACAGCAGCAGCAGCAATCGACGATGCAAATATCGGGAATGACCTGCGCCGCCTGCGCCAACCGGATCGAAAAAGGACTGAAACGGCTGGACGGCGTTACGGGCGCCAATGTCAATTTTGCATTGGAGAGAGCGTCCGTCACCTATGATCCGGACAAAGTCAGCCTGCACAGCCTGGAGCAAAAAATTCAGGCTCTCGGTTATGATACGGTAAAAGAAACCGCCGATTTTACGCTCACCGGCATGACCTGCGCCGCTTGCGCGGCCAAGATTGAGAAGGTGCTCGGCAAGCTCCCCGGGGTCAGCTCTGCCGTTGTAAACTTCGCTCTCGAAACGGCGCATGTGGAATACGACTCGGGCGAGGTTACCGTCGAAGATATGATCGCGCGGGTCCGCAAAATCGGCTACGACGCTCATCTTAAGCAGGAGCAGGCTGCCGAAGGAGACCGCCGCCATAAGGAAATCGCATCGCAAAAGAGCAGGCTGTGGATTTCGGCCGTTCTTTCCTTGCCTTTGCTGTGGGCGATGGTAAGCCACTTCACGTTCACTTCGTGGATTTACTTGCCGGCGTTTCTGATGAACCCTTGGGTTCAACTGGTGCTCGCCGCTCCGGTACAATTTATCATCGGCAGGCAGTTTTACGTCGGCGCCTATAAAGCGCTGCGCAATAAGAGCGCGAATATGGACGTTCTGGTCGCCCTAGGGACTTCCGCCGCCTTTTTCTACAGCCTGTATTTGACGCTGCAGTGGGCTGCGGGCGCTTCCGGCCATCACGCCCCCGAAATGTATTACGAAACGAGCGCCGTGCTGATCACGCTTATCCTGCTCGGCAAATTGTTTGAGGTGTTGGCGAAAGGCCGCACGTCGGAAGCGATCAAGAAGCTGATGGGACTGCAAGCCAAGACCGCTCTCGTCGTGCGGGAAGGCCAAGAATTGGCGATTCCCTTGGAAGAAGTGCTCGCCGGAGACATCGTCATCGTCAAACCGGGTGAGAAAATTCCGGTCGACGGCGAGGTGCTCGAAGGAAGCTCCTCCGTCGATGAGTCGATGCTTACCGGCGAAAGCTTGCCTGTGGAGAAAAAAGCGGGAGACGCCGTGATCGGCGCCACCGTCAACAACAACGGCAGCTTAAAGGTAAAGGCGACCAAGGTCGGCAAAGAAACCGCGCTCGCGCAAATTATTAAGGTCGTTGAAGACGCGCAAGGCTCCAAAGCGCCGATTCAGCGCGTCGCCGACCGAATCTCGGGAATTTTCGTTCCTATTGTCGTCGGCATCGCCCTGATCGTCTTTCTCATCTGGTATTTCGCCATAGCTCCCGGCGACTTCGCCGGCGCGCTGGAAAAAGCGATCGCCGTGCTCGTCATCGCCTGCCCCTGCGCCTTGGGGCTGGCTACGCCGACTTCCATCATGGCCGGCTCCGGCCGCGCCGCGGAATTCGGCATCCTGTTCAAAGGCGGCGAGCATCTGGAATCCATGCATAAAATCGAGACGGTCGTTCTCGATAAAACCGGGACGGTGACCAAAGGCAAGCCTTCTCTCACCGATATTTGGGTTCCCGAGCTGGACGAAGCCGAAGTGCTCGCTCTGGCCGCTTCGGCCGAGAAGCAATCCGAGCATCCGCTGGCCGAAGCCATCGTAGAGGGCATTCGCGCCAAAGGCATTGCGCTGCGTCCCGTCGAGCGCTTCGAGGCGGTTCCCGGCTACGGCATCCGCGCCGTCGTCGGCTCGAAGGAGGTGCTGGTCGGCACACGCAAACTGCTCGCCGAAGCCTCCGTGGATTACAGCGCTGCCGGGCGGCGGATGGAGCAGCTCGAAGCCGAAGGCAAGACCGCCATGCTGATCGCCGTTGACGGCCGATTCGCCGGTTTGGCCGCCGTAGCGGACACGATCAAGGAATCGTCCCGCGAAGCCGTATCCCGCCTGCAGCAGATGGGCATCGAGGTCGTCATGATGACCGGGGACAACGAGCGGACGGCTCAGGCGATCGCCAAACAAGTCGGCATTACCCGGGTGCTGGCCGAAGTGCTGCCGGAGGGCAAAGCCGCCGAAGTGAAGAAGCTGCAGGCCGAAGGCCGCCGGGTGGCGATGGTCGGCGACGGCATCAACGACGCCCCTGCTCTGGCTACCGCCGACGTAGGCCTGGCCATTGGCACAGGCACCGATATCGCGATGGAGGCTGCGGACATCACGCTCATGCGCGGCGAATTGACCGGCATTCCCGACGCGATGCTGATGAGCAGAAAGACGATGGCCAATATTAAACAGAATTTGTTTTGGGCGCTCGCCTACAATTCGCTTGGCATTCCTATCGCGGCCATCGGGCTGCTGGCTCCATGGGTCGCCGGCGCCGCTATGGCGCTGAGCTCGGTGTCCGTTGTGCTCAACGCGCTGCGGCTCCAGCGGGTAAAATTGTAACGTTGTCCCGCCGCTGCGGCCACATGACAACTGAAAATACAATCATCGCATGCGTTAAAATCCGCATCTTCCGGCGAGAATGTATATGTATATTCGGCATATCGCATGCCTTGCAGAAAAGAGGAATGATTATGAAAAAAGCTACGGCGGCTCTTCTGTTGGCCGCCGCCTTGTTGAGCGCTTGCTCCAAAGCGGCTCCCGCCCAAAGCGGACATGAAGGCATGGATATGAGCAGCAGCGATCATGGGGCCCATGCAGGGCATGAAATCGGCGAAACGGCCAAAGCGGCGGCTGTCAAAGCCGCTTTCTCCTTTAAACCGGAGCGGCCGCAAGCCGGTAAGGATACGAATGTCTCGATCCAAATTTCGGACAGCGCCGGCAACCCGGTCGATAAGTTCGATGTCAGCCACGAGCAGCAAATGCATTTGATTGTCGTAAGCAAAGACTTGTCGTATTTCGAGCACATCCATCCCGCCTACCAAGGCAAAGGTGTGTTCGATGTAACGGCCAAGCTCCCCGTCGCAGGGGAATATAAGCTGTTCGCCGACTTCGTTCCTTCAGGTCAAGGCTCCGTAACCAGGAGCCAATGGGTGACCGTTCAAGGCAACGCGCCGAAGCCTCAGCCGATTCAGCCGGACGCAAGCTTAACCAAAACGGCGGACGGCAAAGAAGTGACGCTGGCGACCGGCAAGCTGGAAGCGGGCAAGGAAGCCTCGCTTACTTTTACGATCAAGGACGCCGCCACGAAGCAGCCTATTACGAACTTGCAGCCGTATCTCGGCGCCGTCGGGCATGTCGTTATATTAAGCGACGATGCCGAGCAGTATTTGCACGTGCACCCGATGGAGGAAAAGGCAAGCGGACCTGACGCAAAATTTATGACGACGTTCCCTAAGAGCGGCGTTTATAAAGTATGGGGGCAGTTCCAGCATGAAGGTAAAGTGTTTACCGTACCTTTCGTAGTCAAGGTCTCGTCGTAATACCCGCTTCTGCCTATAAAGCCGCAGTTTCTGCCGTATCGCATTCGAAATCCGCCAAAGAGGCCGCCGCAGCGTGAACTGCCTCCTTCAAGCAGCCGGTTTCTTCAGTAAACCTGTCTACTTAGTAGGAGCTATCCATTCGCTGCAGCGGCCTCTTATTTGCTTACAATACGATACGTGACTTGCTGCGGGTTAATAGCTCGTAGCGAGCCAGTTCTGCTTCGACCAACTCAGCTTTCCCGCGCCGGAGCCGTTGGAGGCGGTCAGCCTGCTTTTCAGCGTTGCCGGGTCATCGGCCGTATACGAATAAGGCAGAGAGGTGAAGCCGTTCCAGGAGAACGCCTTGACCGGCGCCGGCACCGGAGCAAGCGGACTGCCCGACGTGTCGCTGCCGCCGCGGAAGGAGCTGCCGTCCAGCGAATACATCGTATCCAGAACGCGGATTTTGCCCGTATAGCTGGCATCGCCGGCATCCGCCTGATTGTTGCGCACCGGAGAAGCTACGTCGATGATCTGCGATTTCTCCAGCAGCACCGCCCCGTCCTCGGTAGAGATCGCCCCGTTGCTCGTCACTCCGAAATGATAGCCTTTCGAGGAAATCGCCGAAGCCATGGCGGATGTAATTTTTTGCTTGGCAGCCCACGCGGCGGCATTATCCATCACGATGTTGTAAGCATGAGCGTTGCCGCCTCTTAAACGCGGCATGCGGTCTTGAATATCCTGATAATAGTTATGATGCAGCGTAATCTGCAAATCGGCATTGTCCGAAGCGAATTCCGTCGCGCCGACCAGATGCCCTTTCTTTTGCGAAGCGGTGATCGCTATAATATCGTCCTTGCTGAGTCCGACCGCGCTGCTACGCAAATAGGCGTACATCGGATAAGCCGACGGATTGGCTTCCAATGCGTTAATTTGCTGGGTTACCCAGCTGCCCGAGCTGCGGTCGTCGCCGCGGAACGTAGACCAGGAAATGGTGACGCCGCTGCTGCCTTTTTTCACGTCGACCAGACCGTCATACGCTTTGTTGAACGTGCAATGGTCGATCCACACTTTGGAGGAAGCGCCTTCAATGGTAATGTAATCCCAATCGTTTTTGTCGTAATTGCCCTTGCTTGCTTCGTCCCACTCCCACAGCTCGTCGAATTCGAGATTGCGGATAATCAGGTTCGAGCTGCGTTTGATATCCAGAGCCGCATGCTTGATCTTCGCGCCGTTCGCCGAGAAGATCGTGAGCCCGTTGAAGCTGTCGATCGTCACTTTGCTGACCCCCGTCGTCTTCAGCACCGGATGGGTAAGCGGCGAGTTGTTGGCAGCAAACGGCGATGTTTGCGCCGCGGAAGGAATCTCATTCCAGCCCAGGTTCAGATCGTTCATAATCTCGACGACTTTGACCCCGGAGCCTTTTTTGAGCGCCACGGCCAGATCGGTTGCATTATATACCTTTTTATAGCGGGAATCCGTCTCCGCAATGCTGCCCCCGCCCGTATTGCCCGCCGAGAATCCGGCCAGATTATACTGGCTGTTTCCGCCCGCCGGAGGTGTTGGCGTTGGTGTTGGCGTCGGTGTTGGCGTTGGTGTCGGCGTCGGTGTTGGTGTCGGTGTCGGTGTCGAGGAACCGCTGTCGGAAACGGTAATATTATCGAACTTCGTCTTCGTCTTGTAAGCGACCAGGCCTACGGCTCCGGCCGTCAGGCTCGAATCGGTCGCGCTGAGCTGCAGCGTGCCGTTGACGTACATTTTGATGGAGGAGCCGCTCAGCTCCAGCTTCACTGTATACCAGGTGCCCGCTGCAAGGCCAAAGTTCGTTTTGGTAGCCAAGTTAGTTGTGGAACCGTTTACTTTTTTACGGATTTCCAATGTGCCTCCGCTGCTGTTGTACAACGATGCCGCATAGAAATTGTTGCCGTCCTGATAACGCCCCGCTACATAAGCCCGGTTCGAGCCGTTAAAGTCCTCAACCTTGACCTTGGCTTCAACCGTATAATCGGTCCAAGACTGGCTTCCCGCCGAAGTCCTGCCTTCGCTCGTGCTCGATTGGTAGTAGACATAACTGCCGTTATCCTGCACGACCGACCATGTGCCCGTTGTCGGCGTCCAGCCTGTGGAATTGCCGTCCTCGAAATCGTCGCTGAACAGTGTCGCGGCGCTGGCCGGATACATGACAAACAGCGATAGGAGAAGAGCAAAGCATACGACGATCGCCGCATTTTTATAGCCTTTTTTCCAACTCATTACCATTCCCATAACGAACCTCCCGTTTGGACTAAAATACAGCCGTTTAAAAGCCTGGTGAAAAAGCTCGCTGCGACGCCTATTTGAACTTCCAATCAATGCCCGTCGCGGATTTCTTAAATGGCTGTCCCGTGAAACGGTTGAAATCCGCGGACAAAGGCGATCGCTCACGCTTTTTCAGATTCAAATGGCCCCTCCGTTCGTTTTTCACCGGTTTTTTAAAAGCCGGCAAACCAGCATTCTCTCTACCTCCCCCTTCGCCTCACCTCCTCTCTTGCCGCGTCGCCGCTTTCATCGGAGAATCCCTTGCCGCTCCGCCTCCCGTTCACGCTTCCCGGCGTTGTCCGCACTCTCTTCCCCGTACCCGGTTTTATCCCAAATAATATAAAGCGGCCTGCCCTTGCTCTCATCATAAATGCGCCCGATATATTCCCCGATAATGCCGAGAATGATCAGCACGATCCCATTAAAAAACAAATTGATGGCCACGATCGAGGACCAGCCCGTAATCGTCGTATCGGTAAACAGCCTTTGATAGACGATGACCAGAATATAGACGAAGCTGAGGAGGGATAGGACGAAACCGAGGTAAGCGGCCAGCTTCAACGGTTTGTAAGAAAAGGAAGCGATCGCGTCGACGGCAAAGCGAATCATTTTGCGCAGCGGGTATTTGGTATCCCCGGCCCACCTCTCCTCGCGCGTGTACTCCACGAACGTTTGCCGGAACCCGGTCCAGCTGACCAAGCCGCGCACATAACGGTTGCGCTCCGTCAACGATTTCATCACGTCGCATACTTTGCGGTCGATCAGGCGAAAATCTCCCGCATCCACCGGGATGTCGACGCTCGTCATCGATTTCAGCATGCGGTAGAACATGTGCGCGCTCGTTTTCTTAAACCAAGTCTCTCCTTCGCGCTTCAGCCGCTTGCCGTAGACGACGTCGTAGCCTTGCTTCCATTTGCCGATCATTTGCACAATGACTCCGGGCGGGTCCTGAAGATCGGCGTCGATGATGACCACCGCATCGCCCTCCGCATAGTCCATCCCGGCCGTTATCGCCACCTGATGACCGAAATTGCGGGCAAAGCCCAGCATACGCACGCAAGGATCGTTGCGGCTGATTTCCTTGACGATCGAGGCTGTCCGATCCCTGCTCCCGTCATCGACGAACAGCAGCTCGTACGGCTCGCCCAGCGTATCCATAACCTGCTTCAGCCTTGCATAGGTTTCGGCGATGACCTCCTGCTCGTTAAACATCGGAACGATGACGGTATAGCGGATGTACGTCTGCATGGACGCTCCCTCCTTTCGGATAATAGGTTAAAAAAACTGCCACTGCGGAAACCATTTCAGCACATGCTCCGCATAAGAGCGGCTTACGACGAGGCCGGACAGCACCGGATAAAACAGCGCGAAACCGACGGCGGCCGCCCCCAGATACAGGTACAGCCAGCGCTTGCTTGCGGGGTTCGTTTCCTTCCAATGCCGGTAATAATAAACGATCGCCAAAATCGAGAACGGAACCATCGCAAAATAATGATAAAGAAACGTCAGCCTCGGCACGAGCATCCACGGAACATACTGCGAGAAAAAGGCGATGACGATAAACAGCGCCTTCGGGCAGCGGGTCCGAAGGCCCCGCACGAGCAGCAGCACGATCGCCGCGAATCCCGTCCACCATACGAGCGGATTGCCGATCGCCGCAATGCTGGATATTTGGCCGGGAGGCAGCTCCGCGGCGCCGTAATACCATACGGGCCTTGCCATAATCGGCCACTGCCACCATTCGGAGCTGAACGGATGCGTCGCTTTAAGCTGGCTGTGATAGCTGAACATGTTTTTTTGATACGTCCATACATCCGCAAGTCCGTGCCCGGGGCCGGGCACCATCATAAACGGAATGTAGGACATGACGTAGATCGCCGCCGGGATGATGACGAAAAAGCCGCAGCAAAACAGCAGTGTCATGAGCGCCCGGAACGGAAACACATCGGCAATAGCTTTAAGTCGGGCCGCCCGCTGTGCATCCGTCCGAGGCTCGCGGGCAAGCTCTCTCACCGCCAGCCGGTATTCTCTGTAATGAAGCGCCAGCGATAGGAAGAACATGACGGCCAGTCCCGCTCCCGCATAAAGCGCGATCCATTTGGACGCCGCTCCCAAGCCGAAAAACAGGCCGCTCAGCCCGAGAGGGATGAACGATCTTGTCCACGACTCGGCCAGCAGGCTCTCCCCGCAATACCGATACATATAGTAGAACATCAGCAGGATGAAAAATACGCCGTACACATCGATGGTCGCAATGCGCGTCTGGACAAAATGCAGGGCGTCCGCCGCCATCAGGAAGCTGCAGACAAACGCATATTCGCTCCGGCCGAACAGCCGTTTGCCGAACACATACATGATCGGAAGCATGGCGATGCCGAGCATCGTTCCGACAATGCGCCAGCCGAAAGGATTCATCCCGAATAGCGCAATCCCTAGCGAAATGAACAGCTTGCCGAGCGGCGGATGCGTCGATTCGTAAGGCTCGATCTTATGCAGATGCTCGTACGCCGTACGGGCGTGATAAATTTCGTCGAAATAAGCGCCGTTCATGTACGTGGGCGTGTACGCCGCCTTGCTCTGCTCATCGGCAAGCCGCGCGACCGCCTCCGCCGTAGCGGGATTTACCCGCTCGCCTTGCACCGAACGAATCGGCGCCGGCTGCCGGCTCCCTTCGGCGTAGACGGCGATTTCGTTCAACGTAAACGTCGGCTGCTTCACCGTCAGCCGGATATACTGCCCGGTCTCATTGACGGGGATCACCTGCCACATCAGTACCTTGAACACATCGGCGGAAACTTCGACAGGCTCCGTCCAGGCAAGTCCGTCCTCGCTGATTTCATACGTGAAGCTGCCGTCCCCGATCCCTTCGAAGCTGTTGATCCGCTCGATCGGCCGCTTCTCGCCCAGATCGATGACGATCCGCTCCCCGGCCTCCGTCGCCTGCCATCCCGTCTCCGGCGCCTCGGTCGAGCCGAGATGATAGAAGGCGAGCACGGAATACGCCAGCACAAGCGCGCCCAGCAGCAGCGTGTCTTTGCGCCCCCAGTTCAGCGGATAGACGCGCGGAAGCAGCTTCAGCAAGCCGCTTCGCTCCGTATCCTCCGCCGCCGCGCTTAGCTGCGCGTTGCTCTCGAGGGAAGCCAAGCGGGCGGCGGAACGCCCCTCGTCGCTCGCCTTGCCGCGGCGATCGGCCCCGCCGCCATCTTCCCGGGCGGTTCCGCCCGCGAGCATGACCGTGCTCTGCCGAACGATCAGCAGCCATGCGGTTACGCATAAGAATGCGAACAATATGACGTTCGTCAGCGAAACGGCTCTCAGCACCGCATCTCCCGGAGCGATATGGTATTCTTGGCGAAAGCTTGCCGTCAGCACTTGACCGACGTTGATATAATGGGTCACACTGAAGCCGATGAACAACAGCAGCAGCCTCCGGTCCTTGGACCGTATGAAGCCGTACAGCAGCAGCGGCAGCGCGTAAAACAAATAGCGCTCGTGCATTTTCGTCAGCACCGTGAAAGCCCCCGCCATCAGCAGAGCGCCGATCACGGCGAGCTGCGACTCGTCCCGTTTGCTTTTGAAATACAAGAAGGCCGCAAACACGAGCAAGCAAGCCATCAGCAGCGCGCTCCATGTCTGGTAGCTAAGCAAGAGCATCTTCTCTGCGACCGGAGCAAAATTGCCTCCGAGCAGCGCCATCAGATTATACGCGTTCAAGCTGGCGTACGGGTAAGAGGACAGCGTGCCGAAATACAGGCTGAACAGCCAGAACGGCCCCTTATGAATCAGAAACGGAGCGGCCAGCAAGACGACAGCGCCCAGTCCGAGCCCGAGGCAGACAGCCAGCTCACGCCACGAACGGCGGCGGACAAAGATAAACAGCAGCAGCGGCCCGAACAAAAGCGCCTGCGGCTTGATCAAGAGCGCAACCGCATAAAGCACGGCCGCCGGCCTCAGCTTCCCCTGCGACAACGCTTCGAACAGCAGAAGCACCCACAGCATGAAAAATGAATCTACTTGCCCCCAAGCGGCCGAGTCGGCGATCACCGCCGGATTCAGCAAATAAAGCGCTGCCGAGCCCGCAGCGGCGGCTAAATTCCCGGTATACCGGATAGCCAGGCGGTAAAGCAAATACGAGCCGAGCATATCCGCGGCGATCGCCGGACTTTTCAGCAGCAGCAAAAACGCGGGATCATCGAACGGCATGTTCAGATGCTCTCTCAGCCATCCGATGACATACAGCACGTAGATATAACCCGGCGGATAATCGGCGAACATATCCTCCGTATAAAAGCCCGCAAGACCTGCGGAAGCCGCATGCGCCGCCCATGCCTTGAACGTGTTGACATCGACGTCATAACCGTAAACATGCCAAGCTATAACGACGCGGATAATGAATCCCGCCGCAAGTATCGCCGACAAGAGCAGCCTATGTTCCGAAGCGTTCCTGCGCCGCAGCCCGCTCCCCTTGTCCATATAACGGTAAACGAAAAAGCATAACAGCATGAAGAGCAAGCTGCACAGCCATGTAGTGATGATGATCCTCGCCCCCAGGTGGTTAGTAGAGTCTCGCCGCTTATTGCAGGGCAGGATGGGAGCGGCCCGGGAAGAAAGCATTTCCCCCGGGTCCTCCTCTTACCTCAGTTATACCCAACCCTAGGGCAGGCCAATCAAACCGTTAATTGTGTCCGATATCCGTGCCGCTAGGCGTACCTGCCCCCTTCAAATCGCTACCCGAAGCCAGCTTCAGGAAATTGCCCAAATTCGGCGATCCGTCGGCATTGCGGGTCAGCGTCGGCGTCAAGCTGACAAAATCGTCGTCCGCGGCAACCAAGCCTTTGGCATTGGTGCTTTTGTTATTTTTCCACCAAACGTTGGAGCTGTCCACATCGGTTCCGCTCGTTTTATCGCTGGAGGAGCCTTTGTAGGACAAATTGTTGGAAAACTGATGCGTTCCCGTATCGAAAGCAAAATTGCTTTGCCCGTTGCCGAAGGACGTATTGTTTTTCATCGTAATGGAGCCCGGATTGCTGTTGTACGTAAAACCGTGCTTCTTATTCTGGTAAGCGACTGAGTTGATCACGATATGATTGACCGCGATCTTCTCTCCGCCGAGCTTAAAGCCGTTGCCGTCGCTGTTGCTGGTCGAATTCCCCGAGGAAGTCTGCCCGTTGTGATGAGCGACGCTGTTGCGAATCGTTACCGGACTGATCGCTCCCGTATCGGATTTGGTGTACAAATCCCAGCCGTCATCCGTGTTATACGCCGATATGCAGCCGTCGAACACATTGCCCGGTCCCACGGTCAGCTTGGCGGCGAAGCCGTCGGCATCCTCGCCGTTATCCGGATCGAAATTGTCATGAGAATACGTATTGACGACTTCATTGTAGCTCGGCCACTCGCTGTTGGACGCCGAAGAGGAGTACCTTCCGAGCTGCACGCCCGTATCCCGGTTGTCATGAACGTCGAGGTTTTCAAGACGGTTGTAATTGCCGGCCACATAGATGCCGTTGTCCGCCGCGCCCTTCACCTCCAGGCCTTTCACAACCCAGTAGCTGCCGTTGATTTGCAATCCCCGTGCATTCTGGGACACGTCGGAGGCGTTGTACGTCTGAGAGGAGAAATCCAGCACAGGCTTCTCCGAGCCGTAAGCGACGATCTGTTTCTTGGCGCCGGCCGTTCCGCTGTTCGTCCGGTCAATCGTAATTTGCGTGGAATAGGCGTACGTGCCTCCGCGCAGGTAGATCGTTCCGCCGGGCGCGACCTTCGTAATCGCCGACGTCAGAGTCGTCGGGCTGCCGATCGTTCCCGCATTGCCGTCCAGCCCGTTCGGTGCGACATAAATGCTGCCGGATACCGGAGGCGTTGGTGTTGGCGCTGGCGTCGGCGTTGGCGTCGGTGTTGGCGTTGGGGTCGGTGTCGGCGTCGAAGACCCGCTGTCCGAAACGGCGACGTTATCAAATTTGGCTACGGTCTTATAAGCGACCAGCCCGATTCCGCCGGACGTCAAGCTGGAATCCGTGGCCGTCAGCTGTAAAGTACCGTTAACATACATTTTAATGGAAGATCCGGCCAATTCAAGTTTTACGGTATACCAGGTGCCCGCAGACAAGCCTACGTTCGTTTTGGTGGCAAGCGTTGTCGTTGAACCGCTTACTTTTTTACGGATTTCCAGCGTTCCTCCGCTGCTGTTATACAGGGATGCCGCATAGAAATTGTTGCCGTCCTTGTAACGCCCCGCTACATAGGTACGATTAGAGCCGTTCCAATTGTCGACCTTTACTTTGGCTTCTACGCTATAATCTGTCCATGTCTGGCTTCCGGCCGATGCTCGCCCCTCATTCGTGCTGGACTGGTAATAGACATAAGAACCTCCGTCTTGGACGACGGACCAAGTGCCGTTCTGAGTCATCCATCCGTCGGCGTTGCCGTCTTCAAAATTATCGCTGAACAACGTCGCTGCCGAAACCGGGGTCAACATGATCATAGCAGCCAGCAGAGAAAAGCTCAAAATCAACGCCAAATGTCGAATGCTTCCCTTTCTTTTCATTTCGTTATCTTCCTCCTTTAATCGTACTGATATTGCTGTTAGGAATAAATGGGCATTAACGCCGTCTTACAGTTCACCTCCCCGGGATATGTGTAAGATCGCCATTAAGAACGTGGGCTGCAATACGTTCATGGCGGAAGCCGGGCAACCATCCCCTTATGGGAATTTTACCCAAAAGCTTCATTTCCAACGTATATCGGATCGCCCGTTACATCAATCATCTGATTTTAACCTGTTCTCCACAGCCGCCTTCAGCGGGGTATCATCTCGCTTGATGAATAATCCGCAGCTTAGGAAATGTGCAGCTCACGCCGGTTTGGCACGAAATCTGCGGGGAGCGGAGCCAGGGGGATGAGGAATCGCCCGCTTATCGCCCGTCATTTGCGAGTGGATCAGCCCGCGCCCCTCCCGAGCGTATTTTGGGACGGCAAACTAGCCGTCCTTTTCTAAAAGCCCGTTGAACAAGTGGCCGGAGAGCGGCTAGAGAGTTGGAACAGCGTAAGCGGTCGCCTATGCAGACGGATTCTCTCCACAGAAAAACGAAAAAATAATCCAAAGAATCCGTTTTCAACAGCGATTGGAGGATCAAATGGACGCCGCAGCGGACTTTTTCACCACTCTTCTAAATGCGCCTACGGGAAAGAAAGGGCAAATCTGCGGGTATAGCGGAGTAGCACGCATTTTCCTTTGGGATGAAAGTATGGGCTTGATCGAATAAAAGACGGGTATCCGTTGCGATAACCGTCACAATCGTATATACTCGAACCATATCGAAACCGGCTTGAAGCACATGCCGCTTTAATATGACCATCCTTGCAAGGATGCCGTATTAGGGCGGCTTTTTCGTTAGCTTGAAAAAAAGGGGATTGGATCATGAGCTTATTTTTGAAAACCTATGAGGAATGGCTGCATCAGCATATTGCGAAGGAGAGGAACGCGAGAAGACGCGAGCTTCTTGAGAGAGGATTATCGCACGGCACCGTGGCATTTTTGCGATCCTGCTGGTATCCGGCGGTTGGAAATCTGGATCATCTGTATCCGGAATGGGAGATTCGCGATGTTCACAATTCCATACGCTATCTTGATCTGGCATATATGCCGGGAGGGGTCAAAGGCTGCATCGAAATTCAGGATTATCGGTCCCATGCGAGAGACATCGGCGTTACCCGCTTCAAAGATTTGTGCAAAAAGCATTCGATGCTTGCGCTGGATGATTGGACTTGTCTTTATGTCGCTTATCTATCGATAATGGAAGAACCTGAATTTTGCAAGCAACTGGTACTTGCTTTTATCGGGAAATTCATCTCCACCCCGCTATCGTCCGATTTGGACTGGGCTGAGGCGGAAACGCTGCGGTATGCGCGCCGGGTGCTTCACTCGTTTGCAGCCGGCGACCTTGCCGGGCATCTCAGACTGTCCGATCGCCACACCCGGCGAGTGCTTCATGGACTGGTCGAACGAAATCTGTTGACGGTTGCCAGCGGAAATCAGCGGTATCGCACTTATAAACTGCGTTGGGACGGAGACAGCTAAGCGTAACGGACACTGCAGCCGTTATACAAGCAAAAATCGGACCTTTGGATTCCTTACGGACATAGCAGCCGCTATTTGACGAAGCAGCCCCGTTGAAGCGGCCATTCCGAGCCATTAAGCGCTGTGACGTCCGTTACGTTTTGAAAACGGCGGCTTCGAACGATGTAACGGCTGTGGCGTCCGTTAGCAGTCGGACGTCCTTCGAACGTCGCGTTGCAGGTTTTCGCGATCTAGTGCAGGTCGTGTTCTGATAGGTTATCGCGCTTCAGTTTGGCGTCCACATTCTGCCTGGTTGTTTTATCGTCTAAGGAACAAAATTGACGAATCCCCTTTTCACTGTGTCCTCCCCACAAGTAAATGTCGCTACTATGAAATAGACTGCCAGCGAAATAGGCCGCCCGCAAACCATGCCCGGCACAATACGGCAACCGTCAGCGGTTGAGTTTATTTCGCCCGCCGACCGAAGGCTTCAGCCGGAGCATACCGCGTACGGGGAGCGGGTTCGCTTCAATGTAGTACGTCCCGAGCAGCAGACAGACGATGCCCATTCCGACAAACCAGCCGAACCAGGAGCCGGTGAACCGGCCGAGCTCCATCAGCGCGCCCATCGCCAAAGTCGGCAGCAGCGGCTCGCCGTAAGCTTTCCACCAATCGAGCTTGAAGCCTTCGCGGTAGAAGAACCAGATCATCGACAAAGCCGATACAGCCCAGCCGCCCGTGTAAATCCAGACGGCGAGCACCGGATGATTCCCGGCGATAAACGGCACGAGAGCGACGACAAAGATGCCGGCAACGATCATCACCCAGAAATTCGCTTTCGTTTTGCCGAGCCCGGCCAAAATATTGCCGCCCAGACGGCCGACGGAGGAGAAAAATACGCCGAGCGCCAACAGCCGGATATAGGTGCCTGAGTCGCCGGTCGCGTAGCTGGTCCCGAACAAAAAACCGTTGATCTCATCCGGGTACAGGCAGATCGCCAACGTCAGCGGATACAAAATAAGGTTGTTATACCGCACGCACAGCGTTCCTCTGCGCCGGCTCTCCGCCCAATCCTTCGAGCTCTCGGCGACGAACGGAAAGGTGACGATCATGAACGCCCAGGTCACAATTCCGATGAAGCCCGTAATTCGAAACGCATTGGCCAGATGGCCTACGGCAACGACCGAGCTCGCGCCGATCACCATTACGAGAAACGGCTGCTGGAACGCCTTGGCAATATTGCCGGCCCATACGGGAACGCCGTACTTCATCATCTCCCGCATTTGCGACAATCGGATTCCCCCGCCCCACCGCGGCCGATGCACCCTCTTCGCCTTCCAGCAAATAAATAAGGCGGTCAGCAGCGAGCCGCCCCCCATCCACAGCGAAACGCCCCATAACAAGTTATGACCTGCGGGCGCAAGCACCCCCAGAATCATACCCATTGTCGAAAATATCGTCGTAATGACCATAAAAAAAGCCTGAGTGCCGAAATCCCGGTTGCCCGAGAAGGAGGCTACTCCGACGTTGATGACCGAGTTGAAAATAAGCATGAGAGAGCTGATCAAGAGCGCCCCCTGCAAGGATGGAAGCTGGTACGCACGGGCAAGCCACGGCGACAAGGCGGCGAGCAGCAGGCTGACGACGATGCCGAAAAACATGCTTCCGATCAAAGCCAACCGGAATTTATCCTGCACCGCTTCCTGGACATTAGTTGAGAACGAATAGACAAGCGCGGCATTGAAGCCTACGTTAAGGAAGAGCGACACCATCCCGAAAATTTGCAGCAGCAGGTTCACTTCGCCGAACAGAGCCGGATCGTTCAACACGCGCGCCAGTACGATCCCGCCTGCCGTCTGCAGCAATTGGTTAATAAAGAGACCGAGCACGATAATGGACACGCTGCGCAGTAAAAACCGTTGGGTCTCGTTCAGTACAAGCTTATGCATTTCTGGGCACCTTCTCCTGATTTCTGTTTATCTTCGCTGGATTTGGTTGTATCGTAACACCGGGAAGATGCCCTAGCAATAATCATTAGCTCACTTTTTTCAAAAAATAAAGCAGTTACCGCACAGCGGCGGCGAAAGCGGCAATCGCTTCCGCAAGCTCTTGCGGCGCTTCCACCATGCTCATGTGGCCTGAGCCTCGGATCACCTGCTGCGTCACCCGCTCCCCGCTCACGGCCATCGTCCGCTCGACCGGAATGATCCGGTCGTTCTCACCGGCGACGAGCAGCAGCGGCAGCTTCGTCCCTTGCAGCACGCCGTTGCGGTCCGGCCGCACCCGCATCCCTTCGAGCGTGCGGATCGCCCCTTCCGGGCTCGTGCCGTTGCCGATCCGCTTGGCCTCTTCCACCGCCTCCGGCATCGATTGCAGGTGATCCGGCGCGAACAGCTTCGGAATCAAGCCGTCGATGAACGCCGGCAGCCCTTGCCCCTTAATCGTCTCCATCCCTTGGAGACGGCCTTGCTTGCCTTCTTCGCTGTCGGGATAGGCGGTCGAATGGATCAAGCCGAAGCCGGACAGCACATTCGGATGACGCTCGGCCAGCGCCAGCGTCGCATAACCCCCTAGCGAATGTCCGAGGACGATCGCTTGGCCGAGGCCCAGCTTGCCGATGAACTGCGCGATATCGTCCGCGATCGTCTCCATCGTATACGTTCCTTCCGGCGCTTCGGAGTCCCCGTGACCTCGCAAATCCGGGGCGATAAAGCGGCAGCCGTCCGGAAGCAAAGGCAGCAGCTTGTCCCAATAAGCGGAGCTTCCGCAAAAGCCGTGCAGCAGCACGACGGCCGGTCCTTGTCCTTGTTCCTTGTAAGCGAGCCGGATATGATCCAGCTGAGCGAATTTTTTATCCATAAAAGAAACAGCTCCCTTCCGTTGATAACAATCAGGTTTATTTTACCACACCTTGCCGCTTCTCAAACAAAAAGACCCCTATCCGTTTCGTCCGGGGCAAGCTTTGAAAGAAGCCGCGGACAACGAGATAGGGATGCTTATAGACGGACAGGATATCCGCGTTTAACCCGCAATAGGCTCGCGGCGTCCGGCGTTTATTGCGGCTGAACGATATCGGACACGGTAGAGGCGGCGGGTTCGGAGCTGGAGGAGCCGCCGAGCACGCCGGGCAGTGTAACAACCGCCGGTTCGGCAACAGGCTTATACTTCGAGGCAACGTAGGTTGCCGCCTTAACCTCCGTAACGACCTGCGGATACATCTTGTCCGGGTCCGGAGCCGTCACTTGGTATTGAACGACCGCCGTGCCGTCCTCCTGGAAGCGGATGCCGGTAATTTGCAGGCCATAGCCCGGATGCGGCATTTGGCGCGACAAAATCACCTTGTTCACCTCGTCGCTAACCTTCTCGACGCTCACCTCAACATCGCCTTGCTGCGGCGTCTCTGGCGCTTCTGCGTGCGCTTCCGCGAATTTGATCGTATTATAAAGCCACACGGCCGCTTCGCCGCGGGTCATCTGCTGCTTCGGATGGGCCATGCGGTCCTCGCCCAGATTGGCGATCTTATGCAGGTAAATACGCTGCATCTCGTCCTTGTACTCGCTGTCGATCTGGTCTTCGTCGGCGAACAGAATGAGCATTTTCACCGTCGGGAAGACGCCTTTCGTATCCAGCGCATGAATGAGAAGATCGGCATACTTCTCTTTGGTGACCGCAGCGTTCGGATCGATATCCTGCGGAAGATCGAGGCCGTTCACCTTGGCGATCACGAAGCTTTCGGCGTACCAGGCGTCGTTAGGAACGTTCGTAAAGTAGTCGGACGCCACCGGCTTTTTGACGAATTTGACCGTATTGAGATTCAGCTTCATGCCCTTTACGATCATGCTGACCGTTTGAGCATAGCTGATTTGACCGCGCGGAACAAAATGCTGGCTGTCCACGCCGCTGACGATCCCTCTATTTTGCAAAGCCGATATCGGCTCTTTTTCCGCCGCGTCCACATCCGAAAACGCGTACGCCGAACCGGCGGACACGCTGCACAGAAGAGCTGCCGTCGACATCAGAGTAATCCATTTTTTATTTTTCATGTATCAATATCCACCTTTGCTTTTGAAGTGCGGTGAAAAACAAGCGGCCTGCGGTCGATAGAAGTTTCCACTCGATCTTCCGAACGCTCATTGTTCAACGGGATTTGACTTTCGCTTATATTGTTCACCAAAATTTTGCAAATCGTTTCCAACTTATCACTCCGGAGTTACCTTCTAGACGGCGATGCTTTCCAAAAGGTTGCTCGCATAACGCCAAAAATGCAAAAAAATACCGCAAAGTCCGAGAATCCCGGCTCTTTGCGGCAATACTGCGGTACATCCCAAGCATCCCAAGCAGCGGGAGCCCGCCGCCCATTACCCCTTCAAAGCACCCACCATGACGCCTTTGACAAAGTACTTTTGCACGAACGGATACACGCACAAGATCGGCACCGTGGCTACCATGATGGTCGCATACTTGATCGTTTCCCCGATCTGGAACTTATCGGCTGCGGCGGCTCCGGACGACATGCTGTCCGTCGAATTCGCGAGCAAAATTTCCCGCAAAATCAGCTGCAGCGGATACAGATCGCGGTCCTTGATAAAGATCGAGGCGTAAAACCAGCCGTTCCATTTCTCCACCGCATAATACAAAATCATTACGGCGATAACCGGCATGGAGAGCGGAATAATAATTTTGAACAATATCGTAAAATGGTTCGCTCCGTCGATCTTCGCCGATTCTTCCAGGCTTTCGGGAACCGACATGAAGGCGGTGCGCATGATGATCAGGTTGAACGTATTGACCGCAAACGGAATGATCGTCGCCCACAGCGAGTTGATGAGACCGACGTTTTTCACTACGAGATAAAGCGGAATCAAACCGCCGTTAAAAAACATGGTAAGCACAACGAGGAAAATAAATACTTTGTTCCACATGACGTTTTTGCGGGAGAGCACATAAGCGCCCAGCGCCGTGACGAATAAGTTGATGATGACGCCGCATACGACGATAAACAAGGTGTTGCGGTAGCCCGTAAAAATGCCCGGGTTATCGAACACGTTCTTGTACGCTTCCAGACTGAAGCCGAGCGGCTTCCACAACAGCCCCTTGTGGGCGATGATCTGGTTGGCGTCGCTGAGCGAGGAGAAGGCCACATGCAGCAGCGGATACAAAGCAATGACGACCAGCAGCAGCAGTATAATGTGGACGCTCCAATCGAAGATCCGTTCCATAATGCCGTTATCCCGTTTCATCGAAGTCCCTCCTCACCATAGACTGTTTTCGTTGATTTTACGGCTGATCCAGTTGGCGCTAATGAGCAGGATCAGGTTAATGACGGAGTTGAACAAGCCGACCGCCGAGCTGTAGCTCCAGCCGAATTCAAGCAAGCCTTTACGGTAGACGAAGGTGTTGATGACGTCCGCCGTGTCGTAAGTAGCCGGGTTGTAGAGCAAAATGATTTTCTCGAAGCCGACGTTCAGCAGATTGCCCATCCGCAGGATAAACATGATCGTAATCGTAGGCAAAATACCGGGCAGCGTAATATGCAAAATTTGCTTGAACCGCCCCGCCCCGTCCATCCGGGCCGCTTCGTATTGCTCTTGGTCGATGCTCATTAATGCGGCGATATAAATGATCGATTCCCAGCCTATCTTCTGCCAAATTTCCGAAACGATATAAATGCCCCGGAACAGCTCCGGCTTCTGCAGCATCGCCTGACCGTCGCCGCCGAAGTACGTATAGATCATATTAATGATGCCGTCGCTGTTGGTGAAATCTTTAATCATCCCGCAAATGACGACGAGCGAGATAAAATACGGCATATAAGTGATCGATTGAACGACCCGCTTGAATGCGGCATTGCGCACTTCGTTGATGAGAATCGCCAAGATGATCGGCGCCGGAAATTCAAAACACAAGGAATAGGCGCTGATGACGATCGTATTTTTCAAAATACGCCAAAAGTAATAACTGCTGAAAAAGTCCTGAAAATTGGCCAGCCCTACCCAAGGGCTGCCGAGTATGCCTTTCATCGGCGTATAGTCTTTGAAAGCGATAATCGCCCCGTACATCGGAGCATAATGGAAGATTGCATAGTAGACGAGAACGGGCAGCATCATCAAATACAAATATTTGTTGAGCACAAAGTCTTTGACGACCCGGGAAGTCCAGCTCGGTCGGCGCAGCGCGGCGCTCTCGGATGTCTCGACAGTCATCGTTTTGGCCATAACATTCCCTCCTCTGAAGCTCCGCCTCTCACGGCGGAACCGGCTTCGCAAGCTTTCGGCTAGCGCAATAGTTGCGGGGTATCCTCGGCATCTCCGGCGCCGGGAGGAGAGGCGTCATACGCCTCTCCTGGTACGGCCTTCCGGATCACGCGCGAATTACCGTTTGTTGTAACGGTCCAGCGCAGCTTTCTCGATCTCGATCGCGCGATCCAGCTTGAGCGACTTCAGCTTATCCATATACTTGTCGAAGTTTTCCAGAGGCTCGTTGCCCAAAATAATTTTGAGCGTCATTTCGTCGACCAGCGTATTGACGTCGGTCATAATTTTGGCCAGCTCTGTGCTCTCCTGCGGCGTAGCCGTAATCGGAGGCAGCGCGTATTTGTCCACATCGGTTTTGGACCAAACGGTCACTGCTTCCTTCTGCGAAGGCATGGTCAAATATTGCTCGATATACCGTTTATCCTGTACGAACGGTCCGTTGTAGTTGCCGCGGATATACTGCGACATCGCTTGGGCAGGAGCCAATTTGTTCGGATTATTCATAATGAGATCGGTATATTTCGGATAGCCGTTCTCCATCTTGTAGCTGACGCCTTCGGTACCGAAGTTGAAGAACATATGCCCGTCGTCGCTGTAGCCGTAATCAAGCAGCCGTGCCGCAAGCTCGGCGTTTTTGGAATTGGCGGTAATCGCCACCATGCCGCCCGGCGCAAAGGCAGGGTCCTTTTGCCCGAATTTCGGCGTATCGCCCTTCTTCAGCACCGGATAAGGTGCAGCTACCAGATTCGCTTTCGGATCTTTGGCCGTCAGAATCGGCATCCATTTGCCGATGCCGCCCCCGGTATTGCCGATCGTGGCTCCTGTCGCATTGGAAGCAAGGCTCGCATCGAGCGTTTTGCTGTCTACGGTGGCGATGTTTTTGTCGATCAGGCCCTCTGCGTACCATTTGCGGAACGTGGCGAGGAATTCCTTGTATTCCGGCTGAGCGGGACCGAATTTGATCTGGCCGTTTTCCGTATAAAACATCCGGTTGATGCCGAAGGCTCCGATGAAAGCGCCGTTATAAATTTGCTCAAGCGGACGCGGCACGCTGAAGAAGGACAGCGGAGCGGCAGCCCCCTTCTTCTCCTTGAATGCTTTGAGCACGGTATACCAATCGTCGATCGTCTCGGGAATCGGCAGACCGAGCTCGTCGAGCCAGTCTTTACGCACAATCGGCCCTTGGAACACCTTCAAATATTCGTCGCCGCGAATGAACGGGAAGGCGAAATAGTTGCCTTCGTCGGTTTTGACCATTTTGTCGACGTCCGGATGCTCCTTCAAATATTTCTTTAAATTCGGAGCGTATTTATCGATATAATCGTTAAGCTTCAAAATATAGCCGTCTTTGATCGCCTTCTCCGGACCTCCGGGGAAATCGAGCCAGTTGTACTCGATCATATCCGGCAGATCGCCCGACGCCAGCAGGACGTTCAAGCCTTCTTTGGCCTGGTTGACGACCGGAGAGGAAAACTTGAGCGGAACGCCGGTCCGCTTCTGCCATTCCTGGAAGAACGGAATATCCGCCAGGGAAGAGCTGATGCCGACTGCGTTGCCGGTAATTTCTCCCCAATACGTTAGCGTTTTATCCGTTTTAATAGGATATGTCGTTGCCGCCGGGGCGCTGTCGCCCTGCGGCGCTTTGGTGTTATCGGCAGCCGGCGGAGCCGCTTGATTGGAACAAGCTATCGCCAAACTGCTCATCATGGTGGTGATCGTTACAATAGGGATGAGTTTACTTCTTTTCTTCATCGCTTTCGACCTCCCGCTATTCTTTTAGGTATGAGATGCGTAACTCACACTTTCATCATAATGACAACGCTTACAAATTGATATCGGCAATTTTTTCTTTCTCATCGTCAATATATGAAACGGCAGTAGTCAAAAGCTCCAAATCGATCTGCAATATATCCAAAATAGGGACAAAAAGCGGCGGAAAAGGCGGTGCATTGACCGGGGAAATTGGCCGGGGAAACGGTTGAGAAGCGAGAAACGAGGACGGGCGCGCGCTTCTCCGGCGAGCTCCGATTGGCGGCATTCGCTTGTTTGCCGTGCTGCCGGACGCGGCCCGCTTGCCTTGAGCCGCTTTTCGACCTTCCGCTGCCTTCCCGTAAGCCGGTTGCTCTGAAGCATATTCCGTCCGCATCCAGCCTAAGCTGGATCGGCGTCTAACCCTTCCTCTGGGATCGTTCTATGGGTAGACTTTCCTTTCGGGGGAGACCTCGGATATCCACGATATGGCTGCGCATCATTTCCTAAACAACAAAAAAGCGGTGTTCCGCCATATACCGGCGGAACACCGCTGTCTGTGCATGCAGGCGCGGGCGATCCCGAAGGGACGGCCGCCGCTTCGCGGAAATCGTCACACACTCACCGTTTCTTTATATTTGCCGGGGGTAATCCCCTCGTATTTTTTGAACGTGCGGATAAACGCATTCGGGTCGTTGAAGCCGACGAGCGAAGCGACATCGGTAATGCTTCGCTGATGCTCGGCAATCAGCGTCTTGGCGTTCTCAATACGCACTTTGTTAATATAATCCAGCAGGCCGCCTCCGGTCTGATCCTTGAACAGCTTGGACACATACGTCGCCTTCATGTCCAAATGCTCTCCGATCATGGATATGTTCAGATTGACGTCCTGATAATGCTCGCCGATGAAGGCCGTAACGCGCTCCACCAGCGATTGCAGCGCCTGCTGACGGGCCTGCTGTATATTTTGCTGGCGCTTGTCCGAAGTATACGCGCACACCTTCTCCAATATGCCGTTCAGCTGGAGCTGCATATCCTTGACCGTCTCGCACGCCATGAGCCGCTCAATCGACTTCGGGTTATTGCGCAGGAAAGGACTCATTTCGTCGCCCATTTCGCTCGTCGTCTTGATCATCGTGCTTGCCAGATTGAACAACAAGCATTTGGCGAGCGGCACCGGCAGTGCGGGATGCCTGCGGAAATTGCGCTCGATAATATCGTCCAGCGTCCGCTTCGCCTGCTCCAGATCGCCGATCTTCATCGAATTCATCCACTGCTGCTCTACGGATAGCGGATAGTAATAGCCGGACGTGCGGTCCTGCTCCTCCTCCCGCCGCAGCGCAGGATAAGCGAGAATTTCGTCGCTGCCCATCACAAGCTTGTATTCCATCGCCTCCAGCGCCTCCGAATACGCGCGCGAAATGCCGGAAATCGACGTGTGAGTCCCGCTGATCGACAACGTCAGATGAATATGGTACCGCTGCAGCAGGAAGCTCTGCGCTTCCTTGGCGATGCTCATCATCTCGCCCCGGCGCTCCTCCTCCGTCCCCGCGCTGAAATTGATCAAACAGGCGAACGTCTCGTCGATCTCCACCGCATAGCCGCGATGCTTCCGCCCCGCCAGCTCCTCCACCACATTCGTGACGATGAACTGCAGCAGCATATGCTTGTCGCCGACCTCCATCCCCTCAATGCGCTCGAAGAACGGGCCGCGCTCATCGACGTACAACAGCATCACCGCATAATCCTGCGTCAGCGGCTGCATATGATAGGCGGTCAGCGCCTCGTCGACAGGAACCTGGCTGTCGAGCTTGCCCTTCAGCAGCCGGCCGATGAAATTCGAGCGCAGCACATGATGCTGCTGTTTCATCTGCGTCGTGAACTTATCCATTTCGCGCAGCGTATGATGGATCGACTCCTGGATAAAATGAAATTCATTGCCGCTTTCCTTGATCGGAGCGTCCGTCTTGCCGGCGAACGTCTGCATCAGCTCGCGCACGGGCACATAGTTTTTGCGCAGGAAGAAGTATGTCAGGATCACCCCGCCCACTACGCTGATCAGAATGCTCATGTAGGTCAGGTTGCGCACTTGCTCGGCTTTTTTCCAATACAAGCGGCTCGGGATAACGGAGACGTACTTCAGATCGGCGCGCGCCGAATGAATATAGAAGCCCTCCATCTTCTCCCCGTCCTTCGTGAAGTAGAAAAGCCCTTCATTGCCGTTCAGCTCCGAGTAGGGGAGATTGGCGGGAGCCGCGTCGCCGTTGCTGGAGACAAGCACCTGATTATCCTTGTTCAAAATCATCACCTGGCCCTCGCGGTAAAACTGCATATTGGCAAGGGGACCGAGAATTCTCGCCTCGTCCAGCAAAATGACGTTCGTGCCGATAGGCTTCTCCCCAGGGCCGGCCGCGTAAGTGCTGACGTAAGCTACCGCCTGTCGCAAATGACCGTCTTCGCCGAGCCAAGGCATCGGGATAAAGCCTTTGAACGACTTCTGCTTCAATATAGCGCTCCACTGCTCGTAAGACATGGAGCCTCCCTCGTGGGTCAGATCGTAGCCGAGCTTGGAATCCCGGGTTATGGCGGGAAGCAGCAGCATATCGTCCGCGGCATAATATATATAGAAGCTATCCAAAAAAGGATACGACGATTTGTACAGTTTTAAATCCTGGGTTACCTGGAACAGATCGTACCGGTCTTCGTTCGGCGTCCGGTATTTGTTGGAATACAGCAAGTCCTGCACCTTGACGTTCCAGGTCATTTCAAAGCTCAGCCGTTCCATCGATTGAAACTGGTTATCCATAATCTCGCGAAGCTGCTTCAGCTGCGCGTCGTTAGCTTGATGAATTTCGCTCTCCAGCGTTTTGCTCGATGAGTTGTATACGATAATGCTGATCACGACAGGCAGCAGCAGCACGGCCATATAAGATAACAGCCACGTCAGAACGACGCTGCGCCGCCGCAGCCGGAACTTGGTCCATAGTCTCATCGAATCCCTCCCCCGAGAGATAATCGTACGTAGATGCCATGCCTGTCAATCCGCTTTGAAAACGTTTACTACCTATTATTATTCATCTTTTATTCTTGTTTTACAACCTCTTTTTTGCTGCCTAAGCCGCTTGGACCGCCGCAAGCCGCTATACGCGGATTCTCGTATTCCCATTCTCCGGCCGCTGTGTTATTATAAACTATTAGGGATGTCATAATTTGTCGAAATTTCAGTCGAAATACATCGATATAATGAAAATTTCATTGACCATTTGCAAGGGCTAGTGATAAAATACAATTACCAAGTAATCATATTGGAATTATAAAAACAGATTTTCCGGGGGAGGACCACGAATGAAAAGCTTGAAACAAAGCATAGCGCTTCTGCTCGTGCTGATTTTATCGATCAGCTTGGCGGCTTGCGGAGCGAAACCCGAAGCCAAGCAGGAAGGCGCGGCTCCGGCAGATAATGCCGCAGCAGGCGCAGCCGGATCGCTGGCCAATAAAAAAATCGCACTCATCATGCAAATTAACCTTGGCACGTTCTCTGCGCAGTACATAGAAGGCGTCAAAGAACAAGCCGAAAAGCTCGGCGGCAAAGTAACGGTCTTTACGGCTGACGGCGACCTCGCCAAAATGTCTTCGAACCTTGACGCAGCCATTAACCAAAAATTCGACGGCATCCTGATCGATCACGGAACCGCCGAAGCGCTCGACCAAGGCATCAAGAAAGCGGTCGAGAAAAAAATTCCGGTTATCGCCTTCGACGCGGATATTAAAGTTCCCGGCGTAACCGTGCTGGAGCAGGGCGACCAGAAGATGGCCGAGCTGACGCTCGATAAAATGAGCAAAGATATCGGCGGCAAAGGCAATATCGTTAAAATCTGGGTAGCCGGCTTCGCCCCGATGGAGCGCAGACAAGTCGCTTACCAGCAATTTATGGACAAGAACAAAGATGTCAAAGAGGTTGCCGCATTCGGCGCGGCATCGCAAAACACGGCTCTCGATACGCAGGCGCAAATGGAAGCGATCTTGAAGAAATATCCGAACAAAGGCGATATCACAGCCGTCTGGGCGGCTTGGGACGAATTCGCCAAAGGCGCGGCGCGCGCCATTCAGCAAGCGGGCCGGACGGAAATTAAAGTATACGGGATCGATATGAGCGACGAGGACTTGCAAATGATCCAAGACACGACGAATCCTTGGGTCGCTTCCGCAGCCGTCGATCCTAAAGACATCGGACGCGTTCAAGTCCGTTACCTGTACCAAAAACTGCACGGCGATCAGACGCCGGATAATATCGTGCTCGATCCGGTATTCGTTTCTCGCGACCAATTGCCGCAAACGCAAATCTCCACAACGCAGCTTAGCGAGCATGTAAAAGGCTGGGGCAACAGCGAGCAAGGCTACACCGATTGGCTCAAGCAATTGGAACAACCGGCCAAGAAATAGACCGAAGCCTCGCGAAAAACGCGTGCAATAGCTCTTATCCCATCGGCGCACGGCCGGTGGGATTTTCCATTGAAAGAAGGAGTGTGATGCCTGATGTCTTTAACCACCGCCTTACTGCAAATGAACCGGATATCCAAGTCTTTCCCCGGCGTCAAGGCGCTGCAGCAGGTTGACTTTGAAGTGCGCGGCGGTGAAATTCATGCCCTGCTCGGCGCTAACGGGGCCGGAAAAAGCACGCTGATCAAAGTGCTGGCCGGCGCTTATATTCCCGAGCAAGGGCAGATCGCCATCGACGGCAAGCCGCTCGCTCTTCAAGGCCCGATCGACGCCATGCGCAGCGGTATCCAGTGCGTATACCAGGAGGTCGATACCGCCCTCGTCTCCCAGCTGAGCATCGCGGAAAATATTATGCTCGACGGACTTACCCAAACAAGCGGCGGTTCCTGGATCAACTGGAGCCGGGTGAACAAGGAAGCCGAGCGCATCCTGAGCGATATCGGCCTCACGATCGACGTAAGGCGCCAGGTCAGCGAGCTTAGCATTTCGCAGAAGCAGCTCGTGCTGATCGGACGAGCGCTGGCGCAGAAGGCGAAGTTCATTATTTTCGATGAGCCCACGGCCCCGCTCAGCAATGAAGAAGCCGATCAGCTCTTCCGCATTATGGAGCGGCTGAAGGCCGAGGGCGTCGGCTGCATCTTCATCTCGCACAGGCTGGGCGAAGTATTCCGCATCAGCGACAGAATCACCGTCATGCGCGACGGACAGCGCATCACGACGGTCGCGGCGGCGGAGACGAACGCGCAGGCGGTGATTGAGCAGATGCTCGGCCGCACCTTCGAGGAAGAATTCCCGAAGGCGGAGGTCGAGATCGGCGAGCCGCTGCTGGAGGCTCGCGGCATCACCTTCTCCACGAAGGTGCGCGGCGTGGATTTGACCGTTAGCCGCGGCGAAATCGTCGGCGTCGTCGGACTCGTCGGCGCGGGCAAGACCGAGCTGTCGCGCGTGCTGTTCGGCGCCGATCCGCTGGCCGGCGGCGAAATCCGGATGCGCGGCAAGCGGCTGAAGCTCGGCAGTCCGGCCGACGCGGTGCGCGAAGGCATCGCGCTCATCCCCGAGGAACGCCGCAAGCAGGGCATCCTGGTCGAGCAGACGGTAAAGCATAACTTGTCGCTGCCGCTGCTTAAGCTGTTCAGCACGCTCGGCTTCGTCCAGAAATCGAAGGAAGCCGTCAACGCCAAAGAGATGATCGCGCAGCTCGGCATTCAGCCGCCGAATATGGACCAGACGGTCAAATATTTGAGCGGGGGCAACCAGCAAAAGGTCGCCGTCGGCAAATGGCTTCCCACGGAAGCGGAAGTGTACTTGTTCGACGAGCCGACCAAAGGCGTCGACGTCGGCGCCAAGAGCGACATCTTCCGTCTGATCGGCCGGCTCGCCCAGGAAGGCAAAGGCATCGTCTACTTATCTTGCGAAATCTCGGAAATATTGGGCATCGCCGACCGGATTCTCGTCATGAGCTACGGTCAAATCGTCAAGGAATTGCGGCGCGAAGAAGCGACGCAGGAGCAAATACTGTATTACGCCAGCGCAGGGGAGGCAACGGTCTAGTGAAGGACAAGCTGCTCGATTATTCATACAAATACGGGGCGCTCATCATTATCGCCGCCGTTATCATCGTATTTTCGGTAGTCAACGAAAACTTTTTGTCGTACGACAACATGGCCGACATTCTTCGTTCCATCTCTATCGTCACGTTCGTGGCCATCGGCGTGACGTTCTCGCAAATCGTCGACGGCTTCGACTTGTCCGTCGGATCGACCGTCTCGCTGACAACGGTCGTCGTCGCGACGATGATGGTCTGGTACCAGCTGCCGCTCGTTCTGGTGCTGACCGTTCCGCTATTGATCGGCATTATTATCGGTTTGTTAAACGCTTTTCTTATCGTGAAGGTAAGAATTCCCGATTTGCTCGCGACCCTCGCGGTCATGTACATTATCGGCGGCGTGCATAAGACGTACACCAAAGGCTTCTCCATCTACAACAACATGCAAATGCAGGACGGAACGAAAGCGCCAGGCAAATTTACGGAATCGTTCCTCTGGATCGGCCAAGGCAAGCTGCTCGGCCTGCCCGTGCCTGTCGTGCTGATGATCGTCGCCGTCGTCGTCGTCCACATCTTCCTGACGTATACCCGCTGGGGCCGTCAGCTGTACGTGACCGGCGGCAACCGGGAAGCAGCGCGGCTCTCCGGCATTTCGGTCAACCGCGTACGCACGCTCGCTTACGTGCTGTCCGGCGTCTTCGCCGCTATCGGCGGCATCCTGTTCGCCGCCCGCGTCGGCTCGGGGCAGATCGACGCGGGCTCGCCGATCCTGATGGAATCGGTAGCCGCCGTGTTCGTCGGCTTCTCGGTGCTCGGAGCAGGCAAACCGAATGTGATCGGCACCTTCTTCGGAGCCGTGCTGATCGGAGTGCTGCTCAACGGCTTGACCATGCTGAACTTGCCGTACTATGCGTTCGATATTATTAAAGGAACGGTGCTTGTGCTCGCTCTGGCCATCACGTTCATTCATATGGCACGCCGGCGCGCCTCATGACCGGACGCTGCGGCGCCGAAGCTGCATGGACAAAGATCCGGTCATCGGGGGAAGCGGTATTGGAACGCCATTCGATTCTCCCAAGCAACGACTAAACGGCAAGGCGGCGCGCCTCATGAAGGCTGCGCCGCCTTGCCGTTATTTATTTGCCCGCGCTCTCCGTCTGCTGATTGTTCTTCTTCTCCTCCGCCAGCTTCTGCACCGCTTCTTCCGTCTGGCGAAGCACCGTATTCATATCGACGTTATCGAGCGTATACTGATTGAACGCCGTCTCCAGCGCCACCTTCAGCTTATTCGGGTCGGCCCCGACCAAGCCCGGATCGCGCTTCGGCGGAGCCGCCGCCGGCTTATGATAGAACAGCGCCTTCACGTTCTTCCCCTGAAGAGCCGGCACGTCTTGGCCGAGCGACCGGAAAGCATCGCCGGCATTCGCGCTCTTGAGCGAAGGCACCGTCGCCTGCTGCTTCGCATCCAGCGCCTGCACCTCGTCGGAAAGCAGATAGGAAATAATCGCGAACGAAATATCCTTATGCTCATTCGTTCTCGTAATGAACCAGTAAGCCGAGTTGATCTGCGTCCCCGTATCCGGAGCTTCCTTGAAGGTCGGAATCGCCGCCATATCCCAGTCGATTTCCTCGGGAATGCCCGTATACTGCCCGAATTGATTGACCATCATCGCTACATTCATATTTTTCATAAAGGCTCCGGATTCCTCGGTCTGACTGCGCTTCTTCGGATCGCGGTTATTGTTCGGGATTTGATAAAAGCGCCCGAGATTCTCAAGCAGCCGCTTCCATTTCTCCGTATCGTTCAGCTTATCGGCTTTCGGATCGAGGTAAGAAACCGAGAGCTGGTTATCGCGGAGAACGGCGCCGATGAACGAGCTGAAGCCGCGGTATACTTGGCCTCCGTCGACGCGGGTCATCTTTTTGGCAAGCTCGTAGACTTCGTCCCAAGTCATCCCGTCGGTCGGATAAGGGACGCCGAATTTATCGAACAGCCCTTTGTTGTAGAACAGCACCTGCATCCCGCCGTAAGGCATCGGCAGACCGTACAACTCCCCCTTGGGGTTCGTATTGCGCATTTGCTCGATCAAGGTCGGCTCGAACCGGTCCAGATCGTAGTTCGCGCTTTTGATGAGTCCGCTCATATCGTAGGCGAGACCGGGATTGATGAGGAAGGAATCGATGTTGGACGTGTTGCCGATCATAATGTCGGGATAAACGCCCGATGTGATCAATTCATTAATTCCCACCCCCTGCTCCCTTGGCAAAAATTGAACCGTAACGTTCGGAAACTTTTCTTTGATTTTATTGCCGTATTTTTTATCGAACGCCTCCTGGTCGTCCCCGAAATCGGACTTAAAGATAAGCGTTACCGGAGCATTCAAATCCTCCTTCGCTCCTGCTTGCTCTCCTGCCGCTTCTTCCTTCCCTCCGCCGCCGCAGCCGGACAGCGCTGCCGTCATCACCGCTGCCGCCATCCACAGACGGACCGCTCTTCTCCCCGCCGGCCATTTTGCCATCTCAAATCCCCCCTGTTCAACTGAAAGACGGGCAGCAGCCCACCATATAACGTCCATTATAAGGAGGAATCGGGAGAGAGGATATAACGAAAACTATCATGTTTTTATCGAAAGTTCATAATTTCCACCTTGTGAAAATGGATTCAAACAGTTATACTTTCCAACGGTAAAATATTTCCGTTTACCCTTTTTTTCACAATAGCAAACAAAGCATTTCCCAATAGATAACAGTCGTGTTAAAATGGTTGTAAGATTTTTGAAAGTTAGGGGATTTATTGATCATGGAATTGGCAGAACAAGTGGAAGTGCTCCGGGCGAGGCTGGTCGAGCTCGTAAATAAAAAAAATAATTTTTGCGATCAGGAAGTGATTACCCTCAGTCAGGAGCTGGACGTTCTGCTGCTGCTGCTGCAGTTTCATTCCAAGAGCGCAGACGAAAAAGGATGACGACGAGAGAAAGCTCCCCCATGATCACCCTTTTTCAGTCACCTCTTATTTAACCGATGATAAGCCGTTCCTCCGGATAATGAACATCCGCTTTCGCCTTGCGCGAAACGAACAAAGTCAGGAACTGCGTCATTCCGATCCTTCCGATATACATCAGCACGATGAGCGCGACTTTGCTCGCCCAGGACAAGCTTCCGGTAATTCCGGTAGACAGCCCGCATGTCCCGAATGCGGAACATACTTCAAAAATGACGGCGATTGCCGGCACATGCGGCGATTCGGAGATCAGCACGACGAATATGCCGATCATGACCAGTAAAACTCCCGTAATGAAAAAGAGAAAGCTTTTAATGATATCTTCATGCCGTACGGAACGCCCGAACACTCTGATTTCCTCTTCTCCCCGCATAAACGTAATGATCATCAAGACGATAATCGCTACGGTCGTCGTCCTGACCCCGCCGCCCATGCTGGAAGGACTCGCTCCGATGAACATCAGAACGGCCAGCAGAAGCTGGCTGGCATCCGTCATTTTGGACGGATCGATGGTGGCCAGTCCCGCGCTGCGCGAGGTGATCGAGGCGAAGAAGGCGTTCAGCACCTTCTCGTACCATGCCATGCCTTCGAACGTATTCGACCCTTCGGTAATCCAGATCCCCGCCGCCCCGAGCAGCAGCAAAATGGCGAACGTCGTCGTCGTGACCTTCGTGTACAAGGTAAAGCGGAACCGTTTATGCCCGCCGAATAAATATTCCCGAACCTCGGCAATGACCGGAAATCCGATCGCCCCGAGCACAATAAGCAGCATCGTGAGCAGCTGCACGACGACATCGTCGGAATAATCGAGCAAGGAATTGCCGAACAGGTCGAAGCCTGCGTTCGTGTACGAGGACACCGCATGGAACAAACCGTGATACATCGCTCTGTACAGCGTGTCGTAGTAGCCGGCAAAATAAAAATAACCTCCGAACAGCAAAGCCCCGACGCCTTCAAAGAGCAGCGTCATCCCGATGATCAGCTTCATCAGCTGCACCATGCCGGACAAGTTGTAACGGTTCTGGTCGATCATCATCATCTTGCGCTGCGAAAGACCGATCGGCTTGCCGAATAAAATCCAGTAAAAAGTGCCCATCGCCATAATGCCGATGCCGCCCACCTGAAAAGCGATCATGAGCACAATCGTGCCGAACCCGCTGAAGGTGGCGGCGGTATTGATGGTAGTGAGACCCGTGACGCTTACCGCGCTGGCGGAAACAAACAGAGCGTCGGTAAACGACAGGCTGGCACCCGGCTTCAGGCTAATAGGCAGTATGAGCAGAACGGTAACGATGAAGATGACTAAAAAATAGGCGATCACGATGGTATGCACCGCCGATCGCTGTTTTTGCGTTTTCTTGAGCAGCATGTTCCTCCGAGTTCGATCCCGCAAGGATCGGATCAACAAGTTTATTCCCTTATCATATGAAAAAGCGCCCATAGAAGCAAGCTTTTCCATGGACGCAATTGTTATAAATAAGTATGGCTCGGCTTAATCCGCATCGGTTATTCCTTGATTTTCTCGAATTTGGCGTCGTACAGCCGAAACATCGTCTTATACCCGGATTCGTCGATTTTGATGCCTACGTCGAGCCGGCCCGTAATTTGCAAAGCCCCCGACGTGTACCTCAGCTTCGTATCCTTGGGCACGAAGACGATCATAATTTTATTCCAGTACGTCTCGTCGCCGTTGTCGAACGGACATTCCGCCCCGGGCTGCGGGATCAACAGAAACCAATGCTTGTCGAACGACAGCACTTCGCCCATAAAGCCTTTGATCTGCACCGTTTTGCCGTTTAAGTCCCAGAACTTGTTCGACGGCGTCGACTGCGTATCATCGTCGAAAAATTCCGCCCATGTCAGCTCGTTCCCCGCCGGCTGCTTCGTCGGGGACGGAGCCGGGGATGGGGACGGGGGCGGAGAAGATGGAGATGGAGGCGAAGACAGCTCCGGCTCCTGCGCCTGAGCGCCGCCCTGAGAAGGCGCGGCCGGGGCGCTCTCCGCTGAAGCGCCGGCGCCAGCGGCGGCAGGCTGCGGCTCCTCGGCTCCCGCCGGAGCCGGAGCCTGGGCCTGCGTCGCGGCGGGCGAGGCTTCCGCCGCCGCCGCGGTTTCCATCCCCTGCGCCTCAGGGGATGGAGCGTCTCCCCCTGCCTGCCGCGCAGGGGGAGACGCCGGCTCGGCCG
>NZ_JANYUY010000068.1 GCF_025060755.1 Paenibacillus doosanensis
GAGTCTGGGCCGTGTCTCAGTCCCAGTGTGGCCGATCACCCTCTCAGGTCGGCTACGCATCGTCGCCTTGGTAGGCCGTTACCCTACCAACTAGCTAATGCGCCGCAGGCCCATCCGTAAGCCACAGCCCTGAATAAATTCAGAACCGTGTTTCATGATCTCCTCATGCGAGAAGACCAGCTATCCGGTCTTAGCTATCGTTTCCGATAGTTATCCCGATCTTACAGGCAGGTTGCCTACGTGTTACTCACCCGTCCGCCGCTAACCGTTCCCGAAGGAACAGTCCGCTCGACTTGCATGTATTAGGCACGCCGCCAGCGTTCGTCCTGAGCCAGGATCAAACTCTCCAATAAAGTTTTCCCCAGAAAGTGAAGATGAACCTGCCGAAGCATATTCCCATTACTTCCCGTGGACCCCATGAACCAAATCACGAGGCATTATCAGAGCTTGTCTTAAGCTCAAAATTCAATGCTAGCGAGAATTTGCATTCTCTATTTAACACTCACTCGTTGTTCAGTTTTCAAAGGACAATCTTCGTTCTTATCCGACACGTTTCAGCAGCGGACAAGTAAGAAATATATCATATTTTTTCGAGCGATGCAAGCTTTTTTTCATTCCTTATTGTCATCGAAACAACCGGGATTTTATTTCACTTGCTTGTCTGCTCAACAACAGCTCGATTAATATAGCATAAGTTAATTACATATTGCAAGTACATTTCAAAAATATATTTACTTCTCTAAAATGTTTACCTGCACGAGCAAGAATCTTAATTTATCACGATACGATTACAATTGCAACCTCTTCTTTCAAACTTCCTTTTTCTATTATAATAAATCGAATGTAAACGGAGCCCATAAGGAAACATTACCATTTCACTAAAGCCGTTTCAGCAATCGGATATATGCGATCTCATTTATCCTATCCGGGTTAAGGGATCAACAATATTTTCCCGGTGTTTCCCCTCCCCTCAAGCAACCGGTGCGCCGCCTCTCCGTCTTCGAGAGCGAATCGTTTCGGCTCTTCCAGCTCCAGCCTGCCCACCCGTAAGTCTGCAAAAAGCGTCTCCGCACGTTCAAGCCGTTGGTTACGCGTCGTCAAATGATTCCATAAGTCGCCCCCAACCAACGATTTGGAACTGTCCATCAGCATGCGGGGATCGATATTCGGCGGATCTCCTCCGGCCATTCCGAAGAACACGACCGTCCCTTTCGTTTGAACGGCTGCGAAGCTGTTCATCAATGTCGATCCGATCGAATCGTAAACGACATTGGCGCCGCAGCCGCTTTGAGACCAGCCGATAACGTCATGAACCCAATCGTCGTCATAGAATAACACTTCATCCGCTCCGGCTTTTAACGCCGCTTCCCGCTTGGCATTGGAGGAGGTGATTCCCGCCACTCGGGCCCCTTGATTTTTGCTCATTTGAATAAGCAATTGCCCCACGCCTCCCGCCGCAGCATGAATGACTACATCGTCGCCGGGGCGAACGTGATAGCTGTCATGGACCAAATAGTGCGCAGTCAGCCCTTGAAGCAAAATGGCCGCCGCCTGTTCGAAGGAAATATCATAAGGCAGCGGAATCAGGCGATCGGCGGGCGCGGACACAAGCTCGGCATTGGCGAACGGAACATCGGCAAATGCAACCCGATCTCCGGCTCGTATCCCATCCATATCGGAAGAGACTTGCTCGACAATGCCTGCGCCTTCATAGCCCAATATGTAAGGCGGGTCGCCGGCCAAATAGTAGCCGCCTCGCCTTCTGTAAATATCCGCAAAATTGAGCCCGGCGGCTTTCATTCTTACCAATGCCGTTCCCGGCTTCATTGGCGGATCAGGCGCCTCTGCGTAATAAAGCACCTCGGGCCCGCCGAATCGTTCGAACATCAACGCTTTCATTATATATACCTCCGGTATGTCGGACATTGGTCCTCTGATTTTCTCCACGTAACATTCTGCCCTCCGGGCCATAGTTTAACTCCCGCTTTTTAAAAGCTTGGTGATTTATGCGCGGCCTGCGGTCGATAAAGGTTTCCACTCGCAGGAAATCCGTCTACAAAGGCGAACCTAACGCTTTTTTGGATTAAGATGACCCGCCCCGCGCATTTACAGTATCTTAACTTGCCCTTTCATCAGGGCCGACCTATATTTATAACAAATGTATGCATCATGAACAAATGATACAAGGCGGTTTATATCAACTGAGGTGAAGAACATGCATGTACAAATCTTAGGTTATTGGGGAGGATACCCGTCCGCAGGCGGCGCTACTGCAGGCTATTTGGTCACAACGGAGGAAGGGCAAATTTTGCTCGACTGCGGCAGCGGCATCATGAGCCGGCTTAATTGCCACACAAGCGTCGAGCGTCTGTCGGGCGTCATCGTATCGCACCTGCATCACGATCACATGGCGGACATCGGAATTTTGCAGTATGCCGCCGTCGGGGCCATCCGAAATCAAAGAATGAAGCACAAGCTTCGTCTATTCGTGCCCGAAGAACCGTCCGACATCCTTGAGAGGCTGTATGGCCCGCATTCGGAGATTACGCTGATCGACAAAACACTTCGGGTTCGATTGGCCGGCGCCGATATCGAGTTCGTTCCCGTTCAGCACACAATATCCTGTTACGCCGTTAAAATCACCTATCAGGGCAAAACGCTGGTCTATTCCGGGGATACCTCCTATTGCGAATCGCTGGTCGAGCTTGCGCACAACGCAGACATTTTATTGTGCGAGGCGACGATTTGCGAAGGCAGCTGCCATACGACCGGGCTCGGGCATATGAATGCAAGCCAAGCGGCCATGGTGGCGGAGAAAGCCAAGGTAAAAAAATTGGTTCTAGTGCATCTGCCGGGCGACGGTGACTTTGAGCTGATGAAGCAATCGGCAAGCGCCGTATTCGGCGGCCCGGTCTATCTTCCCGATACGTCCGGCGTCTATACCGTGTAACGTTAGCATTAGAAGCCGAATCCTAATAGACTCGAACGGGAATCGCGCTCCCGGCAGCAACCTATTTTTCCACAAAAAATCACATGAAACGGAGATCCGCCATGTATCGTTTGCTGATCCTGGATATGGATGGAACGCTGCTGAACCGCAGCAAAATCGTAACTCCGGCAGTACGCCTTTCGCTTGAAACGCTTATTGGAAAGGGGGTGAAAGTAACCATCGCCTCGGGACGTTTTCCCGCTTCGGTCTGGCTGCACGGACAGCACATCGGCATGAATTGCCCTCTCATTGCGTTGAATGGGGCCGTCATCCTTGATACGGCAACGGGCCGTTGTCTTCACGGCTATCCGCTTCGGCCGGATGCGGCGCTTCATGCGGCCAAGCTGGCTGCCGAGGCCGGGGTGTACATTCATTTTTACGGTTATAACCGGCTCTATGTGGAAGCCTTGAATGCAATGAACGCGGTTTGGCCGCTTGCCAACGTCGTGAGGCGCGAAGACGCTGCGCTCACCTGGGACAACTACCGCAGCCAAGCGGAGCTAATCGAAGTGAAGCCGGTCGGCAGTCTGGCGAAATTCGCCGAAACGGCCGAAGCGCCGCTCTATAAGGCTACCGTCATCAGCGACCGCGCCGATGCGCTGAATTCGCTGTACGACGAATTACGGTCATGCGGCGAATTCGTCTTGACGAGAACGGGAACAAGGCGCTTCGACATCAACGCCTCCGGTGTCAGCAAACGGTCGGCGGCGGAGCTTGTATGCCGGATGCAGGGAATAATCGCTGAAGAAACCGCAGCGATCGGCGATTACGATAACGATGTAGAGATGCTCAGCTGGGCAGGTCTCGGCATCGCCATGGCGAACGGAAGCGAAGCCGCCAAGCAAGCCGCCGCCGCGCTGACGGCCAGCAATGAAGAGGACGGCGTCGCGCTGGCGGTCGAGAAGTATTTTACAATATGAAGACCTTCAGTTTACCGTCTTATAACATTCGTTTCCTATAATGAAATGGAACCAACCGCTCTCCATTCGTTCGGCACGCGAATGAACCGGGCGGAACGGCTATACGCATAATTAATTATAATTATTCCCATAGGGAAAGACAGGTAGGGAGAGAATAATGTTGCTGAAAAAAGGATCTATGTTGATGAGCGTGGCGGCGCTGCTGCTGTTTAGCGGGTGCGGAACAAGCCCGCAGCCTTCGGGAGCGCAAACCGCCCAATCGGCGGGAAGCAAGCAGGAAGCGACAGGAAGCGGCGTATCGGGTAAGCTGGCCTTTTACACGTCCCAACCCGAAGAAGACGTCACCAAGCTGGTAGCCGCATTTAATAAGAAATATCCCGATGTGAAGGTCGACAGCTTCCGTTCCGGCACCGAGGAAGTCACCGCCAAAATTCAAGCGGAAAATCAGGCGGGCAAAGTTCAAGCCGACGTGCTGCTGCTGGCCGACGCGGTTACCTTCGAAGGGCTGAAGAAGCAAAATTTATTAGCTGCTTACAAATCGCCGGAATTATCCAAAATTCCTAAAGAGCTCGTCGATCCGGACGGCATGTACTCGGGCACGAAGGTCATGGCGACAGTGCTGGCCATCAATACGCAAAAAGTAAAAACCCCGCCGACCTCTTGGAAAGCGCTGGTCTCCGCCGAGAGCAAGGATGCGGGCATTATGCCGAGTCCGCTGTATTCCGGCGCCGCAGCCTACAACGTAGGCGTGCTGACGAGAACCGACGGCTTCGGATGGGATTACTTCAAAGGTCTGAAGGCGAATAACACCTCGGTCGTCAAAGGCAACGGCGCTGTCCTTAACGCCGTAGCCGGCGGAGAGAAATCGTACAGCATGGTCGTCGACTATTTGGTAGCCCGCGAGAAAGCGAAAGGCTCCCCCGTCGATCTGATCTATCCGTCCGAAGGGGTGCCTGTCATTACGGAGCCGATCGGAATTATGAAAAATTCGGCCAATGAAACGGCCGCCAAAGCTTTCGTCGA
This sequence comes from Paenibacillus doosanensis, assembly GCF_025060755.1. Classification (GTDB taxonomy): domain Bacteria; phylum Bacillota; class Bacilli; order Paenibacillales; family NBRC-103111; genus Paenibacillus_S; species Paenibacillus_S doosanensis. Next base: position 4,933 of record NZ_JANYUY010000068.1, read on the forward strand.
TTTCGTCCTGTCCGAGGACGGACAGAAGGTCGCCTCCGATATCGGCTATACGCCGATTCGCGAAGGGGTACCGGCGCCTAAAGGATTAAAGAGCATCTCCGAATTTAAAGTGATTTCCTCCGACATCGCCAAGCTGACGGAGGCGCGCGACGAAGATAAGAAGCAATTCACCCAGCTGTTCGGACAATAAGAAGCGGAGTGCGTAAACCATGATAGAATCTAAACCAATTCGGCTTGCGAGGGAGAACGGCGAGATCGGGTCCGCTCTCCCTCCCTTTCCTTCCCGGACCGTGAAATCGACTGCCGCCGGTTTCTTCGCGCTCGTTCTGGCCCTCGTCTTCGTGCTTCCGGTCGTCAAGCTTATATATTTGAGCGTGCACGGGGACATGGGGCTTACGCTGGAGCATTATACCGAAATGCTGCGCCAAGACCGTCTATGGAAAACGCTGAAAGATACGTTCATCGTCGTCGCCGGCTCCTCGCTCGTATCCGTCATTCTCGGGACGGCGGCCGCCTGGCTGATTGCGTATACGGACATCAAGCATAAAAATACGCTGCATTTGGCGCTGTTGCTGCCGTTTATTTTACCGTCCTACGTTCTGACGCTATCCTGGTCTTCGTTTATGAGCGCTCAAGGCTTCGTCGCCCAGGCGCTTCATTGGTTCCAGCCCGACGCCAAGCCTTGGAGCATGTACAGCTATGGCGGCATTATTTTTGTTATGGGCATCCATCACTTCCCGCTCGTCTATCTTCTCACGGTAGAGGTGCTGAAAAAAATACCTCGCGATTTGGAATGGGCGACGCGGGCGAGCGGAGCAGGGCGCTGGACGACGTTCCGTCTGGTCACGCTGCCGCTTTCTCTGCCCGGACTGACGGCAGGCGCTCTGCTTGTCTTTCTGGCTTCCTTGGACAATTTCGGGATTCCCGCTTTTCTCGGCATTCCGAGCCATATTTCCGTTTTAAGCACGCTGATTTACGAAGAAATTATCGGTTTCGGTCCGTCGGCTTTCGCCAGAGGGGCGGCGCTATCCGTCATGCTCGGCGTCATTGCCGTCATCGGTACGATTCTGCAGTGGCTGTCGGTGCGTAAAATTAAAGCGGCGGACACGGTCGTCTCCGACAACAGTCCCCGTTATACATTGGGAATGCACCGCGGGTGGATGACGTCGGCCGTTTGGGCGGGCATCGCTTTCATCACTTTGATCCCCCTCATATCGATGGTCGCCATTTCGCTCAAAAAAGCCTACGGCCTTCCGTTCCAATGGAAAAATCTCACTTGGGATAACTATCGGTATATCTTGCTCGATAATCCCAAAGTATGGCAGTCGATCCAAACGAGCCTGCTGCTGTCCGTGACGACCTTCGTCATTTGCCTCGTGCTCGGCTCCCTGCTCGCCTATGCCCGCCTGCGCAAGCCGTCCTGGCTAACCAAGGCGGCGGAGCTTGCGGTCGCTTTGCCATACACATTGCCCGGAATCGTCTTCGGGCTCTGCATGATCTTCGCCTGGATGGAGCCGATCCCCGGCTGGAATCCCGGTATATACGGTTCGATAAGCATTTTGTTTATTGCCTATACATGCCGTTTTCTTATTCTGCAGGTGAGGGCGGGCATTACGGCGTTCACTCAAATCGACGTTTCGCTGGAGGAGGCCGCCCATAGCTCCGGCGCCGGTTTTTGGCGCAAGTGGGTTTCGGTGCTGATCCCGCTTCTGCTGCCGGGGCTATTAAGCGGAGCATTCCTCGTCTTTCTGACCGCCTTCACGGAGCTTACCGTCTCCGCCTTGCTGTGGTCGACGGGATCGCAGACGATCGGCGTTACAATCTTCAGCTTCGAGCAGGCCGGCAGCACCTTGTACTCGACCGCTCTGTCGAGCTTGATCGTCGTTCTGATTTTGGGCGGCATGGCCGCACTGCAATTGCTGCAAAAGCTGCAGTCCAGCAAAGGAGTTCAACAGCCATGAGCATTCAATTACGGGAAGTCAGCAAATCGTTCGGAAGCTTTCAGGCGCTCAAATCTTTAAATTTGACTATCGCCCAAGGAGAGTTCGTCGCCATATTGGGACCGTCCGGCTGCGGCAAGACGACGCTATTGCGGCTGCTCGCCGGATTCGAGCAGCCCACCACGGGCGAAATCTGCATGAATGAGACGCAGGTGGCGAAGCCCGGCTTCAGCCTGCCCCCGGAAAAGCGCAGAATCGGCATGGTATTTCAGGCATTTGCCTTATGGCCGCACATGAACGTTACGGAGCATGTGCGCTTCCCGATTCGCCATCATCAAGAGACTCCGCCGTCCATTCGCGACAGGGAGCAGGATCGCATCGCCGACGTGCTGCAGATGGTCGGCTTATCCGAGCATGGCGGCCGGATGCCCCACGAGCTGTCGGGCGGGCAAAAGCAGCGGGTGGCGATCGCCAGAGCGATTGCGGCCGAACCTTCTCTGCTGCTCATGGATGAGCCCCTCAGCAGCCTCGATGCGATGCTGAGAATGGATATGCGCAGAGAAATCCAATCCGTGCACAGACAGACCGGCACCGCGATCGTGTATGTTACGCATGATCAGGGGGAAGCGCTGGCGATGGCCGACCGGATCGTCGTCATGAAGGACGGGCGCATTGAACAGGCGGGAACGCCGCAGGACATTTATTTGCGTCCGCAAACCGAATTTGTCGCCAAATTCGTCGCCAAGGCCAACCTTGTGCGCGGACGCTGGAACAACGGCATCTTCGTGCCGATGAGCTCGGACGGCACCGTGCAATGGGCCGGCCCCGAAGTGGCGCCCTACTTTCAAGCTTGCGGCATGTACCCGGTGAGACCGGATCAGTTCGAGCTGTGCCCTTCCGGCACGGCGGGGATTCGCGGCGAGGTGACGAACGTGCAGTTTCAAGGCAGAGAATATCATTATCATATTCAATCCGAAGACGGAACATGGGAAATTTGTTCTCCCCTGTCATTCCGGCGCGGCGACAACGTGTCTCTCCGGTTGCTGCAAACAAGCGGCAGCCGGCAGGAAGCGCTCACCCGGTAACGGGAACGGGGCGAGGCATCGGCAACGCTCTTTTTTTCGCTATGACTTCTGGAGGTGCTACTATGACGCAGCGGCGAAGCATGATTTTCTTTGACATCGACGGCACCTTGCTTGACCGTCGCAAATGTTTGCCGCCTTCCGCCAAGGAAGCGGTTCTTGCATTAAAGCAGGCAGGACACGAAGTCGCCTTCGCGACAGGACGCTCTCCCTTTATGATGGAGGAGCTGCGAAAGGAGCTCGGCATCGATTCCTTCGTCGGCTTCAACGGCCAATACGTAATGCTGAAAGACGCGGTCATATACCGAAATCCGATTCCTACCGAACGGCTCCGCGAGTTAACCGAATGCGCCCGCAGCGCCGGCCATCCTCTCGTCTATCTCGATCACGAGGGTATGAAGAGCAGCGTGCCGCGCCATGCTTACATTGAAGCCGGGATCGGCTCCCTGCAGTATGAGCATCCGGAGCATGATCCCGATTACTATATCGGCCGCGATATTTACCAGACGATGCTTTTCTGCGCCGAGGAAGACGAAGCCGGGTACGTCGGCCGGCTATCCGGGCTCGATTTTATCCGCTGGCATCCCTTCTCCATGGATGTGCTTCCGTCAGGCGGCTCCAAGGCGCAAGGCATCGAACGGCTGATCGGCCGGCTCGGCTTTGCCAGAGAAGATGTTTATGCCTTTGGCGATCATTTCAACGATGTAGAGATGCTGCGTTACGTCGGGCACGGCATAGCGATGGGCAATGCGCCCGCTTCCGTGAAGCAAGCGGCCCGCTACATAACCAGAGACGTCGGCCAGGACGGCATCGCCTACGGGCTGGAGCTTGTCGGGCTGCTGTAGTTGTATAGGCCCGAAGCCAAAACGCTAAAAAGCCTTATGACCGATCCGGTACGCGTTTCACCAGATCGCCATAAGGCTTATGTTTTACTAGCCTGAACCTGTCATCTATCGTTTGTTTACCCGGTACTTTTTGAAATAACCGCGAATTTGCTTCGCCTCCTGAAACACCCGGTAAGGCTTGCTCACGACTCTGGCCGGCAAGTTCAACAAAAAACGGCTCACGTCGCTGCGGTATTCTTCCGTCATCCGGGACGGTTTGCTGCGGATTCTCCGGTACACTTCATCGTACAATTCATGAGCCAAATCGATCTTCAGCGAAAGCAGCCGGCCGCAGTTTCGGCATTGAATTTCGGAGATGCGGTCGTTCATATAGCCGATAACATGATGATGCTCCTGCTTGCACTGCGTACAATATAGAAAAGCTTCCAGCCGGGTCTCCTTCATGGCGATTCCTCCATCGACAGTTTGGAATGGGACGGTTGTTCTCTTAAACGGGCCGATAGACCGGACGCCGTTTCTTCGTCGGTAATAAGCACGTGCAAATAATTTCCTTTGAGCGCGGCCAAAATGCTGTCGATCTTATGCGAGCCGACGGCAATGCCGATCACGGTCTTCACGGATCGCAGCTGCTCCAGTTCCATGCCTATCACTTTATTATTGATCGGATGCCGGCACAGAGCGCCGTTCTTGTCGATAAAACGGGAGTTAATATCCGCTACCGCGTCCATCGCCTTAAGCTCCTGCAGCACATCTGCGGTTAAGTAGCCGATCTGTTCCATCGTCGATAGAGCGAACGGATTGCCGATCCCTACGAGCGCCAGATCGATCTGCTTGCCTTCCTCCAACACGGAAGCGATATGAGGAAGCTGAACAAGCTGGTTTTTGAGCTCCTCCGTCTCAACCACGGCCGGAGCGTACAGCGATTCGCATTTCGCCCCCAATTTTTTGGACAGCTCATAGGCGATTTGATTGGAGTGAATCTCGGTCTTATCGTTGCCCATACCTCCGACCAGAGGGATGATCTTCACATGATCCTTTTTTTCAAAAGGAAACTCTTTGACCGCGCAATGCAGCGTCGTCCCCCAGGAGACCCCGATCCGCTCCGCCTGCTTCATCGTTCGTAAGACGAATTGCGCGGCAGCCTTGCCGACGGTGCTGTAGATCAAATCCTCGTTTAAATCGCGGGTAGGCACGACGACCGCCTGCTTGAGCGCAAAAGCGGCTTCAAGCTCCTTCTCCAGCTCGCCCGCTTCCGGCCGCTCGTCATGAATGACGATCTCCACGATGCCTTCATCCCGCGCTTTTTGCAGCAGCTTGGACACGGCGGGACGTGAAATGCCGTACTTGACCGCAATCTTCTCCTGCGTCCACGATTCGAAATAATACAGCTTGCATATTTTGATAATAAATTGTTTTTCCTCGGCATTTAACATGAGCGACCGCCTAACATTTGTTCTATCTTCTTACAATTGTAATAACTATAAAATGGCTGCGGCGGCACCGTCAAGTTAAGAATCCGTAAACGCTTGTTCAGACATGGTCCCCTGAAGGAACAAATCCCCCAAAAGTGACGTGATGCTCTGAAGCTTATTCCGTCCGCATCCAGCCTAAGCTGGATCGGCGTCTAACTCTTCCTCTGGGATCGTTCTATGGGTAGACTTTCCTTTCGGGGGAGACCACGGATTTCCACAGGATATGGCTGCGCATCATTTCCTAAACAACAAAAAGCCGCCTCCGGCAAAACCGTTCGGCTTTGCGGGGACAGCCCCTGCGGTCCCGGTTCCGCTCCTTTATGCAAACCCGGGTATTATTCTTCGGCCGCTTCGAGCTCCAGACAAGCCATAACGAATGGCGCATAGCCTTTCGGATCGTCTCTGCGGGTAGGCTCGCTGATGTAATAAGCGTATGAGCCGTCGCGGTACGGATTATTGCCGAGGCCCGCTACGCTGCAAATATGATCCAGGTACCAATGTCCGTTCTCATCTTGTCCAACGCAGTGTTCGATCAGCCCGGCATGTCCGCGTTTGGCGGCTTGCAGGGCGTTTTTGCCCAAATAGCCTTTGCGGGCGCCTTTGGCCAGCGCGCATACGAACATCGCCGAACCGGACGCTTCCAAATAATTGCCTTTACGGGCGCCCTGATCGAGCACCTGGTACCACATGCCCGAATTCTGATCCTGCACGCGCATGATCGCCCCGGCCAAACGATGGAAGATGCCGACGATTTGTCCGCGCTTCGGATGATCCAGCGGCAAGTAGTCGAGCACGTCGACTATCGCCATGACGTACCAGCCGACCGCGCGTCCCCAGAAGTGAGGCGAACACCCTGTCTCCTTATTCGCCCAGCGCTCTTCTCTTGTCTCATCCCAGCCATGATACAGCAGGCCCGTCTCAGGATCGCGAGATACTTTTTCCATCAGCAAAATTTCATTGGCGACGTCGTCGAACCACTCGTGCTCTCCCGACATTTGAGCATAGGCCGCAAGCAGCGGAGACGTCATATATACGCCGTCCAGCCACATTTGGAACGGATAAATTTTCTTATGCCACAGTCCGCCCTCGCTTGTGCGGGGATGGCCCTTCAATTGCGTTACAAGCAGCTCGATCGCTTTCTTGTATTTCTCTTCCCCGGTTTGTTCGTACAGCAAAAACAGCGATTTGCCTTGGTTGATTTGATCTACGTTATATTCATTCAGATCGTAGGTGTCGATAGTGCCGTCTTCGCGGATAAACAGGTCCATGTTTTCTTTAATGTAGCGATAATACTTTTCGTCCCCCGTTTTCCGCCACAAACGCTCCATTGCGGTCAGCGCGCATCCGTTTTCATAATTCCAGCTTCTTCTCTTTTGAAACGGCATATCGGATACGATAGGGTACTTCTTCATGAAAGAGTCCGCCATAGTTACAGACCAAATCGCACTCATTGATTAGTTCCTCCTCAAAATACAGCATGCTCCATATAACATTAGCATATTTGCGGCACAGAAACTTATCGTTTCTTGCCGATTCCTATCGCATCTTTATATTATTTTGTTCAATCGCGAATCGAATAACCGGCAAGTCCCCCGCGTTTTCCATCCTTATGCAAAAGAAAGCCGCGGAACCTATACTCCGGGTTCCGCAGCTTGTGCATATATCCGTTAATTGATGAAATTCAAGTTTTGCAGCAGCCGCTTCAGCATGACGGCAGCTTGCGCCCGTGTCGTCCGCTCCGAAGGAGCGAGCGTATGCGCATCGGTTCCCTGCATAATTCCGGCTTGAACGGTCCAGAGAACGGCTTGCTCGGCCCAGCCGCTAATTCCGGACGCATCGGAGTAAGCCGCCCGGGCCTGGGCGTCCGCAGCCCCGCTCGCCGGCTTCCCTGCGAATTGGGCGGCCCTTGCGATCATCACCGCCATCTGCTCCCGCGTAATCGTATCGTTAGGCTTAAACTGTCCTTGTTCGAAGCCCTCAACGAGGCCGGCGCTTACGGCGGCATTTACGTCGCCTGCGAACCAGTCTCCCGGCTTCACGTCGGAGAAGCTTGCGCCCGCGTTCTGCCGATCCAGCCCCAAGGAACGTACAAGCAGGGAAGCGAATTCGGCCCGGGTAACCAGACGGTCAGGTTCGAACGCATCGGCGTCGGTCCCCTGAACGACCAGCTTGGATGCCAAAAGCTCGATCTCTTTCTGCGCCCAGTGCCGCTTCAAGTCCGTAAACGTTTTGCCCGCCTCGACGACCGTATAAACCCCATTGCCGGGATGAAGCAGCTTGGCGGTCGTCATTCCGTTCTTCGTCGTAAACACGGCAGGAACGAACCTCACTTGCCCTGTAGCCGGGTCCACAATGACGCCGGTTGCTATTGTATCATCCACCGTACCCGGCAAAACGATCGTGTGAACCGCGAATACCGACGCCCCCTCCAGCTCCTCGCTTCGGCCGTTTGCGTCAACCGTGATTCGGAATTGTACGATAGGCGCAAGCAGCTTCGCTCCCGCCTTCGCCGCCTGCTCCTCTGCGAGAGCCGTCAGCTTGGAATCGCCTTGGGACATCGTCAAAACGATGTCGGCCTGCTGCGCTCCGGCCGTCTTCAATTTGGCGATGTCGGACAGCGGCAGCTCGTAGGAAGCAAACCCGGCGTTTACTATGATAGAAACCGAGGACGCTGCAGCAGCTGCCGCCCCGGCCGGAAGCACGAGCCGCAAAGCGGATGCGTCCGAAGGCATATCGAGCTCGACCGTTTGGCCTCCGCGGTCAGCCGCCGCTTGAATAGCGGCCGATAATTGGGCTGTATCTACAGTCACTTGAACGACCCCGGCGGACAACGTGCTCACCTGCATAGCGTCGGCGGACAGCCGTACCGGCCCTTCCGTCGATGTCTCCGTACCGTTATCTGTCGGCGTTGTTCCGCCCGTGTCCGACGCTGACGCACCGCCTCCACCGCCGCCGGAGGAACCGCCGGAAGATGATCTGCGAATTTTCGCCGTTTGAACCGGCAGCGTCAAAGCTTCGCTTCGGTTGCCCGCCGCATCTTCGGCCGTCAGCTCGAACGAATACGACGTGCCCGCCGCCAATCCTGCGACGGTATAAGATAAAGCGTCGCCGCCTACAGAAGCCTTCTCGCTGCCGTTTAACCAGATCCGGTACCGGGCAACGCCGACGTAGTCCTGCGCAGCCGTCCAGTTCAGCTCCGCTGACGAAGTCGTTACGGCGCCCGCCGTCAGCGCGCCGTTCCACCATACCGGCGCCGTCGTATCCGTCACCGTGACGGCTACGTTCGCGCTGTACACCGCATAGGTTACGCTCGTCACCGTCGCTGCCGCCGTCCCCGGCTTCAAGCCGGTGATCAGGCCATCCCCGGTTACGCGAACCGCTTCGCTGCCGCCCGACCAGATTACTCGCTGGTCCGCCGTTTCCGGCAGCACTGTCGCCTTCACTCTGACCGACGCTCCCGCCTCCAGCGTGAGCGCCGCGCTCTCCGTCTCGATTCCCGTCGCTCCCGTTCCCGACTCCGGCTGCTCCGGCTGTTCCGGCTCCGGTTTGGAACCGAGGACAAACTCGATCGTGTAAACGCTCGACGTGCCGTCGGCAGCCGTTACGGTCACAACAGCCGCGCCTGGCACAGAGCCCGCTTGAGCCGCCGATACGTTCGCAGAGGCGGAATCGCTCACTGCGGCTACGCTAGGAGCGGCCGCTGTTCCCTCAGGCAGGACAACCTGATAATGCCTTGTCTGCGAATCGAATTGCGGCAATGGTTCGCCTTGAACCGTAAGCGAACGCAGCGAAGAATTGCTGTCCGGCAGCCCGCCGGACAGTATAGGATTCCACTGATCCGTCCCTCCCAACGTCGCTTGAACGGTATACCCGGCCGCTTCCGCAGCCGTCAGCTGTTTGGCCCAGGTCACCCGCTTGTCGGGATTGGCTCCCGCGCCTTTGCTTAAGTACTCCGCATATCTGGCGGTGCTTTCATTGGCCTCCGCTCCCCAGTTGTTCCAGCCGCCGGGCTTGATATGACCGCCCATCTCCGTGTTGATGTAGGTCACGCTGGAATACGGACGCCAAGGTCTGCCCAGCTCAACCTGAGACGTCATCCCTGCCTGCGAAGTCAGCGTGCTGTTCAGAATCACGTAGCCGGGCTGCCCTTCCGCCGACGATGCGGCTGTTACATAGCCCGGGCCTTCGCTGTGAAGGATGCAATTCTCGAATACGGCGGGGGAATTGCCGAAGATAAAGTCGACGTCGCCGGCAATGTAGCTGTCAGCGAAATATTGCCGCCCTTTATCAGCGAACAACGTATCCTGATACCCGAGGAGCTTCACGTCCCGGTACGTTCCGCGGTCTCCTTCCGCATACAAGGCTACCGCTTGCCCCGCGCCCTGCCCGGCGCTGTTCCGGATCGTAATATGCTCCAGCGTAAAATCCGTGCCGCTCGCCCGCAGCGTATAGCTCCCCGACGTCCCTACTTCCTTGCCGTCCGGCCCGATCGTCTTGGCGGAATCGCCGAATACGATCACCGTGCCGTCCCGGCTCTCGCCGGACATCGTAAGCAGCTTCTTGGAGGCAGGCACGTACAGCTTCTCTTGATAAATACCGTCTTTGATGCGGATCACGGTCGGAACGGCGCTGTTGTCCTGTACGGCGTTAACGGCCTCCGCAACTGTCCGGAAGTCGCCGCTGCCGTCCTGGGCTACGACGATGACCGTCGCCGGAACCGCTTGAATCGGCTCGGAAGCGTAGCTCTCGCCGCTTTCGCCTACGGCGGCAACCGCGTAGTAATAAGCCTTGCCGTTCGTGAGCCCGGTATCCGTAAAGGAACCGGAGGTTATCCGATCGCCGGCGACCGTATACGGCCCCGTCCTGTTCTCGCTGCGCACTACCTTATAAGAGGAGGCCCCTTCCGCAGGCAGCCAGCTCAGCCGAACCCGCTTATCCCCGGCTTCCGCTTGAACCGCTGCCGGTGCGGAAGGCTGTCCGTACTGCCCGGCCGGACGAGCCGCTACCGCGGCGGAGTCCATTCCCGCCGAGTCCGCGCTTACCGCCGCAACCTTGTAATAGTAAGGCGTACCGTTCGTCAGATGCGAATCCGTGTAGGACGTCGTCTGAACACGGGAAGCAATGACCGTATAAGGTCCCTCGTATGCGTCGGAACGCTTGATGTCGTATCCGTCGGCTCCCTGCACCGCAGGCCAGCTTAAAGCAATCTGCCCGTCTCCGGCTTGCGCCGTTACAGACGGCGTGCCCGGCGGCTCATAAGCGGATGCCTGCAGCGGCGCCGAATCCGGACCTTCTCCGCCGACATTGGTTGCCGACACGACGTAATAATATGCGGCTTGATTCGATAATCCGCCTACTCTGTAGAAAGGATTCGTAATATTAGCCGCTACGGCGACATAGGGCCCTTCCTTGACCGGAGAACGCTTCACCGTATAAGAATTGACATTGTCCATCGCATTCCAGCTTAGATCGATCTGCGAATTTCGGGAGATCGCCGTTAAGCCGCTCGGCGCAGCCGGCTTTTCCGCAAGCTCGGAAGGCGTCGCCTGCACCTGATTGGAATTGCCCGTCTCTCCGTTAATCCCGTTGGCGGTTACGACGTAGTAGTACGTCGTATCGTTGGAGACGGTAGAATCGATGAACGCCGTTCCGGTAACGCCCGTTTGAATGACGGCATAAGGACCGCCGCTCGTTTCGCTGCGTTTAATAGTATAGGAATCCGCTCCTTGCACCGCATTCCAGCTCAGCTGCACCGCTTGATTGCCCGGCAGCGCGGACAAGCCTTTGGGAGCTGCCACAGGTTCTACATATATTTTGAAATTATCGAAATAAAAGCTCCCGCTTCCTCCCCCCGGCGTTTTGGACAAAATGCGACCGATGCCGTAGGACTTGAAGCCTTTCGTTGAGAAGTCGAATGTTTCCACGAACGCATCGTCGATGTAAATATCCGCCCGATCCGCCGCCGTGTCGGCCACGATCTTCAGATTGTACCACTTATTTTTCGAATACGGCTCCATCAGCTTGTAGTATGCGCCGCTTCCTTTATTGTAAGTTAGCGTATAGGAATTGGAAGCTTCAGGCTGAACCGGCTTCCTGACCTCGATGGCGAATGCCGTCTTGGAGCCGTCCCCGCTTTGCACTTGAAGCGGTACCGATGTGCCCGATTCCTCAGGGAACATAAAATCGGTATCGATAATAAACGTTCCGTACTGCGGCGTAAATTTGCGTATAAACTGCGTATTGACATTCGATTTGTCGTACAAATAAAGCGCTTTGGCGGAATCGTTCCCTTCCGACTCGGCGGGTACGTTCGCGACGACGACCTTATTCGTTTCCGTCTGCGGAGACGGGCTTACCTCGTAATTGGCCGGGGTGGAATCCGTCGCTTCGTTCTCGAAATCTTCATTCACATAATAGATCGGCTCCGGCTCTCCGGTCGGTTGTACCGTTACCTCCGACGAATTGGAGCTTTCGCCGTTGGCATTCACCGCGCTGACGACATAATAATACGCCTTCCCCGGAGTAAGCGGCCGGTCGGTATACATGGCCTCCGTCAAACCTGCCGCTATGACCGTATACGGGCCGCCCGAGACGTCGCTTCGCTTCACGTTATACGAAGCCGCATGCTCCACGGCATCCCACTGCAGCCCCGCTTGATTATCTCCGGCCTCGGCCTTCAAGCCCGTCGGTTCTGCCGGAAAATCCTCGGCCAGCGGACGAATCTCCACGCCGCTGAATTGCGACGCGTTATACTTATCGATCCGGTCAACCGCTTTGGAAGCGTCGACCGCCAGACCGTAATACGCTTCGCTGCCGATATCCAGCGTGACCGTACCGATCTTGCTCCAGTTTTCCTTATCTTCGGAAACCGATCCCGTCACCTGATTGCCCAAACGAACGAGTTTGATCCAATAAGGAGTATTAATGAAAGCGTCCGGCTCCACCCGCTGGGTATTCCCGCCGTCCGTCAGACGATGAATCATTACCCCCTTTTTGCCCATCTTAACGTAAGGAATCGAAAGCATGGCCATTCGGGACGATGCGGCGAGCGAATCGCGGATCATCACTCCCGCTTCCGCATTGTCGTCCGTCGGCGTAATATGCTCTACTCTCGCAATAATCTCTCCGTTGCCGGACAGCTTCTGGTACGCATAATGGAAGGCGTCGGCAGAACCGCCGATATCTCCGGCCGACTTGACGGTCAGCGTCTTGGCGTCTCCTTCGAGCTGAGTATGTCCGGGAATGCCTACGCTGCCGATATCCCGCGATTCCCAAGGGGCAATCGGCCCTGTCGTATTGACATGCACCGTCACATTATCCGATTGCGTAGACAGCCCCTTCTTGTCAAAAGCCCGCGCAACGATATAATGCGTGCCGTCCGCAAGGCCGCTCAACTCGAATCGGTAAGGCTTTGCCGCCGCCTCGCCCGCTTTGCTTCCGTCGACGATGAATTCGACTTTGGCGATGTCGCCGCTGCCGCTCGCTTCGGCTTCGATGGTCAGGCTGCCGCCCGCTTCGTAAATCGCGTTGTTGGACGGCGAAGTTAACGCAACGTCCGGGTTATCGGTATTGGCGCCGTTCTCGTTTCCTTTCGTCACAAGCTCGTTCAAATATACTTCAAGGTTCGTGTAGCCTTCTTCATCGGAAAGCGTCTTCCCGCTGCCGTCGGCAGGATCGGCCGGATTAAGACCGTGCGCCAGCTCCCACGCATCGTCGATCCCGTCGTGATCATTGTCCGCAATCACCGATTTCACCTCGGGATACTCGGCGAATCCGCCGACTTCCTTCGGCGAGTTGATGTGCTGTCCCGTTCCGTTCTTCACATCGTTAACGACTCTGGCGTCGATCGCATCGCGCCTCGGCAGCGTGGCGCCCACATTCGCCAGCACATGATCGTACGCGCTTTGAGCGCTCTCGGGAACGAAGCCGTTCGCCACCTCGGCGCGGACGGCGAGCTTGGAGGAAACCGGATCGAGCACGCTTTGCACCCCTGCCCAGTTGTCGGCCGTTACTTTGGCGTCGCCGTCCATGATGTTGCCGTTAATGTACATTTTGCTGGCCGGAATGATTTCGCCGAACAGCACATTATGCACAATGTCGTACGTGTTCGGGCCGGGCTTATAGTAGTTGTTATCAAGATTGTAATAGCCTTCTCCCCCGCCGTAGGAGGAAGCGAAGCCCCAGTTATAGATGACATTGTTCGATGCTTCCACGACGTCCAGTTCCCTCTTGTCCGTCGGGAAACGGGGATTGCGGCTGACGCTGTGGGCGATCAGATTATGATGGAACGATGTGTTGTTGCCGCCCCAAATGCCCCCGTATCCGTGGCGTCCCTTCTGATGCGTCGTCATCAGCATCGATTCCTCGGAAATCGACCATTGAACCGTCGTATTCACATTATCGTACAAGCTGACGACCTCATCGACGGACCAGCTGAAGGAGCAGTGGTCGACGATAATATTTTTATGGTACCGTACGCCGAACGCGTCGTCTTCGCTGGCGTAACGGTCGCCCAGCCGAAACCGCATATAGCGGATAATAATGTTGTCCGCTTCAATCGATGTGGTATAGTCGCTAACGGTAATTCCGTCGCCCGGGGCGGTTTGGCCTGCGAGCGTCAGGTTGGAACCGAATATTTTGAGCGACTCCTTCAAGTGAATCGTACCGCCGACGCGAAACACGATCGTCCGGTCGCTTTGGCTGACCGCATCCCGCAAAGAACCCGGAATCGGCGTCTCTCCTTTTCCGTAATCCTCCAGCGTCGTTACCTCATATACGGTCTGGCCGCGACCGCCGCTCGTATATTTGCCTCCCCCTTCCGCACCCGGGAAAGCGGGAACCTGCGCCGCCGGCTCGTCAGCCCAGACCTGCACCGGCAGGAACGTCATCATGATGGCGACGATCAAAAGATAGGATAATGCTTTTTTCAATATGAATGCCTCCTTAGGTTCATGCTTCTTGTCAATCGATTTCAATAGCTTTTCGATGTTTAAAAAGGCTCGCCGCCTCCGCTAGGCATCCATCCCTCCCGAAGCTCCCGATGCAGTTCTCCGTTCATTCAGCTATCCGTTGCCGGAGCAACCATTACTGGAAGCGCTTTTATTTATCTCGTAACGCTACGAACCGATTATGCTCCTAACGGCAGTGCATAGCTATACCTGCCAGATAACTTCATGAAGAAATAACGGCGGCCCCTGCTTCCGGACCGGCTCATAGCTTTTAGACAACCTGTCATGCGCTTCAAGCAACCCGCGGCCGCGCGCACTCTCCTCCTATAGATGCCAAAACATCCCGCCCCAGGCAGATCGACCCGGTCAGGATGCTTTTTCACATTTCGAGTTTACGGTAACTTCCGGCTTATCTCGTAAGTCTCCTGATACTCCCGCGCCATCCGATCCCCGCCCGCTTTTCTCCACCTCTCGATCTCAGCTCTCCAGCCAGCCTCATCCAATTTGCCCATAATAAATCGGGTTTCGGCATCGGTAATGAACTGCTCCAGCTCCTTGCCCCGCTCGGCATAAGTTGCGGAGTCAAGCGTCAGCGCCGGATTGGCGACGATATACTGCTCATTCTGTTTTGTCAGCTCGACGTTCTTGCGGTACAGCTCGGTCTGCTTCATCGGCTTGGCGTTCGGATAACTCTCCCCGCGCTGCGGAAGCGAATCGCGGTAAGGCTTCACTTCCCTGGCGTCAGCCTCGGGATCGAGCGGAATCGTTACGTCCCCTGCGTCCTTCCAATGCCTGCCCTCCACCCCTTTGACCAGCAAAGACGCCATAGGCGGGTCCATCAACCGGTCCAAGAAGGACAGCACCTTGCGAAGCTCGTCCACCGATGAGACCGAATCCCTCGGAATCGCCAGGAAGCCCGCATTGCCGCTCTCGCCCGGCAGCCTTCTGCCCTCGGGGCCCTCGACGGGAGCCGCCTCCACGACAGCCGTCGGCACGGCTTTGGAAAGCTTATCCTGCATAGTTTGCGCATTGCCGCCGGATATACGGATCGCTGCGCGTCCGGCTTCAAACGCTTTATCGATCTCCATCGCATCGACGACGGCAAAATCCTGATTGATCAGCTTCTCTTCATACAATTTGCGGAACAGCTTCATCGTGTCGAAGAAAGGCTCCGTCATAAACTCCGGCACGAAGCGGCCTCCGCCGTCTATCTGCCATTTATTCGGCCCGCCCTGGGTTACGGACAGCCGGGTCAGCGTCGACGATGTATCCTGATTGTACCGTTTGTCCAGCATCAAGCCGTACGTGTCATCCTTGCCGTTATGATCCGGATCGCCCTTGGACATCTGCTTGATCACCCGATACCAGTCGTCCAGCGTCTTCGGGACCGCGGCGCCTGAAGCGTCGAACCAGTCCTTGCGGTAGTGGATGACGGCGCGTCCGAGATCGCGGAATAGCGGAACGCCGTAGATTTTTCCATCGACGGAAATATTGTCGTAATACAGCGGACTCTGCGCCGATAAGTTTTTATATTCTTTCAGGTAAGGGCCGATCTCCCAGAATAATCCCGACTTCAAGGCCCCTATAGTCGCCGGGGTGTAATTCAGCTTGATCAGCTTAGGCAGCTCGCTGGAAGCGATCATGACGTTGACTTTGTCATCATAGCCGGACGTCGGAATCCACTGAATTTGCAGATCCGTATTCGTATAAGCTCCAATGGCTTTTTCGATGTCGCTGTCATGAGGCGGAGTCTCTCCAACCTGATTCACAACAAGCGTCAGCGGATAAAAACCGTTCTCTGCGGCGGCCGGGCTCTGCTTGCTTCCGTCTCCAGCGTTGCCCCAGCTGCAGCCTGTTAATACGGCGCACAGCAGCAGAGAAGAACCCATCGCCAATACCGTCTGTTGCTTGATCATCTCCGAACCTCCGCTCCTTTGGTTCCATACATCTACGCCATGTCGCTTCCCTTCATTATCCGGCGCTTGCCAATGTATTGCCATACCCGGGGCATAACCTGATCAAGCTGCCGCCTTTTCAACGGTCTTATAAGCTTCGATCGCTGCATAGATAGTCTGCGCGCAACCTTCTTATACGCCGCAGACAACGCCAGCCGGCAGCCATAGCCTCCTAACAAGCCGGCTTTCCGCCGGTCGTTGGGCCTTACCGCCTGCTTTCCAGCGCTTCTTTATCGAGCAGTTCCCGGTAATGCCCCGGCGTCGTGCCGAAAGCTTTGCGAAACGTACGGATGAAAGCGCTTATATTTTTATACTGCAGCTTCTCTCCGATCTCCGATATCTTCAACGTTGTCGTCTCCAGCATTACCTTAGCCATATTCATTCGGTACTCCGACAAATATTCGCTGAAGGAGACGCCCATCTCTTTCTTAAATACGCGGCTCAAATATACCGGATGAAAGCTTAGCGCCGCAGCACACGATTCAAGCGTAATTTCTCCGTCGTACTGGTCGTGAATCATTCTCACAATCCGGTCGGCGATGTTAATGTATTGCTTGTCCGCTTTTTCCGACAGCAGCTTGACGATTGGAGCGAACAGCCGGGATTGGAACCATAGAGCAATTTCTTCCCTGGTCTGCAGCTTAAGCAGCCGCTCGACCGCATTGTCTCCATCCAGCACTTTGTTCATCGGCATCCCCTGGTCCTGGACGATCCGCATCACTCTCGACATCAACTGAATCAGCAGCATATGATGCTCGTTCATAAAGCTGTCCTTGCTGAGAACCGCGGACAAATATTGCCGGAACACTTCGACCGCCTTATCCAGTTTCATCTCTTGGAGCGCCTGAACAAGCTGCTCTTCCATCAGCTTCAGATGGGAATATACGGCCGATTCCGCCGTCTCGCCAGACTCCAAGTCTTCATAGTGGATGATCAGCTCCTCTCCGAGACTAATCCGGCATTTTAGTGCGGCCAAGCTTTCTCCGTAAGCCTTCACCGTGCCCGACAAGCTGTCGTAAGCCCGGCTGATTCCGATGCTGACCTTAAGCTGTAAATACTGCTCGACTTTTTGTTTAATCAGCTCCGCCGTCTCGCCCATCTGCCGCTTCAACGCCTCGGGCTGGTCGGATGTCAGAGCGAGCAATGTCGCCTGGGATTGCCCAAACAAAATCGGACTGAACCTCGATTCGACCGGCAGCAGCTCGCCTACGATGTTGTTGACGGCGAATAACAACAGCTCGCGATCCTGCTCCTGATATCTGGTTTCCTGCAAATTGTCAATCTGTAGCGTTAATACCCCAAGCCGCCTCCAACCCGAAGGAAACCCGTACATCCGGGAACGATACAGAAAATCTTCATCCGTCATTTGTCCCGTAAACAGCTTCAGTACGAAAAATTCTTTTAAATGAGCGGATTGTCCTTGCATCTGCTCCTCAAGCCGGCTTCTCGATACGGCCAGTGTCTCGATGCTTTCTTTAATATAGGCCAGCTCGTCGCGCCTGCCTCCCGGCGAAGGGGAATCGCCTTCCATCGCGCGGGTGAGTTCAAATAAACTGCGGATCGGCAAGTACATTCTCCGGCTGCCGAAATATCCGATGATCAGCACGACCAGTAATATGATCGCACAAGCGAGCAAAGTAAACATCGCGATTTTTTGCGTATCCTTGGTGATGTCGGCTATCGAGACGACCGATACGTACGTCCAGCCGTTATATCCCGAAGTCCGGTACAAGACGGCGACATCTTTGTCGTTCCATTCGGCGTTCATATAGCCTTGTTTTTGTCCCTGCAGCGTCACGCGTTCGAAAATGTCCCGATTGATATCGGCATAGGACGATTTCTGCTCCCGGGAAGATAGAAAAGCTTGACCGGACGAATCCAAAATATAGTTGATGCCCAGCCGGTTGTCGGGGGCGAGCGCATCCCGCAGATCGGCGGCCGAAATATGCACTGCCAATAATCCTCTCGGCTCATTAGTCCGGGGCAGGAGCGGAATTTTCTCCACGAGGCTGATCGTGTCCGCCGCAGGCGGCATAGCGTCGGCATCAATGCCGGCAGCCTGTCCGCTATTGTTCACGGCCGGCTGCTTGGTACTCCAAAACATGCTCATCGGCATGGCGGCATAATCGTAAAATTCGTCCTTGCCCGCCATTTCGCTCAGCTTCTTCATCACGCCGAGATTGACTACCCAATCCTTCTCAAAATTGACGAGCGACGCCTGCTTGATGACGGCCGTCGTCTGCAGATTGGTCAGCTCGGTCGTCAGATCGCGCACTTGAACAAAATCTTCGCCGGTCAGAAGCCCGTTCATCGCCGTCTGCACGAGCGAGGAGTTGGCCAGCTGCGTCACCGACATTTCCAGCGATTTCAGCGTCTGCTCCACCCTCATCTGAGTTTGCATAAGCAGCTGCATATTCCCTTCGTTAACCTTTTCCTCCATATCATGTTTGGCCAAATAATAGGAAGCAAACCCGATGCATATGGTCGGCAGCGCGCCGAGCAGAAGACTGAAGCCAAGCAGCCTCAAAAGATACGTTCGCATCTTGCCGTTCCTCCTTCCGGTTCATCAGTCGTATTCAGCCGCCGGTTCGGTCATCCGCTCTTGCGCGCTTATCGCAGGCTTTGATATGCTAAGCGGTGAGGGAGGGACCCGCTCATGAAAACGGATTTCGAGATCCATTTTGCCAAGCAAGCGGAGAATCCGGCCATGGACATGTATCATTACCATGATTTTTATGAAATTTATTATTTGTTCGGCGGAGAACGCTTTTATTATTTGGAAAATCATATATATCACGTGGCCAAAGGCTCCGTTGTATTCGTCAATAAAAACGATATTCACAAAACCCTCGAAGGCGGGGCGGGCCACGACCGCGCCGTGCTTTATTTCACGGACCGGTTCCTCGGCCGCTTTACGGACGAGCAGCTTAAGCTGCTGCTGTCTCCGTTTCGTTCAAGCGGTAAAGTGATGCCGTTTAATAACCAGCAGCAAAGCTATATCGAGAATTTGCTGTTCCAAATGAAGAAAGAATATGCGGATTCGAGCCTTCCCGGCCGATCCCTGTTTTTTGAATCCTTGCTCGTACAACTGCTCCTGTTTACTTCCCGTATTTCCATGGAAGCCGAGCAAATTGCGCCCAAGCCTATGGACGGTAAAATGTCCGAAATTATCGGTTACTGCAACGAAAATTACGTCAAACCGCTGACGCTGGAATCGGTATCTTCCCGCTTCTTCATCAGCCCATACTATTTCAGCCGTCTGTTTAAACGGTCCACCGGCTTTCATTTCCCGGAATATATCAATACGCTGCGCATTCGTGAAGCCCAGAGGCTGCTAAGGGAGGATGACGGAAAAATCATTCAGATCGCCGAGCGGGTCGGCTACTCCAACATTACGCATTTCAATCGCACCTTCAAGCAGGTGACGGGAATGGCGCCGCTCACCTATAAGAAAATGATCCGATCCGTCCCTAAAACCTAAAACCGGCCGGGAGGATCGGATAACAGGGGACCGGCCTATGCGCCGGTCCCTTCTTCATGCCGCATTATTCGATTCGGAACCAGTCGAAATCGGCATAGCCTCGGCCCGCCGCTTCGCTTGGATGCTGCCGGAGGCAGAACAAGCCGAGCTTGGCGCCGACCCAGTGTCCCGGCACAGCCTCGAAGCGATCGCCGACGGAGATGTACGTTTCCCCGTCCAGGCTGTACTGAAACGTGCACTGCGCCTCCAGTACGATGCGGACCCGCAAATAAACCGTGCCGGCGCCGGCCGGCAGCGCGATCGTCTCCGCCACTTCCTCCGAAGAGCCCTGCTTATTGCCCGAGCCTTTGACAAACAGCAGCTGCACGCCTTCCCCCGTCGACTCCAGCGCCACATAACGGTATTCATGTCCGAATACGGTTAGTCCCGCCCGTTCATGAGGGGCGCCCGGCACGAACTCCAGCTTCGCCGTTGCGGTCAGAACGGGAGCGGGCAGCTTCTGGCTGACCATGCTTCTGACGTCGTAGAACGTCGTCGCGCCTTCGGGCAGCGGCTCCGCGTACAAGCGCAGACGGCTCTTCCTCGCGTCGAGCGAATACCACTCGGCTCGATGGTTCGTCTGCCACTGCCACTGCAGACCGAGCTTGCCATCCTCGAACTCGTCGCTCGTCGCCGGCACGGCAAACGGATGCTCCGCGCCCACGTTCGGCTTCCGGTAAGTGAGCACCGGCTCGCCGATCCCGTCTCCGTTCGTATCGATCCCCATCACCGGCCAGTCGTTCTCCCAGTTCATCGGCTGCAAGTGCGCGATCCGCCCGTAAGCTTCCCGGTCCTGAAAATGCAGGAACCACGATTCGCCGGATTCCAGCTCCACATAGCCTCCCTGATGCGGCCCGTTCACGATCGAATCTCCTTGATGGAGCACGATCCGGTCTTCGTACGGACCGAAAATATGACGGGAACGAAGAATCGTCTGCCAGCCGGTCGAGACGCCTCCTGCCGGAGCAAAGATGTAGTAATAGCCGCTGCGCTTGTACAGCTTCGGCCCTTCCAGCGTCTCGTGGTTCTGCGTTCCGTCGAACACGATACGCCCTTCGTCGAGCAGGCTTTTGCCGTCCGGGCTCATCTTGCAAATGCTGAGCTTGCTTTTAATGCCGCAGCGGCTTTTGGCGAACGCATGGACCAAATACGCCTGGCCGTCCTCATCCCAGAACGGGCATGTATCGATCCAGCCTTTGACTTCTTTCACCAAATGCAGCGGGGTCCACGGTCCGGCCGGATCGGTCGCCGTCGTCATAAATACCCCTTCGTCTGGGGCTCCGAAATAAATCCAGTATTTCCCATCGTGATAACGGAGACTTGGCGCCCAAACGCCGTCTCCGTGCCTTACGTTCTCGTAGCCTTCAGGCAGCTCCCGGATCGCATGTCCGATCAAGGTCCAGTTGACCAAGTCCTTCGAATGCAGGATAGGCAGTCCCGGCGTGCTGCTGAAGCTGGAGGCGGTCATGTAGAAGTCTTCGCCTACGCGGATCACGTCCGGATCGGAATAATCGGCGTAGATGATCGGATTGCGGTAAGTGCCGTCGCCCAAGTCGGCATACCATACCGGTTTTTGCGTATTGCTGGCGCTTATGCTCATGATATGAAAATCTCCTTTTTTTTATTGAGGATGGATGATTCATCGGACTGCCGCTTCGCTCGCGTCGACAAAACGGATGCCTCGGCTGTTATGCTCCCGGTATGCCGGCCCGGTCCGCGCTATTATTTTCACATCGCGAAACAGCACATCCTCGGCGTCGATA
Source organism: Paenibacillus doosanensis (assembly GCF_025060755.1). GTDB lineage: Bacteria > Bacillota > Bacilli > Paenibacillales > NBRC-103111 > Paenibacillus_S > Paenibacillus_S doosanensis. Next base: position 26,458 of record NZ_JANYUY010000068.1, read on the forward strand.
CAGGCCAGTCCTTCCTCCGACGAGACGGTCACGCGCTCGAACTTCAGACGCTGCAGCGCCCTCTCCGGAAGCCCGCGGAGAAAGATGCCTTGACGCGCTCCCAGACAGCAAGTGTCGGTTATCGTAATGTCGCGGAAGCAGGGGGTTCCCTCCGTTACCGGGGCCGGCGCGGCATAATCGTCCTGAATTTCGTAATACATGTCGAAGACGATGCCGCTTTTCTCAATATCTTTCATCCTGACGTTGGAAATACGGATGTTCTCGACGATCCCGCCGCGGCCCCGCGTGCTCTTGAAGCGCAGCCCGTTATCGGTGCCGATAAACATGCAATCGCTCACCTCGATATGCCGGATGCCTCCGGACATTTCGCTGCCTACCGTAAATCCGCCGTGGCCGTGATATACGATGCAGTTGCGGATCGTCACGTATTCCGTCGGCACGCCGGTGCGGCGGCCCTGCTCGTTCTTGCCGGACTTCAGACATATCGCATCGTCGCCGACATCGAAGAAGCAATCGTGTATATTCGCGTAGCGGCAGGAATCGAGGTCCAGACCGTCTCCGTTCACCGAATGCCATGGATTGCGGACCGTTACGCGGCGGATAGTGACATGCTCGCATAAGCGGGGATGCAGGCACCAGCTTCCCGAATTTTGAAACGTCGGCCCGTCGAGCAGAACGCCGCTGCAGCCGGTGAGACCGACCAGCACGGGGCGCAAATACACTTTGTAAGGCTCGTACAGGGCGATATCCATCAGCCCGTTAGCCTGCAGCGCCTCCGTCGCCCGCCTGCCTTCGCTCGCCTCCCGCGTGGGCCACCACAATCCGCCGCCGTCTACGACGCCGCCTTGCGAGATCCGTTCGTTCCACTGGCGTTCCGTCATTTTATGCTTCTTCACGCATCGCCACGCATCGCCCGAGCCGTCAAACACGCCGCCGCCGGTGACAGCAATATCCGTCAAGTTTTCTCCGTAGATAGGGGGCATCGCCCGCACCGCATCCAAACCTTCATAGTTGCTGCGTATAAGCGGGTAATCGTCAAAGCTCCGGCTGAAAGTGACGAGCGCCCCTTGCTCCGCATGAAGTCTTATTTTGCTTCGCAGCCGTATGGGCCCGGTCAGCCATATTCCTGCCGGAATCACTACCGTCCCGCCCCCGCCTGCCGAGCATGCCTCGATGGCGTCTTGGAATGCCTTGGTATTGTCGGTTATTCCGTCGCCCTTCGCGCCGAAATCGGTTACAACCCAAGCGCTATCGGGAAAGACGGGGATACGGACCTCCTTCATCGAACCGGTCGCAGGTTCGGAACCGGCGATTTGCTGCTCTGTCATCGTGAAGCTCCTTTGTTATCTAGTGTGCCAAACCTCTATTGATGTATTTCAAAGCTGACTCGCCGCCCATATAGAGGCAGGTTTATTCGCCACCTTATTGTATAGCAATCCATCCGGACGGTTCTACACAATACATGCTCAGATCGCAGGAACTTGACAATTCTTGCGCTTTGAAAGCGCGGGTTCCCACGCTTTTCGCACGGATCGCCGCTTGACGTTTCTGTATCCGGAAACCATTATGATATAGTAGAAGAAACTGCGGAAGCAGCTTTATCGAAGCCGCTTCCGCAAGCTTCAGCATATTTACGCGCCAAAAAATGAGTATTCGAGGTGAGCTGTTCATGGATTCCCAGCTTCAATCCTATTTATCCGAACACCGGGAGCGGCATTTGGCCGAATTGATCGAATTTGTCCGCATTCCCAGCATTAGCGCCAGCACGGAGCATAAGCCCGATATGCTCAAAGCCGCCGAGTGGCTGGCGGATGCGCTGCGCCGGGCCGGACTGGAGCATGTCGAGGTGCTGTCTACGGCAGGCCATCCCGTCGTCTACGGCGACTGGCTGCATGCGCCGGGCCAGCCGACCGCGCTGATCTACGGCCACTATGACGTGCAGCCGGCCGATCCCCTTGAACAATGGGAGACGCCGCCGTTCGAGCCCGTTATCCGCGACGGCAAGCTGTACGGCCGCGGCGCCACGGACGATAAGGCGCAGCTTTATACACATGTGAAGACCGTGGAAGCCTATTTGAACACGATAGGCACGCTGCCGGTGAACGTAAAGTTCTGCATCGAGGGCGAAGAGGAGATCGCCAGTCCCAGCCTTCCCGCTTTCCTGGAAGCGCAAGCCGAGCGGCTGAAGGCCGATGCGATCGTCATCTCCGACGGTCCGATGCATGATGAAGGCGCGCCTTCCATCTGCTACGGATTAAGAGGCCTATGCGGGTTCCAGCTCGATATTCAGGGAGCGAAGAACGATCTGCATTCCGGCTTGTACGGCGGCGGCGTAGCCAATCCGGCGACCGCTCTCGTGCAGCTGCTTGCCTCCATGCGCGGCGACGACGGCCATATTGCGATCGAAGGCTTCTACGACGGGGTGAACGAGCTGTCCGAGGCGGAGCGCGCCGCGTTCCGCGAGCTGGCGCTCGACGATGCGAAGCAGGCGAAGGAACTCGCCGTGCCGGAGCTGACCGGGGAAGTCGGCTTCTCGTTCCTGGAGCGGACGACGGCAAGGCCGACGCTGGAGATCAACGGCATATACGGGGGCTACCAAGGCGAGGGACTGAAGCCGATCGTTCCGTCGACGGCGGGCGCCAAGATCTCCTGCAGGCTGGTCGACCACCAGGACCCGGATCAGATCATGAAGCGGATCGAGGCGCACATTAAGAAGCATAAGCCGGCCGGCGTCACCGTCAAGGTGCAGCAGACGCACCGCGGCAAGCCGTTCTACATCTCGCCCGAGCATCCGTATATCCAGGCGGCCGCCAAAGCATACGAAGACGGCTTCGGCAAAGAGCCCGTCTATATTCGCAGCGGCGGCTCGATCCCGATCGTCGAAGTGTTCTCCCGCGTTCTGGGAGCCCCCGTCGTCATGATGGATTTCGGCCTGCCCGGCGAAAATATGCATGCCCCGAACGAGCATTTTCATCTGGACAATTTCGACCGCGGCATCGCCACGTTATGCCGTTACTGGCAGGAGCTGCAGTCCAGCGGCAAATAGCGATCAGGCCGTCCTCTGCCTAAGATACGGGCAGGGACGGCCTGATTTATGCTTGCCTATGAAAATCAATGAATCTCAATCGATTTAATTAACCGGTTCTGTTCGATAAACGATAAAAACTCCTCGACGCCGTAAGCCCCCGGCAGTCTTACCAGCATAACCAGATGGATCAGATCGTCGGAATGCTCCTCCACCTGCAGGCTGAGCACGGCGATATTTTTTTGCTTCAGCATTTGCTGTACGCCTTCCATGCATCCCGCCATATTGACGACCTGCATCGTGACTTGTTCCGTCTTCGGAGAAGCCAGCCAATTGAATTTGCGGTGCAAAATGATTTGCGCCAAAATAATGATTACGGTCGCTCCGCCGCCCATCAGAAACATCCCCGAACCGATAGCCATGCCAATGCCCGCCGTAGCCCAAATGCCCGCCGCCGTCGTCAAGCCTTTAACCGTATGCTTATGCATAAAGATCATTCCGGCGCCGAGAAAGCCCACTCCGCTTACAATTTGCGCGGCGACGCGGGACGGGTCGAGCGAAAGATTAGCCCAGCCGATTTGATCCTGAAAGCCGTACTTGGAGATCACCATCATTAAGGATGCCCCGATCGCTACGACAAAATGGGTTCGTATCCCCGCTTCTTTCATCCGGTTTTTGCGTTCATAGCCGATCAGCGCCCCGCAAATTCCGGCGATAATGACCCGAACCAAGTAATAATATTCCATTCCCAGTGCTCCTCCTGTTCTATTCCCGTTACCGTCCTTTCGCTTCCACCCATAACACTTGCTTCATCCGGACGATTTGCTCAAGCGCCGCAAGCACCGTTTCGAGCTGATCCGCCCTGATCCGGAAGCGCACATGCGAAACCGGCGCCTCCAAAGCCGCCCTTTGTCCCTCGTCCAGCGCGCTCGCGCTCTCTACTTGAATGCCGTATTCCTCGAATATCGAGAGGATCGCGGCCATCGCGTGAGACTCCTCTACCAAACGGACGGTTACCGTTTGCTGCAAAGCCAATATTGGCCGGCTCCAGGGTTTCGCGGAATGCGCTCTAACGAACGCCCCTGCGGCCATCACTCCGACAGCGTTCATCCAAAACGCAGAAAATCGTTTTCCTTCCATGGACTCATTGAACTGGTGAACCATATGAACTATGGTATGCACGAGACGACGCCTCCTTCCCGGAAAACCGTTGTAAGCGCTGTCCAGCGGGCGCGCCCGTTATCCCTCGAACGCTTTTTTCTCCATTGTCTCCATCGCCCTCGGGGAACTTCCGGTTTTCAATATTATAGGGAAATCCCCCTGCTTAAGAAATCCTCTATTTTAAAGGAATGGTTTTAAATATTAAGATCGAGCTGATGTGCACGTGAAACTTTTGTCTATCCTGTAAATTCACCGGAACATTTCTTTTTTATGCAAAAAAAGACGCGGGTTCTGCAAATTCGGTCTTATCGAAACGGATCAAGTATTTCTGAAAAAAGGGATCGAGTGCGTCATTTTACAAAAGACGTTGATTGGATCCGTTCAAGATTATTTGAACAGAGAAAAAACGGGCACCCGAACGCTACCGGATGCCCGATCTATCTGAACAGTCAGCCACTTTAACCGACCACATGCCTCATCGCAAACCTCATGGCTTCGGCCTTCTCCAAAATCATCGTGTCGTAAATCGATTGCTCCTGACTGATCGGCGTTTGCACCCACTCCTCGGAGAAGCTCTCCTCCAGCGGATAATTGAATACGGACTTGAGTCCGTTGCCGTAGCGCAAAATAATTTTCGCCGCCGGGTTCATCGTATCCCGCAGCTCCTGAATCACTTCCAGCTTGTTTTTGACCAGAGACGCGATCCATATATGCGTAGCCTGCTTCACGAAGTCCAACTCCCGCAAGCTTTGATTGGAAAACGATACGAGCGAATCCAGTCCGGACGCCTCAGCCACTCTCCGGCCCAATATGACGGCCTCCATGTCAATGTCAACGCACATCACTTCGACACACAGCTCTTTGGCGATAGTCAAGGCCGATACGGGCAGCGCTCCCGAGCCGATGAACAGCACCTTCGACGTTGGACCCATTCCGAAAGGGGAGATTTCCTGTTTAACGGAATGAGACAGCATCTCCAAATAACGGCTGATGTCCAGCTCTCTTCTGCAAATGCAATGCGACTGGTATTTTTCCACATCGCACAGCGCCTTGACCGAGGATTCTCTCAGCTCCGCCGAATGATCGCTGATCTCCGGATGGCTCGCCCATTGATTCCAGCGCTTTTTGTTTTTCTCGCAATTCATGAATTGACATAGATGATCCAATTTATGTTGAAGCAGCTCGAAGCAGCCGCAATCTTGCTTGGAGTAATAGGTCAATTCTTTTATCTCATCGTCGAGCTTCTTAATGGACAGTAAAAACTCATCCTTGTCTTTCATCCCGGTTCCTCCGTTTCACGTACACTCCTTCGCGCAACAATAGTTACTATTTACCAATTGATTCTAAAATATCCCTGTTTTCGCACCGGATTTCTTCTTTGCGGCAGTTTGAACGGCGGCGGCCCTGTCCGTTATAATGAAGATATTGTCCAAATCTAATCATGAGGTGAGAGTATGTTAAAAGTGGAATATCACGGACACTCATGCGTCCAACTGTCTGACGGCGAGCATTCGCTGATCATCGATCCGTTTCTTACGGATAATCCGGCGGCGGTTGCCGATCCCGATTCCATTCGCGTGCAGCATGTGCTGCTGACCCATGCTCATACCGATCATATTCAAAATGCCGTTCAAATCGCCAAAGCCAACGATGCCACACTGATCGCCATTCACGAGCTAGCTACCTACATGAGCTGGCAGGGCATCAAAACAAAAGACATGAACATCGGAGGCAAGCTGTCGCTCGGCTTTGCGGAGCTGCAGATGGTGCAGGCTTTTCACAGCTCCGGCATTATCGATCACGGCAAGCAAGAGATCGTATACGCGGGAATGCCTGCCGGATTCATCATCCGCTGGAACGGGCATACGATTCTCCATGCCGGAGATACGAATTTGTTCCTCGATATGAAGCTGATCGGCGAGCGCAATGCCATTGATCTTGCATTTCTGCCGATCGGAGATTTATTTACGATGGGACCGGAAGATGCGGCCGTCGCCGCCGAATGGCTCCGCGCCAAGCTGGTCGTTCCCGTTCATTACGATACGTTCGAGCTGATCCGGCAGGACGGTGGCGCCTTCGTCGACCTGCTCCAAGCCCGCGGCATCGAGGGCAAAGCGCTCCGGCCGGGCGAGCAGATTACATTGGATTAAGCTTTCCTGCTTTCTCTCGGATAGCGCCCCAAAAAGCCTGAATGCCATCCGTTCATGAAGGAACAGACGGGTTCAGGCTTTTTTCTCATATTCCCGCCGATCCCTCAGTCTTCCAGCTCTACGCCTTTCGTTTCCGTTCCGAGGAAGAAGACGGCCAAAGCTCCAATAAGGATGGATGCGAAGAACAGGTAAAAAATCATCTGCAGCTCCACGCCTCTGGCCACCAGCAGACCGACAAGAAGCGGCGCGATAACGCCGCCGATGCGGCCGAAGGAAGTCGCCATACCTACTCCCGTCGAGCGCACTCTCGTCGGGTACAGCTCAGGAGTATAGGCATACAGGCCGCCCCAAGCTCCGAGATTGAAAAAAGACAAGCAGATGCCCGCCGCAATCAGCAGCCCCTCCGTCTGCGCCGTGCCGAACCAGATTGCGCTTAATGCCGTGAAGACTAAATACAGCACAAGCACGAATTTGCGCCCGAACCTCTCGATGGCATAGGCCGCGGTAAAATAACCCGGAAGCTGCGCCAGCGTCATCATGAGCACATATTGAAATCCTTTGACCAAGCCGAAGCCTTTCATCACCATCACGGTCGGCAGCCACAAAAACATGCCGTAATACGAGAACACTACCGTAAACCATAGAATCCACAGCATGACCGTAGATCGGCGGTATTTCGCCTGCCAGACCGAGGCCCACTGCTCTCTCACCGTCGGCCTGTCCGCTTCCCGGGATTGCATATACCGCTGCGGATCTTCGATAGAACGCCGCAAATAAAGTGCATACAGCGCCGGGACCGCGCCGATCAGAAATCCCGCCTGCCAGCCGTACCTGGGGATAATAAAATAGGAAACGAGAGCCGCAGCCAGCCATCCCCCCGCCCAGAAGCTCTCAAGCAGAACGACGGTGCGTCCTCTCTCCTCCGCCGGAACCGTCTCCGACACCAGCGTCGAAGCTACCGGCAGCTCACCGCCCAAGCCGACTCCCGCGATAAACCGCAGCAGGCACAGCACGGCGAAGCTCGTCGCCAGCGCGGACAGCCCGCTCGCCAGCGAGAAAATAAGCAGCGTCCAGAGAAGCACCGATTTACGCCCGAAGCGGTCGGCCATATAGCCGGCGATAGCGGCTCCGAACACCATGCCGATCGAGTTAATGCTGGTGAACACCCCCACCTGCTCAGGGGTCAAATGCCATTGCACCGTCAAGGCGGCCACGACAAAGGAAATAATCCCTACGTCCATGGCGTCGAACAGCCAGCTGATTCCCATGCTGATTAATAACCGTCCCCGCTTGGAGCTGCGTACGGCCGCTGCGTTTTCCAACATGAACTCCCCCTAACGTGCCATTTTCCGTTTCTTCGCTTTAGAACATAGTATTTCCAGAGCCTGCGACATTAATCGCGGGAGCTCCCTTATGTTGTTCTTAAGCCGTTAAGCTGGCGCAAACAAAAAATCCCCCGTCTCCGGTCAGGAGAACAAGGGGACGTCAATAAATCAGGGCCGGGTCCAAGTGAATGGGATCACTTTGTAAAAAAGCCTTTGGCGGAGCCTCTCCGTTCCGAAAGCCGGACCGTATTGGTCGCCATTAAGGAAAGCAAGTACGTCAGTATTGAAACCGTAATGGCTCCCGTTACGGCCCATGGCAGGGAAAAGCCGGATTGGCTCAAAAACGCATACGCGCCTTGCCCGCAAAACGCCATCGTAATTAAACAAAGTATCGTTTTCAAATAATGACGTACATCGAGGGAAAAGCCGACATACGTCGATACCGACAAAAAATTGAGCATCGTAATGATGCAAACGCCGAAGTTAATGCCCGTCGCCACGCCGTAGATCCCCCATTTGGAGCCTAAAATGAACATCGCGATAGCCTGCAGCAAAGTGCTCATAATGAAGTTCCACATCACCGTCTTCACCCGGCCGATCCCGAGCAATATTGCATGAAGAGGATCTTCGAAGTAATGAAGCAAGAAGAACGGCGCAAGCAGCTTTAGCAAATTGCCGGCTTCCGGAGCGTGATAGAGCGTCGTCGTCAGCGGAATGGCCCACATGTAGAGCAGGATCGTGCAGGGAGCTCCGATTATAAAAGCAAGCTGAATCGCCTGATCGATTCTTTGATGGATCAAGCGCTGGTTGTTTGAAGCATTGGCTTCGCTAATCGACGGGATTAAAGCAGTCGACAAGGAATGCATGATGAACGTCGGAAATACTAGCAGCGGAAATGCATAGCCTACGAGCAACCCGTATTGCTTGGTAGCGACCGCAGTGCCTATCCCCGCGATAGCCAGGCTTTTTATCACGAGCGTAGGCTTGAACGCCCTGTAGATCGAATTGATGAATCCTTGCCCGGTGGAAGGAAGCCCGATGTTCAGCAGCTCGTAGAGCGTTCTTTTTTTGTCCGGCAGCGGAGAACCGTCCGCGATTTGACCTCCGTGCTTTCGTTTATGAAGCATATACATGAGCAGTAAAAACAGCAAGCTGCTGCATTCCCCCATCACCGTACAGATCATCGCTCCGGCGGCCGCATACTCGATTCCGTAAGGAAGCAGCAATTGCACCAGCCCCATGATCAGAAGAATATGGACGATATTCTCGATTACATCGGAGACGGCGATCGGAGTCATGTTCTGCTTGCCGCGGAAATACCCTTTCAGTACGGACGAGATGGCGACGAGCGGAGCGATCGGAATGATCGCAAGCATTGCGTAGTAGGCTCTCTGGTCGGCCAGAACGAACGAAGCGATCCATTTGGCTCCTATGAACGTGCCTAAAGTAAGAACAATGCTGATCGTGACGGTGAGCGACAAAGATACCTGCAAAATTCGCTTTACTTTGGCCGCGTCCCTCTGCGCCTCCGCTTCAGCGACGAGCTTGGAGATAGCCACCGGCAAACCGAGACTGGTTAACGTAATCATCATCGGTACCAAAGGATGAGCCATCATCAAAAGTCCGATCCCCTCCGGCCCCAAAAACCGGGCCAAAACGATGCTGCCCAAAAATCCGAGGATTCGTGTAATAAATGCGGCTGCGGTCAATATAAAGGTGCCCCGCACAAACGATGATTGTTGCTTGTCCATGTCGCGTACATCTCCATATCTATGAACTTAAAACTATTTATATTCAATATGGGCGGGATGTATGCGAACAAGCTTAACTTTACCAAGAAAGACAGTAACGGATAATAACTCCAATGAAATCATCATGCAATCACGACTTTTTCTGTCAGTATTATGAGGTTATAATGGAATTGGCTCCATAGACGGTCTATTTTATAAAAAAGAGGAGGAACGTTATGAATTACACGAGTCCGGTATGGTCCGCATCCGCTCTCATTACGATTGATACGCAAAATGATTTTACTTTGCCCGGCGCCCCTGCGGAAATCAAGGGAACCTCCCAAGTGCTGCCTAACATGAAGAGCCTGCTGGACGCTTACCGCGCCAAAGGCCTGCCTATCATTCACGTGATTCGCCTTTATAAAGAAGATGGCTCCAACGTCGACCTATGCCGCAAAGAGCTTATTGAAAACGGGGCCAAGATCGTCGCTCCGGGCTCCGAGGGCGCAGAATTGGTTCAAGAAATTCGTTCTTCCGAGTATGTTGCTCTGAAAGCCGACGAGCTGCTGCCCGGCGGTTTGCAGGCTGTCGGGCCGATGGAATGGGTGATGTACAAACCTCGCTGGGGCGCCTTCTACCAAACCGTTCTGGAGCGATTTCTGCGGGAACGCGGGATCGATACGCTCGTATTTACAGGCTGCAACTTCCCGAATTGCCCCAGAACCTCGATGTACGAGGCGAGCGAACGCGACTTCCGGGTTGTGATGGTGGAGGACGCCATGTCGCAGGTTTATGATAAGGGCATTCAGGAAATGCGCAATATCAGTGTCCTTGTTTGCGGTACGGGTGATGCACTTCGTGCAATTTCTTTATAGCGGAGGAGAGGAGCGTCTCCTCCCTTCCTTGATATGTAAATGCTATCACAAAAAGGATGGAAATTTTGATATTTTTCTATACCCATGTGATATCCCGTAGCTCAAGGAGGAGGTGCAAAGTAGAATGAATCCGCTGCTTTGGCAAAGCCATCTCGACGGAGTTATCTGTTTCCGAGTCGGCCTCTTTGCTTCGTAATCTTCAATGCACAGAACAAATCCCCCAAAAGTGACGTGATGCTCTGAAGCATATTCCGTCCGCATCCAGCCTAAGCTGGATCGGCGTCTAACCATTCCGCTGGGATCGTTCTATGGGTAGACATTACTTTCGGGGGAGCCCCCCGATATCCACAGGATATGGCTGCGCATCATTTCCTAAACAATAAAAAAAGCAGCTGATCTGCGTAAGATCAACTGCTTTTTGCTTGGCGACGTTCTACTCTCCCAGAACCCTTCGGTTCAAGTACCATCGACGCTGGAGGGCTTAACGGTCGTGTTCGAGATGGGAACGCGTGGTTCCCCTCCGCCATCATCACCAAACGGTATAGCTTGTTCAAGGCTTGCGCCTTGAAAACTAGATACGAAACTTGTGCGCGTAGCGAGCAATGCTTTGTTGTTTCTTAGGGGCTCCCCGCAAAGTACTAGGAATCTGCTTCGAAGCATCCTCTTCACTTTGTGGGGCTTCTTTGGTTAAGCCCTCGACCGATTAGTATTCGTCAGCTCCACACGTTGCCGCGCTTCCACCCCGAACCTATCTACCTCGTCGTCTTCAAGGGGTCTTACTTACTGGGAAATCTCATCTTGAGGGGGGCTTCACGCTTAGATGCTTTCAGCGCTTATCCCGTCCGTACGTAGCTATCCAG
>NZ_JANYUY010000069.1 GCF_025060755.1 Paenibacillus doosanensis
GCACAGAACAAACATCGGATCATCGACGATCATATGGTGAAGCGCGTCATCCAGGGAGAATTGTCATAATTCTCCCTTCCTTTTGTATCTCACGCGGACAGATTGACCGTCACCAGCAGGACAACTTACGCCGTCAACTGTCGGACATTATACGTTAGCAGTAACAATTGGGCGTCGATCCTCGAAGTTTGCTGCTGCAAAAAAAAGAGACGAAGAAAGAATGGACACAACTCGAAACCGAGCTTCGGACGCGGCGATACGGACCGGAAGTGGAACGGCTGAAGACCAAGCATCCGGATGCGGCCGCCGAGCTGGCTAAAGAATCCATCGAAATACAAGATCAACTATCGCTGCTTACCGTCTACGACGCCCGCTTGGTGCCCTCCATGAAGGAAGCGATCGAGCGGTACAAACAGGATCAAGCCCATGCCATCGATACGATCTACGAGGAAAATATCTTCTACGGGACCGTCTCCGACGAGCTTCGTCACCTATATGATTTGACCGAAGAAGACGTACGTCAGCTGCATCTTACCGATGAGATCGTTCACGCGATCGAACAAGCCCAAGGGGCTGCGAAGTCGGATTCCTCCATGAAGCAGTTTTTTGCCAACATGAAAGATCCGTCGAAGACCAAAGACATCGGAGGACAGTAAGATGATAGCCATATTCAAACGAATCCGCACCTTTCTTCTGAGCGTTCTGATCTTCGGTTCCTTGGCTCATTCTCCCGCTTGGGCCGAGACCGATTATGTCCAATTCAACAACGACTTGAACGGGATCGATATTACCAAGGCGATCAATGAAAGCAACAAGCCCTATGTGGCCGACCGCCAAAATATGACGGAGTCCGTAGATGCCCAAAGCGGTTCCTTGACGTACAAGCAGACCGATCTGGTACTCCCCGGACGGGACGGTCTGGATCTCAACATTAGCCGTATCTATCAATCGGCTCAAGCTCAAATGGGAGAAGCGGAGTCCGCCTTGATTCATAGCGACAACACGTCCTCCCCGTATTATGCGAAGCGGCTGTATTATGTATGGGCTTTTATAGGCACCTATTCGGACGGGGTTCAAGGCGTTCTACTGGATGGCCAGCTGTACAAAGAACGGGCGGAAGCCGTAAGCAAATGTGAGGCGTATGCCAGCGCGAACGCCCGGAACTATGCCTATACCCACTGCAGTATCTATATGTCGAGCGGGGCCACGACGACGATCGGAAGCAAAGACTATACGTTGCCCTACAAATACTATACCGAGTATTTAAGCTGGGTGACGCGGGCGAAGAATACCAACGATCTGCGTTCACGCTACGACCTGGGTGCCGGCTGGTCCTTCGGTTTTCCTTACGTACAAGTTATCGATCTCGAACACGGATCGACCCAGGATCATTACACCCATTATCATGACGGCAATGGTGCCAGCTTTCGCTACACCGGAAGCCCGGGCAGCGGATTGGAAGGCTATGACGATAAAGATGTGAAGTTTGGCACTGATACTACGTATTCCAACGGGCAGAACTCATCTCAATTTGCTTTTACCGCATCAGATCAGCGAAAATCCTTCTTTGCCACGGACGGACGATTGCTCGGGATTAAGGACCGGTTTGGCAATGAGATCAAATTCACCTATATCACCAGGCAGATTAATGGAACAGATTACCCGTTTATCGATGAAATTATCGACTCCATCGGCCGCAAGGTAAAGTTTACGTATGACAATGCGATCAACAGCTCACCGTTTAATGGGGATAATATCACGCTGAAGGTGACCCAACCGGACTCATCGAAACAAATCGTCATTACATATACCAAGATGCGGGATCAGGTCGACGGCAGGAATGAGCCCTATTTATGGAAAGTCACCTATGCCCAAGGCACAGCGGAACAAACCGAGACCATTTATGAGTACCAAAAAAGTCCGCAAAAATTTGCCTACAACATGTTCGGACCGAGCGCCACGCTATATTCCCAGCTGCTGCAAAAAGTGATCTATCCGCACAGCGTATCGTTTTATGAGTATGCCAGCACGAGCAGAAAATTAGGAACCGGCAGCTTCGATGCCTTCCGAGTGACCCATCGCTACGATCAAGATCGGACCAGCTCGAATAACAACCCTTCCTTGACGGCGAGCGTGAACCTGGCTTACCAAAAGCCCGTTACTACCTCTTCCGCACACATCGAATATTATGATGAGGGTTGGGAACGGTTTGAGGGATCGCGGGCGGTAGACGGATACGATATGAACGAGTATTACTGGGAGCCGGAATATAATGATACGAACATCTCGATAACAGTGGATCTGGGTTCAGTGCAACCCTTCAACGAAGTAGAGATGCAATGGGCCCCTAATAATTATGGCGTACATTATACAATTTCCACATCTAACGATAATAATAACCCATGGACGACTCTAGCCCAGACCCAGCACGGGTCGCCGGACATCGAAACGAGCAGCGGATTCCAAGCGACGGGGCGCTATGTGAAGCTGCAGATCACCAAATCGGATACGTTATACAGCTCCGGTCCTCGTCTGTATGAATTGAAAGTATATAACCGAACGCAGAAAAACAACAAAAGCTATGGCTATTATTTGGATTACGCCAACGGGAGCAGCAATTATAAAACGTCGGTAACCGATCAAACCGGGGTTACGCAAACCTTTGTATACGCCGCGAATCAATCGCTAATGAAGACCCAAACCCGCAATGCGAAGGGCGAAGAGAAAGAGGTTGCCTACGCGGAGTACAGTAAAGATTTCAAAACAAAACCGACCCGGCTTCAAATCACCGAATACGGCAAAGAGCAATTTCAATATAATACGCTGTATGTGAACAACACCTATAACACTTGGGGCGGGCTGAGCAGTACCACCAAGCCGATGACCAGTACCGAATTGGCCAATGAGGCCACAAAAAAAGCGTACACCACGACCTATACGTACGACAGCACGTATTATTTCCCAACCCAGACGGAGCATCAGCAAACTGACCAAATCAAGGTAACCGAACGGTCCGAATACTACGCTTCCAATCAAGGGGGCAAAGCGGGCCGGCTCAAGCAAACGACCAATGCGATGGGAGATATCGTCACCTATGATTACGAGCTCAACGGCGAAGGCAAGGTGACCAAAGCCATCGTCACGCAAAGCCTGGAGAACGGGAAAACCGCCCGGACCGAGACGGAGTACAGCAATACGTACAAAAACGCCTTCCCGACCGTCGTTCGCACCTATTATACCAATGAGAATAACCAGTGGGTCAGCACCAAAACCACCCAAGAATACGATCTGTTAACGGGCAACGTCACCGCGATGACCGATGACAGCGGCAGAAAGACCAGCTATGAATACGACGCCTTGGGACGCACCGTTTCCGTTCACATGCCGCCGTATACCGGGAATAACAATACGCAGTATGAGGCGGAAACCAAAACGACCTACACGCCGAACCAAACGTCCTCTCTCTTTGACGGTACTAACACGGGACGAAAGACGATGAAAATCTCGACGTTGACGAAAGTGGCGTATAAGGAAAATAATCAGCCGATCGCCAAAGAATATAACCAGACAGAAAATTATTATGACGGCTTCGGCAATCTGCTGCTGCAAACAGCATGGAATTCAGCGGCGAACGCTTGGATTGCGATGCAGCAAAACCATTTTGATGCCGTCGGCAGACCTGTATACACCGTCGGTGCTTCAGCAGATGCCAGCACCATCGAATACGAGCCCTGGGGCCGCGTGACAAAAGTCGTGGATCCATTCGGGGTAGCCTACGTATCGGAATATGACCTGCTTGGGCGGAAACAGACGAGCTATAGGCAGAGCGGATCTGCTACCGAGAACTACACCGTACAGCAGGTGGATACCTGGGGCCGGGTGACCAAGACGTCGGTTTATCCGAATTATCCGGAGTGGACCGCGGAAATAGCCAGCTCCTTCGCCTATGACTGGGACGGCAACACGGTGAGCCAAACCGATCCGAAAGGGTACACGACGACGTATGCTTACGATAAAATGAACCGTCTCGCCAAAATCGTCGATCCGCTGAATCAGACAAGCGAATACCAGTACTCCAAACTAGGGGCGCTCCTGCAAATGAAGCAAGGCGACAGCAGCACCTCCTATACGACGACGAAAGCCTATGATGAACGCGGATTGTCCATCCGTCATACGAATGCAGGAAATGAGACGGAAACCAGCGGATATAACAACTTGGGGCTGCTGCAATCGCATAAGGATCCCAGCGGGAACGTATTTAGCTATGCGTATGACCAGTGGAACCGCCAGACCGCAAGGCAGACCGGGAGTCAGAAGTATACCAGCACCTACAACGAAGTCCCCTACGGACCGTTGAAGGTGGCCGAATGGGCGGGAGCGACCGAGGCGCGAACGACGACCTACCAGTACGGGGGGTTAGGACAAGTCGCCGAAATCGCCAACAGCTACGATGGAATCACGCAGAGCCAACGGTATACGTACGATTCGCAAGGAAAGCTGATCAAGCTGAAGGACCCGGGCGATTTCACGACGCAGTACCAATATGAAAAAACGCGGTTGTCCAAAGTGCAGGTGAACGGCAGTGCTAGCGATCCGTTTTCCACCAATGTCAATCAATATGCACAATACAGCTACGATGCCATGGGCAGGCTGCAGAGCATCGTGTATCCCGGCGGACAGGTCAAAGCCGCGTATACGTACGATAAGCTCGGACGCGTCACCAAAGTCACCAACACCAAAAGCGGTGCGACCCTCTCCCAGTACGAATACAGCTACGACAAAAACGGAAATGTGGAGAGCGTCACCGATGCAACCGGGACAACCCGGTATGAGTACGATGGACTTAACCGGTTAAAGCGGACCGTTCATCCGAATAATGCAGTGGATACGTATGAGTATGATGTGCGAGGCAATCGGAAACGGCTGGAGAGCGGCACGGGCGTAGCGGTCTTTACCGATGCCAGCTATAGCTATGACAAATTCGACCAGTTGGTTTCGGCCAACCAAGGCGGCAGCGCCAGCTTCCAGTATGATGCCAATGGCCTGCGGCTGAAGAAAGACAACGGTCAGGCAGCGACCCGGTATGTGTATAATGCAAGCGGACAAGTAATCGCCGAAGCGAACGCCTCGAACCAAGTAACGGCGAGCTACGTCTGGGGAGACCGGCTGCTGGTGAAGCAGGAGAAGGGATCAAGCGGACTCACCCCCTATTACTATTTGTATAACGGTCATGGGGACGTCGTTCAAATCGTCGACGCGGCGGGGAATGTGAAAAATGCCTACCAGTATGACGAGTGGGGCAATATCGATGCATCCAAAAGTAAAGAAGAGATCCAGAATACGTTTAAATACGCCGGAGAACAGCTCGATGCCGAAACAGGACTTTACTATTTGCGGGCCCGGTATTATGATCCAAGTGTAGGGCGGTTTATTAATAAGGATACGTATGAAGGGGATATTACGAATCCGTTGAGTTTGAATTTGTATACGTATGTGCATAATAATCCCTTGACGAATGTGGACCCGACTGGCCATTGGTGTATTTCGGCAGATGGAAATAACGTACATGATAAAGGGTGTAGTAGTAGTAGTTCAACCGAAAGCTATGATATCGACCATGATGGCGAAGCAATGTATGAGGATGGTGTTTTTAAAGGATATTATCACTTCGAATTCACTGAAAAGGGGGTTCGGGAGGATTATGCAACCGAAGTAGGAGCTGTCGGTGTAATTGCTTCATGCATTGTTTCTTGTCCTACGCTCGTATCAGCAGCAGCGGGTGGAGCGGATGTTGCAACTATGGGAACAACCACTGGTTCCGTAGTAGGTGGAGCTGCTGTAGCTGCAAAATCAGGAAGCTCGTGGGGGACAGTAAAAAGCTGGTTTTCAAAATCTGAAGAGGTAGTCGAAGCTAGAGGCGTTCCTTTTAATTCAAATGCTAGAACAGGGGAAATACAAATGAACGTGAACCCCAATACAATTACACCTAGTAGGGATTTAAACGAGTTAAGCAAATTACCTGATTATAAAAGGCGTTCGCAAAATGCACTGGAGTATTTTGATAATCCTATAATAGTTAGCAGGCAGGGAGTAATAATTGACGGACACCACAGACTTCAAATTGCTCTTAAAAATAATTGGCCAGTTAACGTAATAATTAAATGATATGAGGGTGGTTAATATAAACAATGCAGAATGTGTTCAGTTTATGTATATACTTTCAAATATATTTATTATTACAAGATTTAAACTTAGAGAAGTTGACTTTTTACCAATTTATAGTCACATAGATATGTATTTAAATGAATCTTTAGGAGAAGGACTTGATCATCTTAAGAAAAGTCTAGTTAATGCTACGAAAGATGAAGAAGTGAGTGAATATATAAAAAATGAATTTGAGGCGGTAAAAGGATTATCTCATTTGTCGGAAAATTATGATGAAGTAGTGAAATATCAACCGATAGTGAAGAAAATGATTGAAGAGCTACTACAATTATTGAGGGAAAAGAAAATTGACACAGTCTTTTGTTTTGTGGATTTATTCCATAATTTCCCTAAAAATATTGTGATGTCCACACAATGGAATCCAGATCAATTTTGGAAGCATGATGTCAGAATATACAGAAAGGAATCAAAAAGAACCTCGTTTTTGGTTGAATATCAGAAAGATTTTATACCAGCACATCGATATAAACTATTTTTTTGGAAAAAAAAATAGTCTTCTATATAAGTTGAACCAATGATGCTCATCTACATTCGTATGCATAGGCGATCAATGATCTTCAATGGCTCTTTCATAATTCGATCCATGAAAGCTTGGACATTGATTCGGATTTCAGCTGTTGTATGGTAAAAGACGTTGTTGTTGACATCTGCTTTCAGCCATTTCCAAAGCCCTTCAACAAGATTGAGTTCTGGACTATAAGGCGGTAGGAACACCAGTTCAAGACGATTCTTGTTTTCTTGAAGGAAACCTGAAAGTAACTTCGCGTGATGAATTCGAGCATTGTCCAATACCATTACGATCTTCCCGGTTGAATAGGCAGCTAAAACTAGTTCGAGAAACGCCAAGAAGGATTCCGCGTTGTACTGCTCGTCTTCTTTCCAGACGATTTTGCCTTCTGCGTAATCCAGTGTCGCCAGTAGTTTGACGCCGCGATGCTTGCCAGTTGTCTTGATAATTCGTTGCTTTCCTTTGGCAAACCATGTTTTCTGAAGTGCTTGGTAGTCGCGAATCATACTCTCATCTTCAAACAATAAATGATCAATTTCGCCGTTCTCGTAATTTTTTTAACCTTGGGAAGGTAGTTTCGACAAACAATCTTTGCTTTTCTTCGTCAGCCGCCGCCAAGGTGTAGGTAGGTTTCGTGTAGCTTAAATCCATGCGATGCATCAGTTTGGAGACGCCTCGGATCGAGTAACTCTTTCTAAATTCGCGACTGATGTAGTCTCCAATGAGTTGAAGTGTCCACTTAAACTTTGCTGTAAAGCCGACATCATGCGGAACATGATCACAGATGGTTTTCTTCAGTTGCTGTTGTTGCTCTTTACTTAATTGTTCTGGAGGACCAGGAGAAAATTTCATCTGTAATCCATCCAGACCTTGCTAACAATACTGACGCAAATACGTATCGACCGTACTTTCCTTTCTGCCTATGCTTATGGCCATCGCGGCATTGTCGTGGCCGAGAAGATGGAGACGAACGGTTTGGTAGCGCTCGAACATTCTTCTGCTTTTCTCATGCTTAAGCCTTTGTTCCACGTCTTGCAATTGCTCGTCAACAGTTTTCATTTTCATCACCCCTCCAGTAGAATGGTCTCTACTATTCGACGGGAACAGCCAGAAATTCCTTCCAAGTGACTTTAGTTCAACTTATATAGACCACAATGCGACTAACCCTCGCGTTGTGGTTGTTTATGTTCGCCACGCCATTACAACACGGAAAATCGCTCAATCAGTGTACGCGGCGTAATCTTCCTCTATCTTATCAATTCAGACGAACAGATTTTGTCCGCTGCCCGATTCATAGCTTAGACATTCGCTTTTGATTGGAAGAAAAGTGGAAGAAGTACAGATGCTTCTGAAAGCGGTGCAAATGAAGCAGGCTGGATGATATAATTGGTGGTAACTGGAATTACTGGTTGCCGCTTTTTTTATTTGAGCGCTTTAATAGAGAGGATACGTATGAAGGGGATATTACGAATCCGTTGAGTTTGAATTTGTATACGTATGTGAGTAATAATCCATTGCGGTATAATGACCCAACGGGTCATATGCAAGATGGTGATGAGAATTACAATTCGTTTGTTTACGTTCAATTAAAATTCATTACCAGTGCTTGGGAAGCAGCGGCAGGTGATTCGGCAATGCAAGCACAAATTCATGCTACTGCGAATTATTTACGAAGTGTCGCCAGCACTGGTGCAAACTATGCTATTCTAAGTCATGGATACGTTCTTACCTGTAGACCAAGGCACTGATCCGTGGGGCAATACGTATCTAGGAAATGGAGTCGATAGACAATTTGGTGCAAATGACCTTAATGTTAAAACATTGCAGTATGGTGTTGTAAATTTGGATTACAATTCTGTAGTTGGATTCAATTATGTTACGTTAAGAGAACGAACTCATAGTGTACTTCCTATTTTTGATAAAAATGCATCAACACGTGATAGTAATGGCGGCATGTATTTTACATCGAATCTCAATACAAGTGGTAATAGCAATTTTACGATGATTAATGCGGTCACATCAGCTAGTAATGAACTTTCATTAGGTGCACCTTCACTAGATTATTCGGCAAGTATGAAAATAACAAATAAAAGCAATATTTCAGTTTCAGTTACAACTGATAAGTTTCCATCATATGAGGGGTATGCTAGCATAAACGGCGGGAGTTTCAACACGCTATATCCACTCGGGGCTATACCTGCTCCAGGAAATCCTTGAACTTACACAAATAACATCACTTATCAAAAATAGAAATAGCCAAGCCAGTATTTTATTGAAAAGCTAGGTAGGCTACTAGCCTTTCAGATTTTCCAAAGTTAGGATGTGAACATTGGATTGTTTCTGAAAAAAGGAATCGTATTTATAATTTTTGGCATAATTTTAATCATTGTTTCAGTTCGTCCGTTGTTTTTAATTATTCAAGAAATGGTTTTAGATCATTACATAAATTCAAGATATGAACTTGAAGAAGTAATTGACATAAGAAATATGCGTAATCAAATAGCAACGCAAACTTCCTATGATCTTGCTTCTCCCATAAAGTGGAGAGGAAACTCTATTGAAGTATTAACGAGGGATACTGGCGTTGATGCTCCTAAAAGTGCATATGATAAACAAACCAAACACATCATGCGAGTCACAATTAAAGTTAATGGAACAGAAGCATCCTTTCCAACAGAAGCTTGGTTGCCACAGAATATACAAAAAGATAGCGATTATTTGTCTTGGCTCAATATATTGATAATTAAAGACCATAAAAGTGATACTGAACAAATGGCAATTGTTCAAAATTTAGTAGATAATCAAAAAGTGAGGAACGTTTCATCTCAAAAATGGAGGATATTATATGTGAACGAAGATAAGAGCGTTTCTGAAGAGGTGTTTACCTATTCAGAGAGAGGGGACCATTTACTAGGAGTAAAATTGATTCTAACTTCCTCGGAGTCAGTATCCTGGATAGGATATAAATCTGACATTGCTTATACACTTCCTTCAATATTTTTTCCATTATTTTATCCGACAGGTTCTTTTATTCTTGGTCTTGTTTTTGTAATAATAGGATTCGTACGCTATAAAAGTAAGTAGCAAGTTTAACCACAGGTAGCCAACAAAGCCTGTGGTTTTATTTATCCCATTTGTTAAATATAAAAGACCGCTCAACATGTTTGCGCGGCGGTTACCTAATATGCCAATGCTCTTGGCTATGCTAGACGCATTAATATATGGCTCTATGGCTTCCAAATTGCTTTGAAGCATCTTATGATTGGATAGTGTAAGCAGGCTAGGAGTGGAGCTAGAAGCTGTCTGCAAGGGGGGCGTAATTTATATCAAAATCCTAAATTTCTTGACCATTGGCAGCAACAACAGATACAGCGCGACAGGCTTATGAAATTGAAATTTTAATCAGTAGGAAAAGCAGGAGTAGGCTAAGGAATTGTTTGCTATTGTAATACTGTATGTATACTTGAACATCAGTAGACGCTTCTTGTGCGGTTTTGCGCCGCTCTGTACTTGAACCAAATCCAAGACAACAGGAGATGCCCAGAAATGCGCCACAAGCCATGTAGCGATGCCTCCGCCCTATTAAGTTACAAGATTGAGATGAAGGTCTGATATGACGATACAGGCTACAATCATGCAGAAAGCCATAACAGATAAAACTTCTGTGATGGCTTTTGTTTTTGCTGAAGGAATTATTCGGCGCTAATAACATACAGACAAAATCCGAAAATATGATTGACAGACAAAATCTGTATGAGTTAATTTCAAGATGATGAAGAACAAGACGGAATATGTTTTGATTGTCCCGAAAAGGGAAGTAGCTGTATAATATTGGTTAAACGGGCGATGTAGTGAGTAACTGCATCGCCTTTTATTATCTTTGGAAACAGCTTTATATTCCAGGATACGTATGAAGGGGATATAACGAATCCGCTGAGTTTGAATCTTTATACGTATGTTCAAAATAACCCACTCATCTTTACTGACCCAACTGGAAATAGACCTCAATATTATAAGATTGGTGATTATTACCGATATGTTTCATCAAATAGCAGACCTGTTGATTAACCACTAAATGGTAGAAAAAGAGCCGTCAACCCGGTAAAATGTTTGTACCCCTACAAACAGACCGGAAGGTGACGACTCCATGAAAAAGTCTAACATGATTCTCCCGATTCTTCAAACTGTCCTTACACCCGAAGAAGTCGAATCCATCGTTAAAGCGATTGGTTATGTGGATAAGGCGCGAAAATTCACCGTTTATCAGTTGCTTCACTATTGGGTTGCCGCAGCCAGTGAAGAATGGTCCGGGTATCGTTTCGGCGCAGATCATGCTGCTTGTAACGGTCTGTCTCAAGTTCACTATTCGTGTTTTTCCGGAAAAGCAGCTGATGTGCCGTTTGCTGTATTTAAAGAGCTATTTCACCTGCTTGTCCGCAAATGTAATCGCGAAACTCGGCGAAAGCTGGCCTTTCCAAAAGAATTGCTCCTCATTGACTCTACGACGATGACGGTTGGGAAAACTCGCTTGCCCTGGGCCCCCTACCACGGAGAGCGGGCTGCGGTTAAACTGCATGTTGCATTGCGGGCGCAGAACGGACAACCGCTTGGCGTTACGGAAACGATAGGCGCAAGGCACGATGGCCCTGTATGCGAATCCTTGGAAAACCCCGACTTTATTATGGTCATGGACCAGGCTTACGGCAAACTGGAGCGCCTGGACCGCTATAAACAAGATGGACAATCCTTTGTCATCCGGCTTCGTGACCATGTTCATTTTGAAAAACCCTATGCACTTCGGCGTCAAGTCACTACAGATTCTCCGGTCATTCGGGATATCACTTGCCAGTTGGGAACCCCTCAGTGTCGTTCTAAGCATCGTCACCGTGTTGTCATCTTTCGTGATTTTGAGGGTAGAGAAATTCGCGTCGTGACCGATTTGCTGGGCATTACAACTGAACAAATCGCCCTGATCTATAAAGCTCGTTGGCAAATAGAGGTGTTTTTTCGTTGGATCAAGCAACATCTAAACATTCCAACGTTATTTGGTACGACCGAAAACGCCGTCTATGGCCAATTGTTCTCTGCGCTGATCGTCTTTGTGCTGCTCAAATGGCTATTTGATGGGACAAAACAAGGATTCCCTCGTCATGCTAATCTTTCGTTTGTTCGATTTGCTCGCCTGCTTCTTCTGGATCGACTACCCGTAGAAGGGATGATTCGCTTACATCGTCTCATTGTGGATTACGGATCGATCTTAGTTACATATTCTGGTTAATCAACAGGCCTGGTATTATATTCTTCTAAACATATACAGTACACTTAATAATATCAAATGATTGTTCTTGTATTTGTAAAATATTGGTACAAACAAAATTTATGTTAGAGGAGCGATTTAGTTTTTGAAGGGGGATGGGAATGAACTTCTACACAATAGAATCCAACTGTCCTAATGACAATAGCGATGAAATACTAGGTATTGTGCGATTGCTTACTTATCATCAGCAAAATATCGTTTGGTTGTTAAGTGATCTGGATATTGTTCCAAAGTATTTCGGAGATTATCATCCGACAGGAAAGAAAGAGCCACGCCAGTTAGTTTATAACTTTACGTCTAAAATTCAGAAAGAAGGATTCATTGCAGCGTCATTTACGGAATTACAAGATTTGCTTGTCGAAACAGCTTCAATCCGGAGAGGAGTATTCCTTTGCGTACCCGATTCTACAGTTCTCGGTGATTTTTATGCTCATGTAGAACCCCAAAATATCGATGCATTCCAACATGAATGTGCATTTCACGAAGTAAGGGTATTGGATGATTTGATCTATATTTTCAGTAAGTATGATTTGGATATGAATGGTGTATTCGAACAGGACGAAACTAGTTAAAATAAAAAGCAGGGGAAATAGATGTTTAGTAACATTGACTTTAATGGCGGTATAGTTGTCGTAAATGACCTTGATTTTGACCCGACTAGATCGTATGAAGAGCAGATATGGTCGTTTAAGCAAGATATTCTTCAAGTTCGTTATCCGAATGGTTACATACTAGATGTCGGCTGGTACCCAGAGTTTTGTCTTGATGAGGGGAGTTTCAAAATAATTATAGTACAAGAATATGAGTGGTTGAATCCTATCTATGAAAAACAAACAAAAAATCTCCATTCATTGTATAACTGTATTCTCGAAGGTATAAATATTATAGCGGGTTTAAAATAACGTATTACCATTACCACAATGCGACTAACCTCGTGTTGTGTTTTTTTTACTTCGATTCCAATCAATCATCCAATCATATCAGTTACTTATCATCTTTAATTCATTGGTTTTATTTCAATTATATGGAATAATGTCATAAAGTCTAATGCAAAAAGGAGATGAGACACTGTGGGGTCAAGAATCATGCATCTGATCATCGCTAATAAAATAGCAGACTATTTGTCGATAGCAGATAAACCGTTATTTTTGCTCGGAGGGATTGCTCCCGACGCGGTCTCGCCCAAGGAGCTGTCTCATTTCTTTCGAGGCGAGCTGCGGGACTATTCCAGAAGCATCGACTATGCAGGATTTCTGGAGCAATACGGCCGGCAGAAAAAGGACTTGTATATTCTCGGCTATTATACACATTTAATCGCTGATGATTTATGGCTGAGAGGATTTAATCTTCCGTGGTTGAAGAACAGAATGGAGGCGAATCCGGACTTATATGGTTTGTATCATAACGATTTTCGATTGCTGAATGGAAAACTGCTGGAATACTACGGCTGTACGGATGAACTGAGAACCATGTTAGGAAATCTTCCTGCCGTCCCGGATTTGCAAGAGGTGAAGGCTGCGGATGTGGCGCAATTAATTCCTTATGTATTGGGCGATATGGAGTACGATAAGGAAGCCATTCATGAAAACCTGAATGTTTTTACATGGGATCAAATCATCGGCTATATCGAGACATCCGTAGATAAAGGACTATTATATGTAAAACCGAACCTGCCATAGCGAATGTGAAAAAGGAGTGTTTAAGCGATGCCATCCCCATACGATTGCATAACCGATTTTATTTTCGTCGAGACGGGGTTGGCCCCGGCCGATGTGATTGTAGTTCCCGGAGGAAGCTATCCCCAATCGATGGAAAAAGCCGCGGCCTTGTGTAGGCAGGGTTTAGCGCAGTATATTTTGCCTTCGGGTGGAGCGAACCCGCGTTTGGAAACGACGGAATGGGAGTTTCTGCGGGATGTCGGCATGGCGCACGGGGTGCCGGAAGCGGCTATTCTAAAAGAGGATCGGGCGCAGAATACGTTTCAGAATGCGCGTTATTCGCTGGAGGTGCTGCGGCAAGCGGGAATCCGCCACGGAAAAGTGATTATGGTCTGCAAGTCATGGCACTCCCGGCGGGCGCTGTTAACTTACCAAACGGCGTTTCCGCAAGAAACGGAGTTTTTTATCGCGCCTGTCAGAGACTCCTTGGGAATCGGCAGGGACAACTGGTTTCTGTCTGAGGAAGGGATACGCCGCACCCTGAAGGAAGTGGAGAAGATCGGCGCCTACTTTGGACGTAAAATCCAGAACTGGGCGAGCTCGCATAGGGATGAAGTTTAGCGAAAAGATCGGTGCTTATCCGCAGCTCCATCCATCCGGCAAGCGGCTTGCGTGCAAAATCCCATACGGGAGGCAGCTTGCTGCCGCGCTTCAAGAACAGTTATTGTTCACGTTAAACATGATATAATACGGGAAAAGCCATCTAGGGGAGGATACCGAATGGGGACCATGTTTCAACGGAATGCGGACGTTCCGCGTTCTTTAACCGTCGCTTTCTTAGGGGACAGTATCACCGATAACGGGCGGTATATCGCCTTGATGCACGCCTATTTCTCCGAGCATATTCCGGACTGGGATATGCGGTTAATCAATCTTGGCGTCAGCAGCGAGACGGCTTCGGGTCTGAGCGAACCGGATCATCCGTTTCCGCGGCCTTGCGTGCATGAGCGGCTCGAAGCGGCGCTTCAGGCAAGCCGGCCTGATTGGGTCGTCGTATGCTACGGGATGAACGACGGCATCTATCATCCGTTCTCGGAGGAACGGTTTGCCGCTTACAAGGACGGGATGAGCCGGTTGATCGCGCAAATTCGCGGAAGCGGGGCGCAGGCGATTGTGATGACGCCGCCTCCGTTCGATGTCCGGTCCGTACGGGGCGAAGTTGTAAGCGGTTCATCGGATGAGGGGGAGATGCCGCAACACCTGCCGTCGTACAGCTGGAAGCAGCCGTACGCTTCCTACGACGACGTGCTGAAGCGGTATGCCGAATGGTGCTTGTCGCTGGGGGAGGAGGCCGATGCGGTCGTGAACATCCGCGATCCGCTGCTCCGGGATATGAAGAAGATGAGGGAGCAAGATCCGGAGTATTCGTCCGGCGACGGCATTCATCCGAACCCGCGCGGTCATTGGGTGATCGTGAAGACGCTGCTCGGCAGAATGTTCAACATTACGCTGGAACGCATGCCGGAGCATGCGCTGCTTGCGGATGCTGAGCTGCCCGAATGGTTCGCGCTCACGTTGCGGCGGCATCGTCTGCTGGGGGCGGCCTGGAAGGAGCATGTCGGTCATACGAATCCGAATAAGGCCGCCGACGCTCTGCCGCTGGCCGAGGCGATGAAGCAGGGCGAGGAGCTGCAGCGGCGGATCGTGGCGCTGGCTGCGGAGTACCATCGCATGACCGATACGAAGGTGTCGGAGTGGAACGGTTACCCGCGGACCGATTTCACGGTCCATGGGCGGGAAGCGATTGTGATCGCTCCGCATGTTCCGGCCGCCGGCCGCCCGTGGATCTGGCGGACGGAGTTTTTCGGCGCCTTCGATTACGCCGACAGGGCGCTGCTCGCGCAGGGCTGGCATATCGCATACTGCCGCCTCAGCCATATGTACGGCTGTCCGGGAGCCGTCGAGCGGATGGAGCGCTTCCGCGAGCAGGTGCGGGAGCGGTTCGCGCTGGCGCCGCAGGCGGCGCTGTTCGGGTTCAGCCGCGGCGGGCTGTACGCGGTCCATTATGCCGCCGCGCATCCCGAGCGGGTGCTGGCGCTCTATCTGGACGCGCCGGTGCTGGACATCCGCAGCTGGCCCGGCGGATTGGGCCAAGGCCCCGGCTCGGCGGCCGAATGGGAGGATTGCCTGGCCGTCTACGGCCTGACGGAGCAAACCGCTCCGCAGTTTGACGGCAATCCGCTGGATCGCCTCCGGCCGATAGCGGAAGCGGGCATCCCGATTTTGCTCATCTCGGGCGACCAAGACGTCGAAGTGCCGCTGGAAGAGAACGCGGCGCTGATGGCGTACAGGATGTTGGAGCTCGGAGGCAAGACGACGCTGATCGTCAAGCCCGGCGGAGGGCATCATCCGCACAGCCTGGAGCAGCCGCAGCCGATCGTCGATTTTATAACCGAGGCTTGGAACGGGCGGGCGTAAGGGATATGCCGGGCGAGAACGCTCTGCAAGTATGGGCTCATAAAGCGGAAGCGGCCGGGAGCCGTCAAGATGGAGCTGGAACGGCCGCAGCGGCGGCCTTAATGCAAGAATGTGCTCCGCTTCATAGGTTCCAATCGTAACATCCGGCTCCAAGGCCGGCTTCAAAAACGGCCGTATCCAATGAAAAAGGCAGAACGTATAACGAGTTAATCTCGTTAACGTTCTGCCTTTTTCTCACGGCTTCACCCTGCGTATGACAAGCCGCCTCTTACTAGGGGCAAGCCATCGTGCACAGCTCGAACCGACATAACGCGAACCGGCGGCCGGCGCCAGACACCCGCACTAGGTGCCCGCCGCCATTTTACCCTGTGAATGTTTGTACAGCTGATTGTAGTAGCCTTGCTTCTCCAGCAGCTGCGTATGATTGCCCTGCTCCACGATCTGCCCTTGACGCATTACGATAATGCGGTCGGCCTGCATGATCGTCGACAGCCGGTGGGCGATGACGAGCGTCGTGCGGCCCGCCGATACGACCTGCAGCGCGGATTGAACGAGCTGCTCGGTCTGCGAATCGAGATTGGCCGTCGCCTCGTCGAGTATAAGAATTTTCGGCTGGAAGACGACGATGCGGGCGAAGGAGATCAGCTGCCGCTCCCCGGCGGACAGCCCGCTGCCGCGCTCGGACAGCTTCGTATCATAGCCGTCCTTCAGCCGCTTGATCAGCGAGTCCGCGCCGACGAACGTACAAGCCTCGATGACCTGCTCGCGCGTGATCGATTCGTCGAATAAGCGGACGTTGTCGACGATAGTGCCGGAATAGAGGAACGGCTCCTGCTGCACGAGGCCGATCATCCGGTGCAGCGTATGCTGCGGAATGTCGCGGATATCCGTGCCGTCGATCTGGATGCTGCCCTGCTTGACGTCGTAGAAGCGGCACAGAAGGCTCATCAACGAGCTTTTGCCTGCGCCGGTCGTTCCGACAATGCCGATCATTTCGCCCGGCCTAATATGCAGATCGAGATCCTGGATGACCGGAATGCCGTCCTGATACCCGAATTGCACGTGATTGTAGTCGATGCGTCCCTTCACCTCGGCAAGGTCGATCTTAGCCGGTGTCTCCGAATCTTGAATGTCCGGCTGAACGGAGAAAATCCGGTGCAGCCGGTCCATCGACACCGTCGTCGACTGCAGCGTATTCCACTGCTGGGTGATGGAGTTGATCGGCTGGAAAAACTGCCGGATGTACGTAATAAAAGCGTACAGCACCCCGAACTCGATCGTATGATGAAATACGGCGAGCCCGCCGATCCAAGTCAGGAAGGCGACGGACAAGTTGCCCAAAATGTCGAAGGAGCGGTTAAACAGCACGTTGGTGCGGATTTCCCGCAGGTTGGCCCGGTAATACCGGGTGTTCTGGTCCGTGAACCGCTTCTCCTGCTCTTTCTCCTGATGGAACGCCTGGATCAGGTTCATGCCCGCCAAATTTTCCGCGATGAAGGCAATCAGGCGCGACAGCTGGGTGCGCGTAATTTGATACGTCTTGCGCATATACGAGCGGAAGCCGATAGCGATGCCGGCAATGATAGGAAGCAGAATCATGCTGTAGCCCGCCAGCACCGGATCGAGATGGAACATCATCAGGATGATGAAGACCAGGGTCATCCCGTCGCGGATCAGGCTCAAGAATACCTGCGTAAAAAATTGGTTCAGCGATTCCGTATCGCTGGATACATGCGTTACCAGCGAGCCGCTCTGGAACCGGTCGAAGAACGGCATCGACAGCTTGCTAATATGCTCGAACAGCTCTTTGCGGATGCGGCCGACGATGCTCTGGCCCGTATACTGCAGCAGATTGTTCTGCACGTAAGTGAACACCAAGCTGATAACGGAGAGCGCCAGATAGACGCCGCAGATGAGCAGCAGCATGCTGAAATCGTTTTTGCCGATCAGCAGGTTGTTGTCGATGGCGATTTTCACCAGGTAAGGCTGGAGCAAATCGGCGGCGATGACGAGCATCGTACAGCAGAAGATGATCAGGAACTTCCAGCGATGCGGCTTCGCGTAAGCGAGCGTTGCGCGGAAAGCGGCCCGCCGATCTTCCTTGCTGACGTTATAGGCGCTGCTGATCTCGTCCTGCGGCTTCATATTACCGATTTCCTTCGGCATAACGGGTTCCCTCCTCCTGGATGGAATAGAGCTTCGCGTAAATCCCGTCCTCGGCCATCAGCTGATGGTGAGTTCCTCGCTGCACGATCGTTCCCTCATCCATGACGATAATCTCATCGGCATGCTTAATGGCGCTAATGCGATGCGCGATAATAATCGTCGTTTTATTTTTGCGGTTCAGCCGCAGGTTTTCGATAATTTTGGTTTCGGTTACGGCGTCTACCGCGCTTACGCTGTCGTCCAGGATCAGAATCGGCGCGTTCTTAATGAAGCCGCGGGCCAGGCTGGTCCGCTGTCTCTGTCCTCCGGACAAAGTGACGCCGCGCTCCCCGAGCTTCGTTTCGAACTGGTCGGGGAACTCCATAATATTATCGTAAATTTGCGCCTGCTTGGAAGCTTTGGCTACATGCTCGAAGGCGGTATCCCGCCGATGGAAGGCGATATTGTCGCGAATCGTCGTGCTGAACAAGAAGCCGTCCTGCGGCACGTAAGCGATATCGCTGCGCAAGCTTTCCAGCGTAATCGTGCGGATATCCTCATTCCCGATCTGGATCGTTCCTGCGGGCGGATCGTAAATCCGCAGCAAGAGCTTCACCAGCGTCGTTTTGCCGCTGCCGGTTTTGCCGATAATGCCGACGGTTTTCCCGGGAGCAATTGTCAGATCAATATCGCGCAGCGCCGCCTTGGACGAATCCGGGTATGCAAACGTTAAACCTTTGATGCGGATGCCTGCCGATTGCAGCTGCAGCGGCTTGGCCTGCGGATTTTCCTGAATATCGGCCTGCACGGCAAGCAGGTTGTTAATTCTCTCCAGAGAGGCGCGCGACCGCTGCATCGTGTTGATAACGTTGCCAATTTGTTGCAGCGGGTTAACCATCATACGCAAGTACAAGGTCAATGAGACGAAATTTCCCAAAGAAATTTGATGCTGAATGGTCAAATAACCGCCGAACAAGATCGAGACGATCAGCGACAACGCTCCGAGAAACGGCAGCACCGCCTGAAACAACGACGACATTCTTACGAGCCGCAGCTGGTTTTCAATGATCGCGTCGACCGTCTGGCCGAACCGGTTCCTCATGATGCTCTCAACCGCAAACTTTTTCGTGACCCGGATTCCTCCGAACTGTTCTTCCGCCGATTCGGTCATTTTGGCCAAAGATTCTTGAACCTTCATCGATCGATTGCGAATGGCCGGTCCGAAATAGACGACGACGACCGGAATGGCGAGCAAGGGGATAATACAGGTCCCGATCAAGTACAGCGGAATGTCGCTCAGCGCCATCATCACGATAACGGACACAAGCAGGATGACGGCGTTCGTCGTTTGGTTGAAGCCGATCGAGATCGATTCCCTGACGCTTGTGACATCGTTCATGACATAGCTGAGCAGCCGCCCGATTCCGTTTTTGGAGTAATAGTTTTCGCTGAGCGCGGTGAAATGGCGAAACAGGCGCCTGCGCGTGAAAAATTCAAAGCGTCGTCCGAGCCGCATGACCGTGTATTGGCCTACTCCGACCAAAATTCCGTAGATCAGCCCGATAGCCAGCAGCATCAAGCTGTAATCTTCGATGACCGCCACTGTAATGCCGTCCGATTGCAGCTGATCGGTGAAGTCCCCGAGTACTTTGGGATAGTAGGACTGTGTGATGTTTGCAATGCTGATGAACAGAAGGGCCAGCACGTAAAAATACCAGTGAGCTTTGACATAATCCGATAGCAATCGCCGATCTTTCAATAACTCCACATCCTGTTAGTTTGTTCGCCCCGATGAGCCGCTGCAGATCGTTCTTCCCGGTAAAGCGGCAAAGCGTCAAGCGGTTGAAAATGATGCCCGCGAGCTTCATCGGTAGACGTATTGTTCAATTATACTTCGGCAACCTAAATATTTCATCTGCGTTCAGCCTACGCCAGCAGTTGTTTTTCCCGCGATAGCCGGAGAATAAGAATAGAATCCCCATCATTCTTCCATTATCTCCTTTTTACGGCTATTCTTCGTTAGTTCCGTTTCCCGGGCCGGGTTCAGATTTAACGGATAAAGGGGAATATTCGGGCTGTATACGAGAGAATCGGCGGGCGTGTCGAAATAGGAGGTGCTTGTTATGACTTCGGCATCTCCGATCAGAAAGACGGACGCGCTGCCGACCCCGCCGACTTTGATATTTCCTACATGAATGCATTTATTGTTCACGGTCATCTTCATTGTTCGTTCTCTCCTTTGCAAATGGATGAATACATGGAAACCTGAGTCATAAAATACATTAAGGACGTTATACCGGGGATCAGGCCAGGCTGCCCTGCTGTCCGAATCACTTTTACCGCCCTTGCAGGGAACGGGCGTACTCCGCGAGAGAAGGAGCGCTGCGTTCCTCTAAAGGTCCAAAAGGATGTCGTGTATGCCGGCCATTGTGGGTGCTATCAACGTCAATGCTGTCAACGGTGTGTTTAATGTAGGCGACGTCGGAACCATCGCTCCCACCACCTATAGTAAAACATATGCCGGAGGAGGATCGTTCAATTCCGGCGATACGTTGAATATCAACAACTTGCCCAGCGTCATCAATGTGTACGGTTCCGAAGCATTCGAGCAGCTGAATGTCAGCCGCCGCCAGTCAGATCAAGGGGTCCGGGAGGAGGATAAAAGGAAATGAATTTCTTCATTCAGCAACATATCGTCATCCATACGTTCAAAGTGGATGCGATCTCAAATTCATCGGTGCTGCAAATCGGCAGCGCGGGCATTATCAAGCCTGTCTCCCATCTCTACAATACGGGAGGCTTCACCGGGCCCGCGCCCGCCGCGGGACCGATTCCTTTTATCCCTTTGTCGGAACCGAGAATATAGCTATAAGCATCGTTAATTATGCTCGATCGAGAGGCGGTCTCCAAGCGATTATTGCGGGAAAGGTTGAATGATATGTACTACTTGAACCCGGATTTGATGCGTTATATGCAGCAGATTCAAGAATGCTTGAATGTTCAGAGCCAGCAAATCGAGCAAATGAACGCTAAAATTCAAGAGATGGATAAGGAAATCAAGGAATTGAAAAGCAAACCCGCGCAGCCCCCCGTGATCCGCAACGAATACCGTTTCGATCTGTTCAAAGTGGAGAAACTGGAAGGGACGCTCAACATCGGACTGAATCCGAATCCCGGCAAGGACGATTCGTCCATCGATGAATTCACCGTCGGGCAGACGCTGCAAACGCCGGATCAGGCGGAGCCGCAAAACGAGCAAATGTTTCAGGACATCCAAGAGCAGGTCGGCGATTATTTAAACTCCGATGCGTACAGGGTTCTTCAATCGATTGAACGTCAATACCGTTATCCGCTCGATGAGCCTTACCGCAAATTTATTGTCGAGGACGTCCGCAAGCAAATCGACAAACGTATCCGCTATTATTTGAGCAAATACCCGGATTCATCCGAAAACGTACAGGAAGCGATTATCGAAGAAGTGAAACGGGATATAGAGAAGACATTTGAGGCGTTTATTCAAAATTTGCCCAAAAAGGGGGACTGGAACTGAGATGGAATTTACCGTTATTAACGGCGAACTCGTCGTGGACTATGCAGACGTTACGTATGTGAGCACTTCGTCTACTTTTATGATAGGAGATATCCGGAGCATCGCTTTGTCCAGCGCGTTCGATACGCCTCCCGAGAAGGTGATCATCGGAGTGACCATCCCGATTATCGGATAAATCAGCGAGAGGGGCGAAGCAGGCATGCAGCAGAGAATATCTTGCGTCGGAACGCTTCATGTCAATACGGTGGGGGATGTGACGGCTCTGGAGGTCGGCGATACGGAGCGGCTTTCTCCCTCCAATTATACGATCGCGGTTCAGCGGGAGAAAGCGATCTTTCTGGAGAGCGAATTCGATTTCGCCGATTATAATATATTTTACCAGCCGCTCATTCCGCCGGACCCGCGGGAGCCGCTTATTATGAACCGCATTAACATGTGCCCCAATATTACCGTCCGCAAGGTCAATGTGTTTCTTACGTCGGCATCCGCCATCGTTCATATCGGTTCGAGCCAAAGCTTGAAAGCCCAGTCACGCATTAAACATATCCGGCATCTACTGAGAGAAAGACCCGTATGACGGGTTGAACAGGACGGGAGGGGGCTCACTTGCCAGCTATCGTACAGTCGGTCAACATCAACAGCAACTCCGGTACGGTGAATTTCGGAGATACGCTCAGCATTTCGCCGACGACCAATTCCAAGCAGGTTAGCGGACAAGGCGGGAGCAATACGGGCAATGTGGTCAACACGTTAAACGGAGTGAGCATTAACAACGTATCGGATGCGGCATTGCTGGATCAGCCGACCGTTGCGGTTTAATCTTCATTTTCGCGAGTCATCACGGGTGAAAGGGGACTCCCTGATGGATAAAAATCATAATCCGTTAAACGGCTTCGACTGGAAGCAATTCGAGCAGTCGTTCGGCAGCCAAATGAATGAGCTGTCCCAGCAGTGGAGAGGGGCTCCGACCTGGGTGGAGGACTATGTTCGCAACGTATTGGAGCAGACGCTTCCGAATACCGACTATACCGCCCGCACCGGCCCTTATCAGACGGAAATCGAGGAAACGCATCAGCATGTCCGGGTGAACATTCAGGTTCCGGACCCGAACACGGCCAAGCAATTGAAAGTCTACGTCGCTCCGAGGCAGATGAAGATAGAGTATAAGGGCGAGCATGGGATTCAGCTGATCCGACTGCCCCAGCTTGTCATACCGTCCAGCTGCAAAGCCGTGTATAAGGAAGGCATCCTGCAAATACATATTCGCAAGGATGATATGGATGAGCAGTTTCGGGAAGTGGATATCCGGTTTATGTAACCGTGGACAGCGTACGTAAAAGTCATATGAAAGCTGCGTCCCGGCTGTTAGGCAAGCCAGCAATCAGGATGCAGCTTCTTTTTTCTTCCCGTTCGTCAAATGCCGGGCGGCCGCTCCCCGGCTTGTTCCGGCTAAGCGCGGCTAATGCAGTACAGACGTCCGGACGCTTCCCAAATTTCACCCGGTTCCAGCGCGAACAATCCGATTTGCTCGGAAGGCAGCTGAACCGAAGGGGCGTTCACCAGATTAATTTGCGGTTCCGGGCAGAAAAACCCTTCCGTCGCATTATTGTTCCAGATCATCCAATGCTTGAACGCCGTGCCTACGTCATATACCAGCGTAACCCCGGCGCGGGTGTCCGTAAGTTCCATCCGGTTGCGCCCTTGCTGCGGCACAGCCGTGTAATGATTGTCCATCGCTTCGAAGAACGGCGAAATGCCGGTCGACTTCATTCGCTCTTCATCCGGTGTAAGCTCCTGATAGCGCCCGGTCGGCAGCATTCGTTCGTTTAGCTCCCAGCGCTGGCCGGTAGTCATGGTAAAGCGGTAATCGGCCGCCGTGCTGCCGGTCGCGAAAGGCGCGTTGATCGACGTATGGAAGGCGAGCAGGCAAGGCATGGATTCACCGCCGTCATTGCGCACCGCGACCTGCTGCTGAAGCCCGAGCTCGGATAAGGTGTAGCTAAGGCGTATCGTAAATTCATGAGGGAAATAGCGGTAAACCGGATGCTCTGCGTCCACCTTCTGGACAAGCGTAACGCGGCTTGCCGCCTTGTCTGCGCCAAAGTGCTCTACCGACCAAGGAATATTATGCAAAAATCCGTGCAGATGGTTGCCTGTGCTCGGTTCATTCACCGGAAACTCGTAGCATTTGCCGTTCCAGGGAAATTTGCCGTCCTCGTACCGGTTGGGAGGGAACAGTACAGGAATGCCGTGAATGATCGGCTTTTCTTTAAAGGATTCCATCTCCTCGGGAGTCGGTTCATGCAGGAAACGGTACTGCTTGTCCGTATCGCGGAAAGCGATCAGATTGCCGCCGATTTCGGGAAGGACCGCCGCTTCATATCGGCCGTATGTCAGCCAGATGGCCCGTTCTCCTTGGTAAAGCCCCTCATATGCGTTGGATTCAGTCGTGACCATATATGCCTCCTGTTTTCATTAGGTAAATATTGCTACTTCAGCATACCATAACGGGCCCTTTTGAAACCATACAAATATGTAGGGAAAAGGGAAACGAAATCCCCGACGGCAAGGGTACTAGATCAATATAGTACTATTCATCAGCGAGAGGCGTTATACAATAGAGGTAGCAATGACTACGACAAGTCGGTGAGCCATGATGGATATGAAGGAACGCATAACCTTGTTAAGACAGCACGAGCCTGATTGCTACGGCGCGTGCTTGTATTTGCTGCAATCCGAGCAAATGGCGTGCGAAGCGGCTCAACATGCGCTGTGCGCTCTCGCGCGTTCGGACGCTTTTTTTACCGCGGACGCCAAGACTCGCTCCGTTCTCCTCCGCAAGCAAGCGATGCAATCCTCCCTGCAGATTAAAAAGCAAACGCTGCATTCCGCTATGGCGTAACGCCGTTCTCCCGCTGCCATGCTAATGCCGCCGTCATCCGCTTTCTCCTTTCCCGGCTGCGGGCAAAGTAATGATAAAGGCGGTCCCGGCCAGAGGGTTGCTCGACACGGAAATTTGCCCCCCTATGGCATGAATGACTTGATAGGAATAGGTGAGGCCGAGCCCTGTGCCGTTGGATTTGGTCGAGAAATAGATGGAGCCCAGCCGTTTGATTTGCTCCTCGCTCATCCCGGCGCCGTTGTCCTTGATCAGAAGCTTGACGGATTTCTCCTCGGCCTTCAGCTTGAGAATCACTCGGCCCCCGTGCGTGTCGGAGCAGGCTTCGACGGCGTTTTTGACAAAATTGACGAGCAGCTGCTTGATTTCATCGGGATTGGCAAGCACATGAAACGATCCTGGAGCCGGTTCGGGCTCTGCGTCGCGAAGGATCAATTCTACATTATACATAGTGGCATACGGGGTCATGACATTATAAACGGCCTGCAGCTGCTCGGACAGATCCACTCGCTCTCTCCGTTCGGTAAACGGTTTGGTAATGGCCAAATATTCCGAAAGAATGGACTCGGTTCTTTGAATTTCGTCGAGACTGATCCGGATGTACTGCTCGGTCTTATGAGGGTCGTGCGGATTTCGGCTCATCAGTGTCAGGAAGCCCTTGACCGCGGTGAGCGGGTTGCGCACTTCATGGGCGAGGGAGGCGGCGACATGGCTCATAGCCTCAATTTTCTCGTTGCGGGCATGCTTGATGAACATGTCTTTATCCGATACGGACTTGCTGAACAAGGACATAAGCAGCAGGATGCCGAGCAAATTTTGAACCGGAATAGCCAAAATGTGGAAAATCCAATGAGCAGTGACATAATGAGGGAAGAACGCATACGCAAGCGCCAACGGAATCAGCGAGAACAGACATCCGGCGGTAGCGGTGACGAGCGTCTGGCGGGTTGTCGTGCGGTACAGTCTGCTCAGCAGCAAAGAGATGAAAAATACACAGAGGAGAATCAGCATACCGACCCATGTGCCTTCGCCCCCGAGGTATAACCGGTAGAGCACGAATTCCGCCAGCAGCACGACCCCTGTGAACGTCCCCCCGAACACAAGCCCGAAAAAAACGATGACATAACGGATATCGAAAATGACCCCGTCCACGACGCTGTTGGCGAACGTCATCGATACCAGCAGACAGATGGAGCTGGTGACCGTAATGAACGACCGGCTGTAGTTTGTCAGTTTATCCCGGTAATAGATGTTGAACGACACGAAGGGAATGAGCGCAAAAAACAGCTGCAGCATCATATTTTTTAATAAAATGATCAAACCGCCCCACCGTCCATTGATAAGCTTCGCGACCATACATAGAATCATTCGACGCCGCACCGCCTTCCCCTTTTTTTTGGTCCGGGGATGTTAGGCAGAGAGAGGATCGGCAAAGGCGATCTCTCAAGAAATTTGTAGCTGTTTTCCTTTTGCTCGGGTATAATGGAAACTCTTTAATCCAATTCATAAGGAGTGGTTCGTTCATGGCACTTTCCAGACCTCTTCTACGCGTCAGACCCGAGTCGGTCGGCATAGCTCCCTCATCCGTCACTGATTTTATGAAAGCGGCAAGCGACAGTCCGACCGGTCTGCACAGCTTCATGCTGCTAAGGTACGGACGAGTGGCGGCTGAAGCTCATTGGCGTCCCTACGATTCTGCGCTGCGGCATATGCTGTTTTCCTTGAGCAAAAGCTTTACGTCGACGGCGATCGGACTCGCCGTTGCCGAACGGCTGCTGACTGTCGACGACGCGGTGATCTCCTTCTTTCCGGAGAAGCGCTTGAACGACGGCCCGAATATGCGGGCGATGCGGGTAAGGCATCTGCTCTCCATGTCGACGGGGCATGCCGAAGATACGATGGGACGTTTAAGAGGGGCGGAGGACGGGGATTGGGTCCAATCGTTCCTGAGTCTGGAGGTGGAGCATGAGCCGGGCACTCGCTTTGTATACAACAGCGGGGCGAGCTATATGCTGTCGGCCATTATTCAGCGGGTTACGGGGCAGCCGCTGCTCGACTATTTGCAACCGAGATTGCTTGCGCCCCTGGGCATTGACGGAGCCGAATGGGAAACATGCCCGCGCGGCATTCATGCGGGAGGCTGGGGGCTCAGCCTGATGACGGAAGACATCGCCCGGTTCGGCCAGCTGTATTTGCAGCAAGGACAGTGGGAAGGCGCACAGCTGTTGCCCAAGGCTTGGGTCAAGGAAGCGACCTCGCGCCATGTCGCTAACGGAGACGGCGGAGAGAGCGACTGGAAGCAGGGCTACGGCTATCAGTTCTGGATATGCCGCCATGGGGCCTATAGAGGCGACGGGGCTTACGGGCAGTTCTGCGTCGTGCTGCCGGAGCAAGAGGCGGTCATTGCGATTACGTCCGGAGTGCGGAAAAACCTCCAGGACGTACTGGATCTGGTCTGGACGCATCTCCTGCCGGGAATGAAGCAAGGCGAGCTTCCGCCTGACGACGAACAATACGGCATTATGACCGACACGGCGCAATCGCTGGCTTACGCTCCGCTGCAATCCGATTTGAAAACGGATACAGCCGCAAAGGTGTCCGGGGCAACCTACGTTATGGATGCCAACGACCATTATAAGACCATCTCGTTCCGGTTTGAGCCGGATTTATGCCGCATCGCTTACACGAACGGCGCAGGCGAGCATCAGATTCAATGCGGAATGGGCCGCTGGGCGATAGAGCGGAGTCCTCTCGATTCCTATCCGATGATGGCGGCGAGCGGTCAATGGCTTGAGGCCGATACGTTCGAGATGGAGTGGCGCCGCATTGAGACGCCCTTTATCATTCATGCGGTCTGCAAATTCGCCGGGGACCGCGTATCGATTCAAATACGGCATCAAGTCAACAAAATTGATGTCGGCGAGCCGATCTTACTGGCAGGAACAAAGGAGCGATAACCCGTATGCATTGGAAAGCGCAGCTGGTCCAAACGGCGAACCGGATCGCCGGTTCCTTTCGCGGCCATCCGAACGTAGCCGCCGTTGCAATCGGAGGAAGCATCGGCAGAGGACAGATGTGGAAGCATTCCGATCTGGAGCTTTGCCTTGTCGTGGAACAGCGGATGGATCAATACCAGCATTTTAATTATATCGACGATATGGGCGTGGAAATTATTCAAATTACCCGAAGCAGGATGGCAGAGTTCATCCGCGGGTTTAGGCAGCCGGACAAGTCGTTGCTCGCATTTCCGATTCAAATTTACCGGTGCCGCATCGTCTACGATCCGGAGAATATGCTCGAAGAATTCAAGCAGATTTACGACACCTATCTGTTTCATGACGATGTTGCGGCGCTGAAGCAAGAGGAAGCGCTGCAGCAGGCCGATCTGCGGCTCGGCGACGCCCGGGAACTGGCGGAAGCGGGAGAGGTGGGCGGCGCGGCCGGCCACCTGCGAATCGGTCTGAACTTCTTGCTGCTCGCTTCCTACTGGCATTACCGCATTTTGCCGCGCAGCCAAAACCGGACGATCTATTTTTTGAAGAAAAATTCGGAAGCTCCGGGACGGACGCAGCTGCGGCCGTTGTATGATCTGTTCGTGGAGGCGTTCGGTCTGAACCGTCCGCACAAGGAATTGAAGGAACGGCTGCTTCAGGCTCAGTCGGCTATCTTCGCTATAGCCGAAGCGAGCTGGGGAAGCAATACGCCGGTCTTTTTGGAGCACGCGGTGGATGGGAATCTGGAATGGGGGCATGACCGGAGCATCGTCTACGTGTACAAATATTGCGTTCACCGGATGCAGCTGAGCGGCGGCCGGCGGAATCCGTACGATACGGCCGAGTTTGCCGAATCGTATCCGCAGCTGCACCGGTTCCTCGATTTCGGGGACATCACGGCGGACGAGGTGCACCGATGGATCAAGCAATATGCCGAGATTCGCAGCCGGCTTGCGGAGCCGGAACGGGCGGGCGTCAGCGGCCGTTCTTGACGGCCGCCGCATTGCGGCAAAAAAATTTTCCTTTATCGCTCCCCTTATTTGGGCTCTCTGAATAGCATAAGAGTAAGAAGCTGCATAAAGGGGATAACCAAAGTGATTCAATATGTCGTTCAACAAGGAGACTCATTGTACTCGATCGCCCAAAAGTTCGGTACGACGGTTCAGGCGCTGACGGAGGCGAACCGGCTCGCTTCCCCGGCCCTGGATGTGGGACAAATCGTCAACATTCCCGTTCCAGCGCCTGTGACGTATACGGTCAAGGCCGGCGATACGATCTACGGCATCGCCAAAATGTTCAATACGACCGCGGAAGCGGTCATGATGCTGAACCGGCTTACTTCCTCCGCCCTCTACATCGGGCAAACCTTGATCATTCCGATTTATACGGAGGTTGTCGTTCATGTAGAGGGGCTGTATGTGCGCGGCTATGCCAGCACGGATGCTCCGGCGGTAGCCGAAATGGCCAGAGGAGCGAGGCTGCCTGTCACAGGCATCGTAGGAAACTGGATTCAGGTCCG
Organism: Paenibacillus doosanensis; assembly: GCF_025060755.1. GTDB lineage: Bacteria > Bacillota > Bacilli > Paenibacillales > NBRC-103111 > Paenibacillus_S > Paenibacillus_S doosanensis. Next base: position 29,293 of record NZ_JANYUY010000069.1, read on the forward strand.
GCTGTTCGACGGGCGCCTGGGCTGGCTGCTCGGAGCGGCGGTGCGTCTGGTTCCGCATGACGGACAGCGTCCCGTGCAGGAGATTTTCGGCTTCTACACGGAGGAAGAGGGACCTACGCTGCCGAGCTCGCATGAAGTGTTCACAAGTCAGGCCGCTCACTTGTCCAACGTCGGGATGTTCCATTTCCGGATTTTGCGCGACGATCCGGCGCAAATCGAGAAATTTCCCGCAACCTTTACCGATGATTACATGAAAGAGGTAGTCGCGTTCGGGCATCGCCATAATATTAAAATGCTGCCTACGGTCCATAATCTGCTGTACGAGCGCGGCAATCAAAACGCCAATAAAGAAGTGATCGGCGGCATGCTGCAAACCGAACAGACGCGGGCGGCGTTTATCGCCAGCATTTTGCAGCTGATTGAGACGTATTCGTTCGACGGCGTCAACATCGACTTCGAGGACGTCAACTACGAGGACCGATTCCGGTTATCCGCATTTTACCGGGAGCTGGGGCGGGCGCTGAAGGAGCAGGGATATTATTTTTCCGTGGACGTCCCTTCCAGAACGTCGGATGAGCCTACGAATCCGTTCTCCGATCCGTTCGATTACGCGGTGCTCGGCAGCGTCGCCGACGAGGTCGTGCTGATGCTGTATAACGAGCACGGATGGCCGGGCAGCGGCCCGGGACCGGTCGTTTCCATCGGCTGGATGGAGACGGTGGTCAATTATGCGCTGACCAAAATGCCCGCGAGCAAAATTACCGCCGCCGTCTCCGTGTTCGGCTTCGACTTCAATCTGACGACGAAGCGCAATACGTATGCCACCTATGCGATGGCGATGGATTTGGCCCGCCAATATAACCGCGAGGTCCAGTTCGACCAAGAGACTCAGACGCCGATGTTCGCTTATACCGATGAAGCGGGCAATCAGCATGAAGTCTGGTTTGAGAATGCGCAGAGCATACGGGTCAAGATGGACCTCGCCGACCGGCTGGGTATCAGAGGCATTGCGCTGTGGCGGCTCGGCATGGAAGACCCGGCCATTTGGACGATGATGGAAGAGCATTTCGTCATCCGCAAAAGCGTCATGTGACAATCTGACGAGGCGCGTGGGCGATGCGAGGAAGGGATGCCTGTAAGGAGGGAAATGATGGAGCCTGTTACAGCTGTAGAGCTGATCGTCGCCATCGGCATCGCGGCTGCGCTGGCCGCTTTCGTTCCGATCATGCCGCGCCGCCGGAAACGGCAAACAGCCCGATGAATCCGGCGGATTCATTCGGGCTGTTATTCGTTTTGACGCTATCCTGTCAAACTGCGGCCTGTTTTTCGGTGTCGCGGTTTTTGCTGCGGAACAGCAGAATGATCGCCAGGCACGGCACCAGGCAGAGCATGCCGCAGGCGATGAAAGCACCGTCGGCGCCATAGCGGTCCGCGACGAACCCGGCGAACAGATTGCCGACCGGCGTAGATCCGGCGAATACCAGCGAATAGACGCTCATCACCCTGGACCGGTACTCGTCCTTGGAGAAAATTTGCAGCGACGAATTGCAGTTGGTGGTGAACAAAATGTTAAACACGCCGGTGCATGCCAGAAACAAGCCGGCCCCATACGGCGAACGGGACATCCCGGTCAGGCAGAGGAAGACCGAAATCAGCATCGACGCGGCAAAAATAACCTTCATCTTCGGCCCCTTCTTGCTGCGGAGCGAGACGGTGAGGGCGCCGATCAGCGAGCCTGCGCCCAGGCAGGACATCAGCGTCCCGTACGTGCGTTCCTGCAGGAGGAGCACATTTTTGGTAAAGACGGGAATCAGCACGCTGAAATTATAAGCGAACGTACCGATAATCGTGGACAGCAGCAGCGTCTGCAGCAGCCGCTTATCCCGCGATATGTAGACCATGCCGTTCTTAATTTCCTTGAGAATGCCGACATCCTTTTTCTTTTGCCTGACGTAAGGCGTCGTCTTGATGCGCAGCAGGCCGTAAATAACGGCGATGAAGCTCACTCCGTTGAGCAGAAAGCACCAGCCGGGGCCGAGCAGCGCCATCATGACAGCCCCGATAGAGGGGCCTAATATCCTCGCCAGATTGAAGGTGGTCGAGTTCAAGGCGATCGCATTCATCAAGTCTTCCTTGCCTACGATTTCGATATTGAACGACTGCCGGGTCGGCATATCGAACGTGTTGGTAAGCCCGAGAATAAACGCCAGCGTAATCACGTAGCCGTAACGAACGGTATCGGTGAAGACGAGGATGGCCAGGACGAAGGCGAGAATCATGGAAATCGTCTGAGTGGCAATCAGAATTTGTTTCTTCGGGAATTTGTCGATCAGCGCTCCGGCGAACAGCGAGAAGCAGGTGATCGGCAAAAACTGTATCGTGCCGACAAGTCCGAGCAAGAGCGGAGAGCCGGTCAGCGTCAAGACGAGCCACGATTGGCCGATGTTTTGCATCCACGTGCCGATCAGCGAGATACATTGGCCGAACCAGAAATAACGGTAATTTTGATGTGTGAGGGCGTGAAAATGATTGTTGATCACACGTTCGCCCATCGCCTTTATATTCAAGCGGGTCACCTTCCTGTAAGCATCCCTCGAAAGCGGGTTATTCGTTGTTGTTCTTATCCTGGGCGGGATTCCATCTCGCGGCGTTAGTTCCCATCTTCTCCAAAATGCCCAGAGCCATCCGCTGCTCTTCTTCCGTCAAGCCTTCGTAAATGATCGCCCGCCAATCCGCCAGCACCGAGCGGACCTCTTCGCGGATCATAAGCGCCTTGTCCGTCAAGAAAACGCGGTAAGAGCGTTTGTCTTCATCGCGCACCTGCCGCAAGACGTAGCCTTGCTCCTCCAGCTTCTTGAGCGCTTTGGCCGTCGTTCCTTTATCGATCTTCAGATAACCGGATAATTCCTCTTGGCTGAGCCCGTCCTCTTTGTACAAGGCGTTAAGAAAAATATGCTGCCCAGGACCGATATCCAGATGCTTCAAGCGGTCGCCGATATACATCTGCCCGTAGCGGTATAACAGCGAGACCCAGCGGGAAATCGTATACTTTGGATCGTTCATTCGACCCCTCCCGTGATAATCGTTGCACTTGCCACTATCGACTCCTAGTATAAGGGCGGGTTTGTTGGATATGCAACTATTTTTTGCGCCGTTAAATTTTCCTTTCCAAAGCTATCCATATCCTTTTAATATAGAGTCAGAGAAGGGATCGACGGAAGGGAGGGCGAGGATCATGTTCAAGCGTTTGCAGGGCAATGCCAGAGGCTGCCTGATGTTCGAGCCGCTGTTTATTTTGCCATACAGCTGTTATTTGCCTTATGCCGCTTTATATATGAGAGAGCTCGGGGTTACGGGCCAGGGGATCGGATACATTACGACATTGTGTTTGGGACTGCAAATTTTCACTTCGTTTGCGAGCGGTTTCTTGACGGATTCGATGGGCCGCAAGCGAGCGCTGCTCATTTACGATCTCGTCAGCTGGAGCGCCGCCACGCTGCTGTGGGCGATAGCCCAGAACGTATGGTTTTTCATTGCGGCCGCCGTATTCAACAGCTTTCTCAAGGTGCCGAATACGGCCTGGTACTGCCTCTTGGTAGAGGATACGGAGCCGAAGGAACGCTCCTACGTATTCAATGTGCTGCAGCTGATCACGGTGGTGGGCGGCTTGTTTGCACCGCTCGGGGGATTGCTGGTTGAGCATTTGACGCTGGTTCCGGCGGTTCGGCTGATGTATGCGATCGCCTTTGTCAGCATGACGGCGATGTTTTTCGGCAGGCACCGGTTTACGCGGGAATCGGAGATGGGCGTCCGCAAGCGGCAGGAGAGCCGGAACGGAAGTCTGCTGGGCAGCCTCAAGGAATACAGGCAGGTAACGAAGGAATTGTTTGCCAATGCGCCGCTGATGATTATTTTCTGCGTGTACGTCCTGTTTCAATTTCAGCAGACGATGAAAAATACGTTCCTGTCTTTATTTCTCGTCGAGCATCTGCAGGTCGGCGCCGCTGCAGTTTCGCTGTTTCCCGCGGTGACTTCCGCCGTCATGCTGCTGTTGATGTACAAAGCGGTTCCCAGGCTGAAGGAGGCGCATGCGGTACGCTATATGATCGGCGGCTTCGCGCTGTCCTTGCTATCCAACGTCATCCTCATATTCCAAAGTCCGGGCAGCTTGTTCTGGCTTATTCTCAGCACCGTGCTTGCGGCGTCGGGCTCGATATTGACCTATGCCTACTTGGAGGCGGCCGTGGCCAACTCACTGGACGACGAGAAGCGGGCGGCATCATTCTCCATCCTGACCGTGCTGATTTTGATCTGCATCGCCCCTTCGGGAATGATCGGCGGTTGGGCGTATGCGCTTCATCCGGCCGTCCCGTTTGCGCTCATCTGCGTTGCTTTTCTACTTAGCATAGCGCTTATGGTCCGGTACAAAAATCGCTATTTACCGGCGGATTCCTCAGGTGATATAGTATAGGCGTATTGCTATTATTTGTTAAAAATAAGGAGCCGTCAAAATGAAGAGCCGATTGTTTCGAGCAGCATCCGTCCTTATGGCAGCGATTATTTGGATTTGCGCCGCAGCGCTTCCGGTAAGCGCTTCCGAAACGAATGCTTCATCGCAAGGGTACGCGGACGTACCGAAGGATCATTACGCAAGCAAAGAAATTGAAGCATTGTCGCAGAGGGGGATCATACAGGGAACCGGCGACGGCTTGTTCAAGCCGGAGGAGGAGGTCACGCGGGGCGTTACGGCGCTCTGGCTGAGCAAGGCGCTGAAGCTCGGCTACCCCGCCTCGCTGCAAGGCTTTACCGATGTACCGGAGACTAGCGAATATGCGGTTGCCGTCAACGCTTTGGCGGAGAAGAAAATCATCCAGGGAGACGGAGGCCGCTTCTTCCCCGACATGCCGCTGACCCGCGAGCAGATGGCCAGCCTGCTGGTTCGCGCGTTTCAGCTGAAGGACAACGGCATGAACGTCTGGTTCAAGGATGAAACGGAGATGGGAGAGAGTCATTTTAAGGACATCATCCGGCTCAAGCAATATTTTTTGACCGACCAGATCGAGTTTATGCCCAAGAACAAGGTGACGAGAGCCCAGCTCGCCTTATTTTTGTACCGCGCCATTATGATCGGCGAGCCGGAGCGGGGAGAGCTTCCGCTGGAGGATTTCATGCGCGGCTCCGAGCTCGGCGGATACCAGGTGTCGCCCGACGGCAAGAGGACGGCGCTGCTTAAGGAGTATCATAACCAGCAGCATATTTTCGTCTACAAGAAAGGCGAGGAGAAAGAGGACGCGGAACGCATCACGACGGTCAAGGATCGCGATATCACAGGTTTCTTCTGGTTCGATAACAGCACGCTGCTCTATATGACGAATCGGGGCGGCGATGAGGATTATCATATTCATGCCGTCAGCGCCGACGGTTCGTCCGATAAGGACTTGACGCCGTTTGAAAAAGAAAAGGCGCAGTACATGGAGTCTTTATCTTATATTCCGGGTCATGAGAACGACATTTTGATTTCTTTGAACCATATGTCCAAGCAGTTGTTCGACGTGTACGAGGTCAATGTCAAGACGGGCGAATTCAAGATTGTCGCGAACAACCCGGGCAACATCACGAGTTGGATGACGGATTTGTACGGGGAAGTCAAGCTGGCGAAAGCCACGGTCGGCACCGACACGCAAATTTTGTACCGCAAATCGACTTCGCTGGCGTTCGAGCCGATTCTCGATGTGAAATTCGGGGATTCCTTCGTCCCGATCATGTTTTCGTTCGATAACTCACAGTTGTTCGCTCTCTCGAATATCGGGCGGGACAAGCTTGCGCTCGTGGCCTTCAATCTGAATACGAAGACGATGGGCGATACGATCTATGAAAATCCAGACGCCGATGTGACGGATATCGTCGTATCCTACAAGAAGCAGGCGATTCTGGCGGTCGAATACGAAACGGATAAGGTCCACTACCATTATTTGGACGAGGAATTCGAGCGGCTTAACAAGGATATTGCCGGGCAGCTTCCGGAGAACCAGCAATTTTATATTGTCGGCAATCCGCTTCCCGATAAAAAAGTGACGCTGCGCACCTACAGCGACAAATCGCCGGGGGCGTATTATTTCTACGACCGTCAGACTAAAAGTCTCGAGAAATACGCCGACGTCAAACCGTGGATACATGAAGACGATATGGCGGAGATGAAGCCGATCAGCTACGCATCGCGCGACGGCTACACGATTAACGGTTACTTGACGCTGCCGAAGGGAGCGGCGGGCGCCAAGCTGCCCGTCGTCGTACTGCCGCACGGCGGTCCTTGGGCGCGGGATTCCTGGGGCTTCGATCCGGAGGTGCAGCTGCTCGCCAACCGAGGGTACGCCGTGCTGCAGATGAATTTCCGCGGGTCGACGGGCTACGGCAAGAAGTTTCTAAACGCGGGCAATAAAGAGTGGGGCCGGGCGATGCAAAACGACATCACCGACGGCGTGAATTGGCTGATCGCCCAAGGCATCGCCGATCCTAAGCGGGTCGCGATCTACGGAGGGTCGTACGGGGGTTATGCGGCGCTGGCCGGCGTTACCTACACTCCGGACTTGTATGTCGCTGCGGTCGACTATGTAGGTCCTTCCAGCATGTTTACGTTCTTGAATTCGATGCCGGCTTATTGGGAGCCGGACCGGCAGGTCATGTACAGGCAGGTCGGCGATCCCGACAAGGATAAGGCGATGCTGGAGGCGAGCTCTCCGCTGCTCCATGCCGACCAGATCAAGGCGCCGATCTTCTTTGCCCAAGGCGTCAACGATCCGCGCGTAAGCAAGAAGGAATCCGATCAAATGGTCATGGCGCTGCGGCAGCGGGGGATCGATTCCCCTTATATGATCAAAGCGGACGAGGGCCACGGCTTCCAAAATTATGAGAACCGGATGGACTTCTACAACGCGCTGCTGAAATTTCTCAGCATGCATCTGAAGCCATGAGGCTGAGCGCTAGCCGTTACTGCTTGGGGCGATAATGCTGCGGCGCTTGCCCGGTCCAGCGCCTGAACTGGCGCGAGAAATGAGTCGCCGAGTGGAAGCCGAGCAGCTCCGCGATGGCGGCAACCGGTTTGTCCGTCGTCACGAGCAGCTTCTTCGCTTCGTTCAGCTTCAACCGGCTGAGAAACTGGCGGGGAGAGACGCCGTAGACATGGGCGAATACTTTGGAGCATTGATAACGGCTCATATTCATCGCCTGGGCGATTTCCGCGACGGTAATATCCGAATAGACGTTTTGCGACAGCAAATCTTCGATCCGATGGGCGACATCGGCGGCGAAGTGGGAGGCGTCCGGCACAGGTCCGGCCGCCTCTTCCGCATGTCCGTCCGGCTGGCCGAGCAAGTCCATGACCTCGCTGACGAGCAGCAGCGTATGCGCCTGAACGGCCAGCCGCTGCCCTGCGTCCAAGCTCACGTGCTGCTCCGAAGCGGCGCCCCGCGTTCGGCTATCGGCGATGCCCCGGCACAGCAGCCGCTCCAGCTCGCCGATATAGCCGGGAACTCTGCTGCTGGAGGCGGCATCCCCGGGTATGCGCCGGTACGGCTCGGCGCCGAGAATGCGCCGCATATCCGAGTCGTCCAGGTCGAAATGCAGATTGAAGAACACATAAGGTATAGAAGCGCCGTTGAGCGTCGCATGTTTGATTCCGGATTTGATCAGCAGCAAGTCGCCCCGTCTCATTAGGACATTCTCCTGTCCGATCTGCTGCGTCACTTCTCCGTCGATGCAATAGACCAGCTCGGTCAGATGGTGGTGATACTTCGGGTAAGACCAGCCGGGCGGCTTGATGCCAAAATGGCAGCCGGTCACCTGCAAGGTGCTCGTGATGCTTTGGAACGTCCATTGCGCATCCATATCGATTCCGTTCCTTTCTTTTTTGGAGCAGCTTTAAAAGGGTGGTGAAAAAGTGGCATTGTACAGTCATGACACGATAGAAATGGTAAAATAAATGGAACTGATCGATGAGAAATGAGGCCAAAACTTATGCTAGTTTCCAAACGCCAAGGCACCCAACCTCGACTATTTCAAATGGTCGAGATGGAGGCGCTTGTTCCCCA
>NZ_JANYUY010000070.1 GCF_025060755.1 Paenibacillus doosanensis
GCCTGTTGCAGCAGGCCCACATACATGGGGGCATCCTTTTCCTTTTCTGTGATATGGTCATTATATTCAGCAACTCGCGGACAGGCAATCCCGTCAGCAATTGGACGTTATCTTTCAGCAGCAACACTATGTTTATTGGCTATACTTTATTTAATCATATAATTTGAAAATAGGAGTTGCTAAACCTATGCGTGATGAAACAGTTAAGCATAAATACACTAACCATTTGATTAATGAAAAAAGCCCATACCTGCTGCAGCATGCTCATAATCCTGTGGACTGGTTCCCTTGGGGAGAAGAGGCTTTCAGCAAAGCCACAAGGGAAAGCAAACCGCTATTTTTAAGTATAGGCTATTCCTAGCTTCGGCTATATAAAATATTAGAGGTATAATGTGTCAACCTGCCATTGGTGCCACGTAATGGAAAGAGAATCTTTCGAAGATCAGGAAGTAGCGGAACTGCTGAACCGCGAGTACATTGCCGTCAAGGTAGACCGCGAAGAGCGGCCGGATGTGGACAATGTGTACATGACGGTATGCCAGGCGTTGACCGGGCAGGGGGGATGGCCGCTGACGATAGTGATGACGCCGGAGAAGAAGCCGTTCTTCGCGGGCACGTATTTTCCGAAGCGCAAGCGGTATGGGCGTCATGGGCTGATGGAGATATTGACGAAGTTGGCCGATGCATGGAAGGAGAGCCCGGACAAGCTGGCCGAGACGAGCGAGCAGGTCGTTCAGGAGGTCGAGAGGACGATGCTGTCGAACTTGAAGGGGACCCTCTCCGAAGACGTCCTGGATAAGGCGTTCGAGCAGTACGAACAGCGATTTGATCCGCAGTACGGAGGGTTTGGCGACAGGCCGAAGTTTCCTACTTCACATCATTTGTCATTCTTGCTTCGCCATTATCAGCGGACCGGCAAGGAGGCGGCGCTGCGGATGGCGGAGAAAACGCTGGATGCGATGTCCCGCGGCGGGATGTTTGACCATATCGGATACGGTTTTTCCCGTTATTCGGTGGATGAGCGGTGGCTTGTTCCGCATTTTGAGAAAATGCTGTACGATAACGCCCTGCTGGCCTGGACGTATATCGAAGCTTACCAGCTGACTGGCAAGGTGAAGTATGCGAGAGTCGCCGAGCAAGTGTTTACCTATATTTTACGAGATATGACGCATCCGGAGGGCGGCTTCTATTCGGCGGAGGATGCCGACTCCGAAGGGGAGGAAGGCAAGTTCTACGTATGGTCCCCCGATGAAGTCACAGACATCCTGGGGGCCGAGGACGGAGAATGGTACTGCGCCCTCTACGATATTACGGCGGAAGGCAATTTCGAGGGGCAGAGCATTCCGAACCTGATTGCACGCGATTTGGAGACGGCGGCTCGGCTCCAAGGGGGAACGCCCGAGCAATGGCAGGAGCGGGCGGAGCGCTGCCGCCAGCAGCTGTTCCTTCATAGGGAGCGGCGCGTTCATCCCGGCAAGGACGACAAAATATTGACCTCATGGAACGGTCTGGTCATCATGGCGATGGCCAAAGCGTATAAGGCGCTCGGCAACGAGACGTATTTGCAGGCGGCGGTCAAGGCGGCGCAGTTTATTATATCGCACATGAGGAGAGAGGACGGGCGCTTGCTGGCGCGTTACCGCGACGGCGAAGCGGCATATCTGGCGTATGCGGACGACTACGCGTTCCTTGTGTGGGGGCTGATCGAGCTGTACGAAGCGACGTTCGACCTGAGCTATTTGAAGCTGGCGCTTGAGCTGAACGCGCAGATGCTGGAGCTGTTCTGGGACGAACAAAGCGGCGGGTTGTATTTTTACGGCAACGACGGCGAAGCTTTGTTTACAAGAAATAAGGAGATTTACGACGGAGCTTTGCCGTCCGGCAATTCGGTGGCGGCGATGAATTTGCAGAAGCTAGCCAAGCTGACCTATGATGCCAAGCTGTCGCGAATAGCGGATACGCAGCTCGCAGCGTTCGACGGGGCGATCGAGCATTATCCTTCGGGGCACGCGATGTTCCTGATCGCGCTGGACATGGCCTACGGCCCTTCAAGCGAGATCGTCATTGCGGGAAGGCGCGACGCGATGGAAACGCAGCAGATGATCGAAGCGGCACGAAGTGGCTTCCGGCCGAATGCGCTGACGGTGCTGGTGCCGGCGGGCGAGGAAGGGGAAGAGACGGCGAAGCTCATTCCGCTCGTTCAGGACAAGCGGGCGATCGGCGGACGAACGACGGTTTATGTCTGCGTGGACTTCGCTTGTCAGTCGCCGACGACGGATGTGGACGAGTTGGCCGAGCTGTTAGCTGATCCGATGGACGAGTAGCGGCGGAACGAATTTCTGCTTATTTACCGCGATGGCTCGGGTCAACACCTCTTCAGGTATTGCCATAAAAAGTTTGGACCTAAGCAGGAGTTTGTCTCCGGGCAGCGAATAACACATAAGTCTGTACTACATGAACTGCATATGGAATAGGATAAAACCGTAATCGACGTCTTGGAGCTTCGCTGTCCGGGCTGGTAGCAGGTTTTATCGCGGATAGAACGAAGGGCGGCGGCTCTCCTGCACATGGATGGCGTCTCGCTTGTTCATTTTGTCCGTACATTCCGTAAATTAGGTGCCTTTGTGAAGACAAAGGGTAACAGGGAATCGGGTGCAAATCCCGAGCGGTCCCGCCACTGTATACGGGGAGTTTCTTTCATCACGTCACTCGGGGTTAACCCACCGGGGAAGGCGAAAGAAGACAGCGATCCGTGAGCCAGGAGACCTACCTAATTTAACTATGCACCAAGAGTCCTTCGCGGAAAGGAGCGGTGTACGAATCGTGAAACGGCAGGAGCTTAAGCGCTGATGTCGTCTATTCATACGTACCCACGACCAATTCGAGACGGATTGGTCTTTTCTTGTTGCCCGCGAAACCAATCGATCAGGAGGTTGTATTCGCAATGAAAAGAAAAAAATGGATGAGCACGCTGCTCCTCGTCCTCGGGTTTGTGCTGTACTTCAGCGTCAACGAGCCCGAATCCGCTTATGCCATGCACATTATGGAAGGATTTCTCCCGATGGGATGGGCGATCTTCTGGTGGGTCGCGTTCATTCCGTTCTTTGTCCTGGGGCTGCGCGCATTAAGGAAAATTACGAAGGAGACGCCGGAGCTGAAGATTATGCTGGGGTTAGCCGGAGCGTTTACGTTCGTGCTGTCTGCGCTCAAGATTCCTTCCGTTACGGGAAGCAGCTCGCATCCGACGGGGACGGGCCTCGGTGCGGTCATGTTCGGTCCGCTGCCGATGAGCGTGCTCGGGTCGATCGTACTGCTGTTCCAAGCGGTGCTGCTCGCACACGGGGGCTTGACGACGCTGGGAGCCAACGCCTTCTCGATGGCCTTGGCCGGTCCGGTCGTCGGTTATTATGTGTATCGCTGGATGATGAACGCCTCCGGCAAGCAGAAGCTGGCGATTTTCACGGCGGCGGCCCTGGCCGACCTGTCCACATATGTCGTGACTTCGCTGCAGCTGGCGCTGGCATTCCCGGCGGAGCAGGGAGGCATTGCAGCGTCGTTCCTGAAATTCGGCGGCATCTTCGCCATAACGCAAATTCCTCTCGCGATCAGCGAGGGCTTGCTGACCGTATTGATCTGGAATTGGCTGCAATCTTACAGCACCAATGAGCTGGCTCTGCTGCAGCGCCAAATGAAAGGAGTCAAAGAATCGTGAAAAACAGTACGAAATGGATTCTCATCGCCGTGGTGTTATTGGCCGTTCTTCCGCTTCTTTTCGTAAAAGGAGAATTCGGAGGAGCGGATGACGCCGCCGAGGATATGATCAAGACGCTTCAGCCGTCTTACGAGCCGTGGTTCTCGTCGCTGCTGGAGCCGCCGCCGGAGACGGAGAGCATGCTGTTCGCCTTGCAAGCCGCGCTCGGAGCCGGATTTATCGGGTACACGATCGGCTTGTTCAAAGGAAAATCCGCTAAATCCAAGACGCAATGATTCGAACGATCGATGTTCTATCTTACAATAACAAGCTGCGGATCGTACCGCCCATGTGGAAAAGCGGCTTCGCCGCCGCTCTCGTCTTCCTCGCCTACCTGACGCATCCGGTCGTTCAGCTCGCGCTATTCGGCTGGATGCTGGTGTGGACGATCGGGTACGCGAAGATTCCGCTGCGCTATTATGGGGCGTTTTTAGGCGCCTCCTGTCTGTTTTTTATCGGGAGCCTGCCTGTGCTGCTGCTGGAAATTGAACCGGCGGGCTCCGCGCAACAGATGACGCATGGCATCATAGTAGGCGCTTTTTCCCATATGACCTTGTATTTGAACTGGAACGGACTCCAACTGGCGATGAAGCTCTTCGTCCGCATTCTCGCCTGTTTGTCCGCGACGCTGTTTCTGATCTTGACGACGCCGATGACGGAGCTGTTCCAGGTCATGCGCAAGCTGCGAGTGCCTCATCTGGTGCTGGAGCTGATGCTGATAACGTACCGCTTTTTATTTTTGCTCGCCGATACGGCGCACAATATTTATGTTGCGCAGCGGGCGCGTGGAGGACAGCAGGGTTTTCGCGGCAGATTGCAGGATACGGCCGTTCTTGTCGTGCGGCTGTTCGGCAAGACGATGCAGCGTTACCAGGGGCTGGCGAACGGGATGATCTCCAGGGGCTTTACGGAGGACATCCGGATGGCCCCCTACGAGGCTAAGCCGATGCCGGGGCGGTACAAGCTGGAGATGTACGGCGGCGTTGTTCTGCTCATCGCAGCGGAATGCTGGCTGAGATGGAGGGGGATGCGATGAAGCCGATTATGCAGGCGCAAGAGGTTGTTTACAGCTATCCCGGCACGGAGGCGAAGGCGCTTGAAGGGCTGACCTTAAGCATACCGGAAGGGAAGAAGACCGCGATCTGCGGTCATAACGGTTCCGGTAAATCGACGTTGTTTCTGCAAACGATAGGAATTCATCGCCCGGCTTCAGGACAAATGCTGTGGAAGGGCGAGCCGCTCTCCTATAGCCGGAGCAGTCTGAAGCAGCTGCGGGAACGAGTCGGCCTTGTGTTCCAGGACCCGGAGCAGCAGCTTGTCTTAAGCACGCCGCGCGAAGATATTTCCTACGGCCTTCGCAATGCGGGCGTATCCGAGCCGGAGATTGCAAGGCGCACGGGGGCGATAATGTCGTCGATGGGACTTGCGGCGCTGGCGGATCGGCCGATCCATCAGCTGAGCCTAGGGCAGAAGAAGCGGGTCGCGCTGGCCGGCGTGCTGGTGCTTGAGCCCGAGCTTGTGCTGCTCGACGAGCCGACGGCTTATTTGGACAGGCAGTCCGAACAGCAGCTGCTGGAGGAGCTGGAGCGGATTCATCGCACCGGCATCACGGTGGTGCTGGCGACGCACGATATGAATCTGGCCTTTGCCTGGGCGGATTGGGTGCTGGTCATGGATAAAGGCCGCTGTGTGCGGGAAGGTACGCCGATGGACGTATTCGGAGGCGGGGACGATCTTCGCGCCATAGGGTTAGAGCTTCCGATGCTGCTGGAGCTATGGAACGAGCTGCCTGAAGCGATGCGGCGGGGCGCGGAAGCTCCTCGCAATCTGGAAGACTTCAAACGATGGATAAGAACCGCATTGGCTGTGCAGCTGCAGCGCTAGAAACGCGGTGAAAAAGCGGCGGCGTAGAGGAGACCGTCGCCTCGCTCCGCAATATGGCGCTGGCTGCCAAGCAGTTTAGAGAGCGCAGTTCTGTCGGCTCCAAGTAAACATAAATCGTTCGTACGGCAAAAGGCCCCGAAACGTAAGCGGAGAAAAGCAATTCCGCCTCGTATCGGGGCTTTCTTTGTCTATTAAGGGACAAATCTTATTTTTCCTGAATCATCGTCTTCCACAAATCGGTCGTATCGTAGCCCAAGCGCCATGCGGCGACTCCGGCAAGATTGTATTTCTTGGCAAGCTCCAGACGCGCTTTGACGGTATCTTGATCTTCCAGCCAAGATACGTATTGGAAGCCGCCCTCGCTGTATTCGACCCGATACTGCTTGAACTGCTCGTCCCATGTCAATTTGGCGTTTTTGCTGGCGATGAGCGCCTGCATGTCTTTCATCAAGACGGCCCGGTTGCTCACGAGATTGCCGGAGCCGTCAATCTGCCATTCGCGGACATAGAACGGAATACCGATAATGAGCTTGTCTCTCGGAATGCCGTAGGAGAGAAATTCCTGAATGCCTTCCTCGACCCACTGCAGCCCGGCGACCGAACCGGCCTCCGTGCTTCCTTTCCAATATTGGTCGTAGGTCATCGTTATAATGTAGTCGACGATCCCGCCCAGCTTCTCATGGTCGAAGGCCGTCTGGGCGTTCCACTTGACGCTGCCCCGGGGAAGATCGATCGAGATTAGCAGGCCTTTGTCATGTGCGGCTGCGGTCAGGTTCGCGATGAATTTCGTGAACGCAGCGCGGTCTTTGCCCGCCAAGCTTTCAAAATCGATGTTCAGCCCGTTCACGCCGAGCTCCGCGCCCTTATTCACCAAAGCTTGAATAAACTTGGTTTGCGCGTCGGCGTTAGCCAAAAACGCGGAGGTGAGGTTCGCGTCAAACTGGTTGCTGACAAGCGGCTGCACGGCATATCCTTGCGATTTAAGCCAGGCGACCGTATCTTTGTTCGAAGTGTCGGTCAGGCCGCCGGCGCCGTCGGCGAGCGTGAAATACGTCGGCGATACGACGTCGAGACCGGAGGTCGTATTCACCTGGCTGCGTATCGTATCGTTGCTGGAGCTGCCGTTCCAGCCCCAGAACTGAAGCTTGCTGTAGTTGTCCCAAATCTTCGTGCCGTCATCGAGCAGCCGGATGGACGCGTTGCTGTACTTCATCGCATAGCTTACCGCGTTGGCGATGCTGGAGGAGTCGGAAATCCACGTCTCTCCTTGGAAAACTTGATAATAAGGATAATTAGACCAGATCGTACGGCCGCTTCCGGAGGAGGAGGCATCGTCGTTAATGATTTTCGTATGAGCGTACTGCTTGGCGTAAGCAATTGCATCGTCCAGATCGATGAAGGAATCGAGCAGTTGGCTGTATTGGTACACCTTGTACTGCTTAACGTTGGAAAATACGACATTATTGCCTTTCTCGCTGTTTACGACGGTGGAATTGGACCATTTGAGCGATTCGTTAACGGCGTCTTCCAAATAGGAGAAAGCCCAGCCGTCCATCGTATTGCCGCCCTGATACACATGATAGATTTTGTTTCCCGAAGCGCGAAGCGTTTCTTTGGCAGCTGCAGGAATATTATCCCACACCCACTGATTAGTGCTTAAGTCGATGATATGGGCGTTGCTCCATTTGCCCGCTTCGGCTTTGGCTTCGGCCAAAGTGGCGAACTCCCATGAAGCCATGGTAGCGTCGCCCTGGTATACCCGGTATTTCGGGTAGTTGTTCCATACCCAGCCACCCGATTGCAGGTCGCGCACGCTGGCATGGGTCCATTTGGCGGCTTCGCGCACAGCCTGATCCAAGGTGGCGAATTCCCAGGCAGAGCTGCTGTAGCCGCTTTGATACACTTTATAACGGGGGTAGTTGTTCCACAGCCACTGGCGCGTGCCGATATCTTCCACATGGCTGTCGGAAAACTGCCGGGCGTAATTTTCCGCGGTTTTGTAATCCGACGATTCGAGAATCAGGCGGTCGTCCTGATAAACCCGGTATTTCGAGGTTTTGTCCGCTGCCATGGCCGAACCGAAGGAAGAGAAGGACAGCGCCATGACGGAGACGATCAGTATGGTCTTGCGATTCAACATGCATCAGCCTCTTTCTACTAAATCTATCCTATTAAACGCATCCAGCCTAGCAGAAGTTGCGAAGGAAAATAGTAGAAAGACAAACAGGCATAGAAAAACCCCCCGTTCGGCGGCTTGTCCGGCTGTGAACGGGGGGCGGATCATTCGGTTATTTAAGCGATATCGGCCACGATCTCGTCTTCTAACTTAAGCTCAATCTGATCGCGGAATACGCGGATGTTCATTTGCGTCAGCAGATACCGCTCGATCGCTTCGAGCATGTTCGCCGCCACAATAATCTGGCTTCGTCCCTCCGCAAATACTTCGGCGGAGAACCCGTAGTCTTCGTCCCACATCAGCTCGACTTCCACCTGGCTCGGATGAAGCTGCTTGCGCTCGCCGATGTGAAGGCAAATGGCGTTAATGATATCTTGCTCCGACAATCTCATTGTGCAACGACCTCGTCATTCTCAAAATATGGTATTAGTAGCGTTTAGGCTGTTCGTTGTATTTGCGCTTCTCGCGGAAATATTGAACGAGCTTGATCACGATAGCGATGACAGCGAAAATCGCCATAACGTTGATCAGCAAGCCGAGAATATTGCCGAGCATGCCCATGTTGCCGAACAAGCCGCCGAACAGCATACCGGCCAGACCGCCGAGCAGCATGCCTTTCATAAAGCCGCCGCCGAAAAATCCGGGCTTGGTCGCCGACGTCGGGTTCGTTGTCGTCCCGGTGTTCGTCTTCGTCGAAGCGGCCGGTTCGTTTTTGCTGCTTGCGCCGCTGTTAGGCGTCTGGTTCGTCGTCGTGCTCGGACTGAAGCTCTTCTTAGGGGATTTGTACGAGCCCTTTGCCGCGTCTGCCGTTCCCGCCGCGCTGAACGAGAAGGCGATGACGCAAGCCATCATGATGAGAGATAATTTTTTCCACATACGGTTGACCCTCCAAAAAATGTTTTGTTGTTGCCGCTGTTAAATCTTACTACGAATAATCTGGACAAAGGTTTCAGTTTTTATCCCTTCTTGATACAATATAGAGGGAGCAAAAAAAAGCTCTATTATTTTCTACCTACAAGAGGCGGTTATTTCATGTCAGCTTATCCTGAAGCTTATATCGATTATTTGATTTATTTTCACGCGGAGCGTGATTTTTTCGAATGCCATGAAGTGATGGAAGAGTTTTGGAAAGAGCGCCCGGGCGACCCGCTCGCCTCCTGCTATGTCGGTTTGATCCAGGTCGCCGTAGGGCTGTATCATCAACGGAGAAACAATCTCATAGGAGCGTCGAAGATGCTGGGCAGCGCGCTGAACCAGTTGACGGACGAAGGAATGGCTGCGCTCGGCATCGCTGCAGATCTCATGAGAAGCCGGCTCAAGGAGCGGCTCGCACAGATCGCAAGTGCCGGGACGGCGTACGAGGACCTGGACCTTCCTCTCTCGGACCCCCGGCTGGAAGCGGAATGCGTGGAGCGCTGCGCGGAACGCGGACTGACCTGGAGGCGGCCGAGCGATCTGGCCGACACGTATCTGATTCATAAGCATAGTTTGCGGGATCGCAGCTCGGTTGTGGCCGAGCGGGAGCTGAGCCGGACCCGGAAGGCGCGGCAGCGGGGGATGGAGCCATGACGAACGCCGTGAAGCTCGGCAAGGTGGCGGTTGTCGACGACGAGCCGAATATCGTCGAGGTGATCCGGCTCTATCTCGAGCACGCCGGATACGAGCCGTTCATCGCCTATCGCGGCAGCGAAGTGATGCAGCTGATCCGGGAGGAGACTCCCGATATCGTGCTGCTCGACGTGATGCTGCCGGACCGATCCGGGTTTGAGCTGTGCAGCGAGATTCGCAGCGACCCGGGACCGATCTCGCAGACGCCGATCATCTTCCTGACGGCGAAGGGCGAGTCGATCGACAAGCTGCGCGCTTTTAATCTGGGCGTCGACGATTATATCGTCAAGCCGTTCGATCCGAACGAGCTGATCGCCCGAATCAAGGCGGTGCTGCGGCGGACGCAGTCGCAGCATACGGCCGCGGCGGCCCAGGCGTCCAGAACGGTCAAGAGCATGCTGCGCGTCGGTTCGCTGATGATCGATCCCGAGCAGTATAAAGTGACGGTCAACGGGGAAAGAGTCGATCTGACGCCCAAAGAAATCGAGCTGCTGCATTTTCTCGCTTCCAATCCGGGCAGGGTCTATTCGCGGGAAGACCTTCTCGGTTACGTATGGAATTTCGATTTTAGCGGCGGAACCCGCACGGTCGACGCCCATGTGAAAAATCTCCGTAAAAAGCTCGGAGCCAATCCGGAATGGGCTATCCAAACGCTGTGGGGCATCGGCTATTCCTTCGAGGTTACCCGTCATGCTTAAGCGGTGGTACCGAAGCTTCTATATTAAGCTGTTCCTGTCCTTTTTGGCGACGTGCATTTTGTTTTTTCTCGGCTTGGCCTTATTTTGGAACAATTATTTTACGGATTTATTTTACAAGGATAAGAAGGAGCTGCTCTCCTCCCGGTTCGGAGAAGTGTCCAAGCTGATGCCATCCGTTCAGGAGGGAACGATCTCCACGCGGGAGCTGCGGTTCGGCATCCGGCTGATCGCCAGAGGCATCAACGGCCAGGTATGGCTGATCGACGCCAAAGGCAACGTCTTGAACGGCTCCTCGGAACGCGAGGGCACCGTCATTCCCAAGGAAATGGACCCTTTATTCATCGACGGCTTGAAAGGACAGAGCGGCTTCGTCGCCGGACAGTACAAATTCGACGACCGGCCCCGGGAAGGACTCTTGACCTACTACGCGCCGGCGCAGATGAACGGGGAACCTATCGTCATTTTCCTGAACGTGCCCGTGCTCGAAGTGAGCGAGGCGCTGGCGGCCGTCCGCTGGAACATCATCGTGCCGCTGATCTTCTCCTTGATCGCCGTAGCGATCATTTTGTTCATCCTCTCGCGCAAGCTGGCGGGCCCGCTGCAGCAGATGAACCGGGCGGCGCTGGAGCTGGCCGGGGGCGATTTCACGACCCGCGTGCCGGTTACGTCCGAGGATGAAGTGGGGGAGCTGGCCAAAAGCTTCAACTTCATGGTGGATCAGCTCGTACAATGGGAGGATGCGCGTCAGGAGTTTCTGGCTAATGTCTCCCACGAGCTGCGTTCCCCGTTGACGACCTTGCGCGGGTTTATCGTGGCGATGAACGACAAGGTTATTCCTCAGGATAAATACGAGCATTATTTGAAAATATGCGATCAGGAAGTGCAGCGGCTGCAGCGGCTCGTGAACGATCTGCTCGATCTTGCCCGAATTCAGAACGGCGTGGACGTCTTCCGGACGCAGCCGATTCGGCTTAATGAAGCGGTCAGCCAGGTGCTGGCGTTGATGCGGCCTCCGATGCAGGAAAAGCAGTTGATTTTGAAGGAGCTGCTGCCACCTCCGGGCGAGACGGTAAAGGCTGAGCTGGACGAGGACCGGTTCGTGCAAATTATGCAGAATCTGCTGTATAACGCCATGCAGTTCACTCCTCCGGGCGGCACGGTCACTGTGGAGCTGCGCAGAGAAGGGGAGGAAGCCGTCATCCGGATTAAGGATACGGGAATCGGCATGGAGCAGGAGGAGCTGTACCGGATATGGGACCGGTTCTATAAGGTCGAGCCGTCGAGAGCGACGGCCACGGGCGGGACCGGCTTAGGACTTACGATCGTCAAGCACTTGGTCAGCGGGATGAAAGGAACGATCGCCGTCACGAGCCGGTACGGGGAAGGCACGGAATTCAGATTGAAATTTCCGCTCAGCGAGGAGACGGAATGATTTTACACAATTTTCACAAATCAAGCATAATTTAATCAAAGTTACACAGTATCCTGTCTCTATAGCAAAGAGGCGGGATATTTTGTCATTAAGGGGGGCTGCTAATGAACAATCGCTGTTTGCGTACGATCGGCTTGGTGATCAGTGTGGCAGCCATGCTTAGCGGATGCGAACCGGATCATTCCGCGGCCGACGCCCGTTCGCTTGCCCCCGTGCAGAAAGAGGAAGATGTGCAAAGCGATATGGAGCGGGACATGGTGCTATTGTTCCAAAGTCTCGTTCAGATGGACAAGCAGGCTCAGCTTACTATTAATAGGAAGCAAGCCGAGCAAATGCTGCCCGTCGTGCAGCGCAACACGAGAACGGGAGAGCTCACGCAAGCCGATCGGCAGGACATCATCGACCTGCTGACGAACGAGCAGAGACGGTTCGTCAGCGATTATCGGGAGCGTGCGCATGCCCGGATGAAGGCTGCCCGGGATTCCAAGCCGTTCGACGGGTTAAGCCAGGAGGAGCGCGAGAAGATGGTGCAGGAGTTTCAGAAGCGCAGGAGGCAGGAGCGCGAGGAGGAAGGCCAGGCGGCGGAGCCTGTCCCGCAAGCTCAGGCGGATACGCCGGTCACGGGCGACCAGAGGCGCACAGGCAATGTGGAGCAGCGGCTGATCCGATTGCTCGAGGGGAAGCTGCCGCAGCCCTAAGACGTTTTTCGGTACGAATTTGCAGTGGAACCGCATTCAATTTATGAAGGATCTTGAAAATCTATGAAAAAAAAGATAAGGTTAATGAAATAGGGGAAAATCGGCTGGCCTATTTTTGATAACCAATCCCGTTTAAAGAACGGACAAGCCAAACAGACGAACTCGGTGGGAGGAGATTCAATTGAGCAAGCTGCTGAATGAAATTTTGGAATTTAACCGGTCCTTCGTGACAGAAAAGAAGTACGAGCCTTATTTGACATCCAAATTCCCGGATAAGAAGTTCGTAATTCTCACATGTATGGACACACGTCTGCTGGAGCTGCTGCCGGCCAGCATGAATTTGAAAAACGGCGACGTCAAAATGATCAAAGCTGCGGGAGGCGTCGTGTCGACGCCGTTCGGGGGCATTATGCGGAGTATTATCGTTGCGATCTACGAGCTGGGCGCCGACGAAGTATTCGTTATCGGCCACTATGATTGCGGCATGAGCCACTTGAATCCGGAGGCTACGAAGAAGAAGTTTATCGAGCGGGGGATTAAGGAAGAAACGCTCCAAACTCTGGAATATTCCGGTCTGCATATCGAAAGATGGCTGCGCGGCTTCGACGACGTAGCCGAAAGCGTCAAAAACAGCGTCAACGTCATTAAAAACCATCCTCTCGTTCCGGACATTCCCGTTCACGGGCTGATCATCGATCCGGCGACAGGCAAGCTGGATCTCGTAACCGGAGACTAAGGCGAACGACAAGCAGCCGGACAGGCTTCGCTCCGCTTCATTCCTGAAGAGGCGGCGCAATCTGTCCGGCTGTTTTTTGCCGTCGGGAATGACCGGAGGGAATCTTACCCTGCGGTTGTATCCCTTTTATCAATAAGACGCATGTTGGCGTTGTAGATTTGTCCGCTGCTCTTGAGCACGTACCCGCGGTTTTCCGCATAATCGAGCGTCATCCGATCCTCGAAGAACACTTCGTGCTTTTTCTCGTACAGCAGCTCGTAAGGCGTTCCCTCGGCACGCAAGTCCCGTTCTCCCGCCCGGTCCACGATCCATAAGGTCGGCACGCCGCTGACCGCGCATCCGCAGCCCTCCGAATCGTATACCAGCTTCAGTTCCCCGTTCTCGTTAATTTGGTATTTGCCTAATTGGTCGACCGCTTGGTCCGTAAAAGTAATTTGCATGGCTGTCCTCTCCTTTTCTATATTCTATTTTAGCACAGTTCAGGCAGGTGCGCGCAAGGCAGGGGGAGGCTTCCGCGGAGCAAGTTGCTTCTCTAATGCAAACGAAGTATCATGGAAGAGAATGTTATTTTTAATCGGGAAAGGGGTGCTGTCCGTGACCGCACAGGGATTTGACCAGAAGCTGACGGAGTTCAAGGAATATTTGAAAAAAATGAAGAGCTACGAGGAAGCGATCGGGTTGCTGTATTGGGATATGAGGACCGGGGCGCCGAAAAAAGGGATCGGTACTCGTTCCGAAGTCGTCGGCATGCTGTCCGCCGAGCATTTCGCCATGGCCGTGTCGGAACAAATGGGAGAGATGCTCGCTTATTTCAACGAATCGGATAAGCAGGCCTTGCTTAGTTCTACGGACCGCACCGTCGTCAAAGAATGCGCCAAGGATTATGAGCGGAGCAAGAAAATACCGCCCAAGCTGCATCAGGAATACGTCGTATTAACCTCGCAAGCCGAGTCGGTCTGGGAGGAAGCGAAGGAAGCTTCCGATTACGCCAAGTTCCAGCCTTATCTGGAGAAAATCGTGGCGGCCAATCTGGAGTTTATTCAGCTGTGGGGCTATGAAGGGCATAAGTACAATACGCTGCTCGATATGTACGAGCCGGGCATGACCGTGGCTAAGCTCGATGAAGTGTTCGGCGCGCTGCGCGAAAAGGTCGTTCCGCTTCTATCGGCCGTCCAGGCTTCGCCGCATAAGCCGGAAACCGGCTTCTTGAGACAGCGCTTCGACAAGCAAAAGCAGAAAGCGTTTAGCCTCTTTATCTTAGGGCAAATGGGTTACGACTTCGAAGCGGGCAGGCTGGACGAGACGGTTCATCCGTTCGCCACAGGCTTGAATCCGGGAGATGTGCGGATCACGACCCGCTATTTGCTCGACGACGTCAACAGCGCGCTGTTCGGCACGATCCACGAAGGCGGCCATGCGCTGTATGAGCAGAACATTTCGCCCGAGCTGATCGGCACGCCGCTGTGCACAGGCACCTCGATGGGGATTCATGAATCGCAATCGCGCTATTGGGAAAATATGATCGGGCGAAGCCGTCCGTTCTGGAAACGATATTATAAAGATTTGCAAGCCAATTATCCGGGGCAATTCGATAGCGTATCGGTTGAGGAGTTTTACCGGGCGTCCAATGAAGTCAAGCCATCGCTGATCCGCATCGAAGCCGACGAGCTGACTTATAACCTGCATATTATGGTTCGTTATGAAATCGAGAAAGCGCTGTTCAGCGAATCGGTGCGCGTAGCGGATCTTCCGGAAGTGTGGAATGAGAAATATAAGGAATATCTCGGCGTCGTGCCCGCCAACGACGGAGAAGGGGTGCTGCAGGACGTTCACTGGGCCGGAGGCTCGTTCGGCTATTTCCCTTCGTACGCGCTAGGCAATATGTACGCAGCGCAGATCGAGCATACGCTGAGGAAGCAGCTTGCAGGCTACGACGAGCTGATCGAGAGCGGGAATTTGCTGCCGATCAAGGATTGGCTGACGGATCGCATCTACCGTTACGGCAAGGCGCTTAGCCCGAACGAAATTATTATGCAGGTGACGGGCGAGGAGCTGAACCCGGATTACCTGGTGCAGTACTTCGCCAAGAAGTTCGGCGATATTTACAAGCTGTAACCGGTAAATCGGCATTTCTGGAAATACCCGTACGGTCGAGGCTATCGATCGGTGCGGGTATTTTTGTTTATGCACGGTTCTCCATGATAATGATTTTCAAAATCGTTGACAACTGATAACGGTTCTCATAGAATGGAAAAGTACTTATTTTATCATTCTTTTATAAATGAAAAAAGCAAAAGAGGGTCTTATGAGAGCTTTATTCCATTCGCAGCAAGCCAAAATCGCAGGGCTCATCTTTTTTGTCCTGATTTGCCTCGCATCGGCCGCCGCAAGCATTATGTTCGGCGTCAACAATTATTCCTGGAATACCGTCGTTGAAGCGTATACTGCGTTCAACGGCAGCAACGACCATCTTATCATTCAGACGACGAGAATACCGCGCGCGCTCATCGCCGTCACCGTGGGTGCCAGCCTTGCGGTGGCGGGCGCCTACATGCAGGCGCTGACGAAAAATCCGCTGGCTTCGCCCAGCTTATTCGGCGTTAATTCGGGCGCGGCTTTCTGCATCGTGCTGCTTGTCGGTTTCGGACCGTCCGCGGGCATGATGACGCTGACCTGGGTCGCTTTCATCGGAGCCGCTCTCAGCGCGGGGATCGTCTACGTGATGGGCTCGCTCGGCAGAGACGGATTAACGCCGGTAAAGGTCACTTTGGCCGGATCGGCGGTGACGGCCTTCTTCTCGTCGCTAACCCAAGGCGTTCTGCTGACGAACGGCAAGGCGTTCGATCAGGTGCTGATTTGGCTGGTCGGTTCCGTCGCAGGCAGAGAACTGAAGATGCTGGGCGCGGTCGTTCCTTATATTGCAATCGCACTGATCGCAGCGATGCTGCTATCCCGCCATATGAATATTTTGGCCATGGGAGACGACGTAGCCAAGGGCCTTGGCCAGCGAACGGTATACATAAAGCTCGGCGCGGCAGTCGTCATCGTCATCTTGTCCGGCGGCTCCGTGGCTGTGGCCGGGCCGGTCGTCTTCGTCGGGATTATCATCCCGCATATCGCCCGGTACCTGGTCGGCACCGACTACCGCTGGGTCGTTCCGTATTGCGCGGTGCTCGGTGCGATTCTGATCCTCCTTGCGGACCTCGGGTCCAGATTTATCGCGATGCCGAAGGAAGTCCCCGTTGGAGTCGTCACCGCATTGCTCGGCGTTCCTTTCTTCGTGTATATTGCGCGGAAAGGAGGGAGATCGTAGTATGAGCAAATATTGGACACTTCGCAGCAAGAAGCCTCCGTTCTCTTTTCTCGTGAGTAAAAAAATGCTGTGGGTGATTGTCGGATTAATGATCGTTAACGCGGCGATCTTCATCATCGGAACCGGCGTCGGCTCGGTCAAAATCACGCCGCTCGAAGTTATTAAAGTGTTTCTCGGCCTCGGCTCGGAAACGAACACTGTCATTGTGCACACGCTTCGTCTGCCGAGGATGATTGTGGCCGTGCTGGTCGGCAGCTCGCTCGCCGTTTCCGGCGCTATCCTGCAAGGGCTGATCCGCAATCCGCTCGCTTCCCCGGACATCGTGGGAATTACGGGCGGCGCGTCGCTCGGGGCCGTATGCTTCTTCTTTTTCCTGGGCGGTACGCTCAGCATCCAGTGGCTGCCCCTATGCGCCATTATTGGGGCGTTCTTGTCGACGTTCTTGATTTATATTTTAGCATGGAAGAAAGGCGTATCGCCTTTGCGAATGGTTATGATCGGCATCGGGATGTCGTCGGCTTACAGCTCTATCTCTTACATGCTGATGATATCCGGACCGATTATTTTGGCCAACAAGTCGATGACGTTCATGACGGGCAGCATCTACGGGGTTTCCTGGGAGAAAGACGTGCTCGTGCTGCTTCCTTGGGTCGTCGTTTTGCTGCCGGTGACGCTGCTCTTGGCACGGGAAGTTAACGTCCAGGAGCTCGGCCAAGATATCGCGGCCGGCGTCGGCAGCGCCGTACAGGCGAAGCGGGCCATTCTCATTCTGCTTAGCGTAGGACTGGCGGGGGCGGCGGTGGCGATCGGCGGAGCCATCGGCTTTATCGGACTGATGGCGCCCCATATCGCCCGCAAGCTGGTCGGACCGGCCTTCGGAGGCGTTCTACCGGTTTCGGCATTGATCGGAGCGTTCATTCTGCTGGTAGCGGACTTGGCGGCTCGTACGCTGTTCACGCCCCTTGATATTCCGGCCGGCGTATTCACCGCGGTCATCGGCGCGCCGTTCTTCGTGTACCTGCTCTACAAACACCGCCATTCATGATAGACGATTGAAGGAGATGACTTCGGATGTACGCAATGGAAGCCAAGGGCTTAAGCTTATCCTACGGAACCGTACCTATATTCAAAGACTTGAGCGTAACTATTCCAAAGGGAGAAATTACGGTGCTTATCGGCAGCAACGGCTGCGGTAAATCGACGCTGCTGCGCTCGCTGGCCCGTCTGCTGAATCCTCAGAAGGGGACCATTGTGCTTGACGGACATGAGCTATCCAAGCTTCCTACGAAAGAAATTGCCAAGCGGTTGGCGATTTTGCCGCAGGGTCCGACGGCTCCCGAAGGGCTTACGGTGCTTCAATTGGTCAAGCAGGGGCGGTACCCGTATCAAAGCTGGCTGCAGCAGTGGTCGGAAGAAGATGAGCGAATGGTGCGCACGGCGCTCGACAAAACGCGTATGACCGAGTTTGCCGAACGTACGGTCGATGCGCTGTCCGGCGGACAGCGGCAAAGAGCCTGGATCGCGATGACGCTGGCTCAGGATACGGATACGGTGCTGCTAGACGAACCGACCACCTATTTGGATATGACGCACCAGATCGAGGTGCTGGATTTGCTCTATGAGCTGAACGAGAAGGAAAGCCGCACCGTCGTGATGGTGCTTCACGATATTAACCTCGCCTGCCGCTACGCGCATAACATGATCGCCGTCAAGAACGGGGCGGTTTGGGCGCAAGGCAAGCCGGAGGACATCGTCACCGAGGAGATGATCCAATCCGTGTTCGATCTCGACTGTCAGGTGCTCAAAGATCCTTTCTACGGAACGCCGCTGATTATTCCGTACGGAAAGGGCCGCACGATCGATCCGGGAGAGCAGAATGCCGTATCCGAAGACAGCGCGAAATCCGGCCAGCCCGGGCAAGGAACGGGACAGTCCCGGATTCCTACTACGGCCTGAAGGCATTGCTTTCGGCCGTTCATCCATCGGGCTATCGGGCTGCAGCGGCGATTGGAAACCCTAACCTCGACGCAGGCCGCGCATCAATCGCTGCATATTTAGAAACGTCTGTCCGCTTCATTAGCGAACGGGCGTTTTTTTGTTGTTTAGGAAATGATGCGCAGCCATATCCTGTGGAAATCCGTGGTCTCCCCCGAAAGGAAAGTCTACCCATAGAACGAACCCAGAGGAAGGGTTAGACGCCGATCCGGCTTAGGCTGGATGCGGACGGAATAAGCTTCGGAGCATCACGTCACTTTGGGGGGATTTGTTCTTGCCTATGGACAACCCGGCGCTGTATCGGTTCCGAACCTTTCTCTGGGCTGATGCATAGACTATCCCATCTTAAGGAAAACGAGTGGAGGGACTTGCCTATGAACAGGAAACGATGGAGTCTGGCGCTGTCTTTACTGCTTGCGGCGGCATTAACGCTTACGGCATGCGGCAAAGGGAGCAAGGAGGAAGTGACGAAGGTGCGGATCGGCGAGGTGACGCGTTCCATCTTCTACGCTCCGGAATATGTCGCGATAGCGAAAGGATTTTTCAAAGAACAAGGGCTTGATATCGATTTGACGACGACCTCGGGCGGAGATAAGACGATGACGACGCTGCTCTCCGGAGGCATCGACGTGGCGCTGGTCGGCTCGGAAACTTCGATTTACGTACAGCAGCAGGGAAGCGGCGATCCGGTGATCAATTTCATGCAGCTGACGCAAACGGACGGAACCTTCCTTGTGGCTCGCAAGCCGCAAACCGGGGCATTCGACTGGAACAGCTTGAAGGGGAAAGTGTTTCTCGGACAGCGCAAAGGCGGCATGCCGCAAATGGCGGGGGAATTCACGCTGAAAAAGCACGGCATCGATCCGCATAAAGATTTGGACCTGATCCAGAACGTCGACTTTGCCAACATCCCGACGGCGTTCGCCTCCGGAACGGGAGAATACGTTCAATTGTTCGAACCGCAGGCGACGGTTATCGAGAAGGAAGGCAAAGGCTACGTCATCGCCTCGTTCGGCGTAGAGAGCGGGAAGCTGCCATACACCGTCTTTATGGCGAAAAAAAGCTTTATCGACAAAAACGGCGGAACGATCCAGAAATTCTCGAACGCCGTTCAAAAGGCGCAAAACTGGGTGCAGACCGCGAGCGTCGACGAGATTACCGATGCGATAATGTCCTTCTTCCAGGATACCGACAGGGAAGTCGTCAAAGGCGTCGTCAAACGCTACAAAGATCAAGGCTCGTTCGCTACGGACGGATTGATCGACGAACAGGAATGGAACAATCTGCAGGATGTGATGGAATCGGCCGGAGAGCTGAAACAGCGCGCGGATTACAAGGTGCTCGTCAACAATCAGTTTGCCGAAAAAGCCAAGGAAACGGTGAAGTAATGAGGAAGGCCGACCGCGAGTCCGGGAGGAGGGGATACGAATGCAAACCGTTGTGGATCTTCAGAAGCTGTCTCATGTGTACGTGAACGGCCGGGGCGCGACGCTGGCGCTGGAGAACATCAGTCTGCGTGTGGAGCAGGGGGAGTTTGTCAGCTTGATCGGTCCTAGCGGATGCGGCAAAACGACGCTGCTCTCGCTGATTAGCGGACTGCTGCTTCCGACGGAAGGCACCGTGCTTATAGCGGGGGAACGGATCAAAAGGCCGACGCCGAAGGTCGGCTATATGCTGCAGCAGGATTATTTGTTTCCGTGGCGCACCATCTACGAGAACGCGGCGATCGGACTGGAGCTTACAGGCAAGGAAGAAGCGGCTTATAAGCCGCTTGTGCTGGAGCTGCTGAGCGATATGGGGCTGGCCGATTGCGCGGACAGCTACCCGCAGCAATTATCGGGCGGGATGCGCCAGCGCGTGGCGCTGGTGCGGACCTTGGCGACCGAACCGGATATACTGCTGCTCGACGAGCCGTTCTCCGCGCTCGATTATCAGACGAAGCTGCAGCTTGAGGATCTCGTCGCCGTCACGCTGCGCTCGCGCGGCAAGACGGCGATTCTGGTCACTCACGATATTACGGAGGCCATCGCGATGAGCGACCGGATTATCGTGCTGCAGCCCCGCCCGGGGCGGATTCGCGCCGAGGTGGAGGTGCCCGGGAACATTCGCGCCGCCCTGCCTCTGAAGGCGAGGGAGGAAGCGGGTTTTCACGATTTATTTCATCGGTTGTGGGGACAATTCGACGATATGGAAGCCAAAGGGGGAGATCGGCATGAATGAGCGGCAGCCCGGATCGCCGGGAGCGGCCGCCTCTTCGGAAGCATCGGCAAGACGGCTGCTGACACAACGCGAATATGCCCGGTTTATGTCCCGGGAACGGAAGGTTGCTTGGCAGGTAAGGCTGGTCCAGTTGGCCATTCTCATTGCTTTTTTCTCTTTATGGGAAGTGGCCGGACGAAAGCAGTGGATCGACGCGCTGCTATTCAGCTTCCCCAGCCGGATCGGGGAACTGCTTTATACGAAGCTGCTGGACGGTTCGCTGCTGATTCATCTGGGCGTGACGCTGTGGGAGACGATCGCCGGATTCGTGCTCGGTACGCTGCTCGGCACGGCCGTTGCCGCGCTGATCTGGTGGTCGCCCTTTTTATCCCGGGTGCTCGATCCGTACATCGTCGTGATGAACAGCCTGCCGAAGGTGGCGCTCGGACCGCTGTTTATCGTAGCGCTCGGGCCCGGGGTTTTATCGATTATAGCAACTACGCTGTCTCTGACCGTTATTATTACGATTTTAACGGTATATATGAGCTTTCGAGAGGTAGATCCGAACTATACGAAGGTCATTCGCATATTCGGCGGCTCCAAGGGAAAAGTATTTCAGAACGTCATACTGCCCGCCTCGTACCCGACGATCGTCTCCACGTTGAAGGTGAACGTCGGACTGTCTTGGGTCGGCGTGATCGTCGGCGAATTTCTCGTCTCCAAGGAAGGCCTGGGCTACTTGATCATATACGGTTTTCAAGTATTTAACTTTACGCTGGTGATCGGCAGCGTCATTCTGATTGCCATTGCGGCGACCTTAATGTATCAGGCCGTCGCCTATCTGGAAGGCAAGCTGATAGGAAGCAAGCGGAAGTAGAAGAAGGCGGACGGCGGGAGACGGGAGGCTATAGAGCAAGATCATGAACCCGTCCCGCCGCCGGATACGGCTGTAATAGAGCATGCTGCGTAGAGCTGACAGGACTATCGCGTAGTGAACAAAGAGCGGAGTGGCCTTTTGAATCTGGAAAAGCGTCAGCGCTCGCCTTTGGAAGATCAAATGAGTACCGCAGCGGACGTTTTCACCACGCTTTCAGCGGCTGCAGAAAGGGGTCGTTTATGGGAATCCGCATTATAAAAACGGCCGTCGCCGTCTGGGCGTCGATTACGGCGGCTCAGCTGCTCGGCGTTCATTCGCCGTTGTCCGCAGGTCTGCTTGCCATCCTGGGCATCGACGTCACGAAGAAGAGAGGACTTAAAACGTCGTTTCAACGCATCGCGGCTTCCTTGCTCGGTCTTGCTTTGTCGGCGCTGCTGTTTGGCCTCATCGGCTTCGATATATGGGTGATCAGCTTATGTATTCTGATTCTGTATCCGGCGCTGTCGCGGCTGCAGCTGAAGGACGGCGTGGTGACCGGCTCTGTCGTCATGTTCCACGTATTTACCGCGCAAAGCATATCGACGCAGCTGCTGCTCAACGAGGTGGCGCTGCTGCTCATCGGCCTCGGCACGGCTACGTTAATCAACATTATTTATATGCCGCGGGAGGACAAGCAGCTGACGGAGCTGAAAAATAAGCTGGAGTCCTGTTTTTCGCAGATTTTCGTGCAGATCGCCCGTCATTTGAAAGACGATAGCTATATTTGGGACGGCAGCGAGCTGCTTGAGGCACAAAGCTTGATCCGGCAAGGGCTGCAGGCAGCTCAGCGGCTGAAGGAAAATGTGCTGCTCCAGGAGCAGAACGCCTGGTTCGCCTACTTTTATATGCGCAAGCAGCAGTTCGATTCTATTGACCGGATGATGCAGCTGGTTGCGCAGGTATATCAGACGCTGCCGCACGGCGAAGGGCTCGCATCCGTGTTCGAAGGCTTGAGCGAGGATGTCAAGGAAGATTATTATACGGGACGCGCCGAACAGGCGCTGGAATCGCTTGTCGCCGGCTATAAGCGGATGCCGCTGCCGGCGAGCCGGGAGGAGTTCGAGATCCGCTCCGCGCTGCTGCAGCTCATCATGGAGCTGAGGGCGTATCTGGCCGTAGCCAAGCGGGCGAAAAAGCAAAAGAATGTGGGATACGCTGCGCAAAAATAAACCGTCCCCTGCACATAAAAGCGAAAAGCCGCGCAGGGGACATGCCTATTGCTTAATGATTGACATTGTGAAAAATGGCTTCCTTTCGTTTGTATAGAATACGGTTTACTTTCTCTGCGCTGATCATCATCAATATAATGAAAGAAAGCGCAATGAAAGGGAAGAAGGATATGCTAAACTGCCGCTTACTAGACGGGATACGATAGTTCCTCCAGCCACAATCATGGACAAGATCCCCGCGAAGCCGAATGAACCGCCCAAGTCGGGCCGAATTGCAGGCCACGCCGATCCAGGCAGAGAATCCGGAATTCCAAGGCTAATAAATGTCATATAGATAATAACCCAAAATACGGTAGCCATTGTGCAGCTCCTTCACAAGAGAGGATTATTTTGTATGCGCATGTTTTTTTGCTTCTAGCAGCATTCCGTAATCATCAGATTCAGCGCCAAATGCTGCAAGCCGGTCAAGTAATCCCGTCTCCAATTGCTCATCATCAGCATGGGCATATGTTCCCGAGGTATGTACGCCGTACTCCTGTCTGCGATCTTGGCCAACAGCGCTTCGTCCGCCTCATCATCGCAAAAAACGATGGCCCGAGGGGTAACAATCGCGGCGAATGCAGCGACTAGCCTGGCAACGGCATCTATCTGCCTGTCTTCGGTCAGTATAATCCGGCGATCGCGTTCTTCCATCTGCAGCGCCTGCAGGAAAGATTGATGATTATACGTTCATATCCTATTGTAGAACCTAAATCGGCTAAGTTCTATTTGTTTTTACAAAGAATATTTATTTGGGGACTTCCGTTTAATCAACATTCGCCTATGTCCTGCATACAATTGTAATGAATGATTGTATGGAGGAGGTTGAAAAGATGTCAATAGATAAAGATTTGCATTACAGAGAGATCTATACGAAGGCTGTCTGCGGCAAAGGTCGTAAATTTTCCCAAGTAACGAACACGGTCACTCCGCCTCATGCTCCGACGAGTATTTTGGGTGCTTGGATTATCAACAACCAATATGATGCGGTGAAGTCGGGAGATCACGTGGAAGTAGTGGGTACTTATGACATCAACATTTGGTATTCTTACGACAAAAATACCAAAACCGATGTTGCGAAAGAAACGATCTCTTACGTGGAGGCGGTCGGACTGTCTTATCTCGACAAGAAGCACAGACCGTCAACGGCTGAAGTTGCGGCGCAAGCCACACAGGAACCGAACTGCGTGGAAGCGAGCATATCTGCGAGCGGGGACAGCGTCGTCATTCGCGTGGAGCGCGAATTCAAAGTGGAAATGATCGCGGAAACCAAAATTTGGGTTGTGGTGAACCCTAACGGCGGCGATGATTTCGACGACAAACAGGTTGATTTCGACGAAGCCGATGACGGTGACTTTGAGGATCTCGATCCGGATCTCTTAGACGACGATTTGAACTGATTTCTGCTTTTAGTATATGTGGCTATAGTTCATTTCGGCAGAGGGCGTCAGCCCTCTTTTTTGTTTCGAAGCCCTTCCGCCGCCAAAATAGGCTCTGCGGAAGCCGAATCCATTGTTCTTTTCGAAGGGGGATAGCTCGTGATGCGCGTTTTTTTGCTCCATTCCAACGAACCGACCCTGCAGCTGCTGCTGGATAAAATCCGGCTGCCGCACGGAACGAGGCTGCCCGTCTCGCAGGAGCCGACCTGCATCATCCATTGGGGCTGCTTTCATGCGGAAAAATCGGGCCGAAGGTCGGTTCAGCCCGTCAAAAGCGTGCTGCGCGCGGCAAACCCCCGAAAAGCGGCGGAATGCCTGGAGCTGCACGGCATCCGCATGAATCCGGAGACCGGCGCAGAGCTGCCGCGCTGGACCTACGAGTACGTTATTCCGGTGTTCCATCTCCAAGCGCTCGCTTTGTTTCAGAAATCGCACGGGGTTTATTTCGGGACCTCGCATCCTTTGCAGAAAAAGCAGGAGGACAGCGGGTTTGTCGAGGTATTGGCGGAGACGCCTTCCTATCACGCCATCCGAGCGAAGCGGGAGGCGGTCAAGGCGATTTACGCGCTGGGACTCGATTACGGCGTCGTACGCGTGGGCGTGCGCCCGGGAGGGGAACTCACTGTGCTGGAGGTCGGCGCCGTGCCGCAGCTGGATGAGCGGCTTGCCGAGCTGTTCGCGGACGCGATGCATAAGTTGGCGCTGGAGCTTAAGGAGGAAGCGGAGCATCCTCTCCAGGAGGCGATGCTCGGAGCCGATCCGGAATTTCTGCTCCTCAACGAGCGCGGCAAGGTGATCTTCGCGTCCGACTTTCTGGAGAAGGACGGACCGGTCGGCTGCGATGCGATTGTGCTGCCGAGCTTCCGCAAAATTTATCCGCTGGCCGAGCTTCGTCCCGAGCCGAGCAGAGAGGTGCGGCAGATGATGATCAATCTGCACCGCACGATGCAGCTTGCCTCCCGCAGCATTACGGACGGCACGCTGGAATGGGTTGCGGGAGGGATGCCCGTGAAAGGGTTCCCGCTCGGCGGGCATATTCATTTCAGCGGCGTCCGGCTGAGCGCGGAGCTGCTGCGCACGCTCGACAATTATTTGGCGCTGCCGCTCGTCCTGCTGGAGGATGAGACGACTGGCGGGAGGAGGCCGAAATACGGCTTTCTCGGCGATTTCCGAAGGCAGCGGCACGGCGGGTTCGAGTATCGCGTACTGCCCAGCTGGATGACTTCCCCGACGGTGGCCAGAGGAGTGCTCGCGCTGGCTAAGCTGATTGCCGATCACCACCGTCTGCTTCCGGCAAGGCCGCTCGGCGAACCGAACATCCAGCAGGCTTACTATTCGGGCGACAAGCCGAGAATACGTCCGCTCATTCCCGGTTTGTGGAGCGATATGGTAAAGCTGCCGGGCTTTCGCAAGCATGAAGCTTATTTGACTCCGCTCAAAACGATGCTGCTGCAAATGAAAGGCTGGAACGAGCAGGAGGATATTCGCCGCAAGTGGAAAATCGGGCCTTTTCATAGAAAAGAGCCATCCTCTATGAATTCGTGATATAATAGCAGAGAATAGATAGAATGGCGAAATGCGCCCGTTTTATCGCAATAGTACGCAGGAAAGCATGGAGGAACAAGCATGGCCAAATACACTCCTATGATCGAGCAATACCTCGCCATTAAGGCGGAGGTGCAGGACGCTTTTTTATTTTTTCGCTTGGGCGATTTCTATGAAATGTTTTTTGAAGATGCGGTGAACGCCGCGCGCGAACTGGAGATTACGCTGACCGGGCGGGAGGGAGGCGCCGAGGAGCGCATTCCGATGTGCGGCATTCCGTACCATTCCGCGGATAACTATATTGCCCGGCTGATAGAAAAAGGGTATAAGGTTGCGATTTGCGAGCAGGTCGAGGACCCGTCGCAAGCCAAGGGGGTCGTCAGGCGGGAAATCGTCCGCATTGTGACGCCGGGTACGGTCATGGATGCGCGATCGCTCGGCGAGACGAGCAACAATTATATGGTTTCCGTGACGGAAGAGCAGGAAGGCTGCTTCGGCTTCGCGGCCTGCGACATCTCCACGGGCGAGCTGTTCGTAACGCGTCTTGAAGGGACGATTACGCTTGTGACCGACGAGATGAATGTGTATCATCCGTCGGAGCTGCTGGGATCGGCCGAACTGCTTCAGAAGCTGCGCGACAATAACCCGGCCGGGTGGGCCAGCTCTGTCGTTATGACCCCGCGGTCCGCGTCGACTATACATACGGCGGTTTCCTTGGAGGACTATTTCGCAGAAGCGGAGCTGGCGGCGCTGCCCGCCGAAGCGAAAGCCTGCGTGCGGCAGCTGATGACTTATTTGCAGGAGACGCAAAAGCGGTCTCTTGCTCATATCAAGCATATTCGGGTTTACGAGCAGAACCAGTATATGATTATGGACCCGTTCACACGGCGCAATCTGGAGCTTGTGGAAACGGTGCGCGACCGGTCGAAGAAAGGCTCGCTCTTGTGGCTGCTGGACAAGACGGTCACCGCGATGGGCGGCCGTCTGCTGCGCCGCTGGATCGAGAAGCCGCTGATGAGCGAAACGGCGATCCGCGAGCGTTTGGAGGCGGTGGAACGGTTGTACCATCAGCTGATCGTCCGCGATGAGCTGAAGCAGGCGCTCAAGGAGGTTTACGACCTCGAGCGCCTGGTGGCGCGCATCGCTTACGGCAACGCCAATGCGCGCGATCTCGTCGCGCTCAAGGCATCGCTTCGGCAGGTGCCTCTGCTGAAGCAGATCGGCGAAGCGTCGGGCTCCGGGACGCTGGCGAAGCTTACGGCACGGATCGACCCGTGCCAGGACGTGATGGCGTGGATCGACACCGCCATCCAGGACGAGCCGCCCGTCTCGATTCGCGACGGCGGCATGATCAAGGCGGGCTATCACGCCTATCTCGATCAGCTGCGCGAAGCCAGCACGAACGGCAAGCAGTGGATTGCCGAGCTGGAGAAGCAGGAGCGCGAGCGGACCGGCGTGAAGTCGCTGAAGATCGGCTACAACAAAGTATTCGGCTATTACATTGAAGTGACCAAAGCGAATCTTCCTTCGCTGGAGGAAGGCCGTTACGAACGGAAGCAGACGCTGGCCAACGCCGAGCGGTTCGTTACGCCGGAGCTGAAGGAGAAGGAAGGACTGATCCTCGAAGCCCAGGAGAAGATGGTCGATCTGGAATACGAGCTGTTCATGCAGCTCAGGGAGAAGCTGTCCGCCCATATATCCAGGCTGCAGCAGCTGGCCGAGCTGATTGCCACGATGGACGTGTACCAGTCGCTGGCCGCCGTCAGCACGGCTAACCGGTATACGAAGCCGGCGATAGGGGACGATTTCGAGCTGCGGGTGGACGAAGGCCGCCATCCCGTCGTCGAAGCCGTCATGCAGGACGGCTTCTTCATCGCGAATCATACGCGGCTGAGCAGAGAAGACGGCAGCATGATGCTGATCACAGGCCCGAACATGGCCGGGAAAAGCACGTATATGCGCCAGGTGGCGATCATCTGCCTGATGGCTCAGATCGGCTGCTTCGTTCCGGCGCAGTCCGCCAAGGTTCCGATTCTGGACCGGATCTTCACCCGGATCGGCGCTGCCGACGACTTGATCGGCGGCCAAAGCACGTTCATGGTCGAGATGATGGACATCCAGGTCATGACGGAGAAGGCGACCGCCCGAAGCCTGGTCATTATCGACGAGCTGGGGCGCGGCACCTCGACCGGCGAAGGAATGGCGATCGCCCAGGCGGTCATCGAATTTTTGCATGACAAGATCGGCTGTAAGACGCTCGTCTCGACCCATTTTCACGAGCTGGCGCATTTGGAAGAAACGCTCGCCGGGCTGCGCAATTATTGCATGGCGGTCAAGGAGAGCGGCCGTCAGGTTACGTTTCTGCGCAAGCTGATTCCGGGCGCGGCGAGCACGAGCTACGGTATCTATTGCGCGCAGATCGCCGGTTTGCCGGGCGGGATTATCGACCGCTCGTACGAGCTGCTGCACGCGTTCGAAGCGCGCGCCGAGCTGCTTCAAGGCGAGAGCGAGGCGGCGGCCGGCATAGGGGCGCCGCCTTCGGACAAGCCTTCCGCTTTGCAGGAGGCGCAGATGCCGAACCGGACCGAGCTGCCGCTTGCGGCGGATGCAGCGATGCCGGATGCCGGAGCTGCAGCGGCGGAGCTTATGGCTATGACGGCGGAGCCGGAGACGGCGGCACCCGCGCCATTCGCTGCCGCGGCCGTTAAGGACCCGCAGCAGCAGCCGGAGCAGGTGAAGGAGAGCGGCTACGTTCAGCTCAGCCTGTTCCAGGAAACCGCGGCCGCGCCGGAGCGCACGAAGAAAAAATCCGATCCGAAGCTGGAGCAGCTGGCCGAACAGCTGAAATCGGCCGATTTGATGAATATGACGCCGATGATGGCGATGAACTTTTTATTCGACTTGAAAAAGCAATTATCTTAACGTTGTTAAAAGCGAAAGGATGAATCTCTTATGAAACCGAACGGCTACCGTACTTTAGGTCGGCGCACCGCTACCGCATTATTATCTCTCACGCTGTTATTCCCGGCCGCTTCCTCCGTCTTTGCCGCCGAACAAACGGATGCCGATTCGTCCCGAATCAAAGAAGTACTGAATTTGCTGGAGAAAAATCACGTCAGCGCTCCGAACAGGACCAATCTGTCGGATATCGCCATCGAATCGATGGTCGAATCGTTGAACGATCCGTACACGGTCTATTTTACGGCCGACCAATTGAAGCAGTTCAACAACGCATTGGAAAATAATTATGTCGGAATCGGCATTAAAGTCCGGTCCGAAGATAATAACGCTTATGTCACCGAAGTGTTCGACGGTCCGGCGAAAACGGCCGGAATGCTTCCCGGCGACCGGATCGCCGCTGTCGACGGAGTGTCGACGGAAGGGAAGAAGCTCGATGAAGTTACCGATAAAATCATGGGTCCCGAAGGCTCCAAGGTTTCGATAACGGTTGAGCGCAATCAGCAGAATATCGACCTCGACATGACCAGACAAACGATTCAGGTGCCCGTCGTGACCCACAAAATGTTCGATCAGGGCGTAGGCTATATCCGGGTCAGCGGATTTTCCAGCGAAGCCGACGAGCAGACGGCGGCACAGCTAGGCGAATTGAAACAGCAGGGGCTGACCAGTCTCGTCCTCGACCTGCGCGATAATCCGGGCGGGCTTGTGGATACGGCGCAAAATATGGCCAAGCTGTTCGTCAAGGAAGGCATCCTGATCCATACGAAAGACAAGAACAATGTGGACGAGCCGGTGAAGTTTTCGGGCGGCACGACGCAGCCTTTCCCTCTATACATTCTCGTCAACGAAAACAGCGCCAGCGCATCCGAGGTGTTGACCGGAGCGCTTCAAGATTACAACGTCGTATCGAAGGTGATCGGCCGCAACACGTTCGGCAAAGGAAGCGTGCAAACGTTGTTCCCGCTCTCAAACGGCGGCGCGCTGAAAGTGACGATAGAAGAGTACTTGACGCCTAAGCTGCGCAAGGTCAATAAAGTCGGTCTGAAGCCCGACATCGATGTCGACGGCGAGGTGCCGCAGCTGGTTACGGCGCTGCAGCAGGCCGGCGTGAATACAATCAGCGTCGAGCTTAACAGACGCGGCGTATCGATCAATCAGATTCCCGTAGAGGATTTGTTCGACGTCGTTCGCAACGACGGGCAGCTGTACGTTCCGTCCCGGGTGCTGAGCTCTTTGCTTGCGGGTACCGTCCAATGGAATGCGGCCGCTCAATCCGTAGATATTACGGCTAACGGAGAGACTCATACGTTCGCTGCATCCGACGGCAGCCTGCTGCTCCAAAACGGATCGAGTTATTTGAACGCCGAACGCTTCAAACAATATTTCCCGCAGCTCGACTACACCGATAGCGGCGATAAGGTAGATTTGAACGCGACGAAAAGCAGCGGGGAGTAACGAGACTTAGCTTTTTGAATCAGCTTCCAAGTCTAGGCCCCATTTTGCGGGTTATTTAAGGAGTAATGGCTATATGGGCAAAATTAAAATTTTGGACGAGCATATCGCTAACCAGATCGCAGCGGGGGAAGTGGTCGAACGGCCGTCT
Source organism: Paenibacillus doosanensis (assembly GCF_025060755.1). Lineage (GTDB taxonomy): Bacteria > Bacillota > Bacilli > Paenibacillales > NBRC-103111 > Paenibacillus_S > Paenibacillus_S doosanensis. The sequence continues at coordinate 30,163 of NZ_JANYUY010000070.1, forward strand.
TCCGTCGTTAAGGAATTGGTAGAAAATGCCATTGATGCGGGCAGTACCCGGATCGATGTGACCATCGAAGAAGGCGGACTCGAACTAATCCGCGTCAGCGATAACGGCTCCGGGATGGAGAAGGACGATTGCGAGGTCGCTTTTTTCCGTCATGCCACAAGCAAAATCGCCAGCAGCCAAGACCTCTTCGCGATTCGCACGCTCGGATTTCGGGGCGAGGCTTTGCCCAGTATCGCCGCCGTATCCAAAGTAACCTGCGTAACATCGACGGAGGAGAACGGTCTCGGGCACCGGCTCGTCATCGAGGGCGGGACGATTAAAACGCTGGAGGAGACGGCGGCCTCACGCGGAAGCGATATTCAAATCCGGGAGCTGTTCTATAATACGCCGGCCCGTTTGAAATATATGAAGACGGTGCAAACCGAGCTCGGCCATGTATCGGATTTCATCTATCGTCTCAGTCTGGCCCATCCGGAAATCGCCTTTACGCTGAAGCATAACGGCAGCCAACTGATCCAGACGCTGGGCAACGGGGATATGCTGCAGGTGATCGCAGCGATCTACGGCACAGCCGTCGCCAAAAATATGCTGCGCATCGAAGGCGAGCATCTGGACTACACGATCCGCGGTTATATAGGCAAGCCGGAGACGACGCGAGCGAACCGGAACGGCATTTCGACGATCATCAACGGCCGGTATATCCGCAACTATACGCTTATCCACGCATTGCTGCAGGGCTATCATACGCTGCTTCCGATCAACCGCTATCCGATTGCGGCGTTTCACATCGAGACCGATCCGACGCTCGTCGACGTCAACGTTCACCCGGCCAAGCTGGAGGTGCGCTTCAGCAAGGAGCAGGAGCTGATTCAATTCGTCGAGCGGGAGGTGAAGCAGCTGTTGAATCAGCAGGTGCTGATTCCGTCCGCGGCGTCGGCGGTCAAACCGAAGAAAGAAGCGGTGGTGCAGGAGCAAATGGAGCTGTACAGGCCTTCGGCTGCGCCTGCAGCGCCGCCCTCCGCGCCCGGGACGGAGCCGAATGCCTCCGGCTGGAAGCTGAGAGAGAGCTTGAGTTCGTCTCCGGCTTCGCCGGACGCGGGTGCCGTCCAAGAGTGGAGCAGGCCGCATTCTCCCCGCGACAGAGAAGAGGCTTCAGGCCGATTCGGCGGCTCTGCCGCGGAACGGGAGTCTTACGGAGGCGGAGCGGCCGGCCGCGCCGATAGCGGCTCTGCAGCAGGGAGAGGCTACCCGGAAGCCCCGGCCGAACGGGGCGCTTACGGACGCGGCGAGCCCGGCGAAACTTCGCGGATAAGCCCGGCCCCGGCTGGCTCGGTGAGAAATGCGGCTGCGGGAAGACAAGAGTCTGCGCCGTCGGATTATCGGCAGCGGGAGCAGAACGCGCGGGAGCAAGCCGCGTCCAGCGCCGCTCTGCTGAAGGCTATGACCGGCGGCGAGCAGGAGACTCCCGCGCTGCCTGAGTTTCCGAAGCTGTTTCCGATCGGGCAAATGCACGGAACGTATATCGTGGCGCAAAATGAAGAAGGGTTGTTTTTGATCGATCAGCATGCGGCGCATGAGCGGATCAATTACGAATATTATTACGAGAAGTTCGGCAAGCCTGCGGAGGCGAGCCAGGAGCTGCTGATGCCGATTACACTGGAATTTACCCCTTCCGAGGCCGAGCGGCTCAAAGAAAAGGTTCAGATGCTTGAACAGGCGGGAGTATATATGGAGCCGTTCGGCGGCAATGCTTATTTGGTGAGGGCATACCCGCACTGGTTTCCCGCCGGGGACGAACGCGCTCTTGTGGAGGAAATGACGGAGTGGCTTCTCTCCGAACGCAAAACCATCGATCTCGGCAAGCTTCGCGAGAAGGCCGCCATTATGTGTTCCTGCAAAGCGTCGATCAAAGCGAATCAAAGTCTCAGCACGCTGGAAATCGAAGGGCTTCTCGACAGGCTGGCCGCCTGCAGGAATCCTTATACATGCCCTCACGGCCGTCCGATCGTCATCAGCTTCTCCACCTATGAGCTGGAAAAAATGTTTAAGCGGGTGATGTAATGCTGATTACGACTTCTTATGATCCGCAGCGGGAGCAGCTGGAGCTTGCCGATCGCCTGGCGGCGCAAATCAAGGAGCTTAAGGGGGGGCAAGGAAACGTGCGCCGGGTCCGGCGGGCGCGAATATCGCTGGCTCAGCTCTGTTTGACCTACGACGATCCGGATATCCTGCTTGTAACCAGAGAGCGAATAGAGTATTATCATGAACAGCAGCCTGCTTTGTTTTTTCATCCGAGCACGGCCGCCATTCGCGTCAAGCGACTGCTGAACGGGGAGTCGGATACGCTGCTGGAAATGGCCGGCGTCCGCCCCGGAGACCGGATTTTGGACTGCACCGCCGGGCTTGGCTCGGATGCGGTTACGCTGTCCTTCGCTGCGGGGCAATCCGGGCAGGTGACCGCTTTGGAGAGCAGTCCGCTGCCGTTTTTGCTGCTTCAACAAGGACTCGGCGAGTACGTATCCGATATACCGGGCATGACGGACGCCATGAGACGCATCCGCGTGCTGCACGAGGAGCATCTTGATTTTTTAAGACGCCAGGATGCGAAATCGTTTGACGTCGTTTATTTTGACCCGATGTTCCGCAAGCCGATTCACGAATCCAACTCGATCCGTTCGATACGGCAGCTGGCGGACGCGCGGGCGCTCACGGAGGAAGCGGTCCATGAGGCCCGGCGGGCGGCGCGCAGAGCCGTTGTGATGAAGGAGCATCGGGACAGCGGGGAATTTGCCCGGCTGGGCTTTGCGGAGTTACACCGCTCAACATCGAAAATTGCGTACGGAGTGATACGATTGTGACACAGGCTTTGAATAAGCCCGGGCTGCTCGTGCTTGTCGGACCGACCGCGGTAGGCAAGACGAAGCTCAGCCTAAGGCTGGCGGCGGAATACGGGGCGGAGATTATCTCCGGCGATTCCATGCAGGTGTACCGGGGAATGGATATCGGCACGGCCAAGGCTACTTCGCAGGAGCGGGAACTGGTCCCGCACCATCTGATCGATATTCACGAACCGGATCACCCGTTTTCCGCAGCCGAGTTTCAGGAAAAAGCGCGGGAGAAGATCGCCGGCATTCACGCGCGGGGGAAGCTTCCTTTTATCGTCGGCGGCACCGGACTCTATGTGGAATCCGTCTGCTATGATTATCAGTTCAGCGAGAGCGGGTCGGATGAGGAGTTTCGCGAGGCGCAGCGGCTGTACGCCGAAGCGCACGGCAACGAGGCGCTCCTGGAGAGGCTTCGGGAGGTGGACCCGGAATCGGCGCTGCGGCTTCATGCCAACGATCAGCGGCGCATTATCCGCGCCCTGGAAATTTTTCATCTGACCGGAGAACGGCTTTCCGAGCAGCTGAAGGTACAGAAAAAACAATCGCCTTACGAACTGTGTATCATCGGGTTGACAATGGACAGAGCTTTACTATATAAACGTATTGAAGAGCGAATTGATCTGATGATGGAACAGGGACTCGTAGACGAGGTCCGCAAGCTGCAAGAGCATGGCTACGGACGGCAGCACATCTCGATGCAGGGGCTCGGTTACAAGGAGATTCTCGCGTATTTGGAAGGCGGAGTATCGCTGGAGGAAGCGGTGGTTCTGCTGAAGCGGGATACGCGCCACTTTGCCAAGCGCCAGCTTTCGTGGTTTCGCCACATGAAAGATATCGAGTGGGTGGACGTCACCAATATGGAAAATTTTTCTGCCCACTTGGAACAGATTCATGCTATAATAGCAGATAAGCTAAAAATCGAACGTCAATTTATTTGAGGGGGCCCATGATGAACAAATCGATTAACATTCAGGACACATTTTTGAACCAGCTGCGCAAGGAAAACATCCCGGTAACCGTCTATCTGACCAATGGGTTTCAAATCCGCGGAGTCATCCGTGCGTTCGATAATTTCACGATTATCATCGATAGCGAAGGCCGTCAGCAAATGGTATACAAGCATGCGATTTCGACCTTTAAGCCGCAGCGTTCCGTTTCGCTTATGCAAGACAACAGCGAAGGCTAAACCGAGTCATGGATGGCGGGACGAAGAGGAAGTGCAACATTTTCGCTCAACATACCGTCTAATTTCATAACGTCCATAAGAGCAACCCGATCCCTTAGGGTTGTTCTTTTCGTTAGCGCGCGAGCAAGGGATATTTCCTAATGTCAATCGATCGATGCCGAACCGGTCGCCCGGAGGAGATCGGACAGCGTTAGAGAAGCGACCCGGATGGCGCGCTTGAAACCGGCATCCGTTTGTAACGTAAGTTTGTAGAAGACCGGTGGGGAAATTGGTTTTCGCAGCCGGCGAGAATCTACCGGACTTAAGAGAGTAAGAGGTGACAGAGAGAATGCCTACTGAAAAAAAATCGCCTTCCAAAAGCACAGGAAAACCGAAAGCAAAGACGAAGACCAAGAAGAAAAAAAGCAAATTCAGCGCAGGCAAAGCGTTCATGTTTACGTTCATCGCAGCGGTCCTGGCCTTGATATGCGCATTAGGCGTCTATATTTTCATCATTATTAACGGCGAAAAGCTGCTCAAGGAAAACATCAACAAGCTGGATATGGACGAAGCTTCGCATATTTACGACAATTCCGGCAGCGAAGTGGCGACCCTGATGAAGGAGAACCGGGAAATCGTCAAGCCGGAGGAAATTCCGCAAAAGCTGAAGGAAGCTTTCATCGCGACGGAGGACCGGCGATTCGGCCAGCACTCGGGAATCGACTTTCTCGGGATCGGGCGCGCGCTGGTGAAGGACGTCGTCGCCCGCAGCGCCGTCGAAGGCGGCAGCACGATTACGCAGCAGCTCGCCAAAAACGTCTTTTTGACGGCGGATAAGACGTTCTTCCGCAAAGCGACCGAAATGTCGATCGCGGTGGCGTTGGAGAACAATTATTCCAAAGATGAAATTTTGACGATGTATATGAACCGGATCTTTTTCGGCAACCGTTCCTTCGGGATCAAGGTGGCCGCCAAAAAATATTTTAACGTATCCGATCTAAGCAAGCTGAAGCTGTGGCAGATGGCCACGCTCGCAGCGATACCGAAGGCGCCGAGCACGTATAACCCGATCTCGAACCCGGAGAAATCCAAGGAGCGCCGCAGCGTCGTTCTAAGGCTGATGCAGGATCAGGGATATATTACCGAAGCGGAACGCCTTGAGGCGGAAGCCGTAGAATATACGCCGCCCGAGGTGCCGAAGACAAGCTCTAACGATTACTTGACTTATCTCGATTATGTTCTTGAAGAAGCGAACGACATGTACGGCTTGTCCGAAGACGATGTGCTGACGAACGGCTACAAAATTTATACGACGATGGACGCCACCGCGCAAAAAGTGATGGAGCAGACGTTTGCGAACGACAAGTTTTTCCAAAAGGACGGTCCCGAGCAAAAGATGCAGGGCGCCATGGCGATTGTTAACAATGAAGACGGCGGTCTGATCGGGATTATCGGCGGACGGGATTATGTGGCCCGCGGCTTAGACCGGGCGACGATTCCGCAGCAGCCCGGCTCCTCGATCAAGCCTATCGTAGTGTACGCTCCGGCTATCGAGAGCGGCAAATATACGCCTTACAGTATGCTGCAGGATAAGCAAGTATCCTATAGCGGATACTCGCCGCGAAATTATGACGGCGTATACCAAGGGCAGGTGACCATGTTCGATGCCGTCAAGCGTTCGATTAATGCGCCGGCGATTTGGCTGCTGAATGAAATTACGGTCAAAAAAGGAATGGATTTCGCGATTAATATGGGCATTCCGCTCGATCCGGTCAAGGACCGGAACTTGGCGATCGCGCTCGGGGGGCTGACCAATGGGGCGACTCCGCTGCAAATGGCGACGGCCTATGCCGCTTTTGCCAACAACGGGTATTTGAACAAAGCCCATGCGATTACGAAGATTTTGGACGACAAAGGGCAGGAATTATATGCGTTCAAGCAGGAACGCAAATCGGTCATGAGTCCGAAGACGGCTTATTATATGACACAGCTGATGGAAGCGGTCGTCGGACCTGGAGGTACGGGCGCGGCCGCGAGCTTCGAACGCCCTGTAGCGGGCAAGACGGGCTCGACGCAGAACGTCATCAAGGGCTTGGAAAAATACAACCGCGACCTGTGGTTTACCGGCTATACGCCGGAGTGGAGCGCGGCCGTATGGATCGGCTTCGACAAAGCGGACGCCAAGCATTACGTTACGATGAGCAGCGGAGCGCCGGCTGTCATCTTCAAAGAAGTGATGCAGAAAGCGCTGGCCAACAAACCGATGACGCAGTTCACCAAGCCGGATAATGTGCCTGAACTCGGCGCTCCGCCGAAGACGGCCGCCGATTTGAAGGCGGAGTACGTCAAGGACACCCGTTCGGTGCTGCTGAACTGGTCGAGCGCGGGCGACAATATTTCCTATCAAATTTTCCGCAAGGAAGATAAGGATAAGGATTTTCCGTCCGAACCGATGCTGACGACTTCGGTAACCGAGGTCAGGGATATTACGGTGAAGCCGGGAACGACGTATCAGTATGTCGTCGTTCCGCTGAATACGGAGAGCGGAACGGCCGGCGCGCAGTCGAACGCGGCAAGCGTCACGGTGCCGGCGGACAGCGGCGCGGACGGTGTCGCGCCCGGCCAGCCAGGTCAGAACGGCCAGAACGGTCAGAACGGTCAGAACGGTCAGGGGGGCCAACAGGGCCAAAATGGGCAGAACCCAGGCGGCCAGCAAGGCGGTCAAGGCCAGAATGGCCAGCAGGGCTCCGGAGGCGGCACGAATGGTCAGCCGGGCCAAGGCCAAGGCGGCAAGCAGGGACAGACGGGGGGCGCCGGCAGCAGCGGCAACGGCGGCGCCGGCGCGCCGGGCCAAGGCAGTACGGGCGGTCAGCAGGGCCAAGGCCAAGGCAGCCCGAACGGCTCTCAGCCGGGCGGTCAGCAAAGCAAGCCCGGCGGCAGCAACAACGGCGGTGCCGCAGGCAGCGGCACCGGAAGCACGGGTGCCGGCAGCGGCGCCGGCACGACGGACCCTGGTACCGCGCCGGGCGGCGGTACCGGAGGCGGCA
>NZ_JANYUY010000071.1 GCF_025060755.1 Paenibacillus doosanensis
GGTGAATCTTCCGGCACCCCTTGCAACGCAACCGGCGAATGACAAGCAGGCGGCAATCCCCGCCCTCATCCACTAATTTCCGTTTCCGGCTGCCAATGACGCTAAGCGCTTCTCCACAGCAGGGAGATGGGACCACTTCTGCACATCTAACGAAAAACGCCGGGTGACTTCTCATCCAGCTCATACTTTGATACAATGACCATGTTGGGTAGGGGATGCATCCCGTGAGCCTGTTGCCGCAGGCCCACATACATGGGGGCATCCTTTTCCTTTTCTGTGATACGGTCATTATATTCAGCAACTCGCGGACAGGCAATCCCGTCAGCAATTGGACGTTATCTTTCAGCGGCAACACCCAATCGATTGCCCAGATCATCGGCCTTGATAATATCTTCGAAAGTGTAACCTTCTTCTAATAATTGTTTCAGGTCCTCGGCGCTAAAGTTGTATGCATCCGCGCTCGCCTCCACCGGCTCCTCTGCCTGCAGGGCACGTGCTTGAAGCATTCGCTTCGGCGTCGGTTCGTCCTGAGGATACTGCGGGTTATTCGTCGTTAATATTTCCTCTTGCGGCGGCGATATCGGCTCGGATGGCACATCGACGCTCGTACTGCTGGTCACAGGCTGTCCGAATAACGTATCGTTCAGCAGTTGTACCGCTTCGTCCGCGTAACTGAGGGGTAAGCTGCCGAACGAAGAGAACAGCAATCCGGCGCACAGGCTAACGATGATCCATTTGTTTGTTTTCATAAAATTCCTCCAGGTATTTACAATGTATATTGAATCCGGAAGGATCGAGCTGATCGACCCTTCCTGCCTTGCTTCTTACTGCTTGACCACCCGCAGCAGGTTGCCGTTGCCATCGTATTGATAGTTTAGAATCGTGCCATCTTCCAATTGGGCCGACTTCAGTCTCGCCCTGATGGGGATTTTTTAAATTTGTTAGTAAAGGTTAGATAATTAGATAATTTTCAAATGTATAGCTCTATGTAGTATCTACTCTGGTTCCATCAACAAATACTTCAAAGAAAACATGTCTTTAACCATAGACCCATATTAAAATTACACCTATCATTGTCTTTTCCAACAAAGTATCTTGATGATTTTCTTGAAATTTTAAATTCCTCACATTCTTCTGGAATCAACAGAGTCTTTTAATTATTTTGTAATGTGAATTAAGTTGCCATTGTTATCATATTGATAATGAATGATAGTTCCATCTTCCAATTCGATATAATTAACTCGACCTGCACTATCGTAATAATAAGTGATTTTTTTTGTAGAAATCAGCATTCTAAATACAAGTGCATTGCTTGCCACAGATACATTTCCTGCCGCATCTTTAGCCTTAACAGAAAAAGAGTAATTTGCATTTATTAGTGAGTCTGGAAGGGAAAAACTATTATTCACACTACTGCCTATATAAGAAGAACCATTGAAGATTTCATAGCCAGTGACTCCTATATTATCTGACGAGGCCGACCATGAAAGTACATTACCATTAATAATCAAGTTAGTTGGCGCTATTGGTGCTTGAGTATCAACTATAAAAGTCACCATATTGCTAAAATCAGAAGGATTGTTCCAAATATCTACAGATCTCACTACAATTAAATATTTTTTATTTTCAGTAATTCCTCTAAGCCAGTACGAGTTTATATCTCCTGGAACTACATCAATCACCTCAGAATCATTATAGATAATATATTTTGCAATAGCAGATTCATCAGTCGAATGTTCCCATTGTAATTGAATTTCTGTCGTCAAACTATTAACCTGCGTAAGATTTATTAGATTTCTAGGAGGAGTGGGTTTGATAGTTTCAAAGACCGCCACATTACTTGCTTCGGATATGTTTCCAGCCAAATCTTTAGCCTTAACTGTAAAGTAACAAATTAAATCAGGATTCACATGTAATTGATAATTAGTTGTAGTTGATGTTCCAATTAGTACAGATCCATTATAGATATTATATTCAGATATACCAATATTGTCGTTTGCAGAAACCCATGACAGTCGAATATCACCCATACTTGAAACATCTGATACTCTAAGGTTTGTTGGAGCTGAAGGTGATTCGTAATCAGTCGCATCAGTATAAGTGATACTGTACAGAAGATGAGGAATGACACCTGGTCCAGCAGGTAATCCACTGTAATAGAACCCTGTAATCGGTGTTTGACCCACTTTATTACGAAATTCGTCACCCATAAATTCTAATACTCCATTAATTGAAGAGACATGTATTGCATCGTTAATTCGCTCCAAATCAGATCCAGAAGTATACGTAGCATACAATTAGGGTAATCTTCAAAAATCCAGTCAACTTCCCAATAACCATCATCATTAAGCCAATAGATTTCTTTCTCACAGTAAAGTTCGAACGAAGCATAAGTTATTTGTTGAGATGTTAATTTAAACGGAATGTTACTAATTTCCTTTTCGAAGTTTGTTCCCCCTATAATTGTAGATGGATCAACCAAAAGAGGATAAGTAAGGTTATCATCGTCTATAAGAATAGATAAAATAGTTTTATTATCATTTTTAGGACTTATTTTAAATGTTACTTGGTCATAATTTCGTTTCTTCTCTTTTGCTCCCATAACCCACATATGAGGCAATGTGAATAATGTTTCTCCCGTTTCTTTACTGAAAAATTCAATATCTTTTGTTGGTAATTCCTTATATGATAAACCCGGTGAATCAATTTCAAATTTAAACTCTTTAGGAGCATTCTTACTATTTAATTGTAAAAACATTTTTAATTCTCTGTCTTTAACTGAATATTGTAGTCTTGTATCTGCCCAAGCGTTATCGTAAATGATTGAATCATCATAAACTTGAGATATTACTGATTTAGATAAAATAGGTTGATAAGAAATTGAATAATTTCCATACCAAATTTTAATCGGCTTATTACTTCTATTTCCAAATTTTATTTCAGTATTTTTCTTTTTGTTTGAATAGTCAAATGATTCATCATCTAATTCAGTTCTGATCTTGTTATCATGAGTTTGATAAGTAATACTTGTTACTGTTTTAGAACCATCTCTGTTTAAAAATGTATTGCTTGTCTCTGTTCCTAGATCAGGGAGTTCTTTTAGTACGTTTAATTTGAATTGATTTAGTTTTTTTTCTAGAGGCTCTAAATATACATTATTTGTAACTGAATCTTGATATAATTGAGGCTGAATTTTTTGAGCGGAGAGAGAAAAGGGGAATATTGGTATAGATACCAATAGACATATGACTATCGACAATACTCTGGCTCTGATACTATGCGTCATTTTTGTTCTCCTTCAATATAGATTCTTCCAAACAAATTTATAAATTTATCCTCCTTTTTTTCAATTGAGGAAGTAAAAATATTGCTTTCTTTTGATTCTTATGAAGAAATATTCATTCGTTTTTGAAAGATTAAGGAAGGAAATTCAATAAAAATTTTAAGTTATTATAAAACGTCATTTTTCCAATCAATGTACGAGACTTTTCATGCGATTCATTAATAAATACCAAAATACAATAACAAAACTTCATTTCCCCTCAAGTTTCTATAGAAATTTACAATCATTATCGCTGCTATTTTTATTAAAGTTCACATAATAGCAATACATCTAGTCACATTGTCTATGCTGCAAAATAACACAGATTATTACCCACTGAAGCAACCATCAACTTACGGAATGAGTTCTCCTACAGTATATCGCTCAAGAACTAATGATGTTAAGTATTAACATTTCCCGCATACTTCCAAGGGAATGGATTGGATGTTCACCGTTCGAACCCGTAATTTTTAAGTCATATCTCTTAAATCTCATGATTTCATAGAATTACATTGAATTACTGGGGCCGCCCTTTACATGGAGCAGTCATGGGTGTAAGCTCTCACAAATTAGACGATGCCATGAACCAGACATCATAAGGCTAGCCAGCTTATCACAAAAAAAGAAGAGTTTTCTTAAAAAAATGCTGAGGTCCGATTGTCACGTAATAGCTACTGCAGAATCCCTTCGATCGCTTTATTAGTTGGAAACGCTCCCCAGCCAACAACATGTGTGCATGGTGAACCAACGGTTGATTAGCCGCCCGAATTCCCCTTATTATTGGCGAACTTTCTCGGATAATACAATCTTTTTCTAAATTGGCTATAGAATGTAAAATTCCTGATAGAGTACATAGACTTTCTTTATATTGATGACAATGCTGTATTATCTTCCGCGGTTTTCGTATACTGATGATTCGATAGTGGTAGAGAGGGACATCGTATTACATTGATTTGTTAAAAGAATCTTTGGAACATTTATATTCCTATCTACGGGATAAGGCCGATTATCTGAATACGCCAACATACTGCTCGAATAAGCAAAGAATAATATAGTGACCCACAACATTAAAACAATCTTTTTTGCGTTCCTTCTTGTAAAGTTCATACGACCCTTCCCATCGGATTAAAAATTAACACCCTATTTGGTTGTACAGAAAAAATATTTAATACGGTTAATGCAATACACGATACCTTCCTAAAACTATAAGCCTCCTTTCTTAAGTGGTTATGTTATTATTGTTATTACTACAAAATAATGTATAAAACGCAAAATTTCCATAGGAAACTTTGTCGAAAATTATATTTTCGATAATCATTATCTCATCAATTTAGAATCCTATTCATACAGACCTGTTGATTAACCAGAAATTGTAATACAAGTCATCCTGCCAGAGGTATACTGAAGCAGGCGATTCAGTCGCACCACCCACTCAATCGGTAACTTACACAGACCAAATAAGCGTGAAAATTGAACAAATGAAAGCCTAGCATGCCGGGGCATTTTTAAGGAAAGTGCATCGAATGACCATTTGAGCAGGACATAGACCATGAGAGCGCTAAACAATTGGCCATATACCGTATTTTCGGTTGTGCCAAATAGGGTAGTTAGGTTCATATGCTGTTTGATCCAGCGAAAAAAGACCTCAATCTGCCAGCGAGCTTTATATATCTGTGCAATTTGCTCCGCCGTTACATGCATTAAATCGGTCACGACTCGGATTTCACGGCCTTCGAAGTCCTGAAAAATGACGACGCGATGGCGCTTTTTCGAACGACATTGCGGAGTGCCCAGTTGACAGGTGATGTCACGTATGACCGGTAATTCCATCGGATTTTGTCGACGTAACGCTTTGGGCTTTTCCAGATGGACGTTGTCGCGCAAGCGAATGACAAACGATTGTCCGTCTTGTTTGGAACGATCCAGTCGCTCCAGTTTGCCGTACGCCCGGTCCATGACCATAATGAAAGGCATCTGAGTCAGGCTTTCGCTCACCGGTCCATCGTGTCTGGAACCAACGGTTTCTTCGACTTGCAGAGGTTGCTCTGTTTCGGCTTGAAGAGCCACGTGAAGTTTAACGCCTGATCGTTCCCCATGATAAGGATCCCATGGCAAGCGGGTTTTGCCTACGGTCACTGTGGTCGAATCAATGAGCAGCAGTTCCTTCGGGAAAGCCAACTTTCGCCGGATTTCTCAATTACACTTCCGGACGAGCAAATGAAAAATCTCCTTAAATACGGCAAACGGAACTTCAGCCGCTTTACTTGAAAATCGTGAATAATGAACTTCCACCAGGCCACTGAGGGAAGCGCGATCAGAACCAGCACGGTAGCTGGGCCATTCTTCATAGGCTGCTGTGCACCAATATTGCAACAATTGATACACTGTAAATTTACGAGCTTTATCTGCGTACCCTATCGGTTGACGATGGATTCGACTTCTTCCGGCGTCAATATCGATTGAAGAATAGACAGGATCGTGGTAGACTTTTTCATGGAGTCGTCACCTTTCGGTTTGTTTGTAGGGGTACAAACAGTTTACCGGGTTGACGGCTTTTTTTCTACCATTTTGTGGTTATTCAACAGACGTGCTATTCATAATATGTTTTACTCTTTGCTAAGGGTGTTGGCATTGACCATTCCACTACATTAAATAAGGGGTAAGCTTCGCTTACCCCAAAACCTCAAACTTATAAATTCTGGCGTGTAATATAATCCACTTAGAAAAGGGAAATCCCCAGCTACTATCGAAGAAGGAAGCACCTGACGAAGAGCTTCAATCTTACCTACCCTACCACAGGAGGTTGAAGTCGCATGGGGAAGTCCCATCATATTCAAGGCTTTAAGGGAACGAAGTTCAGTCAACAACTAAGAGGTGTTAACCTGGAGCAAGTACTCATCGTTGCGATCGATGCGGCGAAGCTCCACCAAAAAGCGCTCATATGCAATTACTTCGGCGACGTGATCGAAAAACCCTTCTTCTTTTCGGTTTGTCAGTCTGGAGTGCAAATCCTTTATGACGCAATTGAAAATGCTGTTCGGGACACCGGGGCCGTTCGGTTATTTCTAGGGATTGAGGCTACTGGCCATTACTACGAGGACATCGTCAGACAAATGGCCAAGCAAGGGTATCACGTTCAAATTCTCAATGCCTACACAACGTTTGAAGAACGAGCCAGCGCCCTGAGTTGGTGTAAAACCGATGATCTGGATCTTGTGGCCATCGCCCACGCTATTCGAAGCAATAAGGCGACAGAGTCTCGCTTAGCGGAAGGATTGCAACGGCAGCTGCGCGTTCTCACCCGCGCCCGTCGCTCAGAAGTCCGCAAACGGGCTATCCTTCGAACGGAAATCCGGACCATTATGGATATCGTATGGCGCGAGTATCAGGGCTATGCCGAGCACCAGAATGGACGAGTCCGGAAAGTCAAAGTGTTCAGTGATCTTTGGGGCAAGGCGTCCCTGTTCTTCATGGAGCACTATCCGCATCCTGCCACGGTTTGCAAGCTAGGGGAAGCAGGTCTTCGGAAGCTGTCTATTCAGCATAACTTGAAGCTGAGAACCTCAGCCATGCGCAAGCTACTCCATGTTGCTGAGCAATCTCTTGCCCCCGATGAACAGACGCTTCGTCCCGAACTTATACTGTTACGCATGAAGCTGCAAGATCTCCGCTCCTTCGATGCCAAAATCATTGCACTTGAGAAGGAGATCGAAGGCCTGCTGCTTCAGACCGACGGGCAATTACTGCTAACCGTCCCTGGGCTTGGCGTATCGACAGCGGCGGAACTTTACGCAGAAATCGGTGACATATCCCACTATCACCATGCCGGACAGCTCGTCAAGAAGGCTGGCACTAATCCAATCGTCAAGCAAACGGGGGGCGGTATGGGGGCATATGGCAAGATATCGAAGCAAGGCAATAACCACTTACGCTATGTCACCTACTTAGCCGGTCGAAGCCTTTGCTTACACAATGAAGATCTTAAGCCGTTCTACGAGCGCCTCAGAAGCCGAGGGAAACATGAGCGAGCCGCCTTCGTGGCGATGGGCAACAAAATGCTTAAAGTTGCATTTGCTATGCTCCGTGATGGACAACCATTCCGTTCATCAAATCCGTCTTACCAACTCGCAAAAGAAGTAAACAAGAAACTTCAGTTTAACTGTTTCATTGTACCTAGCGCCGCCTAGATGAGTTAAAAACGACGAAATCGTTATGTCTGGGACTGAGGGAAGATCGGATCAAATTCAGGAGGCCCAGACCTCGTAGTATAGCCTTATCCACCTCGTCCTGTTAATGCGAATTGTACGTTAGACCTTTATCTGCACTCAGCCAGATTGCATAACAGGATTGAAAACGGGGGTATTTCCTTTCAAGTTTGAGACATACCGATTTCGTCTAACGCTTTTCGTCAGTTGCTATCCAATATTTGTAAATCAAGAAGGTTAGGTGTGTTTGACTTGCCCAAAAGTCTATTAAGAAGTATTTGACATAGTACGCTTATATGTCAAAAAAAGAGAGAATGGAAACCATCCTCCCCCTTAACCACAGACACACTAACCACCCCGCACATAATAAACAAGCGTCGCCCGCTCATTTAACGCTTTCTGCACGCCGGTCCTGCGAAAGCCCATCTTTTCATACAAGTAGCAGTTGCGTTCTTCCTCCGCTATCGTTGCCAGCTCCCAGGAAGCGGCTTGAGGGAACATGTCGAAGATGCAGGCGATGCTTCGCTGCGCAATGCCTTGGCCTTGATATTGCGGGTGGAGAAACATCGGACTGATCCAGAAGCGCAGCCCGTCTTCTTTCCAATAAACACAGATGGCTCCGGCAAGCTTCCGGTCGGCCATAATTTTGTAGAAGCCGCCGTTAGGATTCGTGATCCTCCTGATCACTCGTTCGATGGTTTCGTTCGCGGGATTGGTTGCGAAGTCCCGGTACTTGGCCAGCAGCGGCAGAAACGCTTCGATCTGCATGTCGAAAATCGCTTCCGCATCCGATACAACCGCTTTTTTGAGGCTTATGTTTACGCTGCTCATTCCCGCACCACTCCCCAATATTGGTAAATATAGATATAAACACAATATTGAATATACGTTCCCCTGTAAAGAGGAATTTTTCAGGATACAGAAAAATCCCCCTTAAGCCCAATGCTATAAGGGGGATTATTTTGCGGCGATTGCGCATCCGCACGCTCGAACCGCTCGGTTCTTTCTACCATTCCTGGCGGGTCAGCAGCGAGGACAGGAAGGTAAGCGCCAAGCCTTGGCCCCAGCCTTGCACCCGCTTATGCGGCACGCCTTTGTAGCCGTCGGCGTCGCGCATCACAGCCGTTCCGGCGGACACTCCGCGCACGGAACCGTCTTCGTCAATCCGGCTGAGAATGCCGTGGATCGACTTGTTGACGTATTTATTGTACATTTTGCCGCTGGAGATCAGTGCCGCCGCAATGCCGCAAGAACCGGACGTCTCCGTGTAGGAGGTCGGATCGTTCAGCACCGTATGCCACAGGCCGGATTCGTCCTGCAGTCTGACCAGCGCGCTCAATTGGTCGCGCAGCGAGCCTTCGATGACCATAAACGACGGATGCGTCACATGAATGAGCTTGAGCGCGCGAGCCATCGTGATCGCCGCCCAAGAGTTGCCTCTCGCCCAGTAAATGCCGGACATATGGTTCTGCGCGAGATGATCCCAGCCGTGATAATACAAATTCGTCGAAGGGTCCTGCAGGAAGTCCTCATGCCCGTGATACTGCTTGATGCCGTCTTCCAGATAGTCGCTTCGGTCTAGCAGCGTTCCCATGCGCACCAGGAAGTATCCGGCCATAAACATCGTATCGACCCAAGCCTGCTCCGGAAAATTGTAGTCCTCCGAGTTGACCGTATGCTGGAAGATGCCGTCCGCGAACCGCACCGCTTCATGCTTCAGGAAATCGGCCATCTGCACGGCGAAATCGATATATTTCTCTTCGCTCGTCGCTTTGTACAAGCTGATCAGCGAATGCCCGATCGATACGGCGTTGACCGTCAGCTTGGGCAGCCCGTCCTCCAGTTGTTCATCGACCCAGTTTTTCAGCAGCTCGATATATTCCTTGTTGCCGGTAGCTTCATACGCTTCCGTCACTCCATAGAAAGCGACGCCGCCCGGCCAATCCCAGTTGAAGTCCATT
The DNA here is from genome assembly GCF_025060755.1 of Paenibacillus doosanensis. Lineage (GTDB taxonomy): Bacteria > Bacillota > Bacilli > Paenibacillales > NBRC-103111 > Paenibacillus_S > Paenibacillus_S doosanensis. The sequence continues at coordinate 9,489 of NZ_JANYUY010000071.1, forward strand.
TGGAACGTGCGGCGGACGACGCGGTCGATCACCGTGCGAATTTCATTTTCGTCATATTGAAGTGCTGGCATATCCATGTCTCCTCCTGTTTGCAAGGAAAGTCTGTACGAGGGGGCTCCTTACGCTCCCTTCGCAACAGACTTCCCGGCTTCTTTGCTGATCTATTATCCTTTCAAACCGCTGGTGCTGATCCCTTCCACGATAAACTTCTGGAACACGAAGAAGATGATGACGATAGGCAGCAGCGACAGCGTTGACATGGCGAACATGCCGCCCCAGTTGTTGATCGACTCCCCGTCCAGGAACAGCTTGAGCGCAAGCGATACCGGATAGAGGGACGGTTTGTTCAAATACAGCAGCGGGTTGATGAAATCGTCCCATTTCCAGTAAAACTGGAAGATGGTCGCCGTCACCAGCGACGGCACGATCATCGGCACGATGATGCGGAAGAAGATCGAATATTTATTACAGCCGTCCATTTTGGCCGCCTCGTCCATTTCCGGCGGTATGGTGCGGATAAACTGCATGATCAGGAAGATAAAGAACGGAACTCCGAAAAAGCTCGGCACGATAACCGGTTTGAACGAAGACAGCCATTCCAGCTTGGCGAACATAACGTACTGCGGAATAACGGTAACGTCCGTAGGCAGCATCATCGTGAGCATAACGCAGCCGAACCAGAAGCCGCTGCCCTTGAACGGAATGCGGGCGAGCCCGTAAGCGACCAGGGCCGACGACGCGACGGCGCCGATCGTGGAGATAATAACGATAATGAACGAGTTTTTAAAAAATGTAGCGAACGTATTGCCGGCGAAGCCCTTCCATCCGGTTACGTAGTTAATGAACTCCAGACGGCTTGGAATGAGGCTGTATGCCTGCGAGAAGATTTCGTCATTAGGCTTGAGCGAGCTGACGGCGAGCCAGATGATCGGGTACACCATTAGCAGCGCCAAACAACCGACGATAAGATGATAGATGACGGATTGGAATCGTTTCGTTGCAGACGGCATGCTATTTGTCCCCTTTCGACTCGTAATGAACCCAATACTTCGAAGATTTGAATAGTACGAGAGTAATAATACCGATAATGATCAGCATCACCCACGCCATAGCGGAGGCATAGCCCATCTCGAAAAACACGAACGCTCTGCGGTACAAATACAGCGAGTAGAGCAATGTATTATCCAGCGGACCGCCTTCCCCGCGCGAGATAATATACGCCGGCGTAAAGGTCATGAACGCGGAAATCGTCTGCATGATCAAGTTGAACAAGATGATCGGGCTAAGCAGCGGAAGCGTCACTCGGAAAAATTTGTAGAACCCGTTGGCTCCGTCCACGCTGGCCGCTTCGTACAGCGAATGCGGTATGTTCTTCAGACCTGCCAGGAAGATCAGCATTGAAGAACCGAACTGCCATACCGACAATGCGATAAGCGTCCACAACGCCGTCCCGGGACTGCCGATCCATGACGTTTCCGTGTGAATGCCGATGACTCCGAGGAACGAGTTCAATAGGCCCTTGTCGCCGAAAATTTGCGTCCACATGATCGATACGGCCACGCTGCCGCCGATAAGGGAAGGCAAGTAGTACGCCGAGCGGTACACGCCGATGCCCCGCGCCGCTTTATTCAGCAGCATCGCCACGATGAGCGCGAAACCGAGACGCAGCGGAACGCTGGCGAGCACGTAAGTGAACGTGACCTGGAACGACTTCCATATTTTATCGTCGTCCGTAAACATTTTGACGTAGTTGTCAAACCCGATCCAACGCGGGGCTTCCATCAAGTTATACTCGGTAAACGAATAATATAAGGATGATAAAATGGGATACAAGGTAAAGATCAGAAAGCCAATGATAAACGGAGCCGTGAACACGTATCCGACCACATTGTTGTTGTCCCGCAGCTTCATGGAATTCAACCCCTATGCACGTAGTTTGCTATGTTTCGATTTGCTTTATAACCTCATTATAGAGAATCCACGCGAGATACAGAATGCAAAAAACCGTTCATTTTGTTTAAAAAACAGACTCCTGAAAACGCCCGCATCCCCCGGAAATAAAGAAGCGGACCAGGCTTCCCCGCATGTATAAGGGAGCTGATCCGCCGTCGGCGTTATTTCTTGTTTTTGGCCAAAATCGCGTTAGCGTCCTTGCGGAATTTCGCCGCCGCATCTTCGATCGAAATTTTCTTGTACAAAATTTGCTCGCTCAAATCCTTGAGCAGCTTCTCAACTTCGACGGAGCCTACAGGGTTCGGAGGGTCCATCGGGCTGCTGTTCTTTTCCGCCCAAGCGACATAATCGAATACTTTGGCGTCAGACGGAGACAGCGTAGGCTTCAGCGCATCCTTCACTTTGGAAGAAATCGGCACGCCGCGTTCGCCTTTGATGATGTTGTTTGCATCGATGTCGTTAATGAAGAAGTCGATGAATTTCGCCGCTTCTTCTTTTTGCTTGGAGTTCTTCGTAATCGAGAAGCCCATGCTTGGTTTCAGGAACAAGCCTTTATTGCCGTTAGGACCCGGGATCGGAATAAGCTCCGTGTTGCGTTTGGCTGCCGCAGACCAAGCTACGTACTGGTTGGACCAGGCGAAGCTGCCGAACGCGTTGCCGAGCACCATCTCGTCGTCTTCAGGCGTCGATTTCTTTTGCGCCAGTTTATCCAAGCTGAGCAGGTAACCTGCGTCATACCATTTTTGATAACGTTTATAGTAGTCGATAAACAGCTTGTCGTCGGTATATCCGAGGCTTGTGCCGTCGGCCGCATACATTTTTTGATCCTGCGTGCGCAAGTAATACGGGAAGAATACGTCATAACGCAAGTAGTCCATCAAAATTTTGCCGTTGCCCTTCAGCTTAGCGCCAAGTGCCTCCAGATCGTCCCATGTCCAATCTTTGGCCGGCATGCTTGCGCCCGCTTTGGCCAGCATATCCGGGTCTACCGTCGCTCCCAGAGCATTGACGCCGAGAGGAATTTGATACAATTTGCCGTCGTATTCCCCGCTCTTCAGCGTGTTGGCGCTGACGTCGCTCACATTCAACGTGCCGTTGGTCGTATAGGGACGAAGATCCTCCAGCTGCCCTCTGCCGCCGAATTGGCTGATGTACGACATATCCATCTGAATAATGTCGGGCAATCCGTTCGCCGCCGCTTGCGGAGCCAGTTTCTTCCAATAATCGTCGAAGGAAGCATATTCCGCTTCAATTTTCACGTTCGGATGCTTTTGTTGATACAGATCGATTACTTTCAGCGTATAGTCGTGTCTGGCTTGGCCGCCCCACCAGGCAATGCGCAAGGTAACCGGCTCATTGCTTCCGACCGCGGAACCTGTGTCGCCGGACATGGCCGGCGTTTTATCGGACGCCGCATTTCCTCCACAGCCTGCGGCCGTCAAAACCATAGATAGCGAGAGCAGCATTGGCAACGCTTTCTTCATCTCTATTTCCTCCCCTGATTCATCGTCTTTACATAGCTATTATCGCTCTTCGAACAGGGAAAAAGAATGTAAAAAACCGTTTTCCTTGTTTAAAAAACAGAGTTGTTCTTCGGGGTTATCACGTCGTTTTCATATATTCGGACGGAGAACAGCCCGCATATTTTTTGAATACTTGGCTAAAATATTGCGGATTATCGCCGAATCCGAGCTGCTCCGCCAGTTCGAAAATTTTGATGTCGGATTTTTGAGTGATCAGCTCAATCGCTTTGGAAATTCTCGTTTTCATCACATAATTCGAAAACTTTTCCCCGGTTTCCTTTTTAAAAAGTTTGCCCAAATAATCCGAATTCATGTACAGCATCTGGCGCGCGACCCAGTTGAGCGACAGCTCGGGATTGCCGAGATGCTCCGAAATAATTTCTACGACCTTGCTGACGATAGCGCTGTGCTTATGCTTGTTCTGCTCATAGTGCAGCGAAGCGATCTGATGGCCGGTTTCCTTGAAAAACAACTGGATGGCCTGCAGCGTTTCAAGCTGCATCAGCTTCACCATCTTGTCCATATAGCCGTGCATATCCTCGGCGTCCCCCAGCCGGATCATCGCCATAAACAGCTGGATAACGTAAGACTTCGAAGTCGAGATGTCGGCCCTTAGCTCCCCTACCTTTTGAAAAAACAAATCGATCTCATGAGCCGCTTCCTCCCAATTGCCCGTCTTGATCTGCAGCATCAAATTATCCTCGTTAAAGCCGAGCTCGACAGGCTCCGCCCGGCTCATCCCCTCGATGTCCCGCTCCGTGATCAGACTGCCTTCGCCAAGATAAAAGCGGTAGTTCAAGCATTCCAGCGTCTGCTTATACAGCGTTCTCGCCCGCGTAATATCGTCCGCTTCGCTGAGCGCAACAGTGAGATCGATCCGGTAATACTTGAGGAACGTCTCCCTGATCCGTTCGATCCGCTCGTGCAGCTCTCCGACCGATTCCGGATCTTCGACCATGATCAGCACATGATCGCCTACCGTCGAGCTGAGAACGGTTTTTTCGAGCAGCTCTTCGGCGATATTTTTGACGGCGAACAGATGCTCGAATTCGAAGGGACCGTCGAGATGGCACAGCAGCAGCCTCACCTCGCGTCTGCCCAGCTCCAGCCGGAATAGTTGGCTGTAATATTCCCAATCGCGGTTGCCGTACGTTTTATTCGTGACGAATTCTTTAAGAAACTGTTCCTTCACATGCGGCAGCACCTTCTCCAAGCCTTCTCTCATGCTGCGCACGAACTGCTCACTGTCCCGCTCCCGGTTCAGCTCCTCGACCAGCTCATGGAGCACCTCCATGATTTTGTTCTCGTTACAGGGCTTCAGCAGGTAATGCTTGACTCCGTATTCAATGGCGGAGCGGGCGTATTCAAACTCCCCGAATCCCGATAGGAGAACAAATTTTATTTCCGGATATTCCCTGCCGATTTTGGCCGCCAATTGCAGTCCGTCCATCCCGGGCATCTTAATGTCGCTAATAATAATATCCGGCCGGTTTTCCTTCACCTTCTCGAACGCCTCAATCCCGTTGCGCGCCGTGTCCGCAAGGACGGTTCCCGTCCCCGCCCAATCTACGATTCGCGAGATGCCGTCCAAAATTATTCGTTCGTCATCGACCAACAGCACTTTATACATCGTAATCCCCCGTTTCATCCGGTATAATAATGGACACGCTCGTCCCTTTGCCCGGCTCGCTGTCCAGCCGGACGCCATAGTCTTCTCCGAACGCGAGCACGATCCGCTCTTCGATATTTTTCAGCCCGATGCCGCTGCCGCGCGTGCGCGCCTCGCCTTTTCTCACCTGCTCCAGCAGCTCTGCGCTCATCCCCGGACCGTTATCCTCGACGACGATAATGAGCTTGCCGGGCTCGCGTCTTGTCCGGATACGGATGAGACAAGGCTCAAGCATCTGTTCCAGCGCGTAGTGAATCGAGTTCTCCAGCAGCGGCTGCAGCGTCAGCTTCGGAAGCATCAGCTTCCGAGCTTCGTCCGGAACGTCCATCTCGAATTCGAGCCGCTCCTCGAAGCGAAACCTCTGAATCGTAATATAACACATCACGATTTCCAATTCCTCACCGACCGTAATGAGCGCCTCTCTGAGACTGATCGAGCTTCGCAGCAAAAAGCCTAGCGCTTCGACCATCTTGGAAATTTGCGGCTGGCCGTTCGTTTTGGCGAGCCAATTGATCGATTCCAGCGTATTGTACAGAAAATGCGGGTTGATCTGCGCCTGCAGCGCTTTGAACTGGGTTTCCTTGATCGTCAGCTGCTTGGCGTAATTTTCGGTAATCAGCTCGTTGATTTGCTGCATCATCATTCGGAACGTGCGGTGCAGCTGCCCCACCTCGTCCATCTGCAGCGTCACCGGATCGGGCGGCTCCGCTTCCATCAGCGTGAAATCGCCTTTCTGCACCTGCTTCATTCGGCCGATCAAGTCCTCGATAGGGCGCGTCAGGCTGCGGGCAAAATTGATGGCTACCGCCATGACGGCAAGCAAGCTTGCAATAAAGCCGATGAGAAGAATTCGCTTCATCAGAATGATTTTATTAAAGATCGTATCGTACGGTATGAGGCTGTGATACGACCATCCCAAATAACCGGACTGGATTTGCGTCAGGAAATACGGCCGGCCGTTGAGCTGCTTGATCACGTATCCATGACGCCATTCCTCGGCCTCCGGCAGCGACAGTCCGGCATTATCGAGCCGTGGAGGGTAGATCATTCGGTCTCCCGACGCAATGCGCATTTCGCCGTTTTTCAGCTCGGTGCCGGCAATGACGTCGTCTACGATATTTTCCAGACGGATGCGGACAACCAGCGTGCCGATTCTCTCCAGGCTAAAGTTCTGGTTCTGATACGATCTAATTTCCCTGGCAATAATCAGAGTGGCATCCTCGCCGTCCGGCAGAATCCACCGGCTCTCCCCGGAGCCTTTGGCCGATTCGTTAAGTATCATCTCTCTCTTGGCTCCCGAAACGACCTGCGATTGCCCGGCCAAGGCCTGCTCCCCCAGCTTGTCGGTCACCTCCACCGAGTAAACGTATTTCTCATATCCGGTATACTGTACGAGCTTGTCGGAAATATAGGAGCGAATCCGCAGCTTCTCGAACTCCGGCGTATTGCCGTCGATCGACAGCAGCAAGCTCTGAATTTGCGAGTCGGTCGCCATGCTGAACGACAGCCGTTCCAGCCGCTTCAGCTCGCTTTCGATCCCGCTGGACGATAAGTTCAGCAGCTGGGACGATTTGGAATACAGCTGCTCGTCATAGATCGAGTAAGCGTATTGCAGCGCAAAATACGTGATCATAAAACAGATCACCATGATGAGCGAAATAAGCGAAAATACTTTGTTTTTAATTTTCCAGTTCATGGCCGGTTTGAAGAACGGAAACGCTGACCGTCTCACGAGAACGGACCCCCTTGGCTGCAGACGCTTTTTTCCTTATGGTACACTAGGATTGCCAAAACAGCCAAGTTTTCGTTGGGCCGACTTGAGGAAAAACCTGAGGCCCCAGGTCCTTTAAAATCCAGTATAAACCCATACGTTAGAGCATGGGAGAGAATTGGATATGGGGTTCCAACCGCTGTTGAACTTCGTGTTATGTTAATTTGTTTGTATGTCATGGCGTCAACACGAAGTTCAAAGGCGGCCTCTATCGCTTTTCCACCCCATATTCATTCCCTTTCTATTCTACTTTAGGCTGCCTTCGGCTTCTTTAAATGCGTTCTTCAAATCGGCGGCGCCTCCGGATTTCATCATCCATCGCAGCTAGCTCCAGTACTGCACTAACGATTTCTGCGAACGATGCGCTTACAGTTCATTGCCATATTTGGATACGTCGGGTAAATCCGGACGGTTATGACGTTTGGGCCATTTGCCCACAGAGCCCGGGCCGCCGGAGCCCTCCAGCGGAATGACATCGACAATCGCATCGGGGTCCGAGCGATGAATCCGCTCCGTCAGTTCAACCTCCTCCAGCCTGTAAATCACTAGCTGCATTCGGTGCATCGTCACCCCGCCTCTTGTCGTATAGCTCTTCAGCCTGGCCGCCTCCCGGCCGACGGCCTGACGAATCGCTTCCGCGACCGGTTCCGGCCGTGTCGTCTGTACCCGCATCAGCCGCTCCCGTGACGAGCCCCGCAGCAGACGGGAAGCCGAGAGCAAGACGGCCGCCGCCAACGCCGCGCAGAAGATCGCGGAGGATTGCCATCTGTGCACATGCGCCGCCGTGCCGCCGTCCGGCAAGCTTGCCGGAACGGGAGACAGCAGACTTCCAGACAAAGCGCTCCGCCCGCTTCCCCCGGGAATAAGAACTTCACTGTAGAGTCCAACCCATTCAAAGCTATGCCGCATACCGATTCCTCCTCGATATGATAGTCAATGATCTTGAGAGGCCGCCTTTTCCGGCAAGTTCTTGCCGCGCCTCCATCCGAATAGCCCGAGTACACGTTCGAGCCCGCCGTAAATCAGCTTCGTTTCCTTCGTGAGCAAAGGGCCGATCACGGCCAAAATAAGCACGTACAGCGCCGCGAAGGGCTGTATGACCGGCAGCAGGCCGCCCGCTTTGGCCAAATTGGCCATAATGATCGAAAACTCCCCGCGCGCTACGATCGTCAGCCCGATATTGACCGACGCCTTCGGTGACAGCCCGGCGCTGCGTCCGGCCCACATGCCTGCGGCAAAATTGCCGGCCAGCGTCAGCGCTACGGCGGCCAGCGAGAGCCATACGGCCCCGCCCAACGATAGCGGGTCGATCGTCAAGCCGAAGCTGAAGAAGAAGATCGCTCCGAAAAAATCGCGGAACGGCAAGATCAAATGCTCGATCCGCTTCATATGCTCCGTCTCCGCCAGCACCAGCCCGACCAGCAGCGCGCCGATCGCCTCGGCCACATGGATCGTCTCCGAAAATCCCGCTATGATGAACAGTACGGCGAAAATAACAAGCATAAACAGCTCGTTGGAGCGAATATTCAGCAGCCGATTGAGCAAAGGAACGGCTTTCCGGCCGGCGATCAGCACGAAGAGCATGAAGCCGAGGGCGATAAGAGCCGACAACGCGATGCCTCCTATCGACGTCGAGCCGCTGAGCACAAGGCCGGAAACGACGGAAATGTAGATGGCGAGGAAGACGTCCTCGAACATAATGATGCCGAGAATCATCTCCGTCTCGGGATTCGCCGTCCGCTTCAAGTCGACCAGCACCTTCGCGACGATCGCGCTGGAGGATATCGTCGTAATGCCGGCGACGACAAGCATCTCCAGCAGCGGCAGTCCCGCCACATACCCGAAGAGAAGCCCGAGCGTAAAATTAATCAAAATGTAGATCGTTCCGCCCACCACAATCGAGCGTCCGGATTTGACCAGCCGTCCGACCGAAAACTCCAGACCCAGATAAAAGAGAAGAAACAACACGCCGATCCGTCCCAAAAATTCGATGAGCGGCGCACTCGAAATAAATCTCAGATCGATATGCCACCATGAGAATGAATGCGGCCCTACGGCCATGCCGACCAATATGTAGAACGGAATCACCGAAAATCTCAGCTTGGCGGACAGCAGGCCGGAAAGCGCGATGAGCGCGATAGCGACGCCGATTTCGAATACGATGTAGTTCATAAGCTCATTCACATCCGTTCGTTAAAATAGTCTTGAAATGCTTCTGCTGCCTCCTCTCCCCGGCAACGACCAGCGTGCAGCCCGCCGTAATCACGACATCCGGCCCCGGGTTAATCCGCTGGGACACCTGCTGCTTCTCTATAACCGCGATAATCGTAGCTCCGGAAGCCTGCCGAACGTTCAGCTCTCCGATCGTCTTCCCTACGGCCTTATCCTCGGGCTCGACGCGATACCATTCGATAACCAGATCGTCGAGCGCCATCTCGATCGTTTCGAGCGCCTTCGGCTTATACGTCATGCCCCCGATAATTCCCGCCACCAAGCGCGCCTCATCGTCGTCGAGCGTAATCATCGAGATGCTGTCATCCGCCTTCCTATCTTCATAGTGGTAACATTCCCGCCTGCCGTCGTCATGGATCACAATGACGATCTTATCCCCGCTTCGCGAAAGGAGCTGGAACTTCTTCCCGATTCCGGGGAGCTCGGTTTCTTTAATATTCATAAGGTCGCATCCTCCTGAAGTTTTCTGTATATAAAACGCCCTTTTCCAATCGATACACTGTGTTATAAATCGCATCCTTCCAGGCGCAAACAAACCGTAAGGCGCAGCCCTCATTCGGGCGTCGGCAAACAAGCCCTCCGGCCTCCGTTTTTTTTCAAACGAAGCCAGGCGCAAACAAAGAGGGATTGTCGGCATCGGCATTTCTGGACAAGAAGCGCTATATTTTCAAAGCTTTGCAGCACAAAGAAGCCGCTGTACCTATTTTCCGAAAAATGGGACGGTTAACTAAGCTATTCATTACAGGACATTGCCAAAATACATCCGGGACTTATACGAAACGAACCGAAGGGAACAAAAGAACGGAGGGTCTACTTTAGGCAAGGCTACACGTATAACGAAGTAAATTTGATAGGGGTTAACAGCATCCGCGCCAGCCGGCGGGCAATCAGGGGATGAAACAGGAGGTTGGTTTCAGGCAGAACGAGGCGAACTTCGTTCGTCATGGAGCGCAAAACAATGAAAAACGCAGCGAGAAACGCGGCCAAGCGCAATCGTTCCGCCGAAGAAGCTTGCTTGCGAACCGTGGCTTGATTTGAGAAGTATTCCATTCCTTGCGAGACGACAGTCCGGCCGGACTCGCTCACATTTCCTTCCAGGCTGGGGGTAGGTGTAGCAAATATCATGAATACCGCAATTAAAATCAGAGATAACCAGCGCTTGGACGAGGTATCACGAGATAACATACACATTCACCTCCTTTTCACCTGAATTTAATTGAATTATACCATAAATCGCCCGTTTTATCAAATAATCGAGCTAACAAAACTAACCGGTATAATTAAAATACCCCCTTCTTTTTCAAAAAAAGGAGGAGGTATTTTGTTACTAATCGGCAGCATAGCACTTCCGATCGTTAGCTTTTAAATCTCTATATCCATTACGATGCTGTCCAACCGGCCGACTTCCCTAATGAAGGCCGCTACGGCTTGATGCTTCGGATGAGGACCGTAAGCTTCGAGCGCCGCTTTATTTTCGAACCGTACGGAAAGCAGAATCTGGTAGCCTTGATTTTTCTCGGAGAAATTGATCCCCGCCTGAATGTCGATAACCCCTTCCAATTCGCCTTTCAACGCTTTGTAGCGGCTTACGACCTCCTGAAGCTGCTTCTGGGTCGTGCTCTCGCCGAATTTAACCAATACGATATGATCGATCATGCTAGTTCTCCTTTGCCTGTATATGCAGTACATTTCACTATACCATGGCCGGTCCGTTTAGGCCAGTCTCATCCGGCGTTATTCCAATACCGCAACCGCCCTTACGGGAGAACCGTCGCCGCCTGCAATTCGCAGAGGGAAGCCGTAGAACATGAAGGCTCGATTCAATGGCAGCAGATCCAGCCCGACCAGATCCGTGTAGGTCACGATCCCCGCTTGCAGCAGCGCTCTCTGCAGCGGCTCGTCCAAGCAGCCCCCGGCGCGCGGAGCCTCGGCCGCAACGACGCGTTCCAGCACCTCCAGCCCGGCAGGTTCCCGGAAGAACAATCCCGCGCGCGAAGGAAACGACGCAGCACGGGGGTCTACCACATAGCTTACGCCGAAAAACCGGTCCAGCGGCAGCTCGTCCAGCGTTTTGCCGCCCGGATGCATATGGGAGACGGCGTCGACATGCGTGCCTGTGTGCGAGCCGAAGGCCAGGGAGCGCAGCTCCCACGTATGGCTCTCGTAAGTGTGAGCGATCTCCACCTTCACTTCGGGATCGCCCGGGTAAACCGGCATGCCCGAGAAGATCGGCAAGGATAAATCGATGATGCGCAAGGCCCGTTCCCCTCCTCCTTCGATTACAGCTTCGTCAAATGCCGCAGTAGCGGGAAGGCTGCTTCGTCAGCCCGGCAAATTCCAGAAACCGGACAATTTCCGCATCCCAGAACTCCCATGTGTGGCCGTGGCCTTCCGCCTGACGGTATTGATAGCCGTAAGGATTGCCTTCCAGCGAAACGAAGAAATCCCGCACGAGCTCGTTCAGATCGAGCCAAGGGTCCAGGCTGCCGCAGGCATGATACACCCTCGGCAGTACCGCCGATCCGGCCAGAGCCTGCCGAGCCAGATGCTTCAGGTCGTTATCCGTGTTCTTGATATCTCCGTCTCCGAACAGCAGCACGCGGTCGTACGCCCGCTGGGAGCCGTCGTTCTCGAAGGCGATGTCCGACTTGTCGCCCGCGGAGAACGCCCCGATCGCCGCATATTGCCCGGGCCGGGCCAGACCGACCCGCAAGCAGCCGTATCCGCCGTTCGACAGGCCGGATATGTAGTTGTCCTCCCGCGCGGCCGACAGCCGGGGCAGCAGATGCCGCAGCGTGTTCGGCAGCTCGTCGGCGATATGGGTAAAATATTTGCCGCCGTGCTTCATATCGGTATAGCAGGAATGATGCACGCCCGGAACGACGACGGCGATGCCGTATTCCAGCGCGTACCGTTCGATGCTGGTCATGCGCAGCCATGCCGTATGATCGCCCGACCCGCCGTGCAGCAGCCACAGCACCTTCAGCTTGCCGTCACCTTCATACGGGCGCTTTTCTTGAGGGACGATCACGTTGACAACCGTCTCCATCCCCAATACTTCGGAGAAACAATGCGTCTCGATTAGTGCCATCTTATTCCCTCCTCTTCACCTCGTGCCAGTCTCGCGCAGCGGCAGCCATTGGAGAACGCGTTCGATGCAGCGGTCCCAGTAGGCCCAGCTGTGATCGCCCGGCCCTTCTTCATAGGTCAGCGGAAGCCCGAGCTGCAGCGCATGGTCGCGGAAACGGACACTGGCTTCATACAAGAAATCTTCCGTCCCGCACCAGGCGTACAGTTCGGGGCAAGGCGCGTCCGATTCGGCTCTGGCGGCCGCCGCCGCAAACAGGTCGTTCTTGCTGCCCGCAAGCTGCTCCTTGCTCCCGAACACATCGGACGCCTGCCCCTCGCCGATGCGCTCCAACATGTCGAGCGCATCGAGAGCGCCGGAGAAGGATGCCGCCGCCGCGTACTTCTCGGGAACCAGCAATCCGGCCTTCATCGCGCCGTAGCCCCCCATGGAAAGCCCCGCGATAAACCGGTCTTCGCGCGCGCCGGACAGCGGGAACATTCTCTCGCACACCGCCGGCAGCTCTTCGGTAATAAAGGTGAAATAATTGCGGCCCATCGCCATATCGGTATACCAGCCAAGATGCCCGGCCGGCATCACAACCGCCAGCGGCAGCCTCTCCACATATCTCTCGATACTCGTACGCCTCATCCATGCCGTATGGTCGTCGCTCCGCCCATGCAGCAAATACAGCGTCGGATACGGCCCCGGATCGCTCACCGTGCGCGATCCCCCCGACAGGTGCTGAGGCAGCAATACTTCCATCGGTACGGGCATCCGCAGCACCTCGGAATGATAATGCACATGCAGCCATGCCATTCGGTTATTCCCTCCCTATGTCCTTATGAAGCTTGCTGAACAAGCTATTTATTAATTCTTCGTCCGGACGTCAACTCCCTGTCTCTCAGGAATTTCTTTCCTTTAATAATCGCCGGCACCTACGCGCAACGAAAAACAGGGAGCGCATCCGCAAACCGGCGCACTCCCTGCTTAGACGGCCCCGCTTGTTCCGTCTTGATCGTCATTCCGCTTAATTTTGGGCTTTTCGCTTCTGGTATTCCGCATTCATCTCTTCGATGATTTTCTGATAGTTCGGGTCTTTTTTCAGCTGCTCGACGTATTGATCCCATGCCTCCATAGGAAGCTTGCCGATAATGACTTGGGTTTTCAAATCCGATATTTTCTTATTATAGTCTGCGCCCAGCTTCAGATCGGTTTCCGAAACCAGCCCGATCGTCGGATCGCCGACCGAAATTTTCGAGCGTTCTTCGGCGATTTTCATATTGCGCTGATAAATCTCCTTCGGCATGCCGGCCGCATACTGCCACAAGTCGACGACCGGCGTGCTGAACATTTTCCCCCACGAGCCGGTTCCGACGCTGTCCGCCACCGCTTTATCGTTGGCGATCTTCAATCCGTCCACAATGGAATAATGAACGTCTTTAATGCCGTATAATGTCAAATCCAGACCTTCGCCGCCGGAGCCGTAATTAATAAAATTTAAAATCGCCTTCATCTTCGCTTCCGGCACCGATTTCGGTATAGCCAGCACGCCGTTCATCCCGGAGCCTTGGGAAACGTACTGCTTTCCTCCCGCCTTCGGGCTTAGCGACACGATCGGAGTCCAAGCCACATTCGGGTCTTTCTTCCATTGATCCATCGTATAACGGAACAGCGCCTCCGGCGTTTCCGCCGTCACTCCCGCGCGCCCGCTGGTCGCCAGCTCCCAATATTGCGTTTCCTTCAGCACGGGGAAATCTTGAGGGATCAAGCCCTCCTCATACAGCTTCCGCTGATAGGCGATCGCTTCCTTAACTTCGGGCTCCATCGTCATATTGACGAGCTTGCCGTCCTTCTCTTTCCACTTGCCGACCGTTCCGGTAAACACTTCCTCGATCATTTGCGCGCTGCGCATCGTGAAGCCGGTCGTATCTTTTTTGCCGTCCGGCGCATTTTCTTTAAAAGCCTTCATCACGGTATACAGCTCATCCATATTCGTAGGCATCGGCAGCCCGAGCTTATCGAGCCAATCTTTGCGGATCGAGAAGAATCCGCCTCCGTCCAACGGGCGGCCCGCCGGAACCGCATAGTTTTTGCCGTCGATTTTGGTATTGTTCCAAATTTTCGAGTCCAGCGCCGTCAGATTCGGGTAATCCTTAACATACGGCGTCAAATCCCAGAACGCCCCCTGCTTCACCATTTGCCGGAATAAAGGGGTCGTAATGCTCGGAATTTTAATCAAATCGGCGATATCGCCGGCGGCGAGCGCTACGTTGACACGATCGGCGTAATCGCCCCCGGGTATCCATTGCACGGTCAGCTTCATGTTCGTTTTTTTCTCGAATTCCTTAAGCACCGGATTGTCCGGCGACGGCGGCTGGGCGATCGTGTAGTCCACCATAATTTTCAGCTCCGTCGGTTTGCCCGCTTCCTCCTTGGCGGCCGTCCCGTCCTTGGGAGCAGCCCCCGGAGAAGAAGAGCAGGCTGTCAGCGACGAGAGCAGAGCGGCTGCGGAGAGCGTCAGAAACGCCGATTTGCCGGATACGGACCGTTTATATATGTTCCGTTTATAAATATTCATTGAGACATCATCCCCCTGAATCAAAATAATGTTTGGTTCGAAGCTTGGAAAGAACGGCTACACGCGCCAGCCCGCACTGCGGACCAGCCCCTCATAATAGGCCGCGTCGATATGCAGCCCGAAGCCAGGCGCCGAAGGGACGGTTATCAGGCCGTCTTGGATCGAGTATCCCGATGTGTCGATGCCGGGAATTTGCGCCTCGTCCCATTCCACGAACATAAACCCTTCAATCGCCGGATAAGCCTGCGCCGAAGCGTAATTGCCGTAAAATCCGCCGTAGTTATGCGGCGCGGCCTTCACTCCGCTGCGGGCGAGACGCTTGGAGAGCTTCAGCCAATTGACGATACCGTAGTCCTTCAGATCGTACTGTATCGCATCGATCAGCCCTTGTTCGGCCCATTCCACGATAGGCTTCGCCGCTAGTCCCTCCCCGTCGGTGATCAGCACTTTCAGCTGCTTCTCCGCCAGCCATTCCTTCAAGTTGCGGTACAGTCTGTCATCTTCATGAAACGCTTCCTCGATCCACAGAAGCTTGGACTGCGCCGTCTCGCTCAGCACATGCTTCGTTAAGTTCAGGTTGTAGCCGTTGTTGGCGTCGATCGAAATGTTGCATTCAGGCCCTACCGCGTCGCGAATACCGTTGACGATGGCGATATCCCGCTTGGTGCCCTCCATCAAATCCATATGCATAGCGCCGCGACCCACCTTGATTTTGAAGCCCCGGAAGCCTTCGTCGTAGCCCTGCATCGCCTCTTCCTGGAGCAGGCGAACGGCGTCCTCATGCGAGCTGAGATGAAGGTCGTCAAAGTACAGCGAAGTGTCGTAGCACGGGACCCGCAGCGCAGATGCCGCCTTGCTTCCGCTAAGCAGCTCGTAGATAGGCTGTTGTCTTACTTGCCCGAGCCAATCGAGCAGCGGGAATTGAATCGCATGGAACCGTTCTTCGATCCACTGCTCCGCGGAGAACATGTCCCGAACGCTGCTGCCGATCAAAGCCTGCGCATCCTCGCGGGAAATTCTCGACCAGCCGTAACCGGAAATGCCGCCGATCGTGACGCGAAGCAGCGGAAAGCCGACTTCCTTGCCGTGCACGCCCAATCTCGCGTTGCAGCCGGCCAATCTGCGGCGCTCTCCTTTCATCACCGCTTGTTCGATGCTCTCGATACGCCAATTCATTTCCAGATCGTTAAAGCTTTGCATAGTAACCTCTCCTCACCGTGGTTTTTTGGAAAAAAGTGTCTCTTGCCATTATCCTTTGACCGAGCCTAACATGACGCCCTTCGTAAAATGCTTTTGCAAAAACGGGTATACCGCAAGAATCGGCAGCGTAGATACGACCACGGCCGCCATCTTGATCGTCTGGGTAGGCAGCTGCTTATCCGAAGCCATCTCTACCGCGGACGCCCCGCCGACGGCGGTATCCGAATCGATGAGCATGTTGCGAAGCACGATTTGCAGCGGCACCTTCGTGAAATCGTTAATGTACAGCACCGCGCTGAAAAACGTATTCCAATAGGCGACGGCGTAAAACAGCCCGAAAGCGGCGAGCGACGCGGCGGACAACGGAAGAATGATGCGGACGAAAATGCTGAGCTCGTTGCATCCGTCGATCATCGCCGCTTCTTCGAGCTCCGCCGGAATGCTGTCGAAGAAGCTTTTCATCAAAATAACGTACCAGCCGCTCGTCAATACGGGAACGATCAGCGACCATATGCTGTTAATGAGGCCCAGATCGCGAACCAGCAAGTACAGCGGAATGATGCCCGGATTAAATAAAATCGTGAACATCACCATAAACAGCATCGTCTTCCGGCCGTGCAGCCTTTTGCGGGAGAGCCCGAATGAAAACGCCGACGTAATGATCAGGCTGCACAGCGTGCCGACCGTCGCCAGGAAGGCGCTGACCCCCGTCGCTTTAATGAACGCCGAAGTCGACAGCAGATATTCGTAAGCGCTTATGCTCCAGCGTCCCGGCAGCAGGACAAAGCCGTTCTTATCCGCAAATTCGCCCGGTTCCGTGAAGGAAACGACGAATACATAATACAAAGGAAATAACGTGACGACGGAAACGACGACCAGCACCAGCATGTTCACTGCATTAAAAGCGCGGTCTCCCAAGCTTTCTCTCATTAGACGATTCCTCCTTTCAGCGCATGAGGGCCCTCTCCTCCTCAATAAACGCCTTCTTCGCCGAAGCGTTTGGCCGTCCAGTTCGCCCAAACGACGAGCGCCAGTCCGATCACGGACTTGAACAGCCCTACCGCCGTCGTATAGCTGAACTGCCCTTGCTGAATGCCGTTGCGGTATACGTACGTCTCGAAGACGTCGGCGACGCCCGCGACCGCGCCGTTGGACATCAGGAACACCTGCTCGAAGCCGACGTCCATAATATGGCCCAGCCGCAAAATCAGCAAAATCACGATGACATTGCGTATGCCCGGCAGCGTAATATGCCATATTTGTCTGATCCGGCTCGCGCCATCGATTTTGGCCGCTTCATACAGCTGCGAATCGATGCCTGTCATCGCCGCCAAAAAAATGATCGTCCCCCAGCCGGTATCTTTCCAAATATTTTGCGCGGTCAATAGCCCCCAGAAATAATTCTCGTTGGTCAGAAAATCAATCTTGGCGTAGCCCATACGCTCCAGCATCATGTTAACGACTCCGCTGGACTGGGACAGGAGCAGGAACGTAATGCCCGCAATGATGACCCAGGACAGAAAATGGGGCAAATACACGATGGACTGCACGGTCCGCTTCCAATATTTATTGCCCACCTCGTTCATGCACAAAGCCAGCACGATCGGCAAAGGGAAGAAGAACACCAGGCTCAAAAGGCTGATCATCATCGTGTTGCGGAATAAAATGTAAAAGCTCGGATTGGTGAAAAACCGGACGAAATGCTCCATGCCTACCCAGGCGCTGTTCCATACGCCCATATAAGGGGAATAATCTTGAAAAGCAATGATGATTCCCCACATCGGATAATACTTGAAGACAAGGAAGTACACGATTCCGGGCAAAACCAGCAAGTATAAATATTTGTCGCGTTTCAGATCGGACCAAAGCATCCGTCCGCTTCTCTGCTTCACGACTGCCTGAGACCTCAGCTTAGCCTCATCCATCGCCATCTCGCTTCCTCCCCTCTTAAACAAATGATATCGAACGCTTGCATCCCCGCTTCCCCCCTTTACACCGCGCAAGCTGCATTCGGAATCAGCTGATACGCCCACTGTAAATCGCTTTCGTGCAAACGGCAATAATAATAAATTATCGCGATCCCGTGCAAAATTTCCGGCGATCGTCTTTTTTTCCGAGAGGTGAACAACGCCGACTGCGCATGCGAAAGCATCCTCCGATCGCTATTGTTCCCGGATTTCTTGAATAGTTCAGCCCGTGACACGGTTGAAATCCGGGAACAAAGGCGACCGCTCTGCTTCTCCGGATTGCCCTCGCTTGCTTCGTTTGCTTGTTCGTTCCCCGCAGAACAAATCCCCCAAAAGCCATCCATGCCGCTACGCGGCACCACAGACAATGGAAATGGGGTACCAAGAGTAATTTCCAGGGTAGTGACGTGATGCTCTGAAGCTTATTCCGTCCGCATCCAGCCTAAGCTGGATCGGCGTCTAACCATTCCTCTGGGATCGTTCTATGGGTAGACTTTCCTTTCGGGGGAGAACCCGGATTTCCACAGGATATGGCTGCGCATCATTTCCTAAACAATGAAAAAAGGCCCTCCGAAAAGCGGGGAGGACTTGGAAACATTTGGTCTTCAAAGGAATAACGGCTCGCTGCCCCTGTGCTTTTCGCGGTACTGCCTCGGGGTGATTCCTTCGCTTTTTTTAAATAGACGAATCAGATGCGACGGCTGGTAATGCAGCAGCTCGGCCACCTCGTTAATTTTCATATCGGTTTGCACAAGCAGCTCCTTGCATTTCTCCATGCGCAGCCGGATCACGTAATCGATAAAATTGATGCCGTTCATTTGCCGGAATACTTTGCTCAGCTTGGACGAGCTCATCTGCAGCTGTTCCGCGTACCTGTCCAGCGATATGTCGAGCAGCAGCTCCTGTTGAATCTGCGTCAGCAGCCGATCCATCAGCTCCCGCATCTGATTGTCGTAAGCGACGGACAGCGTCTTGATAAAAGGCCGGATCAGCTTATATTGAAACCATTCGACGATCTGCCGCTCTTCCGACAGCTGCATCAGCTGCTCGTACAGATGGGCGCCTTCATACAAGTCGTACAAGTTCACGTCATGCTTAAGGATGGCGTCGTGCAGCGAGCCGAGCAGCTTCATCATCCCTTGGTGCACCATGAATTCGGTGCTGTTATCGCGCTGCAGCTCCTTCATAAACTCGCGGATCAGCCGGACCGCCTCTTCCTCCAGTCCCATGCTGACCGCATGCACGATCTCCCGCTCCAAATTCGCCGGAAAATGCTTGTTATGCGCCGTCTCCACCCTGATGTGATTCATATCCAGCAGCTGATTGGACGTGTGCAGATCGCGGAACCGCAGCGCTTTGCGCGTCTGATCCAGCACGTGGGGCATCTCCAGGATCGAATCGGATAATTTGCCCGTTACGATCGTGACCTTCAGCCGCAGAACATTGTTGACCGCAGCGATATAATCATGGGCCAGCTTGTTGATGAACGCTTTGGCCGCCTCGTTCGAGCAGCTTGCATCCAGCGCGAGCAAAGCGCCGATCGACAAGTCCTGAAAATGGATAACATGAACCTTGCTCATTTCGGCGGAACAAAGCTCGGCCAAAATATTCGACGCCGCATAAGTAATCAGCTGCTCATCCCGGTCCGTGCATTTGCCGCCGAGCTCGGACAGGCCGTGCAATTGGGCCGCCAAGACAACGAAGCGCCGATCGTCCGCATCCCAATCCAGCTGCCGCAGCTTCTCCAGAATCTCCCGTTCCGAGTGATTGTACAGATTGCCCTGCAGAAACTGCAGCAGGAAGCTTTCGCGCAGCGCCGGAATCGATTGCTTCATTTTAGCGGAAAGCGTTTTCCTTTCTTCCAGCAGCTGTCTCCACTGGTTTTCCATATAGGTGATTTCGTCCTTCTCCTCGATCCTCCCGTTTCTCGGAGCTTCGAACAAACGTTTCAGCCGCGCGATGGGCGCATACATCGTATTGGATGCGAACCAGGACAGCAGCAGCCCGATCGTCAACGCCGTCACGCTGATCCACAGAATGAGCATGGACAGATCCGTCACCGGAGCGGTGACCTGGGAGAGCGGCGTAGCCGATACGACGGTCCATTTGCTGCCCAGCTTGGCGATCTTCTCGTACGATACGGAGTAGCTGCTGCGGTCCCATTCGTACTTGAACATGTTTTCGGTGCTGTTGTCGTTCATAATCTTTTCTTTGAGCGCGGCCTTCAGCCCTTCCGGCTCCCGCGCGCCGTCCGCCGGCCCGGAAGCCGTCAAATCGTCCCCATTCTCGTTGAACAGAAAAGAAACCCCTTCTCCTGAAACGAGCTTCTGCACCATCATATTCAATTTGCCCTGATTCAAATAAATGATAAATGCGCCGAACGAACCGTACAATTGACCGCCGGGAAGCTTAATCACGATCGCTTTGTACTTCGAACCCGGCTCGTTTATTTTTCTCAGGCTGTAATTCCAATAAATCGTCCGTTCTTTATCGAGCAGGGAATTGAGCAGCGCCAAATCTTCGTCCGAGCGAATCGTTTGAAATCCGATCTCGTCCCCGAGCAATTTATCCGAACCGCGCAAATATAAATTGACGCTGTCGATCAGCGAATTGGATTCCGTCATCATTGAGAACGATTTCATAAGTTCGTTCGTTCGCGGAAAGTCCTGTACAAAATCCATCTGCTGCAGCGATTCGTCCAAGCTTCGGTCAAAGGCGAGCCGGACAACCGAATGCTCCAAATTGGTCATATAATCGTTCCATTGTTGGATGGACTGGCTCATCTGATTCTGATGCGCTTTATTCATCTCTTCTTCGATCCGTGCGGTTCCCAGCACATACAGCAGAATACCGATGAAAGCGATCGGAATGCTTGTAATCAGAAGAACCAAGCTTAAGTTTTTCCAAAAAAGAACGCCTCTGTTTTTACCGACCGGTCCGCTCATCCGCTCACACCTTCTTTTTAACATAGACTCCCCCGGTTACCTTGAGTATAGTGCTTGCCTAGAATATAACATGGGATGTCCGGAAGCAATATGTTCAAATACAACAACAATTTATCCGATCGCAACATTGCTGCAAGCGAACAACGTACTGCGTGCGTATCGCAAATATTCTTTACTTAAGCTCGCAAATTGCCCTATCATGTACTTATCACACAAAAGTTACGGAAGGAGCGCTTCGAGGTGCTGCAGTTTATTGCTCCCCCTATGCCCCACTATATCGTCAGCGGAGAAGATATCTATTCCATAGGAGGCAAACATGCCAACCGCTCGAACATCGGTGTCTTCGATCTGATTGTCGTCACCCGGGGAAGCTTATTCCTCGAAGAAGGCAGCATGGCTCTGCCTGTTCCGGCAGGATCTTACGCGCTGCTGCGGCCGGATCGAGTTCACCGCACCGCGATGCCCTGCAGCGAAGAAACCCATTTTTACTGGCTGCACTTTCAGACGCTGGGCCGCTGGTTCGAAGCGGAGGAGAAGCCGCTACCCCCGTCCTTGCTCGAAACGGAGCCTTATGCCCGGATTGAATATTTCTCCTTTTATTTGCAGCGAAGCGGTAAGCTGCGAATGCCCTCCCTTGTCTTCGATGCATTCCGTCATCTCCTGCAACTCGGCACGGAACCTTCCCCTCTGGCGCTCTATAAGCAGCAGCAGCTGTTTCATGAGATTCTCCTGCACCTTCAGGAGGAAGACGAAACCCGGGGCGACCGCCCATATGAACGGGTCGCAGAGAAAGCGGCCGTCTATTTGCGGCGTCATTACAAAGAACCGTTGTCCTATCAGCGTCTCGCCGAGGAGTTGCATTTCCACCAGAACCATATCGCTCTCTGCATGAAAAAAACGTTCGGCTGCACGCCTCTCGGCTACGTTACCCGTTATCGGGTGGAGATGGCCAAGCGGCTGCTGATTCACACCGATGACCCGATCGGCCGCATTGCGGAGGAAACCGGCTTCGGCTCCTTCCCTTACTTCGTTCGCTGCTTCACCAAGCATGTCGGCGTGCAGCCCAGAGCGTTCCGGATGGAGCACAGGGTGTAAAAGCGGGCCGCTGCCATAAGAAAGGGCGAGCCGACCGCAGCGCGGCGGAAGCAGGACGGTTAGCCGTTATCGCCCACTTTCTCGCCTGCAAGCGGTTTCGCAGGACCAACCGTACCGGGCCCCAGTCATAAGCCGCCGGATTTTTTCTATATATAGCGCTTTCAAACGGCCGTCTCATCACATGCAGAAACCGCCCACAAGGAGCGGCTTTGGTTTGCGCTTCGGCACGCAGTGAGCCTGCTTATTGCACAAGCGCTTGCTTATTACACAGTCGCAGCTACGGCATTTCTTGTTCCCGCTCGTCATCCGGCCGCCGTCTGCGCTTGACGAACAGCGTCATCAATGCCGATACTGCGAACCCTCCGACGAAGCCGCCCGCATGGGCGTAAAGGTCGACATTCGGAATAATCAGCGAGTAGACGAAGCCGATGATGACGATTGTACGCACCGTCTGCTTCGTTTGGTAATCGATTAAGTCTTTGCGGAATATCGATAAGTACAAATAAGCCGCGTATACGCCGTAAATCGCCCCCGACGCTCCCGCCCCGATATAGTAATCGGAATGCAGCCAAGCGCTGACGATATTGGCGATGATTCCGCACAAAAGATAAAACGGCGCATACCTCAGCGAGCCGAGCAGCCGTTCGAGCGGCGCCGCGAATACGTACAAGGCGAAGCTGTTAAACAGCAAATGCTCGAAGCCGATATGGATAAAGATCGAAGTGACATACCGCCACAGCTCAGGCTCCATTCCAGGCAGATCGAACATCGCCCCGAACCGGATTAACGTTGCGTTGCTTTTCGACGAGCCGTACCAGGTCATCGCCGCCATAACCAGCACATTTATGATGATGATTGCCGTGGTGACAGGATATAGGCGCACATATTGCTTCAGGCTCTCTCTTCGGACGAACAATACCCCTCTTCCTTTCCGTTGCGAATCTCTCAGGCAGCCGCCTGCTGCAAAAATCGCGCAGCCTATGGCTTGCCGGCCAAGCGGCAGGCGGCGTGCCCGTAAAGTCTAAGCACATTATAGACGTTTCTTCGTCTTCATACAACAATCGGCAGAAACGCGGAACAAATCCCCCAAAAGTGACGTGGTGCTCTGAAGCTTATTCCGTCCGCATCCAGCCTAAGCTGGATCGGCGTCTAACCATTCCTCTGGGATCGTTCTATGGGTAGACTTTACTTTCGGGGCAGCCCCCGGATTTCCACAGGATGTTGCTGCGCATCATTTCTTAAACAACAAAAAAAACAGAAGCTTAAGCCCGGACAGGCTGTCCGAGCTAAGCTTCTGTTGCAACGCTTTGCCCTACGGGCTCACTTTCACCGATATCGCATCGCTCTTCGTTGAGCCGGCGTCGTTAACGAGCTCGGCGACATACTGATAAGCGCCTGCGCTTCGCCCTCTGACCTTGGTCACGGCCGATTGGGCCGAAGGCGTAGAGGGTACGAGAGACTGCGTATCGATAAGCACTCCGTTCTCGTACAATCTGTACGATTTCGCATTCGTTCCCCACCACAGATCCATGCGAATATCGTAATTGCCGTCCCCGTCCCAATTATCGTGGGACAGCACCGCTTTGGCCGGGTTGGCCTGGTTGACCTGAACGGTCAGCGGCTCGCACGGCGTCGTTCCGTAACGATTGATCAGCTCGCAAGTATAGCGGTACGTTCCGTTCGGCTTCCCGTGAATGGCGGTAGTGACGGCTTGAGCGTTCGGCGAATGATCGCCGAGCGTCCTCGACTCTACGAGGCGGCCGTCTTCGTACAGCTTATAGACAGTGCCGTTATTGCCCCACCACACATTCATCGTGATGTTATAGTCGCCGTCCAGCAAACCGGTATCGTAGCCGTTATCGCTCGACAATACGCCTTTGGCCGGCGCTCCGTCGGCAGAGCCGCCCGGGATGCCGATCGTCACCGTCATCGATCCCGCCGCTCCCGAACCGTCCGCGGCCGTCGCCACCGCCAGCACCGTTCCCGGAGCCAGCACCTGCAGCAGGCCGTTCGCATCGATGGAGGCGATGGCGGTCTGCGTCCCGTCCGGCGACTGTACGCTCCATGTAACCGCCTTGTTCGAAGCCGCCGCGGGCGCCACTGTCGCCTGAAGCTGCAGCGACTCTCCGGCCAAGACCTCGCTCGACGGCGCGGATACGGTCACGGCAGACGCCTTAAGCGGCACGCGCTCGATGCTTGGAACCGGCGGCTCGCTCATGCCGTCTCCGAGATAGAAGCTGGGATGAGGAGGCTGGTTGTAGGCTACGTTTTGCCAGGCGACGGACAAGCGGTACTCCGGATCGTCCATCAGCGTATACAGCCGATGCGGGGTAACGGCCGTCGTCGTATAAATTCGCAGAGCGCTGCTGTCCTCGGTGCGCCATACGGCCTCTTCCCGCCAATCGCCGAACAAGTCGGCCTGCAAGGACGGATTGCCTTTGGTCGTATTGTTGGAATTCGTGCCGACGGCGGTCAATAGTCTTACCGACTTCTGATTCACGTAGTCCCATTTGTCGATATTACCGACGCCTATCGGGTCTTTCCAATCATGATCGAGCAGTTCGCGAAGCAAGTCGCCGTCCCACCAAATACCGAAGTTGACCGACGGCCTGGAGCTGCTGATCTTCTCGCCTTTGGTCGTATAGATGCCGCCCGCGTCGCCGGTCGCCCACATTTCCTCTCCCAGGTAGCGCGGATCGATGTCCGCGGACATCCCCCTGCCGACATCGTAATTGGTAGGCACGCCCCAGATGAGCTCGCCGGTCTCCGCGTCCCGGAATTCCAATCCGGCCGGATTCGGATATTCTTCGTGAACGCCGAAATATTCCATCCCCGGGCGGCTCGGGTCCAAATCGCCCAAATGCATCGCATCCCCATGGCCAAGCCCCGTCGAGTACAAGATCGTTCCGTCGTCGTCAATCGCCATGGCCCCGTACGTGATCTCGTCCTTGCCGTCGTGATCGACGTCCGCCACGGATAAATTATGATTGCCTTGTCCCGTATAAGCGGCGTTGCCGGGATCGTTCGTATCGAACTTCCACAGCTTCGTCAATTTCCCGTCGCGCCAATTGTAGGCTACCAGAACCGTACGGGTATAATAGCCTCTGGCCATAACTAGGCTCGGCCGCTCTCCGTCAAGATAAGCGATCGCCGCCAGAAACCGGTCGACCCGGTTGCCATAGCTGTCGCCCCAGCTCGACACGCTGCCGCGGGGCGGGTCATAGTCCGTCGTTACCATAGCCGCGCCGGTCTCCCCGTTAAAAATCGTCAAATATTCCGGTCCGCTCAAAATATAGCCGCTCGAATTGCGGTAGTCGGCGGAGGCGTCTCCTATCACCTGCCCGGCGCCGTCTATCGTGCCGTCGGCCGTCTTGAACGCCACCTCGGCTTTGCCGTCGCCGTCCAGATCGTATACCATGAACTGCGTATAATGGGCTCCGGCGCGGATGTTGCGGCCCAGATCGATCCGCCATAGACGGGTTCCGTCGAGCTTGTAGGCGTCGATATAGACGTTGCCGGTATAGCCGGACTGCGAGTTGTCCTTGGAATTGGAAGGGTCCCATTTCACGATGAGCTCCAGCTTCCCGTCGCCGTCGAGATCGCCTACGCTGGCGTCGTTCGCGCGGTACGTATAAGCCTCTCCCGCAGGCGTGACTCCGTCGTCCGGCTTTTGCAGAGGAACGTCCAAATACTGGTCGTTCCATACTCCGAACGTTTCGCCTTGGCGCTCCTCGGCGCCGTTCACAACGGCGCGTACCTCATACGCGTCGGCCGCCGTGCCGCCTGCATCCAAATAATTGGTGCTGTCCGTTATCGGCTGCGAGTTGATCTTCTGCCCGTTGCGGTACAGGTTAAATGCAATGCTCTTCGGATCGGTTCCGAACAATCGCCAGCCCGTATAAACCCCTCCGTCCACCTTGACCGCTACCGGACTGCGGTCCAGCGTCTCCATCTGACGCTTCAGCGTCGTCACGGCAGGCACGGCCAGCACTTCGGACGGAGCCGATACGCCTCCCGTATTGACCGCCGTCACCCGGTAATAATAAGCCATCGTCGTAAATACGTCGTTGTCGGTATATTCGGCGGCGTTCACCGTCGCTATCGTCGCGAACGGTCCCTGTTCGCTCCGGGCACGCTGCACTTGATACTGGAGCGTCCCGGGAACTTCGTTCCAGCGGAGCGTGAGCCGGGTCTTGGCCGCGTCGGTTACAGCAAGCCCCGTCGGGGCCGCAGGCGGCTGCACGGCGGGATCGCGTACCGTCACCGAAACGGAATCGCTCGGCGACGACTCGATATTTTGGTTCAGCAGCTGCGTCACCCGGTACCGATAAGCGCCTCCCAGCTGTACCGTACGGTCGGTATAGGATGTTTCCGTGCTGGTGCCAAGCCGGGTAAAATCTCCGTCCTCTCCGTCGGCAAGCCGG
Source organism: Paenibacillus doosanensis (assembly GCF_025060755.1). GTDB lineage: Bacteria > Bacillota > Bacilli > Paenibacillales > NBRC-103111 > Paenibacillus_S > Paenibacillus_S doosanensis. Next base: position 35,916 of record NZ_JANYUY010000071.1, read on the forward strand.
TATACGTTATAAGCGCTGGCTCCATATACCGCATCCCATACGAGACTGACGGACGGACTGGGCGCATACGTGACCGCCGAAACGCTCAGTCCGCCCGGAGCCTGCTGCGGCGTAATCTCGATCGCATTCGCCCGGCCGTCCCTGCCGAATTGGAAATTCATCTGTCCGTCGGCAAGATGAACCGTCCGGATCAGTTCGGCGTAGCTGCCGCTAGCGGATGAGAGCGTTCCGTAAGAGACTCCTTCGATCGATATATCCGTCTTGTTCGAGGCGATCGCATCCCCCGAAACGACACGGACGGAATATTCCCCGTTCGGCAAATCTACCATGAAGCCGTAATCCGTACCGACCGTAAAATCCCGCAGCAGCGGATCGGCCGTTCCCCTATCGCGGTTATTCACCGACCGGTCGAGCCCGTAGCCCCGGGCCGCCGTGTATATCGTGGTGTTGGAGACCCGGGTATAGCCAGGGGCAAGCGGACTCGTGTCCGAGCCGAAGTCGAACATGGAGCCCGAAGCCGCTGCCGCGGAGGCTGCCGCTTCCGCACGGCTTACGCCGGCATCGCCGATTCCCGCAGCCAGGGTCAACACAAGCACAGCAGACAAACAAGCGGACAAACGTCTTTGTAAAGCGTACAATAGATCTCCTCCTCATGTTCCTGCATGGCATTCCGCAATTACGGCACCCCCCCTTGGCGGTGCATCATGTTGAACGTTACTGCTTGTCCTCCTTTACTAAGGAATTTAATCGATCGCAGTCCTAAGGACGCAATCAATTTGGTAGCGTTTACATAATATCACAAATGAATTGTCTGAATCTTTACGCAATTTTGCCTAAAACTTTCATTTATTTGTCAATCGTGCGCATTCGCGAAATTCAGCGTTCAGACCGTTCTCGGGAAATCGAAGAACGCAATAGGGCGCCAAGCAGGAACCAATCCCCCAAAAGTGACGTGATGCTCTGAAGCTTATTCCGTCCGCATCCGGCCTAAGCTGGATCGGCGTCTAACCATTCCTCTGGGATCGTTCTATGGGTAGGGTCGACTTTACTTTTGGGGGAGCCCACGGATATCCGCAGGAAATTGCTGCGCATCATTTCCCTAGAGTAAAGGGCAGAGAAATCTGCCCCTCCTCATCAAACCGTACGTGAGGTTTTCCCTCATACGGCTTTCCGATGTTCGTCATTCATGTGCATGCAGATTACAAGAGCGTTTTAAGTCCATATT